>NZ_JBIWBS010000015.1:0-2219 GCF_044761135.1 Lysinibacillus sp. NPDC097868 | reverse complement strand
CATACCGAACACGGAAGTTAAGCTCTTTAGCGCCGATGGTAGTTGGGGGCTTCCCCCTGTGAGAGTAGGACGTCGCTAGGCACACAAAGCAGTCAACAATTGTTGGCTGTTTTTTTGTTTTATATAAAAATAAAAATCTAATAAAGATGACTTGAGTATGATTGAAGGAAGTGCGAAATATAGATGCTAGAAGCCCGTTAGGGGTATTCAAATAAATACGACCACCGCATAGATTTAGAAAAAGTTAAATGTAAGAGACTTGAGATCTGAAATCTGTAAGTATAGATTCTCTAGGCGACAACAATCTATCATTTATTATTGAAAAGACAATGAGGATGAAGAGTTTGTAAATGATGCTTATTTACGTCAGATGGAAAAGTGGTAATACTAAATCTTTTCAAAACGATGGTGTAAACACTTATGAGTTTTTTTAGATGCTTATATATATGTTTATACATATCTAAGAGAAATTCCATATATTAATGACTTGATCAATATAAGAATTGGCATTTCTATAAGATTTATTATTTTGAGCGGTTTAATAATTAATGATCTATACGATGAATAGTAAATTTATTCGGTAAGATTTTTGTAACCATTTTCAGTTGTTAAAAATAAAGGTAGTAATTAAAGGGATTTATCCTTTGTCATTACTGCCTTTTCAGCTAAGATTATTTTTTTATAAGGGAGTGTTTTACATAACAGAATTGCTAGTGCCTTTATATGAATATGTATGAAGGATGTTTAAAACAAAGAAGTACTATTTAATTGATGGGGAAATGGACTTTTAGCCAATTTACACAGTTGGAAACTAAGGAACTGTGTTACCTCTATTCTTAAACTATAAGTAAGAAGGTTCGATAGGCTAAAATTTTTTTATTGTTAAATAACGCAGTTTAATAAAATATTTGCTAAACGATGAAATCAATTTAGGCACACAAGTTGTTATAAGAGTTGAGTATTATAATGCATTACTAAATCGACAAATTTCGCTTTTTTAAGTTCTAATCTTTTTGCTAGTTTCCTATAATGTAACTATTACTTGAAAAAGGAGAGGGAATTTTGTGGATTGATGGTGTTTTTTCTGGTGGGGGTTTGAAAGGCTTTGCATTAGTTGGAGCCTATCAAGTATTAGAAGCTGAAAATTTCCACTTTAAACGAGTTGCAGGAACAAGTGCTGGAGCTATTTTAGCAGCTTTTATTGCTGCTGGTTATAGTGGAAAAGAAATTGAATGTATGCTTGAAGAGTTGGATGTACCTTCATTATTAGACCCTCGGAAAACATTTCTGCCATTGCCATTTATGAAATGGATTAATGTCTACAACCATTTAGGTTTGTATAAAGGGAAAGCATTAGAAAAATGGTTTTTTCAAAAATTAGCGGATAAGGGAGTTTATACTTTTGCGGATATACCCGAAGGTTCATTGAAATTAGTAGCGTCGGATTTATCAAATGGTAGAATTATTGTTTTACCGGATGATTTACACAAGTATCAAATCGATGCCAGTAATTTTTCTGTTGCTAGTGCATTGCGTATGAGCTGTGGTATTCCATTTTTCTTTGAACCGGTTACATTAAAAACAGGAAAAGGTGAATCGGTCATTGTTGATGGTGGTGTATTAAGTAATTTTCCTCTATGGATCTTTGATGATAAAGAAGGACGCAAAAAGCGACCAGTACTTGGTCTCAAACTAAGTAGAAGTAGTGAAGAACAATGTCCTCAAGTGATAAAGAATGGTTTGAATTTATTTGAAGCGTTATTTGCAACTATGAAAGGTGCACATGATGAAAGGTATATTTCAAGAAGACACGAAAGAGATATTGTTTTTATTCCAGTAGATGATTATAGCGCTACACAATTTGATTTAAATGAGGAGACAAAGGAAACATTACTAGAGATAGGTAGGAATCGAACTATTCAATTCTTAAAGACATGGCCTAGGTTTAGGATATAAAACTTTAAAAAAATGATAAAACCTATTGACGACTTATCAACTAGATGTTATTATATAAAAGTTGCTGTTACAACATGTAACTACGAAATATAAAAACAAAATAAATGTTTGACATTATTTCAAAAACATGTTATTATATAAAAGTTAACTCTTACAAAACAGTTAACAAAATGAACCTTGAAAACTGAACAAGCAAAACGTAATCAATATAGTTTTTACTAACTAACATATGTTAGTGAACGAAACGAAATTTTGGACATCAA
>NZ_JBIWBS010000014.1:1338-2904 GCF_044761135.1 Lysinibacillus sp. NPDC097868 | reverse complement strand
ACGTACAGTGTGCGGATTTGCCTACACACACGCCTTACTGCTTGGACGCGCACAACCAACGGCGCGCTTACCCTATCCTACTGCGTCCCCCCATTTCTCAAACGGTGAGGAGGTGGTACAGGAATATCAACCTGTTGTCCATCGCCTACGCCTATCGGCCTCGGCTTAGGTCCCGACTAACCCTGAGCGGACGAGCCTTCCTCAGGAAACCTTAGTCATACGGTGGACGGGATTCTCACCCGTCTTTCGCTACTCATACCGGCATTCTCACTTCTAAGCGCTCCACCAGTCCTTCCGGTCTGACTTCAACGCACTTAGAACGCTCTCCTACCACTGACATCGTAGATGTCAATCCACAGCTTCGGTGAATCGTTTAGCCCCGATACATTTTCGGCGCAGCGTCACTCGACCAGTGAGCTATTACGCACTCTTTAAATGATGGCTGCTTCTAAGCCAACATCCTGGTTGTCTGTGCAACGCCACATCCTTTTCCACTTAACGATTACTTTGGGACCTTAGCTGGTGGTCTGGGCTGTTTCCCTTTTGACTACGGATCTTATCACTCGCAGTCTGACTCCCGTGTATAAATATCTGGCATTCGGAGTTTGTCTGAATTCGGTAAACCGGGATGGCCCCCTAGTCCAAACAGTGCTCTACCTCCAGTATTCTCATCACGAGGCTAGCCCTAAAGCTATTTCGGAGAGAACCAGCTATCTCCAAGTTCGATTGGAATTTCTCCGCTACCCACACCTCATCCCCGCACTTTTCAACGTGCGTGGGTTCGGGCCTCCAGTAAGTGTTACCTCACCTTCACCCTGGACATGGGTAGATCACCTGGTTTCGGGTCTACGACCACGTACTAATTCGCCCTATTCAGACTCGCTTTCGCTGCGGCTCCGCCTTCTAAAGCTTAACCTCGCACGTAATCGTAACTCGCCGGTTCATTCTACAAAAGGCACGCTATCACCCATTAACGGGCTCTAACTACTTGTAGGCACACGGTTTCAGGATCTCTTTCACTCCCCTTCCGGGGTGCTTTTCACCTTTCCCTCACGGTACTGGTTCACTATCGGTCACTAGGTAGTATTTAGCCTTGGGAGATGGTCCTCCCGGATTCCGACGGAATTTCACGTGTTCCGCCGTACTCAGGATCCACTCTGGAGGGAACGAACTTTCGACTACAGGGCTTTTACCTGCTCTGGCGGACCTTTCCAAGTCGCTTCATCTAACTCATTCCTTTGTAACTCCGTATAGAGTGTCCTACAACCCCAAGAGGCAAGCCTCTTGGTTTGGGCTCTTCCCGTTTCGCTCGCCGCTACTCAGGGAATCGATTTTTCTTTCTCTTCCTCCAGGTACTTAGATGTTTCAGTTCCCTGGGTCTGCCTTCAAGACGCTATGTATTCACGTCAAGATACTACGCGATTAAACGTAGTGGGTTCCCCCATTCGGAAATCTCCGGATCAAAGCTCACTTACAGCTCCCCGAAGCATATCGGTGTTAGTGCCGTCCTTCTTCGGCTCCTAGTGCCAAGGCATTCGCCGTGCGCCCTTAATAACTTAACCGTTC
>NZ_JBIWBS010000013.1:0-5633 GCF_044761135.1 Lysinibacillus sp. NPDC097868 | reverse complement strand
GGAAGCCCCCAACTACCATCGGCGCTAAAGAGCTTAACTTCCGTGTTCGGTATGGGAACGGGTGTGACCTCTTTGCCATCATCACTAGACTATTTTTGGTTTCCAATTTATAACGTATCTTGAAACCCCTATGTATTTCGTTTTGAAGTTGTTTACCTGTCCTTCAAGACAAGAATTATTGTATAACGTTTATCAACATAATGCAACCCTTTTTTATAAAAAAAAGAAATTACTACTTTTTGAAGATATTTTTGTTATGTGAGAGAAATAATCGCTCTGCTAATCATTATAGCAATTGTTTTTTCAAAAGAAAACATTTTATTACATAAAAATTAAAAAGTTTAGCTTATTAACAAATAGTATAAAGAAAACTAAGAATATATTTATACTACTAAACACAACTACTATCCTTTTGACAACAGTCTAGCGCTAAACAATTCAAGAGCACATCTCGAACTTGCCTCATTACAGTTTCCCCATTAATCTCGTAGTTAAAACTACTTCGTAACAATTAAAAATGCAGATGTTAGCTTTCTGTAGGTATTACGTAAAGTTCACATTACTATGTTACAATCTAGCATCCCTTTATGAACATCTATTTCTATTATTAACACCTTCCAAATTCATTCTCCTACCTTTCAATGTATTTCGTTTATCATACTTTAAGAAAAGCTTTGATTTTCGCTAAAAGTGGCGACTGTGAGTGAAAATCTAAAGCTTTTTAATAAAATAATTCCCTACCATTTATATTTTCTCGTTTAGTATTTCACAAAACATTAGTAAGAGCAGCAAGTAATTGATCAATTTCTTCGAATGTTGTTGTTGGTCCAAAGGATATTCTAAAAAATTGACGTGCCTCCTCCATCGTATAGCCCATTGATAAAATTGCTTTCGTACCTGATTCACTGTGTATATCACAGGCACTACCAGTTGAAATACAAATACCTGCCTCGTTTAACTTTAACAATACATATTGCCCTTCTACTTTTTCCATTATCAAGCCACATATATTAGGTAGTTGATTGTCACATTCAATCAATTGACAAGCTGAAGGTAAATTTTTTCGTAAATATTGGCGCAGCAAATTATAATGTTGACGCTCGTATTGATAATTTTCAATGGCTGTCGCAAATGCAACTATGGCAGGTGTATCTAATGTTCCCCCACGTAAACCTCGTTCATGCGTTACACCAGGCGTTAATGCTGGAACTCGAATTTTCGGATTTATAAAAACAGCCCCACACCCTTTTGGTCCTCCTATTTTATGGGCTGAAATCGTCATCGCATCTACGTATACACTAAATGAATTTGTTGCTAGTTTACAATAGGATTGCACACAATCTACATGGAACAATATATTTTCATTATTTGCTATTGCGGCAATTTCTTCTACAGGTTGGATGGAACCTATTTCGGAATTTACATGTTGAATCGTTATTAATGCTGTATCTTCCCTTAACGCCTCACGAACTTGTTCTACATCAATACATCCATCAAGCTGTAAAGGTAATTTTGTGATAGTAAACCCCATTTTTTCAAGTGTATTTAATGCTGCGTGAACGGATGTATGTTCAGCCTGTGATGAAATAATATGCTTGCCTTTTTTTGAAGCTAAAGCTAGTGACAAAATTGATAGTAAATTTCCCTCTGTTCCGCTCCCCGTAAAAATTATCCCATCACATTCTACACCGAGAGTCCTTGCTACTATAGCCCTTGCCTGCTCAACAAAATAATTTGCTTGTCCTCCTAAATCGTGTAAGCTCGCACTATTTCCATAATACCGTTTTGCAACATCACAATAAGCCTGAAGTGCATTACTCGACATTGGAGAGGTTGCTGCATAATCCATATAAATCATCTTATTCTCCCTTTCTAGTCATCAAGTCTTGTTTTCCTTTTTATTTTATGTAAAGATATGTGTCAAGACAACTGTAAAGAAGGTATAGTTATGGATGTAAAGACAGACATACTCATTATTGGTAGCGGCATTGCGTCTCTTCAAGCTGCACGACTACTCGGACAGTATTTTCAAGTACAGATTGTTACCAAATCCTCTGTTAAAATAAGTAGCTCTTATCGTGCACAAGGAGGAATAGCTGCTGTTACTAGTCCAGAAGATCATATAAAGTTTCATATCACTGATACACTGTCTGCTGGTGAATACCATCATGAAAACAAATTTGTTGATGTACTTATCAAAGATGGAATGACGATTATCCAGCAACTGCTATTAGATGGATTACCAATTGATCGACAAGAAAATGGCGAACCTGCCCTTGGCTTAGAAGGAGCACATAGCCATCATCGCATTTTACATGCCGGTGGTGATAGGACTGGTCAAGTGCTGATTGATTACTTGCTTCAGCACCTCTCTCCAAACGTTCGCATTATTAGCAATGAGATGGCCTTTGAATTGTTATTGAACACGGATGGTGCATGTATTGGTGTACTGACAAAAAGCGAAACAGGAATAAAACGTTATTTTGCTCATCACGTCATTCTTGCTTCTGGTGGTGCGGGTGCTCTCTACTCAAGCACTTCTAACTATGCCACGAATACTGGAGACGGTATTGCATTAGCATATCGTGCTGGTGCTGCCATCAGTGATATGGAATTTATGCAATTTCATCCAAGTCTATTATGGTGTAATGGCGAGGCGAAAGGATTGATTTCTGAAGCTGTTCGGGGTGCTGGGGGAATTTTTGTTAATGCAGAACGTCAGCCAATTATGGCAGGTGTGCATCCATTGCTCGATTTAGCACCACGTCATATTACTGCACACAAGTTATATACTGAACGCACATCGGGGCAAGAAACGTTTATTGATATTTCAAGCATTCATGAATTTGATGATAAATTCCCTACTATTACAAAACTTTGCATGGATAACGGTATTAATTTACAAAACGGCCTAATTCCTGTAGCTCCAGGCAGCCATTTTTTAATGGGAGGTGTGATTGCTGATGATACGGGAAGAACATCGATTTCTAATCTCTATGCAGTTGGTGAGGTTGCCTGTACAGGGGTTCATGGTGCAAACCGTTTAGCTAGCAATTCATTACTTGAAGGCATAACATTCGGTCAAAAAATGGCTCAATTTATTATACAAACTGGTTGTAAACAAACTAATTTCACGCTTGCTATTGCTAATTACCACCAATCCATGCCTGCTTTATTAACAAAGGAAAACTTACAACAAACAATGATGCACTCATTAGGCATCGTCCGAGACCCTTTGGATATGCAGCTTTTGATAGAACAGCTACCTTCGTTACAAAATCTACGTCAAGTTAATGTAATGAACTTAAATCAACAACAACTTGAACTTTACATGATGCATATTGTTGCATCATTGATGGTACATGCTGCCATCACACGAACAGAAACTCGTGGTGCTCACATTCGGAATGATAAGCCTAACAATGAAGCTAAGTGGGCACAGCGCTGGATTATTTTTCAACAAGGACAAATGAAAGTGAGGAATTCATTATATGAATATCATCAAACTCGAGGAAATGCTCAAGCAATTTTTTAATGAAGATATAGGAGATGGGGATTTATCAGGCGAGCTTATCTTTTCATTTGACCAAATAGGTTCTTTTTCCTTTTATGCAAAAGACAGTGGCATTTTTTGTGGAACACCTATTATCGAACATGGATTTCGGATACTCGATCCTTCCATGCATATAACTATGCATAAAAATGATGGTGATGCCGTGAATTACGGAGATGTTCTTGCTGTTATTAAAGGACCTCTACAAAAATTATTATTAGGTGAGCGAGTGATTTTAAATCTTATTCAACGCATGTCTGCTATCGCCACTGCAGCCAATTTAGCAGTTCGTGAAACAGTAGGAACCTCTGCGAAAATTTGCGATACACGCAAAACAATTCCTGGATTACGTATGCTCGATAAATACGCTGTACGAGTAGGAGGTGCCTATAATCACCGAAGTGGCTTATACGATGCTATTATGCTCAAGGATAATCATATTGCTTTTGCAGGAAGTATTAAAGAAGCCGTACAAACTGCTCGCAAGAAAATTGGGCACACTGTAAAAATTGAAGTGGAGATTGAAACGAAAGCACAATTAGAAGAAGCTATATTAGCTGGGGCGGACATTATTATGTTCGATAATCGTACACCTGAAGAAATACGTGCTTGGCTTCAAATTGTACCAGCACATATCGCTACTGAAGCTTCTGGTGGAATTACATTAGAAAACCTCAATGCTTATGCAAAGTCAGGTATTCAATGGATTTCATTAGGTGCATTAACTCATTCCGTAAAAGCTTTTGATATTAGCGCACTTGTACAAATGAAAGGAGAGCATACACTTGTCCATCACTAGTTTACTACAACAAACCTCCCTACTTCCTGAGCATTATCGAACATTATCAACAGAAGAAATGGAATCTCGTATTCGAGCTATTAAAAAAAAGCTAGGTAAGAAACTCTTTATACCTGGACATCACTATCAAAAAGATGAAGTAATACAATTTGCTGATGCTACAGGGGATTCCTTACAGCTTGCTCAAGTATCAGCTGCCAATAAAGAAGCTGAGCATATCGTTTTTTGTGGTGTGCATTTTATGGCAGAGACAGCCGATATGCTCACTACTGAGAAGCAACATGTCTATTTACCTGATATGCGTGCAGGGTGTTCGATGGCTGACATGGCAGATATTTATCAAACAGAACAAGCATGGCCTATTCTACAGCAACTTTTCGGCAATACAATTTTGCCGTTAACATATGTTAATTCTACTGCTGCAATTAAAGCATTTACTGGACGTCACGGTGGCGCTTGTGTAACCTCCTCCAATGCAAAAGAAATGGTAAAATGGGCATTTTCACAAAAACAACGTATTTTATTTTTACCAGATCAGCATTTAGGAAGAAATACAGCGTTCGATTTAGGTGTGCCACTCGAAAATATGGCCGTATGGAATCCACATACGAATACGCTTGAAACAGATCAATCGCCAGATAATATTCAAGTAATATTGTGGAAAGGGCACTGCTCGGTCCATGAAGGATTTACAGTGCAACATACTGCAATGGTTCGTCAATCAAATCCAAATATGCGTATTATCGTACATCCTGAATGTAGCCGTGAAGTCGTAGCTGCTGCAGATGATGCAGGCTCTACAAAATATATCCTTGATACTATTAATAATGCTCCAAGCGGATCAGCGTGGGCAATTGGAACAGAAATGAATCTAGTAAACCGCATTATTCAACAACATCCCGATAAACACATTATTTCTTTAAACGAAAACTTTTGCCCTTGTCTTACAATGAATCGCATTGACCTTCCACATTTACTGTGGTCACTTGAAAGCATTGATCAGGGCATGCCACATAACCGTATTCAAGTGGATACGTCAACGGCAAAAGAAGCTCGTAGCTCTCTTGACAGAATGCTGTCACGTGCGTAAGAAAAAAAATCGTCTACCGATTTAGCGGTAGACGATTTTTCGTATTTCTTCTATTAAAAAAAGCACAGTCGATGTAAACAATTACATCGACTGTGCTTTAGTATGACCCCTACGGGATTCGAACCCGTGTTACCGCCGTGAAAGGGCGGTGTCTTAACCGCTTGACCAAGGGGCCAATGGCGGAGAAGGAG
>NZ_JBIWBS010000012.1:0-8795 GCF_044761135.1 Lysinibacillus sp. NPDC097868 | reverse complement strand
ACTAAAGCTGGTATTCCTGTAACATTCTTCATCCCAGGTTCTGCTAATGGTGTTAAAACTCCAGTAACAGTTGAAGCTGTAACGAACGACGAAGGTATCGCTTCTTATACTTACACTCGTTATGCTGCAACTAACGATACTGTAACTGTATACGCTAACGGTGACCGTTCTAAATTCTCAACTGGTTATGTATTCTGGGCTGTTGATACTACATTAACTATTACTGAAGTAACTGAAGGTTCTACTATTAACAATGGCGCGAACAAAGTTTACAAAGTTACTTATAAACACCCTGATACTGGTAAACCAGTATCAGGTAAAGTACTTAACGTATCAGTGAAAGAAAACATTGACGTAAATGTTGATAAATTACAAAACGTTACAGTTAATGGTCTTGCTGTAGTTCAAACTAGCGATAGCAACACAAGAGCTGCACAAATCACAACTGATTCTAAAGGTGAAGCTACATTCACAGTTACAGGTTCAAACGCTGAAGTAACGCCAGTAGTATTTGAAGCAACTCCAGTTACAACTACTAATGCAAATGGTACAGTTACTACAACTGGATATACTCAAAAATACACTGCAGATACATTACAAGCTTCTGCTGCGAAAGTAACATTCGGCGCTATTCAAGCTGCTTACACACTTGAATTAACTCGTGATGGTGGCGAAGTTGCAGCTACTGGTCATGAAAACGGACGTAAATATAAACTAGTAGTGAAAGATAAAGATGGTAAATTAGCTGCGAACGAAACAGTTAACGTTGCATTTAACGAAGATATCGACGGAGTAATTTCTACAGTTACTTCTGCAAAATTCGTAAAAGTAGAAAAAGGTAAACAAGTCGGCTTTGAAAATGACAGAAAAATTACTGTTAAAACAAACTCTAAAGGTGAAGCTAGCTTCATTATCGGAACTGACCTTGGCAGCATAAACACTTACGCTACACCAATCGCTTGGATTGACATCAATAACCACACTGGTAAAGATGCAAACTTAGACAAAGGTGAACCTTCAGCAGTGGCACCAATTTCATACTTCCAAGCTGCATACTTAGAAGGTTCTAAATTAGTATCTTATAATGGTGATAACGAAACTGATAAATTTGAAGGTAACCAAACAGCTACATTCAAAGTACAACTTACAAACCAAAGTGGTAAAGTAGTTAACGCTTCAGGTTACAAAACTGAAAATGTATCTTACACTATTTACAATACTGGCGCAGAAAATGTAGTAGTTGATGGTGTAACAATCGCGCCAAACCGCGTGCATACACTAGTTTCTAAATCTGGTGATATTAAAGTTACTTCTGAAAATAATCTTTCTACTTCTGTAAAAGTCCTTGCTACTGGTGTAGCTAAAGAAATTAGCGGTAACAAAGAATTTGCATTCACTGCTAAAGAAGCAACTGCAACATTCACAAACGCTGGAGAAATTACAAACCCTTACACAGGTGTACTTGACCTAGCAAGCATCAACAAAAAAGATAAAGAAATCAAATTTGTTGGTAAAACTAAAGCTGTAGCTTATGCTGGTGAATCTGGTAAAACTTATAAATACTACAGTATGGGTAGCACTATAATTTCTAGCGCTGATGCTTTCATCTCTCTATTAGAAGAGTATGCTGCTACTGGTAAATCAGTACGCGCAACATATGAATTTAAAGATGATGTTGTTACTTTCGCAATCGTAAGTGTTACTGATAGAGTAGTTCCTCCTGGTATAGTAGTTCCTCCTGGTACAGCAGTAATTCCTCCTGGAACTGCAGTAGTAGCTACTGGTAATGTGATATCTATCAATAAAGATACAAAGTCATTTGTTATTCAAAATGCTTCTACAAATGCTGCTTATACGTATTCTTACAGTCAAGCTAATGTGGCGCAATACCAAATTTCGGGCACACTTGTAGATTACACTAGATTCGAAACTGCTTTAACTGATGGTGACGAAGTAACAGCTAACTTAACATTTGATGGCAAATATATTTTAAATAATAACGACAATGGTAAGGGTGTAATTCCTATTAAATCGCAAGCTGCATTTGACCAAGCACTTGCTAATGGACAAACAACTTTCACTTTAGACATTGCTAATGGTTTAACAATTAAGACTGATAAGGCAATCACAATCAATTTATCAGGTACTATTGCAGGAGGATTAACTGTAAATACGCCAAATGCACATATTAATAACGCAGCTACAATTACTGGTGGTGTAAACATTATCGATGTAGCAGGTAATTCATTTATTAATACCGGTTCAATCTCTGGTGATATTATAATCACTGATAATAATGCTAGATTTGTAAATGAAGGAACACTAAACGATAACATCAGAATCTCTGGTAGTGGTAAAAAAATGTTAGCCTTAGAAGGTACTTCTGATTCTTTAGCTATTGTTGATACGGATGTAACTCAATTATCATTAACTGAAGGTTCATCATATAAATCCCTTCTAACACATAGTTTACAAACTAAAGTTAATCAAGATAATGTAACTTTAGTTACTAAAGGGAAAGAAGATACAGTAATTTCTTCAACGTTAAATGAGAACAAATTAACTATTTCTATTAAAGATGCTGATTTAAATAAAGATTCCAGCAAAGCAGAAACATTTACTGTAGCCGGAAAATACGGAGATGACAATCTTCAATTAAAATTCGTTGAAACAGGTGATAACACAGGTGAATTCCAATCTACAGTAGACATCGTTAAAAAGGGTGATGTACGTTTCACTTTTATTGATACTACGCCTAAAGATGGAATAGTAAAGTTACGAGAATTTCACCATTCTGTAGATGCATCAATAATCAAAGAACAGATCGATAAAAAATTAGATGAGATTACAGTAGATGGGAAAAAAGAATCGTCAGAAACTCCTGAGAAATACACTGTTAAAATTGGTGATAAGACAATTGCTGTAGCATCTGAGCAGGATAAAAATAAGTTAGAATCGCAATTAGGAAAATTAAAAAAAGAATTTGAAGAAATACACATGTTGTTTTTTGAAGAACTTAAACTGACTAATCAACAGCGAGAACAGCAATTAAAAGCGCTAGTTAAGGAAATAGAAGAAGATATTTATGATATAGAATGGTTTTTAAACAGCTTACTTGAAATAAATACTGAGCTAGAGCAGAATAAAAAGTTAACTCAAGAGTTTTTTGATGACTTAGAAATTTTCTTAAGTGTTTTATTACTCTAGATTAATCTATTTGGGAATCTAGATAATATGCTATTTAGATTGTGACATAAGTATATCTATAACCCCATGACTTGTTTTCAGCAATTCATGGGGTTTTTTAACTACAAATCTCAAACGAGTTATATAAATCTTTTTTATTGAAATTATCCAATAAAGTGCATATTTAAAAAATCCATTTATCTTCTGTTCTCTCGCAATATATTGCATAGTTACAACATTCATTTTTTATAGAAGTTGTAACAAAGGGAAGATAATTTTAATTCGAAGGGAAAGAAGTGAAATAATGGAGACAAAACAAGGACAAGCCATTGCGCTAGGAAATCGCTTAAAAAGGCTCCGCCATAAGCATCACTTAACGATTGCTGGGTTAGCTGATTTATTAGGAATTTCGCATAGTTATGTAGGTTTTATCGAAAATGGTTCAAGAAATGCATCTGAAAAAGTATTGAAAAAGTATGCGGATTTTTTTCAAGTGTCATATGCAGAATTAGCTGAATTACAATTACAACTAGAATACCCTACCCAAATAGAAAATCCTCTTACATTAACAGATGAGATGATGGAATTAAATAGTTTATTAATGAAATTAAATGAGGATTTCCGATCTTCCATTATTGAGGACTTTAAGGAGCAAATACAACAGACACTTTATAATCTTCTAACGCCATACAATATTGCAGATATAAAAAAATACATTACGAAAATAAAAAATGATTGGTTTTCTGAATGTGAGGAACCGCTGACAGAAGTAAAAAACTACAAGGGCTATATTGCCTTATCGAGTGAGCAATTATATTTTCAATTAGTTGTAGAGCACAGTGTACTGCATATTCAGCTATTATATTGCGATAGAAAACAACGAACACTTTTTGAAAATTGGTTAGGTGATTGTTCCATCTCCTATCAGACTGAGGAAAATTTACAGCACATTAGTGAACCACAGAAAATATTAAATATACTATGGTTAAGTCCCAATATGTCCTATCGACAACAACATCAATATTTAGTAACAAAAGAGCTACTTTCTTTCGAGTTAAACTATTGTGATGCAAAACTAAATTGGTTTGTTCATAATTACGATAAGCATAATGCAATGCAAAACATACAAGAAAACATTAGCTAAGGAGCTGATATCTCTTTGATTTTCTATTCAGACTTTGATTTACCTAAATACTTAAAAAAGTTTCTTCAACATCTAAAAAGAAAGTACTATTCAGAAGAAACCATTATTGGCTATGAAAATGATATAAAAAAATTCTCATCATTTATTTACCAATTATATGATGGTCAAATCTTAACAGAAGAAATATCGAAAGATGACATCTTAGAATATCTCGATTTTTTAGGTAACCAAGATTATAAACCTAACTCTATTAATCGGTATTTTTACGGTTTAAAAGCATTTTTCAAGTATCTTGTTATCGAGTTGGACTTTAAAGTCGACCCAACAATCGGCATCTCTACTCGAAATGTTTACGTCCCTTTACCCGAAATATTAGATATAGATGAAATGGCATTAGTATTGTCTACAGCCAAAGAATACTCTGAGTTTTACCATGTATTAATCAGCTTGCTATATTATACGGGTTCAAGAATAACAGCTGCTCGAACGTTGTTAAAGGAAAATGTAGATATAAAAAATAATAAAATATACTTCCCACGGATTAAAGGTGGAAGAGATCTTCATTTACCACTACATCCAAAACTACAACAAATATTGAAAGATTATTTACACAATACAAAAGATAACGGTTCGGATTATTTATTCCCATCTCCCGTAAGCCGGAACATGCCAATAAGCGGCGTAGAAATTCGTATCAAATTGAAAAAAATCGGGTCACAATGCAATATTACAAAACGTTTAACTCCACATGTTATCCGTCACTGTACAGCAACACATTTAACACTACTTGGTGTTGACCAACATTATATCGCTACTTTATTAGGTCATACCGATTCCCGTTCAACTGCACGTTATCAACATTTGAAAGTAGATGATTTGAGATCAGCTATGAAAAAGTTGAAATGAATAATAACACGGCGAATATTTATTCAAATATAAAAATAAATATAACGATTCAATAGCTTAAAAACCCACCAGTAAAACTGGTGGGTTTCTGTACGCGTGAAACGCTGCTTACTACCACATGTCTAAAGACATTCTCAAAGGTCCTCCAACCGTATTCTTTATTCTGATTTATTCACAATTAAAAGGATCAATGATATCATTCATTGACATTTGATCATAGCGTATATCTTCTTGTAATTGTCTTTTGATATACTTATGAATCACTTTTTGATTTCGAGAGACGGTATCCACTAAATATCCTCGACACCAAAATTGGCGATTTCCCAATTGGTACTTTATATTAACATGTCGGTCGAAAATCATTACGCTACTTTTCCCTTTTAAATACCCCATGAAAGCGGAAACGCTTAGTTTCGGAGGAATTTTCACAAACATGTAGATATGATCCGGACATGCTACTGCTTCTACAATTTCTACACCTTTTCTTTCACATAACTGCCGTAGTATCCTTCCTATTTCCGCTTTAATTTGACGATAAATTTCTTGTCTTCTATATTTCGGTACGAAGACAATATGATACTTACAATTCCATGTTGTATGTGCTAAACTTTTACTATTCATTTAAACTCCTTTCGTACAAAGTCGGTTGACTAGACCTGATTTTATTGTACGATTGGAGTTTTTTTGTTGTCTATAGCTAAATGGTTTTCGCCCCCTGCACAGCTTATAAAGAAATTGCACTTCGATATATTTAATTATCTATAAATTTAAAAAGGCTTTGTGGAGAAGTACACCTCTCCACAAAGCCTTAAATTAAATCAATTGAATAAATATCAATTTATAAAAATTATTTTGTAATACTAACTGATAATTCAGCAGTAGTTGGAGCTGCATTAGCTTGTGTAACAGTTACTACATTAGAACCAGCAACAAGTGCGATAGTATAGTCAGCACCAATTGCATTATCTAAAGCAGTTACAATAGTAGCTAATGTGTCAGTTGTAAGAACTTTGTGAGAAGCTTCTTTTGTTCCAACTTTAACTGTGATAGTTTCATCTTTAGCAGGAGTAGTAGTTACTGTGAACTTCCATTGAGCTGCTACAGCTGTACCAGTAGTACCTTTTACTTCAGGTGCTACAGTTAAACCTAATCCAGTAGTTGTATCTAAATCTTTAACTTCTACAGATGAAGCTGTACCTTTTGTTGGGCTTGTAAGAACGATTTTGTCAGTATCAACTGTTGCAACATCGTTTGCAAATCCTACAGCTTTAGCTGCCGCATTAATTTGAGCAACTACCGCTGCTGCACTAGCTGCAGCTGAAGTACCCGGATTAATCGCAGTAACAGCAGTTGTAAATTGAACACCATCTACTACTAATACAAGATTACCAGCACCAATTGCTTGATTTACAGTTGCACCTTCAACTTTAGCTGCTGTACCAGCACCTTCTGAATATTCAGTAGTTGCCTTTGCACCAAAGTTTACAGCACCAACTGTAGTATTTAATGTTGCAGTAGCAGTAGCAGTAGCTGCTACATTGTTAGCGTTTTTAGCATCGTTATAAGTAGCTGTAATTACGCCATCTTTTAATAAAGCTAATTGAGCTGAAGTTAGAGTTCCAGCGAATTCCCCACTGTTAACAGTAGTTTCAGTTAAAGTAATGTTAAATGAAGTGTTTGCAGTATCTGTAATTGTAACAGTTGTAGTTTCAGCTACAGTAGCATTAACATTTAAATCTGCATCTTTAACTGTAATTGTTTGGTTCGAATTTGCATTGAATGAAGTATTTGTAAATGCAATCGTACCCGTTACACCATTAGCTGGAGTAGTATCAGCTGTTGGATGTCCAATACCGCCAGTTACAACACTAATAATGTAGAATGATACAACACCATCTTCTTCTTTATAAGTTACAGTAACTTGGTTATTATTACCTTGGCTACTTAATGTTGCGATGAAAGCATCTGCATCTGCAATTGGAGTACTACCAAGGCCATAGTATTTGTAAGTTTTACCTGATACGCCAGCGTATTTAATTGCATCCTTTTTATCGAATGTAATAGTTTTCTTGTCTGTATTGTAAGACTTAACAGCACCAGTATATGGATTTGTTACTTCATTTGTAGCAGTGAATTTTGCAGTTGCTTCTTTAGCAGTAAATGCAAAATCTTTAACCACACCATTCTCAGTGTATTTTGCTACACCAGTTGCTAATACTTTAACAGCTGAAGTTTTACCTTTTGAGTCTACTAATAGGTCTGTTCCTGGGCTATCAAATGTTGTTGTAACACTACGATTTGGTGCTACTTCTACAACATTGCCATTGTCCTCAGTTACATAAATATCATTATCACCAGTATTAAATACAGTGTAAGTAACTTTACTTACATTATTAGTAGAGTATTCTTTACCACTTTGGTTAGTTAATTTAGCTGAGAATTTTGCAGTTTTATTACCAGCAAAATCAGAAGTTTCTTTAGTACCATCTAAAGATACTAGTTTTGCTCCGTCTAAGTATTCAGCTTGGAAATGTGAAATAGCAGCAACAGTTTTCGGTTCGCCCTCATCTAGAGATCCACGTTTAGCACTTGCATTATTAATATCAATCCAAGCTATTGGAGTTGCATAATCGTTTGGCGTTGTACTACCAATAACAAATGATGCTTCACCTTTAGAGTCAGTTTTAACAGAAATTTGTTTATCAGTGTTACCTGATCCATTTGCAGGATAGAATTTTTGAGTTCCATCTGATAATACTTCAACAAATTGTGCTTTAGTATTTGTACTAATTACACGATCTAGGTCTTCATTAAATGCAACGTTTACTGTTTCATTCTTCGCTACATTACCATTTTTGTCTTTTACAACAACTTTATACTTACGGCCATTAGATTGACCAATTGCAGCAACTTCGCCACCATCGCGAGTTACTTCAATAGAGTATTCAGCTTGAACTGCAGAGAATGTTGTTTTAGCAGCAGTTGTTTGTAAAGCTGATGCTTTGTAAAGTTTATTTGATTCATTTGCAGTCGTGTTTGTTTCATATACTACAGGAGTAACTGTAGCGTTAGAACCTGAAACTGTGAATGTAGCTTCACCTTTAGAGTCAGTTGTAATTTGTGCAGCCTCTAAAATTGTACCATTACTTAATTGTTTAACTTCGAAACCATTAACAGTTGCGTTTGCTAATTTATCAGCAGTAACATTGATGTTTTCAAGGAATGAAACATTGAATGTTTTGTTTGCTTCTGGTTTACCAGTTGTTGGGTTTTTATAAGTAACCTTGTAAGTTTTGTTAGCTCCATTGTTAATTGAAGAACCAGTAGTTACTTCTTCAATAGTAAGGATTGTATCAACACCCCAGAATACATGACCTGTTGAGAATTTAGAACGATCACCTGTAGCGTAAGCTGTTACTGTATCAGTACCAGCTGCATAACGAGTGTAAGTGTAAGTAGCTACACCATTCTCATCTGTATATGCTTCACCAGTAATTGTTGGATATACTGCATCGTTGTTACCTGGAACATAGAAAGTCACAGGAATACCAGCTTTAGA
>NZ_JBIWBS010000011.1:20984-31501 GCF_044761135.1 Lysinibacillus sp. NPDC097868 | reverse complement strand
ATGTCCAAAATTTTGTTTCGTTCACTAACATATGTTAGCTAATAAAAACTATATTGATTACGTTTTGCTTGTTCAGTTTTCAAGGTTCATTTTGTCGCTCCGTATTTCAGCAACTCTTATATAATACCATCTTTTCAAATCGATGTCAACAATTTATTTTAATTGTTTTTTGTTTTATATAAGTTGTTTCAGTTGTTATCTTAACGACTCTTATTACTATATCACAACATTTACAGTTTGCAAGTCTTTTATAAGAAAAATATTAAAAAAGTGATTCCTAGCACACCTGGAATTCCTAATATTGCAATTGTGAATACTGAAAACAGGTTAATAGGGACATTATAACCGCCATATCCAACACCTAAATGGATAATGAATAATAATAAAAACGCAAATGCAAATCGGAACCAAAAAACAGATATCCCTTCTAATACTTTTCCTAATTTAACATGCCTTCCTACTATATAAAGAAAAAGAAGCGCTACAGGCACACAAACACTTACAATTACGATCCACGGCATCCAATTGCCTCCTTCGATAATAATTATGTAAGTTTATGATTCCCATGTCGCTTCTATAACTCTCGACTACTATTTAATTAACACTCGCCGAATTCTAGCTTCTTTAAATAAATAGAAATGTATACTTTCAGCAGCTTTCCGTTGAGCAATAATCTCTAAATCATAATCATTTAATAATTCTTCAATCACTTTCGCTTGCTGTAAATCTTCTTTTGTTTCTTTAATGAGATTCACAAGCTTTTCATCAAATTCTTTTTTTAGCTTTCCTTTATTGCGGAAGAACATCTCAATCCCTCACTCATAACTCTCGACGGCCTTCCATTGCCTTCGATAACGTTACTTCATCAGCATATTCTAAATCTCCACCTACAGGTAATCCATGCGCGATACGAGTTGTACGGATACCTGATGGTTTGACAAGACGAGAAATATACATAGCTGTCGCTTCACCTTCAATAGTAGAATTCGTTGCTAAAATAAGCTCCTGTACAGTTTCATCTTGTAGTCGAACTAAAAGCGAGGCTACATTAATATCCTCTGGACCGATACCATCCATCGGCGAAATAGCTCCTTGTAGCACATGGTACTTACCATGGTAATCACGCATTTTCTCCATTGCAATAACATCTTTAGTATCTTGGACAACACAAATTACTGAAGCATCACGTTGTTTATCCGTACAAATATGACATGGGTCTATATCGGTAATATTGCCACAAACAGAGCAATAGCTTAAATTACGCTTTGCCTCTATTAAAGCTTTAGAAAAGGATAGAACATCATCCTCTTTCATTGTTAACACAAAAAACGCCAGACGGGCCGCGGTTTTTGGCCCGATACCTGGCAATTTCATAAAACTATCGATTAATTTAGATATTGGTTCTGGGTAATACATATTGTTACCTCCTAGAATGGAAGGTTCATGCCTTGTGTGAATTTACCCATTGTTGCATTTGTTTTTTCTTCCACTTTTTTAAGTGCTTCATTCGTTGCAACAACAATTAAATCCTGTAGCATTTCGATATCGTCAGGATCTACTACTGAAGTATCAAGATTCACTTCTACAACTTCGCGTTGACCTGTAACTGTTACTTTGACCATACCGCCGCCAGCAACACCTTCAAATTGTTCTACATTTAAAGCTTCTTGAGCTTCCATCATTTCTTTTTGCATTTTTTGCATTTTCTTCATCATGCCTTGCATATTTCCCATTCCACGCATAACCTATTCCTCCTAAGTAATCAGTCTTCAACAATTTCAATAAAATCCTTACCAAATAGCTTTTCCGCTTCCGTCACAAGTGGATCTTGTGATGCAAGTGGTTGTGCATCATCGATAAATGGTTCTTCTAGCATTTCTGCCGGTGGTGGTTCTAATAATTCAACATTCGGATCATCATTAACTAGCTGTTCTTTCTTTTGTTGTAAACCGTGATCACGAATGAACTCTTCACGCAACTTTAACCAGGTTTCTTCAGGTGCACAAAGCATTTCATACATCGTGCCCGTTTGACCTGCAATTAATTGTGTAAATTGTGCTTTTAGCATTTGATTATCAGCAACCATTTGACAATGAATATCATACTTGAATTTTAACACAAAAGCACTCGAAGATGCCGCAACAGGTTCAGCTTCTGCTAAAAGTGCTGATTGTGACTTTTGCAATTGATTTAACGCTTGCGCCCATACAGCTTTTAAACGCTGCACATCTTGCTTTGTCGCATCTTTAAGCACTTCTTGAATACGACCAGTAGGTGCTTTGTAGCCGTTTGGACTTTTTGCGCGAGGACGTTGTTCTTTTGCAGCTTGAACAGATTGTGATGGTGCCCCACTTTGTAATTGCGCTGACAATTGTTGCACCATTTGTTCAAGTGCCACTATTTTTTGTGCAAGCTCTGGACTCATTGTCGCTTCACTTGACGTAACGTTGTGATTTACTACGCCACCTGAAAACTGAGTCATTTTCAGCAATGCTGTTTCCAAATAAATTTTTGTATGATGAGAGAAACGCATTTCTTGTTGTGTTTTCGCTAATATATCAATGTATCCATAGAGCATATCCGGAGCAAAATCATGCGCCAACGCAAACACACGCTCTTCCGGTGATACTAGCTCTAACAGTTCAGCTAAATTCTCACTCGTTTGCAAAAGAAGTAAATCGCGGAAAAATGTAATTAAATCTTCTGACAAACGCAATGGATCTTTCCCATCTGCAATTAGCTGTTCTAAAAGCGCAAGCATTTGTGCTACATCTTTCACCTTTAAAGCTTCTGCTAAATCATAGAAAACATCTTGGCTAATAGAGCCAGTAACTAAAAGCGCATCTTCAAGTTTCAGCATCTCACCACTGAAGGATACAACTTGATCTAGCAAACTTAATGCATCACGCATACCGCCAGCAGCTGATTGTGCAATTACTTTAAGTCCTTGTTCTTCAAACGGCAGCTCAATGTCTTCTAATACAACCTTCATACGCTCAATAATATCGTTGGTTGAAAGTCGTTTGAAATCAAATCGTTGGCAACGTGAAATAATCGTTGCTGGTAATTTATGAGGTTCTGTTGTTGCTAAAATAAATACCGCGTGTGGTGGTGGTTCTTCTAACGTTTTTAAAAGCGCATTGAAGGCACTTGTAGACAGCATATGCACTTCATCAATGATATACACTTTAAACCTGCTACTTGCAGGTGCAAAACGTACTTTTTCAATAATGTCACGTATTTCTTCCACACGTGAATTAGAAGCCGCATCAAATTCAATAACATCCGGATGTGAACCATCTGTAATACTTAAACAAGTCGCACACTCATTACACGGTTCGCTTGCTGGAGCATGCTCACAGTTTAAAGCCTTGGCAAAAATTTTGGCTGTACTTGTTTTCCCGGTTCCACGAGGTCCTGAAAACAAATATGCATGAGTTGTTTTATTCGCTAGGAGAGCATTTTGCAGCGTTCTTTTGACATGTGCTTGACCTGACATTTCTCGGAATGATTGTGGTCTATACACACGGTAAAATGCTTGATACGTCAATGATTTCCTCTCCTCTTCTTTTTAAATATTAATAAAACCATTATAGCATCGGCTACCTTGTTTATAAAACAGTGGCCTTTTTTAGAATATAAAAAAAACGCATTCGCCTACAGTAGACGAATGCGTTCGAATTGGCAATTTAATGCCGTGCACCTTTCTTCGACAGCCGCACATAAGCGTTACTCTTGTCGTTAGCTCAGATTAGGCAACCCCGCGGCACATGAATAAGGCCACTTAATGCTGCTTCCTTCCGGACCTGACATGGTTCATGGGTATCCATTGCGCAGGACCCAATCGTCAACACTACGTGCAAAAGGCAGACCAAACAATACGGACAGCCTCGAAAAAGGAATTCAGTCTCGCTAGAGCGGATTGCGAGTTACAGGACACCGCTACCTTCCCACCTAGCACGGCAATAACTAGTATACTTTCAGTTTTCATAAATTGCAACGAATTGCACAAATTATTTAAGTTCGCTCTTATGAAATAGTATAAGTATTATAAACAAACATTATTTTTTTAAAAAAGATGTTGACGGGGAAATTAAAACATGATAAATTAGTTCTTGTCGATAAGACAGCACAGCAATATAACATGGAGGTATACCCAAGTCTGGCTGAAGGGATCGGTCTTGAAAACCGACAGGCGGGTAACACCGCGCGGGGGTTCGAATCCCTCTACCTCCTCCATTTTTTAAAATACCGACTACATAATGTAGCCGTTTTTTTTTGCTCAAAATTGTATGTCATACTTATTAAATACCACTTCCTTTTAGGTTGTGGTATTTTTTTATTAGCTATTTTGCTCTACTAATAATTTAGGGAGGATTTTAAATATGTACTCGAAGTTTTTTTTATCTCGCACTTCCCTCATATGGATTTTATTAATTGCCATATTAACTGCTCTTGGTAGTGAAATTAAAATTATCCCATTCGCTAATACTTCTTTTCGTTTTGGATTAGGAACTATAATTTTCTTTTTATGCACACTGATTAAACCAACACCTATTATTTTTGCTGGCATCGCAACAAGCATTGTAACTACTGCTTTACGTGCGGCTATTAGTTTCTATACACAAAACATATCAATATTAGAAGGTATTTATATTCATTTACCTGCAGCTACATTTTATTTATTATTTGCAATATGTCTGCAATTTTTAAATATCCATCAATATCGTGAAAAGCCACTTAAGTTAGGATTACTTGTAGCGCTAAGTGAGGTTATTAGCAATTTAGCGGAACAGTTGCTACGTTTCTTTGTACAATCGTATACAATTTTATTCATTCATGACTTACTCATCCTATTAGCAGTTGCTTTGTTGCGAAGCTTTTTTGTTGTCGGTATTTATAGCTCTATTTTAATTGCTGAGCAAAAAAAGCGCGTACAAGAAATACTTACTATTGGTTCAGACTTATATGTAGAGACACTTTATTTAAAGAAATCTATGAATCATATTGAAGCAATTACCGCTAATGGATTTGATTTATATCGCCAATTAAAAGCTCAGGGCAATCGCTCAGAAAGTATACAGGCACTTCATATTGCCCAGGAAATTCATGAGGTTAAAAAAGATTCCCAACGTATTTATGCAGGTATATCTAAAATTGTCGGCGATAAGAGCTTTGGCTCGCTAAGATTATCAGAATTATTACATTATATAGAAGACGGTAATAGTAAATACAGTGAATTACTCGGTAAAGATATTCAATTTAACATTACTTTAAAGACCGATTTTCTAACGAATGAGCATATCGCCCTTCTAGCACTTTTAAACAATTTAACTGCCAATGCCATTGAAGCAATAGAAGGACAAGGTGTCATATCTATTGATATTCAGCAACAAGAGGTTGATACTGTAATAACAGTAAGTGATGATGGAAAAGGAATCTCCGAAAGTGATCTTTCTATTATTTTTGAACCTGGCTATACGACAAAATATAATGTCGAAGGTGTAGCAGCTACAGGAATTGGACTTTCACATGTTGCTGAATTAATTTCTAAATTAAACGGCTCCATTTCAGTTGAATCAAATAACTTTAAAACAGTGTTTAAAATTAAAATTCCTACGCAAACTATTCAAACGGGAGAGACTTAAATGAGGTATTTTATTGTAGATGATGATCGTGCAAGTCGCGTGATGCTAAAACAAATTATTGAAGATAGTGGTTTAGGTACAGTCATCGGCGAAGCACGTAATGGAGTGGACGCCATTCCTCAAATATTAATGACACAGCCAGAGTTTGTGCTAATCGATTTACTAATGCCTAAGCTTGATGGTATAGCTACAGTGGAGCATCTTCTTCAAAATCGATTTGAAGGACAGTTTATTATGATTTCTCAGGTTGTAAATAAAGAAATGGTTGGCGAGGCGTATGAACAAGGTATTGACTTCTTTATCCATAAACCGATTAACCGTATTGAAGTTGAAAATGTTTTACGTAAAACTACAGAACAATTTCGCCTAAAAAACTCTCTTTTAGTTATTCGGCAATCGCTGACTAACATCGATCTAAGTGAGCAGATAAACAATAAGGCCACATCTCGAGATCATATCCAATCTATTTTAAATGATATGGGTATTGTCGGTGAGATTGGCAGCGAGGATATTATAGCGATTATTGAAACATTGCTAGCACATCAACATAAGATTGCACCACTTCCTCCTTTAAAAGAGCTCTATGAAGAAATAGCAGCTGTTACGAAGGCCACTCCAGATGAAATTTTAAAAGAGAGCAAAGCCATTGAACAGCGGGTGCGTCGAACAATTTTAGCAGCTATGATTAATCTCGCCAATTTAGGGGTAGTCGATTATACAAACTCAGAATTTGAATATTATGCACCTCGATACTTTGACTTTAAAGAGATTCGTCAGCTCATGACACAGATTGAAGACCACGGAAATCGCAAAGCAAAGGTCAATATCAAGAAGTTTATACAGGTGTTATATTCAGACATTTTAACAAAAGTAAATTAATTTTCTCGGATTTTGTCGGATTTTATAAGTCCTCCGTATTATTAAAGTAAGGCATGTCCTAAAAATTTTAATATAGGGGAGGAATTAAGATTTTGAAAAAGAAATTTAAACTCAGTTTAGCCGCTCAGATTCTAATCGGTTTAATTTTAGGGATTATTGTTGGTGGTATCTTTTATGGTAACCCCAAAATTGAGACATATTTACAACCACTAGGAGATATTTTTCTACATCTAATTAAGATGATTGTGGTACCTATTATCATTTCGACTTTAATTGTTGGTGTTGCTGGAACTGGAGACATTAAACAGCTCGGAAGATTAGGCGGAAAAACGCTTATTTACTTTGAAATTATTACAACAGTAGCGATTGTTGTTGGATTACTTTCAGCAAACCTGTTTCACCCAGGTGCTGGCATAAATATGAACGAACTTTCGCAAGGGGATATTTCGAAATACGTTACAACAACTGAAGAAGTACAGCATGAAGGACCATTCGATATTATTGTAGGCATTGTACCAACAAATATTATTCAATCAATGGCTGAAGGCAATATGCTTGCTATCATTTTCTTCTCTGTTATTTTTGGTTTAGGGGTAGCTGCAATTGGAGAACGAGGAAAACCAGTTTTAGACTTCTTCCAAGGTGTAGCAGACGCGATGTTCTGGGTAACTAACCTTGTAATGAAATTCGCTCCAATTGGAGTATTTGGTTTAATCGGTGTAACCGTTTCCAAATATGGGTTTGCTTCCCTCATCCCACTTGGTAAGCTTGCAATACTTGTTTATGCAACGATGATATTCTTCATCTTCATCGTACTTGGCCTTGTAGCAAAATTTGCAGGAGTCAACATTTTCTACTTGATTAGAGTATTAAAAGACGAATTAATTTTAGCGTTCTCCACTGCTAGTTCGGAAGCCGTATTACCACGCGTAATGCTGAAAATGGAGAAACTAGGTGCACCGAAAGATATTGTTTCCTTTGTTATTCCTACAGGTTATTCCTTTAACTTGGATGGTTCAACATTGTATCAAGCGATCGCTGCATTATTCATTGCCCAAATGTATGGTATTCATTTAAGCATTGGGGAACAAATTACGTTAATGCTAGTATTAATGGTTACATCTAAAGGGATTGCAGGTGTACCAGGCGTATCATTCGTAGTATTACTTGCAACTTTAGGTACTGTTGGTATTCCAATCGAAGGCTTAGCATTCATTGCAGGTATCGACCGTATTCTTGATATGGGACGTACAGTAGTAAACGTAATCGGTAACTCTTTAGCGTCATTAGTAATGGCGAAATGGGAAGGCCGCTTCGATAAAGAAAAAATGAAAAACTACTTTAAAAACAATGAAAATTTAGCTTAATACCAGAAAAAATCCTCACGATGGATGGACTAATGCATCGTGAGGATTTTTTTACTTTCCTAGTACTTTATCTAAATAAGCAATAATAGACTCTTTGCCATTTGCATGTGCTTCTTGTACGCGCACTTCGTCTTTTTCTACTTTAAGCTCAGCGGCCGCTACAATGCGCTCCGCATCCTCCTGTGGGACAACAATGACGCCATCGACATCTCCTATAATATAATCACCAGGCTGCACTGTTACACCGCCAATAGCAATTGGCACATTGACTTTACCACCACCATTTTTATTGCCAGCAGCAACAGTAGTTCCAAGAGCAAATACAGGGAAATCCAGCTCTCGAATCGCAGCAATATCACGAATAACACCATCTACTACAAAGCCCTGTACACCAATACCCTTTGCTAAAGACATAACAAAATCCCCTGCAACAGCTCGATTTGTATTCCCCTTTGCATCGATAACTAAAATATCGCCTTCATGAGCAGCTCTAATTGCTTCAAGTACAGCTCCATTTTCCCCGTCTGGTAAACGTACAGTAACAGCTCGCCCTGCTATTTTAAAATGATCCGCTAACGCTTTAATATTACTACGTAAATTTGTATGGCCCCCGGTTGCATCTGAAATTGCTGTAGTTGGTAAATGTTTAAAACTTACTTCCACCTTTGTCATGCACAACACCCCTATTATGATTTATGAAGCCCTTCCACAATTATTGTAAATAAAAAGCAGCTATTATTTCAATACATTTAGGAAACTTATGGAATTATTCATTGATGAAAATAGATGATTCCACTTATAAAATGGCTTATTCCTCGGTATCCTACCTACCTAACCACTTTTATTAGAAATAAAAAAGCCTGAGGCATTGTTGGCATAATTGCCACTTGCCGCACGCTTGTTTTAAATTATCTCAATAAATTGTTTTGAACGTTCATCTAATGCCTCTGCAGCAGAGGCAATTTCAGCGAAATCACTTGTCGTTACATTTATTTGCCCATTGGACTTTTCAACTTCTTCAGAAATTCGTGTAATGCTTTCCGTAACTTGCTCGATTTCACGAACGATTCCTTCTACATTTTCTTTTACTTCTGAAATGGATTGCTCAACTCTTACTGAAAGTTTCCTAACCTCTTTCGCTACAACATCAAAACCTCTTCCATACTCACCAGCTCTTGCTGCTTCAATTGCTGCATTTAAAGCGAGTAAGTTTGTTTGAGATGCAATACCTTGAATGGTTTTTACAATACCTTTAATAGATTCCGCCTGATTTTGTAATTGGACAAGATTTTTTACATTCTCTGAAGATTCCTTCGATACTTGTTGAATAGTTTCAAGTAAACTTTCACTATTTTTGATGCCTGCCTCTGAACGACTATAAAGCTCGGTGGACATTTGCTTCAACTGATCTGCTACATTGACTATCGTTTTTTGACGATTAGTAACATTCGTTGCGATTTTTGATACGCCAATGACTCTCCTTGAGTTATTCTCAAATACAGGCATGTAGGTCGCCTCGAGCCAAACACTATTGCCTAGTGCATCCATTCTCTCAATTTTATCCTGATAGCTATTACCTGCTGCAAGGTTGCGCCAAAATTTTTCATAGTCAGGGCTTTTTAAAAATTTAGGAAAACAAAATTCTCTATGGTCTTTTCCTATCATTTGCTCTACTGAATAGCCCATTGTTTTAGCAAACAGTTCATTTACATAAGCCACTTTACGATTCATATCAAAACGGATAATAGCTATATTGCGTTCTATTGCTTGAACGACTAAACCATCTGTGACTTGTGTATCATTCTTTTTCATTCAATCCACCTCCATAAGCCCAATTTACTATTGCGAGTCATCCTGTACTTTATTTTGCAAAATATTACATTGTTATATATTATAATATAACTAAATACATATTAAAAATACTATAAATTTTCTTTATTGGTACTATAATCATACTATTTTCTTATTCTATCAATGCTAAAACCTCTTCTGCTGTTGTGGCTACACGAATTAATGCTTTGTGTTCTGCGCGGATAAAGCCCTCCTCTAACATTCGATTAAAATGCTGTAGCAGTGCATCATAAAACCCATTTACATTAAATAAAATAACTGGCTTTCCATGCAATCCAATCTGGGCCCATGTAAATACCTCAAAATATTCATCCAATGTACCGCCACCACCCGGCAACGCAATAAAGGCATCGGCTAAATCCACCATTTTTGCCTTTCGTACATGCATTGACTCTACGAAATGAATTTCAGTTAATGAAGCATGAACGACTTCTTGTTTTTGTAAATGGGTCGGCATTACGCCAATAACTTCTCCACCTGCTGATAATGTAGCGTCTGCAACTTTCCCCATTAACCCTATTTTAGAGCCTCCATATACAACACCATGGCCATTTTGCGCTAAAACCGTTCCTAATTCAGTTGCTTTTTCAGCATAGATGGGATTAACGCCTAATCCTGAACCACAATATACCGCGATTTTCATACTCATTCCTCCTATTACAAAAGACGTGATAACAATAGGCTTCGTATTGTCTCACGTCTTTTGGTCTTTTTATTTTTTATTTAGCTTTACAATTTTTACTTTAAGAACAAGTCATGACTTGTTTTATGC
>NZ_JBIWBS010000011.1:0-20889 GCF_044761135.1 Lysinibacillus sp. NPDC097868 | reverse complement strand
TATGCCTGTCGCTTCGCTTTCGGCCAGAACGCATGGATTTCCTTACTTTAAAGATATTACAAAAATTACTCCTATTTTCGTAAATGACTTGTTTGTGCCCGTCGCTTCGCTTTCGACCAGAACGCATGGATTTCCTTACTTTAAAGATATTACAAAAATTACTCCTATTTTCGTAAATGACTTGTTTGTGCCTGTCGCTTCGCTTTCGGCCAGAACGCATGGATTTCCTTACTTTAAAGATATTACAAAAATTACTCCTATTTTCGTAAATGACTTGTTTGTGCCTGTCGCTTCGCTTTCGACCAGAACGCATGGATTTCCTTACTTTAAAGATATTACGATTGCATCGTACTTCTTCTATTTTCTTAAATGACTTGTTTGTTTTAGCATATGACTGATACGGCTCACAATTGATTCAATTGCGTCCGGATTTTTCATTAAATCATAATCATTAATATCTAAACGTAGTACAGGACATGAATTAAAATTATTGATCCAATCTTCGTAGCGCTCATGCATTTCAATCCAATAATCATTTGGTGTTTGCTGCTCCATCTCACGACCACGTTCTTGAATACGACCAATTACATCATCAATCGGTCCCTCTAAATAAACTACTAAGTCTGGATGTGGGAAATAAGGTGTCATCACCATGGCATCAAATAAATTACGATATGTTTCGTAATCTATTGGACTCATTGTCCCTTTATCAAAGTGCATTTTTGCAAAAATCCCTGTATCTTCATAAATAGAGCGATCTTGCACAAAGCCACCACCATATTCGAAAATACGCTTTTGCTCTTTAAAACGTTCAGCTAGGAAATATACTTGTAAGTGGAAGCTCCATTTTTCAAAGTCATCATAAAATTTATCTAAATATGGATTTGTGTCTACTTTTTCAAATGATGTACGGAAATTTAATGCTTCTGCTAGCGCCTTTGTCATCGTTGACTTTCCTACACCTACAGTCCCAGCAATTGTAATGACAGTTTGTGGGGGAATATCATATTTCTCTCTCAAATTCATTGTTGCAAGCTCCTTTGTTGTAACGTATCTTCAATTATTTTTAAAACATATTGTAAATCTTGCGGGTTTTTTACAAAATCGAGTTGATCTCCGTTAAATCGAATAACGGGAATTTCGGGATGCAACTGCTCAAAATGTTCAGTAAAGGTATGATAATCTGCTACCAGTTGCTCCATGTATTCACGGGAAATCATTTTCTCAAATTCACGCCCTCGTTTGGCAATACGTTGCATTAACGTATCTACGCTAGCATATAAATAAACAACTACATTTGGCACAGGCATATCTTTCGTTAAAATTTGATAGATTTCTTCATACTTTTCATACTCGGCAGGTGCCAACGTACGCTTCGCAAAAATTAAATTTTTAAAAATATGATAGTCCGATACAACTGCTGTATTTTGTGCTAACCGCAATTTTTTGATATCTGTTAATTGCTTATAGCGATTACATAGGAAGAACATTTCCGTTTGGAAGCTCCATTCCTCAATATCTTCATAAAACTTATTTAAAAACGGATTTTCGTCTACTATTTCCTTTAATAGATGGTAATTAAATGTCGCTGATACCTCTTTTGCCAAAGAAGTTTTGCCTACACCAATCGGACCTTCTACCGCAACAAATGGAACCGTCACCAGAAGTTCCTCCTTTATGTTTAGAATTCTATGAGTCAATTATGCCCTTATTTTAAGGCTATATTGTATAAAACTAAAAATGAATCAGTGCTTTTCATTGTATCATAGTGAGAAAATGAAAAACAGAATCAACATGATTCTCAATTTTTAACATTTTATAATATGTACACTTGATAGATAATCCAATAAAAAAAGACCCACCGAAGTGGGTTCAGACTCTAGACAAATACTGCCGTAGATTGCCACTACAGTGGGCGCTTTCCTCAGGTATACGATAAACTTCCGCTCGTAATTTACTCACTTTGTTGCGTCTTACATTCTTTCTAATGGTAAAAGTCCACAGCACTTTCCGCGAGCACGCTGTAAGCCACAACGTCGTGGCGCACAATTTGTTTCATCTTACGGTACTTGCGTGCGTTCTAAGCAGGAGTCTTGGTGGACTTTTACTTGGAAAATTGTTTGAGAATTGTTTGAGTGCCTGGCACTATAATTTCACTCGTTGTAAACGCAAGGCATTTAGTACAACAGATACTGAGCTGAATGCCATAGCTGCGCCTGCTACCCATGGTGCAAGTAGACCCATTGCTGCGATAGGTATACCTAATGTATTATAAGCAAATGCCCAAAATAGATTTTGTTTAATATTGCGCATTGTTTTACGACTCATAATGATTGCTTCCGCAATGCTATTTAAATCCCCACGTATTAACGTAATATCAGCAGCCTCCATTGCAACGTCTGTACCTGTACCAATAGCCATCCCAATATGTGCTGTTGCTAATGCAGGTGCATCATTTATACCATCCCCTACCATCGCTACATTTTTGCCGGCAGCTTGAAGTTTTTTCACTTCATCGGCTTTTCCTTCTGGGAGTACTTCCGCGATAACATGATTCACACCAACCTCATCTCCAATTGCCTGTGCAGTCCGTTTGTTATCGCCCGTCATCATAATGACAGTAATACCCATTTCCTGTAAACGATGAATAGCTTCTTTGGAAGTATCTTTTACCGTATCTGCTACAGCAACGAGACCAGCATATTGACCATTAATAGCAGCCAACATTGCAGTTTTACCACTCTCTTCGAAATGCTCCATTGTGGGCAATATATGCTCAATATTAATATCGTATTGCTGCATTAATTTACGTGTTCCAATTACAACACCTTGACCGGAAACCGTTGCTTGCACACCATAGCCTGGAATTGCCTCAAAAAATTGAACATCGCCAAGCTCGATACCTTTATCCTCAATTCCTTGAACAATTGCTTGTGCTAACGGATGCTCCGATTGTTTCTCCGCTGCGCCAATTAATGAAAGAACATGTGCTTCCTCTTGATTGGCTGCTAGTACGACGTCCGTTAACACAGGTTTTCCGTGTGTAACTGTACCTGTTTTATCGACAACGACTGTATCAATGCGTTGCGTTTGTTCTAAATGCTCGCCACCTTTAAATAAAATACCAAATTCAGCAGCCCGACCAGAGCCTGCCATAATAGATGTTGGTGTCGCTAAGCCAAGCGCACAAGGACAAGCAATTACAAGCACAGCAATTAAAACTTCAAGTGCCGGTGTAAATTCTCCTGGTTTTACCCATAGGATCCAAATAAGGAATGTCACAATAGCAATGCCAACGACAATTGGTACGAAAATGCCGGAAATTTGGTCTGCTAAACGTTGAATAGGCGCTTTTGAGCCTTGTGCATCTTCCACGACTTTTATAATTTGTGCCAGCGCTGTATCACGGCCAACTTTTGTAGCAGACATTTTCACAAAACCATTTTTATTAATTGTTGAACCGTATAATAAATCGCCTTGCTTTTTATCTACTGGAAGGCTTTCCCCAGTTAGCATTGATTCGTCAACAGCCGTTGTGCCCTCTAATACGGCACCATCCACTGGAATTTTCTCACCCGGCTTCACTAATAAAATGTCACCTATTACAACTTCCTCTAACGGTACTTCTTTTTCTACGCCGTCGCGCACAACAATAGCGGATTTAGCTTGAAGGCCCATTAGCTTTTTAATAGCTTCCGATGAGCGACCTTTAGCTTTTGCCTCGAATAATTTACCTAATAATATTAACGTAATTAAAACGGCACTCGTTTCAAAATATAGATGAGGCCCATGATGCGAATTGATTGTGACAATTGCTTGATAAACACTGTAGAAATATGCCGCAGAGGTCCCCATAACGACAAGAACATCCATATTGGCACTTCCATTACGTAGTGCTTTGTATGCCCCTACGTAAAATTGTCTCCCAATAATAAATTGAACCGGTGTAGCTAACACTAATTGCACCCAAGGATTCATTAAAAAATCAGGGACATATAAAAATGATGTAAAGGAAAAATGGCCTACCATCGTCCAGAGTAATGGTAGCGAAAGAATGGCAGAGAAAATAAGTTTTTGTTGCTGTTGTTTTATAGCCTTTTCTCGATGATCTTCGGTTGCTTGCTCATCCGCCTTCTGATGAGCACCATATCCTAATTTCTCTACCTTTCCGATAATGTCAGATACAGAAACTTCTGTTGGATTAAATTCGATTGTTGCTTTTTCAAGAGCCAAGTTTACAGAAGCCGTTGATACACCTGACAGTTTATTTAAACCTTTTTCTATGCGCGTGGCACAGGCTGCGCACGTCATACCTGTAATATCTAGTTCCGTTTTTTGTTTCACCACACCATAACCTAATGCTTCAATCTTTTTTTCAAAATCTGCTTCACTCAATTTTGCTGGATCATATTTTATAGAGGATTTTTCAAGCGCTAAGTTTACAGTTGCTTGCTCAACACCCTCCATTTTTTTTAATCCTTTTTCTATTCGAGTAGCACATGCTGCACAAGTCATACCTGTAATTTGTAAATTCGTTTCCTTGAAGTCAGAACTCATTACCTTTCCTCCTCTTTATATACCGACTGGGGGTATATAGATTTGAAAATAATAGAGTGCTTTTTGAGCACCCTACTTATCTTATTCTACCTCATAACCTTGATCGTCAATCGTTTCTTTAATTTGCGCAAGCGATACTTGTGCGTCGTCAAACGCCACATCTACCAAACCATCAGCCAAATTTACTTTTACTTGTTCTACACCAGCTAGTGCACCGACACTTTTTTCTACTGAGTTAACACAATGTCCACATGACATTCCTTGTACGTTTAATGTTACGTTTTGCATAAATACCTCTCCTTTAAATTAAATTAAAATGCTATATAAGAGTATATACCCTAAAAAATTATTATTTTTTCATTAATTTTTGAATGGTCACTACTAACTCATCTAGGACCGCTTCATCACCTTCAGATAGGCGATCTACGACACAGCCTTTTAAATGACCTTCTAATAAAATTTTTGCTACACTATTTAAAGCTGATTGCGTGGCAGACAACTGCGTTATAACATCATCACAGTAAACGTCCTTTTCAATCATCCCCTTGATGCCTCGGATTTGACCCTCGATTCGATTTAAACGAGTCGTTAAATCCTTTTTTACGCGCTCAGGGTGGTGACTTTTTCGACACGACGCAGTTTCTTCTGTATGACAAGCATCATCTTTCACTGTGTCCTCCAACTGCTTCACCTCCTATTGATTATAATCATACTATACCCACGAAGGGTATGTAAAGTAGGCAATTTATTTTTTCTAATTTTTTTAATCATGATCGTGATGAGCTTGCTCACTTTTTATATTACATAATATTGACTCATCATGACGATTCGTTACCGTTTCCAATTGTATCGTTACATGCTTTATGCCCTTATGTTCAAGATTATGTTCAATTTCGCGTAATATATGCTCACTTTCCCCAATGCTTAGTTGGCTATCGACAACTGCATGACAGGAAAGTGCATTTGTGCCACTAGTAATCGTCCAAATATGAAGGTCATGGATACTGTGCACACCTTCATTTTGCTCGATTATTTGAATGATTTCCTGTACATCAACATTTGACGGTGTTCCTTCCATAAGAACATGAATCGCGGCCTTTGTTACAAAATATCCACTACGTAGTACCAATACTGCCACAATAACACTTGCGAGCGGATCAGCCCATCCCCAGCCGAAAAACATAATAACTAATGCAGCGATTATGGCACCGACAGAGCCAAGCATATCGCTCAATACATGTAAAAATGCTCCGCGCATATTTAAATTGTCTTGCGTATCGCCACCGCGCATCATAATCCAAGCAACTAAAATATTTATTAAAAGGCCAATTACACTAATAATTAGCATCCCTGTCGTTGCCACTTCTGGAGGATTTGCGAAACGCTCAATTGCTTCATAGAAAATAAATAATGCTATTAATATTAATGTCACGCCATTTAATACTGCTGCTAAAATCTCGAACCTTTTATAGCCATATGTTTTGCTAAAGCTAGCTGCTTTTTCTCCGAACATAAAAGCAAGTAGTGCTATCGCTAATGAAATTGAATCACTTAGCATATGTCCAGCATCGGATAAAAGCGCCAAACTATTTGTTAAAACCCCACCAATCGCTTCAACAACCATATAACTCGTAATAATTATAAAGGATAGCAAAAGTACCTTTTTATTTGCGCCATGTGTATGATCATGGCCGTGATCGTGATTATGCCCCATAGTCTTCCCCTCCAAAAATTTATTAATACGAAACTTTTAGTTGTGTGTAGCGTGTTCAATTGCTTGCTTCAATAAATTCATGATGTGATCATCATCTTTTGAATAGTATAAGCTTGTTCCTTCTCTCCTAAATTTCACTAATCTTAAATTTTTTAAAAATCGTAATTGATGGGATACTGTTGATTGACTTAAGTCTAATATTTCAGCGATATCGTTGACCGAGTGCTCATCTGAACATAATAAATTTAAAATGCGTATTCTTGTCGGATCACTCAATGCTTTAAACGTTTGAGAGACAACAAATAGCGTTTCTTCATCTAAGTGCTGTCCCTTTCCGCTTTTTACTTCTACCTGTTTAACTTGTTCATCCATTTTCCGTTCCCCCAATATTGTATTTATATATGAGCATGTGTTCATATATAAATATATATGGTTATTTTAGGAATGTCAATTCAAAGCAAAACACAAAACTCCATACGCGTGATACACTATTTATAAGGAGAGATACTAGTGGATAATTATGAAACAGACCTTATGTTTATGGGCCAAGCCTTAGAAGAAGCTAAAAAAGCTGCCTTGCTTGGCGAGGTGCCAATAGGAGCCGTTCTTGTATACGAGGGAGAAGTCATTGCTAAAGCACATAATCTACGTGAAACAACCCAAAATGCAACAACGCATGCTGAATTAATGGTTATTCAAGAGGCATGTAAAAAAATAGGTAGTTGGCGTCTTGAACAAACAACACTCTATGTCACATTGGAACCTTGCCCCATGTGTGCAGGTGCCATTTTACAGTCACGAGTGCCGCGTGTTGTATATGGTGCGAGAGATATAAAAGCAGGGTGTGTCAATTCGCTCTATCATTTATTAAATGATGCCCGTTTTAACCATGAATGTGATGTTACAGAAGGTATTTTGGCTGAAGACTGTGGTCAAATTTTAACTGACTTTTTCCGCGTATTACGTGAACGAAAAAAGGCGGAGAAAAAAGCACGTAAAATGGCTGAAAGCACAGGAACTTGTGAATCACAGTAGGTTAAGTTCCTTTGCTCTAATAAGAAAAAGGTACCTCAAAACTTGTGAGGTACCTTTTTCTTTTCTATGATTATGGGGATGGCGATATATATGAAATGTGTCGTAGCAGCGACAACATCTTCATAACAAAATAATAGCTTCATGCTAGCAAAAATTACTGTTCAAAAACACACTCACCTTCAATATAAGTAGCAAGTGGCTTCACATTCATAATCTGGTCTTGTGATATTTCACGAAGGTCTTCCGCCAATACAACGAAATTCGCTTCATAACCTTCCTTCAACTGACCGACCTTTTCCATACGTATCATCGTTTTTGCATCCGCCGTATAAAGCTGTAATGCTTCTTCTACTGAAATACGTTCTGCGGCACCTAAATCTGTACCATCATATGCAGTACGTGTAACAGCTGCCTGAATTGTTACGAACGGATTGGATGCTTCTGCCCAAGATGTCGCAGGTGCATCTGATGATAAGGCTGTAGCAATGCCTTGCTGTAAAAATGTTTGCACACCATATAACGTTTGCGTTTTCTCTAGGCCGAGATTTTGTAAGTAGCTTTCAATTTCACAAAATAAGAAGATTGGCTGTGGCACAAAGCCGATGCCCCATTCAGCTGCCTTCTTCAAGGCACTCTCTGACGGCATTGCAGCGTGTTCGATACGGACAGATGGCGCATCTGTTAACCATGCTTCTTCTTCATAGAAAGTATCAACAATTAAGTCTATAGCTTTGTCGCCCATTGCATGAACGACTAATTGAATACCATGCTTCCTTGCTTCAATAGACGCAGCTAAAAGTTCCTCTTTTGTCGTCATGGCAATACCTGTTTCAGTACTATTTAAAAATGGCTCAGAGACAAGCGCTGTACGTCCCGATACACTACCATCCGAAAATAACTTAATTCCGCCTATATACGCACCTGCTTGGCGATCTATATTTTCTTCTACTAATAAATCATGCTTTTGTATATCATCCCATACATAATTAACAGCGACACGTTGCTTCAAACCTTTGGAACGCGCCTTACGATATAAGCTTAAATAATCAAGAGGACTTACCGTTGCCATCATTTCTGTAATACTTGTTACGCCATAGGAAGCTAAAATATGAGATAGTTTCACGAGTCTTGCTACAATTTCATCCTCAGATGGAGATGGTAAATGTTGTAGCACTAAATTGCGTGCATTTTCACGAAGCACACCTGTCGGCTCACCGTTTTGGTCTCGGTCAATTTGTCCACCTTGCGGATCAGGAGTATCCTTTGTAATACCGGCAATTTCTAATGCTCTACTATTAACGGAAATAATATGTCCACATGTACGCATGACGATAACTGGTAATTCTATTGATGCACGATCTAAATCTTCCTTTAGTGGTGCACGTTTCTCAGCCAGCTTTCCTTCATCGTAGCCCCAGCCTAAAATCCAGCCACGTTGCCTAGCATCGTAATTTTGCAAAGCTACAATCATTTCTTCGATAGAAAGAATTTGTGGTGGTAGGCAAGCTACTTGCTCAAGTACATCCGCCAACATTATTGGGTGCATATGCGCATCGATAATACCTGGAATAATAACTTTTCCTTGTAAGTCTACAATTTCTCCTTCATATGAAGGCATATCTTCTTCTAAACCAAGCCATTTAATCTTGCCATCAGCAATCAACATTGCTGTAGCAGATTGACATTCGGAATTGGCAGTATAAATTTTTGCATTGCGAAAGATTTTCATTATTTTTCAACTCCTATTTCTTCAACACCATGGTCGTTTTCGTTAGGTCGTCGGCTTTCACTACTATATGTAATAAAGCACCTACTCAAAAGCCTATGGAATGGTAATCCAAGCGAATCCACTAGACTGTAGTAGAGCAAAAGTTAGTGAGAACTGGCATGTTAATAGCAAGTTTTTAAAATTACTTATGTTACAGGCAAACAATACAGTGTCCCTTTAAACATAATAAAAACTCACATAAGATTTATCTAAATAATAAAAAACTTTCTGCAATGAAAAAAGGAGATAAATTTTTATCTCCTTTTTGTAAAAAAAATTTTACAACAACTCATATTTTAAACATTTATATTTAAGTAGCTGACGTGAGATACCTAAACGGCGGGCTGTTTCTGCTAAGCGCCCTTCTGTTTCACGTAATTTTTCAGCAATAATCAGGCGTTCATAAGCTTCTGTTAAATCCCTTAAATGTCCTGAATGAATATTGGGCATGGACGGCTGAGCTTTTTGCTGCACCGTCCTTACAATGCGCTCTGGAATATGCTCCAGTAAAATTTCTTGTCCTATTAAGTTGTTATAGGCCGTTTCTAGCGCATTTTTTAGTTCGCGCACATTTCCTGGCCAATGATATTCATAAAATAATTGAAGTACCTCTTCACTATAACGAACATCTTTTTGAACTGTATGCTCATTATAAAATTGAATATAAAAATCAAGAATAGCAGGTATATCTTCTTTGCGCATATGAAGCGGTGGCAAATCTATTTGCATAACGTTCAGACGATAAAATAAATCCTCACGTAATCTTTTTTCTGCTAAAAGTTTATCTAAATCCTCATTGACCGTTGTAATATATCTAATATCTAATGGCTCCCCATTCAGGGTTTTCAAATCTACCGCATGCAGTAATTTTGCCTGTAATGATAAATCCAGCATATTTAACTGATCAATAAGTAAGGTACCCCCATTAGCCTCCTGCAGTTTTCCTTGTTTCCCTTCAGCCTCAATACCGTAAAGCTGCGAAAAAATAGTATCCTCTGTCAATATGGAACAATTGAGCACAATATACGGCTTTGTAAAACGCTCGCTTTCATTATGAATACCTTGCGCTATAATATCCTTCCCTGTACCTGTTTCACCTGTAATCAGTATAGATGAATTTCTCTTTGCGCCACGGCGAGCCTTCTCAGTTAGAGCTTTCATTTCTGCATTAACAGAAATTAAATCTTCTAAACGGTAATTTGTATGGTTATCTCGATATAATTTATGTCCGAGGAAATGATCCAAATATTTTATTTGTTTACTTTCATAAAAATGCTTTGAAAACTCAATAGCGCCAATAATTGCTCCATCTTCGATAATCGGATAGGTTGAGCTAAGCGATGTATAACTAAAGCCATTTAACGTCGTCAGAACCTGTTCAAAGTAAATGATTGGTTCTCCTGTTTGCAGTACTTTAAAAATTGTACTTGTTTCAGTTGATAAATTTTGATAGCTATCAGTCACGGTTTTTTGGAAAAATTCATCTGGTGTTAAGCCAATCTCTAACAATATATTTAAATCTGCTAAATCATAAAAAATTGCGCAGCCTTTTTCATCGGTAATTAAAACATTATCAAACTCTCGTAATGCTTGTGTAAATTGATGTAGAACCATGAATTTTCTCCCCCCTTGTCCCCATGAATTATAATCATTATAACGAATTTTCTAAAATAATGAGAGATTTGAGCGCTAAAAAAGCAAAAAAAAGCTATTTTAGAAAATCTAAAACCAGATTAACTAAAATAGCTTATCGTATTGTCTTTGCTTTTACCTGTGGAATTACTACATTTCTATCAGTTGAAACTTTTAATTACGGATTTGTGACCACAGTGGGCTTTTTATTTTGGTGCAATCACTGTTTTTCCGCCCATATAAGGAACTAATACCTCTGGAATCACTACACTTCCATCAGCTTGCTGATAGTTTTCAAGGATAGCAGCCACTGTCCGACCAATTGCAAGACCTGAGCCATTTAATGTGTGCACGTATTCTGGTTTTGCATTCGGCTCACGGCGGAAACGAATATTCGCACGGCGCGCTTGGAAATCCTCAAAGTTTGAGCAAGAAGAAATTTCGCGGTACATATTTTGTGCCGGAATCCAAACTTCTAAATCATATTTTTTCGCAGCTGTGAAACCTAAATCTGCAGTACACATTTTTAATTTACGGTAAGGTAAGCCTAGTAATTGCAGTACTTTTTCAGCATGACCAGTTAATAATTCTAGTTGTTCGTAAGATTCTTCAGGTTTAACAAAACGTACTAATTCTACTTTATTGAATTGGTGCTGACGAATTAAGCCACGTGTATCGCGACCTGCAGAGCCCGCTTCTGAGCGGAAGCAAGCACTATATGCTGCAAAGCCCTGTGGTAAAGCTTCAATAGGAAGAATTTCATCACGGTAGAAATTCGTAACTGGTACTTCTGCTGTTGGAATCATAAAGTAGTCTGTATCATCTACTTTAAATACATCTTCCTCAAACTTAGGCAGCTGTCCTGTACCCGTTAAGCTGTCTCGATTAACAATAACAGGTGGTAGCATTTCTTCATAGCCATGCTCTTCTGCATGTAAATCCATCATAAAGCTCATTAATGCACGTTCTAAACGAGCACCTAATCCACGGTAGAATAAGAAACGGCTTCCAGTTACTTTTGCACCGCGTTCAAAATCGACAATTTGTAAATCTGTTGCAATATCCCAGTGTGCTTTAATATCGAAATCAAAAGTTGGTACTTCACCCCAAGTATATTCCTCAACATTATCGTCTTCAGTAGTACCAACTGGCACAGATTCATGTGGAACGTTTGGTAAACGCATCATCATATCTTTAAAACGATCTTCTACTTCATTTAGCTGTGTATCTAATTCTTTAATCTCATCGCCAACTTGACGCATACGAGCGATTACTTCATCAGCATTTTCTTTATTACGTTTCATAACAGAAATCTGCTCAGACACTTTATTTCGTTCAGCTTTAAGCTCTTCTGCCTTTGCGATTAATTCGCGACGCTTCGTATCTAAAGCTTCAAAATCGTCTAAGTTTCCTAAATCCTCGTTACGTGTTAATAGCATTTCTTTAATTTCCGCAAAGTTATCACGGACGCGTTTAATATCTAACATCGTTCATACCTCCAGTAGTAGATTTCATAATGATGGGCGTTTTATTTATGATGGAACACAAAAAAGCCCTCATCCCATGAAAGGGACGAGAGCTACCCGCGTTGCCACCCTAATTGACCAGACACTTTGCCTAGTCCACTTATCTCATAACGGCATTTCAGCCGGCGACAGCCTACTTCATTTACTTCGACTGCGCAACTCCAGGACGGATTCACAAGTGCTTTTATCAGCTTCCACCAACCGCTGACTCTCTAAAAAAAACGTGCTTGTTACTACTTCCCATCATCGTGTTTACTTATTTAAATTTTATCCTACTGTACTATATGATTCGAGATTTTGCAAGTCACACCATAGACGTCACAAAATATTCGAGAATACGGGAATCTGTCGTTAGTTCAGGATGAAATGAACATCCAAGTAAATGCCCATCACGTGCTAGCACAATTTTATCTTCATGCACAGCTAACACTTCAACACCTTCGCCGACTGACACAATATGCGGTGCTCGAATAAAAACGGCAGATATCCCTTCACCAACAGCTGGAACATCCAACTTCACTTCAAAGCTATTTACTTGACGTCCATACGAATTTCTAGCAACGACAACATCCATGACAGCTAAATGTGGTTCATGATCGACCAGCTCTTTTGCAAGTAAAATAAGCCCTGCACAAGTGCCGAACATAGGTAATCCTTGTTGTGCAAGTGTCCGTATTGGTTCTAGCAGTTCATAGCGATTTAGCAACTTACGCATCGTCGTACTTTCTCCGCCAGGTAATACTAGACCATCAAGCCCTACTAGCTGCTCCTTGTGCTTTACTAAAACCGTTTGACATCCAAGTGCATCTAACATTTGTGCATGCTCTCGAACAGCACCCTGTAATGCTAACACACCGATAATTTTCATGTTACCAGCCTCGCTCTTGCATACGTTCACTTTGACTCAGCTGTGCAATATCAATACCTTTCATCGGCACGCCAAGCTCCTTTGAGATTTCTGCAATCAATTGATAATCTTTATAATGTGTCGTTGCTTCGACAATAGCACGTGCAAATTTCTCGGGATTTTCTGATTTAAAAATACCTGATCCAACAAATACCCCATCGGCACCTAATTCCATCATTAGAGCAGCATCAGCTGGTGTCGCAACACCACCTGCTGCAAAGTTTACAACCGGTAAGCGACCAAGCTTTTTAATTTCTCGTAATAATTCAAAAGGAGCACCTAGTAATTTCGCTTCTGACATTAGCTCATCCTCAGTCATTCCAACAACTTTTCGCACTTGCGCATTGACCTTACGAATATGGCGTACAGCCTCTACAATATTACCTGTACCTGGCTCACCTTTCGTACGTAGCATAGACGCCCCTTCACCAATACGACGAGCTGCCTCACCTAAATCACGACAACCGCATACGAATGGTACTGTATAATCACTCTTTAACAAATGAAATTCCTCATCCGCTGGTGTTAATACCTCACTCTCATCAATATAATCAACACCCATAGCTTCTAATACTCGTGCTTCGACAATATGACCAATACGTGCCTTTGCCATTACTGGAATAGTAACTGCTCCCATAACTTCTTCAACAATACGCGGATCTGCCATGCGCGCAACTCCCCCAGCCTTTCGTATATCCGAAGGTACGCGCTCTAACGCCATAACAGCTACAGCCCCTGCCGCTTCAGCAATTTTTGCCTGTTCTGCATTTATGACATCCATAATTACGCCACCCTTTTGCATTTCAGCCATCCCACGCTTCACTAATTCAGTTCCTGTTTGCTTCATTATTTTCTACCTCCACCTTTGTGATAAAATTTAGTATAATAGAAATTGACCATATCAAAATATTCAGTTTACAAAATAATTATAAGGTCAGGAGAATAATCGCTCATGGATATGCTCTTATTTCAGCTTGAAAAAGATGGTGGAAAACCGCTATATGATCAGCTTTATAGTGGTATAAAAGAAGCCATTACTACAAAGAAAATTACCGTTGGAGAAAAATTACCTTCAAAAAGAAAATTAGCAGATTTTTTAAATATTTCTCAAACGACTATTGAAATTGCCTATGCGCAGTTACTTGCTGAAGGTTATATTATGTCAAAATCGAGGGTCGGTTATTTTGTTGAGGAAATTGATGAACTTCCATATATTCAGCAAGACACATCCACATACCTAACAGAGCAGCCTCGGAAAAAATCATATTCCATTGATTTTAACCCTGGTTCCATTGATATTGATGCCTTCCCATTTCAAACGTGGCGAAAATATGCAAAAGAGCTATTTGATGATGCCTCGAAGGAACTATTATTAACAGGTGAGCCACAAGGAGAATTAGCATTACGTACGGAAATTGCTAATTATTTATATCAATCACGTGGCGTTATTTGTAGCCCTGAACAAATTGTTATTGGCTCAGGTACTGAACAATTACTTCCGATGATATTACGTCTCTTCAGTGAAGATACTTGCTTTGCGCTCGAAAACCCTGGTTATCCAACAGTGCATCGGATGTTTCTACAACATAAGCGAAAAGTTTGTCCAATCTCTGTAGACGATGAAGGAATACTTATTCAGGAACTAGAAAAAACAAATGCCAACGTTGTTTATATAACGCCATCGCATCAATTCCCTACTGGCGCTGTATTATCTGCGACAAGACGTGCACAGGCATTAAATTGGGCCGCTCAAAGCCCATCACGATATATTATTGAGGATGATTATGATTCTGAATTTCGTTATACCGGAAAACCAATTCCTGCTCTTCAAGCATTAGATCGCAATGACAAAGTCATCTATATGAGTACCTTTACAAAATCATTAATGCCTTCTTTACGAGTTGCTTATTTTGTGCTTCCACCAAAGCTGCTGGCTACTTATAATGATGTCTTTAATTATTATTCATCGACAGTACCTAGATTTGATCAGCACATTGTAGCCAATTTTATGCGAGACGGTCACTTTTCAAAGCATTTGAATCGTATGCGAAAAGTATATCGAAAAAAACATGAAAAGCTAACTACCATTTTAGAAAATTATTCTACTCAAATTAAAATAACAGGAGAGCAAGCAGGCATGCACATCTTGCTCAATGTTCAGCATGAATTATCCGAGAAACAATTACAGCAAAGTGCCAATGCTGTAGGGATAGGTATCTATCCATTATCAGATTATCGACTTGATGAAAATACGACCTCACAAGCTCAATTTTTACTTGGCTTTGGAGGTATACCGGTGCATGAAATTGAAACATCTGTCGAGAAATTAATGAATTGCTGGGCAATACAACTTAAACAACCATCTACATCACGATTAAAGTGATAAGATGGTTGTATTTTTTATCCTTTTTCTTTTAGTTGAATATTATAATGCTTAAACCACGTATGAATTTGCCCTAAATAGGCTAAGAGTTGCGGACCAGCCATTAATTGTCCATACCAAGGCACTTTAAATGAACTTCCTCCAGACTCAATTAGCTCCACTAGTTTTTGTCGTTCAAAAAATTCATGCAGAACTGAATTTTTATCATTTAATATTTCTTTTAACCACTTTTGAACACCTGCTGTATAAACAGGATGATACGTTTTTGGATATGGATTCTTTTTGCGATATAACACTTCCTCTGGCAATAAATGCGACATCGCTTTTCGAAGTAAGCCTTTTTCCATACCGTCTAAATTTTTCATTTCCCAAGGAATATTCCACGCATATTCTACAAGCCGATGATCTGCAAATGGCACGCGCACCTCTAGACTCGCGCCCATACTCATCCGATCTTTTCGTTCTAGCAATGTTTGCATAAACCATACCATGTTTAAATAAAACATTTCACGGTGCTGTGCTGCCTCTGAACTTTCCCCCTCTAGATAAGGTACTTCTCCAATCGTTTGATCATATACTTGCTGTGCGTAGTTTTCCACATCTAACTTGTTGCGCCATTCCTCCCGTAACATAGCTGTTCTTTCTGAAAGTGATCGAATCCACGGAAAGCCTGTAGTCCTTTCTTTAAACCATGGATAGCCACCAAATATCTCATCTGCACATTCCCCCGATAAGGCTACCGTAAAATCTTTTTTTATTTCTCGGCAAAACCATAGTAACGAAGAGTCAACATCCGCCATACCAGGAGCATCTCTGACAATGACAGCTTCTATCAATAAATCGATTAATTGTTGCTGTGAAATTTGCTCAGCATGATGTGTTGTATCAAATGAGTCATTCATTTTTTTAATCCAATAAGTGTCCGTTGAAGTTTGAAAAGCGTGTGGATTAAAGAAACGCTCGTTATCCTCATAGTCGATAGAGTACGTATGAAGTTTGCCTTTATTTTGTTGCTGGAAGCTATTTGCCGCAATACCAGTAATAATACTGGAATCTAAACCTCCAGACAGAAATGTGCAAATTGGTACATCTGATACAAGTTGTCGTTCGATAGCATCTGTCAGTAAATAGCGTACATGATCAATTGTCTCTTCCAATGATTCTTCATGTTTTTTGCTTTGAAGCTGCCAATATTGCCATATACGTACCCCGTCTCTTGAATACCTCATTGCGTATCCTGGCCGTAATTCATTAATATTATGAAATAGCGACTTTCCAGGTGTTTTAGATGGTCCTACAGCCATTATTGTAGCAAGCCCTTCTGTATTAACCATTGGATGAACTGCTGGATGAGCAAATAGCGCCTTTACCTCTGATGCAAAAAGTAACTCTTCTTGCTGCTCCGTATAATACAAAGGCTTTACCCCAAGACGGTCACGGCACAGAAAAAGTGATTCCGTTTGTTCATCCCACACACCAAAAGCAAATATGCCATTTAAATAGTTCACACATTGTTCTTTCCATTCAATATAAGCAGTTATTAATACTTCCGTATCTGACTGAGTTGTAAAAACATACCCTCTTGTTTGCAACTCTTTACGTAATTCTTCTGTATTATACAGCTCGCCATTATATGTAATGGCATAGTTTACGCCATCATGTTTTTTCATCATCGGTTGCTTGCCACCTATTAAATCGATAACTGCTAACCGTCGATGGCCAAATGCAATATGTTCATTACACCAAGTATTTTCATCATCAGGGCCTCGTTTACTTAATGCTTGCGCCATTGACTTCATGATTTTATCACTTGTTCGTAAATCCTTTTTAAAACTAGCCCACCCTGTAATACCACACATTTAGCCACATCCTTTCGCCTATTAGCGTATGCATATAGCCTGTAAAATGTGAAAAAGAACACGTTATGCTTTTTCAAACATAAACGTGTTCTTTATACTTAGTTTTAAAATAATCCACCAACAAAGTCAGTAATACCGCCCCATAAGCTGCCGAAGAAATTACCGATACCTTGGAAGAATAGAGCAAAGCCACTTGCACGTTCAACAGATGCTGTTGTCACGACGTCAGATGCAAATTCCTTGCCATCGATAAAGCCGTAATCCTTGCCTTCTGTTCGCTCAATAACGACTTTACCTACTACCGTATCCTTCTTAACTTTAGCTTCAAGGCTTTTTTTATCTAATACTAATTTAGGTTGATATAAATCTTTTTCAGAAGATTTCACCATAAATGAAATTGGTTCTTTCACAGCAATGGCTACTTTATCTTCTTTCCCTTTTGTAACTTTTACAGTCTTTTGGTCTTTAAATTTATAGTTCGCTGGGATAATTTCATGTTTTGTAAATTGTGAAAAGCCGTAGTTAAATAATTTTGCTGTAGCATCAAAACGGGCTTTATACGAACCTTGTCCATTTGCATCTACAGCTTTCATTACAACTGCAATTAAACGTGTCCCGTTGCGTTCTGCAGTACCTGTGAAGCAATGCCCTGCAAAGTTTGTAGTCCCTGTTTTTAGGCCGTCTACGCCTTCATATTGGAATACTAGACCAGGCAACATAAAGTTCCAGTTTGACATCTCAATTGCATCATCTGTACCTGCACGGAATGTCTTTTTGGTAATCTTAGATGTTTCTAAAACCTTTGGATGGTCTTTTAATAAATGATACGCTAATTTTGCTACAGACTTAGCTGGCATCACATTCTCGTCTTCTGGGCCAGTGCCTGCTGGTTGCATACCAAATAGATCTGCATTGTTAAGACCAGTAGCATTTACAAACTTATAGCCTTCAAGTCCAAGCTCTTCTGCCTTTTTGTTCATAAGTTTTAAAAACTCAGTTTCAGTACCAGCAATTGTTTCTGCAATAGCTACTGTCGCTGCATTAGCAGAATAGATAGCCATCGCCTCATAAAGTTCACGAATTGTATATGATCCGTCTCTTCGTAATGGTACATTACTTAATGCACGATTTTGAGACATGCGATACGTATAATCTGTAACATGATATTCTTGATCCCATTTCACCGTACCTGCATCAATTGCGTCCAGTAGTAGGTACTCTGTCATCATCTTCGTCATACTAGCGATACCTAGTGAAGTATCTGCATTTTGTTCATATAAAATTTTTCCTGAATCTGCGTCTATTAGAATCGCAGCATCTACTGTAAGCCCTAAATCTGTTTCTGCATTTGCTTTCGCAGGTATACCCGCGAATATACTAAATAATAGAACAGGAATTAGGAGCAAACGTAATACGGTGTTCATTGTTTTTTTCACCTTCATTGCCCTCCAAAAAATAATCTTGTCCTCGACATTTTATCATAGATATCATCCTACGTGCGCAATCTATATCATAAAAAAATGCCCCCGTGCCATCTTTGTAGACGATACGAGAGCATAAAAGTTGCTAGAAATTTATTACATTGAATAGTTTGGTGATTCTTTAGTAATTTGAACATCATGAGGATGTGATTCACGAAGACCTGCACCTGTCATACGGACAAACTGAGCTTTGTCACGTAAATACTCAAGGTTAGGAGCTCCACAATAACCCATACCTGCTCGAATACCGCCGATCAATTGATAAACTGTATCTGCTAGAGGACCTTTATAAGGAAGTCGACCTTCAATTCCTTCAGGCACTAATTTTTTCGCATCCTCTTGGAAATAACGATCTTTTGAACCTTTTTCCATTGCACCAATTGAACCCATACCACGATAAACTTTAAAGCGACGACCTTGGAAAATTTCAGTATCCCCAGGAGATTCAGAAGTACCTGCAAGAAGTGAACCAAGCATTACGATGTTACCACCTGCTGCAAGGGCTTTTACGATATCTCCAGAGTATTTAATACCACCATCAGCAATAATTGTTTTACCAAGCTCACGAGCTACTGTAGCGCAATCATAAATAGCTGTAATTTGAGGTACACCTACACCTGCAACAACACGAGTTGTACAAATTGATCCTGGTCCAATACCAACTTTCACTACATCTGCACCAGCCTCAAATAGTGCACGAGCGCCATCTCCAGTTGCTACGTTACCAGCGATGATTTCCAGTTCAGGGTAAGTCTCGCGGATAGAACGAATTGTTTGTAGTACACCCTCTGAGTGACCATGCGCTGTATCGATTACTACGATATCCACCTGTGCTTCAACAAGCTTCTCAATGCGAACCATTGTATCTTTAGAAACACCTACTGCTGCACCTACTAATAAACGACCATGTACATCTTTCGCAGCTTTCGGGAATTCAATTACTTTTTCAATATCCTTAATTGTAATTAAGCCAGTTAATTTACCATCTTCATCTACAATAGGAAGTTTTTCAATTTTGTATTGTTGAAGAATTTTTTCAGCATCCTCTAAAGTCGTTCCAACAGGAGCCGTAATCAAATCTTCTTTTGTCATTACATCTTCAATTTTTAAAGAGTAGTCAGAAATAAAACGTAAATCGCGGTTTGTAATAATACCAACTAGTTTTTGGTTTTCCATGCTATCAACAATTGGAACACCTGAAATTCGGTATTTCCCCATTAAATGTTCAGCATCGAAAACTTGGTGGGTTGGAGTTAAGAAGAATGGGTTTGTAATAACGCCATTTTCAGAACGTTTTACTTTTTCAACTTGTTCTGCTTGCTCATCAATTCCCATATTTTTATGAATAATACCGATACCACCTTGACGTGCCATAGCAATTGCCATCTTAGATTCTGTTACTGTATCCATTCCTGCACTGACCATTGGAATATTTAATTTAATCTTTGGTGTTAGTTGAACTGATAAATCAACATCTTTCGGTAATACTTCTGAATGAGCTGGTACTAATAATACATCATCAAAAGTTAAACCTTCTTTGGCAAATTTAGATTCCCACATTTTCGTAACTTCCTCCTATAGTTAAAAGAATATTAATTGTAAGATTAACAACGAGTCATGCTACTGTCAAGAAACTTATAAAAGAAAGACAATTCAGACATCTTACCCTAGTAATATTTATACCCTATTCTCTATTTTAAAGACCGAATTTCTATATTTAATGTAGGATTATCTCTATTTAATATATTTTTCTTGTAAAAAACTCACTACCTTTAAAAGACTCAAATCCTTAAACATTAAATTCAAGATTACAAATATTGTATTCTCTTATACAGACTAATTTCATACATTATCAAGAAAATAGTAACAATGAGAGTCATATAATTTTTAACCCAAATAAAAAAGCAGCCAACAATTGCTGACTGCTTTGTGTGCCTAGCGACGTCCTACTCTCACAGGGGGAAGCCCCCAACTACCATCGGCGCTAAAGAGCTTAACTTCCGTGTTCGGTATGGGAACGGGTGTGA
>NZ_JBIWBS010000010.1:0-57235 GCF_044761135.1 Lysinibacillus sp. NPDC097868 | reverse complement strand
CCAGGATCAAACTCTCCATAAAAGAAATTTGATTAGCTCAAATTGTTTTGCTGGCATCAATTTTGATGTCCAAAATTTTGTTTCGTTCACTAACGGAGTTAGCTAATAAAAACTATATTGATTACGTTTTGCTTGTTCAGTTTTCAAGGTTCATTTTGTTACCAGTTATTTTCAGTAACTTTTATATAATAACATTTTCGATTTTCTTTGTCAACAACTTTTTGAAATATTTTATTCCCTTAAGAAGTGACAACTTTTAAATCTTACCACTATGTAATGTTGATGTCAACACTTTTTTGTGATGTTATTAATAGTTTGCAATACTTAATGTTGCGTCGTCTTAGCGACAAGTAATAATTTAACACGATTCTATAAACTCTGCAAGTGTTTTTCTACAAAAATATCATTTTATAAAAAAACCGTCATTAGTAAGCTATTAATAGCTTATTCTAGCTTCAAAGTTTTTGCATTTATTGTTCCTCTAAAACATTATTTTTACTATACCTCTGTTTTTGTAATTTCACAATAAAATAAAGAGACCCTTTTTATAAAGGATCTCCTTATTAAGATATTATTTTGTAGTGTGGCGCATTGTTGGGAATAATAATACGTCACGAATTGACGGCGAGTTTGTAAGAAGCATAATTAAACGGTCGATACCTATACCTAAACCACCTGTTGGCGGCATACCGAATTCTAAAGCTTCAATAAAGTCATTATCCATTTCGTGTGCTTCGTCATTACCAGCTTCTTTTTCAGCTAATTGTGCCTCAAAGCGTTCGCGTTGATCGATTGGGTCATTTAGTTCTGTAAAGGCATTTGCATGCTCACGACGCACAATAAACAATTCAAAACGATCTGTAAAACGCTCGTCCTCTGGATTTTTCTTCGCTAAAGGAGAGATTTCTACTGGGTGACCGAAGACAAACGTTGGTTGCACAAGAGTTTCTTCTACTTTTTGCTCGAAGAATTCGTTAATAATATGGCCGACTTCGTGCGCAGCCTTTACTTCTACTCCGTGCTCTTGAGCAAGTGCCTGAGCTTGTTCTTTCGTCATCGGTTGCCAGAAATCTACACCTGTAGCTTCTTTAACAGCATCTACCATGTGAACACGTCTCCAACCAACTGCTAGGTTGATCTCATCTTCTCCGTATTGAACTAACGTTGTGCCAAGTACTTCTTGTGCTACATGTGCAATTAAGTTTTCTGTCAATGACATAATATCTTTGTAGTCCGCATAAGCTTCGTACAGCTCAATCATTGTGAACTCTGGATTGTGACGAGTTGAGATACCTTCGTTACGGAATACACGCCCAATTTCATAGACTTTTTCTAGTCCACCAACGATTAAACGTTTTAAGTGCAGCTCGATAGCGATACGCATATATAGTTCCATATCAAGTGCGTTGTGGTGAGTAATGAATGGACGAGCCGCTGCACCACCAGCAATAGTATGAAGCATCGGTGTTTCCACCTCTAAATAACCTGCGTTATCTAAATAGTTGCGAATAGCACGGATAATTTTAGATCGTGTAATAAATGTATTTTTGCTATCTTCGTTTGTCATTAAATCTAAATAACGTTGACGGTAACGTTGTTCTACATCTTGTAAGCCATGGAATTTTTCAGGCATAGGACGTAGCGCCTTTGTTAAGAATGTAAATCCTTCAGCTTTTACTGAAAGTTCTCCCACTTGCGTACGGAATACGTTACCACGTACACCAACGATATCGCCTAGGTCAGCTTGTTTAAATAAGTCATAAGCTTCTTCACCAACATGGTCCTGACGAACGTAGATTTGAATTTGGCCACCTAAATCTTGAATATGTGCAAATCCAGCTTTCCCTTTACCGCGTTTTGTCATAATACGACCTGCGATAATAACTTCTTGTAAGTTTTCTTCTAGCTGTTCTTTTGTTTGATCTGCGAATTGTTCACGCACTTCTGTAGATAAATGTGTACGTTCAAATCGACTACCAAATGGATCTTGTCCGTTCTCTTGAATAGCAGTCATCTTTTGACGTCTCACCAAAAGCTGATCATTTAACTCTTCTATGTTTGACACTTGTTTCACTCCTTATTAAATTGTCCGCGTTTACGTCCATAATATTTCTATTGTACACAATTTTAAAGCTGTATTCATCTGTTTCGGTTTAATTTCCAAAAGAGTTAAAATTATTAATAATTCTAAAAATTAAAGTGAGCATAAAAAATTTTATTCCTTATACACTAGTTTGTTCTATATCTTCTTTCCATAAATCACATAAAAAAGAGGCATCTCAAAATAAAATTGAGACGCCTCTTTTCACTTTATACGATTAATTCTTTCTGCTCTGGCACAAAAACACCAGAATCAAGCTCTTCATATTCTTGCACAATCCCATTTAGTATAGCACGTAACTCTACTGCTGTTTCGGTTTGGTTAATGGCACTACGAGCTTTACCATTACCGCGAATACCTTTTAAATACCATGATGCGTGTTTCCGCATTTCACGCACAGCCACACTCTCGCCTTTTAGTTGCAGTAGACGTTCAAAGTGCAGTAAACATACATCCATTTTTTCATGAACCCCAGGCTCGTCTTTTAACTCACCTGTTTCAAGATATTGAACGGTACGATAAATCATCCATGGATTACCTAATGCCGCACGTCCTATCATAACCGCATCCACACCCGTTGTATCAAGCATACGTTTTGCATCTTGCGGTGTTTCAACGTCGCCATTGCCAAGCACAGGAATATTTACATTTTCCTTTACTTGACGAATAATATCCCAATTTGCTTTACCTTCATACATTTGCACACGAGTACGACCATGAACCGCTACCGCCGAAGCGCCAGCACGTTCTACAGCCTGTGCATTTTCTACAGCAAAGACATGTTCATCGTCCCAGCCAATACGCATTTTTACGCTGACTGGCTTTTTCACAGCATCTACAACTGCTGCTACCATTTCGTATATTTTGTTTGGATCTAAAAGTAAACGAGCGCCTGCTTCACACTTAATAATTTTATTAACCGGACAGCCCATATTAATATCAATAATATCAGCAGTTGTGTTTTCGTCTACATACTTCGCCGCTTCTACTAACGTCGTTTTATCTCCACCAAAAATTTGTAATGAAAGGGGGTTTTCTCGTTCATCGATATAAAGCATACCTAACGTTTTTTCGTTTTTATTAACAATCCCTTTATCACTAATCATTTCGGCATATACAAGCCCTGCTCCAAATTCTTTTACTGTTAATCGGAAAGCAGAGTTACAAATCCCAGCCATTGGTGCTAAGACGACACGGTTGTCCATGACAATATCGCCAATTTGAAACGGCTTCTCAGTTGTCTGACTCAACGTCGATTTCCTCCTTCTACGGGCTTTACCCTACATTCCTAAAGATCTATTGTTAATGCTTAGGCAGTTATTGTTAAGTTAACCACAAATAATAAGATATCATCACATATGCTCGTTACTTCATAGACGGCATAAATCTCGTATCCGATGATTCCTTCCATAGCATTATGCCTTCCTCTTGGCAATTTAACTGTTTCAGCGTTTCATGCGCTCGTTGTAATTGCTCTCCTACCGGTGTAGGCGTAATTTCTATGAGTGGCACTAACACGAAAGCTCGTTCATACATTCTTGGATGTGGCACAAGCAAACTCTCTGTTTCAATATTTTCGTGATTGTAGACCAAAATGTCAAGGTCAATGATTCGGGGTCCCCATCGAAACTCTCGAACACGACCTAGCTCGTTCTCTACTGACTGACAAACCTTTAGCAATTCCGAAGAAGAGTAGCTCGTTCTAATATAAACCGCAATATTTAAAAAATCCGCTTGGTCAGTGTAACCTACAGCCGCTGTTTCATATATAGAAGATATACGAACAACCTCTACCCCTTCCTTTTCTATTAAAAGCTCGATGGCATGCTGTAGATTTTCATAGCGCTCACCAATATTTGTTCCAATTGATAGATACACATCATTCATTAGAAATCACCTCTAATAAGCTCAACTGAAACTTCTTTATAATAACCATGTATCGGAGGATCTGGTTTGATGAGTTCAACTCGAACACCTTTCACCTTGTCAGGGTAAGCAGAGAGTATACTGTTTGCAATTTTCGATACAAGTGCTTCTATTAACTTAAGCGGTTCACCCTCAACAATGTCACGACATAGCTCATACACTTCCGCATAATTTACAGTGTGCTTTAAATCATCTGTTTCTCCCGCCTCGGTCATATCAACCGCAAGTGAAACATTGGCACGAAAGCGCTGACCAAGTGTTGTTTCTGCCGCTAAAACACCGTGGTAACCATAAAACTGCATATCCTTCAAATGAATATAGTCCATTATGCTTCCTCCTCGTATATACGTTTGCCGACTAACACATCTGTCATCTGCGAAGCACGTGCCATTTCTTTCACATCATGCACACGAATCATATGGCAGCCTTTTTCAATACCGTAAACAACGGTTGCACTTGTACCTTCTATTCGTTCTTCTACAGGAAGCTGCAATACATTGCCGATCATCGATTTACGTGAGGTTGCTAATAACACCGGGTACCCCATGTCCACTAAATCAGCAAGATGCTGCATCATAGCAATGTTATGGGATGTTGTTTTAGCAAACCCAATACCTGGATCCAAAATAATATGCGTGTCGGGCACACCCGCCTTTTTCGCAATCGCAATACTTTCTTCAAGATCAGCCTTTGCTGTTTTCCAAAAATCAGTTCCGTAGTCCATATCTTCACGATTATGCATTAAAATTATAGGTACATTTAGTTCTGCAGCAACCTGGGCAATTGCAGGTTCTGATTTTGCACCCCAAATATCGTTAATAATATGCGCACCCGCTTCAATTGCTGCACGTGCTACGTTCGCTTTATACGTATCAACTGAAATAATTGCAGGCACTTCTGCTATTAGCGCCTGAATTACTGGTACAATGCGAGCAATTTCACCTTCATCAGAAATACGCTCATAGCCAGGGCGTGTCGATTCTCCGCCTACATCAATAATTTTTGCACCATCAGCGACCATTTTTTTAGCTTGTTCTACTGCCGCCTCGACGTTATTGTATTTTCCTCCGTCTGAAAATGAATCTGGCGTGACATTTAAAATCCCCATTACGAATGTTTCGCTTGTATAATCTAATGTAATCCCGTTAATCGTTAACGGTGTTATATATTTTTCTAGCATTTTGACGCTCCTTCTATTCTTGTTCCACTTCTTTGACAAACGCTTCATGTAAACGCAAATAAATAGGCCCCTTATTGCCTAACAACTGTATATCTTCTATTCTACAAATGGGTACAAGCTCTTGCACAGAGTTTGTAATAAAACATTCGCAACCTTGTTCCACATCATTTTTAGTAAAAAGACCTTCTTGTACTTCAATTCCTAGTGATTGTGCGCGCTCAATTACCCACGCTCGCGTTATCCCTGGTAAAATACCAGCTTCTAAAGAAGGCGTATATAGTATATCATTTTTCACCCAGAAAATATTTGATGTAACACCTTCAGCAACATAACCTTCTTCTGTTAAAAAGAAACCTTCCTGCTCGGCTAATGAAGGCATTTCAAATCTTCCTAAAACGTTATTGCCATAATGATGTGACTTTACACGATACGCTCCTTCAGGCGTATTCCGTCTTGTCTCTAACCATTGTGCTGTTTTTTCTTTCCCCCGAGGTGCATCAAGTAATTCCTTACGAAAGACAATAACATTTGGTTGCGTATACTCCCTCGGCTGTAAACCAATACCATGCTCACCAGCAGATACATTTACACGAAAATAACCATCTGTTCCATCTGCCGCTGCATTTAGTTGTTCAAAAACAGCAAGCAAATTCTGCTTTGTATATGGCAAGTGAATATGGAATTGCGTTAGTGCCGCTTGTAATCTTTCCATATGCGCATCCCAAAACAGCACTTTTCCGTTGTAAGTACGAAATGTCTCAAAAAAACCTAACCCATATAAAAAGCCGTGGTCAAATGGTGAGATTCGTAATTCATCCACCGCTACGTATTTTCCATTAATCCAGCACTGCATTTTGCTTCGCTCCTTGTACGTACAATTCGATAAAATGACGCAGCAGCTTTTTCCCCTGTTCCGTCATAATAGATTCCGGATGGTATTGCACACCTTCAATTGGATAGTCTTTATGACGAATACCCATAATTTCTCCTTCTTCAGTCCATGCAGTTACGTCAAAGCATTCTGGTAATGACTCTTTCTCCACAATAAGGGAATGATAACGTGTTGCTTTAAATGGATTTGGCATACCTGCATGTAATCCTATTTCCGCATGTAAAACGGGAGACGTTTTACCATGCATTAAACGCTCCGCACGAATAACATTCCCACCAAATACTTGAGCAATTGCTTGATGTCCGAGACAAACACCTAAAATAGGAATATTTCCCGCGAAATATCGAATGATGTTTAAACTTTCACCAGCTTCGTTCGGACTACAAGGTCCTGGTGAAATAACAATCATATCTGGCGCAAGTTTTTCAATATCTTCAACTGTTAACGAATCATTTCTTTTCACTATTAACTCATGTCCAAACTCTCCAAAATACTGCACAAGATTATATGTAAAAGAATCATAGTTATCAATCATTAAAATCATTTTGCTCGCTCCTCTGCCATCGCCTTAGCCTGCCACATCGCTTTTGCTTTATTTAGAGACTCTTGGTATTCTCTTTCTGGAACAGAATCTATAACAATACCTGCACCAGCTTGTATATGAGCCATTCCGTCTTTTACAAATGCTGTTCGAATAACAATATTTAATTCCATATCCCCTGTATAGCCTAGCCAGCCAATTGAGCCTGTGTATAATCCTCGACGTACTGGCTCTAGTTCTTCAATAATTTCCATCGTACGAATTTTAGGTGCCCCCGTAATAGTACCGCCTGGGAACATCGCTCGTACAACATCTGCATTTGTCTTGCCTTCAGCTATTTCACCACGTACATTTGACACAATATGCATTACATGTGAATAGCGTTCAATCACCATAAACTCGTCTACTTCAACAGTACCGTATGCTGAAACTCTCCCTAAATCATTACGCTCTAAATCTACAAGCATTACATGCTCAGCTCGCTCTTTCTCGTTATCAATTAATTCTTTCGCCAATGCAATGTCTTCCTCTTCCGACTTTCCTCTCGGACGCGTACCTGCTATTGGTCGTGTTGATAACTCATTGCCATGGCGCTTTACTAGCAACTCAGGAGATCCCGACACAACAGCAAACTCAGGCGCTTCAATATATGCCATATATGGCGACGGATTAAACGCACGTAGTGCCTCATAAACATCCATCGCAGTAGCATTTAACTTTTTAGATTGACGCACCGATAAATTCACCTGAAACACGTCACCCTGCGCTATATACGTTTGGATTTTTCTCACTGCAGTTTCGAAATCTGTTCCTGCGAATGACACAAGTAATTCACTTTCATCATTCACCACTTCAACAGCACTTGTCTTTTCAAATTTTCGTAAATGTAAACCTTCCTGTGCCGCTACTTGCCATGCATGCGCGCGCTCCTCTAAATTCACATCGCTATCTGCTAACTTCATAAGCGTCACTGCATTTGTCGTGACATCATGTACCGCCCAACAGTCAAATAGATAGAAATAAATATCTGGCACCATTAAATCATCTGTTCCCACTATAGGCAGCTCTTCAATCTTTCGAGCGTAATCGTATGACACAAAGCCAATTGCGCCCCCCTGAAAAACTGGTAGCTTAGGGTCATAAGTAAATTGATAGGTAGCTACTAATTGTTCTAGTAAATCAAGCGGCTCGCCTGTTAACATTTCACTGTTCCCATTTCTCCACTTGACTAGCAGACCACCTTCAATTGATTGGGCTGTTGCTAAAGGTTGCCAAGCAGCAATCGAATAATGTCCCCCACGTCCACTCTCTAAAAAAACATGGGCTTGTTCATGTTCAGTTTGCTTCTTATAGCTATAAAAAAACGCGTCTGCGTCCATCTTCATCGATTTGGTTGATAATGTATTCACGTCGCTATTCCCCTTTAAATCATATGATGTGATTCCATCTTAACTAGAAAAATGAAAAGATGCGAATTTTTTTTGCTAACAAAAAATAACTATAAACACCCCACTTACTACAACAGATTTGCAAGCACAATACCAATACTGTTTAGTAACAATCGCACCTTTTCTTTCACAAAATCGCAAAAATAAAAAGACGCCTATAATAGGTGTCTCTTTAGAGTGTAGACAAACCATTGATTTCTGTTTCATGCGCTCCCTTTCTGCAGGCACGGCTCCAACTAATTTTTTGTGGCGCCTGCCACAAAAAATGATTTTCCGTTCATGCTGTTCCCGCAGAAGTGTCACACATCCCACAAAACGCAGCGCGCTATAAATTCCGAGGTGAATATAGACCTACATCTTCTTTCCAAAGTTGTTTGCGCAAAAGGAATGTCATAGTAGCGCATCTCAGAACGCTCAAAACGTAAGGCGCAAAAAACATTGCACACGTTAGAATCCTTAACGGAAATCAAGATAAGTCGTCACCGCTGTTCCAAAAAAAGTAGGCAAACTCAATAAATTGAGTTTGCCTACTTTTTGCGAGACTCATAGGAGAGTCTTTTTTATATTCAAATTAGTCTTCAAATTGATATAAAGGTGTAGATAGGTAACGCTCACCGTTTGAAGGTACAATTGCAAGAACATTTGAGCCTTTACCTAAACGTTTCGCAGTTTCGATAGCTGCATAAATCGCCGCTCCTGAAGAAATACCGCATAGAATACCCTCTTCACGCGCAACTTTACGAGCTACATCAAACGCAATTTCATTTTCCACAGGGAATACTGATGAATAAACATCTGTATCTAATACTGCAGGTACAAATCCAGCACCAATACCTTGGATTTTATGTGGACCTGGTTGGCCTCCTGAAAGTACAGGCGAGTCTTTTGGCTCAACAGCAATAATTTCGATTTCTGGATATTTCTCTTTTAATACGCTACCAGCACCTGTAATCGTACCACCTGTACCAACGCCCGCAATAAATGCATCTAATTTTAAGCCATCAAATGCTTCTACGATTTCTGGACCTGTAGTTAAACGGTGTACAACCGCGTTAGCTGGGTTTGTGAATTGTTGTGGTAAAAAGTATCCGTGTTCTGCAGATAATTCTTCTGCCTTTGCGATAGCACCCTTCATGCCTGCTGGCCCAGGTGTTAACACTAAATCGGCACCGTATGCACGCAATAGGTTACGGCGCTCTAAACTCATTGTTTCTGGCATTACTAAGATTGCTTTATATCCTTTAGCTGCAGCGATCATTGCTAATCCAATCCCTGTATTACCTGAAGTAGGTTCAATAATAGTGCCACCTGGTTTTAACGTACCATCTTGTTCAGCAGCTTCGATCATTGCTAAAGCTAAACGGTCTTTTACAGAGCTTCCTGGGTTAAAATATTCTAATTTAACATAAACAGTACCTTCGTTCTCACCTGTTGCATGATTTAATTTCACGATTGGTGTTTTACCAACTAATTCAGCTACCGAGTTTGCTAATCTACTCATTTATTAATCCACTCCTAATCCCTACTATTTTTATAGGTTTTACTTATTTTGTATTTTATCAATTTTTTAGTTGAATTGTCAATCAATAAAACTTATATTTTCAGAATATTTATTAGAAGCCAGAAAGTACGCTACTCCCTGGCTTCCTTTTATCATTTCTTTTCCTCACCATAATACCAAGTTGCCTTAAACTCCGACCAAAATGCTTCTGGTGTTATAGATTGTTGCAATTGCTCCAATGCAAGCTCTCGTTCGATATGTTCTTTCACATCGTCATATGTAAAGGATTGACCTTCTATTACTTCTTGAACTTGCACAATTCCGTAATGTCCGTTATCTAGCTTAAATGCCTTACTAACCTCATTTGCTGATAAAGCTTTCGCTGCTTTTAAAATAGTTGGATCAATATTGCCCTGCTTTTCAGTTAGGAAACCGATATCTCCACCTAAGCTAGCTGATGCGCTATCAATTGAAATCTCACGTGCAAGCACGGAAAAATCAGAGCCACTTTTCAGTTCACTTAACGCTTCTTCAGCTGCCTTCTTTGAATCCACCTCAATGAAATTCGTACGATAGCTTGTTTCAGTATTGTATAACGCTTTATTTTCTTCATAGTATTTTTTAATACTATCTTCTTTAATAACTACATCTTTTGTCAGTACTTTATCTAAAATAAGGCCTGAGCGAATTTTCTGTTTTAGCTGCTCAGCTGATAAATTTTGCAATGCCGTATCGAATTTGTCTTGAGCTGAACGCATTAACGCAAGCTCTAAATCAATCTCTTTTTCAGACACCTTTATTTTATATTTATCGGCTGCCTTTTCCATCACTGATTCATTAACTAAATTTTGAAGTGTCTCTTTACCATAGCGTTCTTCCATAGCGATCATCCACTCTTGGCGTGTTATCACATCACCATCAACGGCAGCGACTTGTTCGTCGCTACCGATTTCCTGACCGTTATTTGGAATTAACCAAGCAATGAACCATAAAAGATTTCCTAATAATAATATGGTAAAAATTATTAAAGCCGGCTTTGTTTTTAAACGGCGTTGCAATAAAGGCGTTTGGTTTGATGTTGAAGATGGTTGTGGTCGACGATTACGCGTTGAGCTCATCAATAAACCCTTCTAATTCTTCTTTTGAGAAATGGTACGTTTCTAAGCAGAAGTGACATTGAGCTTCTGCCTCACCATCTTCATCAATCATTTCTTGAATTTCCTGTGAACCTAAGCCTAAAATCGCTGCTCCAAATCGCTCTTTTGAACATTGGCATTTAAATTCAACCGGCATTGAATCTAAAATTTGGACTTTCCCTTCTCCTAATACAGCCTCTAAAATTTGCTCTGGCGTATAGCCTTTTTCAATCATTTTTGATACAGGCTCAATCGTTGCTAAATGCTGCTCGATTGCATCAATCGTTTCTTCTTCACAGCCTGGCATAAGCTGAAGAATAAAGCCACCTGCTGCAAGAATTGAATTATCCGGATTTACCAATACGCCAAGTCCTACAGATGAAGGCACCTGCTCAGATGTAGCAAAATAATAAGTAAAATCTTCTGCAATTTCTCCAGATACAATTGGTGTTTGTCCAGAGAACATATCACGTAAGCCGAGATCTTTTACAATCGTTAACGCACCTTCTGTACCAACACCAGCTCGTACATCTAATTTGCCTTGTTCGTTTAAATCAAAATGCACGTGAGGGTTTGTCACAAAACCACGCACTTCACCACGTGCGTTACTGTCAATCACCATAGGACCGATTGGACCATTGCCCTCGACTTTAATTGTGATTTTTTCTTCACCTTTTAACATAGCTCCCATCATTACACCAGCCGTCATTGAACGACCAAGAGCCGCAGACACAACAGGCCATGTATTATGACGACGTTGTGCTTCCCCTACTGTTGCAGTTGTACATGCTGCAAAAACACGCACCTGCCCATTGAATCCTAATCCGCGAACTAAATAATCTTTCATAAATGAAAAGTCCCTCTTTTCTTATTGGTTACGTTTATATAATTTATATAAACCTTTTAATGTTAAAAATGGATCAACTACATCTATAGCTTGCGTCTCTCCAGCAATTAAATTTGCTAATCCACCTGTTGCAATAACAAGCGGCTCTTCCTTACTTTGTGCTTTCATGCGATTAACAATGCCCTCAACTTGCCCAACAAAACCATAAAAAATGCCCGCCTGCATCGCAGAAACGGTAGTTTTTCCAACAATATGTGTAGGACGCAGTATTTCAATACGCGGTAACCTAGCTGCCTGCGTATAAAGTGCCTCAGTTGAAATGGAAATTCCCGGTGCAATAGCGCCACCCATGTAATCGCCTTTTTCATTCAAATAACAATATGTTGTCGCTGTACCAAAATCCACAATAATTAACGGCGCTTTATAAGCATCTAGTGCTGCTATAGCGTTTACAATACGATCCGAACCAACCTCGCGAGGATTTTCATATTTAATATTTAATCCTGTTTTTACACCTGGTCCAACTACTAGTGGTTTTTTACGAAAATACTTTTGACACATCGATTCTAATGAAAACATAATTGGTGGTACAACCGAGGATATAATAATGCCAGTAATTTGTTCAAATGAAATGCCTGCATGATTAAAAAAAGCAAGTACTTGCATCGCATATTCGTCTTCTGTTTTACGAAGATCTGTTACCATTCGCCAATGGAAAGCGAGCTGATCATTGGTATCATAGACTCCCAATACTATATTTGAATTTCCTGCATCCAAAACTAAAATCATGGACGATGCCTCCATATCAAATTCACCTTAATGCCATGTGCTAATTTGCATTTAACATTAGTGCAAATCCACTTCCATGACTAGTCGCTCCTACTTTATTTTAAGAAGGCGCTTCAATAAACGCCAAATAAAGTTTGAACACTTTAGAAAATGATACCACACTTTTAAGACAATGAAACAGCATTCCTACTTACGATAAAAGGAGCTACTCTACATTTTAGAAGGTAGCTCCTTAAACATTATTTAAAATTAAATTTTTCAGGATCAGGACCACAACGTAGGCCGTCGTTCATTGCATCTAACTGTGCCATTTCCTCATCTGCTAAAGCAAAATCAAAAACATGTAAGTTCTCTGTCATCCGTGCTGGTGTCATTGTTTTTGGAATTGTTACAACATCATGCTGAACATCATATCGCAAAACAATTTGCGCTGGTGTTTTACTATATTTACTTGCTAACTGTTGAATCAACTCTTCCTCTAACAATGAACCATTCATTAAAGGTGACCACGCTTCTACTTGAATACCGTGTTCTTTACAGTAGTGACGCACTTCTTCTTGCGTTAAATGTGGGTGGAATTCAATTTGATTGATGACCGGAATAACCGTAGTTTCTTTTAATAAAAGTTCTAAATGATGCACATGGAAATTACTTACACCTATCGAACGAACACGGCCGTCCTGATAAATTTTTTCAAGTGCTTTATATGCCTCAATATAGTTCGTATCTAAGCCTGGCCAATGAATTAAATATAAATCTAAATAATCTAAACCTAATTTTTCCAAACTACTATCATATGCGGCAAGTGTCTCTTCATAAGAAAGTCCATCGTTCCAAACTTTAGAAGTTACAAAAAGTTCATCGCGCGAAACTAGTCCTTCATCAATGGCTGCGCGAATTCCTCGCCCAACACTTTCCTCATTACGGTACACTTGCGCAGTATCTATACTACGGTAACCTTTTGCGATAGCAGTTTTAACAGCCTCAGCCAAATCATCTCCATCTGGCACACGGAAGACACCATAGCCTACTAAAGGCATTTCTAGACCATTGTTCAATGTTACATTTCCCAAGTTCATCACTCCAATCCATTATGCAGTTGCATAATATACTATTTATATCCTAATGCTTCATACTAAAAAAAGGCAAAGAAAAAGACTGCTTATGAAAATTCATAAGCAGTCTTTTACGTGATTACTCACGTTTTTCATCGATTCCTTTTGGAGAATCAGTTTGATCCAAACCTTCTTTTGGTAAATCCGCTGTTGTTGGAGTTGGCGCATCACTTAGCAATTCTTTTTCAAGAACAGGTTTTCCGACTTTTTCTAATGACGGTTGTGCTTCAGCTTTTGGCGCTTCGTCTTCAACGTTTTCCAACGCTTCCGGTTCTGGTAGGACACCATGATCACGTAAATGCTCAATTTCTTGCGCATTTAATGTTTCTTTTTCCATTAATGTTGTCGCAATTAAATCAAGTAACTGACGGTTTTCTGTCAGAATACGTTTAGTACGTTCATATTGCGTATCGATAATTTTTTGCATTTCTTTATCGATTTCATAAGCAACTGAATCAGAATAGTTTTGATCTGAATTGAAGTCACGACCAAGGAATACATTCCCTCCTTGACTTGACCCAAACTGCATTGCTCCAAGATTTTCACTCATACCGTATTCAGTAACCATAGCGCGCGCAATACTTGTTACTTTTTGGAAGTCATTATGTGCTCCTGTAGATACTTCACCTAGCACAATTTCCTCTGCCACACGACCACCAAGTAGACCTGCAATACGGTCTAAAAGCTCTTGTTTCGTAGTGAAGAAACGCTCTTCCTTAGGTAACATAATTGCATAACCACCCGCTTGACCGCGTGGTACAATCGTTACTTTATGAACTGTATCCGCTTCATCAAGTTCTAGACCAACTACAACGTGGCCAGCTTCATGGAAGGATACAAGTTTTTTCTCTTTCGCTGAGTAAACACGGCTAGCTTTTGCTGGACCTGCGATTACACGGTCAGATGCCTCATCGATATCTGCCATATTAATCGAACGTTTACTTTTACGAGCAGCTACTAGAGCGGCTTCGTTTAATAAGTTTTCTAAATCAGCACCAGAGAAGCCTGGTGTACGTTGTGCTACAGCTGCTAAATCGACTGAATCCGATAGAGGCTTATTGCGTGCATGCACTTTTAGAATTGCTTCACGACCTTTTACATCAGGATGACCTACTGTAATTTGACGGTCAAAACGACCTGGACGTAATAACGCTTTATCTAAAATATCTGGACGGTTTGTTGCAGCGATAATAATTATACCTTCGTTCGCACCGAAGCCATCCATTTCAACTAGTAATTGGTTCAATGTTTGCTCACGTTCATCGTGTCCACCACCAAGGCCAGCGCCACGTTGACGACCAACAGCATCAATTTCATCAATGAAAATGATACATGGAGCATTTTTCTTTGCATTTTCAAATAAATCACGCACACGTGAAGCACCTACGCCGACAAACATTTCTACGAAGTCAGAACCTGAAATCGAGAAGAATGGTACGCCAGCTTCACCAGCTACTGCACGAGCAAGTAATGTTTTACCTGTACCCGGAGGACCTACAAGTAAGATACCTTTTGGAATACGAGCACCAATTTCAGTGAATTTGCGGTGATCTTTTAAGAAATCTACGACCTCTACAAGCTCCGCTTTCTCTTCATCTGCACCCGCTACATCAGTAAAACGAACTTTTTTCTTTTGGTCATCGTAAAGCTTAGCTTTACTTTTACCAAAGCTCATTACTTTATTGCCGCCACCTTGAGATTGACTCATTAGGAAGAAGAATAAGAAGATGATAATGATGAATGGAATAATACCTGTAAAGAACTGTACCCATCCACTCGTTTCTGGTGCTTTCAAGAAATCTATATTGCTATTCTTATCCTTAGCAGCTGCATCGATTCGATCCATCAATGTTTGGTTATCACGGGGAAGGTTAACTGTAAAACTTTCGCCTTTTTCATAACCTTTCATGGAACCTTCAACAATATATACTGATTTATCAGGTTGAATTTTTGCTTCTGTAATTTCATTCTTATCAAGAGCTTCTAAAAACTCTGGGTAAGTAATTTCTTTCGTCGGTGATTTACCACCGTTGAAAGTACCAAATATACCAATGATCACTAGGAAAATCAGTAAATAGAATATGGTATATCGAAATATTCGATTCATCTCCAGCCTCCTCATTACAAACAGAAAAATTATAAGTAAAATCTTAACATATCATGATTTCATCATACAACGAAAAGCCTTACTTAAAAAAAGTTTCGTTCGAATTTTGTCGAAATCTAAACATATTTATTCCTACTAATTACAATCCCAGCGTATTTGCACCCGGTGATTCCTTTTTGGCACAGCTTTTGTGTGCCCGTAATTGAATTGTATCTTAACAACACAACACCTATGTCAGCCGCTGGAGGCTTTAACTTGTACCCACGCGTTAATCGAGCGGATATTTAAGCATTAAAACGAATAAACTTCCGGTTTTAAAATACCGATGTATGGTAAGTTGCGGTATTTTTCCGCATAGTCTAAACCATAACCAACTACAAAGCCATCTGGAACTTTGAAGCCAACATAATCAGCAGCAAGATTTACTTTTCGTCCTGACGGTTTGTCTAAAAGAGTAACAATTTTGATTGATTTTGCTTTACGATACTTAAATAGATCAACTAAGTAGCTAAGCGTTAATCCACTATCGATAATGTCCTCGATAATTAATACGTCACGCCCTTCAACACTTGTATTTAAATCCTTTAAAATCTTTACTTCGCCAGATGAAACAGTGGCATTACCATAGCTAGATACATCCATAAAATCTAGCTCAATAAAAGAATCGAAACGTTTCATCAAGTCTGTCATAAATGGCATCGCACCTTTAAGTACGCCAACAGCTAACGGGAATGAATCTTTATATTCCTCTGTTAATTGGGCACCTAGCACAGCGATTCTTTCTTGCAGTTGTTCTTCAGTAATCATAATTTTTTCGATGTCATTTTGTAACATATCGATTCCTCCTCGTGTTGTTTCAAAAATTTTCAACCTGTATGTAGGTGAAATATTTTACAAAGACCATTAGTCTACGATGAGCACTGTATCATCGCTTGGCTGCGGGGTAGTTGAAAAGTAAATACCCATACGCACACCAATTACCGCTACGACCTCGTCAGATTGAGAAATCAGTAACGGCCAGCTATTTCGCTCATTTAAAGGAATCTTTTCATCTATAAAAAGGCGAGATAAACGTTTTGGCTTATCCATTCCTTTTAACAGCATTCGGTCTCCTTCCTTACGTGCCCTAATATAGAGTGGAAGTGTAAGTTTATTGGCGTTAAAGTAAAAAAGTTGTGCAGCGTCCGTAATCAATTCAGGTGCTAATTCAGATAGCCGAACGACAGATAAACGAATACCATTTGTCAATATCGTCCCACCATTAGCAGACAAAACAAACCCATTTTCAGGATAAATTTCACTTTCTAATGATTCGCTTTTCTGAATCGTCAATTTGCCATAACGGCGAACTGCTATAAAACCTTCTGGCAAGTGAATTTCAGCATACCCAGATGTTGTTTCACAAAGCTTTGAAAGCGAAGTTAAGATAGCATAACTTTGTATCGTATTTGAATCTTTGTAAAGATAGTTTAATAGTATTAAAATGAGCCTCCTTTGTAAAGCAGGTGCTACCATTTCAAACGCTTCTATCTCCATACTATACATATTTCCATTGTATATTTTTACTGTTTTTGAAAATATGTCTTGCGCAAGTGTCATTAAGTACGCATCATCCTCTTGCAAATGCTTTGTAAAACGACTCGTCTGCTCAGCTACACGTGGGTTTTCCGCCTCCAATAGTGGTACTACGTGGTGTCTAAAGCGATTTCTTACGTAGGAATCTTTCGTATTGCTCGCGTCTTCACGATAATTCAAGCCTTGCTTCTGTAAATATTCCCTTATTTCGGACTTTGTAACCGTTAAAAACGGACGAATTAATGATTTTCCTTCAAAAAAACGCTGTGAGCGAATACCTTGCATACTATTCATCGTGGCATTTTTCGTCAAGGCCATTAATACTGACTCCAGTTGGTCGTCCGCATGATGTGCAGTTACAAGCTTGGTTGCCATCGTTGTATGTATGATTTCTCCAAAATAACGATAACGTTCCCTACGACAAATTAGCTGTGAGTTGCCATTTTCTGACGCTATGATTTCTGGAATTGGAATCGCTGTTGAATGCAAGATAACACCATATTTATCACAATATTTTTGCACAAAAGCTCGATCCTCCGCTGATGCCTCACCTCTTAACATATGATCGACATGCACTGCCTCGATTTCAATCCCCCATTGTTCTTTTGTTTTAACAAAGTAATGGAGTAATGCCATTGAATCTACACCACCCGAAACGGCGATGAGAAGATGATCGTCTTGCTGTAGTAATTGCTCTTCATCAATAAATTGTTTGACTTTTAATTCAAATGACAAACGCTTCTCCTCCCCTTTTCGTTTTCTTTTATGAAGATTTACTCATGGAATATTGAACCGGTTTAAATACCGCCCATGTAGGTACGACGTGGGTAACTTCTAACATCAACACTGTACAGTCATCTTCTATTTCATAATATGTCTGGAAGGACTGCATAATTGTTGTTAATTTATCTTGGATTGTTTTATTTGTGCTTGCTACCTGTTGTGCGAACGTTAAAAATGCTTCTTCCTGTTCATCCCAATCGGCGACACTTGAAAACAGACCATCTGAATGCATAAGAATGACATCGCCTGCCTTAAGCTTTCTTTTTTCAGCCTCAACCGCTGAAATCGACAAAAAGCCAACTGGCGCTGCGTTACTTTCTACTTTCAACACCTCTTTACCTCGTAAAATATAGGTGGACATTCCTCCCGCCTTCCACGACCATAAATCACCATGTTGTAAATCCACTAAAGCAAAATCAAGCGTTGCATACATGTCATCTTGTTGTTTAAGCGACATCACATAATGCAATGTATGCATTGCAGTCTCGGGATTCATATTGAAATTCAAGCATTCCCGCATTAAATGAATCAATTTTCTACTCTCATGCTGTGCTTCTTTACTCTGTCCCATACCATCGGACAATAATATTGCAAATAGCCCTGGATGCAGTTGGAACAGCGCATGGGAGTCACCAGAATAGAGTGTTGCATCTTTTGACATGCTATATATATCATACTCTACTTCAAAGCTAATAGCTGACCTAAAGCTTACTTGTATGTGACGAAATGGTACATCACATTCAACTACTTTTTCAATTTCAAATGGTTCATCAAAAATATCATATAAAATTGGTAAAATCATACGTTCAGCCAATGTCGTGTCCTCTTCCCAATCGACACGTGCAGGTGCTAATGCACACACTATTTTTCGTGCTCCTGCTTTATTGCTTAGCACATCAAGTTGAAAACATTCTATATGGGCATCCTTCAATCGTTGAACAATATCCTTCTCTACACTAACGAATGAGATAGTTTCTTCTTTCATCTCAGCGATGAGCTGATTAAGGTGATTACTCATATCACGTAGCTGTAGTGCAATCATTTTTTTTCCGTGAAAATACTGGCCATTAATACGCTCTCTATAAAGTTCCGTATCTAACTCCTCGAATATTTTCGTTGATTTAACACATTTATAACGTATTTGTTCTTCTACTCGATGAATAGCTGATTCCTTCCCTACCCCTTTCATATGAAACCAATCCGTCATAAGCTTGTCCATGCCATTATTTTGTGCCCCCCAGCACCGATCATGGCGAAAACAGCTTAAACATGTATTCATAGGAGCTACTTCCTCCTTCACTGCTACAGGGGCCGTCATAAAGCGTTCAAAGACTAACTCTTTCATGAAATGAACAAAGTGTTGAAAGTGCTCTAGCTTAAATGTAACATGCTCTGTCAACCAATGCTGCCTTGCTAATAACACTTCTTCCCGTTGTGGAAAAAGCTTATTCCTCACTTTATCTGAATAGCCTTTAGGGATAACTAAAAAAATAATACTGCCTATAGCAATTGAAGTGAAATACACACTATCTAAAGGTAATGTTGCATCATAAAATAAAAAAAACACACTTGGCAGGATACTACCGATTGCAACACCAAATCTCCCTGCACGTGCTCCCATACCTGCACAAAGACCTGTTAAGGTAGCTACAGATAACATCCCTGTAAATGATAGCTTGGCCACCCCGATAAGCGTTCCAAGTATAGCCCCTATAACTGTCGCTAGCGGCACACTTCCTACAAATGCGCCAAAGCAAATTAGTAGCTGCAATAAAAAAATCGGCAATGAAAAATAGCTAATGACGACCGCTTGCATCCCTGTTAGCATAGCTGCAAATACAACTAGCGCGGAGCCAAGCCGTTCATATGTCCAATTGCTTGTAAACCACTCATAAGAGTTGACGAAAAGCACTTGCATAAATAACGTCATAATAAGTGCTAAGGCTACCTCACACCCTACATAAAATTGCACAAGTACCGGCGGAAGACCTTGGTACATTATGCCCTGCCACAGTACTTGCACGCTTAGTACAGCAAGAGAAACGGCAATGCTTTGAGGGAGTCGCCAATATCGGAAACGCATTATACACTCGTACATGCCTATTTGTAATGCTAGAATGAGGACTTGTCCAAAACCTAGGAAATAGCAGCCTATTAAACCGCCTAATAATACGAATTTCGCATACTCTTTATACTTACTGCGAATTATCGCCCAAAAAGGTACAGAGAAAGGTACAGCTGCTTCAAACACAACAGATTGAGCTAAAAAAAAGGATGTTAAAAAAAATAGGGAACCTATAAATAATTGCCTTTTTCTCGCCCCCGATTTTTGGTCGTCTACATTCGCTGTTTCATACCATTCAACACTAGTCATTTCATAATCCCCTTTCTACACTTTTTCGTTATTATAAGAAATTATGTGTGGAAAGATTGTCTGACGATGGCAAAAAAAAATATAAACATTTCGACGAATACATATGCATAAATACGATAATTGTCAGTAACTACTAAAAAAATGGGTAGCTGTACATATTTGAAGTAAATATTTTTCGCAATATTCCACTATTAACTGTATTTATGGTACTAATGTCAATTTTCGCGTTCAAATTATTCATTTCTTTGTCTTTTCATTAAGCTAATACACGTTTTTTCAACTTTATTAGATTTTTATTAAACTTTTTTCATAAAGATATTGACACTTGGTTTGATGGATTGTATTATTTAACTTGTCCTTTAAAAAGACATGCGGAAGTAGTTCAGTGGTAGAACACCACCTTGCCAAGGTGGGGGTCGCGAGTTCGAACCTCGTCTTCCGCTCCAATACTGTTTTGGCGGCCTAGCTCAGCTGGCTAGAGCGTACGGTTCATACCCGTAAGGTCGGGGGTTCGATCCCCTCGGCCGCCACCATAATTGGCCCCTTGGTCAAGCGGTTAAGACACCGCCCTTTCACGGCGGTAACACGGGTTCGAATCCCGTAGGGGTCATACATGTAAAAACGTCTCAGAAGTACATCTGAGACGTTTTTTTATTGTTTCGGGCATAGTAACAAGTATCATTAGCATTTTAGTATGCCTACTTTCTCAAAATGTGGCATACTTATAATAAAATGCACATGTTACTAGGAGGTTCACTGTCTTTGGGTTCATTAACTAAAGCTGCTTTAACATGCGGGAGTGGCTCAATGATCATTCTCGTATCAATACTTATCAACTTACCCTTTGCCATTCAAATTTTCTTACTTCTTGCAGGTCTCATCATAAGCGTATATGGTGTGTACTTACTCGTAAAAATGGTGACCCATCCTGTGGAGAAGACACCTGAAACAACAGCGGAGCAGCCTGTGTCAGCTCCAAAGAAGAAAAAAGGACCAACTTCAACTTTATAGGTACGCCCTACCGAAAATCGTACTTCACCACGTAATTTCAACTACATGAAATTACGTTTTTTTGATTCAAGTAATACTAACTGCCCTCAGCCACTGTATAGAATTTGCGCTTACAAACAAAAAAGATTAGCCTTTGTTATAAACAAAAGCTAATCCCCGTTCTATTTAATACACTTTTTCTACGATTAAAACAGTCAGCAAACTACCCTCTTCTAGCCCCGCGACCACCACGTTTTGACTCTGTAGCACGTTTTAATGTTGCTAGACGTTCATCACTATCTTTTAAGAAACGTGCCATTTTTTGCTCAAAGTTTTCCTTCGGCTGATGGCGTTCGTTACGATCATTAGAACGATTGTCACGACGCGGACGTTGAGGACGCTCTGGTCTCTCAACTTGAGGCTTTGCTTTACGGATTGAAAGACCAATCTTTCCATCCGCTTCAACATTCATCACTTTTACTTCAACTTCATCTCCAACTTTTAGATGCTCATTGATATCTTTTACATAATTGTCAGCAACTTCACTGATGTGTACTAAGCCTGTTTTGCCGTCTGGCAGCTCAACGAATGCTCCAAAATTTGTGATTCCTGTTACTTTACCTTGTACCTTGCTGCCTACTTCAATTGACATAAAAAAAATGCTCCTCCTTAAAAATTAAGCGACTCTTTTGAGCCATGTAATCAATTTAATCAAACTTTTTACTTCAATAAGTTTCTCTTTTCATTATATATAACTAAAAAAGTGTGTCAACAATACATAGCTTTTCAGTCGTCTTTTTTATCTTCCTTATCAGGAATAATGAAAATAATTTCACCTTCCTCTGATAAGAAGTACTCTTTGCGTAATAGCTTTGCTATATACTCATCATCTTCTAATTGTTTAATCTTAAGATTTAACGAATCCTGCTCATCTTTTACCTTTACCAAATGCTGAGTTGCCTCTTGTTTTTTCTTTTCTTTTTCAGCTAACGTCTCAGATTGATGGACTAGAACATTTATGAGGAAGGCGATAATGACGACTGGCACAATCGCAAAAAAAACAATACGGCGTATTTTTCGTTTACGCGATTGCACTTTACGATTCATAGCCTTATCCGTGTTACGGACATAGTCATTATCAAGCTTTGTGTAGTTTTGTTGTTCATCTTTTGATGAATGACGTTTAGTCATGCCCGCACCTCCGAAGTTATTGTTGTCTTTTATTATACTTGATATATCGAAATTTTTTTAATAAAGTGTAGGACAAATACGAATAAATTTTGACAAAAGGTCTTAAGACGAAAGCTCCAATTTTCATAAATATGTGTAGGATTTGTCGAATAATAGCGATTATTAAACGTACGATAAACCAAAAGGGTTTCCATGTTATATTCACTATTATACGTGCAATGAAACGTAAAAAGGTTTGAAAAAAGGTCTGATATAAAAAAATACCAGCAATCTGCGCAAGCGGGTCGTAAGCCCGCCATGCGCCATCTTTTAACCAAAACAATAAATAATACGTTAACCCTCCGAGTAGAATCCAAGTCAATAATTCTAAAACCATCATCCACTTTCGGAGGCTTGACCTTTTTGGAGTTGAAAAAACAATGAGCCTTACACTATCAATAATAAATCCAACTGCGATACCGCTCACAACCATGACTAATAGCTGAACGAATTGCTGACTAACAATCATCCAAACAATTTATGAAGGAAACCCTTCGAGAAGCCACTTTCCTCCTCGTCATACTGTAAGGTTTTTACAGTTCCTTCAAGCGTCAATAACCCTTTGTCAACATCTAAGTGAACGATATGCAGTTCCTCTCCACGAATCAATAAATGCCCTTGGGACGTCTTAATAAAAAACTCTTCCTGATCAAAGCGTTCAATTGATTTTACAGAAGTCATGTCCATTCTTTTACGATTACGAATCGTTAAAATATGTTCTCCAGATGGAATTGTGTAACGATTACTTTCTTGATGTAGCGTCATTTTTTTCCTCCTTTAGTCGTCCTAGCTTCTGTTCACTTTATGCGGACAACCTTAAAAGCATGACAAACTTTATGAAAGTTGCCTTACTTTTATTAAGGAAAAATTTATAACGTTACTAGCAAATCAATTACAACTCGGTATAATTGCGCCCAGATTTTTTTCGAGCACGATTAAAATGCGAGACAATTGCAGGAACCTTTAACTTGATTCAGTCAGCGTTTGAACTATGAAATCAGTGTTGGAATTTATCCCTATGGAGTACTTCTGAAGCAAGTGAAAATTAGTCTTCGTCATCAATAAATTCAGGCTCAACCTTTTCAAGACGCTCTTCTTTTAATATTGTAAACATCTTTGCTGCATCTTCTTTTTTAACAGTGTCACGCAACTCTTCCACGCGAGCTGTAACAATTTTTTGGCCAAAACGAATAGCTAGTTCGTCACCAGCCTTCACACTACTACTAGCCTTCGCTACTTTACTATTAATTGTGATACGACCTTGGTCAGCGACTTCTTTTGCTAACGTACGTCGTTTTATTAATCGTGAAACTTTTAAATATTTATCTAATCGCATTTTATTACTCCTTCTCAAGTTGCTTTGCTTCAAGCCAAAAAGCATCTAATTGTTCTAGTGTATAATCTGAAAATGGCTTACCACTAGCTTTTACTTTCGCTTCAACATAGCCAAAGCGTCTTGCAAACTTCTCATTTGCATGCAGCATGGCCTCTTCGGGTGATAGCTTGTAAAAGCGAGCTAAATTAACGAGCGTAAATAACACATCTCCAAATTCATCGAGACGCGTCATATTAGACCCTTTCGCCACTTCATGACGGAATTCCTGCCACTCTTCTGCAAACTTATCCCATGCGCCATCTACATCTGGCCAATCAAAACCAACTTTAGCTGCCCTTTTTTGATAATTGTACGCTGTTTGCAGTGCAGATGAAGCACGATATTCCTCTTCCAATAACGGCTTGTCGCTAATACCTTTTTCTTCAGCCTTGATCGCTTCCCAATTGGCAATGACACCGTCAGCATCCTCAACTGAGACATCTCCAAATACATGAGGATGACGACGAATCATTTTTTCACTAATTGAAGCTAAAACGTCCTCTAATGTGAAGTAGCCTTGATCTTCTCCAATTTGCGCATGTAGAAATACTTGTAATAATACATCCCCAAGCTCTTCAATCATCGCAAAATCATCTTCTGCATCTACAGCGGCTAAATATTCATGTGCTTCCTCTAGTAAATATTTCTTTAGTGATTCATGTGTTTGCTTTTGATCCCACGGACACCCATTTGGTCCACGTAAAGTAGCAATAATTTGGCGGAAAGTTGCCCAATCACGTAACGCTTCCTCCTGAGAAGTCACCGGAGGCACATAAACCGTTGTTAAATTATTTACTTCAACGCTTTGGTCAAGCTCATATAGCGGAACTGTCACTAGCTTTTCTTGAGAGGATCCCGCTGCTGTAACGACCGTTACTGGATATTCATCATCATATTTCTCCATCAATGTCAGCTTCACTTCCGACGCACTGAATGTATCATATACTTGTGCAATTAAAATGTGCTGGCGCATATTAATGTCATGCATCGAAAAGCTTGTGCCATCAAGTAATTGGAAGCCCTCAATTGGGTCAATTTTTAAGGCTCCAAAAATAGGGTCTAAAAAGCTCTGACCACCTTCTATTACTACATTGACCTTATCTTCTTGTGCTGCTCGAATAAGAAGTTGCACAGTTTGCTCTGCAACTAGCGGATGACCAGGTACAGCGTACATCACATCTCCCAGTGCAGTAGCCTCGATTAATCTTTGCGCAATTTCTTCATACACTGGCTGGAATGTACTATGCTTCTCATATACAGCGTCAAAGCTTTCAAATTGTAAGCCTTCATTAGCTAACTCCTCTAATACAGGGTGATCAACCGTCCGGACAAACAACTTCTTTGCTGCTTTTAATTTTTTATAAACGCCCATTTGCAACTGATTGAAATCACCAGCGCCAAGACCTATTATCGTTAATGTATTCAATAACTCCACCTACTTCTTTCTATTTAACCATAGTTGATAAACAGCCATTCTACGACCAAAAGGCAGTAAATACCATTCTTTTTCAGCAAGTACTCGTAGTTTTGCAATGCAAGTAATCATCACCATTGCGCCAATACAAACCGCACTGAAGCCAGCAACTACAGCGACAAGGCGTTCAGATAAAATTCCATTTAGCAAAGCTGGGGTAAATTGTAGCCAAAGTATTACTACCACTGACATACATAATGATGCAATGCTAAGCTTTTGATAAAAGCTTGCAGGTGCCAATTGAATGCCTGTAATTTTCTTTAAGTACAGCACGAGCGCTAATGCTGTGAACAAAAGTCCCACATTATTAGCAACAGCAGCGCCTAGAACACCAAACGGTGCAATTGTGAAGACATTTAGTAATACTTTTAATAAAAAACCTACAAATAAAAATAGAGCTGGCATTTTTAATTTCCCAAAACCTTGCAAAATAGCTGTAAATGTCAAAATAATTGACAACGGTACAATTTGTAGAACATATAACATGAGTACTTCTGATAATGCATCTGTTTTAAATAGCATTGCATTAATATAAGGCATGACTAGTATTAGCCCTAGTGAAGCTGCCCAACCAAACAATACAGAGGCCCTAAACGTAAGCTGTATAAATGGCATCGCACTGCGCCCATTTTTCTTGTTAGACATATGTGCAACAAGTGGCACAATGGCAAGCGATAATGAGGCAGCAATGACAACCCCTAGCTGCACCAATGGTTGTCCACGGTCATAAATACCTTTTGTTTCCTTAGCTAATGTCTCGTCCATTCCACTATCTATGAGTAGTGAAAAAATAGTAAAAGAATCGACAAGCTGATAGCCAAGCAATAACAAGCTACTCATACTCACACTTAAACTAAGCAATGTCACCTCTTTTAACACAGGAAAGCTTGCTATTCGTTGTTGTTGTTTGCCAATAAAAGAACCAAAGCGTTTTCTAAAAAGAAACGCAATTAATAATAAGCCAACTACTTCTCCGATGACCGTCCCAACAATAGCCATTTGTCCTGCCCCATAGAGGGATTTTGTTGTCGCCATAATTATAAACGTACCAGCCAAAATAACGGAAACTCTTACCGTTTGCTCCAGTACTTGTGCATAAGCAATTGGCTCCATAATCCCTCTCGATTGAAAGCCACCCTTAAAAATAGCAAGTGCTGGCATTACTAATACAATAAAAGATCCTGTGCGTAATAATAGCGCAAGATTAGCATCACCCATCATTTTCGCAAGTACATCTGCTCCAGCAAATAAAACACCAAAAAATACGAAGGAAAGTACTGTTAAATAACGAAAAATAATCCGCATAATACTTCGTCTTTTCTCTGTACGTTCTTCCTCATCTACAATACAATCATTATCTGCAAGCATTTTTGAAATAGCTACAGCAAAACCACTTGATGTCCATACTACAAAGATGGATATTACAGGATACACTTGTTGATAAATGTAAAACCCTTCGTCACCAACTAGATTTTGAAAAGGTACACGATAAATTGCGCTTAAAACTTTTACAATGAGCGCTGCAATGGTTAGTAATGCCGCACCCTTCATGTAACTTTTCATACCAAATCGTTCCGACATAAATTGTCCTCTTTCCTTCATTTAACAATGCCAATAGTATAGCATACCTCAAAAGTATGACGCTCACGTTAACACTGTCTCCGCTATCGGCACAGCATTATGTATACAAAAAAAGTTATTGTTCACCCTAAAAGAGTCATGACAATAACTTTCGATGTTCATCAATTATTCATTTGTTTTGCTAAGAAATTAGCAGCTGTTTCCACTACTTTTACTTCTACTTCGCCAACAAAATGTACTTTAGATAAAACAATGATACAACCAATTGGATCACCATTCACCATGATTGGTGTTGCACAATATGATTTAACTTGCTCATATTGTCCAGGAACAATTTCAATAGTTGTTTCCATTTTCTCAATTTTTGTTGAACGCTCGTCCATAAAACCTTCTGCAAAAGATGTAATACGGCGATTGATATATTCTTTCTTGCCAATCCCTGCAACAGCGATTACTTCGTCTCGGTCTGTTACAAACGCTGGAGTGCCTAGCGTTTCATACAATGTTTCTACATACTCACGTGCGAATTCTCCTAAATCATTAATTGGAGAATACTTTTTCAAAATGATTTCACCTTCACGGTCCGTATAAATTTCTAACGGGTCACCTTCGCGAATACGTAGCGTTCTACGAATTTCTTTCGGTATTACCACACGTCCTAAATCATCTATACGACGAACAATTCCTGTTGCTTTCATGCTAAACTGCCTCGCTTTCGTATTCATTAAAATTTTTCTACAACAATAGTATGGTTTTTCTCAAGACAATCTATGCAAAAAATGAACGAAAAGGATTTTGAATCCAACATTATTTTTTTTAATAAAAATTTGTCTTTTCATACAATAAGGCTGAACTTGCCAATTTGTCAACAAGTTCAGCCTTTTTTCACATATTTTTTTTCGATTTTGCAATAATCTGCATTATTTCTTCTAATATATCAAAATGATGGTATTTATTGCATTTACGCTCATCAATTGTCAATATCAATTGCATACTATCCATACCAAAGCCAACAGCTCGCTCAAATTTCATCGTTTCAGTTACAATTTTACTGCCATCTACTTTTGCAGACCCCTCTTCAGATATCAAAATAGAGATAACCTTTTGCTTTTCTTTAATAGAGGAAACGCCCATTTCTAAGCCCCAAATTTTCATCCGTGCAATACGCAGTAACCGTTCTGTTTCAATCGGTAAATCACCGAAACGGTCTTGCAATTCTTCAATAATTTCTTCGTATTCATCCACTTGGTCCATCGCTTTAATGCGTTTATACATTTGAATTTTTTGATAGCCATCCGGAATATACGTATCAGGAATATAAGCATCGACGTTCAGTAAAATTTCTATCTCTGGCTTCTCCTCTTTTTTCACGCCAGTTTGTCGTTCTGCGATGGCCTCTTCTAGCATTTGCGAGTACAAGTCAAAGCCAACAGAATCAATAAAGCCATGTTGCTGTGCACCTAATAAATTACCAGCTCCACGAATCGATAAATCACGCATAGCAATTTTAAAACCAGATCCGAGCTCCGTAAACTCTTTAATAGCTTGTAGTCGTTGCTCTGCTACATCTGTAAGTACTTTATCACGCTGATACATAAAGTAGGCATACGCTACTCGATTTGATCGACCTACACGACCTCGTAATTGATACAGTTGCGCTAAACCCATTCGATCTGCGTCATGGACAATAAGCGTGTTGACATTAGGAATATCTACTCCAGTCTCGATAATTGTAGTCGTTACAAGAACATCATAATCCCCTTCAATAAAGGCTAAGATGACCGATTCTAATTGTGCTTCAGTCATTTTGCCGTGTGCATGACCGATACGTGCTTCAGGGACAAGCGTTTGAATCTCGTCAACCTTCCGTGCCATATCCTCTACTCGATTGTATAAGTAAAATACTTGGCCACCACGTGCCATTTCACGCTCAATTGCTTCTCGTACTAGTGCACCACTATGCTCCATAACATAAGTTTGCACTGGGAAACGGTTTGCAGGAGGCGTTTCAATAACCGATAAATCACGCACACCTACCATAGACATATGCAGCGTTCTTGGAATAGGCGTTGCTGTTAAAGTTAACACGTCCACATTCGTTTTCAACTGTTTAATTTTTTCCTTATGCGTAACACCAAAGCGCTGTTCCTCATCTACAATGAGTAGGCCAAGATCTTGGAACGTTAAATCTTTAGATAATATTCGATGAGTTCCTATTACAATATCAACTTGCCCCTCTTTTAAACCCTTTAATGTCGCTCCTTGCTCTTTTTTCGTACGGAAGCGAGATAGTAGGCCAACATTAATTGCAAAGTCCTGGAATCTCTCACGGATCGTCTCGTAGTGCTGCTGCGCTAAAATCGTCGTAGGCACGAGAAAGGCAACTTGCTTACCGTCTTGAATGGCTTTAAATGCCGCACGAATGGCTACTTCTGTTTTGCCATATCCTACGTCGCCACATACTAGGCGATCCATTGGGCGTTCTCGTTCCATATCACGTTTTACTTCAATAATTGAACGTAGCTGATCTTCTGTTTCTTCATAAGGGAATGATGTCTCAAAATTACGTTGATCATCATTATCAGGGGCAAAAGCATGCCCTTTTTCCGCTTCACGCTTAGCATAGAGCTTAATTAAATCATCTGCAATATCTTGAACGGCAGAGGAAACCTTTGCTTTAGCTTTTTTCCACTCCGCACCACCTAATTTATGTAGCTTCGGTTCGCGATCTTCAGATGCCACATATTTTTGAATTAAATCAATTTGCTCCACAGGCACATATAATTTATCATCTGCGCGATATCGTATATGCAAGTAGTCTTTATGTGTCCCATTGACTACTAGTGTTTCTACACCGATATATTTCCCAATCCCATGGTGCACGTGCACGACATAGTCGCCCGGCTTAATTTCTGTATAGCTTTTAATACGCTCTGCATTTGTCATTTTTTGAGGGCGTGATTTTTTCTTTGCTTGCTGTTTAAATAATTCATCCTCTGTTACGACTGCCAAACGCTGCAAAGGCAATTCAAATCCGCTTGATAATCCACCTTCTACAATATAGAGACCAGACTCAGTCGGCTCCCCGATTGTTGCATGAATGTCGTATTCCTCAAGCATTTGCTGTACACGCTTCACGCGGTTTTTATCCCTAGCAACGATAAGCACCGTAAATTTACCGAGCTGCCATCGTTCAACTTCATTTTGTAATAATGCCATTTGCCCGTGGAATTGCTGCATCGGCTTACATGAAAAATTAGTTGTCTTATTAAAGGTAATACCAGCAAACGTGCGTGAAAATAATGAGAAATATAGCTTCTGCTGTGAAAGCATTGCCAAAATCTCCTTTAAAGAAAAGGCTGGCTTCACATCATGTACCATTTTCCCCTCTTCAATCAGTGATAAAAACCACTCTTCTTCTTCACGCTCCCATGCATCCATTACTTCTTGAATGCGGCCAAGCTCATCAAATAATACGATGCCATCCTGTGCAAAATAATCGCCTAAATAAGCCGTTTTATCATATAACAACGAGCCGTATTTATTAACGAAATCTGGGAGGTTTCCTTGCTGCAACAGTTCAATATCGTATTGAATATGTTGATACAGAAGCTCTTTCGTCTCCTGTTTCTTTACTTTTTTCAAGCTTGTCGCTAACGCAATTTCTAAACGATCTGCTAAAGCTATTCGTTCTTCCTTAGTCAAAATTACTTCTGACGCAGGTAAAATACGAACTTTTTGTAATTTATCTATTGAACGTTGATCATCTGCTGAAAATGTACGAATCGAGTCTACTTCCGTATCGAATAACTCTATTCGAATAGGTGCTTCTAAATACGGAGGATATATATCTAAAATGCCTCCACGCAACGCAAATTCACCAGGCGTAGTTACCATTGAGTTACGGACATATCCCATCGCTACGAGCGTTTGGAGCCATTCCTCTATTTGTACTTCCTCGCCTACGGCCGTCTGTAAAAAATAATGTATCCAATGTTCTTTCGGGGGCATCATTTTTCGCAAGCCAGCAATAGGTATAATGTAAATGGCTTTTTCACCTCTCGCTAGACAATCAAGCGTTGCGATACGCTCTGCTCGAAGCTCCGGAGAGGCCACTGATAAGTCTGCAGCAATAAACTCATCTGCTGGGTAATAGTGGACATATTCCTCTCCTAATAACCCTACAAGCTCATCCGCCATTTTTTGTGCCTGCAATAAATTGGGTGACACAATATAAATTGGTTTTTGTACATGGTCAAATAACGCATCGACCATAATTGGCCGTGCGCTTCCTGTTAAACCTGTAATGAGCTGAGATGCTGTATTGCCGCTCTGAATCTCCTGTAAAAATGATGTGATATGTTTGTCCTGCGACACAATCTGTCGTAAAACTTCCACAGTCAAAAGCTCCTTTCAGCGCGAAAATTCTAATTATTCAATGTGCTCATACTATCAATCTAGTACAATAAAACACATTTCATTTGTCTAATTATCAAGTTCACCTTTGTGTAATTGTCCTAGTCATTAAACTCTCTGTTTAGAAAACATAACGCACTCATATACATCATGTTTATTATCCTTGCATTACTATTGAAAGAGCGTATATTTCTACTTCAAAAAATAAAAACGGAAAAAGCTTTGAACGCACGCAATGTGCGCCAAAGCATCCTTCCATTATTGAATCCATTTATTGAGTGCGTGATAATCTGGATATTGTCTAAGCGAATCCTCACATTGCTCACAAATGCAGTGAACAGTCGTTTGTCCATGTTGATCCTTTTCAACATAATCATCTGCCTCACCTAATTCGAAAATATGCAACTTTCGAATTGTATCATCTGCATCAAATGGTAGTGTTCCTATTTCTACTTCACAATGCCTACAACGGTAGCGAATTGCCATCTCCAAATCATCCTCCTTTAAGCAACTTACTACTTAAAGTATAGACATTTTGGAAAAAGATTATGCACCGTTAAATTGGCTCATCACATCAAGAAATGGTTTTGAAAGAGACGCTTCTATTGCATTAACACTATTATCAATAGCATCTGCCATAACAATATTGTCTTCTTTAGAAAACTTCGATAGCACATAATCCGCTACCTTCATGCCAGCCGGTGGACGACTCACACCAATACGAATTCGATTAAATTCCTGTGTTCCTAAATGTTGAATCAAAGATTTAATGCCGTTATGTCCACCTGCACTACCTTTTTGACGCAAACGCAATTTTCCTGTTTCTAAATCTAAATCATCATAGATTACAATTAAATCTTTTACATCAATATCAAAATAGTCCATGAGAGGTCTAACGCATTCACCTGATAAGTTCATATATGTTAAAGGCTTAACAAGTAGAACCTTTCCTTCAGGACGATGTACTGTCGCATACATGCCATTGAATTTTGAAGTTGCTAACGGAGCATCCCACTTTTTAGCTAATGCATCAATTACATCAAATCCAATATTATGTCTTGTATGCTCATAAGGTTTACCTGGATTTCCTAAACCAACGATAATTTTCATAAGTACCTCACTTCTTTCAATCTAATAGTCATTATTTTACCATACTGAGCTATAAGAAAACATTTCGTTCATCCCGTTATGAACAAATATACGTATGATAAAAATTTATCAGTCCGTCGTAAAAACCGTTAATTTTTACTACAACAAAAAAAGCTATCGAGTCCGTCTTTTACGACTTCCTCGATAGCCTTCCCTTCAAACATACATTTAACCTTATGACTCAACGCTTTCTTCAACTTCAGTATCGTCATCTGTCGAAACTGTTGGCGCCATAATTGTTACTAAAATATGATCATCTTCGTTCACAATTTCAAAATCCACATGATCGCGAATATCCGCTACCATAATAGTTTCTCCAATTGCTAGTTTCGTAATATCAATTTCTAATGTTTCTGGAATATCAGTAGGTTTAACTTTTATTTTTACTTCCAAATTCGGCTGCATTAAAATGCCACCTTCACTTACACCAGCTGATTCTCCAACAAGTGTTACCGCTACGTCTACTTCTAATTCTTCAGACATATTAATTGCTAAAAAATCAACATGATTCACTTCATCTTTCAGTGTACATCTTTGTACTTCTGATACAACGACATTTACCCTTTCACCATCTAACTCCACCGGAATGACACCATTACGTCCGTTTTTTTGAACGAACTGTCTAAATTCTTTCGCTGAAATAGAAATTGGGGTTGAATCTAGTTTGTAGCCATAAATAACAGCAGGAATGGCTCCCCCTTTTCTAAGTTGGGTTAATGTTGAACGATGCCCAGCTTCGCGTTTATTTACACTTAACACTGTACTCATACTATACCTTCCCCTTCCAAGAAAATTATTTATGCCCTAACACTGATGCCACATGCAAATTACAGAATTCAATATAAAAAATGCTATCTTCTGATATTAGTTTATGACAGTCGCTAAAGGCTTTTATAATATTTACATCTCTTTTCTCTAATAAACGTAAATATTACACAGTAACAAATACTATTATACCCTTTAATTAGAATATTCAAACTTAACAGCTATACAAAAAGGACAAATCTACTCATAAATGTAGATTTGTCCTTTTTTTGTCACACATTATGCTATATCAAATATATATTTATTCTAATTAAAATTAATCGAATAAAGTACTTACTGATTTGTTTTCGTATACACGAGAAATTGCATCCGCCATTAATTTAGCTACTGAAAGCTCTGTAATTTTTGGTGATTTTTTCTCTTCAGAAAGTTGAATTGTATTAGTTACTACTAATTCTTTAATTGCAGAGTTTTCAATACGCTCGATTGCTGGACCTGATAGTACTGGGTGTGAGCAGCAAGCATATACTTCTTTTGCACCAGCAGCACGTAAAGCGTCAGCGCCAATTGTAATTGTACCTGCAGTATCGATAATATCATCAATCAAGATTGCCACTTTACCATCAACATTACCAACGATATTCATCACTTCCGCAACATTTGGTTTTGGACGGCGTTTGTCAATAATTGCAATCGGTGCTTTTAAACGTTCTGCCATTTTACGCGCACGAGTTACTCCACCGTGGTCAGGAGAAACAATTACGATTTCCTCAGAAGGAATACCTTTAGATTTGAAGTAATCAGAAAGTAAAGGTACCGCCATTAAGTGGTCAATTAAAATATCGAAGAAACCTTGGATTTGTGGTGCGTGTAAGTCTAAAACGATAACACGTGTTGCACCAGCCGTTTCAAGTAAGTTTGCCACTAATTTAGCTGTAATTGGCTCACGCGCTTTTGCTTTACGGTCTTGACGAGCATAACCATAATAAGGCATTACAACGTTAACTGTACGAGCAGATGCGCGTTTCACGGCATCTACCATAATTAAAAGCTCCATTAAATGTTCGTTTACAGGTGCAGAAGTAGACTGCACGATAAACACATCACAACCACGAATACTTTCTTCAATACTAATTTGAATCTCTCCATCGCTAAAGTGCTTAACTGAAGATTTCCCTAATTCAACTCCCATTTCTTGCGCAATTTCTTGGGCTAGTGGGTTATTAGAATTGAGTGAAAATATTTTTAATTGTGAGTTTGCATATTGATACGGCATGATGGCCTCCTGTTTATTTGATAATTATTTTGAATTTAATTTGCTTACATAATTCGGTTTGTTTTCTTGTCTTGCACGAGCAATTGCTAGTGCATCCTCAGGAACTTCTTTTGTAATTGTAGATCCTGCTGCAATAAATGAACCTTTTCCAACTTTCACTGGCGCTACTAAGTTAGTATTACATCCTACAAATACATCATCTTCAATAATTGTTTGGAACTTGTTTTTCCCATCATAGTTTACTGTAATAGAACCACAGCCAACATTGACGTTATTGCCTATTTCAGCATCTCCAATATAGCTTAAATGAGATACTTTTGTGTCGTGACCTAATTTACTTTTCTTCACTTCTACAAAGTTACCGATTTTAACATGGCTTCCGATATCAGAAAGTGGGCGAATATGTGCAAACGGTCCAATTGCTGTATCTTCCGCTACAGTGCTTTCTCGTACAACAGATGAATGTACAGAAGTACGGTCACCAATACGGCTATCGATAATTTGTGTATTTGGACCGATTAAACAATCTTCTCCAATTACAGTTGCTCCTTCAATCATAGAGCCTGGTTGAATCACTGTATCACGACCAATTACTGCATCTGCGCTAATGTACGTAGCATTTGGATTAATGATCGACACGCCATTACGCATATGACGCTCATTAATACGCGTACGCATTAACTCTTCCGCTTGTGACAATGCCACACGGTCATTCACACCGAGTGTTTCTTCAAAATCATCCGTTACATAAGCTTCAACGATATCGCCTTGTTTTTGTAAAATTTCAATTACATCAGGTAAATAATACTCACCCTGTGCATTATCATTTTTCACAAGTTTTAATGTTTCAAATAATGCTTTGTTATCGAAGCAATATGTCCCAGTATTAATTTCTTTCACTCGTTGCTGCTCTTCACTTGCATCTTTTTGTTCAACAATTTGCTCCACCTGTCCACCATCGCCACGTAAAATACGACCATAGCCAGTTGGATTTTCAGCAACAGCTGTTAAAATTGTTGCTTTTGCATTTTTTGCTTGATGATGCTCAAATAAAGCTTTCATCGTTTCAGGGCGAATAAGTGGCGTATCTCCGCAAACAACTAATGTTGTTCCTTGCTCGCTACCTAAAATTGACTCTGCTTGTTGTACTGCATGTGCTGTACCTAATTGTTCAGCTTGTAAAACATACTCGCTCTTATCTCCAAGTTGTTGTTTTACTTTTTCTGCACCATGTCCTACAACCGTTACGATGCGGTTCACATCTAACGTTTGAATGTGATCCACTACATGCTGTACCATGGGTTTCCCACATACTGGATGGAGCACTTTATATAATTTGGACTTCATACGTGTACCTTGACCTGCAGCCAAAATGACAGCAAAAATATTGCTCATCAGTAAGTCCTCCAATACGCTCATTTTCTCTTATGACTATATAGCAAAATTCATCTATTTTCAAGGCATGTAGAATTGACTAAACGGTGAATTCCTAAATCAAACACACCTTATGCTCGAATGTAATGAGCTATACACTACAAATTGCTGTTTTTCTCTTTTTTGAAAAATAAAAAGAACTCCTCAATGATTGAAGAGTTCTTTTTATTTTCTTCCGCCAAAAGGATACTTATTTGTAAATAACCTTTAAACGAGTATTTATTTTCATAAAACTATACGCCAATTCCTTCTAATTCAGCTGCTTTTTCTGACTCTGGCAAATCGCTAGAGTTATGGTAAGCATTTAAAATAATCTCTTGAATTTTGTTACGTGTCGTTGAATTGATAGGATGCGCAATATCTCTAAATTCGCCATCTGGTGTACGTTTACTCGGCATAGCGACGAATAAGCCTGTATTCCCATCAATAACGCGGATATCATGTACCACAAACTCATTGTCGAGTGTAATGGAAGCAATCGCACGCATGCGACCATCCGTTTGTACATGACGTAATCTTACATCTGTAACTTCCATTTTCTCACCACCTCTCATCTTAGATGCCTAAATGAAAATATTATATTCATATTACCGAATATTTCCCTTTTCATAGTCTACCAAATTTTCTAAAAAATTTGAATACTTCATTTTTAATTCGTTACAATATTTTCTCTAGTTTACGGTAAATTTGACAATTGTTTGTCAAATTTTTAAAAACTAATTAATTACGCGGGGTAATTGCGTCTTTTTAGCCTTCTAGAAAAGCCCCTTTAAAAATCTATGACATTCCATTAATTTGTTTCAACAGAGGTTTGAGTCCGCACTGAAATCAGTGCATATTTAGTTTTTATTCGGCTCTTTTAGAATTAGAAGGCATAATTTAAAGCAAAAAAAAGCCCTATAAAAGAACTTTCAGTGTGTTCACAAAAGCATCAAGAAGTTGAACTCGATGGCTTTTGTCTTTTTTATCCTTTTGATGCTCATAAATTAGATTACTCTACCAACGTGTTCCGTTGTTTGGAGTGCAAGACCGCGACTTCTGCTCAGAACAGCACATAACGTAATGCGCAACAAACCTCGCCTTAGCGAGTTACGACTTACAGAGCGCTGTGCAGAAAGCGCCACACGCCATGTAAACCAACGGCAGTATTAATCTATAATAAAAGAATAAATGCCCTTTAAAAGAGCTTTCGTTCTTTTAAAGGGCTACTAAATTTTATTTTACGATTGCGATAACTTCTATTTCTACTTTCACATCTTTTGGTAAACGTGCTACTTCCACTGCTGAACGAGCTGGTTTATGCTCTCCAAAATGACTTGCATATACTTCATTCATTGCAACAAAGTCATTCATATCTTTCATAAAGACTGTTGTTTTTACTACATTGTCTAGTGATGAGCCTGCAGCCTCTAGCACTGCCTTTAGATTAGCAAATACTTGGTGAGTTTGAGCGACAATATCACCCTCTACTAATTCGCCTGCTGCAGTTAATGGAATTTGACCTGAACTATAAAACATCCCATTAACGATCATTCCTTGTGCATATGGTCCAATTGCTGCTGGTGCATTCGTTGTAGATACTACATTCATTTGTCATTTCTCCCTTTTTGTAAAATAATTGCCTTCACTTAATGCAATCGTACGATCTTTTTCATTGACCTCATGAAGCTTTACAAGTGAATAGTAATCATCTACTAAAGTTTCGTCTGCATGCTCTGCCTCAACTAGCACAGCAATGCCAGCTAATTGACAGTCAAACTCTTCTAATAGATTCTTCATGCCGTTCATCGTACCACCGACCTTCATAAAGTCATCGGTAATAAGTACACGCTGTCCACTCTTCATGCTTCTTTTAGATAATACCATTGTCTGAATTCTTCGAGAAGAACCAGATACATAATTTATACTGACTGTAGAACCTTCTGTTACTTTGCTGTCTCTACGAACAACAACAACTGGAACGTTTAAATGCCTTGCAATAGCATGGGCAATAGATATCCCCTTTGTTGCTACTGTCATAATAACATCGATTTGCTGGTCAGCAAATGCAGATGCAAAAACCTTCCCAACTCGATTAATTAAATCTGGATTGCCCAATAAATCCGTCATAAATAAATAGCCACCAGGTAACAATCGATCTGAATGTTCAAGCTCTGCTTTTAAATCCTGGATGACTAAACGAACTTCCTCTTCGGACATTTTAGGAATATACTTCACACCACCTGCAGCTCCTGGTACTGTTATCAATAACCCGATTCCTTTTTCTTCGAAAGTTTCTTTAACAATCGTTAAATCTTCACTAATCGAAGACTTTGCAGATTGATATAATTCTGAAAAATAAGTTAGCGGGATCAGCTGATGTGGATGTTCTAGTAAATAGTACGTCATATCAACTAGTCGTTCACTACGCTTCCATTTCATGCGACCCTCTCCTAAACACGAATATTTATAGGTAAAATTAACACAATTATGCGTTTTTAAGCAAGCGTATTACGCTCCCCTAATATGCGCACAGCATATACTTCTTCACAAAAGCCTCGTAAGCCATTGTAAATTCGGCTCACTCGGGCCTCAGTATCCACGAGTCCAAAGACCGTTGGACCGCTTCCGCTCATTAACGTAGCATCTGCCCCAAAACGTTTCATCTGTTCTTTTAACATAATAACTTCCGGGTGTAACTTAAATGTTACAGTTTCCAAAACATTTCCTAATGATGCACATAGTAGATCATAACTTTCTGTTTCAATTGCTTGGATCATTTGCTTTGTATTAGGGTGCTCAAGCCCTTCAACCTTTAAGCCTCCATATACTTCTGCTGTTGACACCCCGATTTTAGGCTTAGCTAACACAACCCAACAGCTTGGCGGTGCAGGTAATTCTTGAATTTTCTCCCCTCGCCCAGTTGCTAGTGCAGTACCTCCGTATACACAAAAAGAAACATCTGAACCGATTTTAGCACCAAGCTCCGCTAGCTCGTCTATTGATAGCTTTAAATTCCAAAGCTCATTTAAACCTTTTAGTGTTGCCGCGGCATCGCTACTGCCTCCTGCAAGACCTGCTGCAATCGGTATTTCTTTTTCAATTGTAATGGATACACCTTGTCTAATGCCGTATGTATCTTTTATAAGACGCGCTGCTTGATAAGCAAAATTGCGGTGATCATTTGGTACGAAATTATCCGTTGAAATAATTTCAATTACTCCATCTTCACGAGATTCTAAGCTAATGCGATCTGCCAAATCGACAGTCGTCATGACCATCTCCACTTCGTGATAATTATCTGGTCGTTTATAAAGAACATCTAATGTTAAATTAATTTTTGCAGGCGCCTTTACATAAAGCATCTTACTTCCTCCCTCATAACTACACGCATAAACAGCCATTCATTTTTCGCGCAAGATAATTCATTTTATTTTACCATAATGAGAAAGCAAACTGAAAAAAGAACCGTTTTAAAAACGGTTCCCTCTCGTCAGTTGTTTTGTTGTGTTCAGCATCGGCTCAATTCCTAGCTGAATGAAGTAAAAAATGTAAGCAAGTTATTTTATGCGAAGTACACTACTTCCGCTCTTGCTCACTGCTTGCTCTTTCCGCCATCTCAATGGCACGTTTCACCATATTACCAGCATCTCGAGCTTTAATTCCGCCCCAACCTTCTTTTTGCACAACATCATAAAATCCAAGTTCTTTGGCGATCTCTTCTTTTAAACGAGGTGACATGATTCCCTTTCTAGGCATGCAAACTCCTCCTTTAACAACTGACGAAATTAGTATGTCCGATAAAACGAAAAACACTCATGTAGTTTTTAACATACATGAGTGCTTCAAAATATAGAAATAAGTACTAGAAACTATTTCGCGACAGCAGCCTGTGCTTCGTCTAAAAATGTAATCTCTACTGCCTCAGTTAAAATATCTGTGTAGCTATACGATACGCGCTTGCACGTATTGTCTTCTTGATCAAGTTCAACTACAAAAATTGCACGATATGTTTCACGCAATATCCCTGCACACTCGACCGTTTTCTTGCGACCACCGTTTGCTTTTAACTGCAAACGTTTACCCAAATGACAATCCAACGACTTTTTAATGTCCGCTAAAGTTTTTGGCATTTTCGCTTACACCTCACTATTTATTAGTATAAGGGATACGCCCAAAAATGTCAACAAAATATAATATTTTATCAGCCCTTCATAAATGTTGTCAACTTATTTTTTTAAAAAAAATACGTTTTTTTTCATTTTGAATGAAAATGTAACATATTTTTTCACTTTGCAAAGGTTGGATATAAGGCATCCGCTAACTTTCCAAACTCTTGAATTGACAACGTCTCACCACGACGAGTTGGTTCAATATTCACAGATTCTAAAGCTTCGATTATTTTTTCCTTATTTGCCTTTCCATTTGGTAGCCCTGATTGCAAATTGTTTAAAATTGTTTTACGGCGCTGTACAAATGAAGCGCGTGTTACTACGAATAGGAAATCCTCATCAATAACATTTACTGGTGGCTCATCATGCTTAATAAGGCGAATAACCGCTGAATCTACATTAGGTTGTGGCATAAAAACAGTTTTTGGCACGGTCATAGCAATTTCAGCCTTCACATAATACTGAATTGCAATAGATAGTGAACCATATTCTTTTGTTCCTGGTTTTGCTGTAATGCGATCAGCGACTTCCTTCTGCATCATTACAACAAATCCACGAATTGGTAAACGATCATTTAGCAATTTCATTAAAATAGGCGTCGTAACATAATAAGGCAAATTAGCAACAACCATAATATCTTCGATGCCTGGCATTTCTTCCTCAATGACCTTCGCCACATCTGCCTTTAAAATATCAGAATGAACGATAGACACGTTATTATATGGACTTAATGTATCTGCTAGTACTGGTAATAAGCGCTGATCTATTTCAAACGATACGACCTTTTTTGCGCTGCGTGCTAAATGCTCTGTTAATGCGCCAATCCCAGGCCCTACTTCAATTGCACCACTATTTTCCGTTAAATTTGCATGACTAACGATGTTTCTTAAAATATTTGGGTCAATTAAAAAATTTTGGCCTAAACTTTTTTTAAACGAAAATCCATATTTCTTCAAAATTTCCTGTGTTCGAATCGGTGTTGCAATATCCTTATGCATTATTTTCCTCCTGATCTACCTGTGCGACAGCTGCACCAAATTGCTGTTCTGTTATTTGAAACATTTTCAATCTTTTATGAAGTTGTTTACCATTTGTTGCACCTATATTTAATATTTCTCCTAGACGATCTCGGCGGCTTTTCGCCGATGGATGACCAATTAAGCGAGCAGTCATTAAATCTTCTAGTGTAATATCATCAGCAATGGGCTCAGTGCTATTTGGAGTATAAACAAGACTCAATGCCTCACGAATATCCTCATCTGCCGCATGCTCAATACCTAAACCTTTACCATTCTTCGCAATTGTTTTGGATTTTGGTAAAAAGGCATGTTTAACACCTTGTACGTGTTGTTCTATAATTGCTCGAATTCGGCGTCCTGGATAATCAGGGTCTGTAAACACTATGACGCCTCGTTTATCCTGTGCATGCTGAATCCGTTTAAGCGTCTCTTCTGAAATGGCCGATCCATTTGTTTCAATCGTATCTGCCTGAACAGCTCGCTTAATTGCGGTTGTATCATCTTTTCCTTCAACGACAATCACTTCTTGAATTTGCAAAAAGGCTCCTCTTTTCTACCTTATCTTCAGACCATTTTACAACTGACCTGTATGATTGTACAGAAATACAAAGCTTTTGCCTGGTATACGTGAAAAAAGCTTTCCTGCCAGTCAATACAGGAAAGCCAATGTATGCTTAGTGAAAACATTTTGATATTTTTTACAATTTTTTTAATTTAATACTTTAATACGCACTTTCTTGCGTCCCCAATTACGAGCTTGTGCATCTGATTGTACTAGTATGTCGATCTTATTACCCTTAATTGAGCCACCAGTATCCCCAGCAATCGCTGTTCCATAGCCTTCAACCCAAACTTTTGAGCCTAGTTTTATAACAGATGGATCTACTGCAATTACCTTTAAGCCAGAATCTGAACGTAAGTTAATGCCAGTAGCTGATGTTCCTGAACAACCTTTACAGTAAGGTGTATATGCAGTTGCAGTTACATAAAACTCTTTCCCACTAGATGGCTCCGCTGAACCACGAGACACAGTTGTAGTGCTAGCTACTAATTGTTTAGTACCAACTGCAACTACTTGTTTCTTTGGCTCATTTATGACTTTTTCAGATTGTAAATTTTTCGCGACAATTTTGCCGTTTTCTTTAACGACTTCATACGTTCGAGAAATTTTACCCTTCTCGCCCGTTGTTACTACTTTTTGTTTCCCTTTTAACAAAGAAGCATCCTGCTTCTTTTCAATTGTGAAATCTAATGAGTCTTCCACTACATCGATAACCTTTTCTACGCGAACTACTGCGATTTTACTCTCTGGAGTGATAACGTCCTCCAGGTTATTCTCGACACGATCGAATTCATTTAGCCGAATTCCCTGTTGTTTTAAAAAGTTAGCGACCGTAGTCGAAGTGGACCAAACTTGTCTATTTTCTAAACCATCGACAAGCGTTACCTGAAACGCTTTTTGAATATCGATTTTGTTATCTGCTCCTACTTCTGTATCCAAGCTCTGCTTTAATGTATCATGCTCTGATACTTCAATATTTGCTTCCTTCAAAATGTTCTTCACTAGTTTTTCAGTTGTCCAAACTTTTGACTGATTTCCATCAACTGAAATTGTTACTTCTTTTGCCTGTTCATAAGTAATTGCTAATCCATTAACAATTTTGGCATTCAGAGAGGGTGATATTTTATCATGCGCTGCTACGTCTATATTTTGATTTTGTAATAGTTCTTCTACAGTTTTGGCATGTGTTGCTACTTCAATTGCATCCCCGTTAGCGCTAAGCGTTACGGTTTTTTTAGTACCTTGGAAAAGTACGAATGAAATTACTGATACAAACAGGACAATTGAAACAATTCTTATCACTGTTTGCTTACTCCTCAATGATCCTAAGAACAAGTTTTTCATGGAATTATTTGACATGAAAAAACGCCTCCTTAATACAAAGTTGGATTATACGGACTAGAATTAGCACTGTCAACCCGATTGTATTTCAAAAAAATTTGACCATGCTATTTTAGCCAACCGCAAACACAGTATTGGAGGCACTTTAGCTAGTTAATCGTCAATCCTAAAAAATTTTTTTGCATTGGCAGTCGTTACTTGTGCAACTTCCTCAATTGATATTTCTCTTAAACGTGCAATTTCCTCTGCAACTAACGGCACCAATGCTGGTTCGTTACGTTTACCGCGATATGGATGTGGCGCTAAATATGGCGCATCTGTTTCAATCATCAAGTGCTCTAAAGGTATCTCCGTTGCCACTTCCTTCGGCATACGGGCATTTTTAAAAGTCACTGGTCCACCAAGACTAATCATAAAATTCATCCCAATACATTGACGGGCAGTTTCTACACTTCCGCTATAACAATGCATTACGCCTCCAACAGAAGCTGCGTTTTCTTCGCGCAAAATGTTGACAACATCTGCTGTCGCCTCTCTGTTATGAATTATAATTGGTAAATTTACTTTTTGTGCTAAATGAATTTGCTTGCGAAAAAGGGCTTGTTGAACATCTTTTGGTGATTTATCCCAATAATAGTCTAATCCTGTTTCGCCAATTCCGACGACCTTAGGATGTGCTGCCAATTCTTCGATCCATTTTAAATCCTCTTCAGTACAATCAATGGCATCTACTGGATGCCAACCAATAACACCATAAATAAAATCATATTGCTCTAGTAATTCCATTGTTTTTTCAATCGTTTTACGATCAAATCCTACAACTACCATAGTTTCAACTTTTGCTTCAAGAGCTCGTTCAATGACTTCTTGTAAGTCTTCTTGATACTGCTCTGCATTCAAATGTACATGTGTATCGATAAACATTTTCATTCTCCTAACATTGATTTTATTAAAAATTATTATTTCATATTTTGCATCAGCATTACAAATTTGTTACAAACAATTTAGTATTGTGACAATACACTTATATATATTCGCCATAACTATTACCATGTACCTAAAATTCGTCAATTTACGCATTGCATAAATTATCCTAAAATAATTAAATAGCCATTTTTAGTCCAAATTTACAATGGCCTGCTGAATATTTTCTACTCAGCAGGCCATTCTTCGTTTTTTTATTTTACCTTTGCACCATTTTCAAGTTTTGGATCAACAGATGCAAGCTTTAAAATTCCATCTTTTTCGCCAGCTAATATCATTCCTTGTGATAATTCACCACGTAACTTAACAGGTTTTAGGTTTGCAACTACGATTACTTTTTGCCCGACTAATTCTTCCGCAGAGTAGTACTTTGCAATACCCGAAACTACTTGTCGTTGCTCATAACCAAGGTCAACCTGAAGCTTTAATAATTTATCTGCTTTCGGGACTTGCTCACATGCTGTAACCGTTGCCACACGTAAGTCAACTTTCATAAAATCATCAATTGAAATTTCCGGAATTTCTGGAACCTCAACAACTTTTGATTCTACGCTTGGTTCTTCCTCCTGAGAAGTTTTTACTGAGCCGCGCATTTCCTCTCGAATATAAGTAATTTCAATTTCGCTATCTAAACGAGGGAAAATCGGCGTTCCTTTTTCTACCACTTTAATGTTTGCTGGAATAGTATTACCGAATGTTTCAATTGTTTCCCATGCTAAGAATTTGTCATCTAGACCCAATTGTTGGATAATGCGTGTCGGTGTAGATGTCATAAATGGTTGTAACATGACTGCAATATGCTGCAAGCTCTCTGCCAAATTTCGCATAACAGACCCTAATTTTGGCTTATCTGCCTCATCCTTAGCAAGAACCCATGGTTGTGTTTCATCAATGTATTTATTTGTACGTGATACTAGCGTCCATAGGTCAGCTAATACGACACTAAATTGCATTTTTTCCATACTTTCTTCATATTTAATACGTACTGATTCTGCATGCACTTTTAATGCCTCATCAAATTCAGTAGATTGAAGATTTTCTGAAGGAATATTGCCATCAAAATATTTATTAATCATAGAAATCGTACGGTTTAATAAATTTCCTAAATCATTTGCTAAGTCGAAATTTGTTCGCTCAACAAACGATTCTGGAGAAAATACACCGTCAGAGCCAAATGGAAGCTCTCTTAATAGGAAGTAACGCGTTGCATCTAATCCATAACGCTCGATAAGCATTTCAGGATATACAACATTCCCTTTTGATTTAGACATTTTACCGTCCTTCATCATAATAAATCCGTGTGCGAAAACTTTTTTAGGTAATGGTAAATCAAGAGCCATTAAGAATATTGGCCAATAGATTGTATGGAAACGTACAATATCTTTTCCAACTACATGTACGTCCGCTGGCCAATATCTGTTAAATAACGTTTCATCATCTGATAAGTATCCTAAAGAAGTAATATAATTTGTTAACGCATCTACCCAAACATAAATTACGTGTTTTGGATCTCCAGGCACTTTAATACCCCAGTCGAATGAAGTACGTGAAACTGATAGATCTTCAAGCCCTGGTTTAATAAAGTTGTTAATCATTTCATTTTTACGTGATTCTGGCTCGATGAAATCAGGATTTTCTTCATAATAAGCTAATAGTCGATCAGCGTATTTCTTCATATTAAAGAAGTAAGATTCCTCTTTCACTTTGTGTACGGCACGTCCACAGTCTGGACATTTACCATCTTCTAATTGTGTCTCTGTAAAGAATGACTCACAAGGTGTGCAGTACCAGCCTTCATACTCACCTTTATAAATATCGCCGTTATCTAAAAACTTTTGGAAAATCTTTTCGACAGTTTTTGTATGACGTTCCTCTGTTGTTTGAATGAAATCATCATACGAAATGTCCATTAATGTCCAAAGTTTTTTTGCTGCCTCGGCAATCTCATTTACATATTCCTGAGGGTGCTTACCAGCTTCTGCTGCTTTTTCTTGAATTTTTTGTCCGTGTTCATCCATCCCTGTTAAGAAACGTACATCATATCCACGTAAACGTTTATAACGTGCTATCGTGTCAGACGCCACTGTCGTGTACGCCGTACCAATATGAAATTTTCCACTTGGATAATAAATCGGGGTTGTTATATAGAATGTTTTGTTTTGTTCGCTCACGAGAACTGCCTCCAATGTTTCACAGTATAATATCTATTCTATCGAAGTACGAAATTCGTTTCAATGAAAGTTTATTGAATGCGAAAATTGTCGAATATTATACTAATCCATTTAATGTATTTTATAAGAAGCTTTTTTACTATAAAATAAAATCTATAATAAAAACCTTTTAAAAAAATTGAAATAACAGTTTTCTTCTCAAAAATTTTTACAAATAAGAGATTATTACTGTATTAATTAATTGACGTTTATGGCATTACTTGGTATGATAACTATCAGACAAAGAAATAATGTCGAAATTTGACGAAATACAATATAACTTTTACTTTTAGGAGGAAAAATAATTATGAAATCAACAGGAATTGTTCGTAAAGTCGATGAATTAGGTCGTGTGGTAATTCCAATCGAACTTCGCCGTACATTAGGTATCGCTGAAAAAGACGCTTTAGAAATCTACGTAGATGACGACAAAATCATCCTAAAAAAATATATGCCTAATATGACATGTGCTGTTACTGGCGAAGTTTCTGATGATAACTTCCGTCTAGTTGGAGGCAAATTAATTTTAAGTCCTGAAGGCGCTGAAATGTTAATGAAAGAAATCCAATCTAGCCTAAAAAAATAATTTCTTTCTAGCACCTAAATCGAGAACGAAGATTTAGGTGTTTTTATTATTTGATAAAAACTTCTTTTTATAATGGAAAAGTAATATACATGATTCCCTTATAATGTCCATGTCAGACATCTTTTATTAAGATTACTCTTTTTTACAATTATTATCAATTTTAAATATTTTCTTTTAACAAAGAAAATAACAACATTTTGTAAATTTTTATATAAAATCATCAAAAAAGGTTGTCTCTATTGAGACAACCCTGCTGTTATTGACACTTACTCACTATGATAAGCATTATAAATATCTCGTTTTGCTACTTGACGTAGTTTTGCAACTTCTTTAATAGCTTCCTTAGAAGTAACGTCTGTTTCAGCAATAATATAATCGACGTGTTCCACAACACTCATATCTTTCCAATATGCCTCTTCTTGATTGTCTTCTTCTGCATTTTGATTTCCTTCTAGAACAATGCAAAATTCCCCTCGAATTTCTTCGGTTTGTGACCACTCAACCGCTTCTGTTAAAGTACCACGAAGGAATTCCTCAAATTTCTTTGTCAGCTCACGTGCTAGCACAATACGACGATTGCCAAGAATTAATTCCATATCCTTTAACATTTCCTTTAAGCGATGTGGCGCCTCGTAAAATAAGATAGTTTCTTGTCGATTTTTTAATTGCTCTAATTGCTGTCGTCTCTCTTTTTTTCCCCTGTTTAAAAAACCATAAAAGAAAAATGGCTGAGGTGTTAATCCTGACGCAATTAAGGCCGATATTGCCGCATTGGCACCTGGTATTGGTACTACCGCAATTCCTTCAGCGATTGCCTTCACGACAATATCTGATCCAGGATCAGAAATACAAGGTAGACCCGCATCACTAACTAATGCCACTGTTTTCCCTTCTCGCAAAAAGCTTAATAGCTTCTCTCCCCCAGCATCGATATTATGCTCATGGTAACTAACAAGTGGTGTATTAATTTCAAAATAGTTGCAAAGCTTCTTTGTATTACGTGTATCTTCAGCAGCGATTACATCCGCTTCTTTTAATATACGAAGTGCACGTACACTCATATCCTCTAAATTTCCAATTGGTGTTGCCACAAGATATAAGTATCCTTGATGCGTATGCATCGTACTTTTTTGTGATTTCACGATTTATCCCTCCCTATATATTTTGTTTTTTGCGTTCGTGTTAACTGCTTAAAAGCATATTCTGCTCGCATCGCTTCTTGTTTTGTGTCGAAAGCTTCGACATATATGCATTCTACAGGTCCCCTTGCCTTTGTATATTTAGCACCTTTACCTGCATTATGTGCGGCAACACGCTTGTCTACATTATTTGTATAACCTGCATAGTACGACTTGTCTGCACATTCTAATACATAGAAGAAATGGCTATTCGTTTTTTCCATAGAGCATTTCTCTCACTTCTGCAGTATATTCATTATTTGCATCATAGACATAAAGTGGGGGTAATATTTTCAAATCTGGTTTACCATCCTTTATTCCTTCTATTAATAAGGTATTGGCTTCTTTCCCCGCTTTCGGATAAATTAGCTGCATTCGTTTTGGTTCTAATCGATTTGCCCGCATCGCAGTGACGATATCTAAAAGGCGGCCAGGTCGATGAACAAATGCTGCTTTTCCACCTTGCTTTAATAATTTACTTGCAGACTGAACCGCTTCATCGAGTGTTAAATGTAGTTCGTGTCGTGCAATAGCATGATGTTCACTTAAATTTTTATCACTCGCTTCATGAGCTAAGAAATACGGCGGGTTACATGTTACCACATCATATTTTTCCACCCCTAATTGTGATGGAATTTCCTTTACATCACCAAGGACCATTTGGATTTGTTCCTCTAAGTTATTATAACGAATACTTCGATCTGCCATATCAAATAAACGTGGTTGTATTTCTACACCTGTAATTTGTCCTTTCGTTCTAGCGCTTAAAAATAGTGGTATGACACCGTTACCCGAACACAAGTCAACAATTTTTCCTTTATAATAAGGTACATTGACAAATTTCGAAAGTAACACTGCATCCAATGAAAAAGAAAAGACAGATGGGCTTTGAATAATACGTAAATCCTCTGCCAACAAATAATCTAGCCTTTCATCATCCTTTAACCAATTTTCCACGAACCCTTCCTCCTACTATACAAAACAAAAGACTGACACCACCGAAGCGGGAATCAGTCTTCTATTACACATTTTGCTTATTTAAAAATGATAGACAAAACAGACAGTCTTCACCTTTACGTGAACTCCCAAAATGAACATGACAAACGTGGAAGCCCTCCTGGTATAGACGTGCTAAGTTATCATATCCCTCGCCAATATCTAATGGAATCTCTTTCTTCTCATCTGCAGCCTGTACGGTGTTCTCTTTAGAAAGTAGTTCTTCTAGACGTGTACGAAGGTGATGATTTTCTGTTTCGAGTGCCTTATGTTCTTCCATCATTAACGCTACAAATTGCTTCAATGCACCAAATTGCTCCTGCATTGCTTCGAGCTGTTGTTCGAACTCCATAACGGTATCTAAGAAATTACGGTCCTTCACCCAAGCCACCTCGTTAAATTCTCTATCTTATATAAGATTTTTTTCGCATGCCAGCAGTTCTTCTAGTGTATACTCAACCGTGCGCTCCTGCTCTTGTAAATATACTTGAATAATTCTTTCTAGCACATTTAAACCTACAACTCTTCCGCGGCCATCTGGTGTCATTGTCATTTCACCAACATCTGGCATACCTTCTTTTGCTTCTTCATACTCATCGTTTTCATACTTTAAACAGCACATTAAACGACCACACAACCCTGATATTTTTGATGGGTTTAAAGATAAATTCTGATCTTTTGCCATTTTAATAGACACTGGATCAAAATCACCTAAAAATGTTGAACAGCATAACATTCGGCCACATGGACCGATACCACCTAATAATTTTGCTTCATCTCGTACACCAATTTGGCGTAGCTCGATACGCGTTCTAAAAACAGAGGCTAAATCTTTTACTAAATCCCTAAAATCTACCCGACCTTCTGCTGTAAAATAAAAAATTATTTTATTACGATCAAATGTATATTCAACATCAACAAGTTTCATCTCTAGTTTGTGTTCTATGATTTTTGCACTTGCTAACTCAAATGCCCGCTTTGACTCTATTGCATTTTCTTCAACCTGAATACGATCCCGTTCATCTGCTGGTCGTAGTACTTGTTTAAGTGGCAATACGACATCATTTTCCCCTACTACTTTTTGAGGGACAACTACCTTACCGTATTCTACACCGCGAGCTGTCTCTACAATGACATATTGACTGTCTTCTAGTAGAAATGATGCTGGATCGAAATAATATATTTTACCCGCTTTTTTAAAGCGGATTCCTACTACATTATACAAATGAATATCCCTCCTGCAGATTAAGCATTAGCTGCTCCATCATTAACGTCCTATTCATGTTACGCTGTAAAGATGCGCGCGCCTGTAAAATAGCCTCCATTTGACTAGATAGGCGTTCGAAAGTCGAATGTAACGCAGCTTCTTTAAAAGTCTGTAACATGTCTGGATAAGTACAAGCTGCTTCGGGATTAGCTTTTATTGACACTATATCACGGTAAGCAAATAGTAGTAAATCCAATGCTTGCTCCATTTCGCTTTTTTCCTTAAATAGTGGCAACCATTCCTCATGCACAACAATCATAGCTTCATGTACATTTTGGCGAATTGCCTCTACTAATTTTAACACTGTTTTTCGAGCCTGTGCAAACTGCTCATCTTTTGCTAAAAAAATAGCTGTTTCGAGCTCGTTCGTCATCATGCTAACTGTAGAAGCCATGGAGTGGGGAATTTCATTTTCTTGCAAATGCTTTAACAAAACTTGTCTAGGCATTTTTTGAAACTTAATATGCTGACAGCGCGAACGAATTGTAGGTAATATCGATTGCATCTGCTCTGTTAACAAAATAGCCGTAACTTCTCCATCCGGTTCCTCTAAAAACTTTAAAATCATATTAGCTGATGCTATATTGAGGCGGTCTGCATGATGGAGTACGTAAATTTTCCGTCCTTGCTCTACCCCCATCATCTTCATCTCAGCAATAAGATCACGTATTTGATCAATTTTAATAAATTGACCTTCAGGAAAAATTTGATGAATATTCGGATGATTCCCAGAATCCACACGTCTGCAATTTCGACATGTTTCACATGGAACATTTTCATGTGGATGTTCACATAGCATTAATTTTACAAAAAAACGCATAATATCCACTTTCCCTGTCCCTTTTTCGCCATCAAAAATGTATGCATGGGCTAATCTATTTTTATCAAAAATCGTTTGAAGCTGCTTCATTACGACTGGCTGTAGTGTGAAAAGCTCTTCAACATTCTTCGCCATTTTTTATTAAATTCCTTCCTATACAATAAAGCCTTTTAGACTTGTACAAGTAAATTTATTTCAGTAGAAATACATTCCACCAATTTTAATATTTAAAACCCGACTGAACCAATTTGAAAAAAGCCCGCGCCTACAAGTGAACAAGACACGGGTTTTACATATATAAATTAATTAACAGACCTTTAATCTCTCCGATTTTATCGAGAAGGTCAATTGCTTCTTTTTCTTCATCTAAAATATCTTGTGCAAGCTCCACAAGACGACTATCAATTGTTTCAATAATCTTTAATCGTCTTCCTTCACCAAAGCGATTCCATGTATGTGATTGTTTTAATTCCATTCCATGTTCTACAGTTTCCTGTAAAAAACGCTTCACAAGCATTTTAAAACGAGCAAGCTCGCGCAAATTCCGGGATCTTGCAACACGGTCACCAGCAGTAGAAATATCCCCCAACAATCGTGTTAATTGTTCGGTTTGCAATTTTGAACCTTGCTTAACGACCATATCACCGAATCGGTTGTTTTGATTATTATTTTGAAGAGGCTCTGTACGATTAGTATTTAACCCGACACGTATATCTTGATTGATCTTCAAGCTGCTTTCGCCCCCAATTGCTTTCTTATAAAATTCATCTTCATTTGTGAATTCGTACTGTCTGCTTGGCAATTCTTACTGAACAACAAATTTATCTATTATTTAAATACCGTTAAAAATGGTGAAATTGTTCAATCGGTAAAACAAATACAGTTGCGCCCCCTACCTCTACCTCCACTGGATATGGTATATAGGAATCTGCATTACCACCTAATGGTGAAACAGGTGCAACCAACTGTTCACGCGCTCGACAATTATCACGGATAATATCTAAAACTTTGGGTATGAGAGAGTCTTCTGTTCCAATTAAGAACGTCGTATTACCAGAGCGTAAAAAACCCCCTGTACTCGCTAATTTTGTTGCGCGAAACTGATTTTTCGTTAAAGCATTCGATAAGCGGCTACTATCCTGATCTTGTACCACAGCTACGACTAACTTCATTCGCACTCACCCCTTTTATATAATTGGCCTTGATAGAATTTATTCAAAAACAGCAACTTCTACTATCAATTTATCTTCAATTAAAACAAAAGCACAAAATTAATTAGGCTTTCGTATTATTACCACGAAGTAATAAATTGCGCTAGAGAAATTCACTTCTTTATTTTATCATTGATTTGCGTAACCGATGATAATTAGTTAAATTGCACTCTTCTTAGCACCTATAAGGAAAGGTCCTCTTTTATCCGATGCAGTTCATCTGTCACCGTATGTTACCATTATATCACAATATGGTAGCCGACTTCATGTTTTTACTGTATTGCTTCGTACAATATTGCCCATACATCTTCAACTACACGCTCAATACTTTGGTCTGCATTGACGACATTTATACGTTCTGGATAACGTTTTACTAATTGTAAATATCCTTCACGCACCTTTTGATGAAAAGCCAGACTTTCAACATCAAGACGGTTCACTTCTCGGTCACCATGTGCATGAATACGCGCTAAACCAACCTCTGGAGAAATATCGAATAGGATTGTTAAGTCAGGCAATTTTTTTCCTATTGCAAATTCATTAATAGAAAGCACCTCATCTACACCAATGCCACGTGCATATCCTTGGTAAGCTAATGATGAATCGATAAATCGATCACAAATTACCATTCTTCCAGCATCTAAAGCAGGTCGTACTTTTTCAAAATAATGCTGACTTCTAGCTGCCGCATATAATAATGCTTCTGTACGCTCATCCATTGCTGTATGCTGCGGGTTTAAAATGATTGTACGAATCTTTTCAGCAATTTCAATGCCACCAGGTTCTCTCGTTGCTAAAACATCAATATTCTCTAGTGATAACCGTTCAGCGATTTTTTTAATAACGGTTGTTTTGCCAGCACCTTCTGGACCTTCGAATGTAATAAATAAATTGCACTTCATGCTGTTATTGCCTCCAACTATTTAATGACCTCAATCATTTTTTCTTCTAACCGGTGATTTCCTTGGAAAGTTGCACCTGTTGCAAGTAATTCCTCTAGTTGACTTAGTTTAGCCACTGTAATTTTTTCACCTGGAACAAGTAATGGTATGCCAGGAGGGTAAGGAATAATCATACTTGCAGCCGTACGTCCCATCGTTCGCATATAGGGTAGCCATTCTTTCTTCATATTCATTATTTCATCAAACGAATACATTGGTTCTGTAATAGCTACAAAATTGTATGCAGTTTGGGAAACAGTTTGTATTTGTGTTTTTTCAGTGTTTAATAATGCTGTTACAGCATCTTTAATGCGAACGCGTATATCTGCAAACGGGTAACTATACCCTTGTTTTAAAAGTGGCAATACAAGTAATACTTGGTGTGCATCTGCAAGCTCTGCATAAACATGCTTAGCTTCTAATGCTTCTTGTAATTGATAACCACTATAACCTTTGACTCGTAGCAATAACTTTATAGGATCGTCTACTTCAATTACTTCAAGTGAGCCAATTGCACGTAAAGCTTCAGCCCATTGTTTTTTTTTCTCTATTATATATGCACCATCACTCTCCATATATGTCTGTATATAATAGCGTGCATCATCTAAAGAAGCTAACAATACATACGATGGACTGCTGGATTGTAACATGCGCAAATAGTGATGAATGCTATCAACATTCACTAATTCTGAGTTCACATGCATAAAAGAAGCCATTGTCATAGCTGGCAACGTTTTGTGCGCTGACTGTACAACAACATCTGCACCAAAGGTCAATGCAGATGGCTGAAATAAAGAACAGGCACTAAAATGAGCGCCATGAGCTTCATCTACCAAAACGGGTATTTTTTTTTCATGACAATATGCCACTTGCTGCGAAATTTCTTTCGATGTCATACCGTAATATGTGGGGTACGTTAATACAACTGCCTTTGCCTCAGAATAACAATCTACTGCCTGTTTTAAGTCGTGATAAGAGACATGTGTTGCTGTTAATGTACGATCATCCCACTTCGGAGAAACATATACTGCCTTAGCTCCAACTAGCTCAATTGCGTGAAATATAGACTTATGTGCATTACGTTGTACGATAATTGTATCGCCTCTTTTACATGTAGCATAAATCATAGCCAAATTTCCTACCGTAGAGCCACCTACTAAAAAAAAGCTTTTCATCACGCCATATGTATCAGCCAGTAAATTTTCTGCCTCTAAAATCATCTCTTCAGGGTAATGTAAGTCATCTAGCCCTGTTAATTCTGTCACATCGTAACGCATGACATCTTTAAAAGCTTGTGGTAGATGTGACAATTCACCATGTTTATGTCCTGGTACATGAAAAGATATATTTTGTTGTTGTCGAAAACGCTCTAAACCTTCTACAATTGGCTTTTTCTTTTGCAAAACAAGACACCCTTTTCAATTTATTATCCTTTAATTATACGGGATTATTGCAGGATAAAAAAGCTATCCTACAAAATAGGATAGCTTAAGATTTAAGGTGTAGAAAATTTTAAATTCCTATTGATACAAAAACACGCGTGCTGCTACAACGATTTAAAAGAGTGCTATTCATTTTAGCTACTGAATTGGCATAAAGGCAACTTGCCAAATACCGTTTTCATTTTTCACCATTTGATAGCCCATGTCACTTTCATTTTTTGAAAAAAGAATAGCTCCTCCATTATCGGGCAATTCTTTAAATGTCCCATTTTTCATCGCTTTCGCCATTTCCAATGCCCAAGATCTATTTCTTTCTGCCTCTACTTGTGTATGCATTCGCATATGCTCGGCTTCGCTCCATTTCGAATAGTTTTCCCGAGTTGTATACAGCCGATATACAGTTTGTTCATCGGCTAAAAACTTCGCGAATAACTGCACACGGGCTATCGTCAATGGATCTACATCACGGAATATTTCCACATCATTTTGTTCTCTAAAAGCTTCATATAATCCCCTTTCCGTTTTGGACCATTCATTTGCTATCTCTAATGCTTCATAACCTAGCACTTTCCCAATAATTTGTGAATCCGTAATTTTCGTCATTATACCATGTCCCCAATTATCTGCTGCTACATAATATTCGCCTGCATCAAGGGTCAGTTCATCCATATTCCAGAAAAAATATTTACGAATTTCATTTTCATCAAAAAACGTACCATCTTTTTTTAACTGCTCAATGTATGCCTCAAACACATCGAAGCCCATTTGTGTTGCAAAGCCATAATAAATATCTAGTGGTATTGTATTTACAGTAATAGTCCCTTCATTAATAGCAATTTTTTCTCCCGGTAATCCAACAATACGTGTCATTGTCTTTGTTCCATCTTCTGCATTTACATAAACAACATCGCCTCTATTGAAATTTTCAACATTTGGCTCTATAACAATAGGATAGGCCGTATATTCGTTGTTACCACGATTCATCGCATTGCCTGTATACTGCATCTTATATTGTTGCCCCATTATATTGCCTATCACAGGGACCCTATCATCCATTTCTGTGTACGCCCATTCAATGGAATTCATACGTTGCATTGATCCATCCATATATTCGTAGACAACACGTGCTACAGGTTGCTTGCTAAAGGCGAACCAAAACATCTCAGCATCGGCTACCTCCAATATCTTCGCTTCCTGTTGTCCAACTATAACTTTCTTTAAAGCGTTGCTTTTCTCTGCACCACAATATAAATAAGGCGCCTGTCTAGAATTTAAATAATGTACAGTTACGTCTTCTGTACCAAATCCATTCGTACAATGGTCTTTGGAAATCCATTCGCCATCCTTATAAATTAAATATGCTGCATGAACTAGCAAACTCGAATCTGTCTGTACTTTATAAACAATAAGAGCATCTTCCTTTTGCAACACATTCAATTCTTCATAGAGAATTTCATCTGCATCAGTTTCCTGCAACCATAATGCTAGTGACTCTTCTTTGGATATATTTGAATCAAAAAATACGATCATTACTAGCAATACTATAAGAAAAATAGAGCCGCACATTATAAGAGGATACTGCCATGAACGTTTACGACTAGTATTTCTTCTAGCTATTATGTCTTGCATGACCCGTTTCTCATTTGCCTCCGAAAATCTAGATTCATCACTAAATAACTTATCAAATTCATGCTTTATTTTATTCATGCCGTAACACCTCCCACTCTGCTTCATCTAACCTCTGTTTTAGCATCTCCCTTGCACGTCTCAATCTTGTTTTAATTGTATTCTCAGATAGATTCAGTAACTCCCCAATCGCCGCAGTGGTCAGTTCTTCATAATAAAACAGTATAATTACTTCACGGTACTTCACTGATAACTGTAGAACACTTTTAGCAATATCAAGCTTCTCTAAACGTTGTAACATCTCGCTATCTAATGAGCACTTTTCTGCATTGATTTGATTTAACCAGTAGTTAGAAATTATTTGTCTCCTACTTTTCCAACTTCGTAAATAATCGTGGCATCGATTGATTGTTATTTTAGCTAAGTAAGTTTTTAATGTAGCACGTTCCTCAAATTGGTGATGCGTTTCGAAAAACTTAATAAAGACGTCCTGTACAATATCTTCAGCTGTAGCCCAGTCCTTAACATATAAATACGATAATCTCATTAAATAGTCACCATATGTATGCATAATTTCCTTCATATTTTGTGCTTCATACTGCTCCATATAATCCCCCCTTTCTATCATGTTTGAATTACTAAATATAAATTTTACTCAATAGACGGATACAAATTAGGTATAGTTTCATTTTCTTTTTATGTAATTTTTTAACTAATAGCAAGTAATTAATTACTTTGTATGAAGTTTTTTACTTTAGCTAAAACAAAAAAACATCGAAGATTTCTCTTCGATGTTTTGAATGTGCCTAGCGACGTCCTACTCTCACAGGGGGAAGCCCCCAACTACCATCGGCGCTAAAGAGCTTAACTTCCGTGTTCGGTATGGGAACGGGTGT
>NZ_JBIWBS010000009.1:46275-85372 GCF_044761135.1 Lysinibacillus sp. NPDC097868 | reverse complement strand
GCCAGGATCAAACTCTCCATAAAAGAAATTTGATTAGCTCAAATTGTTTTGCTGGCATCAATTTTGATGTCCAAAATTTTGTTTTGTTCACTAACATATGTTAGCTAGTAAAAACTATATTGATTACGTTTTGCTTGTTCAGTTTTCAAGGTTCATTTTGCTAGCTACTTAATAAGTAACTTTTTATAATTTAACATACATTCAATATGATGTCAACTATTATTTTCTTTCTGTATGTTGTTCGCTTGTTTCGTAACAACGTGTTTAAATATATCATCTCACATTATAGTTTGCAAGTCTTTAATTGAAATAAAACTATTCAGTCAATATACGATAGTAGTTTCTTCTATATTATTAAGTGCCAGGCACTCAAACAATTTTAAATGAAAAAAGCTCCACTTAGTTTTCACTAAGCAGAGCCCATTTCGGCTTTACATTATCGAACCCAGATAAAGTATGCAAGGAAGACGAAGAATAATCCGTACATCATTGGGTGAATTTCTTTTTTACGACCTGCTAAAAGCATTGTTACTGGGTAGAATACGAAACCAATTGCGATCCCTGTTGCGATGGAATAGCCAAGAGGCATCATTAAAACAGTGAAGAACGCTGGAACAGCAATCTCGAATTTATCCCACTCAATTAAACGTAGTGACGAAACCATTAACACACCTACGATAACAAGTGCTGGTGCTGTTACTGCTGAAGTAACGACCGCAAGTAATGGTGAGAAGAATAGTGCTACTATAAATAATACAGCTGTAACAACTGCAGCAAAACCTGAACGAGCACCTGCCGCTACACCAGAAGTTGATTCTACATAAGCAGTAGTTGTTGAAGTACCAAATAAAGAACCAATTGTTGTTGCTAGTGCATCTGCCATAAGTGCACGGCTTGCACGTGGTAATTTATCGTCTTTTACTAATCCAGCTTGTGTTGCCACAGCCATTAATGTGCCGGCTGTATCGAAAAAGTCAACGAATAAAAATGTTAATACAACAACTAAAAATTTAACGTTTATTAACGAACCGAAGTCATGAATAATTGGGTTAAGTGCAACCATAAATGTTGAATCTACACTTGGTATTGATGATACAACAGCTTCAGGTGCTGCAATAACACCCGTAATCATACCAACGATTGCTGTAATAACCATTCCTAAGAAAATACCGACACTACGGAATTTAAGGATTAATATGATTGAAATAATAATACCGAATACTGCTAAAAGAGTTGAACCTGTAAATGCTCCTAGTGTTACTAAAGTTGCTGGACTATCGACTACAATTCCAGCTCCTTGTAACCCTACAAATGTAATAAATAAACCAATACCAGCTGATACAGCATATTTAAGTTGTGCTGGAATTGCATTAATAACTGTTTCACGAATACCTGTTAATGAAAGGATAATAAATATAATCCCCGAGAAGAACACACCTGTTAAACCTGTTTGCCAAGGAATGCCATACGTCCCTACTACCGTGAAGGCAAAGAATGCATTTAATCCCATACCTGGCGCCAATGAGATTGGGAATTTAGCGAAAATACCCATAATCAAAGAACCGACTGCTGCTGCTAATGCTGTTGCCACGAACACAGCACCTTTATCCATTCCCGCACTTTCCAGAATCCCTGGGTTAACAGCTAAAATGTATGCCATAGCAAGGAATGTTGTAATACCACCAATTATTTCGCGGCGATAATTAGTACCTAATTCATCGAACATGAAATATTTTTTCATTTTAAAAATATCCTCCATATTGTCGTCTTCAATATCGAAAACAAAAAAGACACGCTGACTATTCTACTAGTCGCATGTCTACGATACATTTCATCACTAATAATGTGTGAAATAAATTAGTTATTATACATCCGTATAAAAACTAAAATCGTAGTCAAGTTATTTACGGTAACTTGGTAGAAACTCACGGGCCATATTCCCGACATTATACGACGACTTATTTACTTTACAATCGTAATATATCATTTCGTTTTTTAGATTTCAACCCCATTTCCGAACATTTCTTATGAAAAAAATACGAAAGTTCGTGTAAAATACGGTATTAATGTTCTGATTTTGTAAAAACAGCGTAAAAAAACAGGAAAAGTACTACACTTATACAAGTTGCTTTTCCTGTTTTTTATTTTTGATTAAAGGCTATAATCGCCCATTTCGCATTTTATATTTTGTTTTTGTTTTGAAAACACGAATGTAACTAACTATTGATTAGTCAAAAAAAGCTCCCTATAATGTATGCTCACTTAAGAGGGAGCTTTTCAAATATATGTAAATGTGCCAAAGGCTTTTATATCAATTACTCGCCCTACACCCACACAACAAGAAGTCCTTAGGCAATAAATACAAAACCTCAAATACCAATTACGTAAGAGCTCCTACCATTCACCTTACTTCTCTACTCGGCTCTCTAATAATTGAATTCTTTTTTCTAATTTTAGTTTCCAATCCATCGCTAATGCATCTACTGCTTGAATCCGTTTCATCGCGAGTGCGTTATTGTTTTTAAAATATACTTCGTTGCAATGTAAAACCGATATACGAGCAGGGTGTCTTTCAACTATTTCAATTTTCGAATCTGCACAGATTGTTCCCTCACTTAGCACACGCGCTAGGAAGCCTGTATAACCTGTTTCAATTAATCGTTTAAGTAATGTGTCTGCCTTTGTATATTTATCAATCGTACTACACGGAATACGTCCTTGCGTTATTTGAATGACGGCATCACCAATTCTATAAATATCTCCAATACAAACATCCGCTTCCAGCATATTTGTTACCGTTAAGTTCTCACCAAATGCTGCTGTTGGCAATGCTTTTCCAAGTTCCTTTTCCCATTGTCCGTAATGCTCCGCAGGATATAGACAAACAGCACGATCAGGTCCACCATGATGCTTTTTATCTGCCACATCATCTCCCTCAAATCCACGAGTAGCCAAATAAACTTCGTGCACTTTCCGCTTTTCAATCCCTGTAATCATTGATCGCCCTTTACTATAGTCCAATTCTTTCGGCATACCAACAGCAAGTGTATAAATCGTCGCTATACTTTTCTCCATTTTAATCCCCCTAAATTAAACAACAGCGTAATCATTTTACATAAATTTAGTTTACTATATCTAATGCTTTGCCAGCAATTTTGTCCTCTCTACATTAGTTTATATCATTGAAATATTTTCAGTTAAAACGACCAGAAAAGTTCAATGGTTACAACACTTGGGACATATCAGATAACTTTCAAGTATAAAATAAAAGAGTATGGATACTCGAAATGTCACAGCAATAAAAAAAGCCCTAAAACCCTGTGTTACTAGGGCTTTTAGGACTCTTGCTATTAGCTATTATTCCCACTCAATCGTTGCTGGTGGCTTAGAAGTAATATCATACAGCACGCGGTTTACGTGTTTTACTTCGTTTACTAGGCGAACAGAGATTTTCTCTAGTACATCCCAAGGGATACGTGCCCAGTCAGAAGTCATACCGTCGATAGACGTTACAGCACGGATACCGATTGCGTAGTCATACGTACGAGCATCGCCCATTACGCCTACTGAACGAATATCAGGTAATACCGTGAAGTATTGCCAAACGTCGCGTTCAAGGCCAGCTTTTGCGATTTCTTCACGTAAGATGAAGTCAGATTCGCGAACAATTTCAAGTTTTTCTTCTGTTACTTCGCCAAGTACACGAATACCTAAACCAGGACCTGGGAATGGTTGACGCCAAACGATTTTTTCATCAAGACCAAGCTCTAAGCCAAGTGCACGAACTTCATCTTTGAATAATGTTTTTAATGGCTCAATCAATTGGAACTGCATATCTTCTGGAAGACCACCTACGTTATGGTGAGATTTAATTGTTTGAGCAGTAGATGTACCAGATTCAATGATGTCTGTGTATAAAGTTCCTTGTGCAAGGAAATCCATACCTTCTAGTTTTGAAGCTTCTTCATCGAACACGTAAATAAACTCATTACCGATAATTTTACGTTTTTTCTCTGGATCAGACACACCTGCAAGTTTGTCCATGAAGCGTTGACGTGCATCAATCTTAATTAGGTTCATATCGAAATCTTCCGTGAAAGTTTTCATGACCTGTTCAACTTCACCTTTACGGTTTAAGTTGTGGTCTACGAACATACATGTAAGCTGATCACCAATCGCTTTATGAATAAGTACTGCAACAACAGAAGAGTCTACCCCGCCTGAAAGTGCACATAATACTTTTTTATCGCCAACAATTTCGCGAATTTTTGCGATTTCAATTTCGATAAAGTTCGCCATTGACCAATCGCCTTTAGCACCACAAATATCGAATACGAATTGACGTAGTAAATCGTTACCATATACAGAGTGACGAACTTCTGGGTGGAATTGTACTGCATATAATTTGCGTTCTACGTTTGCCATAGCAGCGATTGGGCAAGATGCACTTGTTGCGATGATTTCAAAGCCAGCAGGTACTTCTGTTACGTGGTCGCCATGGCTCATCCAGACGATTTGTTCTGTTGGTAATTCACCGAATAATTTATTTGCAGCAGTCACTTGAACTTCCGCTTTACCGTATTCACGTGTTTCAGCGCCTTCAACTTTACCGCCTTGAGTATAAGCCATTAATTGCATACCATAGCAAATACCTAGGATTGGTAAGCCTAATTCAAAAATGGCTTGATCTACATGGAAAGCATTCTCATCATAAACTGAGTTAGGACCACCTGAAAAGATGATACCTGTTGCGTTCATTTCTTTAATTTCTTCTGCTGTAATCGTGTGGGGATGTAATTCACTGAAGACACCGAACTCACGGATACGACGTGTAATTAATTGGTTAAATTGGCTACCGAAGTCTAGAACGACGATTTTTTCTTGCTCTTTTAATAAAGGGCTTGCTGACAATATTTCCACCTCTTCTTGTATTTTTAAAGGACGTTTTCATATGTTCAAAGAAAAACGCGTATGAAAGTAAAAAAACTTCCTACGCGTCCATAAGTTCATGATATATAAAGGGGAATGCGTAACAAAGAAAAGTGATTTATAAAAACTCCTCACCTAACCAAAACATTCACCTTCATAGAGAAATCATTTACGGTGATTTCGTAGAAACATCCGAACCCTATTTTCGAACTTATATGAAAGCCATCCTAATCATATATAATTTTTTTCATTTTACTCTTTGTGCCCATTAAAATCAACTGATTGTGCGATTGATTAAATATTCCCAACTTTCTCTCAGTTTAACGTAGTCAACATTCTGCGTATTCTTGCTATAAATATGTTGCTCGTATACCGCTGTTAACTTCCGCATTTCTTCCGTTTCTAAAGCGGCATCCACCCGTTCAGCAAACGCTCGTAATGTCTCGCCATTTTTTCGACTTAAGCCAATGCGTACTAATTGTTTCGTTAATGCCTGATAAGATGAATCAAAGTTCGTCCAATCCGCTTCTTTTTTACGATAGGCACGCACATGCATTTTAGGAATCCATGTTTTTCGTTGTACAAATAATGTCACACCCATAATTATTAGCAAGACAATGAGTACCAACCAAACATATTTTAATGTTTTTATCCACGTCCATACACTATCAAAACTAAATGCTGATTGCGTAGTTGTTTTCTTAGTGGGTTGTTCTTTCTTTTGTTGTTGCTCTGGTTTTTCTTCCGGTTGCAGTTCCTGTTCTTGCTGAGGAGCATCTCGTTGCAAATCATAATTGATGTTAACAGTACCAGAAAAACCAATTGTAGGTTCAAATTCTATCCAACCTGTACCAGGTACATACGCCTCTACCCATGAATGTGCATTATCATTTGTTATCGTATATTCGCGATAACCATCAGACAATCCACCTGCATTACCTGGTGCAAAACCCTTCACCCAACGGGCAGGAATACCAATAGCCCGAAGCATGACGACCATTGATGTAGAGAAATTATCACAGTATCCTACTTTCGTATCGAACAGAAATTGATCTACATAATCTTGATTTTCGGAAGGATAGGCAGCAGCTGTTTTATCATAACTAAAGTCACCTTTTGAAAAATACCCTTCTATCGCCTTTATTTTTTCATATATCGATGGTTTATCGCGCGTAATATCAATCGCTAAATCTTGTACACGCTGCGGAAGCGTATTAGGTAATTGTAAGAAACGATTATAGGAACTATCTAATGTTTCTAACATAGCTGGCTCTGACCTTTGAAGTTGTTGCAAGCTGTAATTTGGTTCACTATAAGATATCGTGTAACTTGACAGTAATTTATTACTACCATTACTCATAGTTACTAATTCGCCACTTGGTTGTTTCGTCACTATTTTTTCCGTTTGTCCATCCTGTACATACAATGTTGGATCCTCTGCCGAAACAGACAGCATACCATACGTTTGAATTAAAAATGGCATCGGTACCGCCATTTCCATCTGTATTTGTCGTTCATTCTGTGTTGGTCCAACAGGCAGAGAAGTAAAGATTGGGGTATCATTTTCAAAAACTGCTTCCCCTATATATTCACCAGACAATACCCAACCTTTTGATGTATACGTATCTTTTGTATCTATCCGCCAATAATGACGGTCGCGGGAAGTTGCAGTGAAAATTAATGTATTATCACCTTTATAGGGTCCTCCTAATCTACTATCATCATCACTATAGCCAACTGTTTTTTGACCATCACCTACGCCTTGTCCTGTCACTCCTTTAATAAATGGTACTGGATCAGCCCACGTAGGTCCTGCTTTCGGTAAAAAGAATGCTACCACACTAATGAGTGCCACCGAAATTAACATCGGCAATATAATTTTCCACTTTCTAAATAGCTCACTTGGCGCATCAACTTGTAGTCTTAAACGTTTTAAGAAAAGTACACCCGTCATAATAAGACCTAGTACTACTACTTTAATAATAGCCGGTTTTCCATTATATTCGCTGAAAGTATCAAGAGTAGCGATGAAAAATACAGTTAGTACGAAGAAATAGAAAATATTATAATGCACAGTAACCCAATGGTGAATTAAATAAATTAACATCCAGATCAAAGCCAAAAACAGTACTGTTCTAAATGCATCTGATACTTGTCCGAAATTCCCTGAAAAAATGTTCACCATATTCAATGTCACTTCATTCACTAAAAATGGAATAGTATGACCTGAGAAAAAGGGGTTCTCGCTATAAACAAATATAACGAACCATGTAATGTAGCCTAACTTCACAAGCCCCGACAATAACGGCCGAACTTTAAATAGGCACAATACTAGTGCTAAGCCAATAAAAACTAAAAACAAATGACTTACACCTGTATTTGTTAATTGCATTACTGGTATTAACCACTCACGTAATATAAAGAAAATAATGATATAAGCTATAGCCAGTTCAATAAAACTTTCTAGTGATTTTTTCACGGCTTCATCACCTCCGTGAACAAGTGGTAAAAATCTGTTGGGTCTACATAAACGACTTGAATATGTTTATAACGCTTTATTACATCAGACTGTGCTTGTGTCTGTTGTGCCACAACAAAACAAATACAGCTTTTCACCGAATTACCTAAAGTATGTAATAGTTCATCTGATATATCACTCGTAACATATAAAAGTGTTGCAACACGCTGAAAAACTTGTTGATCGCGTAACCGGAATTGTCCATTTTCACTCGGTTTCACACTAGCTAAATGATGCATCACTCGATCTAGCTGCTTTTCCCCTTGAATGGATGTGAACACTTTCGTCTTTGCGCCTGTTGACACAAAAGAAATTTCTCCACGACCTTGCACTATTGCTTTAAGCATCGAAGCTACCAGCTCAATTTTCTCTTCAAATAATTGAGAAGCACCTTCATCAAGCATTAACAGAAGTTCCTGAGATTGACGATCTTCAAACTCCTTCGACTGTAGCGTTTGTGTTTTCGCAAAAGATTTCCAATGAATCCACGAAAAGCGGTCACCTGGAACATATTCGCGTAAACCAATGGCCATTGATGTATCTTTCACAATGGAATAAGGAGCCATCATAGACCCAACATCTAATTTTGCTTGTAATGTAGCATATTTCATATCATGCACTCTTGGATAGACGAGAACTGTTTGTTCTTTATCTATCTGAATGCGTTTTTTTGCCCATCCGAAAAAATCATAGAAGATTATATTTGCACCTAAATATCGATGTTCACCGCGTGGCAAGCTTTCAAGTGTATAACTCCAATTAAAAACCTTTTTAAAGCCTACAAATTTGATAGCGTCTTTCTCTTGTACCTTTGACTCAACTAGCATTGTGCTGCCAACAAGCTCTTCTACTAGCATATATGCAAATGGAAATCGTGTTTTTCTTTCAACACTAATTGTCACGTTAACAGATTGTCCGCTTTCAACACGAGAAGGCTCAATTTTTCGCTCTACGCGATAAATGTCCTCCCTAACAAGTTGAACAATAAAGGCGTATAACAAAAATGGACTCACTGTGAAAAATACAAACCAGCTTACAAAACCACCTTGAAACATTGCATAACAAAACGTTATAAGCATTAGAAAGCTCACTAATAGAAAATGTTTACTTTTCTCAAAAAGAGCACGCCATTTCTTCATTGCTCTGCAAACCTCTTTGTTGGCACAGGTGTTTTCGCCAAAATGCGCTCAATAATTTCCTCTGCTGTTACATCATCATAACGCGCATCTGGCTTAAGCACTAATCGGTGACTAAAAACATATGGTGCTAAATGTTGAACATCATCTGGTATTACATAGCTACGCCCTTTCATAAACGCATACGCCTGAGACGCCTTCATCAAAGCAATTGTTGCACGAGGACTAACCCCTAAATACACATAGTTATTCTCTCTCGTTTGAGAAGCTAGCTCAACCATATAGTTTTTTACGGAGTCTTCGACATACACACCTTGCACAAGCTCCTGTAATTCAATTAATTGTGCAAGCGTAAGTACAGCATCAATTTTTTCAATGGACTTACCGTTTTCTGCACGTCGCAATATTTCTACTTCCTGTCCTCTAGTCGGATAGCCCATTTTTATTTTCAGTAAAAAGCGATCGAGCTGCGCCTCTGGCAGTGGATACGTCCCCTCATGTTCAATTGGATTTTGCGTAGCCATAACGAAAAATGGCTGGTTAATTTCAAGTGTATTGCCATCTATTGTGATTGATGCTTCCTCCATCGCCTCAAGTAATGCTGATTGTGTTTTAGGTGATGTTCTATTAATTTCATCAGCTAATACTACATCGCCCATAATCGGTCCTGGACGAAATTCAAACTCCATGGTTTTAGGGTTATAAATAGAGACACCTACAACATCTGATGGCAGTAAATCTGGTGTAAACTGAATACGTTTAAACTGAGCATCAAATGATTTGGCAAGTGCACGCACCATCATTGTCTTACCAACTCCAGGTACATCTTCAAGTAATACATGACCTTTGGCAAGCAAAGCGACGATACTAAGTTCAGCAACCTCCCTCTTCCCAATCATTACTTTTTCTATATTTTCTAATACCATTTGTATTTGTAAATTCATAAAACAAAACCCCTCCCATTTACACAAACCAATTATTTGAATTGCACGATAATTTTAGTTTAAGCATATCGAAAACTGCATTGTAACACAATCAATGTGCCATTAGTTGTCGCATATACGAATTTTATTTTAAATCTATGAGAGTATTCCCTTAGTATTGACCTCAAAATAGCTTGTTTGAAGTTTTTTAAAACAAGCCTATCTAGTAGTATAACGTTCCACTTACAAAATAGTTACAAATTTTATTTTTTTAACCATAATTTTAAAGTGTCAAAAGCACTACTTGTCGAGCTGATAGCATCACCGATAACTCAAAAGAAATCAATAGAGGAATGTTTAGTAATATCCACCAACAAAAAAACCCTATACCAAGTTTGGTATAGGGTTTTATTAACATTTATATGGAAGTTCGGTAACTATTGTGACGCTTCTTTAGCTTGCTAAGACGGCTCAGCTTTCCGGCTGTTTCATTTAGTTCATTATGAATTTGTACGTTGCCTTCACTATCAACAAAAGTAGCCTCAATTTTATTGTGACGTTGTTGTTGAATTTGTCTCTTCTTACTTAATAGCTTTTTATCTTTAATTTTTTGAATACTTTTTTTAAATCGTTGCTGTGCGTTATGGCTAAAGTCATGACTAAGATCACCAGCATGTAAATACTGTTGTTCATTACGAAAAGTACTACTTGTCGTCGCACTTACACTAGAAGTCCTCATAATTAGTTACCCTCCTTTTTATTTTACTAACTTTATAGGTATTTATATCGACATTATATGCAAGGAATTAAGCAAACAGAACTAAAATATATAAAAAAGAATAGAATTGTCAAATAAGTTTCTATCACTTTTTTGTACAACTCTATTCTCACAGGCTTTATTTCCAAAAATCATCAAAAATTGTGATAGGCATATGGCGTTTATGTTGAGATCGCAAATAGTGTTGCTCTAGTGTTTCGCGAGCATCCTCGGGAATTTCCTTCCCTTCTAAATAATCATCAATTTGCTCATATGTTAAACCAAGGGCCACTTCGTCCGGTAGAGATGGACGGTTTTCCTCCAAGTCTGCTGTCGGCACTTTTAAATACAGATGCTCAGGGCAATCAAGCGCAGCTAACAATTGTTTGCCCTGACGCTTGTTGAGTCGAAAAATAGGCATTAAATCCGCCCCACCGTCACCAAACTTTGTATAGAAACCTGTAATTGCCTCTGCTGCATGGTCTGTTCCTAAAACGACTGCACTATTCATAGCGGCAATAGAAAATTGCACTTTCATGCGCTCACGTGCTTTTTCATTCCCTTTTACAAAATCGCTAAGTGAAACACCGGCATTTTCTAAAGCACGTACACTGGCATCGACTGCTTCCTTAATATTCACTGTGTAAGTATTCGTAGGCTTAATAAAATCAATGGCATCCTGACAGTCCTGTTCATCCATTTGAACACCGTATGGTAAACGCACTGCCCAAAATGAATATTTCTCCTCGCCTGCTTCTGCATTTAACTCATCAATAGCTAGTTGTGCTAATTTCCCAGTTAAAGTAGAATCTTGTCCACCAGATATACCAAGCACAAATCCTTTAACAAAGCTATATCGACATGCATACGCCTTTAAAAAATCAATGGATTTACGAATTTCTTCCTGTGCATTAATTGTTGGCAAAACTCTTAATTCTTTAATTATTTGTTGTTGTAATGCCATAACATTCTCCACTCCTTAACCTTTCACAATTCGATTGACCATTTCGCGCACTTCTTCTATATTGCGCATTTTATTATCCCAGCATTTTTGACTTAGATCGACTGGATATTCTTCTGGATTCATCGCACGCTTGTATTCGTCCCATAACAATTCTAAATTTTCAGCTGCATAATTGCGCATGTCTACCAACGTCGGATTTTGATAAATTATTTCACCTTTATTAATTACATGCTGATGTAGGTTTTTCGCCTCGAAATTCGTCACGAATTTTGACACAAATGTATGCACAGGGTGGAACATTTTTATGCGTTCTTCGGATTGAGGGTCTTCATCGTGCATTGTAATGTAATCGCCCTCTGATTTACCATTTTTCAAGTCGATTATACGATAAACATTTTTTAAACCTGGTGTCGAAACCTTTTCAGCATTTGCAGAAATTTTAATCGTATCTTCCAACTGACCTTCTTCATTTTCAATAGCCACCATTTTATAGACAGCCCCTAACGCAGGCTGATCGTAAGCTGTAATGACCTTTGTTCCAATTCCCCACATATCTACGCGTGCGCCTTGAGCCTTTAAGTTCAAAATTGTGTATTCATCTAAATCATTCGAAACAACAATTTTCGCATCAGGGAAGCCCGCTTCATCTAGCATACGACGTGCTTCTTTTGATAAGAAAGCAATATCACCACTATCTAGACGAATACCAATAAAATTAATTTTATCCCCTAGTTCTTTTGCCACTTTTATCGCTGTCGGCACACCAGATTTCAACGTGTTATATGTGTCCACTAAAAACACACAATTACGATGACGTTTAGCATAGGCGTGGAATGCATCATAATCATTTTTATATGCTTGTACAAGCGCATGAGCATGCGTACCAGCTACCGGTATGTTAAATAGTTTACCCGCACGAACATTACTAGTTGAAGCAAATCCACCTATATAGGCTGCACGAGTTCCCCAAATAGCTGCATCCATTTCATGTGCGCGGCGTGTACCAAATTCCATAGCCATTTCATCTTTTACAATTTGCTTAATGCGACTTGCTTTAGTAGCAATTAACGTTTGGTAATTCACAATATTCAATAGAGCTGTCTCAATTAGCTGAGCTTCCACTAATGGTGCCTCAATGCGTACAATAGGTTCGTTTGCAAAAACGAGTTCCCCTTCCACCATTGAATACATATCACCTGTAAAGCGAATGTTTTTTAAATACTCAATGAAATCTTCTTTATAACCAACTTCTTGACGTAAATATTCGATATCCGACTGACTAAAACGAAAGTCTCGTAAATACTCAAGCATACGTTCCAATCCGGCAAATATGGCGTAGCCATTACCAAATGGTAATTTTCTGAAATATAGTTCAAATACCGCTTTTCTATTATGTATACCATCAGCCCAATAAGACTCTGCCATATTGATTTGGTATAAATCTGTGTGTAGCGCTAAGCTATCATCAGCATAGTTTGATCTCATAGGAAATCCCTTCTTCCACTATCATTGTTAGTCTTAGTATACACTATATACCCAAAATCTTGCGTTTTACACGTTTTCTGTCCCATGTTAGGTTTTCTAACACGAATATTCAGAAAATTTAGAACCGTTCATAATTTAGACACAAATTTAAGTACCGCTTTCATTCCTTTAATAATTAGCTTTTTACTAAACTATTACGAAAAACGAAATATACTATGTAATAAAACCTAACATGAATGTCAAAAAAACAATTGCGTCGTTAAACAGCTCCCTATAGTATGTAAATTAAATTTACGCAAGGAGCTGGTGTGAGTGAAAAAAATCGAGGCAATTATTCGTCCAGAGGTATTTGGGATTGTACGAGACGGACTTGCAAAGGTTGGTATTGCAGGTTTAAGTATTTCTGAAATCGCTGGCTGTGGTCGTCAATTAGGTCATACAGGTTTGTTTCGTGGAAATGCTTACGAAATTGAGTTTTTACCAAAATTAAAGCTTGAAATGATTATCGACGACGAAAAAGTAGAACCGATTGTGGAGGTTTTATTACGTGATGCTGCAACTGGTAAGGTTGGAGACGGGAAAATATTTATTTATCCAGTAGAACAGGCAATTCGTATCCGTACTAAAGAAGTCGGATCAATTGCTGTAGATTAAGGGGGAAATAGCTATGGATGACGTTATATTATCTGTAAATTTAGTTTGGGTTATGCTTGGTACAATTTTAGTTTTCTTCATGCATGCAGGATTTGCAATGGTAGAAGCAGGTTTCACACGTTCTAAAAATGCCGTAAACATTATTATGAAAAACTTCTTAACTATATCACTCGGAGGAATTGTTTATTTTCTATGTGGCTATGCAATAATGTTTGGCGACACAGCAGGGGGCATCTTCGGAACAAGTGGATTCGCTTTAAATGGTGTAGATGACCTTTCCTTCTTTATTTTCCAAACGATGTTTGCTGCAACAGGTGCGACTATCTTATCTGGTGCCGTAGCAGAAAGAACAAATATTTTTGCTTATATCGGTGTAATTATACTTATGACATTACTTGTTTATCCTGTAGTTGGACATTGGATTTGGAACGGTCAAGGCTGGTTAACTGATTTAGGCTTTATCGATTTTGCAGGTTCTACAGTTGTCCATTTAACAGGTGCTGTAGCTGCCTTTGTAGCAGCAATAATGATTGGACCACGTCTAGGTAAATACGAAAATGGCCGCGTTAACGTTATTACTGGTCATAGTATTCCACTTGGCGCATTAGGCGTGTTTCTACTGTGGTTCGGCTGGTTCGGTTTTAATGGTGCCTCTACGTTAGCTGCAGATCCTACCCTCGTACCAAAGGTAATTGCCAATACATTTTTCGCAGCATCTGCAGGCGTTGTTGCTACTGCATTTTATACAAAATTCCGCTATGGTCACATTGATGGCTCACTAACTCTCAACGGTGCGTTAGCAGGGCTCGTAGGTATTACAGCCGGCGCAGCGAACGTCAGCATTATCGGTTCACTCATTATCGGTTTAATTGCAGCACCCCTATTAGTAGAAGGTGTCCGCTTTATTGAATGGAAATTAAAAGTAGATGATCCTGTGGGCGCAATTGCAGTTCATGGTATTTGTGGAATTTGGGGCACACTTGCGGTCGGGCTATTTGATATTAGCGGTCAAGGGCTATTCTACGGTGGTGGCCTAAGTTTGCTAGGCATTCAAGCAATAGGTGTAATTGCGACAATCGCTTGGGTTGGCGTTTCAGTCTCAGCGGGTCTATTTATTATTAAAGCATTTGTCCCTTTACGTGTCTCAGTAGAAGAAGAAATCACTGGGCTAGATGTTATCGAACATGGTACACCAGCTTATGAATATCAAGAAGTTTTTAAAAGCTCTGCTATAAATGGTGAAACATTTGCACACCGTTTAACTCACTTTGGTAAAACCCAAACGAGTGTTACAGAAGAACATGTCTAGAAATTAAAATCATTGCACCTATGAAGCAATTACAAGAATTTGCTGGATGTCCCTGCTGAAGTTATGGGATTCCAGCAGATTCTTTTTATTGTAACAGCACACATTAAATATTTATTAAGCTCTTTCTAATTCAAGTAAAAATTCTTTCATTGTTAGCCCACTACGGAAACCTGTTAGCTTACCGTTTTTTCCGATGACACGATGACACGGAATAATTGCCAATATAGGGTTGGCACCTATTGCACTACCTACAGCTCTTACCGCCTTTGGATTACCAATTCGCTCTGCGATTGCAGAATACGTTGTCGTCGTTCCATACGGCAGCTCTTTCAACGCATCCCATACAGCTAGCTGAAATGATGTTCCTTTCACATGTATAGGTAAATTAAATTCAGTAAGCTCCCTATTAAAGTAAGCTGTTAATTGCTCAACATAAGGCATTAATTGCTCTTTATTTTCTTCAAAACTGTAGCCTTTAAACGTCTTTTGAGCCCATTTTTCAACTTCTTCAAACGATGTATTCGGTGTTCCTATATATACTAGACCTTCATCTGAAGCAATAATATACATATCACCTTGTACGTATGTTAGTGTATCTACATATAAAATATTCATTATTCCATTCCCCTAACTCGATTAGAAGTTTACTACAAAAAATGTAAAATAACTGTAGCATCGAATCATTTCATGCTACAGTTATTTTACCTATAACCCTAAAGGAGTTTCAACTACATGACTAAGTTATTTGAGCCCGCTATTCACCTTCAACAAGTGAGTTTTTCAGTAAGCGATAAGTCCATTTTAAAATCGATTACTGGTTCATTCCCAAAAGGAAAAATTACAACACTTGTTGGTCCATCCGGTGCTGGGAAAACAACATTACTGAAAATGTGCAACGGACTGCTATCACCAACAGAAGGCAGTATATTAATTGACAACCAGGTAATTACAACCTATGAGCCTACTACTTTAAGAAAGCATGTAGGAATTGCCCTTCAGGCAGCACCTATGATAAATGGAAACGTTTTTGATAATTTAGCACTTCCACTTGTTTTACAAGGACAAAATCTCACACAGCAAGATGCCATTCAATATTTACTAGATGTCGGGCTTGATGCAAGCTTTTTACCAAGTGACATCAATGAATTATCTGGTGGGCAACGTCAAAAGGTCTCAATTGCGCGCACCCTAATCAACCAATCTTCTATATTATTGTTAGATGAAATTACTTCTGCATTAGATCGTCAATCCGCACAAGATATCGAAACACTCATTGTGAAATTAAACAAAAAATATAATGTCACGATAATATGGATTACACATAATTTACAGCAAGCATTAACGATTGGACATTATACATGGGTCATGATGGGAGGAGAACTGATTGAAACAGGAGAAAGCTCATTATTAAAAGCTCCTAGTAATCCGAGAGTCTCTGAATTTGTACAGGGGGTAAACTCATGACTTATACATCACTTTCGCTGACATTAATTTTCGTATTAATTCCGCTAATACTTTCAAAAACGTTTAAACTAGGACTTGAAAAAGACACCGTTATTGCAACGATTCGTTCTATTATTCAATTACTTGCAGTCGGCTATATTTTAAAATTCGTCTTTGAAGCTGGAAGTTTTATTTATATATTTCTAATGGTAGCATTAATGATTTTAGTTGCAGCGTTAAATGCCCGTAAAAACGGTAAAGGGATTAAGGGAATCACTTGGAAAATAATGATTACGCTTGTTGTGGTGGAAATTGTCACACAAGGTGTTTTACTTGGTTTCGGTATTGTCCCTACAACTGCACAGTATATTATTCCTATTAGTGGTATGTTAATTGGGAACACAATGGTATTATCTATTTTATTTTTAAATCGTTTCACTGCAGAAATTACAAGTCACCAAAATGAAATTGAACTCATTTTATCTCTAGGAGGCACTCCTAAACAGGCAATTCATCGCCAACTAATCAATGCCATTAAAGCAAGCATGATTCCAACCATTGAAAGCCAAAAAACTATCGGACTTGTACAATTACCAGGTATGATGAGCGGTCAAATCATCGGTGGTGCAGACCCTATACAAGCAGTTCAATTTCAACTTTTAATAATTTTCGCGCTATTAACAACCGCAACATTATCGAGCATAATGATAGGATTTTTAAGCTATCCTGTGCTTTTTAACGAAAGGTTACAGATGTTGGAAATGAAATAATTGTTTTCGTGATATCATGACATTCTCTATAAATATGTTATACTAGTAAGAAAAATGCAGTGAGGAGAATGACCCATGTTATTACGCGATTTTTTCATCCAATTATCTGAAAACCAACTATTAAATAGTGCTGCTAAAAAATACGGCTTAAAATTAGGTGCCCAAAGTGTGGTAGCTGGTACAAATATAGAAGAAACGATTGCAAGCATCAAAGAATTAAACGCACATAATATCTCTTGCACAGTGGATAATCTAGGGGAATTTGTTGCGAATGAAGAAGAAGCTACAAAAGCTAAGGATCAAATCCTCGCTGTCATTGAAGCTATTCATGAAAACGATGTTGATGCACATATTTCGTTAAAGCCTTCTCAATTAGGCTTAGACATTGATGTTGATTTTTGCTACGACAATTTATATGAGATTGTAGAAAAAGCAGCAGCCTATGATATTTTTGTAAACTTTGATATGGAAAATTACGGCCGTCTACAAACATCATTTGATATGGTAGAAGAGCTTTCAAAAACATTTAATAATGTCGGCACTGTTATTCAATCGTACTTTTACCGAGCAAAAGACGATCTTGAGAAATTTAAAAACTACCGTTTACGTATCGTAAAAGGTGCATATAAAGAGCCTGTGGAAGTAGCCTTCCAAGATAAGCTAGATATCGATTTAAACTATATCGAACTGATTGAATATCATTTATTACACGGCAAATTTACATCGATTGCTACACATGACCATAACGTCATTGCACACGTAAAGCGCTTTGTTGCTGATAACAATATTCCATATGATAAATTTGAATTCCAAATGTTATACGGCTTCCGTACAGATATGCAAAAAGAACTTGCGAAAGAAGGCTATAACTTCTGCGTCTACGTTCCATTTGGCGAAGATTGGTACGGTTACTTCATGCGTCGCTTAGCGGAGCGTCCTCAAAATCTTAACCTTGTGACAAAACAAGTATTTACAAAGAAAACGAATACGGTTCTTGCTGTAGCAGCTGGTGCATTCGTTCTTGGCCGCTTAACAAAGCGCAAAAAATAATACAAGTAACTTGTCGTTAAAATTAAACTACTGCAGTTGATTTCAGCTACGGATGGTCGCTTTCCGCGTTCGCACCGTAAGCCGCAACCCTCGCTAACGCTCGGTTTGTTGCGTTTTACGTTTTGTGCTGTTCCCGCAAGAGTCGCCTCACTCCGCTCCAATCAACTAAACAGTATATTCAATTCCTAATCATAAAAAATAAGGCATCAAGAGAGAAAATCTCTTGATGCCTTTTATTAACTCTATATTGTGTCACCATGTTGGCAACTCGTTTTTTTTCACTTGATGAACATCTACTTTTTAAGGGTTTGTTGACCATAGACCTGCATGTTTTAAAACAACACGCGGATGTAGTTTTAATTGGGCTACCATTAAGTCTGCTAAATCTTCTGCCTGCATAACTTTTTCCGGATTGCCATCAGTTAGTTGTAATTCTACTGCCATATCAGTTGCAACAGTACTTGGTGTTAACGTTACAACACGAATATTATGTTTTCGAACTTCTAACATTAATGATTCACTCATGCCAATAACTGCCGCTTTCGATGCACTATATGCGCTCGTAATCGGGGCACCTTTTTGACCTGCTGTAGATGAAATATTAATAATATCCCCTGACTCACGTTCAATCATTTCTGGTAGGACGGCACGTGTTGTGTAATAAACACCTTTGACATTTACATCTACAATATTCGTCCAATCTTCAGGTGAAAGTTCTAAAAACTTACCGAATTTCGAAATCCCCGCATTATTTACTAAAATATCGATTGGGCCTAACTCAGCTCGAATACTTTCTACTGCCTTTGTGATGGATTGCAAATTTGCTACATCAGCTGTAGCAATCGCGACTTTCACATCATATGCCTTTAGTTGATTTGCAACTTGTTGTAAGTTCTCTAATGTACGACCTACTAGCCCAACGTTGATGCCCTCTTTTGCAAAAGCGATGGCTGTTGCACGGCCAATACCACGACCAGCTCCAGTAATTAAAGCCGTTTTACCAGTAATTGTTTGCATATATCTTGCTCCCTTATGAATAGTGATAGATAAAATCTCTGTTTTTTAGCATACCTATTCACCAATCAAAAGTACATTCAGAAGACTTACTTATTCCATCCTTTTTCCTTAAAGCGTGCGATAGCCTCAATACGGTTTCCGACGTGAAGCTTCTCTAATATCGTTGAAATATAATTGCGCACAGTCCCCGCCGATAAAAATAACTCTGCTGCAATTTCTTTTGTTGTTTTACCTTCAGCTACAAGTGTTAACACCTGACTTTCACGCTCAGTTAGTGGATTTTCACTATCGTCTTCGTAAACAAAATCAACAAGTTCTGGTGCGTAAATTCGTTTACCATCTACGATTGTCCGAATAGCACTCACCAATTCCTCGATAGGACTATCCTTTAATAAGTAACCTCGGACACCTGCTTTTCTTGCTCGTTCGAAGTAACCAGGTCTAGCAAATGTAGTTAATATAATTACTTTACAGTCTGAGCTCTGCAATTCTTCAGCCGCATCAAGTCCAGTTTTCACTGGCATTTCAATATCCATAATACAAATATCAGGCTGATGCTCTTCTACAAGCGACAATGCTTCCTCACCATTTTTTGCTAAGCCGACAACCTCCATATCTTCCTCCATACTTAGTAAGGAACGAAGCGCGCCTAATAGCATCCCCTGATCTTCAGCAATTACAATTCGTATCAAGCCATAACCCTCTTTCTATAGGTTCTTCAGATTTTCTTTAACTTTTTGATGTGTAATAGTCACCGGTATAGATACCGTTAATGTAGTGCCATTTTCACTTTCTATTTTAAATGAACCATTTATAAACTCTAAGCGTTCATGCATTCCTTTTAAACCATTCCCTGACCTCAATGCTTGTTTTTTCGTAATACCCTGTCCATTATCACGAACAACTAAGTGTACTTCTTTAAAATTCTGATGGAAGGCAATTTCACATTTAGTTGCTCCGCTATGCTTTACAATGTTCGTTACCGCTTCCTTTAAACACATAGATAAAACATTCTCCACGAGAGGTGGAACATGTAAGGATTCCTTATCCCCCTCAAAAACAAATTCCATCTCTGCCGCTTTTAAAATTTGAGAGATACGCATAAGCTCGTCTTCAAATCTAGTTGTCCGCATATCTGACACCAATTCTCGTACCTCTTTTAAGGCAATACTAGCTGTTTGACGAATATCCTTAATTTCAATTAAAGCTTGCTGCGGATCACGAGCAATCAGTCTCGAGGCTAAGTCGCTTTTTAAACCAATCATTGACAACTTTTGACCAAGCGTATCATGTAAATCACGTGCAATACGTTGTCGTTCCTCAAAGACAATTAATTCAGCAATTCGTTCATTTGCAGTTTCTAGTTGACCTTCTAAATTTTCACGCTTATTTTTCGAATATATCGTTAAAGGTAGAAGTACCACTGCCAATATCGTTAGTACGACAAAAGGTAGCTGCGATAAAAATAAATGTAGCTCTACAAAAAAGCCAACTCCTGTAGAAATCACAGTAAAACCGATATGGAGCCCATACATTATGTAAAAGCCAACAGGTCTACGGATATTGCCTATGAAAAAGGCCGTAAAAATCGATAAATACACATAACCATACAATATAGTTAAAATAATATTAATGACCATTTCAAAGCTAATCCACATATACACTAGTCCGTTTTTAGCGTTCACAGAAAATCGATAAAAAATAAAATAGAGCATTAAAAAAGTAATCCCAATTGATATTTCAATGTACGATGATTTTCTGAATATAAAGAAAAACGGTAGAAAACAAAAAATAACCCATAAATAAACACTGAGCATAGGACTATTCGGAATGATACTATGCCATTTCTTCATCATAATCTCACGCTCTTTCCTACTTTTCCCTACATTATAACAAGAAAAGAATATTTGCGCCTTCACTTGCTATCCTGTAGCTTTCAAACGGACATATCCTTATTTATATAAAACAGCCATCCCAAAAAGAGATGGCTGGTTGTAATCTACTAAGCAGCAATACTGCCTTTCGCTTTTCGTTTTATAATTTCATTTACATCTTTAAAAGTTACAAATTTGCCAAGATCTTCATCATATAATTTATAGCGTAAAGATTCTAAGCTTGTACGCAATGTAATTGTAGTAGCAGAGTGCAATGGCGGCGTTTCATTATGTGCTTTTTCAAGATTATAGTTCGGTACACGCGGTGCTAAATGGTGCACGTGGTGGAAGCCGATATTGCCTGTAGCCCATTGTAATAGCTTCGGTAGTTTATAGTACGAACTACCTTCAACAGCAGCTTTTACATAATCCCACTCTGAATCGTGCTCAAAGTAAGAATCCTCGTACGTATGTTGAATATAAAATAACCATATTCCAAGGGAACCAGCAACAAATAAAGTGACACCTTGAACTAATAAAAATGCTTGCCAACCCATAGCGTAAATAAGACCTACACAGATACCTAAAATTATAATATTTGTTACGTAAGTATTCGTGCGTTCCTTTTGTTTCGCATCTTTTCGGTTAAAACGATTCAAAATTAACACCATGTATAACGGTCCTAAGCCGAACATTACAAGTGGATTACGGTAAAAACGATACCATAAACGTTGACCTTTAGAACATTGTAAATATTCTTCTACTGTCATCATATCAATATCACCAATACCACGCTTATCTAAGTTCGAGCTTGTTGCGTGGTGGATTGTATGCTCACGCTTCCATTTTTCATATGGGAACGATGTAATTACCCCAGTTACTAAGCCAACCCAGTCGTTTGCTTTTTTACTTTTGAAAAATGAACCGTGGGTACAATCATGGAAAATGATAAATGTTCTAACGACAAATCCAGCAGAAATAATACTTAAACCTGCAGTTAACCATGGCGAAACATCCACTAACATATAACCAGCAATCCATAGGACAATTAACGGAACAATTGTATTGACCATTTGAAAAATACTTTTACCTGTATCTGATTTCGCAAATGGCGCTACATCTTGGCGCAATTTCTTCGTTTTTTCTTTATCTGTTGCCATTCCTTTTTCCCTCGTTTCCTTTTGCTTATGACCTCATCATAAAACAAGAGTATAACTAGCAACAGACGCAAACATCATGAAAAGCGCATGACATTTGTCATACACATTAACGGTAGCCAAGTAAGATTTTTACCCCCCACTAGGTATTACGCTTTTATCCAATAAAGCCAATTCACATTACTTTTTTGGACCGGTTAAATGCAGTTGATAGAATACTAAATCCAGCCATTCGTCAAATTTATAACCAGCATTTTTTATAGTTCCTGCATATTCAAAGCCTAACTTCTCATGCGCCTTTATGCTTCCAATATTTTCGCCATCAATACCAGCAACTAACGTTTTAACACCTTGCTCCTGTGCAATCTCAATCAACTGGTACATTAACTTCGTTGCAATGCCTTTCTTATAATGGTCCTTGTGCACATATACCGAATGCTCCATTGTATACTTATAACCGGGATAAGGACGGAACTGACTGTAATTTGCAAAACCTGCGACTACTCCGTTTTCTACAAAGACTAACAACGGATTACCAGCTGCTTTTTGCTCTTGAAACCATTGTTTCTTTTCTTCTAACGATTGTATTTCATACCTATACACTGCTTTACTCGTTAATATAATGTCATTATAAATAACTAAAACCTCTGGTAAATCTTTTTCTTCCATAAATCGAATCATCATATTCACACCCTCACCGTAAAAGAAATAGACCCCACCGATAACGGCAGGGCTGTACCTAGTGCAACTATTTTATTTACCTCGCCACAAAGGGCATATTGGGCTTTGATTGGTCGTACGATCACACCATTTCAATATCCGCAACATACCCCTCGTAGACGTAGACATTTACTTTATTAAGTTGGCATTAAATCCTTCTCCATAAAGATAAACCTTTTTTATCTATATTACACGTTAAAATATCTTGCATCTGGATGTGCAAAAACAATCGCAGATACGGATGCTTCTGGCTCCATCATAAAGCCTTCTGTTAAATGAACCCCAATGTCCTCCGGCTTTAATAAGCCAAATAATTTCTCTTGGTCTTCCAAGTTCGGGCAGGCAGGGTAGCCAAATGAGAAACGTTGCCCTTGGTATTTCGCTGCAAAACGGTCACGCATTGTGAAATCTGTGTTATCTGGGAAGCCCCATTGATCACGAATTTCTTGATGCATACGCTCTGCAAAGCCTTCTGCAAGCTCAAGAGCTGTTGATTGAAGGGCATGGCTTTCAAGGAATTTCCCTTCCTCTTTTAACTGACGAGCTGTCGCCATAACACCTTGTCCAGCAGTTACAACCATCAGTGCAACATAGTCCATCTCTCCGCTATCTACTGTTTTCAAGAAATCAGCTAAACACATAAACGGTTCAACCTGCTGACGTGGGAAGGTAAAACGTTCAATTTCTGTTTTACTATCTGACGGATCATAAACGACAACATCATCTCCATCTGCTTGCGCTGGGAAGAACTGATACAAGCCCGAAGGTTTTAATAGGTCACTTTGTAAATAACCATCGACTAGTTGTTTTAGTTCTGTTGCCCGTTCATCCCCTGCATCAAGCAATTGCTGAACTTGTCCTTTCAGCCCTAGGTGGTGACCAATCAATGTTCGCATATTCACATATGGATATAAATGTGATACCGAATAATCCTTTTTCACATGCCGACGAACATCCGCAGGCAAGAACACAGGCGCATCTTTTACTGTACGTACAGGCTTCACAGTAATTTCTTTCACAGGTCGCGCTGCACGTTTCTCATCAGCCTCTAACCGTTTTTGACGTGAGTCTGCTATTTCAGCTAAAAAGTTTTCTCGCGTCTCTGTACCCATTAAAAGATTTACTTGCTCTAGCCCCTGCATCGCATCTTTTGAGTAAATAACAGGACCTTCATATTCGTTTGCAATTTTCGTTTCAGTAAAGCGACGAGACAATGCTGCGCCCCCTACTAATATAGGTACATTAATACCAGCTGCTTTAAAGTCCTGGGCAGTGATAACCATCTGCTGAGCAGATTTAACAAGCAAGCCCGACAGACCGATAAAATCAGGCTTTTCCTTGCGAATAGCCTCGATTAACTGAGATGGCGTTACTTTAATGCCTAAATCAACCACTTTATATCCGTTATTACTTAAAATAATATCTACGAGGTTTTTACCAATATCATGCACATCACCTTTTACAGTGGCAAGCACCATTTTGCCTTTACCCGAGCTATCCTCATTTTTCTCCATAAATTGCTCAAGATGCGCTACAGCTGCCTTCATAACACCTGCTGATTGTAATACTTCCGCTACGATAAGCTGATTATCATTGAATAAACGACCAACCTCAGCCATCCCTTCCATCAATGGTCCATTAATAATATCAAGCGGTGCGTCATAAATTTCACGAGCGGCATCAAGATCTTCAATAAGCCCCTCTTTCGTACCTTCTAAAATATAATAAGCTAAGCGTCCTTCCACTGTTTTCGGAATATCAGCTTCAGTTTTCTCTTTCTTTTTATCACGATAAAAATCAGTGAATACCGCTAATGTTTCATCATTTGTATTGAATAATAGGTCATTTGCAAGCTTAATTTCCTCTTCAGGAATCGAAGCATAACGCTCTAACTTCTCTGTGTTGACAATCGCGTAATCCAAGCCTGCCTGTGTACAGTGATATAAATAAACAGCATTCAATACTTCACGGCCAACTGGTGGTAAGCCGAAGGAAATATTACTTACTCCGAGAACAGTTAACGTGCGAGGTAATTTTTCTTTTATAAGACGAATGCCCTCGATTGTTTCAAGTGCTGAACCAATATATTGTTCATCCCCTGTACCAACTGGGAACATAAGCGGGTCAAAAATTATATCCTCTGGTGCTAAGCCCCATTTCTCTGTTAATAATTGATAAGAACGCTCTGCAATTTCTAGTTTACGATGACGATCTACTGCCATCCCTTGCTCATCAATCGTACCGACAACTAAAGAGCCACCATATTTTTTCACTAGCGGCATTACTGCGTCAAAACGTTCTTCCCCATCCTCCAGATTAATAGAGTTGATAATGGCTTTACCTTGTGAAAATTTCAGCGCTTCTTCAATTACTTTCTCATCTGTAGAATCAATTACAAGCGGCACTTTTACTTTCTTAACAACTTCCTGCATAAAGCCCCGCATATCCGCTAATTCATCACGATCTGGGTTCGCTAAGCAAATATCTATAACATGTGCCCCATTTTTCACTTGTGCACGTGCGATTTCTGCCGCTTCCTCATATTTACTGTCAATGATTAAATTTTTGAATTTTCGAGAGCCAATAACATTAGTTCGCTCCCCAATAAACAGCGGACGCATCGAATCATCGTATACTAAAGGCTCAATACCTGATACTACATGACCATGTGTGCTTTCTGGTAATTGTCGCGGCTTTTCATCCTTCAATACCTCTCGGATTGCGGCAATATGTGCTGGTGTTGTTCCACAACAACCGCCAACAATGTTAAGCCAGCCTTTTTCAGCAAAACCTTTTAATTTTTGAGATAAAGATTCTGGTGATTCATGATAGCAACCTTCCTCATCTGGCAAACCAGCATTTGGATAACAGCTAATATAGCCGGTAGAAAGCTCCGCTAACGAACGAATATGATCTGTCATAAACTCTGGACCTGTCGCACAGTTTAAGCCGACAGATAACGGCTTAATATGCTCAATTGATATGTAAAAGGCATCAATCGTTTGCCCTGCTAGCGTTGTGCCCATTGGCTCAATCGTGCCTGAAATCATAACAGGTAGTTCTTTTCCAGTTTCCTCAAACGCACGTGACACCCCCAGTGTCCCCGCTTTTACATTTAGCATATCCTGACTCGTTTCAAGAAGCAGTACGTCTGAACCCGCTTCGATGAGGGCCTTTGCCTGTACATAAAAGTTTTCTTCAAGTTCATCAAAGGTAATACCGCCAGTTACTGATAATGTTTTCGTCGTTGGACCCATTGCTCCTGCAACAAAACGGGGCCACTCTGGAGTAGAAAACTCATCCACTACTTTGCGCGCAATTTCCACCGCACGTTTATTAATTTCTTCTGCCTTAGACCCAAGATTATATTCATTTAATACGAGAGGCGTACCTCCAAACGTATTTGTACAAATAATATCCGCACCAGCCTCTAAATATTTACGGTGAACCTTTTCAAGCACATCAGGTCTAGTTAATACAAGATTCTCGTTACAACCATCAAGCTCCTCGCCACCAAAATCTTCAGCTGATAAGTTTTCATTTTGAAGCATTGTACCCATTGCGCCATCCAGAATTAATATTCGTTTCTCTAGTTGCTCTTCAATCAAGTGCTTAGCCATCTATACTTACCCCTTTTTTCTGTTCATCCAATTGCTCAATAAATTTCATTAACTCTAGCGTCATATCATAGCGTAAAAACGGTGTAATTAAGTAAATACCATTGAAATACTCTGCAGCTACTTCTACTAACTCTTTAGCAATTGCAATCCCTTCTAATGTTGAACGTTCCTTATCTTCACCACATGCCTTCATACGTGACAGTGCATCGTCAGATAGTTTGATACCTGGTACTTCATGATGTAAAAACTCAGCGCTCTTATAGCTCGTTACTGGCATAATACCAATATAAATTGGTGCATCTAAATGCTTAGTTGCCTCATAAATTTCAATGATTTTTTCTTTCGTATAAACTGGTTGAGAAATAAAGTAATCCGCACCATGCTCTATCTTTTTCTCTAGTCGAGCCACTGCTCGGTCTAGTACACGTACATTCGGGTTAAATGCTGCCGCTACAGAGAAGTTTGCCTTTTTACGAAGTGGCTTTCCAGAAAATGAAATACCTTCATTCAACTGTTTAATCAGCTGGATTAGTTCCATAGAAGATACATCATAAACGCTTGTGGCACCCGGGAAATCACCTACCTTAGTCGGATCTCCAGTAACTGCTAGAATATCATGAATGCCAAGTGCATTTAAGCCCATCAAATGTGACTGTAATCCAATTAAATTACGGTCACGGCACGTTATATGCGTTAATGGCCGGACACCGTGCGTTTCCTTCAATAACGCACCCATTGCCACATTACTAATGCGGGGCGATGCGAGTGAATTATCTGCCATCATCACTACATCAGCGCCTGCTTCATATAATTTTTTCGCACCTTGAATAAAGCCGTCAATTTCTAAATGTCTCGGTGTGTCTAACTCCACGATAACCGAACGCTCGCGCTTTACCTTCTCATGCAATGGCTCATACGTTGCAGGCTCTGCTTCACGTACAACCTGTACTTTTTCAGGCTTAGCAAACTTTTCTTCAATAGGTGTTAACTCTTCTAAATATTTTTTCGCTGCTGCTATGTGCTTTGGTGTTGTTCCACAGCAACCACCGATTAAACGAACACCTTGGTCAACTAGTGCAACTGCGGCACGACCAAAATAATCTGCTTCTGACTCATATACGACACGCCCATCCTCTAAATCTAGCAAGGATGCATTTGGATATGCAGACATAAATGCTTTTTCAGGAAGCTCAACTCCTTCAAATGCTTGAATTGTATGATGCGGCCCTAAACGACAATTCACGCCTACTACGTCTGCACCAAGAGCTTCTAGCTCGTGCAATGCTTGATTTAATGCCATTCCATTTTGTAACACGCCTGGTTCATGCATCGACACCTGCGCAATAATTGGTAGCTTTGTTTTGGCACGTAACATTTTCAACGTTGCGCTTAACTCTTCGAAATCATAATACGTTTCAAGTAAAAGGCCATCTGGATTGCCTGCAAGTAACACATTTGCTTGCTCTTCAACTGTCGATAAAATTTCCTCTAATGTTGCATCACTTTTACGAATACCACGGATGCCCCCAATTGTGCCTAACACAAATTGTCCGCCATCTGCTGCGGCACGTTTTGCAATCGTGATTGCCGCTTCATTAAACTGCTGAACTCGCGATTCTAAACCGTAGCGTGCTAATTTAATAGCATTAGCACCGTAAGTATTTGTCTGAATCACATCTGCACCAGCAGCAATATATTCTTTATGGATTTTTTCAATCAATTTCGGTCTCTGTACATTCATTTCTTCATGGCAGTACTCCAAGCCGTAGCCATATAATACAGTACCAATGGCACCATCTGCAGTTAACACATGTGTTTTTAACTTTTCTAGCAATCCCATAAAACGTAACCCTCACTTTCCTTGTATCCAAAAATATAAAAAGCCTTCTTTTACAAAAAAGAAGGCTTTAACGAATCGTAATTGTTTTTCCTTCTCATCTTCGACCAAAAAGGTCTTCTGGATTTAGCACCTGACATAAGTTGGTTGCTGAAGCTTCATAGGGCCAGTCCCTCGGCTTCTCTCGATAAGAATGTAGTATGAATTTTTCAAATAATTAAAAGAATCATATCGTTTACAGGCGATAGAGTCAAGACTATTTCACTCAACAAAGGAGATTTCTCCAGAAAAATATCAAATTTTCGCATTTATTTTACGGTTATACTAGTTTTTCTGCAAGTTCTTCGCCTATTTTTTTACCATTTTGAATACAAGCACCAATGCCTACTCCGAAATAAGAGCAGCCTGCAATCGATAAATTTGGATAGCTTTCTGCAAGCTCAGCTGTTAAGCCCTTCAATGCCTCATGATGTGCTAAATCGTATTTTGGCATTTGATCAATCCATTTCGCAACATTAACTACAGTTGGCTTTTCATCAATCCCTAAACTTTTCTTTACATCGTCTAATGCGACAGCAGCTAGTTCTTCATCTGTCATCTTACATAATTGTTCATACGCAGGATTGATGCTCTTATAAAAGAGTCGTACAAGCAATTTACTATTAGCAGATGTATGCTTCCATTTTCGACTTGTCCAAGTTGCTGCATTGCATTGGACATTTGAATTATGTGACACAATAAAGCCTGTTCCATCTGCTGGTAGCACTGCATCCGGTACATCAAAACCTAGGTAAATTGTTATTGCTGAAGCTGTAGTAAATTCCTTAAAATAATGATCTAACGATGGGTCCTGTAATAAGTTTTTCACCGCTTCATTCGGCAGCGCTAATACAACGTGATCAGCCTCAAGCTTTCTACTATTTGCTAATGTAATTGTATATTGCCCTTCATGTTTCTTTACACTTGTTGTTGCTACGCCCTTGATCATTTCTACTTCTGTTAACGTTTCTTCAAGTCGATCAATCAGAGACGATAAGCCTTTTTTAAATGAAACAAACTTTTTATTGGAAGCTTTCATAAATTGTTCGCGATTTGCATCAAACCCCTTGATGATGCTACCGTAATCATCTTTATAATCGATTAAGTACGGCAATGTAGAAGCAATCGAAAGTTGATGTAGGTCACCAGAATATACTCCTGCTAATACTGGCGCTATTTGATTTTGCACAAGCTCTTCACCTAAGTAATACGTTAAAAACTCGCCTATGGAGCTTTCTTTAGTAAAACCTTTATTCGGCATCGTTAAGTCCTGTAATGCGATTTGCTTACCAGCTTCTGATACAAGCGTACTTGCTTCCAGAGATGCTAAACTCATAGGAATACCGAATGTTGAATCAGCTGGTATTGCATGTAATTCGTCGTTTGTATAGATATAAGATACTCCTGTTTCGTTGTACACTAGCTCCTGTTCAAAATTAAGCTCCTGTACTAGCTCCATGACGCCTTTATGACGAGCTACAATTGAATCAGCGCCCGTTTCCATTATAAAACCATGGTCATATGCGGAGTGTAGCTTTCCACCTAAGTATGCATTTTTTTCAACAAGTACTAGGTTTACATCTATTTTTTTCTCCAATACTTGACGTTGTAGATAATGCATCGTACATAAACCTGTAATTCCGCCACCTAATACAACTATTGTTTCCATGAAGAATCGCCCCTAATTTCTTTATTTATCTCCTATTAGTATAAACTGTTTTTGCAAACATTTACGTTCAACCCATTACAAATTTAGCAAAAATGAAGCACTCAAAAAATAAATAGAAGAATACTGCCGTTGATTCAACTACGGGTAAATTGTTTGAGTGCCTGACACCTAGCATAACTTTGGCTTCCTATAGCGCAAATATTCACTGCGCTTTTCGCAGGCACACTATGAGCCGTAACAGTCGCCTGTGGCGTGGTTTATTGCGGCTTACAGTGCGTGCGTTCTCCAAAAGTTTTCGGGGATTTTTACTTAGTTAGTCTTAAAATGCAAAACTTGAAATTGTTTGAGTGCCTGTCACCCTTCTTCCGATACAAATAAAAATCCACTTCGTTTTCCGTAAAGGAGGGCAAGAGCACAAAGACCATAAAGCTCCTATCCTACCTGAGGAAAGCAAAAGCGGATTTTAAATTAAGTTTTATTTAGAGGACATTTAAGCCCCATTTTATGAAATCATTAAATTAGTTTAAGTTTTGTGCAACATTCGCTAATTTATCTGCTGAATTTGTGACTTCATTAAATGCAAGTCCAAGCTCATTAAGAATCTGAGCCACAGCCAGCACTTCTTTTTCCATGCGATCATTTTGACACTTAGCTTGTGTCATAGCATCTAAAATTTTGTTAAATTGCCCCTCAGTTTGAGACATGTTTTCCTCACCTGACGCAACTTCTTCCTGAATATGACTAAGCGTGTAGGCAAGATTATCCGTTCGCTCCGTCGTTTTTTCTAATAATTTAGCTACGGATGTGACAGATTCCTTTGTTTGACTAGATAATTTACGAACTTCATCTGCTACAACACTAAAGCCTTTCCCCGCTTCTCCAGCACGAGCTGCTTCAATCGCTGCATTTAAAGCTAATAAATTTGTTTGATTTGCAATGTTCGTCACAACATTCATAATCTCTTCCATTTCCTTAGACATTTCTGTCAATTGCTTAATATTGTCTGTAATATCATCTACTGATTGAATAATGTTACTCATATTTTTCGATTGATGTTGTAGACGTTCCCGACCTTCAATCGCCTGACTTTCAGCTAGCGTACTGACCTGTAATGATCTTTTCGCCAATTCCTTAATCTCATGTGATTGATTATTTAATTGATGGAATGAGGCATTTGTTTCTTGAGAAATTGCAGCAAGACCCTCTGAAGATTCCACGATTTTTCTCTCAACTGCCTCTTTCTCACGTTCTACATTTTCCTTTAGGCGTTCGACTGTACTTTCAAAAGCCTCTAATACAAGCTGCTGCTCAAAATTAGAAATTTTAGAGATTGCACGAATTGTATTAAATTGGTCCATAGGATGTTCTACATGTTTTTCTACCAAGTCAATAAATGAAATGGCTAAATCTTGGAAAGCACAAATATACCATTGTGTTCTAAGGCCGATATGTACATGTACTTTTGCGATACTTACTCGTCTTTTATAAAACTCTTCATCTATTGTACCGTTAAACATTTCAATAATATGCCGACGCAATGTGACCTTCAACTTATCTACAGAACTATGTTTATTAATAATATCTACTAAACTTTGCTCAGTTCCAATCATTCCATAAAATCGGTCAACGATTTGATTAATGTTGTCCTCAACAAATGGTTTAAAAGCCTTTAAATATTGTAAATCTAATTTGGTCAAATTTAACATTTCAATCTGCTTCACCAATGTTCGTGAGTTCGGAACATCCATTGTCACTGAGTATTGTTGTAAATCTAATGCCATTGCCTTTTTCTGTTTTTGAAAAATCACACTTTTCCCTCTTTCATATACGAGTTCTTTTGAAGAGCTGAGCATAATCTATTTCCGTTTACCCAAATATATTTATAAATATACGAAAAAATACCACGACCGCTAATAAATTAACAAGAAAATAATATAACAAAATAACATCATAATAATCAATAATTCATTAATTTTACATTTTAAAATTACTCATTTACATTATACACTTTAAATATAATTGTCAATTTATTTTAACCTATATTTTACCATTTATCACTATAATATTTAATACTAAACAAAAAAGTTATCCATCATGGAAATGTGATAAAATTACTAATTCAACATTTTTCGTTAGCTATATCGACGGTCTTTTTACTAATTAAAGAATATTGTTTGAATTACTCCGAGCATAATTAAGTATCAGCAATTTCACTATCTATCATTTATTTATTCCAACGAGGTCATTTAACCTAAAACCACATCTAAAAATGGTTCAAAAAGACCAATAGTGATATGGTTAATAAATAGTTTTAAATAACCACTCTAATAATTGACCAATTATGCAAAGATTTAATCCATTGTGTACTTATTTCTTTGTAATGACGTAAAAGCATTATTTTCTTTATAACAGCAAAAAACCCGCAATGGCTAGTTTATAACTAACCATTGCGGGTAATTCCAGTATAACAACATTCGGGTTTTACAAATTATCTAACTCCTCAAGTAATTGAGACGCTTCTTCTATTCCTGCTTCTGCAGCAAGTCCATACCATTTCTTCGCTTCTTTAATATTCCGTGATATGCCTTCACCTTTATTGTAAATGTGGCCAAGTTGTAATTTTGCTTCAGGATCTCCTTGAAGTGCCGCTTGCTTGAACCAATGAATACCTTTTTCAATATTACGGATTCCCGTTAACCCCTTGCTCCAAATAAAGCCCAAATCATAAAATGCATCTACATGATATTGTTCTGCAGCTCTTTCAAACCAATATAAACCTCGATTTACATCACGAGTTTGCCCTAAATGACCTTCTAAATAGATTCCACCAAGCCTATATTCCGCTTCAACATAGCCTGCCTCAGCCGCTTTTTTATAGAAGTTAAATGCCTGCTGCTCATCTATAGCAATCCCTAGTCCTTGCTCATGTATAATACCTAATGTAAACATTGCCTCTGCCACACCTTGTGTTGCTGCAACATCAAACCATTTCTTAGCAAGCACCATATTTTCTGATACGCTTTCCCCATTAAAATACATATCAGCTAAGTTATTAGCTGCATCTGCATGCCCCTGATTCGCAGCTGCTTCATACAATTGGAACGCTCGATCATAATTCTCGTCTACACCTATGCCCTCAAAATAATAGTTACCAAGTGCATATTGAGCATCTGCATTACTTTGTTTTGCTGCTAGTTCAAACCATTTTATCGATTTTTCTGGCTGGAAAGGTGTATCATCGTTTGTACTATAATATTCTCCTAGCTCAAACTGGGCATCTGCATCTTGTTCTTCAATGGCTGCTTTGTATAAATCAATGATTTCTTCATGATCTAAATCTTCTTCTTCAAATAGTTCTACCGCTTCGTCTTGTCTCATAACAAACCATTCCAGTATATCGAGAACATCATCCACAACTTCTGTTGTATAAGCTAACTTCTCTAAAGAAGTAATTTGCCATATTAAAATATAAATAGGGAGTGGTATTGCCTCACGCAATAAGTCATCATATTCTGCTAACAGTGTTAAAACATTATCTTGTACAGTTTGTGTTTGCTCTGGATGTACAATTTGCAAATGACGTTGTTGTTTTTTTCTTAACAATCCTTGAATAACTTGATACAGCATTTTTTGCAAGGTCGTCAGTTGTACTTCATCCAAAATGAGTAAAGATAAATTTTGTGCAAACCATGTATTCTGTATATGTGTTAGCTGTTGTAAGGACTCCGTTCGTTCCTTATTTTGCTTTGCTAAAAATTGCCCATACATTTGTTTTCCCCCCTTGCACACTATGTAAAAAAACTGCCTTGATACTATTATATGGAAGGCAGTTCAAGAATGGTTACACATATGCTCTTAACATGAGTCCTATTAATAATGTAATGACGAAAAAGACCGTTACATGTACCCATTTATACATTTCTAATAAACCGATAAATTCCCGAGTAAAAGCGTTAGGTATATAATACAACGCTGTTTTAGAACCTACACCTTGTGCATCTAACTTTGCCCTTCTTGCATAAATACTTGCGCGAAATACGTGGAAGTTATTCGTAACAAAAAGGGATCGATATTTCCTTCCTTGCGCATGCGCATCCATAATTGCTTTAGAGAAAGCCATATTCTGTTCTGTATTTGTTGATTTATCTTCCATCAATATTTTACGATGCGGTATTTGGTATTCATCTATTATATATGTTTCCATCGCAAACGCTTCTGAAACTTTTTCATCACTTCCACGCCCACCAGAGACGATAATAAACGGACGTTCCCCATATTTTTTATATTGCTTAACAGCTTCATCTAAACGACTTGCTAGCAGAGGGGGAACTTTGTCTCCGATAAGGCCTGATCCGAGCACAATAATATAACGCGGCTCGTATGTTATTGGTGTAAAATGATAAATAATAGCGTAGACCATCACACTTGTATATAAAAATACTGTATAAGCAAAAATCAAAAAAGCATAAAAGAAAAGAATATGCCAAAATCCATTTTCGATATTCGTAAAAAATACGAAGACATATCCAATCATCATTAATAAGAAAGCCAATCCGAAAACAGCTAATAATAAATTTCGAATTCTTCGTCCTTCTTTTTCAAGTAGGATTTTGCTATTGAAAAACATCGCGATGGATAATAACAACATTATACTAGGGATAATGCCAAACAACGTCATTATGCCCATCTTGGACACAATCCCTTGTTCGTTTATGAATAATGCATAACGTGTTGTTATTCCTACAAATAAATTTAAGCCTATTAATCCTAAAACTATAGCATTAAAAAATCGCCTTTTTTCCGTAATATATAGCATTAAAAATACTGAAATCAATAATGTCATTGTTGGAAGCATTACCTTTACCCCTTTCCTTCCTTTCTATTCCCCATTCAGCAGTATACTGACACTACTTGTTCATATATTGCAAATTTCCTAAATTACAGGTAGTGAATATTTTATTTTTCACTATAGTTCATGTAAAATTACTATTAAGAACTAGTTTATGACAAAATATAAAATTATATTGGAGGAATGTAAGTAATGAAAAAAATTCTTGCTGCTCTTTTCGCAGCGACACTTATGTTTGCGTCAGTTGGTGCAACATTATTAATATCGGACACACCGACTGCTGAAGCGAAATCGTATAAGTCAGGTAAAAAAGGCTTCTCAAACAATAACAATAGTTCAAATATCCAAAAATCTCAGGATAATTCTAAAGACCAAAATAATGCTACAACAAATAAAAATAATACTACATCTACAAACAAAACAGATACTACTGCGAAAAAAGGTGGCTTTTTCTCTGGTGGCCTAATGAAAGGCTTAATGCTAGGTGGTTTAGCAGGTCTATTATTCGGTAGTCTATTTAGTGGTCTAGGAATGCTTGGTAATATTTTAGGCTTACTAATCAACGTTGCTGCAATTGTTGTTATTGTGATGCTTGTCGTTAAAATTATCAATATGTTTAAAGATAAAAAACGTAAAGAACAGGAAGCTACGCAATGGCACAAATAATTAACGAACAAGATATTATTAATGCGATTTGCCTATCACAGGCCTATCATAAAAATCTTCGCCCAGAAGATGTACTTGTTGAGTTAACTTATGAAGATGAAACAGGCTTCGGCGCAGAAGTTGAAACAAATGGTCAAATGGAAGTTTTAAATACCGCTGCTATGATTGGCGCTTTACGTGTCTGGATAAAAGACGTTCTACACCAAGATCCTTTCTCAACAGGTATTGAGCTAATATTAGATGATGAAGAAGGCATTATTGCCAAATTATCATAATTCTTAACAAAAAGAATAGCCGTTCAATAAATCTTACAGTCGATTTATTGAACGGCTTTTTTGTAGGATTTATGGCCGTAAATCTCAACTAGATGAGCGACATTATATTGCTCTCACGAACTCTCTACAGTTGATTATTTCAATAGCTCACTAAAGTTAACAAAGATTTTAGCTGCATGACTACGTTTTGTGGGAGCATCTGGAGAAAATCTTCCTTCACTCCCTATTACAATACCAAACTCATATAGCATTGTTATAGCATTTTTCGTCTCATCATTATAGCTATCTATATCTGTAAATGGTGTAATACCTTTCGCAACATATGCTTGATTGAGCTGCTTATTATATGCGCGGTTAATCATTAGTGCTAATTGTGCACGTGTAATAGGCTGACTCGGATTAAACTTGCCATCAGACCCTTTAACAAGTCCATGTGCGTAAGCTGCTGCAATTTCTGCTTGAGTTTCTGCATCGTAGCTTGCAATATCTTTGAATGGCGCTTTGTCTTTCGTTGTTAAACCTAAACTTCTTACAAGCATTGCCGCTGCTTGAGCACGTGTTATATTTTGTTCAGGTCTAAATGTTCCATCCTCATAGCCCTTCAAAATGCCTGTTTCAGCTGCTTTTTGAATAAACTCCGTTGCCCAATGATTTTTTATATCTAGAAATTGTACTTTACTACCTGTTGTAAATGTTGCAGTTGGACTTTGAACACTTTCATTACCAGCTGCATCTAACGCTTTTATAGCAACTGTATAAGCAGTATTTTCTGTTAAACTATCGAGCAATATCGTCTTTTGATCAGCGTTAACTGTAGAGTAGAGCTTTTTATTTACATAAACATTGTATTTCGTAACACCCTCATTATCTGTGGCTGCTTGCCAATTGACCTTTGCCGCTGTACTACTTTCAACATTGACTTGGATTGCAGAAGATGCATCCCATAATGGGCTTGCTTGAATAATTGGTAAAAATGCTTGATTTGCTACAGCTAGATAGCCCGCTTCACTTAAATGAATGTTTTCTGGATTTGGTAAATAAGTTGGCACATCTTTAGCCACAACATCGAAAGTAGGCACAAATATCGCACCTGCTTTTTCAGCGGTTGTTTTAATAGAAGCATTCATAACACCTAATAGCATTTTAAATTGTGTCTGCAACTCTTCACTATAATAAGGGAAAGAATTATAGTAACCCATAACATAAATTTGCACTTGCGGATTCAGCTTTTTAATTTCGGCTAAAATTGCGGCTATATTATTTATAGCTTGTTGCGATGCTTTTAAAATGGTCGCAGTATCTATACCAGTTGTTGTCGCTTCTTTTAAAATAGGTAATAAATCATTCGCACCAGCAGTTAACGTAATCAGCTCCGCTTCCTGAATTGAAGCTCTAAGCTTTGCACGATCATTGGTATAACCAAATCCAGTCACAGGTTTTTCTACGTCACCTTGTAAGTCTTCCAACACATTTTTCGTTGTATAGCCTGAATACGCAAAGCCTTTATTATAAGATGTTAACAAACCCGCTTGTTGCAATGCCTGTGCAACAAAATCTGTATAACCAAGACCAATGGCTCCAACCTCATTCATGCCATGTGCCAATGAATCACCTAGCGCCACATAATCAGCTTGTACAACCCAACTTGGCGCAATGTCATCTTGCTTATTCGCTGCATTTGCTCCTACAGGGACTATTAACTGTAAAGCTAGTACACTTGCAGCTAAAAAACGAAATTTCTTTGTAAAATGCATATTCCCACTCCTCCTGCACATCTAATAATTTCTAGTTTACTAGATTGAGGATAAAAATGGGAACATTAATAGTAAATACCTTAAATCGCCCTATATTTACCTAATTATTTACCCTATTCAGGCTGGACCTTTCCGTAGACGCCTCCTCCACCAACTGCAATATTTAATTGTCCTGTTCTAGCTAAATCAATCATTTTTGCTATTTTAAGTGGCACAATTTCCGCAAGCTGCTCCGTTGAAATTCGATGTAAAATTGTCATTTCAGTTCCAAATGCGTGAAGTAATCTTTCCATCATTTTCGGACCTAAACCCGGTATAAAATCAAGTGGTACTTGATGAATATAAGGTGGTCTCTCACGTTCAGCACTATTCAAATCAGAAAGTTCCATAATTCGAGTCGCAACGCCTTTAACGATTTGTGAACTTCCACACGACCTGCAAATCGTATCCCCATCGTTTAACTGCTTACCACATTTAGCGCATACTGTTTGATGATATTTGCCAAGCAATGGGTTTAACCCATAATTAGCTATTACGCCTCGCCCTTCCTGTTCATGGAGTGCCATCTTTAGTTCGGTAAAATTTGCTGCCTTTAATCGCAGCTTTTGATATTCACGTGCAATTTTACCAAGCGAATGTGCATCAGAATTAGTTACAAATGTATACCTCTGAATTTCTCGTATATTTTTTACCATATTGGTATCAGAGCTTAAACCGAGTTCTATAGCATCGATAAGCTGTGGATCAAACACTTCAGTTAAACTGTGGTGAACGCCTCTTCCAAATAAACTTTTAAATGGTGTAAAAACATGCGCTGGAATAAAAAGGCCTCCTAATTCTCGAACTTTTTGTTGTAGCGCTTGTCCATCACAATAAATACGCTGTGAACTTAAATGAATGTTTTTCATAAAGCCTCTCATCCAATTCGAAAAATCCTCCATCACTGCGATAGTAGGAAAATAAGCTAGCACATGAATTGGACCATGACAGTTGCTATCATAAATCTCAATTTCCGAGCCTGGAATAAGCGTAGTTTTTTGAAACCGAAGGCCCCCTTCGGATAATTCTTCTAGTTCACCTCGATTTATCATCATCTCCATTTCAGCAAGTACTTCTGGCGAATGACAATCAATAATGCCGATTATATCAAGCCCTTTTTTTGCACTAGCCATCTCTAAAATTCGCGATAATGTTAAAGTTTTACTTCCCGTAATCTTAACTGCTCGCCCACTCATTGTTCGTCCAATGTGAATATGTAAATCCGTATAATAGTCCTGAAACATGTATACAGCTCCTTTTGTTCGATTATAAAATGAAAAAACCTTACATTGCTGCAAGGCGTTTTCATTATTTAAGATGGATGGTTTTGATTTGTGCCATGATCAGTGTCGTATGAACCTGAACCTTGATTTGGTGTTGCCGCTGCATCATAAGCAACTAAAGTAACACCAATTTTCTTTTCTAGCTCATTAATTTTTTCAAGTTGTGTGTGATCTAATTGTGCAAATTTAATCTCTTCCATATTCGTCACGCATCCTTTCAAAAATAACGTTCCCCGAATATCTCACAACTATACAAAATCCAAATGGCAAAAATCTTCCGAATTGTTTGAGTGACTGGCACTTAGCATAGACCCTAACAAAAGCATAAGACTTCCTATATCCCAAAAATCCACTTCGCTT
>NZ_JBIWBS010000009.1:0-46178 GCF_044761135.1 Lysinibacillus sp. NPDC097868 | reverse complement strand
CTTTCCGCGGGCACGTTGTAAGCCGCAACCGTCGCTGCGCGCCGCTTGTTACGTCTTACGTTACGTGCGTTCCCGCAGGAGTCTGCGTGGATTTTTAATTGGTTAACCATAAAATTCAATACTTACACAGTAAATTATTTGTGTGACTGGCACTCCGCATATACACCTAACAAAAGCATCAGACTTCCTATATCCCAAAAATCCACTTCGCTTTCCGCGGGCACGTTGTAAGCCGCAACCGTCGCTGCGCGCCGCTTGTTACGTCTTACGTTACGTGCGTTCCCGCAGGAGTCTGCGTGGATTTTTACTTGGTTATTTATAAATACCCAACTTGCAGTGCTATATGCAAATTGTTTCAGAATTGTTTGAGTGACTGGCACTTATGTAGTTTTTGTGAATTGTTCAGATACATATGTTAAAGAAGGCTTGCCTGTCAGTGGATGTGTTTGAATATCGGCGTAAACTCCAAAAACATCTCGAAGTAGTTTAGGCGTTAACACTTCTTCTGGTGTACCGTAATGAACAATACTACCTTGTTGTAAAACATAGATTTGATCACAGTACATAGCTGCCATATTCAAATCGTGTAAGGCAGCGACAACAGTCAAATGCAATGTTTGAATTAAGTCCATTAATTGTAATTGATGCTGAATGTCTAAATGATTAGTAGGCTCATCTAAAATAAGCACTTGCGCCTGTTGTGCTAGTGCACGTGCAACCATCACTCTCTTTTTTTCTCCTCCAGAAAGAGAACTAAAGCTGCGCGTTTCTAAATGGGCAATACCCGTTTGAGACAATGCCTCTTTTACAATATTGAAGTCTTCCTTACCGTCCATTTCAAAAAGCTTCTTATGTGGCGTTCTTCCCATGCTCACCAAATCTTTGACTTTAAAATCGAATAACACAGGTGTTTCTTGACTAACAACGGCTAAATTTTTTGCAATTGCTCTACTTGATTGCTTAAAAATATCTTCCTCATTCAATAATACAGTTCCACTTTCGGGCTTTAATAACCGATACATATTTTTCAATAGTGTAGACTTTCCACTACCATTAGGACCAATTAAACCGACAAATTGCTTTTCCTTTATTTGAATGCTTACTTCTTTTAATATGCGCTGATCATGAATGGAGAATGATACATGCTTCGCCTCTAATGTCATAGCCTTTAATCTCCTTCACCAAATGAATAATTGTTACGGCGTAGTAGCCAAATGAAAAATGGACCGCCACAAAAGGCAGTAATGATGCCAATTGGCATTTCTTCTGGAGCTATTATCACGCGTGCAATCGCATCAGCCCAAACTAAGAAAATCCCTCCTAATAATGCGCTAATAGGGATGACATATTTATAATTAGACCCCACTATTAATCGCACGATATGTGGAATTATTAAACCAACAAACCCAATGGAGCCACTTACTGCAACAAGCACACCTGTTAGTAAAGATACGAGTAGTATCAATTGAATTCGAAATTGTTGAAGATTAACACCTAATGTGACCGCCGCTTCTTCGCCAAGTAGTAATAAATTTAAATTTCGATAATGAAGCCATAACAAACCAAAAACGATGAAAAAAATAATCGCTGGAATGAATAAATTACTCCATTTTGCGCCTGCAAGACTTCCAAGCATCCAATACATAACGGCTTTTATACCGCCCTCTTCCTTAGACATCATTAACATAAAATTTGAAGTAGCAGATAAGATAAACGATACTGCCATTCCTGCTAGCAACAAACGGAAAATAGATATACGCCCCCCTACACGTGACAAGAAAAATACCAACACAATTGCTATAAAGGAGCCTAGAAAAGCAGCTACTGAAAGGGCGTAGATACCTAAAAATGAAAAAGCACCTAAAATGATGACAGCCGTGGCACCAACTGTCGCACCTGAAGAAATACCTAAAATATATGGATCTGCAATTGAATTACGGACAAGTGCTTGCACAGCTGCTCCAGCAATAGCTAAGCCTGCTCCAACAATAGCTGCAAGCATGACACGTGGGACACGTATTTGCCATATAATAATTTCCTGTGAGCGGCTCCAATCATGCTCTATCGTATTTGAGAAAATAGGAATTTTCGAGAAAATAACCTTCCATACATGTAGTGGTGTAATTGACACTGAGCCAATCATTATAGCAACCGTCATTGAAGCAATCAGTACTAAAAGAAGGGTCAATGAAAATAACATAAATTTTTTATTCATTTGCTTATTAACTCCTTATCAATCTTGATAAATACGAAGCAATAAAAAAGGGTATTCTACGCACGAATGCATAGAAATACCCTAGGTTAAACAAAGTTGGAGAAGTATCCATCAATTGTCCGTAATTGCTTGCATCCTCGTGGGCATTACAGGTATAAACTAATTGGCAGGTCTCCTGGCTTCGATTCAACGTTACTATGATTGCCTTCCCATTCTAAAAACAGTGGCTACTACATCATAGAACTCCTCGTTACAGTTGCGGGACAGCGTCGGACTTACACCGACTTCCCTTTTAAGTGGCACTTGTTAACAAGCGTCACACCATTAGTTTCTGAAATTTTAAAATTATGACGATTCTATCATACATAATTATCGTAGTCTATAGCTCCTTACATCTAGGAATCAATCTTTCCTCTTTTCAACTTCATACCAATGGATTTTTGTACAAAACTTAATCCATAATTTCTGCACATTTACTTGTTACATTAAAACAATAAATGATAAGGAGGAAATGCATATGGTATTAAAAAGAAACTGGTTCCTAAGTTTAATGGCAGTAACGGCTTTACTAATATTATCAGCTTGCTCTAACGATACAGCGAAGTCGGTGCCTACTAATAGTGAAGCAATAGATCATAGTGCAGAAGCAGACCATGGAGAAGAGATGAATCATTCAAGCTCGGGTGAAGTTCCATCCACTTTAAAAACTGCTGAAAACCCTAAATTCCCTGTAGGCAGTACTGCTATTATTAAGGATGGACATATGGCAGGGATGGCAGGCGCCGAAGCAACGATTGTTGGGGCATATGATACAACTGCCTATATTATCTCCTATGAACCGACTACCGGTGGAAAGAAAATAGAAAATCATAAATGGGTAATACATGAGGAATTAATAGATCCAGGTGTTGCCCCATTGTCTCCAGGCACTGAAGTTAAAACAGATGCTACGCATATGAAAGGCATGGAAAATGCTACTGTTCGCATTGATGAAGCGGTACAAACGACTGTTTATATGATTGATTTCCCTTTAACAACAACTGGGGAAGAAATGAAAAATCATAAATGGGTTACAGAAAGCGAACTAGCGTCAAAATAAAAACAAAACAACCTCTAAGGTTTATTCCTTCAGAGGTTGTTACTAATTATTTGTCTATTGCTTTTTATCAGCTATCTTATGCCATTTATAGCCGATTCCCCACACTGTCTGTAAATAATCATCTACAGGAAAGCCACTTTTTCGCAGTTTTTCCCGTAAATTGCGGACATGCGAATCAATTGTTCGATCTTCAATTGTGACGTTATAGCCCCAAACTGAATTAATTAAATGTTCTCTTGAAAAAACTTTATTTTGATATTCAAGAAATAGCGCTATCATCGCAAACTCCTTTGGCGTTAAAAGAATAACCTCTTGTTGAAAAGACAATTCAACGGATTCTTTATTTAATCGTAGCCCTTCAAAAATAACTACGGGTTCCTCAGTTTTTGTTCTTCTTAAAACAGCATGTATACGTGCTACTAACTCTTCCTCGTCGAAAGGCTTTAAAATGTAGTCGTCTGCTCCCAAATTTAAGCCTTTTATAATATCAGCCTGTTCTGCTTTTGCTGTTAGCATAATTACCGGTACATTCCAATACTTTCTTATTTCCTGACAAGCTTGCCAACCATCCATATCTGGCATCATAATATCCAACAATACTAAATCTACATGATTCTCTTCTAAATAGTCTAAAGCATCTCTAACTGATGATATGGCTATGCAATGAAAAGAAGGTTCTAAATAAAGAGTTAGTAACTCTAACATTCTTGGTTCATCGTCAATTAATAATAATGTTTTCATTCGTTCCTACCCCTTAAATAATAATTCAAAAGTAGTCCCTTTGTTTTCTTCACTAACAACGGTTACTTCTCCTCCGTGTGCTTGGACAAGTTCTTTAACAATAGCAAGACCTAATCCCAATCCGCCATGTGCACGCGCTCGAGATTTTTCTACCCTATAAAAGCGTTCAAAAATATAAGGTAATTCCTTCTTTGGAATTCCCTTTCCAGTATCTTTAACAATGATTTTTATTAAGTTATTCTGCCTTTTTACTATTAAGAAAGTTGAATCTCCTGAGGAACAATAAGCCAAAGCATTATTTAACAGATTCAACATAATTTGTTCTAGCCTTACTGAATCTGCCCTTAATATTAATCCCTCTTCACATTCAACAAAAAAGTGAATCTGTTTTTCCTGAAAAGCAGGTCTTAGCTTCACCTCTATACTTGCCACTAACTCATCTAAATGAAGACATTCTTTGTTAATTACAAACGCGTTTTCATCCATTTTTGCTAAATCAAATAAGTCTTTAATTAACGTTGAGAGTCGATTCGTTTCTTCCATAATAATACCTAAATATTTTTGGCGATCCTGCTCCGTTAAATCTCGCTTGTAAAGAATATCTGTATAGCCTTTTATAAAGGTAATAGGTGTTCTTAGCTCGTGAGCGATACTTGCTAAAAATTCCTTTCTTTCCTCTCTTAAATGATTTAAATCATCGGATAACTGTTGAATGGCATTCGCAAGATCGCTTAATTCATCTTTGCCATTAGTGGAAAGGGCGACAGTAAAATCTCCTTTATTCATTTTCAACGTCGCTTCCTTCATAGCCATTAATGGTTGGGCTAATTTTCGAGATAACACAATAATGACGGCAATCGTCACCAATCCTGAAACGAGGCCGACAATTAGAAAATGTTTGTTTAATCGTTCCATTAACGCATGAATGGAATCTGTATTTTGAAACATAAACACATAGCCAATGGTCTTTTGCTGTTTTAGGATAGGACTAATCGTTGCAATATATTTTTCACCCTGCCAATTTTTCTCCAATACCTGACCACTATAAGGCACTCTACCCTTAAGCTTCTTTAAATAAGCATGTATTTCAGGGTGTGAAGATGAAGCGGCTAAAGTTGTTCCAGCATTATCTGTGATAACAACGTCTGTATTTTCTCTTGATTCCATTAATAATATATGTGATAACGTCTCCTCATCGAAATTTTGCTCTAAAATCGTTCGATGTGAATTACCAGTTGTCTGTAAGTTTATTAATTCTTCTTCAACACGCGAGTTAGTCAAAGAAACATGTAAAAAAAACATCATAAATGTTTCTATACAAAACAATGTAATAAAAAAGATTATTCCAAGCTTCAATGAAAGTTTTTTCATGCCTTAACCACCTATATTTCAAAATGATATCGTGAAAGTGTGAAGATTTTATGCAGAAGAAAAAGAGAGGTGCCAGGCACCCACACAATTCTGAAAACTGTAAGATGTTTATAACTAAGTAAAAATCCAAGTAGACTCCTGCGAGAACGCACGCAATGAAAGACACAACAGGCGGAGCGACAGCGACGGTTGTAGCTTACATCATGCCCGCGGAAAGCGTAGTGGATTTTTACGATTGAGGAGCTGCTATTATGCTAGAAATCTAAGAGAGGTGACAGGCACTCGTGATTTCCGTTGCGGGCGGCGACTCCCGCGGAAAGCGTCCGCCCGCAACGGAAATCAACCTCCATTTCAAAAAAATGCCAATAAGTATATCATATACTTATTGGCATTTTTTATTATTAAATATATTTTTTAACCCAGTCTAAGAAGTTTTCAATTACTGTATCAAGGAATTTCACAGTACCTTCATCTGTTAAACTGCCTTCAGCATCGAATTTTGTGTGTACAGCACCGATATATACATCATTACCGCTAAGTAATGGAGAATTAATTCCAGGTGAGAATAAAATATCACGTAAATGTAATTGCGCTTTAACAGTACCTAAATTACCCATTGATGCACCCATCATGAAGGATGGTTTGCCAACCATTACTTTGTCTACACGAGATAACCAGTCAATAGCGTTCACCATAACCCCTGGCACAGTTCCGTTATATTCTGGTGTTAACCAAAGTACCGCGTCAGCTGCTTTTACTTTTGCTTTAAAATCTAATACTGTTTGTGGGGCTTCATTTTCGATATCTTGATCATACATTGGTAAATCACGTAAGCTTAATACTTCTAGCTCAAGCTTTTCTGTATAACGTTTTTGTATAAATTTTGCTAATTGCATATTATAAGATTCTTTACGGATACTACCTACGATTGCTACTACTTTCATGTTGTTTCCTCCTAAATGGTTACTATCATTAATATTTGTTAAGCTTTTTTATTTTATACCGCCCTAATAATAGGTTGCAAATTCTTCAACTGGTTTACGATACCCACGTAAGCGGTGACTACTTTCCTTTTCCTTGCCAATTGTCATCATCAAGACAATCTCATGTGTTGCTGGTACATTCAATAATGTGCGCATTTGTTGTTGATCAAAGCCAATCATTGGACATGTATCCCAGCCTCGATTTTTTGCTGCTAACATAAAGAGCATAGCTGAAAGGGATGCGTTGCGAATCGCGTCCTCCTTCATAAACTCCTCACCACGTTCTTCGTAAAACTTCGCATTATCATCAATGAGACCTTCAAGCTCAAAGTTTGTAATAATACCTAAATCAACCATACCCTGACTAATGTGAGCCGTTTGCTTGTATGCTTCCTTATCGCCTAATACTAAAATAACACCGGAAGCTGAATGTACTTTATATTGTCCATATGCAGCCTCACGAACTCTCTCTTTCAATTCTTGATCCAACACAACGATATATTCTGTATGTTGCAAGTTGAATGCTGAAGGTGCAAGCTTGACGTCCTCTAAAATTGGTCGGATATCCTCCTCCGTCATTACAACACCGTCTATAAAATTATTTGCCGATCGACGTTTATCAATTAACTTTGTAAATTCCATTTTGACGTACTCCAATCATCCATTATGCTTTAGTAGAATTGTGTTCCTTAATAATTAATGACACCTTACTCATATTCTTTTTCAAATGAAACTGTACTTCTTACAGTATCAATTGGACGAACAAGCCCTTCAATTTGTGCGCGCTTAGGCTCTAAGAAAGGCGGTAATGATAGTTTTTCCCCCAATGTTTCATAAGGCTCATCACCCATAAAACCAGGGCCGTCTGTCGCCCATTCAAATAAGATTTGTGGTGCTACACGTGCATATAGCGATTCAAAGAAGTGACGGTTAACATAACCAGACGTATTGAAACCAAAGCCTTCTAATCGTTCTGTCCATTCATTTAAAACAGCACGATCTGCTACGCGAAATGCTGCGTGATGCACAGTACCAAAACCTTGACGAGCTGCTGGCAGGATTGTGTTATATTCCACAACAACTTGTGCACCGTTACCTCCCTCGCCTACCTCAAATAAGTGGAAGTCTCCTTCAGCTTCAATTTCTGTGAAAAGCATAACTTTTTCTAGCATTTCTTTGAAATAGTCAAAATTTGCAACTCGCACAAATATCGGACCTAATCCTGTAATAGCGTATTCAAGTGGGATAGGACCATCTTGCCAAGGTGTACCTGTAGCAACTCCTTTGTTGTTTTCATCAGAAATTAGTTGATACTGCTGATCGTCAAAATCAACAAATGATAATGTTTGCTTGCCGAATTGTTCTTTTATGCCTGTATGTTTGACATTTAAGCGCTCAAATCGTTTTACCCAGTAAGCTAATGCTGCATCTGTTGGCACTCGGAATGATGTTTTAGAGATTTCATTTGTTCCATGTACACCTTTTGGTATGTTTGGGAAGTCAAAGAATGTCATATCTGTTCCAGCACTACCCTTGTCATCTGCAAAAAATAAGTGATATGTTTGAATATCGTCCTGATTGACTGTTTTTTTAACTAAACGCATGCCTAATACATACGTGAAAAATTTATAATTTTCTTCTGCGCTACTTGTAATAGCAGTTACATGGTGAATTCCTTTTAAATGATTCATATTAAGTTCCTCCTATTTATCTCGAATTCGAGATATATGTTTAAAAAAATTTATTTATTTATTAATGGCATTAAGACCGACCTTTTTCAAAGCTACATTCATTGTTTCCAACTCCTGTTGGTCTAATACTTCAAAAATTTCATTGATCTTTTGCTCATGGAGTGGAAAAATTCTATCCATTAAGACCTGTCCCTCATCTGTTAACAATGCATAAGTAACACGTCGATCTTTAGGACAAGCACGTCGACAAACGAAACTTTTTTGCTCCAGCTTATCAATAACATACGTAATACTACTACTTGCAATTAAAATTTTTTTACCAATTACTTGAATCGGCTGCTCACCGTGGTGGTATAAAAAATCTAATACCCCAAACTCAGTCTGGTTTAAATCATATTGAAGCAAATCTTTTTTGGTCGCATCCTGAATCGATTGATAAGCACGGAACATAATCGTAAAAGCTTTTAAACACCGATTTTCTTCCTTCATAAGATGCCCTCTTTCTATTTACCTCGAAATTAAATATCTTTAATTCGAGATAATAATATCACAGATATTCCCTAACAGCAATCATTTTTAACTAAATTAATTTAATAAAAAGGTTTTTCAAAAGCTAAAAGCCCCTATACAAATTAGTGTATAGGGCGCTTCTATTATTTCATTCGTTTAAATTCTTTTTCTGTTCCATCAGCAAACTCTACTTCTACCTCAATCGATTGATAGTCATCTGTAATATTAAACACTTTAATGACTTGCTCAATAACTTCATCATTCGATGTTGTAGAATCGAAAGTTAGTTGCTTAAATAATGGTTCTAACTTCGTATAAGCCTCATCACCTTGAATTTTTTCATTATTACGGTCATCTTCCAATTTAGCCTCTATACCGTTCTTCTTATTCTCATACTCAACCTCATAAGATTCTGTTGCTGAATAATCGACGTCCAATGAAAATTCTATAAAGTTAAAGGGCACTTGATTCGTTACATTTTCACCAGCCTGTTGATTAGTGTTTTCCCCTGTTGGAGCATTCGTAGGTACGTCCTTTACCTCATCCTTATTACAGCCATAAAGTAATCCAGCTACTAATGAGAATACTAATAACATTTTATAATTACGCATCATTTTTCCACTCCTTTTCTGTCATTATTCTTCCCTAAAAACATACTAAGTAAACGCAAAAAGGATATCTCCTAAAAACAGGAGATATCCTTTTTTCTATCATCTTCTATAGATGGAGAACCATCAATCAAATCGTATTAATAGAAGTAATTGCGCCCAGTATTATTTTCATGAATGGCACGAGCCAAGCGAAGTGTTGAAACAGCTAAATCTGCATAACTTACTTTTTCTGTTGCATTAAAGTTGTTTTGTTGTGCATCGATTAAGCCCATTGCACTTGCTAATGCTACGTAACCTGCATATGCCGGATCAATAGTACTTGCATCAGCAAAGTTCAACTTGTAAATATCGTTATGCTTTGCAGCACCTTCTAGACGTAGTACACGAATAAACCATTCTGCAAGCTCTTGACGAGTCAATGTTGCATCAACAGCAAATTCATCTGCTGGTTGTAAAACGCCCATTCTTACTGCTTGTTCAACTATTCCATATAACGGATGTTTAGGGTCAATATTATTAAACGATTGATATGATTCTTCTTCATTTCCATAGCCATAATAGCCATATGTCAAAGATTTAAGAATAATTTTTAATGCTTCACCTTTCGTCACTGCAGTATCAGCATTAAAGTTCGCTGGATCTTTCACTTCCAACACATTTTGTGCTAATAAGTAGTTTAATTCCTCTGCAGCTGTTGGATGAGAAATTTGCGGTTTATTATTTGAATCATCAGCACTATTTACCCATTTACCTGTTAGTGCATCAATTTGATTATATATGCTGCCCTCATATGACGGTGCATACACTAAATCATAATGATTGCTATCTTCTTTATCCTGTTTAGTGTATTGTAACTTCAGCTTTAACGCATTGCTAAATGTTTCCTTTGCCTTATCAGCTGAGACTACCTTACTTACAGATGGCCAGTTATCAATTTTTTGTTGATTAATGTTTAATCCACGTAATGAACCGTCAGTACCGACGCTCACATAAATTTCATCACCAACAACAGGAATCCCGTTTACAACACGCGGGAATGAGAAGCCATATTGGTTGCTATAATTATCATATCCATAATCATCTAACGGTTTTGCATAGTTATGGATATAGGACGGAGCCCACTCTTTTAAGTAGTCAATAGCCTTCGCCAACGCAGCATCTTTCGTAATCTTTTCTGCTTTTTTATCTGTCAGCATGAAATCTCTACTGATGTCATAGTATTGTGTAATTTCACCAGTTGCCTTATTAATTTCAAATGAAGCACCCGATCCACCATTCTCATACATATACATGTAATTTACAGAGTAAAGTGTTTCACCATTTTCATTTTCTCTTTCATCAACCATATCAATTTGTAGCTTTGCCTTATCAGGGTCCACTTTTAAGAAGGATTTTGCAAATTCTTCTACTTCTTCAACCGTCATACCAGGTTTTCTCGGATTAAGTTGTTCTGAAGATAGCTTTTCAACACCTTTTACGCTTGGTGCTTGTGCCACGAAGCCATTTGCTGTTTGCCATTGTCCTGTTAATGCATGTACACCATAGAAGCTCGATGTTGGCATATACACTAGCTTCACTTCACGCTTATCAGATGGATAGTTATAGTCTAAATAATAACGTAACTCTACAGCAAAGTTATCACGAACTTGTGCTAGAACATCTGCCTCGCTCTTTTTCTGTTCTAAACCATCGAATGTTGCCTTTTTAGATACATTTGAATTGCGATATACGTTTACAACTTCACCATTAGCAAGCACACCAATAGAAATAGCATGGTTACTAAGTGTTACACCGTTATGTGTCGGTGCATACGAGAATGCATAACTAATTGGCTCTGATAATGGTCGCGTGTAATTAAATCCATAATCAAAATCATTTTCTTGCAATTTGTAGTTTGCTGTATTCGGGAATTTTTTCAAGAAATCTTGTGCAATTTTTTGTGCATCTTCCTTTGAATATTTAGCAGGATACAGCGCGTCTGCAACATTTGCAGGCTGGTAATAGAAACTTTCTAGCTCTAAATCATCACCCATAAAAGTAATACTACCATACACATCTTTACCATTTACTGTTTTTTGGAAGCTCAAATCATAACGAATCGTTTTATCGTCGTTATAGTAATGTCCTCGCCCCGTATAGAAATCATTATCTGTTAAAAAATTGAACTTTTCTGGGAAAAGCTCACGTAATTTTTTAATAAGTGTACTTTTTGTTACCTTTGTTTCTGTTGAGGCTACTTGAATCTCTATTCTCTCTGGAGAATCCTTAACATTAGCAGAAGCTTGTGCCATTGGAGAAAGTACTCCGACAGAAAATGCAGTAGATGTTAGGATAATCCCCAACTTTTTAAATTTACCCAAAATATCCCTCCTAAAATACAATTTACCTAATTATATATTATATTCCCAAAATAGGAAATAGTATTTACAGATTATTTCCAATAAGAAGAAAATAGATTGGGTATACCATTATCCCTATCATTGTCATTTCTTCACCACATTAAAATTTGAGCCTATCAATAACCAATTTTGCGGGAACGGTAACCCAAGCTTCCAGTAGCCTATACCTCTAAGCTTGTACTGCTTAATTAAATTGAATTTCGCTTGAATCGACCGTGCATCTTCAAACCAGACTATATGCGCTCTTCCTTGCTCATCATAATATTCAAAAAAAGGGGCTTGAGCATTCCAATCATATTGGATAGCTGCATTATATTTTTTTGCAATCTCAATAGCTCTTTGCGGACTTACGGCCTCTGCATATGGACCTCCTTGTACAAACGGCAGTGTCCAATCATAGCCATATAAATTTTGTCCAAGCAATATTTTACTTGGTGGTATTTCTGATACAGCATATTTGACAACCGCCTCAACTTCGCGAATTGGTGAAACAGCCATAGGGGGTCCAGCAGAATAGCCCCATTCATAAGTCATCAGCAATACGAAGTCCACAATCTCCCCATGTGCTTTATAATCATGCGCTTCAATCCATGGTCCTTTTTGATTGGCACTTGTTTTTGGAGCAAGTGCTGTTGATACCGTATACCCTTCTGCATGGAACCGCTCCACGGCTCTTCTTAAAAAATTGTTATACGCTTCCCGCTGATCAGGGGGCAAATTTTCGAAGTCAAAATGGATATCTTTTATGCTTTCTAAACGCCTTGCTTCTATAAGAATATTGTCAAAAAGTAAATCTTGTACTGCGGTACTTTGGAAAATATCTCTTGCAAGGTCGCCACTAAATTGAAAGTTCTCCAAATTCGATACAACCATTGCAACAGCTGCTCCTGAGTCTTTCGCAATTTCAGACACACCGTTTCTTGGAGGTTGCTTCAATGTCCCGTCTCTCCGTGCTTCATAGCTAAATAAGGCAAGATAAGTTAAATAAGGAGATGCTTCTCGGGCTGAATTTAATAATGCTTCACTAACGGCTGTCCCTCTTGGCTCTAAATATGCCAATGTTTCTGCTCTAGTTTTCGGTGCTGGTGGAATATAAAGACGCAAACCAACTGATAAAGTCTGGTTTGGATCTATGCCATTGACCTGTGCAAGTGTTAAATAATTAATCCCAAAGCGTTGCCCTATAGACCATAAACTATCCCCAGGCTGTACATAATAAAAGCTACCGACGATTGGAATCACAAGTGCTTGGCCAACAACTAATCGATTAGGCTCTGGAATTTGATTGGCATCTACTATACTTTGAACCGTCGTGCCATACGCATTTGCAATTCCATATAAGGACTCTCCTGCTCGTACAACATGTATTTGAATGCAATTTGCCTCCTTTTTACGTAATGAAACCATAGCCATAAAGCTTATGATATAAAATAAGAAAACATGTCACCTTGAAGCAATCACATCTGTAGCGCAACCAATTTTTAGTACAAATAATTATAGAGGACTTCTGCCGGTGATTTCCTCTATGTGCAAACGCTTTTCTCTCCAATTAACTGAGGTAAAAGCATTAAGTTGTCTCAATAAAATTGCATTGATTGTAAATTTTTTTATTAGGGCAGTCCCGTTAGCAGATGACTTTGGACGAGGTAGTTTTATTTTTACCTCTAAAATTTTCACCATGCTAGGAGCAACATTATAATATGTAGACTTTTCTAGTTGATTGGAGTGTAAGCGCGACACTCCTTCGGAAAGGGAGCGCCTGGAACGGAAATCAACGATTAATCTCCACTCTGAATTCATTACTTTTTATAGTGATTGTGATTGGACATTTCCTTGTTGTTTGCTTTTGAAGTATTTAGTACCAGAACGGCAATAAAAATTAAAATTAAGAAAAGCTATAACCTGTAGAATTGCACTTATAGTAAGAACCTTATCTTGCATGCTTACATCTACATTGATTGAAAATGCTTGAATGACAAACGCGCATAGCATAAGCCCCATATATATTTGATACGTTTTAAATGTTTTAGCCTCTAATGCTTTATTTTCATGAATGTGCAATAATAACTGAAATAGAAAATACATAAAAAGAATCAATAAAAATTGCATCAACTGTACACCTATTTGCCCTAGCAGTTCCGTCCCTATCCATTGGTCGAGCTCCACGAAAAAGGAGAATACAATTAAAACAATGGCAAAATTTTTGGTCCAGCGCTTCAATTGATGAGAAGTTGGCAATAAATAAATGCCATAAGCAAAAAACATATAGCCAATAAAATCCGGTAAAATGTCAGGTAGTCCAAAAAATTTCATGTCTAAAAAAATCCAACATAATGCACTAAATAAATTACCGTACGGATCTTTCATCAACATTCCCCTCCTGCAATTGTTTAACATCTTGATTTAAAAAGCTTAGTAATACCTCACTGTCTCCACCTAAAAATCTGCTAGCACTAGATTCAGAAATTCCACTTTGAAACGGTACTACAATCGGTTCAGCTACACGCAGCCAATTGGCGTACATTAAGTTCCCTAGCCATACAGCTAGTGATAGAGCAAATGCCAGATAGATAAGTTTCCCTTTTGTATAACCCTTGCTAAACACAAAAATGATGAATATTAGCAGGGAGAATATTACACATAAACCTCCAGTAAAAAGCAGCTTCTTCTCTTGACTGATAATAGGCGCTGCCGCACTCTTGATTTCTAAAGATTGACCTGTAGTAATCATAAGTAAAAATACGAAAACCGCTATTGTCATTGGAATCGTAAGAATTGTTGCAACAGTTATCCTTTTTGATTTTAATCCTTGATTGTTTTGTAAGTTTTGACGCAACTTATTTAAAAATGCTTGATCTGGCTCAATATTGGGATGATTTTTTAATGTTTCAAATAACTCACGGTCCTCCATCAGTTTCTCCTCCCTACTTTTTTACGAAGTCTTGTCATTGCACGATGAAAGTCAACACGTACCTTCACTTCTGAAATTCCAAGAATAGCTGCTGTTTCTTGAATCGTGTAGTCCTTTAACATGCGACAAATAATAATTGTTCGATCATGTGACTTTAATGTCATTAATGCTTGCTGTACAATCTGCCATTGCTCGTTTTGTTCAACAATCTCCAGAGGCTCTGTTACTTCTTTTAAAATAGGCTGTTTATTAAGTTTCTCCATTAATAAACGCTTAATTTTTTGTTTTCTATGTATATCTACTGCTGTATTTCGTGCAATCGTTAAAATCCACGTCTTAACCTTCTCTTTATCATTTAAGTGGTGCAATTGTTTAAGTACTTTAAAAAAGGTTTCTTGCGTAATATCCTCAGCCTCTTGTTTGCTATTTGTATAATAAAGCGCAAAATGATAGACATCACGATGATAGGCATCGTATAGCTGCTCAATCTGTAATTCCTTTTTATGCAAACCTTCACCCCGCTTTCTACATTCCTAAATAAGTCGTCGGTATCCAATATTTGTTACACATTATATAAAATTTTTATACCATTGAAAAAACCTCTCCATTAATGAGAGGTTTCAGATTGTATACATAAGGCATCAAGAAGCAAAACTCGGAGCTTTTTTATTCAGTTGATGGAGTGAAAGGTGGACGCCTCCTCTAGAACAACACAAAATGTAAGACGAAACTTACCACACGTAGCAAGGGTTGCGGCTTACGTCGTGCCCGCGGAAAGCGTCCGCCCGTAACGGAAATCAATGGTATTCATATGCAAAAATACTGTAGACAAAATCCCAACTTTTATGAGAAGTTTGTGTATTCTTTATTTCTGCGCATTAGACGTAATCATGTCAAATAACAATGGCACATTCGTACTGCGTTGCAAAGAATTACATCCCTTTGTTAAGTAAGACCAGCTTTCTTTCATTTTTTCTCTGTAAGGTAGTGCCGGATCTACATGCAGGAATTCCAAAAGATACTCTTTAATAGAGCCTGATAAGTTTTCCATAAATTCATCTGCTTTCAGCATTTTTTCCGTTGCAACCTCATTGCGCTCATTCCATAATACATGCTCTAAATTTGTAGCAAAATAAAACAGCTGATAAGGTACTTTTAATCGATCAATACTAAAATGGTCATTTGCAAGCAAAGTCTTCACGTTATTAGCTTTCATTTCATTTCGCTGTTCAATTTGCTCTTTACGTTTCTCTGTTTTTACAAAAATGGCGCCCTCAGTATAATATAGATTTTGTTCAATATCTGCATTGATTTTGACAAACTCTGGAGCGATAAAACAACCATCTGCATCAGTAATATGAATGACTGCTGATAAATCTTTCGCTAAAAACTTATACTTTTCTAGATAGTTATGAATTACTCGGCTGACACTATTTTTAATATTGGGGATTCGCTTTTTTGCATCCCACTTCGTCAAAATATCTTCACGTTGCACATCAAAGCGAATAGTAGAATTGGCAAAATGCTCATCCAAAAAATCCTCTAAAATTATTTGCTCTGTTTGTCCTTCTACAATCACTAAAAGCACTTTTTTAGTCATGTTGCACACCAGCTTTTCTAAAAGCACGTTTAATTTTGAACGTTTTCGTTTCTTTATAAACCTCTTCATCCTGTCCACCTAGCTGTATAGCACGTAAATAGACATCTCGTGCATTATTGACCTCTTTAATACCTTTTAGCTGCATATATCGGTAATTCTCATTCGTTGTTGTAAACCATAAGTTTTTAATGGCAAGCACCTCTAACACACGTAAATTATGAGACGTAAAAATAAGTTGCCCTTTTCCGCCCTCATCAATCACTGTTAACAACTCGCCTAACAAATATTCAAAAACGCCAGAATCTAATTCATCGATCACGACACAAGCAGTTGGATTATTGTAAACAGCTATCAGTACACTAAGCACAGAGATAATTTTCAAAATCCCTTCTGATTCTGTTCGCAACGGTAGTTCCCGATCACCACGTTGCGATAGAAACTCAAATCGCACTCCCTTTTCACCATTATCTAATAATTGCTCTGTAATGACATGAATTTTAATAGTAAGTCCAGGAATAATCGTTGATAATACTTGATTGCTTTGTTCAATCACTTCACATAATACATTGAAAGCATTCTTTGGCAGTAATGCCGGTCCTTTCAAATCATAGGAAATGGAGCCCCGCGTTTTTTCAAGATGGATACTAAAGGGCATAATGCGCTCTTCAAATAAAGGCGCGATATTTTGATTGTTGATAACATGTAAGTCTTGATTAAAATCAATTGCTAAATTATGAAGCAACTGCATTTCTAATTCTGATAGCTTTTCTTGTAGCAAAGGCTTTAAATCTTTATGGAAGATAAATGACATATATTGTTTTCGCGTTAGTTGTTGAATAACGAGCGTTTTAATTCGCATTTTTTCATTCATATCTCGTAAAAAGCTTTTTCGAATTTGAACGTTATCTTCTGTAACACTTACTAAAACTTTCGATCGTTTTCCTTTTTCATCTTCTCTATATGTGAGTCGCTCTGCAATAATATATAGCCGTTTCTCATCCTCACGCAATGTTACATAATAGTTCACAAAAAATGTACCGAATTGATTGTCCACTAGAAATTCAAAATCTATACTAGCAGTGTTTTCTCCTGCCATAATTAAACGCTTGTCTTGAGAAGGCAATTTCACTTCAGCAATCCAACCAGAAATAATCGTCTTTAATAAGCTAAATGCATCAACAATCGTCGTTTTCCCTGAACCATTTTGCCCGTACACGCCGACAACATTTGCTTTCATAAGCGTAGTAAAATCGACTGCTAATGTCAGCTCACCATTTCGTACATTTCTTAAGTTTTGTACCTTTATTTTTTTAATTTTTATAATAGCCATCGAAACACCCTTTAAGTCTTTTCTTACTATTATAATTAAAATCGGTATTTTTTATAACAATTTTAAATTTAATATCTCTTCCTTATTTTTTTATTGAGCCATTTGCCTATGACAAATATAATACGGGACATATGTTAGAGAAGAAAATGAAGAAAGGTGTGTTTCATTGGTCAATCCTAGGTTAGCTCCGGAAGATTTTAATCAGCAATTCCGACCTGGTATGAAAATATGGGTTACTCTCCCAACAGGCACATATTCAGGCACATTGATTCGAACATTTGGAAAAGACGGAAGAACAGCCGAAATTCAGTTAGATTCTGGTCAAGTAATAACGGTCGATGTTAGCCAAATTACAGCAGCAGGGACAGGTTTCCCTCCTGGCGGCGGCTCATATCCACCTCCTTACCCACCACCATATCCGCAACCATACCCACCTCAACCATATCCGCCACAACCGTACCCACCACAGCCATATCCACCGCGTCCTTATCCGCAACCATACCCACCTCAGCCATATCCACCACGTCCATACCCACAACCGTACCCGCCTATGCCATACCCTGGTGGACAATATCCAGGTGGTCAATTACCTGGACTCCCTGGACTTCCTCCATTACTACCAGGTATCCCTAATATTTTACCTGGCATCTTTGGTAACCCGAGATAATAAAAAAAGCTTTCCATAAGTTCAGTTATGAACAAGTGGAAAGCCTTTTTTATTTTCTATTACACAAAGTATTCACAACTTTTTTCAAACATTTGTAATAATATTTGTCTAAAATAACAATCAGTAATTTTAAAAGTTGGTTACTAGAAACAAATTATACTATTATTAGTGCATTTTCTATTAATAATATGCGAGCCCCCCGTTAATTTTTGTTATAAAAACACTATATTTTTAATTCACTCACTGAAATTTCACAGTTGAAATAGTAGGATTTTTGGGTTGTGAATCGTATTTTTTGGCAGTATAGTTGTTTATGGTTAGGGGATGAATGGATTATTTTACTAGCAATGAAATAATGATAAAAAGTATAGGAACGGACTTCTATATATGATTTTATCATAACGGTCAATTGTAACATTGTACTATTCCATTACATTTGGCTTTCATATTATCGTCCGTCCCTTTTTCACTTGAAATATGTTTTTTACAATTTTAGGAGGAAGAGTATGAAGAAAAGTAAGAAGCAACAAATGTCAATTAGCAAAAAATTAACTTTTACAATGGTTAGTATTTTATTGCTATTTGGACTAGTTACTATGGGGTTTTCCTATTATATAGTGAAAAACAGTAACTTAAAAGATATGGATGAATCCCTCTATGATAAAGGCATGATTTTATCAAAGACAATAGATCAAGAAGCATTGAAATCTGCACTGCAACAACCAAATGCTAATAATAATGATGTCCTTCGTTTAACAGAAGAAATGGATGCCATCAATGATAAATCAGATATTATTACCAATCTCTTTCTTATTACAGTAGATGGTGAAAATATTAATGCGCCGGTTCTATCCTCAAGTGTTCTTGAAGTTGGTGCAGAATATAACCAAGATATGATTGCCATGGGTCTCTCCCCAGATTTCCTTGCAAGAATAAAAGAAGTTTTTGAAACTAAAGAGGCAACTGCTACAGAGATCTATAAAGATGAGTTTGGAAGCTATAAAACAGGGCTTACTCCAATATTAGATGATGATGGTTCAATGTTAGCTGCATATGCTATTGACTATGATGTATCGATGGTAACTGGTAAAGCACTTTCGGAAGCAATGTGGGTGCTGTTAATTACTGTTTTATTCCTTATTGGATCTTCCATCGTCGTTTACTCACTATTAAAAAAGAAACTAACTCCTATTCAACAGCTATCTTTACAATCTAAAAAAGTTGCTGAAGGTAATTTAGAGCTAGAAGCTTTACCTGTTCAATCCAATGATGAAATTGGCGTGCTAACAAATAATTTTAATGTAATGATTGGAAGTTTACGAACAGTCATTCAAAGCGCAACAAATGTTTCTTCACGTGTTTCAAATACTGCACAAGTTTTATCAAGTAATATGCAGGAAGCAACGGATTCTTATAATAATGTAGCTTCATCGATGCAAGAAATAGCAAGTGTTGCGGATTTACAAGTTCAAAAGGCGAAAGAAAGTTCGGTTACGATTGAGGAAATGAGCATTGGTATTCAACGTATAGCCATGACATCTAATCAGATTTCTGAGTCCTCTATTCTTGCATCTGAGGAAGCGGAAAAAGGCAATGAGTCAACGAACAAATCTGTCGCTCAAATGAATGCAATTAGTAAAGCTGTAAATCAATCAGCATCATCTGTCAAGATGCTTGGTGAACACTCAAATAAAATCCAAGAAATCGTTGGTATTATTACTGGTATTGCTTCACAAACAAATTTACTTGCATTAAATGCTGCGATTGAGGCTGCTCGTGCAGGTGAAGCAGGAAGTGGTTTTGCTGTAGTCGCTGACGAGGTGCGCAAGCTGGCAGAGCAATCAGAGGCATCAGCAAGAGAAATTTCTACGCTAATCTCACGTATTCAACATGATACCAATGAATCTGTAAATGTCATGATACATGCGGTAGAGGAAGTGGACAACGGCTTAATAATGATCAATGATTCCGAAAAATCATTTGGCCAAATTTTAACTTCAATACATCATGTTACTGGTCAGATTCAAGAATTATCAGCAACTATTGAGGAAATGGCAGCTGGTATGGAAGAGGTTACATCAGCTGTTCAAGATATGGAGCAATTCTCTGAAAAATCCAGAAACAATACCAGCACAGTAGCTGAAACATCTGCTACTCAGCTCAACACAGTGCAAAGAGTTTCAGAAGAAGCACAAGTATTAACAGATTTATCAGATGAATTATTAACTGTTGTAAATACTTTTATTGTGAAATGATTTATTAAACAAACCTTATAGCTTTATTCATCTCGTCGATGCTACCGCATCGGCGAGGCGTTTATTCATGTCATTTCCTAGCAATAATATTTACTTCTAGTTGCACTAATTGGGCACTGTCCCTCTACTTTCAAAAATAGGAGTTGTGATGATTGAATAGAGAACTTAATTTACTTACAGCAGATTATCAAACGAACTATAATGAGCAACAAACCCTACCAGCCCATTGTACGCAATTGTTAACAGAAGCAGATAAAGAAGTTTATCAAGCTTTAAATCAAACAAAAGCCTTTTATGCGAAAGATCAAACAATACCTGAAGTATTTTATCAAGCTGTAGAACAGTTTGCTGATAGAATTGCATTATCATTTCATGGTGGCTCAATGACCTATCGTCAGCTCAATGAACGCTCCAATCAAATCGCTCATATGCTCCGAGACAACGGTTTGCAAAAAGGTGAAAAAGTGGCGATTGTTATGGAACGTAGTCAAGAAACTATTATTAGTTTACTTGGTGTTCTAAAAGCAGGTGGTATATATGTACCGATTGATCCTAGCTATCCTAAAGAGCGTTGTCAGTACTTGTTAAATGATACAGGTGCGTTATTTATATTAATAAAAGAAGAACATACTCAATTACTTAATGATTTACTACATAACGATTCCCAAACTCGTAACGTGTTTACACTTAATCGAATGGAAATCACATTTTCAATAAACAATATCCATATCGATCTCAGCCCTGCTGATTTAGCCTATATTATTTATACATCCGGCTCGACAGGCAAGCCAAAAGGCGTAATGCTTAAGCATGAATCTGTGATCAACTTAATTACTGACAATCAAAGAATCTACCAAGCAAGTAAATATGATGTCTTTTCGCAATTTATCTCCTATAGTTTTGATCCATCCGTCACTGAAACATTTACTGCTTTTTTCTCTGGCGCTCGATTACATATGCTCACAAGTATTGAACGCGTATCAATAGAGGCATTTGCTGAAATGATTGAGCGTGAAAAAGTGACAACAGCCACAATTCCTAATGCATTCTTTACGCAGCTAGCTACTCATCTCTCAATAGAACACCAAGATAAATTATCGTCTCTAAAATATTTATCTGTAGGTGGAGAAGCACTTATGCCTGCCGTTATACAAAAGTGGCAAGAAAAATTCGGAACAACAACTGAAATTATTAATGTATATGGGCCAACAGAATGTACAGTGCTGTCCTCCTACCATAAAGTGAAGGATACTGTAATTGATAATCAATCAAGCATTCCTATTGGTAAGCCTATCGCCAATTACGAAATGTATATTATCAATAAGGATGGTCAGCTTTGCCCTGTCAATGAAGCAGGGGAACTTTACATAGCTGGTGCTGGTCTAGCTGCTGGCTATTTAAATCAACCAGAAAAAACTGCCGAAGCGTTTGTCCCACATATATTATCAATTGAACCTGGAAGATTAATGTATCGAACAGGTGATTTAGTTCGTTTATTACCGAGCGGTGTAATTGAATTTGTAGGACGCAAAGATTCTCAAATTAAAGTGAGAGGGTTCCGAATTGAGCTAGGGGAAATTGAAACGGTATTAAGTAATCACCCTAGCATTCAAGAGGGCGTTATACTTGCTAAGAAAATGGACGATGGAAATAATAGCTTGTTTGCCTATTACACTTTAATTGGCGGTAGTAAGGAAGAACAAACAGCAATTAGACAGTATTTAGCAGGTCATTTACCAGATTATATGGTACCTGAACGATTAATTGAAGTGCAGAAAATGCCCTTGTCCCCTACTGGCAAAATCGATCGAAAGCAATTAGCGGCCATTGAGGTAACAGCTCCTCTACCAAGTCATTATGATGCACCCGAGAACCCAATACAGAAGCTACTAGCGACAGCTTGGCAACATGTACTCGGTATTGAACGTGTAGGTATTCATGATAATTTCTTTCATATCGGTGGGCATTCATTAAAAGTACTGGAAATTTTAGTACAAGTGAAAAAGCATATTCCGTTTTTAAAAATACAAGACTTTTTCCAATATCAAACGATTGCCGAACTTGATCATTATGTTTGTAACTATCAACCAGAAACTAATGATACACAACAACAACAAATAGATTTTGTTCGTAAAGATTTGATAGAACCAAGCCGTCTTTCCGTTGCGCAAACACCAACACCTTTAGCTATGAATTCGGTGCTGTTAACTGGCGCAACAGGCTATTTAGGAAGTCATATTTTAAATGAGCTTTTAATTAATACAAGTACACATATTTACTGCTTAATTAGACAAAGCGCACACACAACACTTAATGAAAAACTTAAAGATAGCATGGCATTTTATTTCGGTGAAGACATTGTGGCAATGCTACATAATCGAGTGACTGTCATACAAGGTGATTTGAGTAAAGACAAACTTAATTTATCAAATAAAGATTACGGTACACTTGCTAAGGAAATTGATGCAATTATTCATTGTGGTGCAGATGTAAGACATTTCGGGGCTGCCACTCATTTTAATGATGTCAATGTTGAAGGGACTAGATACTTGCTCGAGCTTGCTAAAAGTAAAGCAGGTGTGCATTTCCACTATGTTTCAACAATTGGCATTCCTGAAGAACTTGCAGCTACACAATGGGGAGAAAAGCAAGCACTTGGTGAATTTGACTACGATGTTTCACTTACAAATGTTTATACCCAAAGTAAGTTAGAGGCTGAAAATCTTGTTAGAAATGCCGTGAGCGATAAAATTCCGGTTTCCATTTATCGTGTTGGCAATTTAACATGTCATTCCCAAACAGGAAAATTCCAGCGCAATATAGATGATAATGCGTTTTACCGAATGATCAAATCGATGCTTCATTTAGGAAAAACACCGACAGCTAATTGGCATGTTGATTTTACGCCAATCAATTATGCGAGCCAAGCACTTATAGCATTAGCCCGCCAACCAAAATCCAATGGGCACATTTTCCACCTATGTAACCCTGTACCCCTAGCCTATCTTGATTTTATTGAAGCAATAAAGGACATGGGATATGAGTTAGATATAGTTTCGGCAAATGAATATGAAGATTGGCTTTTAAATTCGGAGCATCCTAAAGCATTACAAGAATATTTATCATTAGCTATTGCACAACTTGAAGGTGATGGCGCAAGTGATTCGCCATTTATATTTAATAGTGAAAAAACACAGGATTTTTTAGTTAACTCGGGTATTGTATGTGCAGAACCAAATTCAGCCTTTATCCGCACGATGATTACGTATGGTATCGAATTAGGTTATTTCCCTGAACCTAAACCCGTTGCAGTTCGATAATGTTAAGTTTCAATGGCGTACAAGTATTTGCACTCCCCATTGGACCACAATTCACAGCATTTGAATGGGAGAAGTATTATGCGCAACTGCCTCCTGATGAGCAAATCAGGATATTGCAATACCAACATTGGCAGGACCGACAACGAGCCTTAATAGGAAGCATTATTTCAAGATGGGCCATTCAGCAATTGACTGCTACACAAGATGTACAGATTGTAAGAAACGAACTTGGTCGGCCTTATGCTGTAGGAAATGTTAGTTGGAGGGGTGATTTTAATCTTTCCCATTCAGGAGATTGGCTTGTCATTGCAGTAACGGCAAATGGTCATGTCGGCATTGATGTAGAGGAAATTAATCCTGTTACGAAAGATGTCATGCACTATGCCTTGACTGACAATGAAATAACAAGCATTGAGGAAATTGAGGAACCGCTACGATTAAAAAAATTTTATGAACTGTGGACATTAAAAGAAGCTCTCTATAAAACTGCCTTATGTCCACATCCATCACCACACTTAATCGATACGACGGATGAACAGATAGTTCATAACATTTCTACACAACTTTTTTACCTTGATGAACGACACCCTGTATCCATCTGCTGGAATCGAGCATCACAAATAAATTTAACCGTTTTGCATAGACATCAGCTTCTATAACTTTGCTCAGCGTATAGCGAAAGGCATCAAGAAAATGAACTTGATGCCTTTTGTCTTTTTATTTAAATGAATATAAATAAGGTGCCTAGATGAGATGCCAGGCACTCAAACAATTTCCTTGCATTTTTTTGGAAGCATTAAGGAAAAATCCACGTAGACTCCTGCGGGCACAGCACGAGTTGTAAGACGCAACAAACCGCGCGTCAGCGAGGGTTGCGGCTTACACCGTGCCCGCGGAAAGCGTAGTGGATTTTTCCGATTTAGGAGCCGATTCTGTACTAGGTACGGATTCGTGGTGCCAGGCACTTCAACGTTTTCCTTTCAAAAAGAAGCTCCGTTATTTAAACAAATCTGGGTACATTTCTTTTGCTAGAGCTTCCATTCCATCTATCGTGTTGTAACCATATCCGAACATATAATTGTAATCTACAATATACATCTGCTTATTTTTAATAGCTTTCATACTAGATAGTTTCGGATTCGCATAAATTTCTTCCCTCACTTTTGTAAGATCAGAACCATCCCAGTTTGGAATAATTAAAACATCTGGATCTGTGGCAATTAACGTTTCAATGCTAACATCGCCTGTCTCATCCTTGAAAACATTATCTAATTTTACCATTTTGAATGCATCGTTAAAGAACGTTTCATCGTGTGCTGGATAAACAAAAAGCTCTTTTGGATCGTTCGTATGCAAATAAGCAAACGTTTTTTTGTCTTTAATGCTTTCTAATTTTGAAGAAATGTCTTGTTGTCTATCTTTTAATTCTTTAATAAAGCTCGCTGCTTTGTCTTGAACATTAAAGATTTCACCAATGTTCTCAATATCATTATAAATTGAATCATACGTACCACCTGTCACTGATGATTCTAATACATATGTTTTCACACCTAATTCATTAAGTGAATCAACTGTACCTACTCCCCATTCAGCATTATCAAATAAACCACCTCGACCAAAAACTAAATCTGGATTAGTACCTAATGTCACTTCTTTTCCAACGTACTCATCACTTAAAATATTTAACTTTGAATACTCATTCTCTACAGCCTTATCCACTGCTCCAAAATTTGCACCAACACCGACAATTTTATCACCTAAGCCTAAATACAATAATAATTCTGCCGCTGGGCGCGTGTTGGCCATTATTCTTTCAGGTGCCTTATCGAATACTTGATCTTTCTTTTCCCAAGTAGAACCACCCTCTGCCTTTGAATAGTTTGTAATTGTCAGTGGATAATGCTCTGTTGCTTCGGATTCCTCAGTTGTATTTTTTGTTGTGTTACCACAAGCTGTTAACATTAATATTGTTGCTAAACCAATTCCTAATAATAGTTTATTCTTCATTGTGATCCTCCTAAAGACCATATGCAAATCCTAATCCCTTCGTTACAGGATTAATAAATGTCTGGCATTTTATTTGATATAAAGCTTCAATGGTATCTGGTATTAGTACTTCTTCTGGTGTACCGTGTGCATATATTTCCCCATCCTTTACCGCATAAAGATAATCGCAGTACTGTGCTGCCATCTCTAAATCATGGAGCGCTGCTAATACACCAATGTTTAAATCCTTCACACAAGATAAAATCTCAATTTGATAGCGAATATCCAAATGATTTGTCGGTTCATCTAAAATCATAAATTTAGGCTGCTGCGCAATTGTTCTTGCTAAAATCACACGTTGCTTTTCACCACCAGACAATGATAGAAAACTACGATTTTTATAATCTAGCAAGTTCGTTCGTACTAACGCTTCCTCTACAATATCAAAATCCTGTTGTGTGTCAGACTCTAGCATTTTTTTGTGTGGTGTTCTTCCTAACAGCACCATTTGCTGAACCGTTAAATCAAAATGCATTTCATTGAACTGACCAACTACACCTAAGTGTTTTGAAATCTTTTTCTCTGAACTTTTTAAAACATCTAGATTATCTAAAAATACCATTCCCTTCTGCGGAACAAGGCTTTTATATATACTTTTTAATAAAGTTGATTTTCCGCATCCGTTTGGTCCGATTAAGCCCACAAATTGTTGCTTTTTAACCTGTATAGATATATTTTTAACGATTTCCTTTTTGCCGATCTTAACTTCCATTTCCTGTGCAACTAATTCCATTTTTCTACCCTCCGAAGTTGTAACCTTTTTTTACAATCATATAGATAAATAATGGTGATCCAATAACAGAAGTAATGATCCCAATAGGTAATTCAACATTTTGAATTAAAGTTCTGGACAAAATGTCTGCCCAAATCATGAATAGACCTCCTAAAAGTAATGTACCTAGCATTAATCGTTTATGATCTGCACCAAATATTCCTCTTGTAATATGAGGAATAATTAATCCTACGAAGCCTATCATGCCTGCGTAGGCAACCATTGTGCCTGTTATAAGTGAAGTAAGAATCATATATAATTTACGGTATGCGCTTAAATTGATACCTAACGTTATAGCTGATTCATCACCTAATAGCATTGTATTTAACACCCGATACTGGAAAAGGAACAGTGTGGCCCCCAGTACAATAACAATCACCAAAATGGGCGTTTTATCCCAGCTTGCAGAGGCTAAACTTCCCATTGACCAAAAAGTAACTGTTTTAATACCTTCTGCATTATTTGCAAAAAAGATAATAAGGCTTGAGAAAGAGCTACATAATGCCCCAATGACAACACCTGATAATACAAGTTTTATTGACGTTGCCTTTCCACCAATACTCGATAATAGAAGCACTGCCATTGATGTAATCATGGCTCCAGCAAATGCTCCGAAAGCTACACCAAACTGTGATAACAATGCACTGCTGCCAAACCCTACTAAAATCGCAAATGTCGCTCCTAATGAAGCTCCTGAAGAAATACCAAGTATGTATGGATCAGCAAGTGGATTTTGTACGACTGCTTGCATAACAGTCCCGCATAAAGCAAGTCCTATGCCAATAAGTAAGGCAAAAATCACCCGTGGCATCCTCACCTGTAAAATTATATTCAAAAAAGAATCACTGTCCACATTTTCAAGCGATCCAAATTTGCCATTGGATATTGCGTGCATTAGTATGCTCATAGTTTGCTTGAAGGGTATGCTGACTTGCCCAATTGATACAGAATAAACGGCAGATATAAATATGGCACCGATTAAAAGTAGGATAATCACATAATAAATATTGCCCATGCCTATTCTGCTAACATCCTGTTTATCCAAAACTTCACCTCTATCTATTAATTTAATTGATAATGATTTTCATTTTCAATTAATATATTAATTTATAATGTTTTAAAAAACAACATGAAATTTAAAATAAAATCATCCATAATTTTCCTTGCTAAAAACCCCCATTGCATTCACACTTACAGCAATGGGGGTTTTTTTACCTGTTCAGAAGTATTTTAATAAATATGAACTAAGGAGATTTACAATGAACAACATTACTTTTGACCATATAGAAAAAATTGGTCCTATCATTTTTGAAGATGAATTTTGTCAGCATGTTCATTATCCAGAAATGCTAAGTCGTTATGATAGTAATTACATTCTATTTAAAATGATGCCATCATTAACAACATTTAAAGAAATTGAACAGATGCTACGTACCTTTCATCAAAAACACAATCAAAAGCACTTAAAATTTATTTTCCCATCTAACGAGAAGATATCCCCCGATATTCACAGTTATTTAACTGAAGAAAAATATGACATTGGTTTTTTAGAACTATATACAATTGAACCAAGCCAATTTGCAACAAGGGTAAACCATCATGTCGATGTTCAGCCCGTGACTGAAGACAATTTAGAGGTATTTTTAAAGCTACAGTATGAAGAGGATTTAAAATATGGCGAAACTTTCGCCACAGAAAAACAAGCATTACTAAAACGACGTTTCCATGATCCGTCCAAACATCAGCTACTAGCCTACTTTGACGGTTTCCCAGCTGGTTCTATGGAGCTTATCGAGGAAGATACAACAGTTGAAATTGATAACTTATTTGTACTGGAAGCCTTTCAACGTAATGGAGTAGGTACGCAACTTCAGCAATATGTCATGCAGAAATTTCATCATAAAATCGTTATTTTAGTAGCTGATGGCGAAGATACAGCAAGAGACATGTACCAGAAACAAAACTATGTATATCAAGGTTTCCAATATGAGGTTTTAAAGGTTGAAGGCGATTAATCCGAGCTAGGTTCCCAAAGAAGGCACATACCCAAACGATGCAATGCAAAGTTTTAGGTAAGTGCCTGAATGCTATTCCCTATATCCCTTAGGATGTTTTAATCTCCACCCCCACCGCAGCTTGAGCAGGAGCTATCGGACGAACAAGAATTACAAGAGCTTGCTGTCCCGCAATTTGTACAACTTGAAGAACTATTGCTACTACTTATTTTCATATAGCTTGCAAATTCATCATAATGAAAATACGAAACAGATAAGAAAGGTACGAGCATCGCGTTATAGTTTTGCTGCGTCTTTCTTTTTTTCATCATTTCACGTATAGTGTGCTTTTCATATTTTTTTACTCCATTTGCTGTTTTCTTCATGGCTGAAATAAGCGCGCGAACAGTAGTTATATATTTCGTATTGTGCTTAAAATAACAATCTAGTAGTTTATCTTCTGACAAATTTTTAAATTCGTCAATAATCTTTGGATGTACAGGGTACTTGAAAAACCCTTTATAAAGATGGATGTTTTCATTTCTAATGAAAAAAAGTTCCGCATACATCCAATCAAAAAATCCACGTAAATCGGGATTAGGCTGTACTTTTACACTTGGGCTATGATGAAGTATTGTCCCTATATAGTTTTTGGAAAACTCATCATACTCACGGGTAAACATGAGCATTTGATGCCACAATTCGTCTACCTTGTCACTAAACATTGGGGACTCTTTTAAAAGAGATGTCAAAATAAAATAACGTTTTAAATCTAGCAGACGCCACTGGTACTCATTTTCTTTTAACCTATTATTTTTCCTTACTCTCTCTTCTACATTATCCATATAATTTTTATGAAGGGAGCGTTCTAGGTGATCATTAAGTTTTTTTAGCCCTTTAATTGGTTTTATCTCTAATACGTTTGGAAATAAACCAAATTTAAATGAAAGCTTTTTCCGTAAAAATAAAATGAACCAAATAAAAATCGCAAGTAGCAGTAACCATTCCACTTAAATCAGCCCCTTCACATTTTCCATAATACTATCATAACTTTAACAAACTTCCTTCATTATATAAAATCCTCCTTTAGTCCAATAAAGCTATATTTACAACACCATGAGCTTTAACTTACGTATTTAGTCGTTTAAGTAGAAGCCTCACAAAAAAGAAGCTACTCAATAGTTTGCACAACTAATGAGTAGCTTCGATTTGCAGACTTCCATCTGAGAAGATTGGTCAAAATTTAGAGTCTGATTCTTCTGTTTCAAACATTTCTTTTGGAACCGCACGGTAAACGGTAAATGACAAAATAATCGCTAATATCGTTATTACAAAAGCTATAAGATACACAAGTTCTACACCAGCAACCATAGCTTGGCTGACTGTAACTGGATCACTCGGATTGGTCGCCTTTGATAAAAAGTGATTTTGTTTGGCATTCATAATACTAATAAAAACAGCAACACCAATCGCTCCTGCAACAGGCTGTAAAGTGGTCATAACCGCAGTGCCATGTGGATATAAAGATTTAGGTAGTTGGTTTAAGCCATTTGTCTGCGCAGGCATCATAATCGCAGAAACACTAAGCATTAATAAAATATAGCATAATACGATTATCCAAATAGGTGTTTCAGCTGTTAACCTACTTAACGTAAACACTGTACCACTTAAAACAAGTGTTGCTGGAATCATCAATACACGGGGGCCAAATTTATCGAACAATTGCCCCATGAATGGAGACATAAGTCCATTTAGCAAGCTCCCAGGCAGTAAAACGAGTCCTGCCGCTGCAGCAGTCAAGGCTAGTGGACCTTGCATAAATATCGGTAAAATGATTTCCGATGCAAACATCGCCATAATAATAATTAAAAACATTAATACTGCATGTGTATACATTGGATATTTAAATACTCGTAAATTCATAACAGGCTCTTTTAGCTTAAACTGTCTTAAAGAGAATAATACAACACCAATGATTCCGATGATAATCGTCACAAATACACTTGGGCTGAGGAAACCTTTTTCTCCAGCAGCACTAAACCCATAAATAATTGATCCGAAGCCAATCGTTGAAAAGATGATAGACAATACATCAATTTTCGGTTTTGTGACCTCCGAAATATTTGTTAAATATTTAGAAGCAAAGACAATTGAAAATAAGGCGAAAGGGATAACAATAATAAATAAATAGCGCCAGCCTAAATATTCAACAATAACACCCGATAAAGTCGGTCCGATTGCCGGTGCAAACGTAAAAATTAAACCTACTATCCCCATTATTTTCCCACGATTTTCTGGTGGATATAATAATAAAAAGACATTAAAAATAATCGGCATCAATAGCCCTGTTCCAACTGCTTGAATTAATCGACCTACTAATAAAACAGGAAAGCTAGGTGCAATTGCGCAAATGATGGTTCCAATTGTGAAAGTGACCATTACACCAATGAACAATTGCCTCGTTGTAAACCACTGTAACATCAAGGCAGAAATTGGAATAACTATCCCCATTACAAGCATAAACCCTGTTGCCATCCACTGAACAGTTGGCAGAGTGATGTGGAATTCATGCATTAAAGTCGTTAATGCAATGTTTAACAATGTTTCGTTTAATACTGCAAAGAAAGCACCGATAATTAACGACAGCATAATCGGTAATGTTTTAACGTTAGGATCCTGTGATAGGAATTCATATTTTATAGATTGATTTTGTTCCATTTAATTACTCCTTACTAGTATGTTATTTTTGGGTGAACTTTTATTTTTTAAAAATATTCCATTATCGAGCAGAACATTGGATTAAGAATTGCTCCCTTCTTAGGTAATATCAAACTAACCTAGGATTGAATATACAACAAAATTGATATCCAAAACCAATCTTACCCAAATCACTACCTCATCAACCATCCCAGTAATGGCAATTGTTCTACCCAACGGAAAACGGGAGCATATGCAAATTAAGCTTATTTAAAACAAGTACCTTTATCACATTGTATCCCGCTTAAAAAACGAAAAGATCACAAGCACCTGCCTGTGATCATAAAAGTAAAGGGAAAGAACCATCCATATTTCATTAAATTGTCAGTAAGAACAAGAAACCTGCCTTTGGTAAAACCAAATAAAAGGTTAAATTGGACAAAAATAAAGAAAGGAAAAACAAGTCGCCTTTCTATCATTACATATTTTCATCCACTTAAATCACATAATTAGCCCTCACAACTAAGTGGGAACAATTACTGAAAATTGGTGAATAACAATTTCACAATATGAAATGAAGATAATTAAAAAAGGACAGACTAATCCCGTTTACTCTGCATACACAAACAGAGCCTTTGACAGTATTCAATTACTGGTTCAAAGTTTGGAATCGTAGTGTCATTTTCTAACATCCTCCTTAAAGCATTTTTTATACACAACGAATTATAACGAACTTATTAGCAGAAGTCAAAGTTTTCAAGAACAAGAAAAAATTATTGCAGTCGTTGTTGAAGAACAGAAATTCATTATAGAAAAAGAATAGGAAAACTTACGTATCCTATTCCTTTGCTACATCATTCAAATTTCGGCAGATAAATCATCGCCTTAAATAAATCACCATCAACTTGCACTAAAAATTTACCTTGTTGGATATGAATAAGGCTTTCAGCAATCGACAAGCCTAATCCGCTACCTTGACTTGATCTCGATTCATCGCCTCGTGTAAAACGTTCCATTAGCTCATCTACGGAAATATTTAATTCATATGCTGAAATATTTTTAAATGTTACGAGTAGTTCATTTCCTATATCTTCTACATCAATATATACCCTTGATGCAGGTAGTGCATATTTAAAAATATTCGAGAATAAGTTTTCGATGGAGCGCCATAGAAGTTTACCATCAGCCTTCACATACACTTTTTCTGTAGGGTGGGCTAACTTAAAGTTTAATGATGATGCTTCTATTTTCTCGCCCATTTCCCCTATGCCTTGCTTTAGTAAAGCTACGATATCAATCCGTTCTAACTGCACAGGCATACTGCCACTTGACGCTTTAGCCGCTTCAAATAAATCATCGGTTAAGTACTTGAGTCTCTTCGATTTTTGATCTAATACGTCTATATATTCAGCAATTAATTCAGGGTCTTTTTCTATTTTTAATAAATCGACATACGTAATAATTGATGTTAAAGGCGTTCGGATATCATGCGAAACATTCGTAATGAGCTCTGTTTTTAAGCGCTCACTTTTAATCTCACTATCCACCGATTTTTTTAAGCCACCTGTAATACTATTAATATTCGCAGCAAGTTGGCTAAACTCGCCTTTTCCATCTATTTCAATTCGATGATGAAGGTCGCCATTTTTAATTTGCTCTACGCCCTCTTTAATGCGATTAAACGACTTCACCTTTTTCAACGCAAACCAAGCAGCTACACCTAGCGTAATGGGAAACATGAAAAATGTTGCTGCAGCTACTAAAGGATAGCCAATAACAAGCAGCACGATTTTCACAGCCATACTGCCACTATCAAAAACATGTTTTATCATAATAAAAATCTTTTTAAAGATTTGATATATAAGGGTGTGCTGAAGTAATGATCTGTTTTTGATATGCTTAACAAGCGATAAAATCATCAGCAGTGCAATGATAAAAATAGGGACCGTGAGAAGTATGTTCATTTCACGTAACACTTCAACAATCATTGCCACCCACAACCCTGTTAAACCAGCGACTATGACAATGTTGACATCATTATATAGTTTATCAAAAACATGAAAATGAATTTCTTTATCTTTAAATGACGTTTTTCCAATAACTATTACTAAATAAGCAAAAGATACAATAAACCCTGCCAGAAATAAAATGAATTCATTAAGATAACTTTTAGCAACCTCTTTATTCTTTTCCCATTCTTGCATTTTTTGCTCTAAGTAAGATTCTTTATATGCCACATAAATAGCGTCTGTTTGCGGATTCAACTTCTCAATATCTTGTGTAATGTAATCTAAGTATTTATTTTTTTTCATTTCATTTGGATAAAGCTTTTGTTGATAATTCGCAAATTGCATATAAGCACCAAATGATGCAAATTGCTCTTTCTTATTTAGTTCACTATTAGAGAATACATGTTCACTATCACTCGCGTAATAAACGATTCCGTCAGATGCATCTAATGTGCTGAGTAACCGATAAAACACTCGTACTTGTTCTCTTATGCGTTCTTCTTTTTTACTTTGTATGTCATCTGCATATGATTCTTGATATATCTTTCTATTTTCCACTTCACTCAAATTTCCATTATATTTGGATGAATATTGGAAATCATTATATAATTCTTCTTCGATTTCTCTCATTTCTTCTTTTGTAAGTGCCTTACCGCTTAAAATATATTCTTCACTTTTATATGTTCCGATTAATTGCGCTAAAGTGCTGATAAGGCTATAACTTTCATCGGCGAATGCTATGCTTTCAAAATAATTATCTTGATTGATACTACTAAGATGAACTTCATTTAATTCCATGTTGATAATTACCTTCGCAGTACCAGTTAAACAAGCGATGGCAATTAGAAACACAATAACTTTCGTAATAAATGCATGACTAATATTTTTCAACTTTATACCCAACTCCCCATACAACTTTTAAATACTTCGGCTCTTTCGGGTTAATTTCAATTTTTTCTCGAATTTTCCGAATATGTACCGCCACCGTATTTTCTGGATTAATGGCACTTTCATTCCATACCTTTTCATAAATCTCTTCGATTGTGAATACTCTCCCCGTATTTGCTGTGAGTAGTTTTAAAATTTTATACTGCACTGGCGTTAAATGAACTGCTTGTTTATCAACCGTAATGACTTTCTTTTCATCATCAATCATTAGACCACCCGTTTGAAATACATGACTGCTCACATCAAGACTCCCAAATGCCGTATACCTTCTTAGCTGCGATTTCACTCTAGCCACAAGTTCTAATGGATTAAACGGCTTGGCCATATAATCGTCAGCTCCAATATTCAATCCAAGTATTTTGTCATAATCCTCCGACTTAGCAGAAAGCATAATTAACGGAATCATATTATCTTGCCGAATTTTCATTGTCGCCGTAATGCCATCCATTTTTGGCATCATTATATCCATAATAATTAGGTGAATAACGTGATCTCGAATAAGATCGATTGCCTCTATACCATTGTAAGCTTTGAATACTTGATAGCCTTCATTTTCCAAATAAACGCTAATAGCCCTTACAATTTCTTTATCATCATCACATATCAAAATGTTCACTACATTCACTCCTCCATCTCTTTAGGCTCTTATAATTTCCCCTATAGGATTCGTATTAGAATATAATACTAATTAAATCTTAACAAACTCATGCACCAATTCTTAAGATTTTCTTATTGTTTTCCTATGTACATTAATTATGCCGAATAGACAAATCCGTTTTCATACTTATGGAAATACAAAAAAGAAGCCTCCCACAAGTTCAGTGAACTTATGAGAAGCCTCCGTTAAAATGCTTTTATTCCGTTTCATCTTATACAAAAGATCAAAGGGTTAAGCGGCTTATTACATCATGCCGCCCATTCCACCCATGCCGCCCATATCAGGCATACCTGGTGCTGCTGGTTCTGGAATATCTGCTACAACAGCTTCAGTAGTTAATAATAGAGCTGCTACAGATGCTGCATTTTGTAGTGCTGAGCGTGTTACTTTTGCTGGGTCTACTACGCCCGCTTCCATCATGTTTACCCACTCGCCTGTTGCTGCGTTGAAACCAACACCGATTTCTTCGCGTTTTAGGCGATCTACAATGATTGAACCTTCAAGACCTGCATTGTTTGCGATTTGGCGAACTGGTTCTTCTAATGCACGAAGAACAATTTTCACACCTGTTGCTACATCGCCATCAACTGCATCAGCTGCTTTTTCAACTGCTGCGTATACGTTTAGAAGTGCAGTACCACCACCTGATACGATACCTTCTTCCACTGCTGCACGTGTTGAGTTCAATGCATCTTCAATGCGAAGTTTGCGTTCTTTTAATTCTGTTTCTGTTGCAGCGCCAACTTTAATGACTGCTACACCACCTGCTAATTTTGCTAGGCGTTCTTGTAATTTTTCTTTATCGAATTCTGAAGTTGTATCAGCAAGTTGTGCACGAATTTGGCCGACACGACGCTCGATTGCTTCTGTACCGCCAACACCTTCTACGATTGTTGTATAGTCTTTTGTTACAACAACTTTCGCAGCACGGCCTAATGATGTAATATCAGCAGTTTTAAGATCTAAGCCTAATTCTTCTGTAATTACTTGACCACCTGTTAAGATTGCAATATCTTCAAGCATCGCTTTACGACGATCACCGAAGCCTGGTGCTTTTACTGCTACAGCATTGAATGTTCCACGTAGTTTATTAACTACAAGTGTTGCAAGAGCTTCACCCTCAACATCTTCAGCAATCATTAATAGTGGACGGCCTTGTTGCACCACTTGTTCTAATAACGGTAAAACTTCTTGGATATTCGTAATTTTTTTGTCAGTAATTAAAATGTATGGGTTATCAAGAACCGCTTCCATTTTATCTGTGTCTGTTACCATGTAGTGAGACGCATAACCACGATCGAATTGCATACCTTCTACTACATCTAATTCAGTTGTGAAACCTTTAGATTCCTCAATTGTAATAACACCATCATTACCAACACGTTCCATTGCTTCTGCAATTAGTTGGCCTACTTCGTCGTCAGCTGCTGAGATTGCCGCAACTTGTGCGATTTCCTCTTTATTGCTTACTGGACGAGAAATAGCATGTAATTCTGTAAGAGCTGCTGCTACCGCTTTGTCGATCCCTTTACGGATTCCTACAGGGTTCGCACCAGCCGTTACATTTTTAAGACCTTCACGGATAATCGCTTGTGCAAGAACTGTTGCAGTAGTTGTACCGTCACCAGCGATTTCATTTGTTTTAGAAGCAACCTCTGCTACTAATTTTGCACCCATGTTTTCATATGGATTTTCAAGTTCAATTTCTTTTGCAATTGTTACACCATCATTTGTAATCAACGGTGAACCGAATTTTTTTTCTAAAACGACGTTACGACCTTTAGGACCTAATGTCACTTTTACTGCATTTGCTAATTTATCTACACCTTGAAGCATTAATGCACGAGCTTCTTCTGAGAATTTAATATCTTTTGCCATTTGAATTTACCCTCCTGAAATGGAATATTCGTTAAGCCTAATTAATATAATAACTACTATTCAATAATTGCAAGAATATCACTTTCACGTAAGATTAAGTATTCATTGCCTTCATATTTAACTTCTGTACCTGAGTATTTAGAGAAAATAATGTGGTCGTCAACTTTAACGTCAAGCTCTACACGTTGTCCGTTTTCTAATATACGACCTGTCCCAACTGCTACTACTTTACCCTCTTGTGGCTTTTCTTTTGCAGAGTCTGGTAGTACAATTCCAAATGCAGATTTTTCTTCTACCTCGATTAGTTCGATGACAATACGATCTCCTAGTGGTCTTAACAAGTGAAACAACCTCCTATTAATTAAATATTTCTTAAAAGTTTATTAGCACTCTATATCAACGAGTGCTAATACATTTATTATGATAATCAATCAACTGTTTTTTTGCAAGCCAGAACTACGAAAAATTTTGTTTTCTTTCCATATTCCTCTACAATAGAAAGGTAGCTTATGAATGGAAAGGATTTTGACTGTGAATAATACTTTAAAAAACGTACAGCATAAAAAAACGGCTCTCTATGTTTTAATCATTTACATTGTCATGCAATTATCAGGAAAGTGGTTACTTTTACCGTTTCATAAATTTGTGATGAGTACAACGGGTTTACCTCATGCACAAGCGGCCCCTATTACACAAGGCTGGTATATCGCACTCAGCTTTGCCATTGCATTGATTTTAAGTTTGATTTTAACTACTCGCGATCAATCGTTTTGGGATATCTATCAAGGTAAGAAGGAGACTATTCCACTTACAATTATTTGGGGAGTTTTAGGTTTCTTCCTTGTGTTCTTCGGGCAAATGATTGGTGCAGCTATAGAAATGGCTGTATTTGGAATCGAAGGTGGCTCACAAAACACCGCTGATATTGTGGCGATAGCAAAAGGTGCTCCAATTGCCATTTTAGCAATTGTTGTTTTTGGCCCAATTTTAGAGGAATTTGTCTTCCGCCGTGTTATTTTCGGCTCACTTGTCCAAACGACGAATTTCTGGGTGGCAGCCATAGTCAGTGCCATTTTCTTTGCGCTAATTCATTTTGATTTTTCACACATCCTGTTATATACGATTTGTGGTTTAATCTTTGCTTTCTTATACCATAAAACAAAAAGGATTTGGACATCCATTATTGCACACGTCATGCTGAACGGCTTCGTTACACTTGTACAATTAAACGCAGAACCGCTGCAAAAATTTTTAGAAGAACTGCAAAAAATGCAATAAAAAAAGAGCTAGATGTGGAAAACATCTAGCTCTTTTTATTAGTCATTTAATTCTTCAATTTGTCGTCGTTGTTCAGCTAACAAACGCTCAACTTGCTCGCGTTCTGCTTCTTTACGCTCTTCCTCTAAAAGCAACGCCTCGGCTTGTAAAAACTTACGATAGCCTCTACGTGCAATGATAATACTAATCTCATAAATTAAAAATAGCGGAATCGCTACGATAACGTTAGAAATAAAGTCTGGTGGTGCAAGAAATACCGCAATAACGATTAACACAAAATATGCATACTTTCTGAATTTCACCATCAATTCAGGATTTAATATACCTAAACGCGCTAAAAACAATGTCACAACAGGTAATTGAAAAATGATTCCGAACGGCATGACTAGGCGAAACAAAAATGAGAAATATTCGTTAATACCAATTGTTTGCTGTATATCTAAATTCGCAGATAAACCCATCATAAAGTGCATGACATATGGGAATAAAACATAATAAGAAAATGAAGCTCCTGCTAAAAATAGAAAAAACGAATATGGAATATATTTTAAAGTAGCCTTACGTTCTGTCTCATGTAAACCTGGTGTAATAAATAACCAAATTTGATGAAGAAGCAACGGGGAACTTATAACAAACGCTACAATGACCGTCACTTGCAAGTATACGACAAGGGGATCAGTCACTTTAAACGCGTTTAAAGTTAGTTGCTCTGCTTCTTTACTATATTGAATATGTTTAATAATTGGTTCGGCTAGATAAAAGCCAACTATAAGTGCAATAACAAAGAAAACAGCGCAAATAAAGAGCCGTTTTCTTAGTTCTTCTAAATGCTCTACGACTGTTAATTCTCTTGGATTCATATTAACTTGACATCCTTAACTTACTTAACGTTATCATTTTCTTTATGTTCAATTATTTTCTTTTTTGTATCGTCATCGTCATCAGCTAAACCTTTTGTTGCATTTTTAAATTCACGAAGTGTAGAACCCATTGCTTTACCTAGCTCAGGTAATTTCTTTGGTCCGAATATTAGAATTGCAACCACACCGATAATAACTAGGCTAACTGGTGTAAAAGCACTTAAGTGCACAACCATTGCAGCCACCTCCTCTTATATATATATCATTTTAACTTAAATTTTTTCGTTTGGCGAATTTATTTCAATAGTTTAAACACCATCAATTGTAACAGTTTACAGATTTGTGAATACCTTTATTTATCGCTATTTCGTATTAAATAAATGAGCGCTTGTAATTCTACCGACAAATCTATCGTTAATAATTTCATAGTATCTGGTACGGTAATACGCTCTGGCGTAAAGTTTAAAATGCCTTTTGCATTCATTGCTGCTAATCGATCAGCCATCTTCTGAGCAGAGCGTGAAGATACTGTTAAAATAGCAAGGTCTGCACCATATTCAGCATACTTTTCTTCTAATAAATCGGGATGATAAACGGGAATATTACTTATCATTTTCCCTTCTTTTGGTGCCTTTGAGTCAAATGCAACCACAATATGAGTATTATGATTTTTTTGGAAATTATACTTTAAAAATGCATTCCCTAAGTTCCCCACACCGATTAACGCTACTTTTGTTGTCTCATGCTGATCAAGTGTTTGGCTAAAAAACTTCAATAGATGCTGAACGTCATAGCCATATCCCTTTTTGCCAAGCGCACCGAAATAAGAAAAATCACGACGAATCGTTGCAGAATCGATTTTCATCGCCTCGCTCAATTCCTTCGATGAAATACGTTCCATTCCTTCTTGCGCAAAGTTTTGGATAAATCGATAGTAAAGAGGAAGTCTTTTAGTTGTGGCTTGTGGAATTTTTACTTCTTGTTTCAAACTTTTTCCTCCTTATAAACACATCAAATGCACCTAAGCGTATTTGAATACTCATTTTGAAACATGCTTATATGAATCAACTGCATTTCAGCGTACATGCATCTAGAATCTTTTGAGCATGCTTGAGAGTCTCCTCATAAAAACTATGACATACGCTGGTCCGCTAACTTGATTCAGACGGGTTTCAACCCACACTGAGCTCAATGCATATCATATTCATCACCCACTTATAAAAGTGGAGGATTTCCCTTTAGTTAACGGCGTGTTTTACGCCACTAACTAAAGAGAAATCGTTTCAATCTTACATGACAGCATAGAATAAGTAAAGCACTGACATTGCAAGCAATTCCGTCATCCTTTACACTAAGAAAGAATTGAGGTGTCAAGAATGATTGTATTACAAGTCAATCAACTATATAAATCCTTTATTGCAGATGAAATTTTAAGTGGTGTCAAACTAGAAGTACAACACCGTGATCGTGTAGCATTAGTCGGACGTAACGGAGCTGGTAAATCCACTTTACTAAAAATCATCGCTGGTCAATTGTCATATGATTCTGGCGATATTATTATTCCAAAGGGTGTACAAGTTGGCTATTTAGAACAACATGCGGGTCTAAATTCAACTTTATCAATTTGGGACGAAATGATGACAATTTTCGAACCGCTTCTTGGACAGGAAAAGACATTACGCTCCCTTGAACAGCAAATGGCTGATCCAACGGTTTACGAAAATCCAGAAATGTATGCAAAGGTCATGTCCGAATATGACCAATTACAGCATGATTTTAAAGATGCAGGAGGCTATCAATACGAATCTGATACGCGTTCTGTTCTTCATGGTATGCAATTTTACCCAGAGGATTATGAAAAAGCAATTAGCTCATTGTCAGGAGGACAACGAACTCGTTTAGCTCTTGCAAAGCTTCTATTAAGTAAGCCAGATTTATTAATTCTAGATGAGCCTACAAACCATTTAGATATTGAAACACTATCTTGGTTAGAGACTTATTTAAAAGGCTATGAAGGCGCTATTTTAATCGTTTCACATGACCGTTACTTCTTAGACCAAGTTGTCTCTATCGTCTATGAAGTTTCTCGTCACCGCGTTACGAAATACACTGGAAACTACAGTGCTTATTTAGACGAAAAGGCGAAAAACTATGAGCGCGATGTAAAAATGTTTGAACGCCAGCAAGATGAGAAAGCAAAGCTTGAAGATTTTATTCAAAAAAACATAGCCCGTGCCTCTACGACAAAGATGGCACAAAGCCGACGCAAAATGCTCGAACGTACTGAATGGATGGACTCTCCTGACGGTAACGAAAAATCAGCTAGCTTTGGCTTTACGATAGAAAGACAAAGTGGCAATGATGTGCTCTCAATTGACTCCTTAGCTGTTGGCTACGGTGACAAGCAAATATCTAGTGGCATTACACTACGAACTTTTCGCGAAGATCGCATCGCACTAGTTGGGCCAAATGGTGTTGGTAAATCGACATTATTAAAAACAATTGTCAAAGATTTATCCCCACTTGCAGGGGAAATTCGTTATGGTACCAATGTGCAAATTGGCTACTACGACCAAGAACAGGCAAAGCTATCTAGCAATAAAAGCGTTTTAAAAGAATTATGGGATGAATGGCCATTAATGAATGAAAAAGACATTCGCACTGTACTTGGTCGCTTTCTATTCAGTGGAGAAGATGTAGATAAAGCCGTCAACTCTTTATCTGGTGGTGAGAAGGCTCGCCTGGCATTAGCAAAGTTAATGATGCAAAAGGCGAATTTCTTAATTCTTGATGAGCCTACCAACCACTTAGATTTAGATAGTAAAGAAGTGCTGGAAAATGCCTTAATTGATTATCCCGGAACGCTCCTATTCGTATCACATGACCGATATTTTATTAATCGAATTGCAACGAAAGTTGTTGAGCTATCTGGTGAAGGTTCTTTTGAGTATTTAGGTGATTATGATTATTTTCTTGAGAAAAAACAGGAACTTTTTGAAATTGCTCAAATGAAGGCTGCTTCTCAGCCACAAATACAAGCAACAGCTACTGAAAAGACCTCTACCTCCAAAATAGATAGAGAAGCAAAAAAACGTGAGCGCCAAATTAGACGTTCAATTGAAGAATTAGAGGTTAACATGCAAAAGGCAGCTACAGAAATCGCTCGTTTAGAAGAAGCTCTCTGTGACCCTGAAATTTTCACTGACCATGAGAAAATTTCACAACTACAAGGTGAGTTAGCTATTATAAAAGAGCAGCATGAAGTCATTGAAATGGAATGGCTCGAGCTAAATGAGGAACTAGAAAATATTATTTTATAAAATCTCGAAAAGTCATATGCTATGTCATATGGCTTTTTTCTTTACTGGCCTTTATTTTTCATATATATTGGTCAAGTGCTATTTTTCGACAAAAAATGCCCACAACTTTATACACACTATAAAACTAGTAATACCAACATATCAACAGAGTTTTCCACACTGTCCACAATTTCAAATTATTTAATCCACATGGTTCTGTGTAAAATGGGCTACTATATATAGAATAATCACAACTTATACACAAGTTATCCACAATTTGTGCATAAGTACGAATGTTCGCAGTTTTTTTATGCACTTTTTTTTCCCTTCCTGTGGATAATTTTCTGAAAAATTTGTCAATTAATTATTTTTCTAATATACGTATATATTTTCTAGCATTATTCATGATTTTATATGCCATAATATTTTTATAAAAATAAACAAAGAGACGACTCAGATCAAACTCTGAGCCATCTCATTCAAGTGCTTATTCAACCCATGATTTCAATTCCATACCTGGGCGACCATTCATCATCATATTTCCTCGAATACCTGCTTCAAACATTGGGGTTGCAGCAGCCCCTATCATTGCTGCATTATCTGTACATAATTTCAATGGTGGTACAAAAAACGGAATACCCTCTTTAGAAAATACCGCCTCAAGGGATGTACGCAAACCTTTATTAGCAGCTACTCCGCCTGCTGCGATTACTTGCTTAACTTTATATTCGCGCGCTGCACGCAATGTTTTTGCAGTTAGTACTTCAACTACACTTTCCTGAAAGCCTTTTGCAACTGCTGTTGGAGAAATCTCTTCACCACGTTGATCCATATTGTGCTTATAATTAATAACTGCTGATTTTAAACCGCTAAAGCTAAAATCATAGGATTGTTCCTCAAGCCATACACGTGGAAAAGCAACGGCTTCTTGGCCTTCATGTGCTAATTGATCTATACGAGGACCTCCTGGATATGGTAAGCCTAACACGCGTGCAACTTTGTCATAGGCTTCCCCTGCCGCATCATCCCGCGTTTCTCCAATTACTTCAAATGATCCATGTTCTTTCATATAAACAAGTTCCGTATGTCCCCCTGATACTACAAGGGCTAATAGTGGAAACTCCATTGGTTGGACAAGTGCATTGGCATAAATATGACCTGCAATATGATGTACGCCCAAAATCGGTACATTGTTAGCAAATGCAAACGCTTTTGCTGCGTTAATGCCAATTAACAATGCCCCGACCAGACCAGGACCTTCTGTAACAGCTACTGCATCTAAATCAGATGGCTGCATATTTGCTTGTCTTAATGCCTCTTCAATAACAACCGTAATTTGCTCTACATGGTGACGTGATGCAATCTCGGGTACAACGCCACCAAAACGCTTATGACTCTCAATTTGCGAAGCAACTACATTTGAAACAATTTCAGAACCATTACGAATAACAGCCGCTGCCGTTTCATCACAGCTGGACTCAATTGCTAAAATAACTCGATTTTCCATTATAAATTCACCCACATGACTAGGGCATCCTCCCCGTTATCTGTATAGTAACCTTTACGTATGCCACCATCTTGGAAGGCAAGCTTGCGATAAAGATTTTGTGCCACCGTATTCGTTTCACGTACCTCTAGACTCATAACGTCCATTCCGTGCTCTCGTGCAATACGCATCGCTTCCCGCATTAAGCCTTCTCCAATTCCTCGACCACGAGCTGCCTCTGTAACAGCCACATTTGTAATTTGAGCCGCATCTATGACCATCCACATTCCACAAAAACCTATTATGCTATTGTTCTCATCTACTGCTAAAACATAGTGTGCATATTGATTTTCATTCATCTCATAGTAAAAAGAATCCAATGTCCATGGCGTTGGGAATGTAGCAAGTTCAATCGCATAAACCGCTGGTACATCCTCTGATACCATTTTACGATACATTATATTACTACTCATGTGCTTTCTCCTTTTGCTCTTTTAACCAGTTTGCTTCAGCCTCAGCAATACGTTTATATTGCGGAGTAAAATGATGGACTTCCTCCACACTCGGTAATTTCGCTGTGCTTGCTAAACTAATGGCTGCACTCGCACGTGGCAAGTCCTCATGAAGAGGTGCACGATACGCATTATGTCCAAGGACTTCAACAATTTTATCCCAAAATAGATCGACATCTACTCCTATAAATAATATAGGAGCATCTAAAGCCTTCAAACGGGCTAACAGTCCTTCAATATGATCATGATAATCCTCTATAACTACATCAAGCTTTGACCCTTTATAAACAGCTGTGTATACATTGCCACGACGTGCATCAAATATAGGGCATATTAGTCCTTCAAAAAGAGCTGCATTTGTTGCTAATACTTTTAAGCTTGAAACACCGACTAATGGCTTCTGTAATGTCCATGCCAATGTTTTAGCAAGCGTTACACCAATTCGTACACCTGTATATGACCCTGGCCCCTCTGATACAGCAATTGCATCTAACTCATTTGGCTTTACACCAACATTAGCTAGTATCGTTTCAATTGCTGGCATTGCTCCTGCAGAATGCGTTAATTTTATATTTTGTACAACCTCTGCCAACACTTTTCCATTCTTAACAACTGCAACAGAAAGTGGCGCATTCGCTGTTTCAATTCCCAACCAAATCATCTCATTAGCTCCTCACATATTGCCTCATATCGCTTGCCATAAGGCATTAACACAAATCGTCGTTCGTATTCACTAACACGGTAAATTTCAATTCCTAAACGCTCTTTAGGTAAATCCGGTTCAATTAAATGTGCCCACTCGATAACGGATACCGCATCACCATAAAATAGCTCGTCCCACCCAAGATCCTCATCACTTTCAGCCAAACGATATACATCCAAATGATTAAAGGGTAAACGGCCCTCATATTGTTTCACAATAGTAAATGTAGGGCTATTAACCGTTCTAGTTACGCCTAGCCCTTTTGCTAAAGCTTTTGTAAATGTCGTCTTCCCAGCACCTAAGTCGCCCTCTAATGTAATTGTATCTTGTGCCACAAGTAAATTTGCTAGCTTCATGGCAAAATGCTCTGTATCTTCTAGTGATTTCATTATTTTTTCAAATTTCATCTCTATGTCCTCTCCTAGCTCATTACTTCTAGTTTACCGAAACACACGCAAATGTTCAAAGTATCGGGTTAATTTCAAAAAAATAAACACGTCTCTATGTCGAAGACGTGTTTACTCCCTTGTTGAATATCCCTTCACAGCAATAACCTCTTTTCCTACTAATTTATCATCTTTAAATTGAACAATATAAGCTTGTGTTAATAGTATTTCATCATTCCATTGATAATAATTATTTCGAATCATCTCACTAGCGCCACCGCCAGCAATTTCAACTACTTCCATATAGGACATACCTTGCTTTAATTGCTCAAATTCATTTTCATTCATATGTTTTTGCCAATGATACGAATTCGCTTCTTCTATATCAATAATTGGATTACCACAGCCAACTAGAAAGACACAGATTATTAATAGCAAGCTGCCATAACGTAATTGCTTACCAATAGTGTAATTTCGCCTGGACACATCTCCATCCTCTCTTGAAAAACCTATACTTACTATAGATATGCTACTCGCACCAATATAGTGCCAATCGTAGTAATATCAGCAATTCTGCTAATTCTCAGTTCAAAATAAAAAAAGCTCTTACGATATATTCATATCATAAGAACTGTATATTTAATAAATGGCGGTCCCGACCGGGATCGAACCGGCGATCTCCTGCGTGACAGGCAGGCATGTTAACCGCTACACCACGGGACCTCTTTAAGACATATATAAATATAACATATAATATATAAAAGAACAATACTATTTTCATATTTTCAAGTATTTTTATTGACCTTTTTTGTGAAAAATATAAAAAAACAGTCAGCACACAGCTGACTGTTTTAATTGCCTAGCGACGTCCTACTCTCACAGGGGGAAGCCCCCAACTACCATCGGCGCTAAAGAGCTTAACTTCCGTGTTCGGTATGGGAACGGGTGT
>NZ_JBIWBS010000008.1:0-107458 GCF_044761135.1 Lysinibacillus sp. NPDC097868 | reverse complement strand
TGATGTCCAAAATTTTGTTTCGTTCACTAACGAAGTTAGCTAATAAAAACTATATTGATTACGTTTTGCTTGTTCAGTTTTCAAGGTTCATTTTGCGCTGCGTTTCAGCAGCAATAAAATTATTATATCAAAATACCAATGTGTTTGTCAATAACTTTTTTCAAGTTGTTTTTCCCCTGTCAAAGTGACAGGGTTACAATATAACACGATAATATTTCGTTTGTCAACACTTTCATTTTATAAATATTTCATTAATATAATCCGTGTTTTACGACAGGAGTAAATAATATCATGTTAATTATAGATTAGTCAACAAAAATTATAAAAAAAGTTCGTTTTTTATTTCCCTACTATAAAGTAGATGTAGTAATTGTTTTATTATGTAGGAATAACCTCAGTTTTCTAGCTGTGCGTCTGCCATTCGCACAGCCAATTCCTAAAACAGCGCCTCCATATGAAGCATATGTGTTTCTTACGATAGATTCATTTACCTTATTGTCTGCAAGTAGCTCCACTGCTTTCTTTTGTGCAAGAACCATTTCTGCGATTTGAGCTGTAGTTACCTCAACCGTTCTTGTGTCTGAATAAAGACCCATTTTAATTCCCCCTATTGTATTTGTTTTTTTATTTGTTAGCTAACACTCTATAAAGGGAATTTCGTCTCGATTCAACAACCATTTTTCAAAAAAAGTTTTAAACATTTTGACTTTACATAACATTAGGAGAGTAGGAAGTTGTAAAAGCATAAAAAAAGAACCCTCATATAATATGAGAGTTCTTAGTTATTATTTAAGTTGTTTCAATTAAGCCGTACTTGCCATCTTTTCGTTTGTAAACAATGTTAGTACCGTTTGATTCAGCATCAGTAAAGATGTAGAAATCATGGCCTAGCATGTTCATTTGTAAAACCGCTTCTTCATGATCCATCGGTTTTAAATCAAATTGTTTAGTACGTACAATGGAATATTCGTCTTCCTCTGTTACAGTATCAGCTGCTGCCTGCGTTATAGCAAAATAAAGTCCTGCACCTTCACGCTCACGGAATTTACGGTTTACTTTTGTTTTATGCTTGCGAATTTGTCGCTCTAATTTATCAACAATTAAGTCGATTGCAGCATACATATCATTATGACGTTCTTCTGCACGAAGTGTTAAGTTCTTCATTGGAATCGTAACTTCCACTTTTGTTTGCTTGTCATTATAAACCTTTAAATTTACGTTAGCATTGGCGTTAACATCTTCGTTAAAATAACGTTCAACTTTTTCGATTTTATTTTCTACATACTCTCGAATAGCTGGCGTTACCTCAATATTTTCACCACGAATGTTAAAGTTTAACATGTAAACTCCTCCTTTATGACTGCTATACTTCTTATTTCTACACAAGTGTGTGAAATTCCTCTAAAATAATTCTTTTTTCAATAAAATTTTATGAATTTATTTTTTTCTGTTTTGCTTCAGCCATTTCTTTTTTTCGACGCATTTTCAGCTCGTCAACAATCAAATCCTCAATAGCGCCTTGATTATTGAAAAATACGCCGTATTGTTTCCCATTACCATGAGGACGGCTCCAAATCACTTCGCCATATACTCGAATTTCTCTTGTATCTAGGACAAAACGTAAATCAAGAGGAGAAGGTCGTACACCTAAATCAACCTCAGTAAACATCTTTAATCCCCTCGGGCTAATATCCAATAAATCAGCCATTGCAGTTTGCGCATGATTTACTTTACCATTCTCATATATCGCAAAGGTCATATTAACCGGCTCGTCAAATTTAAAACGAAAGCCTTCTTGACGCTTAAATATCATCTTCCCCACCCCAATACTTTTCAAACATTTAGTTAGCTTGATTATGACACGAATACATGATTTTCATCTAGAGGGAATTAGTAACATATTTTACCGTTAAATCACCTAATTTATGACTATATGTAAAGTTCCTCTTGTCGATTTTTGTATAATCTTAATAACTTTATCGTTTTTTTATTTGCATAATTTGTCTAATAAACAAAAGAGACCATCATCAAGCGATGGTCTCTAATTTTTTATTAAACTTGTCCGTTATTCCCATTACCGAATTGTTGTTGTCGATTAATGCGAATAACTTCTTTCCAAGTATCCCGAAATTCCGTCACTAAGCCTTCAACTTCTTCGATGATGCTTACATCATTTTGGATATTTGCTTCTACTAACCGACGATTCATATATTCATAGAGTGCTAACATATTTTTCGACACTTCAATATCCATATTAAGTGTCGCCATAAGCTCACTAATAATCGCTTGTGCTTTTAATAAATTTGTATTTTTGTCTTGAATATTTTTTTCTTGAATCGCAAGTTTAGCTTTATTTAAGAACTTCAAACACCCATTATATAGCATTAATGTTAGCTCACCAGGTGAAGCAGTTGTGACACTATTTTGCTTATACGCGTTTTGTGCTGTTAAATTTGCTGCCAATAAAGGACAACTCCTTTTAGATGTTACTTATTTACTATTTTAAACCATTAAACGAAGAAAAGCTAATAGAGAAATTAATTTTTCTTATCGTAATACATCCCATCCATCACACGGACATTACCATATGGATTAAAATATTGCACTTCACTTTTTTTCGTTTTTTGAAGGTTTGCCATATCTTGCTTTACTGCGCTCATTACAGCAGCCAATCGTTCTTTAATTCCATTATCTAATTCAAGCAAGGTACGATGAACACGATCTTGTTCATCAAAATGAAAACCCTCTTGTTTCAAACCATCGATAATCGTTCCGCGCTTGTCCAACAAACTATTAATAGTATCCACATAGTCATCACGATCTTCGCCCTTTGGGATATCACCTAATAATTTAAATAGATTCGCAGACGCCTGCAATAATTGATTTGTTAGTTGCATAAACTTCCCCTACTTTGCTTCATTAAAAGCCTAATCAAGAACCTTGAGAGAATAAACTTGATTGTGAATTTGCTTTATTTATCGCTTGCTCCATTGCCGTAAATTGTTTCCAATAACGAGCTTCAATATTTTCGAGTTTGGTCTTCCAAGTGCTAATTCGACTTTCAGTATCAATAAGATTTTTCCCAATTGCATATTGAGCATCTGTCATAGTCGAACGACCAGCTTTTTTCTCAATACTAATTTCTAAATTTTTCATCGATTCACGTAATTTATCTACATAACCACGTGTATCGACTGTTTTGCCATCTACAACATCCTCTTTTTTACCTTCACTATTTTTAAAGAGTTTTTCGACTGAATCCGGATCTTCTTCTAATGCTTTTCTTAATTTAGTTTCATCAATTTCTAATGTACCACCGTCATTATAGTTTTTAGATGTTGTAATTCCAATACTAAATAACGTATTATATTTAGAATCAATACTTGGATTAGATTGATACACTAATGCACGCATACTAGACAATCCTTCACGGATAAGAGTATCTCCGCGAAGTAAACCACTCTTCGCCTTCTCTTCCCAAAGTTTAATCTCACTTTCAGACATTTCTTCTTTTTGCTCGCTAGTTAAAGGCGTATAATCACGATATTTTGTTTCTTTTGTTTGATCACTAAAATCTTTAATTAGACCGTTATAAGTAGTAACAAATTCTTTAATTTTAGCCATAATATCGTCAACATTTGTTGTGGAAGTCATCGTCACTGCTTGTGCTTTTGGTGCGGCATTTACAATCGTATCATCTACACTGCCATCAGGTTTTAAAATACCCGCTGCATCAGCATCTGCTTTGGCCGCATTTTGCGTACTAGTAGCTTCATTTAAGCGTGTAACAGCTGCTTTTTCTTCAGCATCTGCAGTTAAGTATTCTTTTCGCAGAATATTTTGATCCGCTAGTGCATAAAATTTATTTTTTTGATCAGCTGATAAGTCATTCCAAATCTTTTTTTGGTCATCTGATAAATTTTCTTCTTTTATACTACCATTTTGCAAACCTTTTAATCCTGCATCACCAAATTGACTATACTTTTGTTTTAAATCATCTCCTTGCGCTTTTTCCGCATACGTTTTTAACGTTGCTGAATCTGTTGCAATTAGATTAGTTAAATCATCTTTACTTAATGATTTTAATGCATCTTTTACTTCTTGTGAAAATTCCGTATTATCGTCAATATCTTTATGAATTTTATCAATTGAATCATTAGCATTATACGGGAAGCGTTTTAGTGCATCAATGGCATTTTGATCAAAGTCTTTTAATGTTATCCCATATTGTTCGTAATCAGCTTGAGTTTTAAATGCTTTTAGTTGCGTTGTATCAAGAGAAGATAAAGCTTGTAATTCATCATCTTTTAAAGATTGGAATTTTTCTATCTTCTCTGGACTCATACCACTTTCATCAATTGCCTTCCTTATCTCCTCAATTGATTGACCTGCAGATAATTTATCATTGATGAAACTAGCTTCATCATTTGCTAAGCCTTTCCAAAAAGCGCTTCCTAATTTATTATATTGCACTTGCTGTGAAAAAGTTAAAGAACCACTAAAAGCATCGGTATAAGCCTGGTTGTGTGCTGTTGTGTAACTATTAATATCGCTAGCACCATAAGCTCCTTTTTTAGTTGCAAGGTTTGCTTGTTTATTTGCTAAATTAGTTGTAGCATTTTTAAATTCTTCCACAGCAGCCTTATATTTATCTGCAATTGTTTGAACACCGTTGAACGTTTCTTTTAACGTAACATTATAACCCGAAATATTAAACGTATTAGTTGTTCGTTCTGTTGCTATACCATTCACAGTGAAAATAGCATTTTTTCCTTCTGTAGTTTGGACTTTACTAGGGTCAGCAAATCCTAACTTGTTGAAAATATCTACTCCACCTGTAACTTTAATTTCCTCATCGCCTTTAACATCACCAGTGTTCTTGGCAGTAAATGAGAATCGGCCGTTTTCAAATACAGCGCTAATACCCGCATTACTAGTATTCACTTTATTAATAAACTGGTTTACCGTCATATCAGAAGTAATTTGAATTTTTGTTGCTTCACTTGCTAATTTGCCATTACTTTGTATAGCTCTAAATTCAATCGTCCCAGTTGCCCCTAAATCCGACATTTTTGTCGTACCGATAGCATTTACTTGGTCACCAACTTTACGAGCTGCTGTAGCTAATTGTGAAACACCCTCAATTGAAAGTGTTCCCGCAGCACTTCCTGTTGCAGTAGCAGATACTAAATTTGAGTTTGTACTAGCTGCTGTTTTAGATAGGAAACTTTTTAAAACTAAATTATCTGATATGTAGGTATCAAATGTTTTTAATTTTGTATTAACACTACGATATGCGTCACGCTGCCATTCATATGTTTGTTTCTTTTGATATAACTTGTTTAATGGCGCTTTTTCCGCAGTCATTAATTTTTTTACTAATGCATCTATATCCATTCCTGAAGCTAATCCACCGATTCTATTTACCATTCTATTTTCCTCCTAGATACCTTTATATCTTTTCGTCAACAATCATTCCTAATAACTTTTTCATTTCATAAAATGCGTCTAAAAGTTTTTTAGGCGGGATTTCTTTTACGACTTCATCTGTTTGGGTGTTAACAACCTGTACGAAATAACGATCTAAACCGTCATGTAACACAAACTTAGAAGCATTATGATTTACTTGTAAAAACTCATTTACAGTATCTACCGCATTTTGCAACTTGTCTTTTGATATTTCTTGGTCTTCGGCAGTTGGTAGTTCTCTAGATTGCTCTACCGACTGCGATTTAATATTTGTCATCGGGAGTTCCTCTGAAGCAACTTTTTTAGAAAATGTTGATGAAGTTGCAGTTCCTACATCTGAAGATTGTCCTTGAGCTGCAATACGCATAATATGTAACCTCCTAAACATTTCTTTTTCTTATATTTAGTATCGGAAGTTTTTAGGAATGTTTCACCTTTTTACGGAAAACAACATTCTATGCTATCTTTTAAATTAAAAAAACCTCTAGTTCAAATATATCTCCGTAAACTTGAAAAGCATCTGAACACTTTTACTTGTGTTGCACTTTTCCATATTGAAACTACCACTGGTTTATTAAATGACTTATCCATTGAAGGTGAAAATTTTAATCTAACATTTATCGCTGATGCCATGAGTTCCTATGAACCACTTCCAATAGATATGCCGACACAGAATATTCACTATTTAGCACTAGCTCAAATAAAAATATTTAAGGTATGGCAGGTATTAGTTTTGTAATCACAAATACCTGAAAGAATATTTTAAAAAAATAAGTGAGTAACCCGTAATGAGTTACTCACTTATTATATATTTCATGAAATGATTTTTTACTTCAACAGGCGTTACACTTAGGTCTAAAATAATCCGGTCTTAAAATTCTCTAATTTTTTTATTAATAGTTTGTATTAAATTTTCTGATAAAGAAATTCACAAATCTTAAAATCCTCTTCTGTATCAATATCATAAGACCTTTCTACGGGCATAACATATGCTATAGTTTCTTCCGTAATAAAATTTCTTGTTTGTTTTAAAAGACTAATATTGGCTATATATACTGCTCCATTTAACGTATATACTTTAGGCAAATCCTGACGCCTTGTTATTAAAGATTGTTGTTTCAATAGCGGTTGTATTTTAGCAGTATTATCTATTGTATACATCCAATAAGGTGATTGTTCTACTTCACAAACACTAACACAAAATTCCGCTTTTTCTTGTAAAAGCTGTTCTATACATCCATCAATATCTTCTACTAAACGTAAGGGAGATGTTGGTTGTAACACAACAACAAAATCGTAGGAAGAGAAATGTTCCAACGCATGTAGAATTGGCTCAATTCCTGCTGTCGTATCTTCTGCTAAATGAGCAGGTCTTAGAAAAGGTACATCTTCACCAAAACTTTGTGCCACCTGTAAGATTTCCTTATCCTCCGACGAGACAATAACTCTATCAATATATTTGGACTTTTTTGCTTCTTCAATTGTCCATACAATTAATGGCTTCCCTGCTAAATCTTTAATATTTTTTCGGGGGACAGTTTTTGAGCCTCCACGTGCAGGAATAATTGCTAAAACTTTAGGCTTCATAATACAAGCTCCTTAAATTCATTATTCGCTTTATTAAAATCATCCACTTGTCCAATATCTAGCCAGTATTCTCTAATTGGAAAAACAGAAGTTTTACTTTTTTTATCAATCAATTTCTCAAACAGAGAAGGCATATCATAAAACTTATCATGTGGAATATAATCAAGCACATTAGGATTTAATACATAGATTCCCGCATTTACAAAACTACGATGAATTGGCTTTTCTCTAATTGTCACTAAATCTGTACCATCAGTTTCAATAACACCGTATGGAATTTGATATTCATATTCTCTTACACACATCGTTGCAATAGATTGTTGCTCCATATGGAATTGCATCAGCTGATCAAAATTAATTTGTGTTAGCAAATCTCCGTTCATCACAAAAAATGGTTTGGTTGGCCTATTTTTCAGTAAAGAAAGTGCTCCTGCAGTTCCCATTTTTTTGTCTTCCTCAATATATTCAATCGTTATACCAAAAGCTTCACCATTTTGGAAATAGTCTTGGATAACCTCCTTTTTGTAATTCACGGAAAAGATAAAATCATTATAACCATATTGTTTAAATCCTTCTATTATTGTTTCTAAGATTGGTTTATTCCCTACTCTAAGCATTGGTTTTGGCGTATCATTTGTTAATGGTCTCAACCTTGTACCTAATCCACCAAGCATTAATATAACCGTGTTTTTATTTAATGAAGTTTCAATATTATCGGCAAAAAGTATATTTATAATTTTATTATTATCATCCACAATAGGTAATTGCTTAAGCATTTTCGATTTCATTAGTTGCTTATATTTGTGATATTTTTGACCGCTTCTTGCACTTATTGGATTTGAATTCATAATGGATGTGATTGTTACATCAAGACCCTCACCTCGCAAAATACCGCGGCGAATATCTCCATCTGTTACAGTCCCAAGCAAATGTTGTTCTTCATCTACAACTACTGCAAATTGCAAAGAAGAGTCATCAATGATTTTCATTGTATCTAGTAAAGTATGATTTTGATTAACTAATGTTTTTTGCCATTGTTTCATAGCATTACACTTCCTTTGCAGGTACACCAACTGCTTTTATGCCATTTGTAATATTATTAACCACAACTGCTCCTGCACCAATTAAACAATTTGATCCTATATGAATGCCTTGAATAATTGTTGCACCTGTTCCGATATGTGTTCCTTTATGAATATGAACACTGCCCGATATTTTAGTGCCCGGCGCAATATGTATATGGGAACCTATTTGACAATCATGATCAATTAGCGCACCAGTATTTATAATACTATTATCGGCAATTGTTGTATTCGTTTGAATAATAGTTCCAGCCATTATTTGTACTCCTTGTCCCAATTGAACGGATGGAGCAATAATGGCCGAAGGATGGATTACAGATTTAAACTGATACTTTTTTTGCGTAAACGTATTAAATATATTTTCTCGTAATGGCGACGGCTTAATAGAACCTATAGCAAGTACTAGTTCAATGTCAGAGGATTTATAATCTTTTATTATCTCATCAGTTCCTAAGTAAGCTAAATCAAAAGCATTCTCTTCAATAGTCGGTGCAGTAAAACCTATAATCATTTGCTTCTGTGCAAGTAAAATTTCTGTTAATACCGACGCATGACCACCATTCCCAATAATAATAATAGGTTTATTCATCAATTAACTCATCCTCATTATAGGATTTTGAAGCTCTTTTTCCAATGTATGTCCAATACTTTGATGGTTCAATTCCGAGACCTGGTCTTTTTACAGTTAAATTGTCAGGAGTAAATACTTCCCCTTCATTTATCAGAGACTTAGCAACTAGGCTTTTTCGGGCAGGAATACGATTTTGTATTTCTATCGGAGTAGGTTTTTTAATACCATCCCCCAAAGCTCGTTCTATATCTCTAATTCCTTTAGTCATAGCCTGCAACTCGGCTGGATTTAAGGAAGCAAGATGATCAGGTCCTTCTAATGTTTTATCTAATGTAAAATGCTTTTCTATTACTGTTGCACCCATACCTATTGCTGCAATGGGGATATGGATACCTTGTGAATGGTCTGATAAACCAATAGGTAATTGAAAGGTTTTCTCCATTTCAATCATTGCTTTTAAATTAATGGAATCCATTGGCGCTGGATATTGTGTTGTACAATGTAGAATTGTTACATATTTTTTTAACACTTCTTTCGCTTCTTCAGTAGCATAAAAATTATATACATTCTCTAAAGTAACGGGATCCTTAGATTTAACTAAACCATAAGAAATAAATGCTAGTGCCTCATGAATCTCCTCAACAGTTGCCATTCCAGTAGATAAGATAATTGGTTTTCGTTTTGTTGCAATATAATGAATAAATGGCGCATTTGTTAATTCTCCTGAAGGAATTTTAGCTATCGGTATGTTCAATTCATCTAGTAAAAAATCGACACTTTCGAAATCAAAAGGTGTCGATAGAAATTCTATATGTTCTGTTAGACAAAATGACTGCAATTCAATAAATTCCTCATACGTTAATTCTAATTTTTTCAACATCGCAAATTGAGATGAAGCCTCACCTAAATTTTCAACTTGATAAGCTGCTTGCTGTGCTTGCTTTGTTACTAAGTTTTCAGCTTTAAATGTTTGAAATTTTACCGCATCAGCTCCTGCTTTTTTTGCAACCATTACAAGCTCTTTTGCCATTTTCAATGACCCATTATGATTGACACCTGCTTCAGCGATAATATATGTTTTAATTTTCATAAATCATAAAACCCCTTTTCTACTTTAGTCTGGGTTAAATTACTTAAAATCTCAATTATTTTATCTGAGGTATTACCATCTCCAAAAATCTCATTAAAAGGACCTTTAAAGGTTAGTGCTTTTTCTATTCCATTTATAATTGCTTCTTTATTTGGTTGAGAATCAAAAACGCAATCTGGTTTTTCCCTCCCCGCTTGACGCGTTCCAATATTAACTGCAGGGGTATGTAAATAAGGTACTTCAATTAGAGCACTTGATGAGTTCCCTATGACTACCGAGGATGCTTGTACCATACTTAAATATTTAAGTTGTCCTAATGCATCAAATAAAAATGCATTTTTATGCGTTTGGACAAATTCTTGAATTATTTGATTAATATAACGTCCGCCATTGTCTGCATTAGCTTTTGTAAACACTAAATTAAATTGAGTAAACTCACTTAGAGCGTTAATTAATTCCGTTATTCCATTCTCATTATCAACAGTCTCTGGATGATATGTAATTAACATTGTTTGCAATTCTATATTTAAACCTAAATCTCTATAAATATCTTCTTTTGAAATTAATTGTAATTTTTTCGTGTTTTCAATACCTATTGCCCCTACATTCCAAACTCTATCGGGGTGTTCACCTAATTGAATAACACGCTTTCTATGCATTTCAGTACTTGTAAAGTGCCAAGTTGCCATTTTTGTAATCGAATGTCGAATAGCATCGTCATAAGCACCAAATGTACATTCTCCTCCATGGATATGTGCAATTGGAATTTGCATGACAAGCGCAACTTGAGCAACTGCTAACATTTCAAACCGATCACCCAAAATTACTATTAAATCAGGTTCTAAGCGCGCAAAAGCATCAGCAAATCCTATCGTTGTTAACCCCATAGATTTTGCCACACCTATAGCTGTGTCTGATGATAAAAGTGCCTCCACTTTTTCGTTTATTTTAAATCCATCTTCTTCAATTTGTTTAAAAGTTAGTCCAAATTCTGAAGACAAATGCATACCTGTAACAATCATTTTTAGTTCGAAATAATCATTCATTTGAATCTTTTTTATTAATGGTTTTAACAACCCGTATTCTGCTCTAGTAGCTGTTATGAAGCAAATTTTCATTCCACGATTACCTCATTCATAGTTTAATTGATTACAATCAATTCTATTATGCCAAAAACCTTGTTGCAAATCAGTGAATCCTTTTTGAGTAGTGAACCCTGCAATAAATCCTTTTTGCTGTAAAATTGGAAGTAGTTCCCCTTGCATAGTAACCGCATTCTCACCACCTCCAAAGGCTGGGGTATAAAGTTTAACCTCTTTCGATAAAAGCTTCTCTAAATAGCTTTTACATGGTGCAATTTCTTTATTATAAAAATCTAAAGCATTTCCACCATAAGGTTTATGATTTACACAATGTACTCCGATAGACATACCTGCATTGTCCATTTCCAGAATTTCTTGTTCTGAAATATAAAATTCCTCTATAAATTTTTCTAAAGATCCATAAATTGAAATAACCTTTTCCTCTAAATATATTCTACTCTCTTTTTCTTCAAAATAAAAATTGAATAAATATTTAACATAACGTCTATATTTGTTCGTTTCATATGAATAAATTTCACTTCTATTTCTTATTTCATCTTGATTTACTTTAGAGGAAATTTCATTCCAAATTACTTGATCATCGAAGTATGAAAGCACTGTATGTACTAAATGAAAAATAGGTATCTTTTTTAGTCTAAGGGGACCATACATTATAGTAAAATATCCAGGAACCTCGAGCTCTTTTAAAATATTAAATGCATTTATATATTGATCCTTTGTTCCATCATCAAATGAAATGATACATTTTGGTTTTGAAGTAGGCTTATGTATATCTTCTGGTTTTACAATTTCATAATGTTTCTTTGCCCATAATACTTGTTTCTTGAAATTCTCTGGACTAATTGGAACACTACCTTTCCATTGCTCAGGCTCCATCACATAATGGTACATAATTATCAAATCTTTCATTAATTACACTCCAACTTAATTAAAGCTCATAACTTTTATATTTTATATAAAATCAAAAGCTATGAGCTAAATATTATTTTGTATTTATTTTCTGTTCAATCAAATTAATTAACTTTCCTACAACTTGGAATTCATCTGACATCATTTCTTCATCAGAAAAGGTAATATCGAAATGTTCCTCAATATCACAAACAAATTGAATAATGCCAAAAGAATCAATATATCCTTCTTGGACATAATTTAAATTATTTAAGTCAGTCATATCTTCAATAGTATGTTTTTCTTGTAAAGCACTTAAAATATAATCTGTAATGTTCATTATTTAGTCCCTCATTTAATGACAGTATCCATAATTTTAGTTCTCAATAATTTCCCCATAGCATTTTTAGGGAGACTTTGCACAAAGTAAACTTTTTGTGGTTGCTGATAGTCAGCTAAATTTTTTGCACAGTGCCGTTGGATATCCCTTATAGATAAAGAAGCATCTTTCTTTAAAATAACAGCTAAGGCCACTACTTCTCCTAAATTCTCATTAGGACATGCAAATGCGGCACATTCCTCTATTTCAGACAATTCTGCTACACATTTATCAATATCTATTGGATAGACATTAATCCCTCCGGTAATAATTAACTCTTTTTTCCTTCCAGAAAAAAATAAATACCCATCCTCATCTAGATAGCCTAAATCACCTGTTTTAAAAAATCCATCTTTAACACTTTCATTAAATAATTCGTTTCTTCCATAATACCCCTCGCAAATTAAAGAGGTTCTACAAAGAATTTCTCCCACTTCGTATGGCTTTGCAAGCTCACCATTTTCTTTTAATATCCTAATACTCGCTTCTAACAAAGGTGTTCCAATAGAATTTTGCTTCAGGTGAGCTTCTTTAAAATTAATACTTGTTGCAGTAGATATTTCTGATGTACCATACATCTCATAAAAATCACATTCTAGTTTTGCAACTAACTCTTTTCTAACATGTTCTTCTAACAATGCTGAAGAGGAAACAACACATCTCAGCGAGCTAATATCATCCAATTCAACTTTAGGAAGGCAATTAACTATTTGATTTAATTGTGCAGAGACTGCAATAGTAAATGTTACGCGTTGATTTTTAATAATTTCTAACCATCTCATTGGTGTGAAACGCGACATCAGGATACTAGTACCACCAATTATCAATGGTATTAGTACCAATCTTTCTGCCAATGAGTGATATAACGGTGTAGCCGCTAATACCCTATCTTCAAATGTAATATTATACAAATTTAAATGGGCTATTATACGCTTATATTTGTTTTCCTGTGTTAATAAAATTGGCTTAGGATTTCCTGTTGAACCTGAAGTCATAGTTATAATAAAAGATTCATTACCGGTAACCTCTTTAACATAAGGTCTTTCCTCCGATTGACTTTTACTATCTAAAAAAGATATTTTCTCTTCCATATTTGCATCTAAACAAAACGTTTTACCACTAAAGTTTAGACCTTCATGTTTTTCGTAAAACTTCTTCGTAGCAATAATATGCTTTACATTTGCTACTTCAAAAGCATGAATGAGAGCTTCTTTAGGCATAGTAGGATTTACTGGAACCAATCCTAAACCATTATTTGCAGCAGCTAAAATTAGAGCAACAGAAGTAATACTATTATTCATGGTTATACCTATATGGTCACCATATTTAACTCCATTGTTTAACAAAAGATTAGCATAACGACTTATTAAATTTGCTAATTCTTCATAAGTTATACTCTCACCTTCACACCAAATAGCTAACTTATTTTTGTTTAAGATAGCCGTTTCAAAAAATAAATCCGCTAACTTATTCATTATGCTTTCCTCAATTCCTTAATTACAAGTTCACTTTACTTCCAATTTCGGCAGACTTATATGCAGCATATGTAACTTTTATCGTATCGTACGCTAATTCGAATCCAGATTTAGGATCTCGATTATAATATACACACTCCATAAAGTCTTGCATTTCACCTGTATAGCCTCTAATAAGTTCATCAGCAATAAAAGGTTTATTCCACCCTTTTTTACTCGGTAACATCTCAGAAAGATAAACGTTATCTAACCCATCTTCATCTAAAAAATAAGTTTCCATTAAATCATTTAATGTAATCGTACAATTAATAGAAGCATCATTACAGTATAGTTCAACATAATTTTTACTACCGCCCAAACAAACATCAGTTGCAATAATTACTGCTTTAGAACCGTCTGAAAAGGTAAGAATGACAGTCCCCATATCCTCAACATCGTTTGGTCTTGCCATAATATGACGGTGTTCATAATCTGTTAAGGAAGGTGTAATTCGTGCCATATCTCCTAACACACTTTCCACATAAATCTTAGTCCCTCTTGTCTCAGCTTCTTGTTGCTTTAGCCATAATATAGCTGATAATGGGTGAGAACCAGTTCTTATAAAGGTACCTCCTCCTGTTTTTGACCATTCGCCAGCAACTGGAGAACTCGAACCTTTTAAACTCTCCTCACCTTTCATATATAAAATACGGCTTTTCTTCGCTTTAATTATTTCTGCTGCTTTCATTACTGCTGGCGCATACACAAAGTTTTCAGCATACATAAATTTTTTTTCAGATTTTTCAACTACATCTCGTAATTTCTCTAAAGATTTTAATAAATGTTCATACATTTCTACTTTAGAAACATTATCACCAATCGGTACTTGATCGCCTTCGCGCCCAAAAAATCCAGAAAGAGGCTTTTCACAGATAACATGCTTGCCTGCTTCCATTGCACGAATGACCATATCTTCATGAACATATGGTGGTGTACAAATATCAATGACATCAATCTCTTGATCATTTAATAAATCTTCGAAATCATATGAAGCGATTTCAAATCCATATAAATTTTTCGCTGGCATTAGTTGCTCCTCACGCCTAGCTACAATTGTTTTAAAACGTAATGGAATTCCACTTACTCTCTGAAGTGCTTGCATATGTAGTTCCGTTGCACGTCCTGCTCCTACCATACCTATTACGATAGGCTTCATATTAAGCCCTCCTTATATATTTAATAACTAATTAATCGATTTTCAGGAATTGCATAGCAAACCGTTTCTTGATCTACTAATTCAGTATAATGACGAATATAAAATTTATATTCATTATTATATTCTTTCATAATTAATGGTAATTTGTACAAGTCCTCAAAACCGTGATACAAGCAAATTGCTAAAATTGGTTTGTTTTTACTAATAATTTGTTTAGCACCTATTAAACTATTCTCTTCAGCACCTTCAATATCCATTTTGATGAAAGTAACATTCTCATTTTCTAAAATATTATCCAGAGTGTTTGCTTCTATAGTAACTTGACCTTCTTTTACAATATGCCCTGCAGTTTGATTTGAATCAAATTTTAGTGTTGTTTCTTCATTCCAACAAGCTAAATTATAGGTGACTATATTTTCATATTTATGTGTATGTATGTTTTCATTCAACTTTCCAAAATTATTCAGATCTGCTTCAATGGCAATATATTTTTCAAATTTTCCTTCTGTTAATTTATAAAAAATATCTAAAGTATCGCCAACATAGCTACCACAGTCTACAAAAACTTCGCCTGGAATTAATTTTATTAAGTCCTTTTCAAAATATTGTTGTAATGGCTCACTATTAATTCCTACTAAATATTTATTATCTAAAGCAATTTTAGAATTTAAAATTCCTGTAAATATCCTTTTTGAAAAGTCATCATTTAAACTATTATATACTGTTTCAAATAATTCAATATTTTTATATATTACTTTATAAGGCGAACAATCTTTAAAAGTCCAATAATCTTTTGCTAGCCCAAATCCCCTTATATCAATACATTTCTCATCTATATTTAAATTTAATATTTGGTTTTTAATCTCAGCTAAAAACATTGAAGAGATAATGATTTTATACTTTCCCTCTATCATAATATTATTTAAATCTAGAGGACTAATAACACTACAACCATTTCTATAAGTACCTACAATAGCATAGTTACTGTCTACATAATATTTAACTTTATTACTTATGTTGTATTCATCTAAAAAGTTATAAACTAGAGAAGCTCCATTTCCAGTTCCCCAAATTACAATAAACTCTACATTTCTTAGTTCCTCAACATATTGATTGATAGAAGACTCAAATAAATCCTCTAAAAAAATAGATTTCAGCAAATTCAAAATCCCCACTCACTTTCAGTAATCTAAATAAAATGCTTTTAATTTTTTACAAACTTTGGTCTATCTTGATTCCCTTCAGCTTAAAAAATTTTGTGTTAGGCAGGTTTATAATGAAATATATCCACATTTAATCGAACAAAAAATTTCGGATTTAGTTTTTAAACGATTCCCACATTTGTAATAAAATGTATTTCGAAGCCATAAATAAAGAAATCATTGTATTGTAAACATTTCTTTCTCCTATTAAACACATAAATTCCTCATATCTTCTTTCGAAGAGGCTTTCTTCTCCTAAATAATCCATTATTCAATGGAGCTTTATTGAATTTTCCAATATCTAATTCGTCTTTTAAATCTTCTATAGAGGTTAATTTCATTATTTTAGATTTCTTTGTTGCATGATGTGTTAATTTAGGCAATACTTTTATTTTGCAATTTTATCTTCAACTTTTAATTAAAAAGTTCGTTTTCTAAGGCCAATTCCTTTATATCATTTGGAGAGATAATCTTTCGACAATTTTTATCTCCCCTAATTTAGTTTTATTATTGTCTACATAGTTTAGTATAGATTCAAAGTTGATTTATTTGGAAATTCCTGAAATAGATGAAATATTAATTCAACCTTATTCGATGCTTCACAAGTGATTACTTTTTCTCTATTATATTTAAAATAGTATAATTTTAATTGAGTCCTTATCTAAAATTCTTAAAATAATACATCTAATAATTAAATAAACTTAATGTCGTTAGCCTGTTATTTTACTTACATAATCTTTCTGTCTAAAAATTATTCAAATTTGCTTCAATCTATTTTTAGGAATTGCATAACATACCGTTTCAACATCTACTCTTTCTGTATAATGTCTTATAAAAAACTTATATTCAGAATTCATCTCATTTATCATTAATGGAATCTTAAAATAATCTTCTAGCTTATGATATAGACAAATTGCTAAAATAGGTGAATTTTTATCTATTAATTTCTTTGCACCTAACAAAGCATTTTGTTCCGCTCCTTCTATATCCATCTTTATAAATGTAATTTTATCTTCAGAAAATAAATTGTCTAAACTGTTTGCTTGAACAGACATCGATCCTTCAGTATTTATTGAACCTGAACTTGATTGTTGCATAAATGATAAAGTAGCTTCTTCAAACCAACAAGCTATATTAATAGGTAAAACATTTTCTACTTTTTCCTTTTCTATTGTTAATAAAAGATCTTTATATATTTTTGGATCCGCTTCAATAGCAATATACTTTTTGTATTTCGTTCCATTCGAGAAATTCAAGAAAGATTTTAAAGTATCTCCATTAAAACTTCCACAATCTATAAAGACTTCCCCTTCATTTAAACTAATTAATTCTTCATCAAAATATTGCTGTACTGGTGGAGAAGCAATACCATTCAAATAACTATTATCTAAAGTTATCTTAGAATTTAGTATGTTACTTAACACATTTTTTGATTTTTGATCTTCCAATAAATCGAAAGTTTTTCTAATTTCTAATAAATTTTCTTGAATTATTTCAAATGGAGTTTGATTATCCTTATAAGTAAGATAATCTTTAGATAAACCAAATCCTTTTAAATCAATTTTTTCATTAGGTACTTGAAGTTTTTCTAATTGACTTTGTATAGCGCTTTGTTGTTGAGCAGCGATAATAACCAGTACATTATCTTTCTGTAGATTATTTACTACATCAACAGGACTAAATATTCTTTTCTCTTGAATTCTCCCTCCCCACAAATCTTTATTATTGGTTACAAATCCAATAACTTTGAACCAAATATTTTCATTCTTTATTAATTCAATAATATTAGCACTCGAAAGTTCACTACCCCAAATTAATATTTCTTCTTTATCCTTTATATGCTGTATATAATTATTATAATTTTCGTAAAATACATTCTCATCTATTAATAAATTTTCCATTTTTCTCTCTCTATCTTCTAATTAGATTTGGTCTATCTTGATCTCCATCTGCCTTAAAAAACTTTGTGCTAGGCAGTTTATAATGTACCCATATATCCACATTTGATTGTAAAAAAGGTTCGAAGTAATTAGGAATTACATTAGTATCTAGTTCATTTTTTAAAACGAACCCCGCATTTGTGATATACTGATTTTCGAAGCCATAAACATAAAAATCAATATATTCTATATTTCTATCTTCTATTAAACACACAAATTCATTATATAATCCTTCGAAGAGGCTTTCTTCACCCAAATAATCCATTATTCGAAGCACTTTTGATCCATTATGAATAACTTCTCTACAAACTAGTATTGCACCTACTTCATTTCTTTCATCTGTAACTCCATAAACCTCATAAGTATAATACGGATGTTCAAAATAGCGTTTATTAAAATACCAATTATCCTTATATGGAATTGTATTTAATTTTTCAATATCAAATTCGCTTTTTAAATCTTCTATTGAGTTCAATCTTACAATTTTCGATTTTCTTGTTGTATTATGATTCAAGTTAGGTAGCTCATTGACTATAGCTATTTTATATTCCTCTATATTATTGTTTAAAAAATAGAAATGTTGCATTTTATCAACTTTTTCTTTAAAAAACATCTTTCTTAATGGGACAGTCGTTTTAGGATTTGCACCGTTACCAATTTGAGTACGACATTTTGTTATTTCCACTACTCGTTTTGCTAACTCAATACCTAAAAAAGGAATATTATTACGTACCTCCACTACTTTCCACATACTACCCCAAATATCTTTTTTATTTAAATCAGCAGTTTGTGAGCAATTTAAAAACCCAAAAATCCCTTCTAATAACCCTGAGTTACGATCAATAGCTAGTACAAAATTAACATCTTCACCATTCACATATTCATATTCAAATAACGTTTGATCTATCGCCATAATGTGTCCTTCACGCCAATGATCGTTTAAAAATGTCATAATCATTTTGATATCGGCATATTTGGCTAAACGTATTTCATATCTTTCATCAAATTTATTCATTATTTCACCTCAAATGGTGTACTTGGAATATTAATAATCGTTTGTTTTAATAGCTCTGTTACACTAAGACACATTTTGGGGCACTCTTTATATATTTCTAGCATGTGTAATGGCTGCCAAATAGGCCGACTCATTATTCCATTATCATTTAAAATTGTAAGAATTTCATCTCGGTCCAATGTTTCATCTAAAATTAATGTTTGTAGCCAGTAATTGCTTTTACAATAGTTTGGCTCTGTAAATAATCTAACTCCATCTAAATCTTGTACTAAATCCATATATATCTTTGTAAGCTGACGTTTTTGTTCGATAAATTCAATCATCTTCTCAAGTTGTGCACATCCCAGTGCTGCATTTATATTTGGCATTCGATAATTAAAGCCAACTTCATCATGTCTATACTCCCATTTATGGGGTATTTTCGCTGTAGTCGTTAAGTGTTTGGCATAATCCGCAATCTCATCATCATCTGTTAGAATCGCACCACCACCACCAGTAGTAATAATTTTATTACCGTTAAAGCTCATCGCACTTACTTTTCCAAAACTACCTGTATGTTTCCCTTTATAATAACTACCTAATGATTCTGCGGCATCCTCGATAAGCACAAGATTGAATTTCTTACATACTTCAATTAGTTCATCCATCATACAAGGATGTCCGAATGTATGCATCGGTACGAGAGCTTTAATTCGGCGATTTGTTTCTTTATTATATAAATCTCCATTTCTCATCTCAGCAAGCTGCTCTAAATATCGGTCAAGTTTAACTGGATCGACACCTAATGTATCTTCATTTACATCGACAAAATGAGGTATTGCTTTTAAATATGATACCGCATTCGCTGTGGCGATAAAGGTAAGTGATGGCATAAGTACTTCATCATTTTCCTCTACCCCAGCTACCTTTAAAGCTATATGAAGTGCTGCTGTACCGTTAACAACAGCAACCGCTCGCTTTACACCGACAAATTTAGCTAAATCCTCCTCAAAACGATTAACATAAGCGCCAACTGAAGAAACCCAACCTGTTTTTATACAATCCGTGACATATTCAACTTCTTTATCATTGAATGTAGGCTCATGTAAAGGCACAAATTCTTTTCCATAAAACTGCTTTACATTATCTGCAAATTCCAACCATTGCGTATTCATATATTATAAACATCTGCCTTATATTGAGATAAGTTCTTAGGATTTGTAAACCATTCTATTGTTTCTTCAAGACCTCTACGGAAACCATCTTTGCCACCATATTGTGGCTCCCAACCAAGTAGTTCCTTCGCCTTTTTATTCTCAGCCCAAAGACGTTCGACTTCACTTTTTTCAGGACGTAGGCGTTGTTCATCTGTTTCAATCTTTAAATTTACACCCATAATATCTGCAATCATTTCTGCAGTTTCACCAATTGAAACCTCATAGTTTGACCCGATATTAATGACTTCACCGATTGATTTAGTAGATTCCATAACAGATATAAAACCGTTAACAGTATCTTTTACATAGTTAAAATCGCGTGTAGGGCTTACTGCTCCCAGCTTTATGTTCGTTTTGCCACTTGCCAGTTGACTAATAATCGTCGGTATAACCGCCCGTGCAGATTGGCGTGGTCCATATGTATTAAACGGACGAATAATAGATACAGGTGTATCAAATGAGCGATAAAATGATAAAGCCATTTGATCAGCGCCTATTTTTGATGCAGAATATGGCGATTGTCCTTGTAATGGATGCTCTTCATCGATTGGTACATATAACGCTGTTCCATATACTTCACTTGTAGAAGTATGAACTACCTTTTCTACACCTAACTCTTTCGCTGCTTGTACAACATTTAATGTCCCTGTTACATTTGTATCTACATAAGTTGCAGGAGAATGGTAGGAATACGGAATTGCAATTAGCGCTGCTAAATTCAGGACATGCGTACAACCCTTCATTGCTTCTTTTACACCATAAGGATCACGGATATCTCCTGAAAACACATCCAATGATGATTTAATTTCAGATGAAGACTGATCTAACCAGCCCCATGAATTAAATGAATTATAATAAACAAATGCACGAACATCATAGCCTTGTCGTACTAATGTTTCTGTTAAATGTGAGCCAATGAAGCCATCAGCACCAGTTACTAATATTTTCGATCTCAATTTTTTCATCCTTTTTAATAATTATTACAGACAATTTCTTCAAAAACCTCTTTATCTATTAATGAAACATGATCTATTTTTGCACCTTTTTCTGCTGTATTATAAACATTAAGCTCAGTGTCTTTCATTTTCTCATTAAACCATTGTAAAAAAATCTGAAACATAGCGTGAGTGTTAATGACACTGCCATCATTTGCAATAATTTTGCGGAATCTGTTTGTGGAACTCTCAAATACTGAATTAGTAAAATCAGCATGTGTTTTATCATTTTCAAAACCTAAGTCTACTCCAAACAAAATTACATTTTTATAACCTAATGCTTCTATTAAGCTTAGTGTAGCAGTTGCAACTGATCCTCCGGTCTCTATCATTGGATAATTATATTTTTTCGCTAGTTCTTCTGCTGCCGTGTACCCTTTCTGGTACATTATATAACGAGGTCCCTCATGCAATTTAACACAACTATGATTTGCCGTACTCAAATAGTATAAATCTCCAGTAAAACCACTATTATCAATTTGTGATTTTATCACCTCATTTGCATCTGTTAAAACAATAGCACTAGGAATAATTTCATTCATTAATAGCTTTTTTAACACTGCCCCTACTGCAAAAATATCTATTTTTTCTTGATATAATTTTAGCCAATTTATTGTTTTGTCTAATGATGGCCCTGCCGCTACTAGGCAAACTACTTTTTCTTGCTGCATCTCAATAAACGAAGCATCACCTAACAAACTATTTAATTGGAAATTTTCCTGCATTTTATCAGCATTTTTTTTGTAAGAATTTTGTGTAATTTTTATAACTTCTAATGAATTAAATAAAGGATGTGTTTCTCCAATTGCAGTCAACCAACTATTAGGAAAGAGCACTTGAAATGATTTAAAGTCCAACCCCTTTAAAGTATTGACTATTTGAATATTATCTTTTTTCCACCAATCATCGCTGTTATTTTTCTTAAACAATAATAATTCTTCTAGATTAAAATAATATACAATAATTTTCTTATTTCTCGCATAATTAAGTAATGATTTCAAATGGTAGCCTAGTCCTAATCCAATTAGCAAATAATTATCTACTTTCAAATCTATTTCAGCTTTTATCCATTTCTCAACACTCTCAAAAGGTCGATAAGTACTATAAATAGAAATGTCATTTAGCTTTAACGTTTTTTCATTATTTTTTGCAAGTTTTACTTCCCATTTCATAACCATTGTACTATATGTTCAATGTCGCTTGTTTCGATTCGCTAAAGAATGGTACTATTTCATATTCAAATAAATCCGCGACCAATAAGTAATCTTTATTTTCTAATCCTTCATTTATTTCGATAAAAAACTCTTTAATTTTATCGATATCCATTTCAACTTTCACTCCGCCTTTATTTAATAACTTATTTGCTTCCGTAATCCAAATAACCCCTTCAGAAAAATTACTAATAGCCTGTAATGCATCAGTAATATTATCTTTTCTTAAATTATTTGCAATATATTCCGAACCAAATGGAATTTTCCCTAAATACTCGTTATAACTTTCTAACACTTCTAAAATTTCATTTTCCATAATTCCCATCCTTATCTAAATAATTTTCTGCTTCTTTAGTTGCTTCTATTGTATAAAGCTTAGATTTTTCAATAACCTCTAGTAGTCTAGTATATAGCTCTAAATTTTGATTATAAATCCTTTTATAACTTTCTTCTGGTTTTTCATTTGGTACTTGTTCATAATTTCTTAAAACATCAATAGTAATTGGACCAGTAATATATTCAATTGAAAGCTCAATAAACGCTTTCTTTAATTTAGCGTCTATCTTATCAAGACCTCTCAGTACTTTTTTATCAAAATTAACCGATGATCTGTTTGTTTTTAAAAAAATAATGGCATTTTTGATTTCTTTAATCACTTCATCATATATTTTTATATTTTGATCCATTATACTGTAAAAAGTTTTATCATCCGATTTCCTTCTTGTAATTTCCACTTCAATATCTATTACATTGTTTCTATCAACAAATTTTTCAACAAAAGTTCGAAAAGGCAATTGCTCTATTCCTTCAATTTTCACTCCACCTTCAGTACAGTTATAAATTTCATTATCATTATTGTTATGATAGTGCAGCATTTCAAAGCTTTTTTTCATTGATAGAAAAGAGTAATCTGTCAAAACTTTGTCCCCATAATAGCCCTCTAATTCAAATGATCGTCTTTCTTTTTTGATTTCATCACTAATTTCAATATAATGTTTATTACTTTCATCATGTGACTTATTGTCCGTATATGCTAAATCTTGTCCGATCATAGCAATTGGTCCAGTAGTAATATAATTTGCTATTGAATAACAAAAATTAGCCACTGACCCTCCCCCAAGAATTAATGGTAAGTTATAACCGAACATTTTTTTAATTTGCTCTCTATACTCAACGTCATTAGCATCAACAAATGCATACTTTTCATTTTTATATTCATATTGAATTTTGTAATTACTTGTAATTGCAAAAAGCAATTTTGATTTTATTTCACCAATATTCTTAAAATGGTTATAATTAGCTAATGAGCCATCGATAGTAACAATATAATCAGGTTCAATTTCATTTTTTAATAACGAATTTACTGTTGATCCTGCAGCAATTAAAATCACATTCTTTTCTATTTCTTTTAATAATGGCAGTTGTTTAGTTAATGAAGGACCCCCTGCTGCAATTATCACTGGGCAAGTATAATACTTATTCAATATTTCTAATGACATCCCTGTATAAACGTTAACTAAATTATGAATTGAATTTTCTTGCCATGAATCAGCAAAATATCTCACTGTATTTTCATTTACTAAATTAATCATTTGTACGTTTTTAATTATTTGTAAAACCATTTTATATTCTTTTGGAAATAATTTCTCGTAATTCGGAGAACACACTACTTTTACTTTTTTACTTAAGTGAGGTAACTGATTTGCAATATAGGTTTCAATTTCTTTTTCGTCTATTTTCTCAATGACATGATGTGACTTATCATCATGTTCTATTAACGAAAATATTGGATCAATAATTACTAGCTTAGATGGATTATCGATTCTCTCTAATAATGCATCTTTAATATAGCCTAATCCAAAACCAAATAATACATAAGCAAAATTCGGTTCGAACTCTTTTTCTACTATTCTATCTGCTTCTTTTATTGGATCATACTTACTATGTAGTAATAGCCCATCCACAATTACTGTTTTTACATTAATTTTCGATGATAAATATTCAATATTATGTTTTCCCAAAACCTTCACCTCAAATTTTATATCGTCATTTTTGAGAAAATATGAACAATGTAAGTACGTCTTTTACTAACACTCTAGATTTTTCATTCGTTATTGAAAATTCAACGAAGTCAGAACCTAAAATACTTTCTTAATTGATTTTAACTAGGCCATCTTAAAACCTATAGATAAGAGTAGAGGGGTTTCAAAAACAAAAAAAAAGAGAGGAATTGTCCTCTCTTTTTTTTGTTTTTTATTGTAGTAATTGAAGAACACCTTGTGGTTGTTGGTTAGCTTGCGCTAGCATAGATTGTGCAGCTTGCATTAAGATGTTGTTCTTCGTGAAGCCCATCATCTCTTTTGCCATATCTGTATCACGGATACGTGATTCAGCAGCAGTTAAGTTTTCAGAAGTTGCACCTAAGTTATTGATTGTGTGCTCTAGACGATTTTGAACAGCACCTAAATCAGAACGTGTAGCTGATACTGTTTTTAATGCATCATTGATTTTTGTGATTGCATTATCAGCAGCAGATTGTTTAGAAATATCAATATTTTTAACTTTTAGTGCAGATGCACCCATGTCAGCAACTGAAAGCTTAATATTTTGTTTCTCATTAGCCCCAATATGGAATACTTTACCTTTGAATGAACCATTAAGAAGTTTTTGAGTGTTAAATTCAGTATCTGTAGAAATACGTGTAATTTCTTCAGATAATGCATTAATTTCTTTTTGAATATCATTACGGTCAGCAGATACGTTTGTATCGTTTGAAGATTGAACTGCTAATTCACGCATACGTTGTAGGATAGAGTGTGTTTCGTTAAGTGCACCCTCAGCAGTTTGGATTAAAGAGATTGAATCTTGAGCGTTTTTAGTTGCCATGTCAAGACCACGGATTTGTCCGCGCATTTTTTCAGAGATTGCTAAACCAGCAGCGTCATCGCCAGCACGGTTGATTTTGTAACCAGAAGATAACTTCTCAAGGTTTTTTGAAGCTTCAGTGTTGTTGAAAGCTAGGTTACGGTGTGTGTTTAAAGCTGAAATATTGTGTTGAATTCTCATTTGGAATTCCTCCTTGAATGTTTGTTTTGTTATTCCACATCCGTGTGGAATATTGTCGGTTTAGGTTGTATGTATGTACTTCCCTTACCCTACAATCTATATATCGTTAGTAGTTGGAAAAGTTTAATAGTTTTTTAAAAGTTTTTTTATTTTTTATGTAATAGATTTTAAGTTTGCATTTACCATTAATATAGTAACTATTTTCTCTTTAGATGTTCTAAAAAATTCGCTGAAGAGGAAAGTGCTTCTTTATTTTGTGCTTGGATTGCTTCAAAAACTTCAGAACGGTGTACTTTTACTGTTTTCGGGGCAACTATACCAAGTTTAATTTGGTCACCATCAACAGCTAATATTTTTATTTCGATTTGATCGCCTATCATAATAGACTCATCTTTTTTGCGTGAAAGTACTAGCATTATTTCGCACTTCCTTCCAATGGCAGCATTGGATAACGTAATGGAAAGGCTTTGCTATCTTGGAGAACGATTTGCTTGCCTCGTTTTTTAGCAATATTTAAAATAACGGGTGCTAACAAGTTAATCGTAGAGTCTTGGAATGTCTCTTTCATTGTGACAATGGCGTATGGAAGGACATCTTCTTGTTTTTCAATTTGTAATTGCTCGCGATCCTCTTCGCTAATATCAAAGCTATAATCTTTTTTGAATGCAAATGGATAGGCAACGACAAAGCCGATTTCGACATGCTGAACAGACTGAAGTAATGCAAGGGGCAAGTCTGCATCAATTGGAAGCAATACGAACTCTTTTTCTTCTTCTAATCCTAATAAGCCATGTTCAAATGTCAGGATATCTTGTTCAACGATTTCGACTTCTCCTAAAAATTTAGTAGCAATTTTCATATTTTCGGGTGCACTCCTTTAAACGATGACATCAATGTCAACGTCTGGTCTTTGTATCATTGTACCAGTTACTTTACCTGGTGTGTATTCATGGATGGGTTTGTTCACTTGTGCGTCAATTATTGGTTCTCTTCGTTGAATATTGACGTCAGTTGTACCTGGTGTGTAGTCAATTTTAACAGATCCAACAGATGGTACAAATTTCACATTAAATTGAACACGGTGGGGGCCATGATTTTGTTTAGCAATATTTTGGATAGTTGCTCTCCCCTGATCCTTGCCAGCTGCCTCCATCATTTGTCGGCCTTCTCTTGCTCTTCGTGCCATACCCTTGATTGCCTCTTGCTTACCTTTTTGCGCATAATTTGCACTTGATTCTAATGGTCCAATTAAGCCTAAGTCACGTCTTGCTTGGGATGAATCAATTTTCAAGACACCACGTGTTGTATTAATATCAAGTATTGCAGCAGGCTGTTCAAACTGCTGCGTAGCATTTGGCTGTTTAATGTATTGCTGTGGTTTGGAAATATTAAGGTCAATTTGTGCATCTGTTGTGCGGATTTGGATTTGCGGGAGTCTCATGTACATCTCTCCTTTCAAGAAAAGCGTCTGAACAAAATGTTCAAACGCTTGGATTTATTAGCGGAAAAATCAATTGTATTATCTAATAAAATCTACTAAAGATTGTTGAATTATTTTAGCGCCAACAGATAATGCTGCCTGATGAATTGATTCTGATGTTACCATTTCTGTAATAGCTTTTGAATAATCAACGTCTTCGTTATTCGATAATTGCTTCGTTACGCTAACTTCACGAATAGATAAACGGTTTTCCATTAATTCCACACGATTTTGGCGTGCACCAATGTCCGCCTGCGTTTCGAGAATTTTATTGTGCATTGTTGTAATGTCATCGTCAGTGCTTGTACTTGTAACACCACCTAATGTTGAGCTGATTTCGTCACTTGTAGCAAGTGGAATTCTATTCGGGTCTAGAACATCTGAAATTTTGCCCATCATATCATCAACACTTTTAAATAAATCCATGCCAGCAGTATTCACTGTCATCTGAATACCATCATATACTTCAATCTTTACATCTTCAGAATTGACATTTGCATTGTTAAGTGTGCCATTTATAAATAATGGTTGACCTGTTTTTGTACCACTGAAAATATAGCGATCTCCCACTTTTGTGTTCGCTACATCTTGAATTTGTTTACGAATTTGGTCGATTTCAGCTTTCGCTTTCGCTCGCTCATCTGGTGTATTTGTATCATTCGCAGCTTGAATTACAAGCTCACGAACTCGCTTCATCTGCTCGCCTACTTGATTTAACGATTCGTCAGATGTATCTAGCCAGTTGTTCACTTCATTCATATTACGTGTGTACTGTTCAACTTGCCCTAGATCACGTCGATAGCCCATCCCTTTAACTGCTACTACAGGGTCGTCTGAAGGTCTCGTTATTTTAGAGCCTGAAGTGATTTGATCTTGTAGCTTCGACATTTTTCCGTAGCTATTATTTAAGTTTAGAAGCATGTTATTCGATAACATGGATTGTGTTACGCGCATGTTTGTAAAAGCTCCTTCCTTTAGTCATACTCAATTAGTTTTTATTTAAATTCCTACTCGGCCCATGCCATTAATGATTTTGTCTAATGTTTCATCGATAACGGTAATCATACGTGCATTTGCGTTATACGCTTGTTGGAATGTAATCATATTCGTCATTTCTTCATCAAGTGATACAGAAGTGATCGAAGCACGGCTGTTGCCGATTGTCACAAGAAGTGTTTCTGAAGTTCCGTTTAAGCGCGCTGCTTCCTCCCCATCGACACCGAGCTTACCAATGATTCCTTGATAGAATGAGTTAAATGTTGCACCATCTAAATTTGCTTGAACTTTTGATTGGATATTTGAAAGCTCAAGTGCCCATTTGCCGTTTCCTTCTTCATTTGGCTTGCTCGAAGCAGCCAATTTTGAAGAATCCTTCAAAAGGTCAGCATTGACTTTAATATTTCCTGCTGACATCGGTTTTGTATTATCAATTGGTTCAAAGAAATCGATTGTGCTTTGAGCACCAGTTAAATCATACCCCTGCTTATGCATCGCATTGAAGACATTTGCAAATTCAGAGGCAAGTTTATCAAGGCTAGCCATCGTTTCTGGATAATAGCCTTTAACATCGGCCCCATCTTGATATCCATAAGAGTTGATCAATGATAATAATTTACCTTTGCCAGGCTCTAACTGGTCATATGTAATCGTTCCTGAATCTGCTGTACCTGTGCCAGTTACATTGATGCTCGTAAATACTTTTGATAAATCCGTTCCATCAATTTGTGTAGTTCCACTATTTACTTCAATGCTCGCAGCATCTTTACCATTCACTAATTTAATAGCTGTGTTTGTGCCATATGGCTTAAATGTAATAGTTACACTGCCTTCAGCTACACTAGAAGCAAGTCCACCAGAAGGTACACGTTCAACTGAGACTGGGATGTAACTATTTAATTCATCGATTAACACATCGCGAGCATCATATAAATCATTTGGTACATGACCATTTGGCTCAACCTCTTGCACTTGCTTATTAATAGAAGCAATTTGCTTTAGTAAGGAGTTGATGCGATTTGTCGAAACACTAATTTCGTTACCTAAGTTGCCTTGAATTGTTTTTAATTGCGTATCGATATAATTAAATGATTGTGCTAAATGGTTGGCACGTTCAATGGCTACTTTACGTGATGCCGCGTTTTCCGGACCGGTACTAACATCTTGCAGACCTTTCCAGAACTGTTCTAAGGCTGCGTTTAAACCGTACTGCGAAGGTTCGTCCATTATATCTTCCATTTGGGATATTGCATTTGAACGTGATTCCCAATAACCTAGCTTATTTGTTTCCTGACGGTATTGACGGTCAATAAATTCATCGCGAATACGTTGAATGGAACCTGTCTCTACCCCTGTTCCCATATGTCCAGGGTAATTTGGCGTGTTTAAGCCTGCCGTTGGAAAACCTGGCGTAGCTTGCATGTTTACTCGTTGGCGTGAGTAACCAAGTGTGTTTGCATTTGAAATATTATGACCTGTTGTATATAAAGCAGATTGCTGTGTAAATAAACCGCTTCTACTTGTTTCTAAGCCCATAAATGTTGAGCGCATCTTTATTCCTCCCTTTAGTAACGATTAAAAGAACTATGCTTGAGAATCGAAGTACGATTTTTTTGCGACTGTGTTTGTACCACGTACCTCACGACCAGAGTAATTCATTTGCTCTGGTTGGGGACGTAGCGCATCTAATGTAAGATTGACAAATTGTAATGATTGGAATACCAATTTTTGATTGAGTTCGTTTTGTTTGCGTAAATCATTGATGATTAGCATTAGTCGATTGCGAACAGCTGAAAGTGCTTCTTTTTCAGCTTCTTGTTCAGCAGCCTCGATGACATCAGCAACAGACATTGTGTCAGTTGAAGCAATTCCTTTTGCTCCAAGGTATTCGGTTACCTGTACCTGACGCTGTTGCTCGAGCTTATCAATGGCCGCTACATGTGCCTGCTCATCCTTGAGCATTTGGTCTAGTGCTTCGATATCGCCAGCTTTAATAATTTCTGTTTTTCTAAAGGCTAGTTCGAGTAAGCTTTTATGCATTCTCTCTAATATTGTTAATGTAGAACAAATTGTTTCTACAGTCATATTACTAAGCACCCTTTCTGTATTTCCTAGAAACGATAATATTTCAGCATATCTTCAGCAACTTTGCGAGCATTGACCTTGTATTCGCCAGAATCGATATCTGCCTTTAATTGTTGCACGCGTTCAGCTCGTTCAGTACTGTACGTCGTTACACCTTGCATTTCTTGCGCCGCTTTTGAAATTTCAATTTTGTCAGCAAATGACGCTTTGTTGTCGCCAGATTTGACATTGCGTACTTGATTTTTATATGCGTTAACAGCATTAACACCATACGATGTGATTTTCATGTTCATCCCCCTATCTTAAAAGCTTATCTTACTATTATTTCGGATTGTCTCCAACAATGTTAAGTTTTCAAATATAAAAAAGTGTGCTAATTTTGTTTAAAATTAACACACTTTCGCTTATCAACCATCTTTAAGGTGTATAATTTAACTTCGTCATTTTGAATATCCTGCTTGCTGATTCGCATGAGCATTGAACATGTGTAAGTGAAGGAAGCTAAACTCTAGTGTAAAAAACAACACGTGCCATCTTGTTATTTTTTACGTTCAGCATGATATGTTACGCGATCATGCTCAGCTACACTTTCACGGAACTCCTTAGCTGCCTCAAATGTGCGAAGATCTGACTTTAATTCATCTTGGCATTTTGTACACAGTTTCCCTGTTGTCGTTAAATGACCGCAGTTATCGCATGGATAGCCTAAGTTCGGGAACATTGCAGGCTGTAAACGACCTTTACGAACCCATTTATATAATAGCTCCTCTTCAGCACCAGTTGCCTCCACAATTCGTTCTACTGTAGCCGCACGGTTTTCACGCTTTCTTAAAAAACGATAAACAATTTGATATAATTCCTCTTCTGATTGTGCGCATTTATGACATACGTCTCTGACCCCAGTATAATTAAAAAACTCATTACATTTTGGACAATTTCGAACCTCAGCCATCTCTTCTTCCTCCTCTTGCATGATCACTATTTAATTACACGAATCCTAAATTCGTAATCTATTATACATGATGTATTAGCATTTTCATCCATTAATTAATGTGAAGGTTCGAACATTTTGGGCGCCTGCTTCTAGTAAAACCTGTTTGGCATGCCGCAGTGTTGTCCCTGTAGTTTGTATATCGTCAAAAAGGAGATAATCTTTATGCTCAACTTGTGCTGCAGGCATTAGTCGAAAAAGTGGAGCTGATTTTATACGTTGCTCCCTATTTTTTGAGCTTTGTGTTTCTATAGTTGTTTTTTCTAATAGTTGTTTATAAGGAATATTAGCCGCATTTAGAAGCTCCTCCGTATGTGAGAAGGTACGTTCTTGTTGCTTAATAGGGTGCATAGGAATTGGAATAATTGTTGCTGTCTCTCGTTTAAATTGTGCATGTAACTCCTGTCGAAATACTTTAGCGAGTGCAACGTCTTGGAGAAATTTATATTGATGTAAATACTTCTTCATTGCATCGTTATATTGATAAAGTGCTGTTGCAGTAGATGAACGCTCAAATTTGGAGGCACATTTTTCACAAAGGCAAGGTGAAAAGTTGCTTATTAAAAGTGTTTTCCAGCTAGGAACGATACGCAAAGGCTGTGCACATAGTAAACAAAACATTTCTACTTTTTTCATAGCGAGAACCCTACTTTATTGTTATATACTATTTTCTCTCGTGCTTCATCCATTGCTATTGTAATGCCATGATGAAAAAACACCACATCTCCCTCTGCATAATTTTCATGCCGCCCTACTCGTCCAGCAATTTGAATCAATGCACTTGCAGTAAAAATAGTCGATTCTGCCCCAACAACAGCGACTTGTACATTTTTTATCGTAATACCTCTTTCTAATATAGTCGTCGTTAGTAACCCAGGAATTTCTTCATTACGTAGCTGAAGTACTTTCTGTTTCCTTTCTGGGTCATCAGCATGAACGGTTAAAATACTTGCATGTAGCCTTTGAAAAAGTGGCGTTGCAATTTTCAACAATTCAACTTTCGAGAAAAATATAAGAAAAGGCTCTTTTTTAGTAAGCCGCTCCTCTGTCCATTCTTTTAGCTTTCGAGGCATTTTTCCACGCTTCAAGCTTTTTTCATATCCCCATAGCGAGCTGAAGTGCGGTACTGGCAAAGGCTTGTTGTGATATCTTTTTGGAATAAATGAGCAATGATTAAACTCTTTGATTAATGACTGTGACGGTGTAGCCGTAATAAAGTAAGTTGAGGCTTTCGCAGTTTTGGCTTTTTTCACGGCTCTTGCTAATGTTTCATCGAATGAATAAGGGAAAGCATCCGCCTCATCAACAATCATCACATCAAATGCCTGTTCAAAGCGGTATAGCTGGTGAGTCGTTGCCAGTATTAGTTGCGCATAACCGTTCTGCTTCGGCGCTCCACTATAATAAGCGTGAATGACGGTTTCAGGAAAAGCCTTTTGAAAGCGTGGCAACAACTCTAGCACTACATCTGTTCGTGGCGCTGCAATACAAACGCGCATCCCTTTTTCCAGCGCATACTGTACTGGTTGAAAAAGCAGCTCTGTCTTACCAGCCCCGCACACCGCTGAAATCAAATGACATCGACCTGCTTTAACACTTTCAAGCAGCTCATTTGCCGCCTGTTGTTGAAGTTCCGTCAGTTGGCCTGCCCATTGGAGCGTATGCTGTCTTTTTCTATAAGCTTTCGGCCCTCGCCATATGATCAGTTGCGTGCAGCTACTCACTCTGCCCATACTTAGGCAATGTCTACAATACACACATTGTTGTTGGCATTTTGAGCAATCAAACATCGTAAAAAACTGTGGCTTATCATTATAGCAACGGTTACATCTTAATCGTGGTCTTGTTTGAATACCTTCTATTATATGAAGATACTTTTTATCAATAGCATACTGTATGTCATGATTAGCAAATGGTGAATGTTCCATTAACCATATACGCCCTTCATGAAAATCTCGTAAAGCAGGAGGCAACAGCCATCCTTTATATTTCATTCTAATTTGCTCCTTTCTTTTTGAGATAGTAGTTTTAAAAGGGGGTTCTGCCGGGTTATTGGCGATTTACTCGAGTTGGTCGGCGTTTTACGCGGTTTTATCGGCGATTTCAAGAGTTTTACCGGCGATTCACGGGGCTTTAGTGGCGATTCCACGACAGATAATGGCGATTTACCTAGGTTTACTGGCGATTTCCACCTCACCATGCTACCGACCAACCACCCGCCATAAACGCAATAAAAAAAGTCCCTACAACAAGTTGTAGAGACTTTTTCATATTATTTTTTTGTCCAGCCTAGTCCCATTGCGCCTTCACCTAAGTGTGTGCCAATAACTGGGCCGAAATAGCTCAATTTAAAGTTTACGTTTGGGTATGTCGCAGCGAGCTGCGCTAACCATTCCTCTGCTTCTTTTTGGCAGTTGCCGTGAATGACTACTGCATCCATCTTGTCATACTTGTTTGCATCTTCAGCTAGTAAATCTTCTGCACGCTTTAGTGCTTTTTTACGTGTGCGAATTTTTTCAAATGGTACGATTACCTTATCTACAAAATGCAAAACAGGCTTTACTTGTAATAAGCCTCCGATTAAAGCTGCTGCTGAAGAAAGACGTCCCCCACGTTGTAAGTGCACTAAGTCATCTACAATGAAGTAAGCACGAATATACTGCTTCATGTCCGCTAATGCTGCTAATATTTCTTGTGCCGAGCAACCTTCTGCCGCCATTTCAGCTGCACGTAGCACATAAAAGCCTTGAACAGCGCAAGAAATCTCGCTGTCAAATGCGTACACATCAATACCTTCCACCATTTCTCCTGCTTGGACAGCTCCTTGATATGTACCACTTATACCACTCGATAAATGAATGGAAATTACTTCGTCATAATCATTTGCCAACTCTTCAAAGAGAGAAGCAAATTCACCAATTGGTGGCTGTGTTGTTTTAGGGAATTCTTTTGCCCCACGTACTTTATCATAAAACTCAGAAGCAGTAATATCTACTTCCTCTGCGAATAATTCACCTGCGATGTTTACACTTAACGGAATCATACGAATGTTTAAGCGCGCGCGTTCTTCTCGCGTAATGTATGCAGTACTGTCTGTTACGATTGCCGTCCTCATTCATGTCCACTCTCCTATGTTCCAAGTTTACCTCAAAAAGAAATGAATGTGAATTGAATTACGACCTAACGTAATTGCATCAGGATTGAACCGCTGTTCAAACGATGACGTCCACTTCACATTCATTTTCTATGTATAGTAAAGGGAAAGATTCCCCTTTATTGATTGCCCGTGCTAGATTTGGAGTCATCGCCAATATAAAAGACGCTCGTCACTTTCCAAGCTCCATCCTCTTTCACAAATACCGTAACTTGTCGCCCGGCACTTTCGTGTTCTACATTGGTCTCAAGTTGGAGTGAATGCGTTGTCACATTGGCAAATACTTGAGCTTCTTCCTGTTCATACTTCGCAATAGTCACATTTGCAACATCGCGTTTCGTATCGGATTGATCAAATACTTTCTCTGCAAATACTTTATCTTCATCATAGTTAAATCCTTTTGGGTTCTTAGATATCGTACTCATATAACGATGAATGTCTTTATCATTGAATGCGGCAATATATTCATCGAACGCCGCTATAATTGCTTTTTCCTCATTTGCTGGTACATTCGTTGCTTTTTCGACTTCTCCACCCATCATTTCAAAGCCTACTGTACCATCTTCAATAACCTTTTCACGTTCTTTAGCAGTTAAATCTTCATCTTTATTGCCACAGGCAGTTAACACTAATAAGGTTAAAACTGCTAGAATACTTTTCTTTAACATCATAAAACCTCCCGCGCAATATTGTAGCATATAAATGCATTAGTAGGAATTTTGTTGCGCATTTTCTACTTTTAGGTGCTTATATCATTCTTAAGACGTCTTTTAATTTAAAATGTTGCACAACAAAAAAACTGCCTTAAAAACTACTTTATTTGTTAAAGTAGCTTTTAAAAACAGCTTTGAATTCTATACTATGCAGTTATCGTACTTCAACCCAACCATTTTTGATGGCAGTTACTACGGCCTGCGTACGGTCGTTTACGTTCATTTTTTGTAAAATGCTTGAAACGTGGTTTTTAACCGTTTTTTCCGAAATAAACAGTGTCTCACCGATTGTACGGTTAGATTGGCCATCTGTTAGTAATTGTAGTACTTCACATTCACGTTTTGTTAGCAAATGGAATGGACGACGAATTTCTGTTTGGTGGAAATTACCTTTGTTTTCATGTTCAGAAAGGCGACGGAATTCTGCTACTAAATTTTTTGTTACTTTTGGATGTAAATAAGAGCCGCCATTTGCCACTACTTTAATCGCTTCTACGATTTCGTCAGCATCCATCTCTTTTAGCATATAGCCAAGTGCACCTGATTTTAGTGCATGTGTTACATATGTTTCGTCATCATGGATAGATAGCATGATTACTTTTGCATCTGGAAATTCTGCAATTAAATCAGCTGTTGCCTCTACACCATTTTTTCCTGGCATATTGATGTCCATTAAAACAACATCTGGTTGATTTTCTGCGTATAAGTTTACAACATCTGTGCCATCGTCACCTTCTGCAATTACATCAAACGTATCTTCAAAATCTAAGATGCGTTTAACTCCTTCGCGGAATAGCTGGTGATCGTCTACAATAATAATCTTCGTCATTAGTCTTTACCCCCTAAAATTCTGCAACACATTTCTTTCTTTAATCTACTTCTAACGGAATTTTAAATAATACCGTGGTGCCACGATTTATCTCACTTTCAATTGAGATTGTACCATTTAATATTTCAATTCGTTCTTTCATTCCTAAAATACCAAAGGAATGATCTTTTACGACTTTCTGGTCGAATCCAACGCCATCATCTTTCACGACAATATTTACCGCATTGTTCAACCATTCAAGCTTTACCCAAATATCCTTACATTTCCCGTGTTTCATAGCATTTGTTACACATTCCTGCACTAATCGGAAAATGGATACCTCATAATTTGATGGAATACGTTGTTCTGTGCTTCTTGACTGAAAATGGATTTCAACACCAGGATTGTATTCGGTCACAGTCGACAAATATTTCTTTAATGTCGGTACTATTCCCAAATCATCTAGCGCCATAGGACGTAAATCATAAATAATACGTCGCACTTCTGATAGCGCATTGCGCACTGTTTTCTTTAAATCAGCAATTTCAGCCAAAGCATATTCAATGCCCTTCTCACGATACGTTCTTTCAATTAAGTCCGTACGCATTAAGACATTGGCCAACATTTGGGCAGGTCCATCATGAATCTCTCTTGATAAACGTTTTCGCTCTTCTTCTTGCGCTGCGATTATTCGTATACCAAAATCTTGCTTCATTTTCGCTTGTTCAAGCGCTAACCCAACATTTTTCAAATCAGAAGTTAAATAATTTAAAATAACATTTACTTGATTGACAATATGATCAGCACGTTCAATTGTATCGAGTAATCCTCTTAGACGTCGCTCTAAATCATCTCTTTTGTCGCGAAGTTGCTTTTCTTGTGTTCTAATGACAGAGAGCTTCAATTGAAAATCATGGGCCGTTTCATATGCATCTCTAACTTGTTCTTCGGTATAATTATCAAAAGCTTTACTCACTAACACAAGTCTTTGCTTAGCAAGTTGCGTGCTTTTTTCTAAAGCATCGCCTTCATCGATGACAGTTGAAATCTGTTTTCGAACAATTTCTAGCTCTTGTTGCATATCTTCAAAGCTTCTACGGCTTTGTTCACTTATAATGAAAATATCGTCTTTAGAGCTCATTATTGTTTCTAACATTCGATTAAATACGTCATCAAGCGACTTTAAATCGAAGGTATCATTTGAAAACATAGTGTACTCCCCAGTCTAATGTCCTTATTACCACATAGTATTTTGAAAGACCAATTTCATAGAATCTAAGTCTAAACCTATTATAGCATCACAATGATAAAAATTAATGCTTTTTCTTTATGAAATTTATAGCATACAACCCTACATTAAAGGAGAATGACACATATGAGAGATAACTATTTAACTGTAAAAGGCTATGGAGAAAGTGAAATCATAATTTCTAAATCTCGCTTTCTCACTTATATAGAACGCGCTGAAAGCGAAGAGGATGCAATGATGTTTATTGAGCGCATAAAAAAAATGCATCATAATGCGACACATAATTGCTCTGCTTATATAATCGGGGAGCATGATCATATTCAAAAGGCAAATGATGATGGGGAACCTAGCGGCACGGCAGGCGTCCCTATGTTAGAGGTATTAAAAAAACAAGGCTTAAAAGATACGGTCGTTGTCGTCACACGCTACTTTGGTGGCATTAAATTGGGCGGTGGCGGTCTTATTCGTGCGTACGGTAAGGCAACAACAGAGGGATTACTCGCTGCACAAGTTGTCGAACGCAAGCTACATCATCTAATGAAAATTGAAATCGACTACACCTGGCTCGGAAAAGTAGAAAATGAGATTCGTAACTCCGCTTACTCATTAGAGGAAATTCGCTACTTGGAAGGTGTCGAAATCATTGTTTCCGTGTTAAAAGAGGAAGAAAATCAATTTATTAATTGGATTACAGAACTTACAAATGGACAAGCATCCATCTCATTCGAGAGCGCGCAATTTATCGAATTTATTGTGAAATAAATAGTTTTAATTGTCTAATGCTGAAGGTCCATAGTATAATTTTAATATTGAGCTAACTTACTCAGTTTCGCCACTATGCTAATTTGAATAAATTTTAGTTCAATCACGTAATTATTCCCAAAATCAAGAGGAGAATATACCAGACATGAAAAGAACGAATGTAAAAAGGAAAAAGAGGTCTTCTAAAGCTTCTTTCATTATAAAAGTAGCATTACTACTTGTTGCTAGTTTCCTAATTTGCGTTACGGCCTACGGAGTCTATATTACAAAGCAAGCCGAACACGCTGCAAACTCAGCACATGAAGAATTAGAAGGTCGCGATGTTTCTACACTAAGAGAAGAAAAAGTAGAACCAGTTCATGATAATGTTTCTATTTTATTTGTAGGTGTTGATGATAGTGAAAATCGTGGACAAGGTTCTGATCACTCACGTTCAGATGCACTGATTTTAGCTACATTAAACAACAATACAAAAACGATTAAAATGTTAAGCATCCCTCGTGATTCTTACGTTTATATTCCTACAGTAGGCTATAAAGATAAAATCACACATGCACATGCTTTAGGTGGTACGCTGGCAACAATTGAAACGGTTGAAGGACTTCTAGATATTCCAATCGACTACTATGTGCGCATGAACTTTAATGCATTTATTGATGTTGTCGACGCATTAGGTGGCATTGAAGCAGAAGTACCATATGCTCTACATGAAAAAGATGAATTTGATCGTAATACGATTAATCTAAAACCAGGTTTACAACATTTAAATGGTAGTCAAGCACTTGCACTAGCACGTACACGTAAACAAGATAATGATATCCAACGTGGTATTCGACAACAAGAAATTCTAACAGCTATTACAAATAAAGTAGCTTCAGTCGGTTCGATTACAAAGTATGACGATGTCATTAAAGCAATTGGCGATAATATGAAAACAAATATGACATTTAGTGAAATGAAATCATTCCTGTCTTATTTAACACAAGGTAAACCACGCATCGATTCGTTAACTTTAGATGGTAGCGATGATATGTCGACAGGCACTTACTATTATCAATTAGACCAACAATCAGTTGATGATGTGTCACAAATTCTTAAAAACCATCTTGCTTTAAAATCTTCTTCTACTTTAACAAATAATAATACAGATAAAGATAATGCAGCTGGCGACGACAGTTCGACTAACGAGTCAGCACAATAAAGTTTTTGAAAAACAACCAGTTGCCGGTATTTAACCGGTGACTGGTTGTTTTTTTGTCTGCTCATGATTAAGAGTCATACGATACAATGGAGATGATTCCGCGCTTCACGGTATTGATTCCGCGCTTCGGCATCGTTTTTCCGCGTTTCACGAGATTAATTCCGCGCTTTAGGACCATATTTCCGCGAAGCAACCAGGTTTTTCCGCGATAGCGATACATGAAAAAATCTCCACAAAAAAGACTGAAGACAAACTCAAAATCCCTTTGAGTTTGTCTTCAGTCTGAGCAACCATACTACAGTATGGTTGGTTCTAATGTTATTTATTAAAAATCCGCATGAAATTTAATAGCGGTTTATAGTTTTTGCCGGCAAGTCCTATGATCTCGACGAAAATTTCAATGGCAATTAAAATAACTGTAATAAGCAAAATTGCTCCCCATAATTTAGCCATTGAGAAGATAATAGCAGCTAAGCCGAACATCATCGCAATGCCATAAATAATAAGTACTGTTTGACGATGTGTAAAGCCCATATCCAATAATCGATGATGTAAATGCGATTTATCTGGATCTGACCATTTTTTCTTCATACGTAAGCGACGAACAATTGCAAAGAATGTATCAGAAATCGGTACACCTAGCATAATAACTGGGATAATTAACGAAATGATCGTAAAGTTTTTATATCCTAATAATGCTAATACAGAAATCATAAATCCTAAAAATAGTGCCCCAGTATCTCCCATGAAGATTTTTGCTGGATGGAAGTTATAAAATAGGAAACCAATTGTCGCTGCAGCTAAAATTGCTGCAAAGGCTAATACGAACATATCGCCCATTATAAATGCCATACCTGATAATGTGATTAGTGCAATAGAAGAAACACCTGCAGCTAAACCGTCTAAGCCATCAATTAAGTTAATCGCATTTGTAATACCAACAATCCATAATATAGTAAATGGAATACTTAAGAAACCGAAATCTAATTGCCCACCAAATGGCAAGTTAATAAAATCAATTTGAATACCGCCTACAAAAATAACGATAAGGGCAGCAACAACTTGGCCAAGCATTTTTGCCTTTGCGGAAATTTCGCGCATATCATCAATGACACCAGTTGCTACAATAATACAAGCTCCGATAATAATCGCTAAACTATTTTCACCTTGTGGCTGTAAGAACGCCAACCCTATTAAAAACGCAAGGAAAATCGCCAGACCACCAAGCCTTGGCATTATGCGTGCATGTACTTTTCGATAGTTTGGCGCGTCAACGGCACCTATTCTAAACGCCAAACGTTTAACTAGTGGAGTTAACAAAATGGAAGCAACGAATGCTGCTATTAAAGACACGTAAAGCATGTCTCTCCCCCTCAAAAAAATAATCTACATTTGAATCCAATTTGATTATAGCATGAACAAGCTCTGAAATATACTTTTTCTATTCATTTTCCACGATTTCACAATTTACATTTTTCTCTATTATTCTACTTGTATTACTTAATGTCAAATGTAGTCATCATTCGTAAAATTTGATAGAATAATGAGGTGTCTAGCATTTAGACAACTTTAAAGGAGCGTAAATTCATGTTCTCAATTTTTAAACGCAACAACGAGCAAACAAGTGCTCGTCAATTAAAACGCTACTATAAAATAGTAGAGCAAATTAATCATTTAGAAGAAAAATATGTCAACAAGTCAGATGCTGAATTAAGAGAGATGACTTTTATTTTCAAGGATCGCTTAGAACAAGGCGAACCAATAACATCAATTATTCCAGACGCATTTGCTGTTGTACGCGAAGCCTCAAAGCGTGTTTTAGGTATGCGTCATTTTGATGTACAGCTGATTGGTGGTCTTGTATTAACAGAAGGCAATATTGCTGAAATGCCTACAGGTGAAGGTAAAACACTTGTCGCTTCACTGCCCTCTTATGTTCGCGCATTAGAAGGTAAAGGTGTTCATGTCATTACAGTAAATGACTATTTAGCTAAACGTGACTTTGAGCTTGTTGGTCAAATTCACCGTTTCCTAGGTTTAACAGTCGGTTTAAATATACCGATGATGGAGCCAACTGAAAAAAAGGCAGCTTATAACGCAGATATTACGTACGGTGTTGGTACAGAATTTGGTTTCGACTATTTACGTGACAATATGGCACATAGCTTAGCCGATAAAGTGCAACGTGCTTATCATTTCGCCATCATCGATGAAGTCGATAGTGTGCTTATTGACGAAGCAAAAACACCATTAATTATTGCTGGTAAAATGCCTGCAAACGATGAATTACACCGCATTGCAGCAATGCTAGCAAAACGCTTTAAAGCTGAAGAAGACTATGATTTCGATGATGAAACAAAGGCAACTTCATTAACAGATAAAGGCATTGAAAAAGTAGAGGCTGCATTCGATGTTGATAATTTATACGATTTAGAACATCAAACGCTTTATCACTATGTGATCCAAGCTGTACGTGCACATGTCATGTTCCAGCGTGACGTTGATTATATCGTTAAAGAAGATAAAATCGAGCTTGTTGACATGTTCACAGGTCGTATTTTAGAAGGTCGCTCTCTTTCTGATGGCTTACACCAAGCAATCGAAGCAAAAGAAGGCGTAACGATTACGGAAGAAAATAAAGCACAAGCACAAATTACAATTCAAAACTATTTCCGTATGTATCCGAAGCTTTCTGGGATGACAGGTACAGCGAAAACACAGGAAAAAGAAATTCGTGAAGTGTATGGCATGGAAGTTATTCAAATTCCAACAAACCGTCCACGTCAACGTGTTGACCAGCCTGATATGATTTTCAAAACGCAAGCAGCCAAATATAAATTCGTTGCTGCTGAAGCGAAACGACGCCATGCAAAAGGTCAGCCAGTGTTAATCGGGACAACATCCATTCTACAATCCGAAACGGTTGCAGATCATTTAAAAAAAGAGGGATTAAAGTTCCAATTGTTAAATGCTAAAACGGTTGAACAAGAAGTTGAACTTATCTCTCAAGCAGGTCAAAAAGGTCGTATTACCGTTGCTACAAATATGGCTGGTCGTGGTACAGATATCGTGCTAGGCGACGATGTCCATGAACTTGGTGGACTTTATGTTATCGGTACCGAGAAGCATGAAAGCCGACGCGTTGATAATCAGCTGCGTGGTCGCTCTGGCCGTCAAGGTGACGTAGGCGAAAGTCGCTTCATTCTCTCTATTGAAGATGATATGTTCCGCCGCTATGCAAAAGAAGAGGTTGAAAAATTCTCTGCAAAAATGGTTGTAGATGAAAATGATGTCATTCAAAACAAAGATGTACAAGAGCTAATCAATCGTACACAGCGTATTGTTGAAGGCTCACAATATGGCATGCGCGAGTACAATTTAAAATTAGACGATGTTATTAATGATCAACGTACTGTTATTTATGGTTTACGTGACAAAATTTTAGCTGGCGAGGATTTAATGGGTGAGCTGAAAAAAATGTTGAGCGAAACGGTCGATTTCGCAGTGCGCGATGCTGCGCCTGAAGAGCTCCCTTCTGTAGAATGGGCTTATGATCAAATGGAAAAATCACTTAATTCGTTATTCATCACTCCTGTTACGATTGATCGTGAAGTAGGCAAAGTGAAACAAATTTTAACTGATGTACAGCCTTCTGAACAAGAACTCCTTGATCATATGCAAAAATTCGCAGAAAATGAGCAAGTAATGGCTGTTATTCCACAAGTTATGTTGAGCTATTTAGATAGTGGCTGGGTGAAGCATTTAGAATCCATGGCTCACTTAAAAGAAGGTATTGGCTTACGTCATTACCAACAGGAAGATCCAATGCGCATTTATCAACGTGAAGGACTTGAATTATTCGGCAAGAACTTCCAAGAATTACGCCGTTCTATTATTATCGAAATTACAGGCTTCATGAAAATGGTTGAAGGACAACAGGAGGTACAATAATGGGCTTATTTTCATTTTTTAAGAAATCAGACAAAATCGTACAAGAGAACACAATTGACTCTAAAGATTTACTAGGTAAAGCTTCTACGAATAAAGGTGACAATCGTGATGTGGTGACGAAACTTTCATTCCACCCTGAATGGGATGTACCACAGGAGCAAAAATACATTTTTAACTTCCTAGCAAATGAGCTAGAGCCATTAAAACCAAATCAATTATCGCTATCTTCTATTAGTATTGAAGATGAGCCACGTACAGGTAAATGGCTTGTTCGCGCATTTTTCCGTTCTTCATTAGCTGAAGCGATTGAGCTTGGTGAAATTGAATTATTCATTATGGATAAAAATGATGAGCTTATAGCATCTAAAAAATTCGATTTTAAAGCACTTGGCACAATTCCAGCTGAAAGTGCACGTCCATGGGTATTTGAATTTGAAAAATCAACTATTAAAGTTGACGAAGTGCCAGAAGACGGTTGGAAAATTGCCTTTAACCTTGTCTCATTACGAGGTCACCAATTAGAATTAGACCCTTCATGGGAGCAACAGTTACCAGCAGCACAAAAGGAAGAACTTGCAAAAATCGTCAATACATTACCAAAATTAGGCGAAACGGAAGTTAACTTCACTGGTCTACAAGCAAAACTTGCTGATAACGGTAACCTGAATGTTTCGATCTTTATCCGTAATGGTCACAACAAAGCGATTAATCTAGAGCAATTACCATTAGAAATTATCGATGCAACAGGTAAACAAATTGCAAAAGGTTCATTTACAATGGATCCAATCCTAACTGTCCAACCGAACTCAACAAAACCTTGGACATTCATCTTCCCAGCTGAACTTGTTGATGCTCAACAAGCTGATCTTTCTCGCTGGACAGCACGTGTAACACAATAATATTAACAAAATCCTTCTTTCTATTAGAAAGAAGGATTTTTTAGTGTCAACAAATCGTTGATTGGTGGATGCCGCAAAAATGGATGAAGGATGTCAGAGAAACACTTGAAATAGCTTTATCGTCAGTTCTCCCCGTCCTATCGGTGATTCGCTCCGTTCTATCTATCGAAAAAAAGCGATTTTTGCGCAATGCAAAAATCGCCTAGTTATTATTTCACTGAATCGAATCGTTTATAAGCTACTAATCTAGTTGACCAGTAAGAGTACGTAACATCAGAAAGTTCCACACCATCCGTACCTGCGTGGATAAATTTATTGTTACCTAGGTAAATACCCATATGAGAAATACCTTCTTTATACGTATTTTCAAAAAATACTAAGTCTCCTGGTACAGGATTTTTCACTTGCGTTGTACTGCTATTGAAATAGCCTTCGCTGCTATCTCTTCCTATTTTCAAACCGCCTTGATTGAAAGCATAAAAAATAAATCCACTGCAATCAAGACCTTCTGGTGTGTTTCCGCCATAAAGATACGGTGTTCCAATTAATTTATTAGCCATTTCCACCGTTTTTTTGTATATAGCTTGTCCATTCGCTGTGGGATCTTGATTCGTTACTTTTGATGGCGTCCCCGTATCTGAAGTCACATTGTTATGTATTGTATCACCCTCGGGTATAACAGCTACTGGAGAAATTTTTAACACTTGTCCAATATAAATCGTGTCGTTTTCTATTCCATTCCAATCTTTAAGCTCTTTTAATGTCACATTATATTGCTTTGCTATTTTTGAAAGTGTATCACCTTTAACAACTGTATGAACGGCAGTCGATGGCTTAGAAGGTGTAGTTGTTGTTGGCTTTGACGGTTTAACTGTTTCCGTTGTAGGGTTTGACGGTTTTACTGTTTCCGTTGTCGCCTGCTTCGTAATCTCTAGTTTTTGGGCTACATAAATCGTATCCTTTGATAGATTATTCCATTTTTTTATGTCCTGTATTGTCACTTGATGTGTTTGGGCGATTTTGGATAATGTATCGCCTTTTTGTACTGTATATGTTGCAGCTTCTGCGGTCTGTATTGCGAAAAATGAAGTAGCAATAGTGCTTAAAGCGAGAATTCTCCATTTTTGTGATTTTAGCATATCAAATAGCCTCCGTTCATGGTAGAATATTTCCTTGTGTGTCTATCATACTAAAGATGTGTCTAAACAAAAATCGGAAAAACTGACTATTTTTCAAACAATTTATGAATCCTATAGAATACTACAGAATCCGACTATCTACTATTAGTATAATAATTGCAAGTTTTATAGTCCTATGATAACATACATGACTGTATTTAAAATTTTTAGAAAGTTTTATTTTTTCAATTATAAAGGAGTTTTTAGTATTTATGAGAAACATCTTGATTTTCATCAAAGAGAATTTAGCAGTAGGCTTACTACTTTTTGCATTGTTCTTAGGGGCAGGCAATATTATCTTTCCACCATTACTAGGCCAACAAGCCGGTGAACATATTACAATAGCGATGATTGGATTCTTAATCACGGGTGTAGGTTTACCATTACTTGCTATTGTCGCTGTTGCAAAAGCAGGTGGCGACTTACAGCTACTTGCAAGTCGTGTTCACCCTGTATTCGGAATCATATTTACGTCAATTGTCTATTTAGCAATCGGGCCATTTTTCGCAGTTCCGCGTACTGGCTCTGTGTCTTATGAAATTGGCATTGCACCCTTTCTTTCACAGGCAGCACAAGAACATTGGGCTCCACTATTCATTACATCTGTAGTATTCTTTGCGTTTATACTTTATTTAGCATTCAATCCTTCTAAACTAGTAGATCGTGTAGGAAAGATTTTAACTCCTGCACTCTTAATTGTTATTTTACTACTAGCTGTTAAAAGCTTTATTACACCTATGGGTGAATCAGGAATGGCTGTTGGGAAATACACTGTTTCACCATTTTCAGAGGGCTTTGTTCAAGGCTATTTAACGATGGATGTCCTAAGTGCACTTGTTTTCGGTATTGTAATTTTACAAGCCTTAAGCGATATGGGAATGAAAGACACTAAAAAACAAGTTAAAACAACAATTTTTGCAGGCATTGTAGCTGCAATTGGCTTAGCCTTCGTGTATATTTCACTTGGCTATATCGGCAATACAAGCATAGGAGCAATCGGTACATCCGATAATGGTGGCGTCATCATCGCAAAATCTGCAGAATACCTTTTCGGCAGCTTCGGTAGTATTATTTTATCGCTTACCATTTTATTAGCTTGTATTTCTACTGCTGTTGGCTTATTGACAGCCAATGCGCAGTTTTTTAATAAGCTATTCCCGCAAATTTCTTATAAAACGTTCTTAATCGTATTTACGTTATTAAGTGTAGCCATTACAAATGTTGGGTTATCAACAATCATTAGTACATCACTTCCTGTACTATTGATTATTTATCCACTAGCTATGGTATTAATGGTGTTATCGCTTGCCGATCATTTCTTTAAAGGTGGCCGAATTGTTTATATTTTAGCGTTAATACCGACATTCTTTGTTAGTTTTTACGATGGCTTAAAACAAATGGAAATTAAAGTTACTTCCTATGAAAATATCCTAAAAGCATTACCACTGTACGAGCAAAGTCTTGGATGGCTTGTACCTGCAATGATAGGAGCAATTTTAGGCTTCATTATTCATAAGCTTTTCAAGAAAAGCTAAATACGAATTGCTCACAGACACGTTCTATTTATAGACGTGTCTGTTTTTATTCGACGTCAATATGGAAATTCATGTATAATATATGTAAATAATTCTGAAAAGAGGTGTCTTATGAAAAAAGTATTATGGTCCTTCTTGTTCATATTGAGCTTTGTCATTTTTCCATTATCAAACGCTTCTGCTGCGAATAATGACCAGCAACTTGTTGAAGAAATAAAAGAAATTATTACGGAAAATTATGTTGGTAAAATTAATGGAGACCTACAAAAAGCAACAACCATTTCTGACATCATTAACATGTTAGACCCCTATTCAACATATTTTTCTAAACAAGAATTTGAGGAATTTATGAATAGCATCAATCTATCCACAATTGGTATTGGTGTTGTAATCGAGGCACATGAGGATGGTATTCATATTTTACAAGTAATCGACGAAGGTGGAGCTTATGAGGCAGGTGTCGTGGCTGGGGATATCATTATTGCCATTAACGGGCAATCCATTGTAGGTAACTCGATAGAAGAAGCCTCTTCCCTACTAATCGGTAATGAAGGTTCACAAGTACAGGTTAAGCTATTACACGACAACGGTTCCACTTCTACGAAAACAATTACACGTAAAAAATTCACACTGCCAAACGTAGAGTCTGCTTTATTATTTGGTGATGTTGGCTACATAGCAATGTCTTCTTTCTCTGAGGATGGTGCGCAACTAGTAAAAGAGGCAATGATTCAGCTTAAACAGCGTGGCGCTACTTCTTTTATTTTGGATTTACAAAATAATGGCGGTGGCTATGTTGCAACTGCAGAACAGCTTACTGGTTTATTCCCAAAGGCAAAAATCGCTTATTTATTGCAAGAAGCACATGCCTCTTACGAAGTCCGAGCTAAACAGCAAAACGTTAAATTCCCAGCAGATACTCGTATTTTAGTAAATCGCTATAGTGCAAGTGCATCTGAAATGCTAGCGGCTTCGTTACAAGATCAACAATCCGCTATTCTGTATGGTGAAACTACTTACGGTAAAGGGGCAATGCAAGGCTTCTATGAATTGCATGACGGCAGTTATTTAAAGCTTACTGTCGGTAAATTTACTGGCCCTGCAGGTCACACTATTAATGAAGTAGGTGTGAAACCAAACATCCAAACGAAGTCTGCACCAATTTTCCAAGCTCACTATGATGCTATTAAAGCGCAATACAAAGATTATCAAGAACTAGTTAGCCTAAAAAATGTACCTACTACTAAAACGTTTACTGTTAAGTTTTCACAAGCTTTCTCTACACCAATCCCTGAAGGCAGCGTACAGCTAGTTGCTCTAGGCGGAGACGAAATTTCATTTACAACAAAAGTAGAAAAAGATAATTCCTTAATGATTACACCTACTGACCCACTAGTTGAAGGGCAAGAATATATGCTGCTTGTTCATCCAACTATTCAAAAACCTACAGGTGGCAAATTACAAAAGGGGATTTATCTCCATATAGCAGTAACTAAATAAAGATGGGGCTACCCCATAATAGATTGCGTTTGATTTTTGCTTCAAGTGGATGCTTGCTGCGAAAATCAAACGCTTTTCTAATAGCATTGATTTGGAAGAAGCGATTTGAATGAATAATCCTATTTTAATGGACGATTCGCAGCTAAAAATAGTTGGAGCCGTGCCTGCAGAAATCGAAGTGGATTTTTACGATATAGGAGCTGATGACTAAGTGCCAGGCACTCAAACAATTTGAATGGAGGAAAGGTGATGACTCTTGCGCCAAAACACAGTACAAAAGATGCAACAGACCGCACGTTAGCGAGGGTTGCGGCTTACAGAGTGCAGAGCGGAAAGCGTCCGCCCGTAGCAGAAATCAACGGTTTCTTTACATTAAAAACCCTTCTCCAGGCTATGGGGAGAAGGGTTTTGACATTATTCAGTATAGCTACATCCACTATCACTACTGGGAGATTCTTTTAGGAGAAAAAATACATGCACTAAATTTCGTGCAAGTTCACACGGCTTGCTTTTTTGTTCTAGTAAATTTGTTAATATTAAACGTTCAAATGAGCCAACTAAACTATCTGCTATTATTTTTATATCGATATTTTGTAATTGAAACAGACGAGCACAATCATGACGATAAACTAGTTCAATAAATTGCTGTGTCAATTGAGATTTAACGCATGATGATTGTTTAGATTCAAAAAAGCCTATTTTCGTTAGCTTTGGATTCTCAATTATATAAAGGAACAACAAATATAACTTTTGCTCTAGTATTTGAATAAAACCCTCTATCCCCTTTTCCACATCTTCATTTTGATTGCACATGATTTCATTGAATCCCTGTTGAAATCTTATGTTCAAATCATTGTAGAGCGATTCTTTACTTTTAAAATATAAATAAAATGTCGGCTGCGTTACATCTGCTGCTTTCACTATATCGCTTATTTTCGTAGCATAATATCCCCTTTCAGAGAAAAGCTCCACTGCTTTTTCAAGTAATAATTGTTTACTTCTTTCACCATTCGAATTAATCTTCCTACCTCTTGCCATAATTGTCACCTTACTCTATTAATAAATATTCATCATTTTGTTTAATTATGGTATTTAAAATAGTTAATACCATATAATAACCCATCATTTTCCTTTTCACTACCTGAATAATGTTAATTATAATACAATTCAAAAAATTACACTATGCATTTTTAGCAATAATATGATGTTTGGTACTTTTCTTGCCTTTTGAAAATAAATACAATCGATTAAAAGATTCAACCCAATCATCATTAACATCCTTTACAGATGTGCCTTCACAGGCTTTAGATACAATATAAAAAGCATGCCGGGAGTATTCCCGGCATGCCTTTTAAAAAATAATCTGGTTAAAATAAGCATATTTTTAACATATAAAAAATTGGATTTTTAACTGACTGTTTACACAGCCTTTTCATTTTTTATTGTTTTAATAACTTCTTTTTCAGCTTATCTATATACTCTTTTACTTCATTAATGCCAAATACTAAGTAAGAGCCAACAAAGACAGCGATAAAAATAGCTAGCCCTACAATGAATGTTAACCACTTGTATTCAAACACTAAATAATGACTTGAGAAATACATGACAATCGTAATGATAATCATTGGCGGCATCGCTCTGAAAAAATGCAGCTCTTTGCTGAATATACCCATTTTTAAGTCATACTTAGGTATCGCATAAATAACTAACATAATATAGTTTGTAATGGAACTAATTAATGTACCCCAAGCGATTGCTTCAGCACCGTAATTGTCCACCATTAGCATAATAACGGCAATATTGACACCAAATACATTAATTAAGCTGAAAATAACTGGTGCCATCGAGTCGCCTTTTGCATAGTAAAAACGCGTAATGTACGTATTCGCAGCTAAGAAATACATGGATAACACGAATATTGCTAAGACAGGTGCTGTAATGGCAGTCGAGTCAGCATCGAATTTACCATATTGGAATATAACTTGTATAAGGTTTTCTGAGTAGAAGTAAGAATATATTGTTACTGGTATAAGTAGCAACAATAGATAATGTAAACCTTTTGAATACAGGCTCTTAATAGAAGCAAGGTCATTGTTGGCTTCTTTTTGGCTTAGAATTGGATAAATTACCGTTGTAACAGCTGTAATTAAAATAGCTTGCGGAAATTGCATCAGCTTAGATGAATAGTTCACAGCAGCAACTGCCCCTTCAGAAAGCATACCAGCAAATACACGCTGTAATAAGGCATAAAGTTGAATCGTCGCTCCTCCGAGCATAATTGGTAAAACCATAATCCAAAGTTGCTTTGAGGACACATTCTGTTCAAATGAAAAACCAACTTTATGGGAATCTAATTTACGATAGCCGACTATTAAGAAATACACCATAATAGCCGCACTAGCTAAAGCACTAATACCGTATCCAATTGGTCCGATCCAAAGAGATAATCCAACTGCAATTACTAAGAAAATCGCGTTGTAAATTAAAATGGCAAAGCTCGATAAGTGAAATTTTTCATTCACATTTAGCAAGCCACTATACCAAGAAGATAAAACAAGTAATATAGATGACGGCATCATCCAAAAGTAAAGATTTTTCAATAAGTCTAAATCATTCTGGGTATAATCTTTTGTATTTTTATCTTGGTTAAATATGTCCATAATTGGGTTAGTTAAAGCTAACAAAACGATGGTCATAATGGAAACTGTTAACAATACAATCGTAAAGGACTGTTTTACAAATAATGCTCGGTCTGTCGTTTCACGATTATAAATCGAGATAACGGCCGTCGTAAAAGCCCCACCTACTACTAAATATAAAAAATTCGGAATGGTATAAGCTGTGAAGATGCTATCCGCAATATGTGTACTACCATATTGGTAACCGATAATCATTTCACGTAAAAAGCCGAATACACGGGCCACGATATTAATGATCGCAACGGCCCCTACAACTTTTATAAATTTATTCATAAGTCATCCCTACCTTTAATGGCCGACTTATAAATGGCAATACATCTTGCTGTTATATTTTTTTCATCGTGAATGTCTAATACTCTTTCGACTGCCTCACGATTCATATATTGTTCTTTCGGCGTGTTCACTGCACGCAGCATCTCCTCAGATAAAGCGATTGCGTCTTCAGGCTCCACTAAATGCCCTGCACCTTCACCCAGTAGTGATACGAGGCCTCCTACTTTAGAAGCAATGACAGGTGTGTCTGTCGCTAATGCCTCTAATGCTACAAGCCCGAATCCTTCTAAATGTGATGGTAATACGAAGACATCACTTGCCTGGAACCACTTTACAAGTTCCTGTTGTTTTAGTGGATCTATAAATTTGACGTCTTCACTGAAGAATGGTTGCAAAGATTGGAAAAACCCCTCATCTCTTCTAGAGCCTACAATAATTAGCTCTATAGGACGCTCCACTTTCGTTTTTAACATTTGGAATGCCTGCAGTAGCTCTTCAACACCCTTTTGCTTAATGACATTTCCTACAAATAGAAAAACAAAAGGCTCATTGGCTAATTGCAATTGTTGACGTACTTCTGCTTGTCTACCTTTTGAAAATACTTCACGATTCACGCCCATGCTCACTACTGAGATTTTTTCGGGTGCTATATCAAAGTCTTGCTCAATTTGTTGTGCTAACACAGGACCTACTGCAATGACATGCTCACTTTCACGTAAAATACTCGCTGTCCAGTTGCGAATTCTCGCACTTTTCTTTGCCATACGTTCAATGTCTCCACCATGAGCAGTAACAATGTACGGTATACCAAACATTTTCTTTAAAAGTAGCGATAACATCCCTGAAGGAAACACATAGTGCGCATGTGTGATATCGATTGATTTTCGATTTTTTAAACCCTTCATTAAAGTAGAAAATCCCCATTTAGCATATTTGACAATGGTGTTTTTCTTGCCTGTAGCTGGGTTTGTATTCACTGCTATTTCAACGTCTAGTCCAGCTTTTTCAAGAGCTGTAACTTGGTTTTTTACAAAAATACCGAATGATAAATGATCAGATGTTGGATACATATTACTAATGACGAGTATTTTTTTCATAGACGTGTCACTGCCTTTTTCATTAATTCCTGACCATACATGGCCTCTTTATGAATGTGTGTAGCAATTTGTTTCGTCTCTGCAATTGACTGTTCCCAATTGCTACTTAGTTTACCAACTAATTTAGAAAGAGCATTCTCATCATCTTCTATATCCTGCATCTGTAAGCAACGATCTGATGCACCAACAAAGGACATAAAATCTTGCACTTTTGTATGATAGGATACAGCAATAATGGGAGTCTCTGAATTGGTCGCCAAAATAAGTGAATGTAAACGCGTACCAATTATTATATCTTGCTCGCCCGTAACTTCTAGTAAGCGCTCAGGCACAAGATTTCCCTCAATTATTTCTGTATGTGCACGATGCTGCATTTTCTTCTGAATATCTTGTGTCACTGTTACATCTTGAGGAAATTTCGTTGCAAAAAATGTAATGTGAGCATTTTGCTCAGAAATTACTTGATCTAGATTTTTCGCCATACCTGTTACATATGCGTCGTATTTTGCTACATTACCTTCTGGCCAATAGTTTGCATTATAATACGGAACGGCCGAAACACCAATTTTTCTTGGTTTTTCAGCATAATCTTTGCGATCACCTTTTAATGTAAATGCAGGATCACCAATCACTTCAATCGGTTTCTTAACCCCGATACTTTGTAATAGTTTTTTAGACTGAGGATCACGAACAGAGATATTTGCTGCATAACGACACATAACACGGATACTTATTTTACCAGAAATCGTATCTAGTGGACCTGCGCCACATCCGTAAATAATGTAGGGAATATTACTTTGTTTTGCCATCATTGCGTATGTTCCATAAAGATGAGCCTCACGTTTATAAAAATCCATTAAAATACCACCACCACCAATGATGAGGAGGTCAAATTTCGATACATATTGTTTGTTATTTTTATACGTATGGATAAACGTTTTATATAGATTGCCCTTTTTATAATACAATGGATAGCTATGTACCCCATAACGCTCGGATGTTTGTTTTGTGTTATTGCTAAAAACGGTAATGTCGTCACTCGTTACCGAAAATGTTTGTTTTACTTGTTGAAGAATGCCGTATAATATTGATTCATCACCATTATTATCATTGCCGTAATTCCCCACAATGCCTATTTTCATTAAAAAACATCCTTTTACTTTTTAATACAGAGATTATACCACAATTGCACTTATTCGTTCTTTTTAAAAATAGTAAAAAAAAAGGGAGCCTCGAATATCTACGAGATTCTCCCTGTTTCTACCGCCTTATGGCCATTATTCATAGCATAAAACAGCAGAAAAGTACTACTTCATTTTTTGCTTTCTTCAGCACAAGTCTACTCTATAAGTAGAGGTTCGAACACTAGCAGAATCAAGTTAAAAGCCCCGGCAGATGTCACAGTTTTAAGAGGTGCTTTTCGAGCAGGCTCGAAAAAATGTGGACATGCCGAAGCTTGATTAATCTTTTACTTATTAATCGCTCTGTAAAGGAACAGACCAAAGTGTGCTCGACTGATTGCTTCGTTCGGTTTATAAATGTTACCGTCGTAGCCAGTCGTGATGTTGTTAGCTGCTAGTTGTTGTACATAAGTGTAAGCCCAATGATCTTTTGGAACATCTTTAAATGCAATACCACTTGTCCCTTTTAATTCATATGCAATTGCCACAATTTTCGCCATCTGTGCCCGTGTCAATGTTGCATTCGGGTCAAAAGTATTATTTTCACGGCCACTCATAATACCAGCTTCTACAACAGCTGCAATTTCCTTATAGTATATGTGATTTGCCTGAATATCTTTGAAGCTTGGATTTTTCACATTTTTTGTATTTAATTCTAATGCTCGGCTAATAATGACTGCTGCATGTGCACGTGTTAGCTTGTCATTTGGTCTAAACGTACCATCAGCCTGACCTGTAATAATATTGTGAGTTGTTAAATACTCAATCTCTTTATAGTAGACATAATTATTTGGAATGTCCTTAAACAGCGATGGTTTCGCTACAGTAACTGTAGCATCTACACTCTTCGTTCCTAAAGTAGCGATTACCTTACCAGTCGTTCCTGGATTTTGCGCTGTAAACTTACCAGCACTCGTAATTGTACCTATATTACCTTCTACAGACCATTTCACTTGAGAAGGATTATAAACAATAGGCTTACCTGCGTCGTCTTTTGCATCAATTGTAAAGCTAACAGATTCACCTGCACCTACCGTTTTAGAGCTTGGTGCAACAGCCATTGTTGTAGGGGCATCTACTACCTTAACTTGATATGATTGCACAGCAGCGCCGTCATAGCCGATGTAGATTCGGTCGTCCCCAGCTTGCGTTGCTGTATAGTTCAAGCCATTAATCTGTAAAGTTTGGTTTTGAGATGCTAACGATAAATGACCATCAAGTGGTAGTGTCGTATAGTTTTCATCTAAAACGTATTGAACAGATACATTCGATGAAGCGCCTACTAATAATGTTGCGTAGTTTGTACTATTCGTAAATTTAATATGTGTTGCCTTGCCAGTTGGTGCCGTACTTACTGCTTGTAGTGTGGCAGATACAAGACGCTGCGTATTACCTGAGTTGGATGGTAAATTCGCTAATACAACATTATTACTGCCATAGTTTCGAATAGCCATTGTCGTTGAGCCACCACCATCTAAGTTAATGGCTCTGTCGACACCAAGTGCCACTAAATAATTAGCAAGCTGCACCATATTCATGCCCTTACTATGGCTTTGACGCCCGTCTACAGTAATTAAATGCACTGTTTGTCCATTATTACTTGTAGCGACTACTGTACGTGGTGCAACTTCTTTTGCACGTGAGCTTGATGTGCTCATCATAATATAAGGTTTACCATCCTTTACTAAATAAGGACCGCTCGCTAATATAAATTGTGCATTTTGCCAAAGTTGATCAATTGAAAAATTAACACTCATTTCATCGCCAACAGCTACTTGGCTTAACTTATTGTGCCATTCACCGCCCTGTAAAGATACAACAAAGCCAGTAGATGGTATCGTTAATTTTTCTTTCGATCCATAAGGCTTGATTTGTGTTACTTTACCAGTTAATGTTTGCCCAAATGTGTTTTCTGTAATCGGTGAACCAGTGTCTACTACTATTTCAAAGCCGTATTCATTTGTATCTGTTGTTTTACTATAAAACTGTGGTGTGTAAATAATAGCTTCATATATATTACGTACACGATTTAAGCCTGACATTTCATAATTCGTTCCGTTATGGGATAGTGTCACGTCAAAATCAAAATAATCAATAACACCGCGACCATCAGAAGTCATCCCAAATGCCGTCGGAACATTCATATATTGGTCGGAACCACTGGAAACAGTTCCACCGTTCAAAATAACATTATTTTTAGCTAGTAAAAATAATGGATAACCTTCTGACATATTAAAAAAACTTGCATTAATAGCACCAACTACTCGATTTCCCTCACGAGAAAGACGATTCGCATTTGCTACTGTCGATTCTTTTCCATTGACTGTTGCGGGCATCCCTAATTGTACTTCTGTCGTCGGATCTCCAACATTAATCGATAAATGATTAATAGAGTTTGTATAGGTATTACTGTATGTATATTGTTTATACTGTACACCTTTTGAAAGTGGGTAATCCTTCTTTACTGTTTGAAATGCATAGGCATTTAGCGGACTAACAACTATCGACATCATTACAACTAAAATCAGTAAAATTTTTGCTATTTTTTTCATTTTTTCGCGCTCCTCAAGTAATGTAGAGCCCTCACCTTCCCTTCTTTGTTTTACTTCTATAAGATTATCAAAAATATGCCAAAATAGCTATGGAACATTTAAGCTATTTTCCAGTTACATATAAATGGTAAAAAAACTATTTATATTGACGCATTTTAAGAGAATACATATATTTGACCTTATCGCGACTCTCTAACTTTGGTAAAATGATGTTAAAGTTTAGGAGGGAAAAAAATGAAAAAACTATCAATCATTGCATTGCTTATGGCAGTAGTTAGCTTGCTCTTTTGGCAACCCCAAATGGCATCTGCTGATGCACTTTCAGGGCATGCCCATGAAAATGGTCTGCGTTACTTAATTTCGAAAAACGCTTTAGTAACGGATGCTAATGGCAGTTATCGACCAAATGACAATGTCACACGTGGAGAATTTGCTTCTTATTTAGCAAAGGTTATGAATCTTGAAGCAAATAACGGTATGGCATTTACAGATGTTCCAGATACATATGTGTATGCAAAGGAAATTCAATTAGCTGCTACAGCTGGAATTATAACAGGATACACAGACGGTTCATTTAAACCTGACGCCGCCATTTCAAGACAGCATATGGCTATTATGCTGGAGAGAGCTATTGATTATTTAAAGATTCCTAAGGGTACTTCATCCATTACATTTAAGGATAATGCATCCATTATTAAAGAATACCGCTCTGCCGTAGCAATCGGTGCACATTTAGGAATCATTATCGGTTCTGATGGTTACTTTATGCCTGAAAAAAATGCAACAATTGGACAAGCTGCAACGTTTATTCAACGTTTAATGCTGCTTGCAGGTGATGCAGGTGCTGACTTCTCTACTTATGCGATTAAAGAAATTTCAAATGGTACACTAGTCGGCAATCAGGGCTTCACAAGCTTTGAAGCTGCTGATAAAGCATTAACAAAAAATACGCAAGTTATCGTCCAAAAAGATAAAATTGTAAAAATGGCTTCTGGCTATGTTGTTACGAATAAATATGTTGCACTTTATTCTGAAACGATTAAAGATCAAATTGCTGTTGCTGGTAATACAGAAATGGAATACATCAGCAGTGATGCAGCTCAAGTGAAAGTTCGATTAGCTGGTCAAGTTGGCTATTTAAAACAAGCAGATGTAACGTTAATTCCCTTTTCACTAAGCAAGGGACGTTCTTACTATTCAAACGAAAATGGCGAAATTAAACATACACTGTACGATTACACAACAAATAAATATTCTTCAAGCTATGTTTACGGAAAAGCACCTGCCTTCATGAAGCAGGGTGAGAAATACTATAGCTGGAATGGTATTTACTTCACAAATGGTAATGGCTCTTCTAAGGGGGATGCTTATAACTATTATCAATTTTTACCTGCTCGTGCAACAACACAATATACAGCAGAAGAAATCGATGCTTACATTATGAATAAGCTTGCGGAGATGGAAAGTACAGGTATTACAATTTATAAAGATGCCACAACGAAAAGTAAGCTTATCGGCTTAGGACAAACGTTAAAAGCAGTTGAGGCAAACTCACATATTAACGCAATGTTAATTTTGTCACTTGCTCAGCATGAAAGTGCTTATGGTATGAGTGATCATGCTCAAAACTTAAACAACCTATTTGGTTTATATGTCTATGACACTAATCCACTTAATAAAAAATTCGACAGTGTAGCTGCTAATATTAACGAACTTGTTGATAAGTTCCTACAACCAAACTATATTACACCAGGTGGTGCCCCTGGGAAAAACTATGCAAACGGTGCAGTAGTTGGTTCGAAAGCACTTGGCTTTAACGTAAAATATGCATCTGACCCGTACTGGGGAGCTAAAATCGCTGGACACTATTATCGTGCCGAAAAAGCGTTAGGTTTTAAGGATGCAAAAAATCCTTATACAATCGGCTTAACAACAACTACTGGTTTAAATGTGCGTACAGACACTTCTACTAGCAATAGCCCTCTCTTCACATATGCTAGAAGTGGTATGCCTGTCATTGTTATCAATACAAACATTAATGGCTGGTATGAAGTACTATCTGATAAGCTCCACCCAGGTTCAGCTTACATTAGTAAAGACTATATTCAGTTTATCGATACAGTGAAATAAAGAAAAAGGACCCTCCACTTTATTGGAGGGTCCTTTTTTGTTTCCTACAACACATCATGTGCAGCCGGGTTTTCGCGCGGAATGTCTTAGGAATTCCGCGGTTCAAGATCTTTTTTCCACGATATAAAAGGGCTGCCCTATTGAGGGCAGCCCTTTACTGTTAGTATCGAAGTTTTCTTTGCTCTGTTTTTATAATTGCTGATGCAATTACTACAAAACCTAACATTAAAATAAAGATTAAATCAAGTAAGCCTGTGTGCATTGACACTGTAAACAATGTAATGACAAATGCGTATGCTACTGAGTGGAAGCTACGAATGCCGCCTTGTTTTACTTTATTATAGATTAATGAAATTAATACACCATATAGTAAGAAACCAATCGCTACAAGTGCATAGCCACCATCTAGGAATAATTGTCCGATAAAGGTAGGCGTTGTTGTTCTTGTTGGACGTGTAATATATTTACCTTCTTCCACGCTCAATGAGTTCACAACTTCCGTCACCTTCATACGAGGTGAAATTTGCTCACCAGGAAGAACCGTATTAAAGATACCTTTATGAATTTCGCCTTTTAAGTAGCCCTCTTCTTGCGTGTATTCAATAATTTTACTTAAAACAATATGACCTGTAACACTTTCACCATTTATTGAACGCATCCATTTAGGAGTTAAATTTACTTTTTGTTCAACTGTTAACAGTTTTTCTTTTTCTGTTTCTGTCAATTCAACATCTGGTTGATCGCGATTATTGAATTCTTTAGTTGTATCTTCTGTCACTACTCGTAAGAAACCAAACATCGAGAATGCAACACCGATTACAAATAATGCCGTCAGGAACCAAGTTAATTTCACACGTTTCACAACATAATGGAAAATAATAATTCCAGTAAATAGCATAATAATTAAGGGTGTACGATAGCCCATTAATAAGAACAAGAACATAACAACAGCAAAAATCGTGCCGTATACTAATGCTTTCTTCCATGTCATATGCTTTTCTAAAATCATTTTGTAAGATAATAACAGTAGAATTCCGTACCATAATAATTGGCTGAAGAAGTTTAGTTTTGGATCGAGATTACGACGATTGGATTCATCAGAAATTCCTAAACCTCCACCAAAAATCATCATTAAATAAGAAGCTAAACCGATTATTGTTAATAACACAACAATGTGAATAACATATTTTCCTAAGAACGATAATCCGAATGATGGGATTGTCCATTGTAATTTATCAATAATATAAACACCGATATAATAGCAAATAAGTGCTACTAATACCGCTGGCAAAATTGATACACGAACGTTAAATAATTCAAATCGATGGAAATCGAATAGACTTGTAAAGAAATATAGTACTAATATAAAAGGTAAAAAGAAATACGGTGAAAACGTATCAATCTTATTGACCTTTGCGAAAACTTGCTTCAGTTTATTCATACATGTAATACATCTAAATAGATGTTATTGCCCTCCTCTATCATGAATCAATAGTTGTTGCTCACTATTACATTCTTTAGTTTTCCCTACAAAAACAAAGGTTATTATATCATAAATACGGATAGACTTATAGAAAGTATTCTATGGATTTTACATAAAAAAGCTCAAAAATTTCATTTTCACCTAAATCTCTACGATTCAGTCATTATTTGGGTGTATGATGAAATTTAGTAATACTATTTTTGAAAAAATACAAAACAAGGATGTGGATTTATTGAAGATATTCATTTCACTAATTACTGTCTGTGCTTGTACGCTTGTTGTATTCCTATTACCGACACAAGCCCAAGCTACAACTCAAAGAATCGGCATCGTTTTCTCTGAAAGTAGTGAGAAATATGCCAACTCCACACACCCTGGTGGTACACATGAGGGACAAACAGTATCTCCAAAGGTCGATTATAGCTCTACATACAACAAGGAGCTAAAAGCTTTCCTTTTATATCAGCAACAGGGCTTCAATGTAGAGAAAATTTACGAAAAGGACTTAAATAGCTTAGAAAGTTTAAGCCAATATGATGCAATCGTCTTTCCTTATACGGTCATGATGAATCATCTACAACGCGAAAATGTCAAAATGTACGTACGCAACGGTGGCGGTGCTATTTTTGCGTTCCAAACAGCTCGTAACGAATCCGCAAAATTTCCGAAGGCTGGTCAAATGGATCTCTCCCCATTAATCTATGATGTCGACTCTTGGGTCATGGAATGGGATAACCTATCAGAAGTTTTCAACTCACGCTTTATCGACGATATAGTATTGGGTAACGCAACAATTAGCAATAGTAATTCAGTACACCCAATTATCCAAAACGCTACTAAGGAGCTCGGCAAAAGCAAATTAAGTCTAACAAAATCTGATCAAGAGTGGGTTGAAATTATTAAACCATGGCAAGGTGGCTCTGCCTCACCGCTATTATCTTTCTCGAATTACAATTATACTGACAAGCCACAAACAATGAAGAAAAATGAATTTGGAGCAGCACATGCCATTCAATTCAGCAAAGGTAGAGTCGTACAAATCGGATTCAAAATTTATGATTACATTACTATTAATGCCAAAGCAGATTGGCAAGATAACGAAAACGGTGTTGCATACTCTACAACACAAGGCGACTTAGACGCTCAAGTATTTATGAAGCACGCTCTACATTGGGTTGCCGAAAATCGTAATGATGATGTGCCACGTCGCTATAATCTTTCGCTATACTCTGATAGTGTGCAAAGTTATGTAGCGCCGTCTGGTAAATTCGTCTTCTACTCTACAGTAACGGTAAAGAACAATGGCAATGTGCCTGCTCGTGGTACGTTAAAAGTAGAGATTCTTGATGCGAACGATCACGTCGTCGGTAAAGGGCATGATCGTTATCTACCAGGTCTTGCTGCCGATACGACAACAACTAATTCTGACCGCAAAGATATTAGTACCCACTCGGAAAAATATCAAATTTTCATGCCTGGAAATTTAGCTGCTGGAACATATACGATACGTACTTCCTTCATAGAAGGTCGCGATGATCGTAAAAATGTTGACGAAAAATTTGCAACCATTGCAGAAATTAAAACGCTCACACGTACAAAAGGTTCCAACAAGGCTTCTATTGAGGTTGCCCCATTTTTTCAAGATGTATTAGCATCAAACGGTGCTTATGATGATATTAAAAACTTATATGCATTAGGTATTGTGAAAGGAAGTAATGGTAAATTCATCCCTCAAGGTACACTTACTCGAATACAAGCTACTGAAATGGTATTACGTGCACTTGGTATTACCACTTCCAGCTCAGCTACCTTGAACGCTAGTGATATGAAAGCTGGCGATTATGGCTATGCGGTCCTAGCTACAGGCGTTCGCTATGGAATAATTTCTTTAGAAGATGGCAAAATTAACGCCCATCAACCGATGACGCGTGCTGCAATGGCACATGCACTTGTAAAGGGCTTTAAGCTACAAGGCTATACTAAAAATACATTCATAGATGTCCCTACATCTCATATCTATTTTAAAGATATACAAGCTCTCTATGCACTAGATATTACTACAGGCTATGCAGATCATACATTTAAACCAAACAACACTGTAACTCGCCAAAACTTTGCCCAATTTGTTAATCGCACACTTCATGCGAACGCTAAATAACATTTTGGATAGCGCTAATAGATTGTCTGTCATCTCACCTTTCATCCAATAAAAAAGAGCTACGTCGTTCTAAATATGAACGATGTAGCTCTTTTTTTATTGTTTAGCGTAGTATTGAGAAATCCCTTTATAAATAGCTTCAGCAAATAATTCGATATATTGATCATCTGTCATTTTGCCACGGTCTTCACTATTTGTTAGGAAACCTAGCTCTACTAGAATCGCTGGAATTAATGTGTTGCGAATAACATAATATTGTTGCTCTTTAACACCGCGATTTTTCATGTTTAAGTTATTAACAATTTGGTTATTTACAAAAGTAGCTAAATCTATATCTTCTTGATACATATCTCCAGTTGTCACAGCATAATATGTTTCAGTACCTTGTGCAGAGGTGCTAGATGCTGAGTTGACATGTATACTAACAAAGATTTCGCCATAGTTTGCATCGGTAAAGTCAACACGGTCTTGCAACGAAGGATATGTGTCACCTGTACGTGTCATTAACACTTTCGCACCAGCTGCTTCAAGTTTCTGTTTTACAAGTGTGCTAACTTTTAAAGTAATAGCCTTTTCTGAATTGGAACCTACAACAGCTCCAGGGTCTTTACCACCATGACCAGGGTCAAGAATGATAATACGATTTTTCAGTGCATTACCATTTTGGTTTAATAGTTTTAAGTAAGATTTATGCACATAGCCTGTTTGTCCATCAAAAGTAATTTGCGCCCAATAGCCACTAATGCTGTTAACATGCACATAGTCGCCTTTACTTAATTTACCTAATACCGTAGAAGTTGAATTCGCTTCTTTGCGTACATTTAGACTACCTACAGTAGCACGACCTAATAAGTCTCCTGCAACTGGCGGTGGAGTTGGATCTGGTTTTGAAGGTTGTTCTACTTCCACATCCTCTGTGCTGTTTGCCACAATATATCCTGGCAAGCCATTTACTACTGTTAAATAGTAGCCATTAACCGTTTTGTAGACAGGCAGTTTGACATTACTATTGATTGTTGAAATTGTTTTTGAAGATGAAGTAGCCTTCACATAGAGGTTGATACCTTGTGTCGTTTTAACTTCTTTTTGAATTTTTCCTAATGCATTACCGTCCGCATCTAAAAACTGTGCGTACGTTTTATAAATATAAGCAAATGCACCTTTATATGTTACTTTTAACCAGTCACCTTCAACTGCATAGACTGATAGTTTTCCACCTTTATCGACTGTACCTACAATGTTCGAACTAGATGCCGAGTCTTTTGATTTACGAATATTCAAGCCATCTGTTGTCACTTGAATTAAACCAATAACCTGTGTTGTATCTGGAACAGTAACACCTTTTACAGGTAGCTCTAAACGATATTTTTCACTTTTTGCACGAGCAACAAATAATGCAAACTGTGCACGTGTCACTTGGCTATTTGGATTATAATTTTGACCGCTTCCCTTTGTAATACCATTATAGTAAATCGTATTTACGTATTGAACGTAAGGATGTGTAATACCCACATCAACAAAAGGAGAATCCATATTTTCGTATTCACTTGCATCAAGCTTAAATGCCTTTGTTAATACATAACTCATTTCATCACGAGTTAAAGGCTTGTTCGGTAAAAACTGCCCAGTAGTATTTGTTTTAAAGTACCCCAACTGTATGGCACGTTCAACGTAACCTGAAAGCTCGGTACCAACCGTTACATCTGAAAAGTTTGATTTATTGACAACTAATGGTTTGTTACCAGAAGCAACAACAGCCATTTTCGCAACTTGCCCGCGCGTTACGCTATTATAAGGCTTATAATACGTTTTACCATTTTCCGTATACCCTTTTATAACACCTAAACTAATTAAATAATTGATCTCTTCATAAGCTTCATGCTTTGGGGTAACATCTTCAAAACCACCACTTGCATTTGCACTATGTATCGTAAACATAGAAGCTGAAATGAATAAGACGCATAATATAAGACTGATTTTTTTAAAGTACAATGTCTTATTTCCTCCCTTCATGTTCTCGTGTTATTGTGTCCATTTTAACAAAAATTCACATATAAAACTATCATAGATTGTAACTATTCGACATTTTTTTATATCACCCCATTTCATATGGATTCATAAAAAGAAGAGAGCCTGCAAGTGCAAACTCTCCTCCATTTATACGTTATTTAAAAGAACTTCCATGCAATGCTCCACTTCAAACGTAGCCCTTGTCCGAAGCGAAGTAGAAATTGATTACTTATTCACTTGCTTAGCACGCTCGATAAATGTTTCAAGTTGAGAAATTTTTAACATTTCATCATAACCGAAATTACCGTTATCTTTACCTGCTGTAATACCGTTTGATGCTAGAATTGAAATATATTCTGTTGCCCAATAATTTTCAGGAACATCTGCAAATGTCACCACATCACCTTTATGCTCAAGACCAAAAGCAACTACTAAAACTTTTGCAATTTGTGCACGAGTCATTGGAGAAGAAGGATTAAATTTGCCGTGATCATCACCTGTAAAAATACCTAACTTCGCTACAGCAGAAATTGCACCAGCATGTGCATAAGTAGGTTTTACGTCTGCAAATGATGTATTTTTATCAGATGTATCTAAGTTTAAAGCTTTTGCAATTTGAACAGCAACTTCAGCACGTGAAGCATATACTGAAAAGTCAATTGCAGCGTCCTTAACTTCAGCAGTCGCTACTTTTGTCACTTCAGCTTGTTGTTCAGCATCAAAATCCGCTACGCGTTTTGCACCAACGTAACGAGAGCTCCAATAATATGGATCGTTTACATTAGAATAGCTAACACCTTTACCAGTTTGAGAGTGAATCATTTTACCGTCACCTATGTATATCGCTACATGTGAGATACCACTACCACTCGTGTTAAAGAAAAGTAAATCGCCAATTTTTAGATCACTCTTCGCAACCGCTGTACCTTGCTGATATTGTGAGCTTGATGTACGGTTTAATTTAATACCTAAATCATTGAAGACTTTAGAAGTAAAACCTGAGCAATCTAATCCGCTAGTAGTTGTACCACCATAAGCATAAGGAATACCTAAATATTTCGTCGCTGTTTCAGTAACTTCGTTTGCAGTTGCCGCTTCAGCGTTATCTATTTGAATTGTTGAAAATAACATAAAAGATGCAAAAATCGGTAATAACCATTTTTTCTTCATAAGTTTGTTATACCCCTCTCAAGGAACTTTTTTGCCTATACATAGACTATCACAAATGATGGTATTTTAATTTTTCAATTGTGTAACGGTTTTGAAAGTAAAAAAAAAGCTGATATACCAACGTTTTGTGGTTTACCAACGCTAAAATATGGGTATTAATTAATGGGTATTCCGGCTTTTTGTAACATTCCTGTAATATTAGCCATGCTTTGTTACAATAGAGCGTGCTTTAAAGTGCCAGGCACTCAAACAATTTTTACATAATTTTAGATTAAGATTTTGCAAAACTTTGCCTTACGACTTGGCTATGCCACCACAATTTTATTTATAAAGATGAAAACAACCATTTAGAACTAAAACGATCAAAAATTTTTAACTATTTGACCGCTTTAGTACTAATGGTAATACGCCTAATTTTATTGGCCATTATATCGTTTCTTCAAATCCCAGAACCCTGGGACGGAATTCACATCATATTTTCTTATAGTATTGATGAGTTTAATAAGCAAATCCTGACGTAAATCCTCTCTAAAATGTGGATGAGTTTGATAAAGGCACTGTTTCAATAAAGGCTCAAAATAATTTATTACAGTTAATAATGCTTTATCGTCATGTTTCGATTTTTTTACTAAGGTAATTAATTCTTGTGACATCAACCTTCAGTCCCTCCTTGAATTTTTAATAAGTTCCGATAACTTATTAATACTTAGTTCAAGATTTTCTAATTTCTTTTCAAATCTAATAAATAGATAAACTGTCAATGCAATCGGAAATCCAAAATTTCCGATTATCATAATCCAATCAGATGGTTCTGTTATCATCAGAAATCCCCCTTTTTTCCCCATTGTTCTTTTGCCTTTCAATGTAAATCAGCATTTTTTCCAAAGCTTTCTTATGGGTTTTAGAGACAGTTTGCTGCGTTTTATTTAACCTTCGTCCTATTTCCGTATCGCTTAATCCTTCTGCATAAGCTAGACTAATTATCTCCTTTTGCTTTTTAGTCAACGAATTTAATGCATCATACAATAACGGGCTTATTACATATTCATCTAAATCATCATTTAAAATAATGTCACTAAAATAATCTTCTGCTTGTTCGTCAGCTACTAAATCGAGAAATGTTTCTTGTCCTTCACTAGAATTAATGATGGCATCTAAGGTAAGAGAAAATCTGGATTGTATAAGTCTCAATCTTTTGTCGAAATTAATTGAATTAAACTTTAGAGTTGATGAAATATGAGAAATAAAACGGATTTTGAAATAGAAATGTTTAAATAATTTATCTAATTCTTTCCTATTTTCAGGAGTAGGGTTTGATATTGTTTCCATGTACTTTTCTTTGTTAGTTGGTATTTTCAAAAAGGAAATTACCAAATCATTTTTTAATAGCTGTCGATTTGCCTCTTCAAATTTTTTTATTCTTTCTTTATCCCATTTATTTTCCAACATCCAAAGCACTCCTTTGTAAGAAGCATACATTCACTTTCTAATAAAAAATAGAGCATATGTTCTTATTTTGTGTAAAAAAAAAGAGTGAACGTTCTTTTTTCAAAAATAAACTATTTGTACTTAACCTAGCTTCCCCATCTAATAATTATTTTAACGTTTTACTCTTATCATTAACATATATTATTTACACAACACCCCCTATTCTTATGATATATAGAATAATTAATCTTCATAATCACAACCTTTAGGTGCCAGGCACTCAAACAATTCTCAAACAATTTACTTTACGGAATCGCACATAAGCTAAAAAACTATAGACAAACTTGAAATTGTTCGAGTTTGTCTATAGTTTGAAAGCTCTTCTAAATGCAATATCAACGGTTATAACTGTAGCCATTAATCAAGTAGCTTATCTATTACTAGTTTCGTTAAATTAGGCATGATTTCCATTGTATATTTTAATTCAGTTCTTTCGTATCTGTTATGTGCATCATAACCATATGGTCCAATGTTAATTGCTGGAATATTTAAATCCCTAATAGCATCATAATCGACAAAATGTTTTGTTCCCCAACTTGGGTTATTGTTAATAACGGATTGAATGCTATCTTCATCGTCATTTATCGCTACACAGCTCATGTCACAAATATAAGGAAAATAATTTCTTTGTACTATTGGCTTATTATAATGTGGTTGAACTTTTTCGATAGCATGATCTAAAGCTATTAATAGATTTTTTTCTTTTTGATTTTTTCCAGTCACCTCTACGCGTGGTGAATAAAGTGAGGAATAAAAAATAATAATAGCTGGGCTCTTATCCTTTGCCCATTTCCATGTTTCTTCTACGACTCTCGCAGAAAACATACGTACATCTAATGCTTTATTTTCTAATAAGTCTTCTTTAAATTTCTTCATATGCTCTTTATAACTATCACCAGATTGTGAAATAATCGATTGCTCTAGTTCTTCATAAAATAACACCCTAGTTTCCCAAGGTAATTTTGTATATTCCTGTTCACTAATTTCGCAATACCTCTTATAATGACCATTTAAATTATTTACTACATTATTAAAGGCAATTTCTGCTTGATTTTTTAGCTTTTCAAGAACATCTTTAGGGGACCATGATTGCACAAAGAAATTATAATATACATATGAAGCAAGTGCTGTTTGAACAGTATACGTATCTTTAAAATCTGTTTGCTTCAACGTTACTGGTGGCATAGGCGTTTCGCCTAATGATTTATCGCATAGCACAGGATTATATGCAATTTGTCTAGTTAACTCTGCTGCGATATAGTTAGGATCAAGTCCTTCAAAGCTAGACCCCACATGACTTTCAGCTCCAGTTATATAAAATGAAGGAAGTAGCTTCCCGACACTACCTTTATAAATATATCTATTTTCATCTCCTTCATACCGAGGAGCTACAAAATCAGAATTTATTAATGCTTCATATTCAAATCCATACTCATCCCTAAGTTTTTTTAAATCATTTAAACCTGACAATACCCCGTGCGAGCTATCTTCCTCATCACACTCTGCAAAAAACACAATATTTCCTTTTAATTCTTCGGGATGCTCTGAATAATACTTTAATAGATAGTAATTACTTGCCACACCGCTTTTCATATCTAATGTTCCTCTGCCAAATAACCATTCATTGGATTCTAAATGCTCCTTAACTAATGGAGGAACCTTTTCGTTTTTTAATGCTTCTTGAAGATTATTAGGAAAGCAGGCTTGCTCTTTCAAGCTATTATAATCATCTATTCCTACTGTATCGGTATGGCCCATTAATACAACTGTTTTAGCGCTACTTTCTTTTGTCCCTCTTACAAAAGCAAATACATTATATCGCTCAATCTCATCATCTACCGTTTGTGAAGTAAACACATAGTCTGGATTTTTTTGAAAGTAAGGTAGGTTAGCAATTGTTTTAGCAAGTGATTTTGAAATATCGATTTCGCCTTCGGTATTTACGATACTTTCAATATTAACAAGATCATTCGTCACTTTTAATACTTCATCATACGTTTTTAACATTAGTAACAACCCCTAACTTAAGATAATAATTATAAAACCTGTTGTAAAAACTTCGCTGTTCTCTCTTCCTTTGGCGTTTTAAAAAATTCTGAAGGAGGACCTTCTTCTATTATTTTTCCATCAGCTAACATAATTACTCTATCCGCAACCTCTCTTGCAAAGCCCATCTCATGCGTTACAATGACCATTGTCATACCATCCCTTGCTAAACTTTTCATTGTTTCTAATACTTCGCCAACTAATTCAGGATCTAGTGCCGATGTTGGTTCATCAAACAGCATAACGTTTGGATTCATCGCAAGTGCTCTTGCAATAGCAACCCGTTGCTTTTGTCCCCCAGATAACTGTTCAGGATAATAGTTAGCTTTATCAGCAAGCCCAACCCTCGTTAATAACTCCATTGCTTTTTTATTCGCTTCATCCTTACTTTGCTTTTTCACCTGTATGGGTGCTTCAGTTATGTTTTGTAAAACACTTAAATGCGGAAATAAATTGAAGTGTTGAAATACCATACCCATATTTTCTCTAACTTTATTTAAGTTTGTTTTTTCGATATCAATAATCTCATCGTTAATACTTATAGTACCCTCATCTAATAATTCTAAAAAATTCATACAGCGTAACAACGTACTTTTTCCCGAACCACTTGCTCCAATTAAAACAACTACTTCTGATTTATTTATCTCAAGGTTAATGTCTTTTAAAACTTTCAATTTCCCGAATGATTTAGAAAGCGACTTCAACTTTATCATGCTTTTTCTCCTTTCCAACATCCATTCTGCTTTCCAGTTTATTGAACAACAGTGTGAATATTAGAACTAAAATCAAGTAATATACGCCTACTACAAAGTAGGTTTCTAAAGGCATGTAGTTATACGCTTGAGCCGATAGGGCGTGGTTAAATAATTCTGAAACGGCGATATAGGCTACTAATGAAGAGTCTTTTAATCCAATAATGAATTGATTAGCCAATGAAGGTATAGCCCGCTTAAAGCTCTGTGGTAAAATAATTCGTCTCATTGTTTTAAAATACGTCATTCCTAATGAGCGGCCAGCTTCCATTTGTCCTTTATCGATTGATTGAATCGATCCTCGGAAGATTTCTGCAATATAGGCTCCAGAATGAATTCCAAGTGCAATAGCTCCTGCTGCAAAATCGGAAAGAACAAAAATACTAGAAATACCGTAGTATAGGAACATAAGTTGTACTATCAGTGGCATACCACGAATAATAAAAATATAAGCGTTTGCTATCTTCTCTAATATTTTTATATTAGAAACCTTGAAAAAGGCAAAAATCAGACCAATAACACAAGCAATTAATAAAGAAACTACGGTTAACTCAACTGTCAAAATAGTTGCTTTTAAAAATTCAATCCCATGTTTTTGGAATATCGATGCTATATTCGTTAAAAACTCCATATAAATCACCTAACCTCTTTAAGTGTATTGGTATAGAAGATTATTTTTTTGAATATTCGAATTATTTTACCTAGAATTAATCTATTATTCTAGGTAAAATAATTTAGGATTGGTTTACTCTAATAAATCTTTGCCAAACCATTTTGTACTTATTTCTTTATACGTTCCGTCTGCAACCATATCTGCAATTGCTTTATTAATTGCTTCTAATAACACTTGATTATCCTTTTTAATAGCTACTGCAATTTCTTCTCTTTTAATTTCTTCTCCTACTGTTTGAATTTCTAAACCTGATTCTTTCATCGCGGAAATTCCTACAATTTTATCTGTAATTACTGCATCTAAACGTCCTGGAGGAAGGTCTTGTAATGCATATATCTCACTAGGAAATTCTTTAATTTTATCTGTATATTTTTTTGCATCTTCAACATAAGTACTAGCTTGCATAACACCGATTGTCTTTCCCTTTAAGTCATCTAAAGATTTGATGTCTTTATTTTTACTTGAAATAAATACTGTGGCGCCCGAAATATAATATGGATCTGAGAAATCAACCTGTTTTGCTCTCTCCTCTGTAGCTGTCATACTCCCAATAATTGCATCATATTTCTCTCCTCGTAACCCTTGGAGGATCGTTTCCCATGGATTTGTAACTGGGTTTGGTTCAAGGCCAATTCTCTTTGCAATTTCATTTCCAATTTCTACATCGAAACCAACTAATTTTTCATTTTCTTTATAATTTAATGGTTTTAGTAAACCACTCATTGCAAATGTTAACTTCCCATCATTCACTAATTTCATATCTGATGTTGTGCTATTTTCTTCTCCTGCTTTCGTTTCTCCCTCACTACTTGCAGATGTTTCAATTTGTACATTCGAATCTTTTTCTGAACACGCAACCATCAATGAAGCAACTAACACCAATAAAAAATAGAATAGACTTTTCTTCATAAAATACCCATCCCCTCGTTTTATGATTAAGCTAATTCTCCACCATCAATGGCAATTGTTTGCCCTGTAATATAAGCCGATTCATCTGAAGCAAGGAAGGCATACAACGCCCCTATTTCTTTTGGATCTGCATGCCGTTTTAAAGGAATACCTTCATTTACAACTGCTAACATTTCAGGAGTATACTCAGCCATTTGCATCGGTGTTAATACATACCCCGGACATATGGTGTTCACTCGAATGATTGGAGCCAGTTCTAATGCCATCGTTTTTGCTAAAAGATTAACGCCTGCTTTTGAAGCATTATAGTCTGCATAGAACGGATGTCCAGTAACACCATTTGTAGAAGCTGTCATGAGTATAACGCCTTGCCCCTGGTCAACCATGATTTTTGCAGCGGCTTGAGACGTATAAAACACACCATTTAAATTAATGTTTAAAACCTTATTCCATTGTTCTGTATTAATATCAAGGAATTTAGAGCGAACGCTAATACCTGCATTCGCTATAAAAACGTCCACTCCCCCTAAATCCTCTTTAATTTTTTTAAAGACAGCGTTTACATTTGTAGGGTTACTAACATCCACTACATACCCTTTGGCAATTCCTTTGTTTTCTTTTATAGACTTTTCAATACTTTCTTCATTAATATCTAAAATAGCTACGACAGAACCTTCTTCTACAAAGCGTTGTGCTGTGGCTAATCCTATACCACTCGCTCCTCCTGTAATCACTATTCTCTTCTTTTCTAAACTACTATGCCTTGATGTCATCAAATTACCCCCTAACGGTTATAACTTGTTAATTCCGCTTCATTTTTCATCTTTTCTTGATATACCCGCCATGAAGTACACCATTTAGCAGGATTATCTAAATAATCTGCTTCGATTAATTGATGAATTGTACTATTTTGCGGTGCATTTTTCACTACCTCTGGATTTTCATATGCTTCCCTCGAAATTTGTTCAAGTGCCTGGATATATTCATCTAAATCTGCTTTAGAGTAGGATTCTGTTGGTTCTAGTGTGAATGGTTGTGGCACAATGTATGGATGATGACTTGTCCAGTAATGCAAACCAAAGTCTGTCATACGACGCTGTACATCCTCTGTTGTGACACCAGTTTCCTTCTCCAACTGCTCCCAACTATAACGAACCTGTTCAAGTCGCTGCCCTTGTACATAAGGTACACTTGCGCCCCGAATTTTCGAAACTTTACTGTATAAATAGTTATTATTTAGCACAGCAGTTTCTGCCACTGCTTTAAGTCCTTCTTGTCCTAATGCTCGGATCCATGCATACGAACGTAAGATAGTTTGTGCTACGCCGTGGAAAGCGCGTACTTTCCCAATTGAATGCTCTAATTGATCATTTAACACATATTGATTACCTTTTTTTTCGACAATAGGTCCTGGTAAATACGGCTTTAATGCCTCTGTTACACCTAATGCACCTGTTGCTGGGCCCCCACACATATGTGGCGCTGCGAATGTTTTGTGTAAATTAAAGAAACACATATCGAAACCTGCCTCTTTAGCACGTGTAATTCCTAATAAACCATTTGCATTCGCTTGATCGTAGTAACAAATACCACCGGCATCGTGTACAATCTTTGTAAATTCTTTAATTTTTGAATTGTAAATTCCCGTATCTTCCGGGTTAGCTACAACAAAGCCAGCTGTTCGTTCGGATACAACTTCTTTTAACTTTTCAATATTAGGGAATCCATTTTCATCTGGGTGTAAGGTAATAATTTTATATCCCTTCACAACTGCCGTAGCCGCTTGAGATGGATGAGAGAAGATTGTTGTAATGATTTCATTACGTTGATCTGCCTCACCTTTAACTTCAAAATACTTACATACAATCGATGCCATCGCAAATAATGCTTGTGTGCCACCACTCGGTTGGAACGAGAATGCATCCATACCTGAAATGTCACGCATTGCTAAATCCATGTTATGAATGATTTCTAACATTCCTTGTACAGTACTAACATCTTGCAATGGATGTAGTTCCATTATTTTAGTATTACGAATTAGTAACTCGTTAATTTTCGGAATGTACTTCATCGTACAAGTACCTTGACCAATTTCTACATTAAAATCCGACCCTAATGTTTCTTGTGAAAGCCGAACATAATGGCGTAATACACGGGCTTGGCCGATTTCTGGTAAGTTCGGCTTACTTGCTCGCTTTATATTTTGCGGTAGAACTGAAACGCCATCACCCACTACATCTACAACTTCTTGTGAAGCTTGCGGTACTTCGACTCCAACTTCCCCTGGTTGATGTAGCTCGAAAATAATTGGCTCATTCCACTTGGCTTGATGAAAATCTATATTGACAGACTGTCTTTGAATTTTTAACATGCTAATACTCCTTTCTATCTCATTATTTCGTCACAATTTTTGATAAAACACTTACTAGTTTGTCGATATCTTCTTTCGTATGCACTTCAGTTACACAACATAGTACCGACTGACCATATTGAGGAAACTCTTTCGATAGATCTTTCCCTCCAAAAATCTTGTGTTCCAATAATTGTGCATTGATTTCTTCTACAGTTAACCCTGTATCATTAAAGTCGATAATAAATTCTTTGAAAAATGGAGACGTAATTCTCGAACCTCTAATGTTCTGAATTTTATTAAGTTGCATTACTGCATACTGACTATTTTGCATGATTGCTTGACCTAAATCGTACATACCATTTGGTCCCATTAACGATAAATAAACACCTGCTGTTATACCCCATAGGGCTGTTTGCGTACCGACAGATTCTTTACCGTTTTCTCTATCTGCAAAAGATGTACGGTCATATGCAATGTCACCAAAACCATACTCTCCTTGTTTTACAGTCGGAATAATGCCAAATAATCGTGATGGGTATTCATTAACGAATTTTGGATCATTATGTGTCGCAATAAAACCTGCTTGCCCTCCACTAAAATTCATATGCATACCAAGTGGTTGAAGGTCTCCACATACAATATCAGCTCCATACTGACTTGGTGGTGCCAGTATTCCAAGTGAAATTGGGTCAACTCCAACTACGATTATTACACCGTATTTTTTTGCAAGATTTGAAATCTCTTGGCCTTGTGATTCAATAAATCCTAAATATGATGGATTTTCGAAATAGATTGCCGCAACATCAGTAGATAATTTCCTTTCTAAATCTGCTAAATCCATTAATCCTGTATTAAGATTAAAATTCACATCTTCGAATGCTAATTGAGGTGTACCATAGTTTGTAATAATCTTTTTTCTCTCAGGTGAAACTGTACTAGCAAGTAAGACCTTAGTGCGATTAGTAATACGACTAGCCATACGAATCGATGTAGCTGCAGCCTGTGCCCAATCAAATGTTGGCACATTCACTACTTCCATATCGACAAGTTCTGCCATAAGACTTTGGTATTCAAATAAAGCTTGGAAACGTCCATGATCTTCGTATGGTTCACCCGCATAAGCAGTTAAAAATTCAGCTCTTTGATTCACCTCATCACAGACTGCCGGAATAAAATGTTGCCAACAACCAGCTCCTAAAAAGTTAAGATATTCATTAGTGCTTATATTTTTATTTAATAGCCCTTCAATATGTCGTCGTAGCTCCAATTCATTCAATGCTTTCGGAATATTCATTGTTCCTTTATACTGTAAGTCGTCTGGAATGCAAGAATAGAGTTCTTCAATTGAATGTACGCCAATTTCGTCTAACATTTCTTGTTTTACTTCAGGTACCATATTTGGAATGTATGGATGAACTTTTTTACTCATTTAAAATACCTCCTATAATTTTTTATGCTAAGCCTCCACCATCAACGGTTAATGTAGTTCCTGTAACCCAAGCAGATAAACCACTTGCAAGGAATAATACCCCCTTCGCAATATCTTCAGGTGTTCCCAACCTTGCCAATGGTCTATCAACCGCTGAACTACGAAGAAAACTCGATTCCTCTATATCTAATTGTTTTGCCTCACCTCGAAGTAATGGAGTATCTGTATCTCCAGGGCAAATACAATTTACGCGAATGTTCTCTGATCCATGGTCGATAGCCATAGCTTTTGTTAAATTTACAACCCCTGCTTTCGCAGCACAGTAAGATGCAGCTTTGTCTCCACCTTTTAATCCCCAGCCAGAACCGGTATTGATAATACTGCCACCGCCATGGTTTCGCATAAGGGGAATTAAATATTTAGAAAGAAGATACACTCCTTTTAAAGAGACATTAATTACAGCATCCCAATCAGATTCTTCTAAGTCCACTACTGTTTTTCTACGAATAATGCCTGCATTATTAAAGAGCACATCGACTTTTCCATGCTTTTCTTCTATTAACTCCGCCACACTCTGGCAATCTTGTGAGTTCGTTACATCACACTTTACAAACTCAATATCTAATCCCGCAGCCCGCAGTGTTTCTTCTGTTTCCTTGCCCTTCTGCTGATCGATATCAAGAATGATCGTTTTAGTCCCCACCTCACTTAGTAATTTAGCGGTTGCAAGACCTATTCCTGAAGCTCCTCCTGTTACTACGGCAATCTTCCCACCTAATTCAAAGTAATCTAGCAAATAAATGTACCTCCTTTTTTGTTTCTCAATTTATATAATGCAAAAATCATGCCAAGTTTAAAAAGCTGATTTCACTAGATTCATAAATAATAAGTCATTATTTTTTTGACACATCTGTCATTTCAAATACCGTTTTTGTCATAATATTTAAACGTGACAGGCACGCAAACAATTCTGAATTTTCTCAGCTAAGGGTACAAAAAAACGTAAGCCGCAACATTCTGCGTTTCAGCAGTGTTGCGGCTTACGTTTCTAAATGAAAAGCTTGTTAGTGGAATCAAAGGCTATGTATTAGCGGTTGAAGGGTTTGATCTATTAAAAATGACTACTTATAAAATTGCGCTTCTACTACTGTCAGGAAATAATAAGCCTAACAAAAATAATAAGCTTGTTTCATTGCCCAACATTTTTAAACATAAAAAAAGCCTGTCCGTGACAGGCTACTAGTAAAGGAATGCTTTAATTTTCGCCATACATTCCTCTACTACTTCAATAGGCGCTTGACAACGAACAGATAATTTACGAGCTTTCCAATCGAGATTTTTCAATTTGTCAGTTAAAATTACGCCCGTAAAAACTTGGTTTTCAGGAATCTCTACTTCAAAACCCCAACCCTTTTTTGTATGCGTAATTGGACAAATAGTAGCGAATCCAGTTATTTCATTAAATGCTTTTGGTGATAGTACGATACCTGGACGGCTGCCTGCCTGTTCGTGCCCTGTTTGGGGATTAAAATCTAGAAAAACTAAATCTCCTAGATAAGTTGTTTGAGTGCCAGGCACTCAAACAATTTCACTTGCCAAGGAAAACTCACGGCGACTCCTGCGGGAATAGCGCAATACGTTAGACGCAACAATCCGCGCCCTAGCGAGAATTGTGGCTTGCGTTGTGCCAGCGGAAAGCGCCCGCCCGTAGCGGAAATCAACTGCCCTCTTAATTACTTTTTAATTTTCTATAAAGAGTCCTTGTACTGATACCTAACTCTTCTGCAAGACGTTCTTTACCTGCAGCATCATTTCCGTATTCAGATAGTTTTTGGTTGATTAATTCCATTTCCATATTTCTTAACAGTTTAGGAGGCGTGATGTGAGTATTTTGTATTCTATTATTTTCAATAATATAGCTTGGTAAACTATCTTTCGTTAATTGCAAAGAATCTTCCATTACCATACTGTATTCTAAAACATTTTCTAATTCTCGTATGTTGCCTGGCCAATAATAAGCATTCAATTCATCTAAAAATTCGTTTGTAAAATCTTTAATATATTTACCTGTTTTATGTTGAATCTTTTCTAGTAACGTATAAATTAAGTACTCCATTTCACCTTTTCTTTGTTTTAATGGTGGCAAAGTTAAAGGAATAACATTTAATCGATAGTATAAATCCGCTCGAAACTCTCCTTTTTTCACCATTTCTTCTAAAGGTCTATTTGTTGCAGCAATAATTCTTACGTTTACCTTTCTAGGTTCAATTGCCCCCACTCTATAAATAAGACCATTCTGTAAAACAGATAATAGTTTAGCTTGAAGGTGCAATGGTAATTCCGTAATTTCATCAAGGAATAAGGTACCTTTATCTGCAATCTCAAAATATCCTTGTTTTCCTTTTCTTCTAGCGCCAGTAAATGCCCCTTCCTCATAGCCAAATAATTCACTTTCAAATAAAGTTTCTGGAATACTAGCGCAGTTTAACTCTACAAATTTCCCTTTATGTGTAATACTGTTTGAATGGATATGATTAGCTAACAAACTTTTTCCAGTCCCTGTTTCTCCCGTAATGACAATTGACGATGAACTATTCGCAATACTATTTAACTTAGTTTTAATAAATTGAAAATAAGGCGCATCCCCGAGTACATATTTTGTATCAAATCCCTTTTTTGTTTCAAATAATAAATAAGATCCCTCATTATTTAGAACATTAATAACAATTTCACCTAAACGAGCTAACCAGTATTGATATTTCTTTTGTTCAGTAGATAATTTCTTTTCCCCTTCATCTGTAAAACTTACAAATGTTAAATACCCAAAATGCCGATCATCTTTAACTAAGTTCATCAGTATTTCTACTTTGGAAGGACAATTGTTTTGGAATCTACACCCAGAACATGTTTTCATTTTTCCAGGTCTCTGCACGTATTGAAATGGCTCAGAATAGTACTTTTGGAAAAAGGGTAAATGTACTTGCTCTCCTTTTCTTTTTCTATATTCATCAGTTGCTAAAATTTTACCTTTCGAAGTAAAATAAGCTACTTCCACTTGTAACAAGTCTCCATATAAAATAATTATAGATTGTACTAACTTTTCACCATTTAACATAACATCACCCTCTCAGAAGTAAATTGAGTCATTGGAATTTCACACGAAAATATCCTTAACTTTATAATTCTACATTCGCTGGTGGGAACGCTTAATACGGCTATTTTAGACATGACATCCATCTCTAATATATACTTAAATTCAGCAAAAAAAGGTTCGTTCCTTTAAAAATCGTTCAACAAATACAGACATTCGAAGTCGAATATTATCAGAAATAGTTATTTATAATTTGAAGTGAATTGGGGAAGTAATGATATGGGAGCAACATAACTCCCACATTTGTGAAGTACTTTGCGATTTTTACTTTCTGTGGAAGTTTGAGTTCATGTAAATTAAAGGACATAACATATTCTGTATGACAAGTAGTCCCTCATAGTTTTAAGTTAGATATGATAAAACCAGTCTTTATTACTTATAAAGACGTCAGCTAAATAATGGTAAATCCTCTCTTCATTTTCCCAAATCCATTTATCAATATGTACCATTAGAGTTTCATCACTATATTTATTTATCCCCCTCATATACATAGTAAGGATCTCATTTTCTTCCTTTGCTTTCAGTCTACCTATAAGTGTGGCAGCTGAAGAATCATTTAATATTTCATAATATGTCCAAACTCCCGACCTATTGGACTGTGATTGCCAATTTATAATTTCTCTTAACTCAACATACCAATCAGGCAGGTGGCTTTGTTCTTTTAATTCACCATATGCAATAATAAACAATTCAGCCATCGAATTATAATCATTGATGTTGTTAAAGAAGTTATCAATATATGTTTTATTAAATTTCATAGATATATTCCCCCTAACCACTCCATAGTACAATAGAAAAGCTCTACCATTTTTGGTAGAGCTTCGTTTAGTAGCCACATAGCGTGGCCTTTTGTTTTGCCTCAGACGATTAGCCATTCCCAAGTCATTGGCTAGAAAACAGCTGGACCCAATAGTAAATTCCTTTGCTATCTACTGCAATCGCTACGCCGGTATTTGTATAATGTTCTCGCAAAATATTTTCACGATGAGATGGCGATGCCATCCATGCTTTAACAGCCGCCTCAGGGCTTGGAATATTTCTCCCTATATTTTCTCCTAAACTAGTATATGGATAGTCGAATAAAGTAGCTAAATCCCACGGCATGCCGTAGTAAGGTGATTCGTGTTCAAAATAATGTCGATTCACCATATCCTGTGCCTTAATAACAGCGACTTGTGTTAAAGGTCCATCATAGGTAAGCAACGGGAGCTTTCTTTTTTGTCTTTCAACGTTAACTAAATTTAACACATCGTTAGACATTGTCGCTGAGTAGTTTTTTGTCGGAATATAAGTCTTTGATAAATAGTCATAGGCTATTTCATAATTTGTTAGCGTCGTTGTAAAGTCCAAGCTTCGTTCCACCAAGGAGGCAAATTGCGCACGTGTTATTAATAAATTAGGTGCAAATTGTTTCGCGTTGACCCCTTTAATAATACCGACATCTGCAAGTGATTCAATATAATCTTTCGCCCAATGCCCTTCATTAATATCACTAAACTTACTATTATTTTGAGAATCCACCTCAATTTTATATGCAAGCGTTAACATTTTAGCAATTTGCATGCGCTTCAATGGTGCATCTGGGTTAAAACAATCACCATTTTGCAATATCCCTAATTCTACTAGTGCACAAATCTCCTTATAATAAGGATGATCTGCTGGTAAATCTACAAATTTAGGCTCAGTAGTCACATTCATTTTCAGTTGCATAGAACGGGCAATGGCAGCTGCTGCCTCTGCTCTAGTAATCGCTTGCTCTGGCTTAAACGTACCATCCTGATACGTTGTCATATATTGCTTATCTAACATATGCTGAATCGAGCTTCTCGCCCAATGTGATGGCGAAACATCCTTTGCCGTCTCTGCCGCTAACGCAACATCTGAGCTATTTGGTAGAGGTAAGGCAAAAGGAGTAGCCAGCAAAATAAGCGACATTCCGACAATACTAGATACTTTTTTTAACATAGCTACCTCCTATTTATATGTATGGCGTCCGTTTTTTTAAGTTCCGGCTTCTCATCGAGAATCGGATAATTGATTTTCTTTACCCATAATACTTATATATAAACATACCATTATTACCTGTTTTTTCCTACAACGATTTTAAAAAAATCACTCTAAAGATCTTACTTTCCTAAGAGTGATGTTTGTCTTCCTATTCAACTCCAATAATGTATAAGTCATCGTCATTTTTTTGTAGCATGCGATAAAGGAATAAAGCCATTTGACCACGTCGAACATCCGTATATGGTGAAAATGCCGTAGAGCTAGTACCTTGTGTAATCCCATAATCTAATAACGTTTGAATATAACGATTGGTTTCAGCATCCTTTGTAAAATCTGTAAAGGGCGCAGTTGATGATGTCGCTTGTTTTAAATGAAAGCCCAATGTCAACATTTTGGCCATTTGACTACGTTTAATAGAAGCATTTGGATTATAATGCGTCCCTTTTTGGATAATACCATTAGCTGCAAGCGCTGCGATAGGTCCATAATATTGATGTGAAGTTGGGACATCACTAAAGCCAGGATTATCAACATTACTCGTTTGTAGCTGAAGTGCCTGCGCTAAAAAATAAGCTGCTTCTCCACGTGTTAATTGTTGATAAGGGCTAAATGTTGTAGACGTTGTACCAAATACGATTCCTTTGCTATACAGTTCGCTAACTGCAGTATATAGCTCCATCTCACTATCGCTTTTTATAATATCTACAAATGGCATTGCAGCTGCTTGAGTAGGAACGACTGCAACACAAGGTGCCACAACTAAAGCCGTAGCAAACGCCCATGCGTATTTTTGCTTTATTTCCATTGTCCTTCGCCCCTTTTAAATTGATTGACCTCTAAAAAAATAACGAAAAGAGGGTCATCCCCTCTCTTCATTCTTTATTACAGTCCTAATTCCTTTATATGATCTTGTAAAATTCGATAGTTATAAACTAAATCTTGTTGTTCCAGTGATAGTGAACTATATAGTTTTTGCGCAGCAATGACTTTCTTTTCAAATGTCTTTGCATCAGGATCTAGTTCTGCGATAGCATCCACTACTTTTAGAACTGCAGCTATATCTTTTTCTGCATTTTTCAACTTATCGTAGTTGATAACCTGTCCTCTTACTTTGGAGTCCAGTGCCTTATACGCTGCTACTGCGTTCGCTACATCTTGGATATAGGTACTAGATGTTGGAGAAAGACTAGCGATGAGCTCCACAACTTTTTTCACTTCACTCATGTTTTTCTCTGCTTCTAGTAAAATCGAATAATTTGATACTCTTTGCTTATCTGTTGTATTTAAACTATCGTAATCTTTCCGTACTGACTCGATCATACCAAAGTACATTTTATCGCTTGGTTTTAAAGCCGCAATACTCTTATACACTTTAATGACATTATCTAATGACAAAAGCAACTGCTCGTTATAAACGTATTTGCGTTGTGTAGCGTTTAAGTTATCATACGCCTTTAAAATCTTTTGATATTGACTGTCTATATTTTTCGATGTCATCAGCTTATCAATCTCATTGATAACACTAATAACTGGCTTAATAATTTTTTCTTGGTCTTGTAATGCTTTGTAATTTTCGACTGCCATTTGCTGCTCTTTAGGTAATGCATTATAGGCTGCACGAATTTCCTCAATGCGTTTTACATATTGATGTGGCTCAATATATGGTAATTCTTCAATCATTCGTTGAACATTCCCTGCACCTAAAATACTTGTTTCAGCAGCTTGTAACTGCTTATAGTTTGTCACATACTGCTGCATTTCCTTACTTAGTGCATCATATAATGCGCGTGCTTGTACAGTATCCGTATGGAACGTTTTACTTGAAGGTTTTAGCTTGCCAATTAATTCAATAACCTTTGCTAACGGTTCGTAGCTTTGTAACGTTGCCATATTGCTTACATACGCTTTTTGGTCTTTTGTTAATTTTTCATACGCTTTTTGTGCTGCATTGACTTTACTAACAAAGCTAGTTGAGCTTGGGTCTAAGTTATCTATTTGCACCATGACATTTAATATTGGTTTTACTTGTTTTTCACGCTCCGTTAATAACTTTACGTTTGAAACAAGCTTTTTTTGTCCCGTTGTTAATTTGTCATAAGCAACACGGGCATTCATTAATTTCGTTAAATAATTTTCTTCTCCAGGAACTGTCGCATCGATTAAAGCAATAACTGTACTCGCAGAAGTTAGCTCTGTTTCTGCTGTCACAAGCTTTTCATAGTTAATGATTGCTTGCTGTTTTTCTTGAGGCAGTGCATCATAATTTGCACGAGCGGTTTTTAAATCGTTTAAAAATGTCTTGCTCGTTGGCTTCAACGTTTCAATTAAGCCAATTAAAGATGCCACATCTTCGACAGCTGTTAACTGTTCATAGTTTGTCACACGCTTTTGGGACGCTGTATCCAATGCATTAAAAGCTTTACGAGCTGCTACTACCTTTTTCGTATAGTCTTTGTTCGTTGGGTTTAAAGCAGCAATTAAATTAATAACTTTCACAACATTGGCATTGTTTTTCTCGTACGTCGTTAATGTTTTATATTGCGTCACTAACTTTTTCGCATTTTTGTCCATTGCTTTATATTCTGCAGACAACTCCACCACTTTTGCGACAAATGTAGCATCCGATTCATTAGCTAACGCTAATACTTTATCATCAAACTGCTGAGCTGTTGTGATGTAGCTTTCCGCTGTTAATAGAGCTGGATAGTTTGTTACTAATTTTTGTGCTTCCGGTGATAGTTTATTATATTCTGCTTTCAAGGCGGCAACGGTTTCTTTGAAATCTTTACGTGAAGTATTTAAAGCCAATATAGGATCGATGAGGCTCATCGCATCTACTTGGTCTTTTAATTTATTTACTTTATAGCTTTTTACGAACTCACGCTTTGATGTATCCAATTTTAAGTAAGCTGTGTTAGCTGCCTTTGCCTTTTTTGTATAATCCTTCGTTGCTGGATCTAGTTTTTCAACTAGGGTAATAACATTTAACACTGCTTTATTTGAACTTTCCCAGCTCGTTAACTCTGCTAAATTGTTAACGATTTTTTTAACACTAGCTGCATCGATTTTTTGACCATCTGGTGCTACAGGCGTATTATAGGCTGCACGTGCTTCTTCAATCTTAGTAATTACATCTGGCGCTGTAGCAATGGCAGAAATAAGTGCTTCAATTACTTTTGCAGCTGCAATATTAGCTTCAGCCAATTGTAAATCAGTCACATTTTTCACAAATTCTTTTTTAGTTAGCTGATCGTATTCCGCTTTTGCCGCCGTTACTGCAGTACGATACGCATCCGTGTTGGAAATACGTAACGCAGTAATTTGCTTGGACACATTGACCGCCTCTTGATATGGCTTTAAATCATCATAATTCGAAACTAAGCGCTTTGTATCTGCATCCTTTAAATTATTGTATGCTGTTTCAATGGCTGTTACAGCACTAATAAAGCTTGCAGCTGTTGGGAAATCTTCTGGTTTTTTTGCTATCAGTTGCGTAATACTTGCGACAATTTTATCTGCTGATGATAAGTTCGCTAACACATCTGTATATTTTTTATATGGCGTAGCTGTTGTATTGTTCGGATTATAGGCAGTAATAATTTTCTTTTGATCAGCTGTCAGTGTGCTGTAACTTGTCGTTACTTCAGTTGCTGCTTCAGCGATTTGAGTAGAAGTTGATGACGTGTTTTCTAGTACGCTAACAAAAGCATCTAATTTAGCAGTTGTTACTTTCGCCGCAGTTGCATCGGTGTTCAATTTTTCGAGCTTTGCGATATCTGCACCGTTCTTTTTAAAATAATTGTTACGTTCAACATCGTCGTAGCCGTATTGCAGAGAGGTACCACGAACAGCCGATACAATGCCCTTTGCATCCTCAGTTGCTAATGCTGTATTAACAGCGTCATTGAAAGTTTCTTGAACTGTAACATAGGGTATTAAAAATTTGTCATAGACTTCTTGAACTTTTGCAACATCCGCTACAAATGTTTTACTTGTATAAGATAATGCATTGATACTTTTACCAATATCAGTTAATTTCTTAACGAACTCTCGTTGTGCTACTACATAATCATACTTTGCTTCAATAAATGCTCGTTCATTTTCATTGAAATCAGTAGTGCTTAATACTTTTACATCTCCGTCTGCAATGACCATTTCATTTGCTGTTGATGTTTCTGAAAGCTTACCGAATTGTTCAATTGTTTTACTTCTCGTATCCGTTGCAGCTACGGTATTCACATAAGCTATTTGCTCAGCTTGTGATACTGTTTGTGGTTGTGCTTCTTGCGCATTTGCAAGTGCAGTCGGTGTTAATAAAAGGCTTGTTAGGACACCCACTTTTAAAGGTTTCTTCAACTTGCTCATCCTTTCTTATTACGTTATATAGGAACATAGATATGTATCATTTATTGCGAATCTACTATCTTAAGTATCGGTATTCGTAACATGATTTCAAGCTAATCTAGTAAACTCACGTACTTCCTTTACTAACTTACAGATAATTGCTATTTTTAGATAGAATAGACTTTTTAAAGGAAGTTATTGTTAGGATACTATATAATTGTGTTAGACGCATTTATCCCGCATCAATCATATGGAATTGAGCCTAATGAAAGTCCCACCATATCGAGAAAATTCCTTAAAAAACTAGCATTTATACTATGTCATTTACCAGTAACTAGGTGTATACTACATCTTTAATATTTAATTTACTAGAAAGGGAGCTAGATATGTTTTATCACTACAAGTTTTGGCATAGCTTAACGCACCCCACGTACTTTACACAGGCTATTGAGTCAGGAGAAATAAGGGGCTATAAAAAACGGTCATTCACGGTTTTCATACTCTTTTTGCTCCTTTTTGTGATACGCGAGTTTTGGGGAATGGGCACTGAAAGCTTAACATCATTATTTGCAATGAATCACCAGGATGAATACTATACAGCCCGTTTGCTATCAATGGTCGGAGCCATTGTTTGGGGAATCATTTATTTTTGCTTCCACTATTATGGCGTTACATATATATTACATCTATTAACGGACATTCCTTACAAATGGATTCAAAAAGTGCAGTTATATGTGGTGGCATTTTTGCTTATCGAAAAGGCCATTTTATTTGCAGTGTTCTATGCAGTTGGCTATTCTACATCGTTCTCCTTCTTTTCACTTGCCCCTGTTGTACAGCAAGTATTGGATAAGGATGTTGTGTTATTCATTATTAATCAGTTAACGGTAACTACTGTGCTGACGATTATGGTGCACTTTACTTTCCTTTCAAAATGGGAGGAAGCGTCAGATCGTAAAGTACTATTAGCAAAAATTATCGTACTTCAGGTAATAATGGCTGTTATTGTAGGAATGATTAGCGTGTTACCACTACAAGAATGGATTACAAGGGGGTTAGGATGATGCGTATTATTAAATCCAGACCTTGGACAAGCCTTAGTATCCTCGTTATAGCGCTATTAGTTGGCGTGAATGCCTTCTTCGTTTTCAAGGATAATAGTAAAGTAGCGCGTTCATATTTTGTTGATGAATTTCAACGAGCTACCGCTGGTGACCGTGTAGAAACGGTGAAAAAGGATGCGATTGTTGCGCCAGCAGAAACGTATACAATTTCTGCAGATGCAAAAACTTTATCAGCAGTAAACGTAAAACGTGGGCAGGACATCAAAGCAGCCGATCTTCTAGCTACCTATAAAACAGAGGAAGTTGACGATGAATTAACGAAGCTAGAGGCTGAACGGGATGCATATGAAACCGAATTAAGTGATTTAGAATCTGCTTTATCACAAGTAGAATCTGAATTCGGAGACAAAACGAATCCGAAAAGTTCCATCAATACAGACCAAATTAGTGATAAATTAAATGTCACAGTTAAATTAGAATTAGGCCAACAAAATTCACCATCAACAGCTGTCGCTATTTTAAACCGTCATATTGCGGAGGCGACGCGTCAAATTGCCGTAATGGATGCTCAAATTGCTCAAATCCAAGCACGTCAAGGAGTGATTAGCCCTATTGATGGCGTTATCTCCAACATTACAGAAGAAGCTGGTACAGTGACATTTGAAATTTATTCAACTGAAAAAGCAATGCTTGCTTACTTATCGGAGGATGAATGGCAAAAGGTGTTAGCGGGACAAACGGTTGATTTTGATTTACAACATTTTAAAGATGATTTATCTGGTGTAGTACTTAAAAAACAGATGATTGCAACAAATCATGACTCTACATGGGCAAATGAATTAGCAAAATCGGCGAAACTGCCGAAACCAACTAATTATGAAGTAACGTTACAGCAGGACGATGTGTTAGAGAATATTCCATTTTCAACAGTCGGCCAAGCTTCAATTGTTGTCAACGAAGCGCTCGATGCTTATAAAATAAAGTCTTCTTGGGTTAAAAAAGCAAAAGGTGCTAAGAGCGTATATATTATCGATGAAAACGGAAAAATCCGCCTTGAAGATATTGACGTTGACTTTTCAACTGCAAATTCAACGATTTTTACAAGCTACTTCGATGAAGGCACACCGATGCTAGCTAATGAACAACGCAACATTTTAGCACGTTCCTTCTGCTCAATGCCTGTTAAAAAAATAGAATGGCAAAACTTTAAAGAAATTGGCTGGAAAGACTACGTCAAATACATTATTTTCTAATACAAAATTAAGGAAGCTAGACAGAACTAGCTTCAACCGAAAAAAGGTATCAAGAAGTGTTGTTCACTCTTGATACCTTTTTTGACGTTATGCCCACGTGAGGTGCCAGGCACTCAAATAATTTCCTATATTAAATCCACGTAGACTCCTGCTGATAAACGCTCGACAGCGAAGATTGCGGCTTACACTGTGCCCGTGGAAAGCGTAGTGGATTTTCACGAGTGAGAAGCCGCAATTCCGAAGTGCCAGGCACTCAAACAATTATGCGACTCCTACTTTGTAGCATTGTATTGTAGTGCTAGTTCTTTATATTCTTCAGCTTTTTGATATTGCCCTAATCGCTCATAACAAATAGCTAATTGAACATACGGTAGCCAAGTCCAAGCTGCATGGTCTATTAAATTTCCTTGTTTAGGTTGGTTTTTCAGTATTGTTGCTTGCTCATACCAATAGATAGCTTGATCATATTGCTCATCTGCTAAAAACCTTGCCCCTAAGCGACAACAACATTCTGGGCGAGGCATGCTATAAGATAATGTTTTAAATAAATATTGCAATTGTTGATCAGGAGCATATAGCATTTCATAACAGTCCGCTACCTTCAAGCATGCTGCTATTTCATCTTCTATCCAACCTTGTTTTGTTAATAAAAATTGATTATATTTTTCTACCGCTTCTTCGTACATGGCGTGATCTTTTAATTCATTTCCATAGTAAAATAAATCACGTGCCGAAAATTCCATTCCCTGCTCTTCTCTTTGTTTATAGATTTTTATATTTCGGTCTGTATATGCTCTCTCTTTACGATGGGTAATCGCTATATTGCGCTGTATTATATTGCCATGAACAGATAAGTATTCATGGACTGCACCTATCCAAGTAAAATTGCAGGAACGTTTTACTAATCTGTTTCTTTTAAGGCTGTATGTTGGCTCCCCATTATGATCGAACGCTAAATGATAATCCATCATGACACTGTCCACTTCTTTAGAGCTTAGTTCTTTTGTTAAGCTTAAAAAATGCTGTCTTTCGCTTTCCTGTAAAATATCATCTGCATCTAACCATAAAATATAATCTTTAGTTGCTTTGCTAAACGAAAAATTACGTGCTTTTGAAAAGTCGTCTACCCATTCAAAATCATAAATATAATTTGTATATTGCCTTGCGATTTCTTTCGTTCTATCTGATGAACCAGTATCTACAATGATAATTTCATCCACCAGACCTTGAACAGAAGATAAACAACGTGCTAACACTTCTTCTTCATTTTTGACTATCATACATAAGCTAACTGTTGCTTTTTCCTTTTTTTCAGAGAGGATTTCATTATTAAATTTTTGAGCACCGAGTAAGTCGGAATCTCGATAAATATGAAATGCAGGAAAACGAGTATCTACAAATAACTGTAAATCCAATGCAGCTGCTCTTATACAAAAATGTCGATCTTCACCCCAAAAAGATAAATTTTTCATCTGTTTAAAACGAGCACCTTTTAAAAGTGCTTTTCTACTTATTAATGTGCACGCACCCAATCCACCTACTTCATATACGCCTGGTACTTTTAATTGCTTTATGAAAGCTGCCGTTCTATTTGCTATCTCTATTGGTTCCAATTTTTCTCCATTATTTATTTGATACAATGTGTATTCATCCATCATCCAAACTTGAGGTAACGCTTCTACATCCTTTTGCCATTCGGTCCAGAAAACATTTGAAATGATGTCTTTTTGTTCATCCCATAAATTTTGTAGTGTATTCGGATACAGCATTAAATCTGAGTCGATAAGGAATAATCCATCATAGTGGAATTGGATAGCATGTTCTATGATAGAATCTTTCATTTTTGCTACTTTTTCTATTAGTGAATCTGTCCAATAATGTGTTTTATCATCTTTCAAATAAATATCATGTTGTTGATCATTTTTAATAATTTTTACACGCTCGTTTTTTGATTGAAATGACGCTAAAAGTTCTGTCGATTGTTTATCGTCATTATCATCTATAAATAAAAAATCCACTACAAGTTCATCTTGATTTAACGATTGCAGTGAAGTTAAGAAATACGCCAAAATATAAGGTTTTTGTCGCACAGGACTGGCAATTAAAATATGAGGTTTCATGTAATCCTCCTTCATTAGATGCTTTTGGAAAACATAATGCTAACAATTTATTTTGTATTAAAGTGAATTAGGAACAATTGGTCATAGTTATATCAATATTCATATTTCACTTGATTTGTTACAGTGATGAAGGTTTTGCGGGGGCTTGAAATCAGAAAAGCCCTCTTGTATGATGCAAAAGTCAACGACAATTGACTCATCATCACATAAGAGAGCTCCATTTACCTAGGGGGTATCGGCGATTCCTGGGGTTCTATCGGCGGTTCACCATGAATTTTCCATATCTTGTTGCGTTGCTAGCTCGTAGTACATAGATGTTATACCACTTATTTCGTACATCATGCCATGTACGTAAAGTTTTTCACCATTTGTACCGTTTAGGCGAATGGCAAAAAGGCCATCTCCTTTGCCAACTCGTTTAATTGTTACACCATCTGCTGAATTTTCAACATCAACAATTTTGTGATCAATCGTTGCTCCTGTGTATTGCTCAATGTTTACATCCTTAACGGTAAAGCCTATTTCACTTGTTGGAATGAATTCGCTACTTATTTCAACAGCTGCAGAAGTATACATATCAAAACCATCCGTTTCAGCACGAATGCCCACACGTACGGATTTGCCTTTACCATCAGATAATGTCGCAATATAATCCCCTGCCTGCAATAGCTTTAACTCGTAATTGCCGCCTTTCGGAATACTCTCTTCCTCCCAGCCTTCAAAATTATAAGGTTGATACACATAAACTTTATCACTTACCTCATAGCCGTTTGCAGTTGTCAGCTGAATGTTAGTCGGATTAAAGCCTAACTCCTCCTCAAAAAGCAGTGCTACACCTGGTGTTATTTCATCCGTTTGCTGGCAATTAAGCTGGAGTTTGCCGTCTACTTCTGTCACAACAACCTTATATTTTTGTGTCTCGACGACCTCATAGTTTTCTTCCTTATCCATATTGTAGCCAATTAATACGAAGTAGCCTGAGCCTTCTCGCAATGCCTCCACTGTTACACCATTCGTTGTTTGGTGAATTTTGAAAAATTCATGCTCACCATCAGTCGCAATATTGTCATAAGAGTAGGCATCAAGTTGACTTGCACCAAGTTCGCTTGCAGAAAATTTCTGTAAAACACGATTTGCTTGCATCGCCTCGATACGTTGAATAAATAATGCAAGCTGCGAACGCTTCACTGTTTCTTTTAAACCAAATTTAGTCGCTGTAATCCCCTTTGTAATGTTGTGTTCAAACAAAGGTCCAATTGCATAATACGCATCGGAGTATTTCACAATATCTGTAAATGGCAGCGTCCAATCTTCTGTATTATTGACTAATTGGTAGGCGGACGTTAACATACTCGCTAACTGTTCGCGTGTAATAGCTTGATTCACACCGAAGCTACCGTTGGCAAAGCCAGACGCAATTCCTTCATTTGCTAAAGCAGCAATTGCACCATAGTATTCATCACTTTGCTGAACATCCGTAAAATTTGGATCTATCACATTTTGTGTATCTAGCGCCAATAAGTTAGCTAAAATTTTTGCAACTTGTCCACGCGTAACATCAGCAAATGGCTTGAATGTACCATCTGAATATCCATTGATAATACCTCTTGCTGCTAAATCTTTTATCGCTACTCCATATTCTTTCGACATATCAACATCGCTAAATCCTTCTGCTGCCTGCGCTGTCGGCACCACGACAATAGCACTTGTTGCTAATGCCGCAACGATTGCTCCTTGAAATAAATTGTTACGCTTCATCCGCTCATCCCCCTACACATTTTATCTATCATACTTGATAATACGTGGAGGTAATAGTAAAAGTTTCATATTCTTCTATAGTTATGTATTTTGACGCTGTTCTTAATACAAATAGCAATACCTCTATGATAGAGGTATTGCTTAAATTTACGGGGAATTCTCCCATTAAAAAAGCCTTGTGACCATGATGAAACAAAAAGTTTCATCTAATCACAAGGCTAGTTACTAGTAAACTAGTTTAGAGCTTTACGCTATTTATTAAGGTGCAGCAACGATTGTTACTTTTAATTCTTTTGTTGCGTTACCAACTTTAATTTTTAAAGTTACTTTAGCTTCTTTAACATCTGCATTTAATGTAGCTGTTGCAGCTGCAGTACCGTTACCAGAAATTTTAACATCTGTTACTTTTTCAGGTACGATTGTAACTGTTTCTGCTACAAGTGCAGAAATTGCTTTGTTACCATATTGGTCAACAGTTGCAACGTTTACTACTGCTGGTGCATCACCAGTAGATTTTAAGTTTGCTACAGTTGAACCAGATACTAATGTAGCTTCTGTAATAGCTTTAGCAGCGTTGTAATCAGCTAAATTAACTGATGCAGCAGATGCTGTGAAGAAGAAATCTTGTGTTTTTTCAGCGTCAGCAGAAACAACGAATTTTTGTTCTAACACTTGACCAGTTGCATTAATTGTTACTTTTAATGTGAATTCTGTGTCAATTTTGTTAGCTGGTGTTGCTGAATCAGTGTTTAAAGCTGTATCAGCAATGTTTACTTTACCAGTAGTTACATCTTGAGGTGCAGCTAATTTACCGCCAGTTACTGTTGCAGTATATTCGTTCGCTTCAAGAGCAACTTTACCACCGTTTAGTAAACCATTAATAGTGATGTTTTTGTCTGTTGCTACTTTAGTTTTACCGATTTCAGCAATTTCATAACCGTTGTATTCAGTACCATCAGTAACTTGTACTTTTACTTCAACAGCAGAATCAATTGTGCCATTTGGAGTTGTAAGTGCCACATTTAATGTTGCTGTTCCGTTTTTAAGAGCTGTTACTTGATTACCACTTACAGAAACTACGTCAGAAGTTCCAACTAATGTAACTGTTACAGGTTCAGCAGAGTTTTTCATTTCACGACCATATTGGTCTTCGATGATTAAGTGATCTTTAGCTGTAATTGTTACTGGAGCTTGAGCAGTTGAAAGTACTAAAGGAGTTTTAAGTCCACGAACTACAGTTGGAACTGCTTTAGCTTTAACATCTACAGTAATAGTAGCAACTTTGTAAGTTGAAGTTTGGAATACTAATGCTTGTGTTCCAGCAGTGTTGAATGTAGTTTTGTAGTAAACTTGACCATCTTTCACTTCAAGAGCTGATTCAGCAACTGTAGTACCGCCAACTTTAATACCTTTGTTAGCATCAGCTAATACTTTTTTGTTAGTGATTACATTGCCTTCTTTATCAGTAACTGTTAATGGGATTAATGTAGATTCTTCAGCAACAGCGATTTCTGGTTGAGAAACAGAGATTGCATTAGTTGTAGAAGTTTCTGCAACTTTAACAGTGTATTTAGCTGTTTGACCGTTAGTTGTTGAAATTAATAACACATCAGTGTCGCCAGCTTTTAAGATTGAAGATAATGCAACTACTAATTTATCTTTATCGCCAATTTTCACTTTAGTAACAGTGTTAGCAATTGTTAAGTTTGTAGTGTTTGTGTTTGTGATAACTAAACCTGTTGCTTTAGCAGCATCAGTAATTTCTTTACCATATTGATCTTTAAGGTTTAATACGATATAAGCATCAGAAGCTTTAGAAGAATCATTTAAAGCTAGTTCTTCACCTTTAGCGTTATAAACACCAGCTACTTCAATAGAAGAAACTGTAGATTCAGCAGATAATTTTACAGTTTTAGAAACTGATGTACCTGTAGCAGCATCAAATAATACTACTGGTACGATATCACCGATTTTTTTACCTTCTACAACAGCACCTGATAATTTAATTACACCTTTAGCTGAATCAGCAACAACAGTTGTATTAGCATTATCATTTGTTTTTAAAGAAGTAGTTTTTGTAATATCTGTACCATATTGGTCTTTAACTACATAACCAACAGTTGCAGTTGTACCAGCATCGAAAGTACCGTCAGCTTTAACTGCTTTGTCAACTACAGCTACTTCGTCTAAAACTTCAATTGAAGTTACTTTTTGAGCTTCGATTTTAACTGTGCTAGTTAATACATTTTCAGTTAAACCAGCAATGTTTACAGTGTAATCAGCTGCTTGGAAGTTTGTAGCACCTACTAGTTGAACTGATTTTTTGTCTTCAGACCAAACTAGAGTTACGTTTTGTTTGAAAGTACCACGTAGTAATTCAACTTTAGCTTTAGTAGTATCTTCTACTGCTTTGTTGAATTGAACTTCGATTGTTTTAGCATTAACTGCTTTTACTGATTCTAATTTAACTTCAGTTACTTCATATGTAACTACAGCTGAATAAGTTTTACCTTCAATTTCGAACTCTACTTTAGTTTCTTTGTTTTCTACAAGTGGAGTTTCTAATTTTACAGTGTGTTTAGTGTCATCAGAAAGAGTTACTTCTAATGTAGTTGCGTCAACAACTTTAGCTTCTTTAACAGTTAAAGCAGCTTCACCAACGTTTGTGATTGTACGGTGTAAGAATGATGCGAATTGACCACGAGTTAAAGAGTTTTTAGGGTTGAACGCTTTAACGTTTGTAAGTCCAGCATATTCTAAAGCGATAATTGCTTCACGGTTTTCTGTAGCTGTAGTTTTGTCTAAATCTGTGATAGCAGATTTGAAGTCAGATTCTTTGTAATCTGCTACTAAATCTACACCATAAACAGTGTTGATAGCACGTACTAATACTACTGCCATTTGTTCACGGTTCATGTTGTTTGTGTACATTAATTTGTTGTTAGAACCTTTGAATACGCCAGCATCTTTAACAAGTGCTGCATATTGTAGTAATTCTTGGTCTGGAGCTGAAGTTGGAAGGTCAGTGAAACGAGCTTCTGTTTTGTAATCAGCTGGAATTTCATATCCTTCAGAAATTAACCATTTACCTAAGAATTTTGCTACGTTACCGCGTGTTACCACTGCGTTTGGTTTGAATGTACCGTCAGTGTAACCTCCTACGATTTTAGCGTCCGCTAATGCTAAGATAGCGTCCTTGTGATCACTTGTTTCAATATCAGAAAAGCTTGCTGCGCTTGCTACTGGTACGATTGCTGATGCTACTAGAGCTGCTGATGCTGCGCCGACAACCCATTTGCTATATTTTTGTTTCATGTCTAAAAACCTCCTAGATAAATTAGCCACTTTTATGACTACGATTCTATTATAAGAGAAGTAGAACATACATATCTATGTGAAATATCTGGAATGAAAGATGTGGTAACAGTAATACTTCATTGGTTATACATACATTTTTTAGTTTTTTGTATATAGTTTTACCATCCAATAATTAGTAGACAAGCGTTGCTTTTATACGGAAAATATACCATTTTACCCATGGTTATTGAGACTTTTTCCCTTCCATATATTTTTAGCTAAGACAAATTTCTCACTTAAAGGAATAGTGAACAAATGATGAATTTACGTTACAATAATATAGGTAATTTATTCATTAATTCCCTTGGAAAACTGGATTAAGATTTTATGGAAACCAAAATCTAGCGAGTCTATTAGGAATTAATGGGCTTCAATCAGCGGTATGACTGGGTTTTGTGGCGATTTACTCTGAGTTATTGGCAATTTAAAAAGGTTTTGGGGCGATATGTTTGGATTAGTGGCGATTCACGTTGCGCTATCGCGACCACGGCAATTCGCTAAGTTCTATCATTTACAGAGATGGGGATTTGACAGAAATGGTATTTAGTAGTCTTATTTTTTTATATGTCTTTTTGCCATTAGTGATTGTTGTGTACTTCATCTCTCCGAAGATGCTACGCAATACAATTTTACTGTTGGCTAGTTTGTTCTTTTACGCTTGGGGTGAACCGAAATATGTGCTTTTAATGATGCTGTCGATTGTGCTCAATTATGTGCTAGGCATTGTCATTGAAAATACAGTTTCACAGTCTAAGAGAAAAACACTCCTTTGGTTAGTCATTGTTAGTAATTTAGCCATCTTAGGCTATTACAAATACGCTGGCTTTTTCGTGGACATTATTAACAATTATTTGGCACAGCCAATTGAATGGCAGGCTGTTCCACTGCCAATCGGCATTTCGTTTTACACGTTCCAAGCACTTAGCTATGTTATTGATGTTTATCGCAGGGACGTAAAGGCACAGCGCAACTTTTTGGATTTATCACTTTTCATTACATTATTTCCGCAGCTCGTTGCAGGTCCTATCGTTCGCTATCAAACGGTAGCTGAGCAAATAAAAAAACGTATCTCTACAGCAGACGATTGGATGATTGGGACGCGTCGCTTTGTACAAGGCTTAGCGAAAAAGGTACTTATTGCAAATCCAATGGGCGAAGTAGCCGATCACGTATTTAGCTTATCTGGTGGGGACTTAACAACTGGTACTGCTTGGATTGGAATTTTAGCGTACTCCCTACAAATCTACTTCGACTTCTCAGGTTATAGTGATATGGCGATTGGGTTAGCACGTATTTTTGGCTTTAAATTTGAAGAGAACTTTAACTATCCGTATATAGCTCAATCTGTTACAGACTTCTGGCGTCGCTGGCACATCTCACTCAGCAGCTGGTTTAGAGATTATGTCTACTTCCCACTTGGTGGAAGTCGCGTAAGCCACGAATGGAAGTTATATCGTAATTTACTTGTTGTCTGGACACTAACCGGTTTTTGGCATGGGGCAAGCTGGACCTTTATGGCATGGGGCTTTTACTATGGGATATTAATTTGCTTGGAAAAATGGGTACTGTTGAAATGGCTGGAGCGTATTCCACGTGTCGTCCGACATATGTATATTCTTATTATTGTCATGATTGGTTGGGTTTTCTTTAGAGCGAATGACTTTACATATGCATTTGCATTTATCAAAACGTTATTTGGGTTATCAGACGCTGCACTGTACAACTATGAAACGATTTTACTGACTAAGGATTATGCTATTTACTTTGTTATCGCTATTATATTTGCGATGCCAATCTATAAACTTTATCAAAATTGGAGCGAACAAAAAGCTACCGCTTCCTTATCATTTGACTGGGGGCTACGCATTACGCAAACAATTTACTATGGCGCTCTTTTGTTATTTATCACGATGTTTTTAGTGAACGCAACACATAATCCATTCATTTACTTTAGATTTTAGGTGGGACATCATGCGAAAAATACAAACGTTTCTTTTACCAATTACATTTTTTTGCATCATTTTCGGTGGCTTCGTCGTGCATGTATTAACAGTGGATCGTCCACAATCAGAGATGGAAAACCGACCATTAGAATCTGCCAACATCACACCAAGTCCACAGGAAATCTTCTCAGGGCAATGGTCCAAACAGGTAGAATCTTATATTTCCGATCAATTTCCTGCTCGAGATACATGGATGCGCAATTATGTTAACTTTCAACGTGTCGTGGGCAAAACTTATTTAAACGATAAGTACGCAGTAGATGATAAAAGCGGCTGGATCATTTCCAAACCAGCCGCAGCAAAAACTGAAGAAGAGCTAGCTTCCTTTGCCTCCGATTTAAAACGTTTAAGCGAAGGGCTAGCCGAAAAAAATATTCCGTTTACATTTTACTCTCTACCAGCAAAGGCAACCTACTCACGTGAGCCAAGTCCAAGCTATATGCCTGAAGATGCTGGTATTGCCAACAACACCAAACTGCACGAACTTGTCACAGCTGCTGGTGTAGACAATATCCGTCTATATGATGCCATGCAGGACGACTTTTCTGCAGAGCGGAACTTCTATAAAACAGACCATCACTGGACAATACGTGGTGCATACTCTGGCTACGAGGCACTAATCAATACACTAAGCGAACGACTTGGCGAAACGATTGCTCCAATTCCATACGATGAAGCCAAGACATTTTGTTTACCAAATAAATTTGCTGGCTCATGGAATAAAATACTGTATATGACCGTCGATAATGACGAACAAATTTGCTATAACGAGCCAGACTCTTTCGCAACACAGTTTACTATTTACGACGGTACGATTGAAGGTGGGGTCACTGCACCATATGAAGCAGTGTACGGTCGCGCAAAACAAATGAGTCCCGATGCAGTCGTGAACTACGCTGAAGCTTACAGTCGCGACTTTGCAGAGCTCACTCTCGTCAACCAAAACTATGACAGCGACAAACATCTCGTCGTCATTAAAGATTCATACTTTAACACCATCCAATTTCACGTAGCAAGTCACTTTAAAACCGTAACAATTTTAGACTTACGTTATTTGGATAAGGACATCATTCCTTACTTACAAAGCATGCAACCAGATTATGTCGTTCTTGCCTATAACGATCGCAATCTAAAACTAATGCCGGAATAAAAATTAGTTCAATTTTAGTTTGCACAGGGGTATCAGCGATTCGCACTGGTCTACCCGCGATTCCAGGGTTTCACCAGCGATTCCCCCTGGTTCTATCGGCGTTCTCGGCCGAGGTTGGTGGCATTTCGCTCGGGTTTGATGGCGATTCTCCCAATTTTTGTGGCGATTCACACTGAGTTAGTGGCGTTTCGCACTGGGTTCGTGGCGATTCCAGCGGTTCTATCAGCGGTTCACACGAGTCTATCGGCGATTCTAGAGTTTCTATCCTCGATTCGCCCACACACAAACAAAAAAGCAGTGATTTCTACTATAGAAATCACTGCTTTTAACGTTTCTTCAGCTTGCCAACAATCCATTGGCTAAATGGTAGGTATGACAAGAGCTTTGTCAGTCCGATACACACAACAAGCGTCCACAGCAGAAGCATTGGAACACGAGTTATTGTGCTGTCAAAATGCGCCACGAACCAGCTTGTTGATAGGCGCAGCACTTCCCAATGGATAAGGTAAATCATAAACGCATATTGACTAATTAGACGAACGACCTTCGTCGATGGTAGTGACTGTCCCCAGGCGATTACACAAAGTACAACACTAATGACAAGAGGCACTAAATCGAGTCGTCTCGAATGCACTTCTGTGTAGTCCAGTTGTACACGGATATATAAGAACACCATAGACAATACCACCAAAACTACAGTAGCACTTCGATACTTCTTCGCCACCCCCGCAATCTGTTCATAATAAACACCAATCGCATAGGCCACAGCAAAATACCCGAGCCAACCTGTAAATAGCAAACGAATTACCATCACATTATCCTCAAAAATAGGATATGGCAATTGAATGACCGCATGATGCACAAGTGTAATTAACACACTAAGCGGTAAAAACCAAGCGATCGACCATTTAAACCGCTTCATCAGCGCTATTATCACATATAGTTGCATAATGACAACGACAAACCAGCCGACAAACTCACCAGACACTACGTTATGATAGTACTTGTCCCATAGCAAACCTTTTCGATAAATCGACTCTACTACTAACGCATCTAAAAAAGCCCACACTAAAAAAGGCACAAAAATATATTGAATACGACTCGACCAAAAATTAGCCGGTAGCTTTTCACGATAACGATTTGACAATATTAAAATGGATAACACAATAAACGTCGGCGTTGCATAGCAAAGCGCAATTCGTAAAAACAAATATAACTGTTGCTCTGGCTCTGCCCCAACCTCCATAATTACCCACGATGATGTATGCAATAGTAAAATGGATAGGCATGCCACCACACGTAGTAAATCCCATTCTTTAATCACTACAACAATCTCCTAGTACTTACTCTCTCTATAAAGGATGTCATAGATTGTCGATTAATGCAATGGCGCTACTTGGCAAAACCTACTTTATGGTTAACTTCTTTAACACTTATCCTTTTGTATCTGGCCTTTATAAAGTAACATTTATGTGCTGAGCTTTTCTTATAGATTGATAGATTTCTCTTTTAAACTTATTTATTGGATTGCAGTAATCTTGATCAGAAGGTAGCACTCCAAAAATCCTTTCCAAAAGCGTATCTGTTTCTAACTGTTCGCCTGAAAAAAGGTCTTCTATATCATTAATAAAGGTTTGATTGTATTCCTGTGCCTTAGTTATCATATCTTCTATGATGAAATTGTGCTCTTTGTAAATTTCACTAAGTCTAAAGGTCTTAATGGACTCCTTTGTATAGTCACAACCGTTTTCTTCTAGTACAATATCCCATGCGCCTTTACTATTAAAACTATTATTACCACTATCATATATAATGCCATCAAGATTAAAATCGAGCTTTGTTTCATCAAAATATGGATGGTGATGCATTCTTGTATGATCCGTATCATCATTTTTTATTTTATTGCAAATACTACAGCTAGGTATAAGATTATTAAAGGAAAGTCCAAAAAGAGGATATTTCGACTTTGGTAAATAGTGATCAAGTTCTGGCCTTGTCACATAATTAACTATTCCTTTAACTTTTTTGCAAATAATAGTTAGCGTATACAACCTGTTACAATACGGGCATGAATTAATTCCTAACTTTTCAGTAAGTGCATAAGCATTGTACTTTTTTCTTTTTTTATCAGAAAAGGCCTGGTAATTGAATATTTTTTCAAATAGTATTTTTAAATCATTTTCTCTAACACCTAATGTTGAATAATCATATTTTTTGATAAGAGTAAGAAAGGTATCTCGATCAGCTTCTAATATCCTTACAACATCACTTTCAAGCATCTTTATAATATCTAAATATTTATTAGCGTTATTCCGATAGTCTAATTTAACACAGTGAAGTTGCTTATCAATATCTTTCCCGAATTTTGTTGACGAACCACTAATACTTATTACTGGGTTGACTAAGCTCTTCCTGACCGCATCAAATGTAAGTGCATTATTAGCTTGATAATCTTTTAGAAAAGTAAATATTACTTTGTATTTTTTTAGTTTTTCCGTTAATTCTATTTGCAATTCATCAATATGAATTGCCTTAGCATCTATAATGTGAAGATTTTTTATTTCTATCACTATTGTAATCCTCTTCCTTTTTTGAGTAATTCCAGTTCTTCCTCAAGCTGCTTTATTCTTTGTTCCGTTTTTATACTTTCGGAAAACTTCTTTTTATACATTGACTCCAGCTTATAACGAATTAAAGGCTCCCCAATCATATCAATAGATTTCTTAATATATTGTCTTTCTGCTTCAGTAACATCTTCCTTTTGGAATAGATTAATTAGATCCTTTATATGCTTATGAGCGACTTCTCCTAACGTCCCATTGTCCATAAAGAACGATGATTTCAAAATATCATGGATATTTTGAGCATAGGTCTGCTCCATTTTATATTTTCCACCTAACACGATCGTATGCTCTAAAGGAATATCTGACATGATAAATGGTGAGTTTGAAGTTAATAGTAAGTGAACGGTATTGACTATTTCATGATCCTTAAAGGCATAATTCAGTAAACTTTTGATATCACTAATAAAGCTCTTTTGCCATGCTGGATGGAAGAACATATCTCCCTCATCTAGTAGAATCATCAGATTCTCATTTTGGTCGTTTTTTAAATAATCAGAAGAAATATCTTTGGTATTATAGTTTTTGACATATGAATTAGCTCTTGCTAGGGCCCCTAACATTTCCGTTACTTTTTTATGATTGCTCTCAAAGAACAACTTTGCAAACAACGTAAGCTTTGCATATTGTCCTGAAGATAATCCTAGAAAGTCCAGTGTACAAATCCATTGTAAATTACTTGCCACAAATCGATACAACGACGATAAATCTTTATAATCCACGTTCTTTAATTTAAAGCTTATATCATAGTATTCTTCTAAAACTTTCGAGCTTTCTATTTTTTCCTCAAAAAGTTTAGTCAAAGCTCCTTCAATATCTTTGTTAATATTCTGATAAAATTTAATCTTTAACAAAATTTCATGAGGTAGCGGAATACCTTCAGCAAATTCCTCGTTTAACTTTTCACTTTCACTAAGAAGGATCAACTTTTTATAGTTATCTTCATTAACTAGTTGCCTTTTGACCCCTTCCCTCTCTCTAGCATCTTTGATTCTTTCTAGCATTCGTAATTCGTTATTTATTGACAAGTCTTTATGATTGCCTTCTACTTCTCTATCGTGCTCACTTCCAGCATAATTTGATAGCTCTGAAAAACTTGTATAACTTAATAAACTTGTGTTAGATAAAATTCCCGAATTCATATCGAATCGCATTTTCTGATACCTTTTAGCAGACCTAACATCAATTTTATATCCATCGCCTTGTTCAAAATTATGTCTAAGAATTAAATTGTCTCCATCCTCATATATGATTAAAAATTTTTTAAAAGCATTTTCATCATTTTGATTGTTAAAGTAGTATTTGAACATATCAAGCAATGTTGTTTTCCCAGCACCATTTTTCCCAACTATCGCATTAATCATTTTCACCTTATCATGATTGTTATAAAGAACCGAGTCTAGTTCATTCGTGTTATCCTCTACAACCCATTCATTGTTTTTGTATTCAACTTTGTATTTATCACTAAATGTCATAGACTTATCTTTTAATATTTTGTGCTCTTTAATCCAGAAGTAAATAAGCTTAATGTCACCTACTTCCCCTGTCCCAACATGACCAAATTCTTTTTTTAATATTTCTACAAAAAAATTGCTTAATTCATGTGCCTTATCATAGCTAAATATCTTCTCTTCTTCTTCAGAGCTAATCTCAAATTGCTTGTCATCAATATCCTTTATTGAAAACAATAATTTATCTTTTGGAAAGCCTTTGCGAATTAGATATACACTTTTCTTTTCTGACTCTATATCTTTTATTGTAAAAGAATACTCACCTTTATTAAGAGTAAGCAATGTTGGAAGACTGACATTTTCCATCACCTCAAAATCGTCACCATCAATATCTATTTCTTTGGGTATCGATTTAAAGACTGCCCTTTTTAAAACGTTATCTATTATACGAACTGTCGTGTAAGTAAATTTAAAGCGCTTCTTTAACATAGGTTTAATATTTGAAGTATGAATTACTGCATTGATTTGTTTAGCAGTTATTTCTTTTCGATAAACAATATTATCTGATAGGCGGGTTACAATTGCTTCTACAACCTCTGGCTTATTCACTAATCCAAACACATTTTTAATTGTTCTAATGCCAATAAAATCATAGCCTATACTCCCAGGTTCTCCAGCATATCCAATTGACAATGTTAACTTATTTATTTCCGATTCACTATATTGTTGTTCTGTTATATAGCCTATAATGACAGTGTCTTTAATACAGTCCGAATAGTCACTGAAGTTTTTAAATTCCTGATATTTATAATAATTTTGGAACATTTTAAATAATAGTTTTTTAGTTTCAGAAGAAAAGCATCTTTTAAAAATATCTAACTGATGATTTAACATTTCATTGCCTGCAAACTTATTTTCATCAATCATCCAATAGAAAGGTGTTAAGTCATAGGTTTTAAAGTTTAGAAAATAGTTAATATTTTCACTTTTATTCTTTGTTATTTTCTCAATATAACCATCCATATAATTACGATAACGGTATAATAGCTTTTTCTTTTTACTTAATGTTTCTATAAATTTATCTGTTAAAGCGATGTAATCATATTTAAAATTCACAACCCCTGGTACATCTAATCCATCCATTATTAATTTGTATCTTCCAATAATTTCATCCTCTAGATTAGGTGTACCCTCATCAACTTGATATGTCTTAAGCATTTTTATTAAATCGCTAATTTCTTTTTGTAAATCTTCATTTTGACTCACTTAGTTCTCTTCCCCCAATTAAATAAAATCTTCAGTTTTTCAAAATATTATTTTGTAACATTCTATTTAGAAAAATGTGTTAATTGTATTATAAATTAAATATTAGGAAATTTGTTTCGAATATTATAAATAAAATAGATAAATAGATACACCACATCCGATTTTTTTGAATATAGACAGTTCATATATACTTTAAAAATGGAGCAATTTGTATTTGAGCAATATATTAAAAGCCCACTCCATATCTAATTGAAGTGGGCTTACCAATATAGTATTCTGGCTAATTCGCCATATCCAACGCTGTTTTTTTCCCATAAATCGTTTCTACCCATTCCGGGTGATCGATAAATGGATTGCGATTACCTTGAACTTCGTAGATTCTGTCGTTTCTTCGTTTTTCAAATTCATCTACTGGATCTTGTTGATGCCATTGTAAAAGGACAGAAAGTTTACCATGATTAGGAGCTGTCCCATTATTAACTTTTTCATTTAATTCAAGGTCAACTTTATCGCCTGGCTCATAACGAGTTGCCATATAAAATAAGATGCGTGCTACATCACCTTTTACATTATTAGGCGGCTCGAATGAATCCGAATCTTTCAAACAACCATTACAGCCAGACACTGGACTACCACCATTGTCAAAATCTAAATTCCCTCTTGAGCTATTCACTGAGACATCTGTAGGGCGTAAATGATGAATATCTGTTCCTGGCCCTTTGCTCGTTCCAAAATTCCCATGTGATTTTGCCCACGTATGCTCACGGTTCCAGTTGCCTACATTACCGCCGTTATTTGACTTAGGGCTTGATTTGCCAGAGTAAAATAAGATTACATTATTTAAATTATTCGGATCTTCATCCGTATATCTTAATGCATCCCAAGCATCATCATACGACAGTACCTTTTGATTGGAAATGATATCGTGAAGCGCATTTTTTAGTGCTTGCCCCTCTTTGTCATATGCAGTTGCATAGTAGTCGTTATTAGCTGTTACGGTAACACTAAAGTTGGTAGTGACACTTTTCTTGCCATCGAATGCCGTAACGCCAACAATATGGCTACCCGCTTCTAAATTTAGCGTTAATATGTTGCCATTTATCGTACCTTTTGTAGCTGTAAATGTCAGTGTGTCATTATCAGGATCAGCGAAATGTTCCGTTAAATCGATTGTAATTGCCGTTCCTACAGCTACTGTCTTGTTTGTAAAAGGATTTTTAATGATTGGTTGTTTGTTTTCAAAAGGTAAAATGACTTCTCCTTTTGAATTCGTAAATTTAATTTTCTCTAATGTTGCGCCTTTCTTCAGTTCAATCAATTTTAAGTCGATATTTTCTGCGCCTCTAATTTCACTCACATTTTTGCCTTCAATTGTGATCTTTTTAAAGAAATTACCTTTTAAGTCCACAATAGATCCTGGGTGATTTGGCGTGATGATAACATCTGTGTTTTTAAAGCCTTCTCCGTGAAGCTCTACATACTTCCCTTTCAGGTGTACGCCCTTCGTAATATACGACGCAGCATCTAAATGCAATGCCACACTAGGCTTAGTAATGTTTAATATATTTTTCTTAAAGTTCTCATAGTAATATGTGATTTCAGGCACAATCGGTTCCACAGTAGAGCCTTTATTCAAGTCAATTTGAACCATTACAGGGTCGTGGTCACTTGCACGTCCTGCCATATCCGTAAAGTCAGCATTAATATGAAGAATATCAATCACTGTTTTGTCTTTTAGATTATTGGACACTAAAATATGATCTAATACTTGCGAATTCCCTTGATATAAATATGTGTAACGATCAGCGTCTTCCGCTTTATTAATCATATTTGTCATCTCAGCACCTTCATGAATCTTAAGTGCTTCAGCAAATTGGTAGTCATTAAAATCTCCTAAAGATACAATGTTTGCATCTGCATTTTTGGATTTAATGTCTTTAACAAAGTTATTCACAATCGTTGCAATTTTTTTACGTTGCACTTCACTTCCATAAACCGGTGGCTGTTTTGAACCAAATAATGGCGTGTCACCAGATTTAGAATTCCAGTGGTTAGCGATAACGACCACATCTTCACCTTGGAATTCAAATTGTGCAGCTAACGGCTTTCTACTATTATTAAATGCTTCATTTGTCGGGTCAATTCGACCTGGGTTTAGCGTTAAATGACCGTCTTGATAACCAACAGCAGTTATAGCATCGCCTGCTGGTATACCTTCCTTCAAATTCACTCTTGCTGGATTGTAAAGGAAACCAACACGAATATTTGCGTTTGGTGCACCACCGTCTGCATTATTCACTGGGTCAATATTGACATACTTATACTCAACGCCGCTTGCTGCTTTAATCGCATCAATTAATCGTTGGTAACTTTGATCTGCCTTTGAATCACCAGTCGATTCGCCATTATTATCTTGTACTTCTGTTACCCCAACGATGTCTGGTGTTTGCATATCAATAGCAATCGCTCGCGCTAATTTACGCGCCTTCTCATCCGATGTCGACGTTTTATTATTCGAGAAGTTTTCTAAGTTATAGGATGCAATTGTTAGCTTATCGTCAGCTTTAACAATTTTTGTTGTCTCAGGTGTTGCCGCACCTTTTACATGCGCTTGTTTCATCTCATCTAATGGCACATAGATTTTAAAGTTTTGATAAGAGTAGCCAACGATACCCGTAATAGGTCCCTTAAACTTATCACCTGTTGCGACTTCGAAATCACGAGCTGCTCCGTTTGGTTCTAATCTGAATTGAATACGATTTGGATTTGTCTCTCCTTCCTCATACAAGACGCCACCATGAAGTGTATTCGTTGGTTCACTTTCTAAAACCGTCACTAAATCCCCATGTTCCTGTGGAGAGACCGCTTTGACATTGCCTACTTCTACACGCATACCTTCAATACTTTCCCAAAAATCAATGGCATCAATTGTCGGATTGAATACTTGCAGGTTGTCACTATCAATTTTGCTAAATGACATTTTTAATTCATCAATTTGAATTGCTTTTGGTAATGCTACGCTACTTTTTATTTTTTCTACTTTGCCACCTTGATCATTACGAACATTGATTTGCGTTGTTTTTAAATCTGTTTGGTTGGCATCACTATAGCCATCGTACGCAAATTCATCTACTTTACCTGTTACAGAAACTAAATCACCTACTTGGATCGGCCAAGCATTTTTCCCACTATAAAGTAAGATAGCTTCAGATGTATTTGGATTATTATCCGCCAATTCATCAGGTGTTTGAATCGTATAATACGTACTACCGTTTAAAGCAAATGAATACGTCACAATCCCTTGAATACCTTCAACTGTTTTACCCGCAAATGGAGAAGTATGCCCCTCCCCTTGAATATTATGAATCTGCAAGGCATCTGTAATAGTATAGTCATAGGTCATCATTTCACTAAATTTACCATCACTAGCTTTTACCACTGTTTTTAATGTTGTATTTTGAGTAATCTCGATTGGCGTTGTATATTTCGTACCGCCTACAGTAGGATTTGAGCCATCTACTGTGTAGTAGATTTCTGCATTTGCTGTCGATGTAGATAAGGTAACGGTTGTTTTATCCACAAATGTCCCACTTCCAGGAGATGCGATGGCAGGCTTTAACGCTGTGCTATCCACTACAATATCCGATGCAGAACGAGGAATCACTTGGTAATCATTATCGAACTGTTGCACAATACCCGTAATCGACTCATATGTTGTGCCTACAGTTAAGCCAAGCGTAGCTGTTTCATCTCGTACTAAGAAATTGCTACCATCACTAGCTGTGAAGTTTGCCCAGCCGCTTCCTGTTTGAGCGTTCGTCAGCGTCACATTTTTTACAGTAACGAGTTGCGATTCATTAGCTTCTCCGACCTCTGCACCTGTTACGACTTTCGCAGTTGGTGTACCCACACCTGCCACTTTATCGATAATTTGGGCTGCGTCTAATTGCAATAATCCTCGATAATCCGCTAATTTACCTTTAAGCGTTACTTCGTCACCAATTTCCACATTGAGGCTAGATGGACGTACCGCAATACCACCTGTTCCATCCTGCACCGAAATCGTATTTTTCAGCTTCCCTGCTACAATCCCTTTAATTGTAACAGTCGTACCATTCGCTTCTGCTCTTGCATTAGCGATAGACAGCACATCTGCTTGTCCACTAACTGTGTAACTATATGTTTGGACATCACTATTTTCTAGTCCATCCGCTACTGCCATCGCTTTTAGCGTCGTTGTTTTATCAATAACAATTGGTTGCGAATAAATATTACTTCCAGTAGTCGGCTCTGTACCATCAGTTGTGTAATAAATCGTTGCGCCTTCCGTTGCAGAAGATAATGCAACCGCAGTACCTGCCGCTACGGTGCCAGAAGGTGTAGAAGCTGTTACTGCTTCTGCCTTTGTAATCGGCCCAACTTCTCCGCCATCCATTGAATGACTACCTAAATGATCAAATGTATCGATTGGATATTGCTGCCATTCTAATGAAGGATCAAATGCATCACTTGGATTTTTGTCACCTAACGTAACTGCACCTTTTCTAACCAATGTTTTATCAACAGTGGACACACCGTTTACATCCCATGCTTTCCCTGGATCAAAGCCTACTTGACCAAAGGAATCAATCACCTCTTCACCCTTTTTTAACACAATTGCATCATTGCCGTTGAACGAAGTAACCGCTGATGGCAGTCCACCTTTATCTTTTATTGCTGCCACGGCACTAGAATTATAGATAATGATCGTCTCATTATGTGCTAAAGTTCCGCTTAACGTCTGTTTGTTCGTAGGAGTAGTCCCACCGTTTGTATAAAGTTCAAGTTTATATTGGCTTAAATCAATCGTTGAACCCGTTCCATTATAAAGTTCAATCGCCTTATTATTACTCGACCCTTCAATATATTCAGAGATAATCAAATCAGCTGCTGGTCCGGCAGCGACAGCTTGAGCAGGCATTACTGGAATCGATACACTAGCAACTAAAGTTGATGCTAGTAAAGCATTAAAAGACTTGTTCCATTTCTTTTTTGACATTGTCATTTAGCTCCTCTTTAAGTATTTGCTTAAATCAAGACCAACCTCTTATCGAAGAAAGTCTACTATCTTCCTATCTCGTCTTTCGGTTTGAACCTACACCGCAAGCGGCTTTCATCACATACTGCGTTCCATAAATAATAGTAAAACTATTTTTCCACAGTACATGTATATGAAACCATAATAGTGTTAATACACTATTTACGTAATGTAAATTATACTATTTATAGAAATCTACTACCAAATTAATATAGTTGTTGCAAGGCTATGGAAAGCAATTTGAGCGAAAAGAACGAAAACATTCTCCGCTGCGGCAGGGCTTTCTGCTCAGCACAGTAAGCCACAAGCCTCGCTGTCGCGAGGCTCGTGGCTTACAATTTTTGCATTGGGAGCAGGAGTCACCCCATCCTCATTCGTAGCGACGGCAGCAACGGCTACATTAGTAGCATCTGCGATCGTACCAGTGGCTTCTGCAGCAGGATTCACAGATGTAGCAGGTAACGACC
>NZ_JBIWBS010000007.1:18257-111499 GCF_044761135.1 Lysinibacillus sp. NPDC097868 | reverse complement strand
TCCAAAATTTTGTTTCGTTCACTAACATATGTTAGTTAGTAAAAACTATATTGATTACGTTTTGCTTGTTCAGTTTTCAAGGTTCATTTCGTTGCATTTTATTTTCAGCAACTTTTATATAATAACATTTTCGATATTCTTTGTCAACAACTTTTTTGAGATGTTTTCTCTTTTCAGAAGCGACAACTTTTATATCTTACCACTATGCGATGTTGATGTCAACACTTTTTGTGATGTTATTTAAAGTTTGTAGTACTTAATGTTGAGTCGTCTTAGCGACAATTAATAATTTATCACGATTCTACAATCTATGCAAGTGTTTTTCTACAAAAAATATTAATTTATAAAAAAAACTTCATTAGTAAGCTATTAACAGTATCATTGTTTTTTAAGTTTACATGAGAACCTTCCTATATATAAGTATTTGTATATTTGTAATCTACTTACACGTTGGAGCATGTGATTACCGCATGAATAAGGACATCTACACAATATATAAAGGATATGTTCGTAAAATAAAAAAAGCATCAAGGAGATGTTCATATCTAGTTATTCATAATATATTTTGAATAACTTTTTTCGTTCAGATTACTTCCTCATGTTTTCTAAAACAGGTTCGTATAAAAAATCTCACCATCACTTAGCTATTCCCATACCATTTTCGATTTCTCTTCTACTGAAATAGCCATTCATTCTTTTATATCATTTTACTTTTTTCAAACATTCGCTGTTTGCTGTCCACTGTGGCATAGCAAAAGCCACAGCGTACAGCATATACTCAGATCACCAATGTCTGAAATTCAGCAAAACATAAAATTTAAAACGGAAAGAAGAATGGAACTGCTAGCATCATTACAATAAACATAACAACTTGTAATGGTACGCCAATCTTTACAAAATCCATAAATTTATAGCCGCCCGCCGTCATAACAAGTGCGTTGGTCGGAGAGGCTATTGGCGTGGCAAACGCCATACTCGCTGCTACAGCTACACCAATCATAAATGTAGTAGGATTTGCATCCATTGCAATCGCTGCATTCATAGCAATTGGCGCAAACAGAACAGCAGTTGCCGTATTACTAATAAATTGGCCAAAAATTACTGTTAATAAATATATCCCTATCAGCACCCCATAAGGACCGTAGCTACCGAGAGCATCGATAATACCATCTGATAAAATAACCATTCCGCCTGTTTTCTCTAGTGCGGTTGCCATTGGAAGCATCGCTGCGACGAGCACAATACTTTCAAAATTCATATTACTATACGCATCTTCCATATTTCGCAAACAGCCCGTTATAATCATCAAAACTGCTCCTACCATAACGGAAATCACAGCCGGAAAAACTTCAAACGCCATTAATCCAATCATCAACAACATAATGACGCCCGCTATACCAGCCTTACCAGTAGCTGCCGCAACACTCGCATGTTCCTTCGGCTGACCAACTACAACAACATCCTGTGTCTCTCTAGCAAGCACTAATATTTCATCCCATGCACCTTGCACTAAAATGGCATCCCCAAATTTCAACTTATGCTTAACCATATCCTGTAGCTTATAGCCCCCTCTATGGTTAATACCAATAATATTGAGATTGTACTTTTCACGGAATCCAAGTGAACTTACTGTTTCATTAATAAAACTAGAATTGGGTGTTAAGAGTACCTCCGCAATACCAAGGTGCTTTGTTACTAATTCATCTGCCTCATTCTCTGTTAATTCCTGCATCACTAAGCCATAATCTGCAGCCAAGCAAGCAATATCCTCTTCCTCACCTTGTACATAGAGTTCATCTAAGGCATGTATAACACTTGTTGGACCCGCCATTTCTTGATAAGTCATAGGAAGTAAATTGATACCATCCTGTGATTTACGTTGAATTTTCATCATACAGAGGGCGTATTTTGCAGGAAGCTTTAATTCCGCTAGTGATATGCCGATAATCGTAGAATCTTCAGGCACAAACATTTTAAACAGTCGATTGTTTAAATCATATTGTTTAACAATTTTCTTTGGTGAGAGCTTGTAACCAGTAGATGTTTGTGTTCTATTTTTATCATGTGGTAACAATATATTGCGCACGAGCACCAAATATAAAATCCCTGCAATCATCCCAACAATGCCAATGGGTGTTACCTCAAAAAAACCTAGCTTCTGATAGCCACGATCGACTAAAAGCTGACTGACAATTAAATTTGGTGGAGATGCAATTAACGTCATTAGCCCCGATAGACTAGCTACATAAGAAAGTGGTAGCAAAAACTTTGAAGGACTTTCCTTCATACTTATTGCAATACTAACAACAATAGGCATCATTAAGGCGACTGTCCCCGTATTACTCATAAAGGCACCTACAGAGCCTACAATAATGAGCAATAATACGAATAGCTTTAACTCACTATTACCCGACCATTTCATTAATAATTGTCCAGCCATTGCCGCAAGCCCTGTACGCAATATACCCGCGCCAACAACAAAAAGTCCCGCGATCATAAGAACAACTGAATTTGAAAAGCCTGCTAAAGCTTCCGCAGGTGTTAAAATATCAGCGATAACAAATGCGAGAAGTGACACGATAGCAACAAAATCAGCGCGCACTCGATTTGTCATAAATGCAAAAATCGTCATTCCTAAAATAAGAAATGTTAATGTAAGCTGCACGTTAAACATTCCCTTCTATCTATAGTAACAACTATATTCTATACGAAAAAAAGCATAAATAACGGATCTCTCCCTATTTATGCTTTTTCTGTAATATTTAATTTGTAAATAAATGCACAATTACTATTAACTTTGCATCGAATATCTTGCTACTATAAAAGAATGCCCTCACGTACTACGACTTGCCCTTTTTTAATAACCGTATGCGTATGATTCATACCATAAAAATATTGTAATTGCTTGTAATTAGCAACGTCCAATATGATGACGTCAGCTTGCTTCCCCACTTCTAGTGTACCAATTTCATGCCCTCTGTTAAGTGCATAAGCAGCATTAATCGTCGTAGCAGTTAACACTTCCTCTAATGTCAACCCCATATGCATACAAGCTAAATTCATAATAAATGGCAAACTCATTGTCGGAGATGAGCCTGGATTAAAGTCTGTTGATATAGCTACAGGTACCCCTTCATCAATCATCAAACGCCCTCTCGCAAATGGCGCGCGCAAGAAGAAGGCAGTTCCAGGTAGCAATACCGCAATCGTACCAGCTGTAGCCATATTTCGTATTCCTTCATCAGAGGCTACTAACAAATGCTCTGCCGAGATGGCTCCCACTTCAGCAGCTAACTCCGCTCCATTATAAGGCTCTATTTCATCAGCATGTATTTTCGGTGTCAGTCCAAGCGCTTTGCCAGCCTCTAAAATACGTCGGGATTGCGCTGGAGTAAATACCCCTTTTTCACAAAATACATCGTTAAATTCTGCGAGCTTTAGTTCTGCCACTTTTGGTAACATATTATGAATAACAACATCGACAAATTCATCTTCACGACCTTTAAAATCGCGCGGCACTGCATGTGCGCCCATAAAAGTACTGATGACGTCTACAGCATGTGTGTCTTGTAGCTTTTTCGCTACCTCCAATTGTTTCTTTTCCGTTTCCCAATCCAAACCGTAGCCCGATTTTGCCTCAACGGTTGTAACACCATGCTTTAAAAATACATCTAAATGTTGCATCGTCTTTTCATATAACGCTTCAAAACTTGTTTCTCGTGTTCGCTTTGTCGTAGCATGAATGCCGCCACCAGCATTCATAATCTCCATATAAGCGGAACCGTTAAGTCGCATATTAAATTCCTGCTCACGTGTACCACCATGTACTAAATGCGTATGACAATCCACCAAACCAGGCATCACAATCTTCCCAGTGGCATCAATAACATCGGCTGCCTCTACTAAATGTGGGAAATCTATAGCTAACTGCTCATAAGATCCAACAGCGACTATACGATTTTCTTGTAACAGCACACTGCCATTTTCTATTACTGCAATCTCTCGCATTTGTTCTTTTATTCGAGGACCTTGTACTTTGTTTTTTAACGTAATGACTTCATTCGCATTTTTAATCAAAATCGTCATTTCACATCATCCTTTAACATCGGCATGCGGACACCTTTGTTCTTTGCCGTATTAATAGCAATTTCATAGCCTGCATCAGCATGGCGCACAATGCCCATTCCTGGGTCGGAAATCAACACGCGTGCAATTTTCTCAGCTGCTAGCGTTGAGCCATCCGCTACTAACACCTGACCTGCATGCTGAGAATACCCCATTCCTACGCCTCCGCCATGATGGACACTTACCCAGCTCGCTCCACTTGCCGTATTGACAAGTGCATTTAAAATCGGCCAATCTGATACAGCATCTGACCCATCAAGCATTCCTTCTGTTTCACGATTTGGCGATGCCACAGAGCCAGAATCTAAGTGGTCGCGACCAAAAACAATTGGTGCAGATAACTCACCATTCGCTACCATTTCATTGACCTTCAATGCAAAGCGATGACGATCACCATAGCCTAACCAGCAAATACGTGCAGGTAGCCCTTGCCATTTCACCATTTTTTGCGCCATATCGATCCAATTGACAAGCCCTTCATCTTCCGCAAACATTTCTTTTGCTAAAGCATCTGTTTTATAAATATCTTCTGGGTTCCCCGAAAGGGCTGCCCAACGGAATGGCCCCTTACCTTCACAGAACAAAGGACGAATATATGCTGGCACAAAGCCTGGGAAGTCGAAGGCATTCGTGACACCCATCTCTTTAGCATAAGCACGAATGTTATTACCATAATCAAATACTTCCGCACCTGCCTGTTGAAATTCAAGCATTGTACGAACATGCTCTGCCATCGTTTCTTTTGCCTTTTGTTCATATGTTTTAACATCATTTTTACGTAATTGTAACGCTTCTTCAAAGGTCATCCCATTCGGTACATAACCATTAATCGGGTCATGTGCAGATGTTTGGTCTGTCACAAAATCCGGAATAATCCCTCGGTTCAGTAGCTCCCGATTAATATCCGCGCAGTTGCCGACAAGTCCAATAGACGCAGGCTCCTGCTGATCACGTAATTTATTGACTAACGCAATTGCCTCATCTACTGTCTCAACAAGATAATCACAGTAACCTTCTTTTATCTTACGTTCAATGCGCGCACGTTCCACCTCAACGACTAAAATGACTGCACCAGCCATTTTCCCCGCTAAAGGCTGTGCACCACTCATGCCACCCATACCGCCAGTAAGAATGAATTTACCGCGTAAATCAGCAGTACCAAACACTTTCTTCCCAGCCTCTACAAACGATAAATATGTTCCTTGTAAAATCCCTTGAGCACCAATATAAATCCAGCTACCAGCTGTCATTTGACCATACATCATTAAATCGCGGTCTTCTAGCTCGTAGAAATGCTCCCAATTCGACCATGCAGGCACTAAGTTTGAATTGGCTAATAAGACGCGCGGTGCATGTTCATGTGTACGGAATACAGCTACCGGCTTTCCTGATTGAATAAGAAGTGTTTCATCATTCTCTAATTCTTTTAAAGAGGCTATGATTTGTTCGTAGCTTTGCCAGTTCCGTGCTGCTTTACCTATACCTCCATATACGATGAGCTCATCAGGGTTTTCTGCAACTTCAGGATCCAGATTATTCATCAGCATGCGCATTGCCGCCTCTTGTGTCCATCCTTTACAAGAGAGCGCTGTTCCCCTTGGTGCACGAATCGTTGTTGGTGTTTTCATACTGCCATCCCCTTTGCTTTTATTTTGCTAACATTACTAAATCATCACTTGCCAATAAGTACTTCGCTAATGCTTCAATTTCATCGCCGATAGGTTGATCTGCTAATAATGGTGGACAGAATTCACGTACTTTTTCTAAATACGTTCTTGTTGTCGGAGATAATTGCTCTTCTGCCTTGTCTAAATGAATAGCTTGCGAAGCACAAATCATTTCTATCGCAATCACCCGTGCAGCATTGTGTACAATTTGTCGCACTTGTCGAGCGGATGTTGTTCCCATGCTGACATGGTCTTCCTGATTCCCTGATGTGGGAATAGAATCCACGCTTGAAGGATGTGCCAGCACCTTATTTTCAGATACAATCGATGCAGCGGTATATTGTGCAATCATAAGCCCACATTCAATACCAGGATTTGTTGCTAAAAATGGTGGTAAACCATCATTAAGCTGAGGATTAACCATACGCTCTGTGCGTCGTTCCGAAATATTAGCCCATTCACTAACCCCAACTTTTAAAAAGTCCATCGCTAACGCTATTGGCTGGCCATGGAAATGACCTCCTGATACAACTTCTCCATTTTCTAAAACAATAGGATTGTCTGTTGTAGCATTCATTTCAGTTTGTACACGTTGCTCGGCATAGAAAAACGACTGCCAAGAAGCACCATGTACTTGTGGAATACATCGAAGTGAATACGCATCCTGCATCCGAACTTCTCCCTGCTTCGTCACGCGTTTACTACCATCAAGCCATTTCCGAATACGCCCACCTACAAGCTCTAATTCTGGATGTGGTCTTACAGCTAAAAGTGCAGGATCAAATGCATTGGTAATACCTTTTAACGCCTCTAACGATAGACTCGCCGCCATATCTGCAGCAAGCCCAATACGCTCTGCCTCATTCAATGTCAAAGCACCGATTCCTGTCATTGCTTGTGTACCGTTTACAAGTGCTAAACCTTCCTTCGCTTGTAGTCTTACAGCTGATAAGCCTGCTCTTTGTAACGCGACACCACCCGCCATAAGCTCCCCGTTGAACTCCGCTTTTCCTTCACCTACAAGCACTAATGCTAAATGTGATAACGGCGCTAAATCTCCACTTGCTCCAACCGAACCCTGCGATGGAACGATTGGATGTACACCTTTATTGATGCAGTCTAGTAATAGTTGCAATGTTTCTTGGCGAATACCTGAAAAACCACGTGCTAATGCATTCGCGCGTAAAATCATCATTGCACGCACAACCTCAGTTGGAAGTGGCTCTCCAACACCTGTTGCATCCGAGCGCAATAAATTCAACTGTAATAACTCAATATCCGATTCTTCAATTTGTATATTACTTAGTTTGCCAAACCCTGTGTTAACCCCATAGATTACATGCCCTTCAGCTAAACGTTTTTCAATCCGTTCCCTACTTAATTGAACACGTTTCGTACTTTCAGCACACAGTGCAACCGTAGCCTGACCTCTCACGATTTCCTCAACTTGTTGTCTCGTTAACGTATTGCCATCAAGTTCGATGATTTTTTGCATACGATATCCCCCTATTCTTAACAGCATATGTAAATTAAAGAGTAAAAAAATAGAATTTCTCTATATCCATTGTACAAACTACCTTTTTCAGAAAATATAGAATTTTAAAAGAGAAAATAGGAATTATTTCAGATTTTTATGTTATTTTTATTAATATAATCGTAATAATTTACGAAACTAGAATATTTTAAGAAAGGCGGATTCCATGCGACTGTTATTAATTGATCGAGATCTTACAGAACTGTCAGGCATACGATGGTTTTTACATACGTACTTTCCTGGCGATTTATCAATTGAGATGTGTACCACTATTTCCGAGGCCACAAAGAGTATCCAACAATTTGCGCCAGAGGTCATTTTATTAAATATTGATTTGCTGCCTAATAATCGTTTAACAGCCCTTTATAGTCTTTTACAAAAGCATCCTGGCAAAATACTTGCGATAACGACAGAGCCATTATTTAAAAACGCATTAAAAGCAATAGATTTACAGGTGGCACATCTTTTTGTAAAACCAATTGATTTAGAAGTGTTGAAACAGAAACTCACTGCTATTTCTCTTCATACACCTCAAATACAAAAAGTGAGTCCTGATGCTAAAGACGAATCTTTTTACTATCAATTATTTTTAGAAAGTACAACAAGCCCATTAACAACAAATATCCAGTTCACGATGATTGAACCTGAGCATTCAGAAACATTAAATAAATTGTACATATGGCTCCAACAAACACCTATTTTTTATCAAATGAGCATTTATCCATTATCAGATACAATTATCTGCTTGTTTCAAACAAGCGATTTAAAAATTATTGAAAAGGATATTCGTACATTACTAAAAGAATGGCAAATGACTAATAATGGTGCTCTAAATATAGGGATTTATGATGGTAAGCCAACAACTTTAAAAGAAATGTATGCTTTAACAAAACGTGCCCTTCTTCAAAGTTTTTACGAAGGCTTTGGCCATATTTTTTATGCAACTAAACAATATCAAACACAGCCACTAGATCCTTTACTCACACCAGAGGAACAACAGCTACTTATTAAGAGTTTAGAGGAAGGTAATATCGAGGCAGTAAAAGCATTTTTATATCGATTATCAAATGGAAGTATTTATTACGAACAAGATGATTTACGCATTCATCTAACAAGTGTATTAGCACAAATTCGCCGCTTTATGTTGAAATATAAACTTCATGAGAAAGCTGCTATTGAACAAAACTATCGTCAGCTTTTTCATTTAATTATTGAACACCCGATATTCTATACAATTCTCAATGGCATTATTTTATTCACACAAAGACTTATTGAATTGGCAAGAGAGGCTCGAATGGAGAAAAAAGCAGACTATGTAGAATTAGCTTTAGATATAATCGACCATCAATACCATAACAGCGAATTATCATTACCTTTTATCGCCCAAAAGTTAGGTATTAGTCCCAATTATTTAAGTACTATATTTGCAAAGAAGCAAGGCCAGCCATTTAAACGCTATTTACAACAGGTTCGTATTCAAAATTCGACCAAAATGCTTATTGAAACGGATTTTGCAATTAGTGAAATCGCACTTTTAAATGGCTTTGACGATCCGAATTATTTTAGTAAATTATTTAAACAGCTAATAGGGACTACACCTAATCGCTATCGTAAAGGTTGGAAGATCTAATGAGAGTGCGTTCTATATTGATTTTCAATTAGACCATTCTATTTTCAATATAAATAGTAAAACAAAAGAAATTACTATACTTCCCACAGCTTAAGACTTATATAATAGTAAATCTCAAATTCCTCCAAAACGACTGAAAACACTATACAAATAGTGAAAAAGCTCTAAAAAACTATGCATATTTTTAGAGAAACATGCATATATTTATACTTTATATCTTGCAAGATAAATTCTTTAACAATAATTATTATAATGTACTAGAAATTCTATTTTATATTTGTTATAGTTATTTACGAGGAGTTTGACTCACAATATTTTTCAGGAGGTAAACTAATATGACAAACGCAAATGATCGTAGCCGTCGTTTTACAACAGCAGGTGGTGCTCCAGTAGTAAGCAACCACGACTCTATGTCAGCAGGTCCTCGTGGTCCTCTTTTACTTCAAGATGTATGGTTAGTTGAAAAATTAGCAAACTTCAACCGTGAAGTTATACCTGAACGTCGTATGCACGCAAAGGGTTCTGGAGCATTCGGCACATTTACTGTTACGCATGATATTTCTCAATATACGAAAGCAAAAATCTTCTCTGAGATTGGGAAGCAAACGCCAATGTTCGCTCGTTTCTCAACTGTAGCGGGGGAACGCGGGGCTGCAGATGCAGAGCGCGATATTCGTGGTTTTGCACTTAAATTCTATACTGAAGAAGGTAACTGGGACTTAGTTGGTAACAACACACCTGTATTCTTCTTCCGTGATCCGTTACACTTCACAGATTTAAACCATGTAGTTAAGCGTGACCCACGTACTAATATGAAAAACGCAAATTCTAACTGGGATTTCTGGACTTTATTACCTGAAGCGTTACACCAAATTACAATTGTTATGTCTGACCGTGGTATTCCAACAGGTTACCGCAATATGCATGGTTTCGGTTCTCACACATACAGCTTTATCAATGCTCAAAACGAGCGTGTATGGGTGAAATTCCACTTCCGCACAGAACAGGGCATTAAAAACCTAACTGGTGCCGAAGCAGCTGAAATTATTGGTAAAGACCGTGAATCATCACAACGTGACTTGTACGAAGCAATTGAAAAAGGCGATTTCCCTAAATGGAAAATGTACATTCAAGTTATGACAGAACAACAAGCTCGTGAATTACCTTATAACCCATTCGATTTAACAAAAGTTTGGTATAAAAAAGATTTCCCACTAATTCCAGTTGGTGAATTCGAGTTAAATAAAAACCCTGATAACTACTTTGCAGAAGTAGAACAATCATCGTTTGCACCCTCTAACATTGTGCCTGGTATCAGCTACTCTCCAGACAAAATGTTACAAGCACGTATTTTTGCTTACGCAGATGCAGCTCGCTATCGCTTAGGTGTAAACCACCACATGCTACCTGTAAACGCACCAAAATGCCCATTCCGTTCATTCCACCGCGATGGCGCTATGCGTTTTGATGGTAACCTTGGTTCTACTTTAAGTTACGAACCAAACAGCTATGGTGAATGGGAGCATAATTTAGACTATAAAGAGCCACCATTACGTATTGATGGTCATGCTGATATCCACGACTTCCGTGAAGATGACAATAATTACTTCGAGCAACCGGGTAAATTATTCCGTCTTTTATCTGCGGAAGAGCAACAACGCTTATTCGAAAATACAGCGAACGATATGGCTACTGTTGAAGAATTCATTAAACGTCGTCACATCCTACACTGCTATCTAGCTGATCCTGCATACGGTGAAGGTGTAGCAAAAGCGATGGGTCTTTCATTAGATGGAATGAATCTTTCAAACCCATATGTAAAACAAGAAGTAAAACAAGTAGCAAACATTTAATATTCCACTTTATTGATATCCAATATTGCTTGCCGTCACTGGCAGGTAGACAAAAGGTAGCGAGAATTAACTTCTCGATGCCTTTTGTCATTTTTACTGCGTTTAATTGCTCGTCCCTTTGAATTTTCCCAATAAGCTTTATAACAAGCAGCTATAATGGAAGACTATCTTACATATTTTAATCTTCCTTCGTTCTAAAGCTTTCTCATCTGTTACAAAAAACAGATACTGTAATATTCCGTTTACTATTCAGTTGATTGGAGCCAAGTGCCACCATTCGTTCTGGAAGGTATCTCCCCCACTCACTAACAATGTATCACAGTGGAATTCAACGATTAAATTCACCTATAGTTATTGTCCTTTTTGATTCGTAAATCTCCCATTGTCATATAGGTGTTTTTAACAACATTTATTTCTATCGATAAATTCCACAACTTCGTATTATTTTCATACTCTAAATAACGATAAGATATCCTGACATTGTTGCGTACTGATACAACAAAACTGGAATGGAGGAAAAGAACGATGTCTATCAGAAAAAAACTCTATATTGGATTTGGTACCATTATTCTTTTACTACTAAGTATCTCCTCAATATCCTACTACCGACTGAATAACATCGATAAATTGAATGAAGAAATATTTGAAAACCGTGTAAATAAACTTATACAAATCGATAAAATTCTTATCGCTGTTGCTTTGCAAGGAAACTATCTTCGTTCATATATGCTAGAACCAGATGACCTAACAATACAAAAGCTCGAGGAGCAAGAACAAATAATCCAAGCTAAAATAACAGAGCTTGAAAAAATATTTACTAGCCAAACGACACAACAGCAAATGGAAATTATTAAAACGAACCAAGCCATTTTTGAAAATGCAGCATTAGAGATAATCAATACATATAACCCAGATGATGTACAATCTGCTATCGATATTCTTAGGGCAAGAGCACATCCTGCAAGAGAGACAATTCAACAAGCAATTCATGAGATTGCCATTTATGAAGAGGAACAAATACAACTAGCCCGTGCTGAGTCGTCAAGAGCAGAAGCTCTAAGCTCAAATATCATCCTAATCCTCGCTGCTATTTCTATAATTCTTTCCTTTATAATTACGTTCATTATGACAAGAGCTATTACAATTCCCGTTAATAAACTAGCCACAGCTGCAAATGTAATTGCTAGCGGAGATCTACGACAGGAAGATGTAGAAGTAAAAACAAAAGATGAAATTCGAAATTTGGCTGATTCATTTAATGTCATGAAAACTAATTTGCGCTCACTTATTGATAATGTCGCAAAAAATATTGAGTACACTACTTCTAGCTCTGAAGAATTATCGGCAAGTACAGAGGAAGTTTCCCTTACTTCTAGAGATATTGCAAAACGCATAGAAATTATGGCTGAGGACGGTAACCAAGCTGTCGCTACTGGACAGGATACCTCTACCGCCATGGACGAAACAGCTCGTGGTGTCCAACGCATCGCTGAAGCAACACAAATGCTACATTCAAAGGCGGTTGATACACAAACTGTTGCAGATAATGGTGAGAAAATGTTGCAAACGACTGAAAATCAGATGATGGTCATTCAGCAATCATCAGATAAGACAAACGAACTCATTAAACAGTTAAGTACACAATCGGCTGAAATTGAAAATATTACGAAAGTTATTACCGATATTACCGATCAAACCAACCTACTTGCACTTAATGCAGCCATCGAAGCCGCACGTGCAGGCGAACACGGACAAGGCTTTGCAGTCGTTGCCGATGAGGTACGTCAGCTAGCTGAAGAGTCAAAAATATCCGCCAATCAAATTATCAATTTAACTACAAATATTCAGCAAAACACTAGAGAAGTAGAAAAAGCTGTTAGCGTCACAGTGCAAAAAGTTGATGAAGGCGTTACATACATTCATAATGCACAATCTGCTTTTAATAAAATAATGGACGCAATTGAACATATGGCATCTGAAATTGAAGACGTTTCAGCTTCCACACAGCAAATTTCTGCCGCTACTGAAGAGGTTGCTGCATCGGTCAATGAAATGTCATCTGTGGCAAAAAATGCGGCACAACAATCCGAATTGATAGCTGCGGCAATTAAAGAGCAAACATCAATCATTCAAGATGTTAACGCTGTCGCAAAATCATTAAGCGATGAGGCAACCACCCTTCAAGAAGAGATAAATAAATTTAAAGTCTAATAGCCAGCAAAAAAATAAAAAGTGTTAGATTGACTGCAATCAATCTAACACTTTTTGCTGTGAACATCGTTGTTCGCCACAGCGGCTGTTTCCGCTCTTCCTACTGTAAGCTGCAACTCGCTTGTAAGCGGTTTGTTGCGTCTTACATTCTGTGCAGTCACCGCATCCGCTACCGTCAACTATTGCGTTCTTGTTCCATTCTCATTACTTAAGTGAAAACTTACTTAAAGGCCTCTGTTCTTTATCATTGATACAGTCTGCTACCAGTATCTTTAAACTCTTTTGCCTTTTCCTGCATCCCTTGATGGATAGCTTCTGTCGTATTTAAATCGTTTTCTTTAGCATAGTTACGAATATCTTGAGAAATTCTCATACTGCAAAACTTAGGACCACACATCGAGCAAAAATGTGCCGTTTTCGCTCCTTCTGCAGGTAATGTTTCATCGTGGTATTCTACAGCTCGTTCTGGATCTAACGATAAATTAAATTGATCTCGCCAACGAAACTCAAAGCGAGCCTTCGAAAGAGCGTCATCTCGCTGCTGTGCACCAGGATGACCTTTAGCTAAATCCGCTGCATGTGCTGCAATTTTATATGTGATAACACCTACACGTACATCTTCTCGATTTGGTAACCCTAAATGTTCCTTCGGTGTTACATAGCACAGCATGGCTGTTCCAAACCAGCCAATCATTGCAGCGCCAATAGCAGATGTAATATGATCATAGCCAGGTGCAATATCCGTTGTTAGAGGACCCAATGTATAAAATGGTGCCTCTTTACAAACTTCTAATTGCTTGTCCATATTTTCCTTAATAAGATGCATTGGCACGTGCCCAGGTCCCTCTACCATCACTTGTACATCATGCTTCCAGGCAATTTGTGTTAACTCCCCTAGCGTTTCAAGCTCTGCGAACTGTGCCTCATCATTGGCATCGGCAATTGAACCAGGACGTAAACCATCCCCTAACGAAAAGGCAACATCATACGTTTTCATAATTTCACAAATTTCTTCAAAATGAGTATATAAGAAATTTTCTTGATGATGGAATAGACACCACTGTGCCATAATTGAGCCTCCACGCGATACAATGCCCGTTACACGATTAGCTGTAAGCGGTACATATCGCAGCAACACACCTGCGTGAATTGTAAAGTAATCAACCCCTTGTTCAGCTTGCTCGATTAGCGTGTCACGATACACCTCCCACGTTAAATCCTCAGCAACGCCATTTACCTTTTCAAGTGCCTGATAAATTGGCACTGTTCCAACAGGCACAGCAGCATTACGAATAATCCATTCGCGGGTTGTATGAATGTGCTTACCAGTAGATAAATCCATAATATTATCAGCACCCCATCGTGTTGCCCATGTCATTTTTTCAACTTCCTCTGCGATGGATGAAGTTACAGCTGAATTTCCAATATTGGCGTTAATTTTCACATGGAAGTTACGGCCGATAATCATCGGTTCCGCCTCCGGATGATTTATATTAGATGGCATTATAGCTCGCCCCGCAGCAATTTCTGCACGCACAAATTCTGGTTTTAAATTTTCACGAATCGCTACAAATTCCATTTCTGGAGTAATAATTCCTTGTCTTGCATAATGCAGCTGTGTCACATTACGGCCATTTTTCGCACGTAAAGGTTTGCGAGAAAGCTTTGGAAAAACATTTTCCTTTATGCGCGGGTCATCCGCATTACGAAACCCATTATCCTCTGGCTTAATGGTACGCCCCTCATATTCCTCTACATCGCCCCGTTCTTTCATCCACGCACTACGCAAAGCTGGTAAACCCTTTGTAATATCGACTTTGTAAGTTGGATCCGTATAAGGTCCACTCGTATCATAAACTCGTACAGGCGCATTATTCTCTTCACCAAAGCTACCCGTTGTGGGGCTTAGCTTAATTTCACGCATTGGCACTAATATATCTGGGCGTGATCCTTCTACATATACTTTTTTACTTCCGTCAAAGCTTGTCATAATGTTCATGTTTTTTTCGCTAACTGTTGTCATTTACTATTCCGCTCCCTTTTACGTAAATTATTAAAAGGACCGAATCTAGCCCACTCCAACAAGTAGTATTACAAATAAAAAGCCGAATCCAAAAAGTATTGGATCCGGCTGTACATGTAAGGTTACATTTATCGCAAAGTTCAAGGAGTGCGAAGTTCATTAACTTTCCCACGCTGGTATGAGCCAGATCAGGTCCAAAGGGTCAAGAAACCTCAATGCGTTTCCCTCTCAGCCCGACTCATCAGACTCCCCTAGTTAAGCTATTCAGTTTGATGCTAGTGTAACAGATATTCCTAATAGATGGAAGTCATTAAGTAAATAGTATTTCTGCCATATAAATTACGATTGTTACTGTAATACAGCTAACAATGGTTGAAAAAAGCACCGTTTGTGCAGCGGTTTCTGATCCTAAATCATATTCTAGGGCTAGACTCGAGCTATTACGTGAAGTTGGGAATGCACTCGCAATAAAGAGCGATTGGGCCACAACGCCATCTAAGCCGAGGACAAAAATTATCAACAATGCAACAGCTGGACCTACTACAAGTCGTGTAAAACAGCTAACAAACACCGTTCTATTAAACATTGATTTAATTTCAAGCTGAGATAGTTGCGCACCGAGCGTAATAAGAGCAACAGCGATAAACCCATCAGCAACGTGGTCAATTGGAATACGGATAAATTGAGGAATGCCAATATTACAGAAATTCATTGCCACACCTATAATGAGCGCATGAATAATCGGCATTTTCAGGAAATCCTTCACAATAGCCATACCTGATTTAGTTGAAGAAATTAAATTATATAAACCATATGTATAGGTCGTTACATTTTGAAAAATAACGAGAATAACTTGAATGGCCACCCCAATTGGCTGTGTCACAAAAATCATTTGTGCCACCGGAATGCCATAGTTACCAGAGTTAATGAGTACAACACTATTTTTAAATACCGCTGCTTCTGTTTTCTTTAAACCTAGCCCCTTCGCTATAAAATGACTAAGCACCATTTGACTCCCAATAAAGAGCACAATAAATAACGCCACTTCACCAAGCACCGATAGTTCCACACTCGTTTCATATAAATTTACAAACACAGCTGCTGGCATAAAACAGTATGTAATAAGCTGGGATAGTGCTTTTAAATTAAATTGAAATTTCCTTTGTAAAAACGCCCCAAGTACAAGCAACACCAAAATAGGGGCAACAATTTTAAAGAAAATCATACCCAGATACATCATGGAGGAGACCCCCTTTCATCTTTCTATAGTAAAACTGTTCCCAAACTGGGTCAATGCCCCTCCCCGCTCAACTGTTTACATAAAAAGAGACTGTCCTTGGAAAAGGACAGTCTCAACGTGTCTACAAAGGAAATCAAGAGGTTTTACCGGCGATTTCCTCTGGTTTATCGGCGATTCTCAAGGATTTAGTGGCGATTCCTGAAATCTACGATAATATAATTAGCCATAAAAATGCCCTAGCTTAATTATGCAAGTTTAAATCGATTCACGACTTCTTGTAGCTCTTTAGAAATTTGGTTCATATTATTAATTGATTCTGCAACCTTTTGCATTTCTGCCTGTTGATCCACAGCAGATGCACTTACTTGTTCAGCAGATGCTGCAGTTTCCTCTGAAACGGCAGAAATACTTTGAATCGCTGTAACTGCCTGATCTTTTTGCTCTAACATTTGTGAAAGATTTGACAATAGGTCATTAATTGCCGTTGCAATAGAATGAGAAAGCTCATTATTATTTTTAAAAGCTAGCTCTGTATTTTGCACTGATTCATTTTGAGCTTGCATCAAATCTGCATTTGAAGCAATAACAGACACTGTTTGCTTCGCGTCTTCTAGAATGCTAGTCACCGTTTTCTTAATAACTTCTGTTTCGTTTTTAGACTGTTCCGCTAGTTTACGGACTTCTTCCGCTACTACCGCAAAGCCTTTCCCATGCTCTCCTGCACGAGCAGCCTCAATACTTGCATTTAACGCTAGTAGGTTGGTTTGCTCCGTTACTCCTTGAATGGATACAATAATTTGGTTGATATTTCTGATATTGCTAGATAAAGATTCCATCTGATTTTGAATGCGGACATTCATTTCATTTGTTTCAGCATTTCGATCACGTAAGCCTTCAACTTCTTTCATGCCCTGCTCTGTAGAAGCTTTTGTTTTCATCGATAGCTCATCCATTTGCTTTGAAAGCATTGTAATGGCGTCAATTTGATCGGATAAATCAATCATTCGATAATTTGTTTCTTCAGTATCCTCCGATTGTTTCGAAGCACCTTGCGCAATTTCATTGATAGCTACAGATACTTCCTGATTAGAAGCGACAATTTCATTAAATGCTTCATTGACATCATCTGATGATTGATTAAGTAATGTTGAAGAATTTAATACCGTATATATGGCATCATTCGTTTTGTCCAGCATATTATTATAGGCTACTGCAACAGCACCAATTTCATCTGATTTTATAAATTTTTCATCTATTTTTTTAGTTAAATCGCCTTCTGCCGCCGTTTCAATAGATGCACGTAAAACTTTCAAAGGCTTTAACTGTTTAAAGATAAACATCGCACTGGCAGCAGCCATTAAAACTATCATAATGATTGCAGCTACAATCGTCACGATGAGAACCTTATTATACGTTTCTAGTATTTTGGATTTAGGTAAAACTAACTGCACTGACCATACTTCGTCAATGTTTTCTAACATCATTGGAGCAAAAGCGTTAAATGATTCTTCTCCAAGCTGCTTAGAGTCTACATACAGACTATCTAGATCCCCATTGTCCATGGATTGTTTAACACTTGTCCAATCAATAGCATCCTGCATATTTGTCCCATCTAGCTTTTCGTTAATGCTATTAACTGTTAACATACCTTGATTTGTAATAATTCCTGCATAACCACCATCAGGAGTAATGGATTCAGCTAATCCCTTTAAAAAATCAACAGATAAATCTGCCGTTAATACGCCAAAATTTTTACCTGAGGCATTAACTAGCGGTACTGCAATTGTCGTCATCGATATCGTTTTACCATTCACAGTATAATCATACGGCTCTGTTAGCACAGCACGACCTTCTTCTGTTGGTATACGATACCAGTCAGCAGCATCCGTTTTGTCAATTCCCTCTATAGCATTAGCAGAAGTATTGTTTCCATCTTTAGTTAAATAAGGTATGAAGCGATTTTTTTGATCTATTAATGCAGTGTCGATAGTTGGTCCAACTTTTACAGCGCCATTTTCAAGGACGGCACCTACACCAAGTAAATCCTCGTTTTTCATTAAATTAGTTTCCAGTATATCCATTACGCTTTCTGTTGAGAGCTCGTCATTTTTTTGCATTGCTTCAACTATACGTTTTGTCGTTTGTAATGTATCATTGGCTTTCTTAAACCGTTCGCTCATCTTCGCAGCAGATAATTCTGCGTTTTGAAGCGTTGCTTTTTCTGAATCACTGACACTCTGATTATGTAAAATAACACTTGTTACCAATGTATAAGCAATAAATAACACTAAAAATAATCCTAAAATTAAAGAAGAGAGTTTTAAAGCAATACTTTTTGGTTTTTTCATTACAAACACCTCCATTTTTATAAAATAATCATAATGTATGGACCTATGTATCACAACAATAAACACTCTTATTTTACCAAGTCAATTAAAATTTTCTAATAAAAATTCATGATTTCTAGACAATAAATTGATGCACTCACCCATTTTTACTAAAATTTGTTATAATTATATTAATTAACTACATTCCAAATGCCTATATATGAAAGCGAGCTATATCTAATAAAATCCCCCTTCACTTTATAACGTTAGAAGTTTTGAAAGCTCTTCTATTGGTAGTTAAGATATATTATACTATAAAAAACGACTGACCTTTTTACCTATTAACCTAAAATATGCATAAAAAATCCTTCAGCTATGATAAAATTAGTATTATTAAAATAGGAGGTTTGCCCGTATGAAACATAAAAAAAGCCTAGCCTTGCTTGCTCTAGTAGCCGTTCCATCACTTATTTATACAACACCTATAACGTCTGCATCAGCTGCCGATACCTCGACACATGCAAAGACGGCATACATATATAATAATTATTACTACTATAATTCCAACGTACGGAATGTTATACAGCTTATTTCAAATATTAATGATACATCATTTGCGTTTCAGGCTTACTTAGAGGCTGCAATCAAAGCCTACAATGCATTGACAGAAACTGAAAAACAATACGTAACAAATTACGAGACCCTATCAAATCACCAACAAACAAGAGTAAATTATCGTAGACTAGCCGCTCAAATTGAAGAAAAATTGGCTTCAGTCGATTCTACTTCTGTTAACTATTATCAAAACGTTATTGAAACGAGAGATTGGTACAACACATTAAATGCTGCACAAAAAACTTTTGTCAGCGCCGAAACACAAAAAATATTGACATCGTCGATTACACCAAATACTTCAATTGATAAAGTCGTAAATAAAATTCAACTATTAAACTCCTCTCGTCTTAGCTTCCATAAAGATGTGGCTGAAGCACGAGCAGAGTATAATGCATTAAGAAAATTCTCAAACGTTTCTTTGCCTACAGGTATTGAACAGCTTCTACTAGATGCTGAACACGTCGTTACGTTGGATAAAGCCGCTGCAAAAGAAGTCGAAAATGCCATTGCAGCTTTATCGCCGAAAACATCTACAACGCACGATGTACAAGCAGTAAAAACTGCCTTCGAAGCATTAACGCCTGTACAACAACAGCTTGTGCCAAATGTGTGGATATTAGTAGACTATGTAAAAGGAAAATATAAACTACCAGCTAAGGGCAATACGATCAAAACACCGGAATTATCTGACTCCGCGGCAGCACCAGGTAAAAATACGCTGATGTCGAAAAGTCGAAACACATATAAAGCAAAAATCAATGTTGCTGATTCTGAAAATGACAATGAACGCTTTGTATTAACTACGAAGGCGAATATGGTTGTCATCATTCCACCATTGAATACGCTCGTGAATGAAGATTTTGGCGTAATGGACATTCAGCTTACAAGAAATTTAAATCGTATTACGTTCCAAGCGGTATTAAATAAAATGCCTGCTAAATTCGAAGCAAATATCGAAATCATTTTAGAAAATATACCAGAGAATTCATCCATCGTTCAAATCAATGAATTTGGGGATCACGAGCCTGTTTCCTATACAGTCAATGGCAATCAATACATCATTGAAACACAAACATCTGGTACGTTTCAAATTGTTAGGAATTAAATAAGATGAATCCCCCACCCTAATGGGTGGGGGTATTTTTTTTTGTCCATGAAAAAAGACACTAGCCATTATAAATAGCTAGTGTCTTTACTAAATTTGATTTATTGTGTTCTAGGCTGAATTAATACATAATTTAAAGCTGCTGGATCTGTTGAAGCTTTTGCGTACACAATATTTCCATACTTATCTTTCGTGAACAGATAAATTCGTTGATCTTTCTGGAATATATTTGTTGAAGATGGGCTACCTGTTTGGATTGCTGTAAAGGTCTTCGCAGAACTTGCATCAGCAGGTGCTGTTATCTTACCTTTACCGTAAGAAACAATCGCTCCACCAGGAATATACGTAAGGTTATTACTATCTGCATTGGCAATAACATTTTGAATATTATCAAGTGATAAGTCATATCCGTCGTTCAGTACTGCGTAGTAATAGTGCTGATCCCATGTAATATCAGCATTCAGATTGGCAACAACCTGAACCTTCTTAGAAATATTTAAATTGCTTGGGAATTCCGTATCTGGTAATAATGTCGCAGACGTAATTGTATTCTCTTTTGTTGGATATTTGTATTCAGCTCTATCCTTACTAAATGTCCAGCCACCTTTATCCTTCGCGGTAGCATTTACGCTGATGTCAAAGCTTTGTTTTACTTCATCAGCAAACTTAATAATAAGCTTTCGAGATTCCCAATCGCTTGTACCCGTAATATCTAGCCAATTTGATGATGTGTAAGTTGGTGTAATAGCCGTTGTAGTACCTGGTTGAACTAATGTAAAGTCAAACCCTGTATCGATAGCCTCTGAAAATGTCACTTCAAATGTTTTACCATCAAGTCGTTTAAAGATTGGATCTTGAACTTTTGGTGGTGTTCCATCTGCGAAGAATGTATATTTCATCACACCATTACCATCCCCACCAGGAGTCAAGGTTACCGTTTTATTTTGCTTCTCATCAAATGTATAAACTTTTGATTCTGTCCCTTTTTGTAGCATTGTTACATTATTATAACGATCCTTTACAGCAACATATAGCTCATACTGTTGATGCGGCTCAAGCGTTAAAGAAATCTCATTTGTATCTTTACGCATGCTACTCGTAATTCCTTTAGCCATTACTTCTTCAGGAGTTGTTGGTCCAGGTGTTGAGTTGCCTACATTTCGAAGAACGTAGTAATACGAACCGTCCTCGTCTGACATAAATTTGAAAGTTGCTTTTCGATCCCCTTCTAATATTTTAATTGACGTATTGTCGATAACTGGTGGAGTACGGTCATCAATCACATGTTTTGTTTGAATATCTGAGACATTCCCTGAACGATCTCGCAATACCATATAAATCGAATAGCTCTTAAATGGATCTAAAGGTGGAATCGTATTAGGTAGCGGAATTGTCACCTTTTGTTTCCCTAACTGTGCTGGCTTATTACCGCCACTACCGATAATCGGTATATTAATGCCGCCTACATTAAATTCTTTTGAATTTAATTGCACAGCTTCGATTAATCGTAAACGATCATCACGTGTTAAATTTAAATCTGATTCCATAATTAAATAATGATATGTTCCTGCTTTTGTTGCATTGAATTCGACAAGTGTCTGATCTTTAGCATTGTTAATAGCAGGTTCACCGATTATTGTTAAATACGGCCACTCACCATCTTTATGAATATACTCTGCCGTATTGCGCGGAACACTATTCACTGGTGCATTGTTAATATTTTCGAATTCATTATCAGCTAAATCTTTTACATTTGGAGAAATCGTTACGACCAAGTTATCTCCATTCACAAAACCTGTTAAAGAAGGGATTGTGAAAGTTAATCTTTTTTGAGCTTTGTTATATACTACTTTTTCAGGGCGAATCGGTTTTTGTAATCCTTGGTTAACAATACCTGTCCCTGTCAGTTCATAGTTTTCCACTTTCTCAGCAGAAGTTAAATCTAATTCTTCACTTACTGTTACATAAAATTCATTTTTAATTTCATCTTGTAAAACGAGTTCTCCGCCAACAATGTATGGAGGAATATTATCTAAAGCACCTGTTTTGAACTCTTTAATCGCTTCTTTTGGAATTGGGTCGACTGAATAATTGCCTGACTCGTCCTTCATCACGACATAAAGTTGATACTCTTTTTCAGCGTCTAACCCTGTCAGTATTCCTCTAATCCCAAGTTCACCAGCAACTGCCTTCCCCTTACCAGTTGGGTTAGCTACAATATCTGCTGTTGTTGGATCTGCGGCAGTTGTTTTTTTACGCACATAATAGTAGTATTCTCCAGGTTCACTCGCTGTAAATGTAAATTCTGCACGTGTCCCGCCATGTAGAGGGTTTACCGCTAGCGATTTTACTACTGGTGGTGATGAATCTTTCATTTGGAATGACTGCGATTTAATGTCCGACGTATTTTTCGCTCCATCTACTACCATTACATAGACAACATATTCTTTTTTCTCACCTAAATTAGTTACTTTAAACGTGTTTTTGCCATTGACGGCTGAAGCTGTGCCACTTGCTACATTATCTGTAGATATACGATTGACCATCTCTCGTTTTGTTGGTGCTTCCGCATTTTTTTCACGAACAATATAGTAATACGTTCCCACTTTATCTGAAGTAAAGTCTACTTGAACATCACTACCATTCAATACGCTTACATTTGTAATATCGATTAACGGTTTTGTTTTATCTGCTGGCTTTTGATTGTCGATATCATCCTTATCGATTGGTTTACCATCTGGGTCTGTAATATTTCCTATGTTATCTTTATCATCTAAGAAATCATCAAAAATATTATTTGGTCCTTCGTCTTTTGGAAGGATTACTTTGTCGATATATGTGTAGTCACCAATATCAATCCAGCCATATGCATTATCTACATAAAGCGTACCTACACGACCATCTATATAAAGTTCTAAATCGGTATAGCTATTGTAATTAATCCAGTCAATATTGCTAGTTCCATATATCGTTAGCTTTGTTTCTGTATCCAAATTCAGCGTACCGATATTACCTTGAATCTCAAATTCACGTACGTTTCCAATAATATCTACACGAGGTAGCTTTTTATTTGTTTCAATTTTTGTACCACTTTGAGACACAACTAGACGTGATACAGTACTATTGTAAAATTCAATATGCTTTTCGACATTTTTCATCGTTACTTGATCTTTTGACCAGTTTTCAAAAGGTTTATTTTTATCTGGATTTTGATTTGAATCCGTCCAGTTTTGCAAATCGCTCGATGAGTTACTATTCGATGAACTTTCTCCTTCTTGCTTATCAGGATTAGACCAGTTAATAAATGAAAAATTATTGCTAGCTACACGGCCAATTGCTAATGGCTTATAGTAAGAAACATCTAAATGTAATGGTGGGCGTACCGTTTCGTTGACTAACATCGTGCCTGTTAATGTTACATTAGCAAATTCAATATAATTCCCATTTACAACGATTGTGCCACCAAAGGATTTATAGTCACCATCAAAATGTAAAAATCGTGAGCTCGTACCACTTGCATTCAACGTTAACTTTGCGACAGAATAAAGTGTTTTTCCTGAAAGGTCTCCCTCAATAAATGCACCTTTTAGTACATCTGCATTATATTCATTGAAAATATGTGAAAGGCTTTCTGGTACTGTATACGGTTCAGCATTTATGTAAACAATATCATCTTCAACACCAGTAATCTTATAAGTTGATGCATTGCTTTTTTTCGCTTGTGAACGAACAATAAAGGAAGCAATTTGTCCTCGTGTTACCGCATTGAATGGAGAGAATGTGACAGGTGTTGTTCCTTCTGTAATTTGTAAATCTACTAAAGTTTGAATATAGTAGGCATTACTCGTTTGGCTATTTACATCTTGGAAGCTATGGTTAAAATTTGATGCTACTTCGAATTTAAAGCCAAGCACTAAAATTTTAGCTAACTGTCCTCGCGTAATAACTTCATTTGGCATGAATGAACCACTTGCATAACCAGACATAATCCCTGCATTTTGCAATGCTGCTACATACTTATAATATTCATTGCTCTTTGGAACGTCTTTAAAATATGGATCTTGTACATTTTTTAAATCTAGCTTTAAAACCGTTGCCAGCATTTTTGCTGCTTGACCACGCGTTACATTTTGATTTGGTCGAAACGTTTTATCTGCAAACCCACTAATTGCACCTTGAGAGTATAATTTTAAAATATTGTCATAGTGACTTGAATATTGATTAATATCTACAAATGGTGAAGTAGCTGCTGCTACTTTTTGTGGTGGTGGTACGACAACAGCAATCCCGCTAGTAGCAAAAACAGTTGCAATAAGTGCTTTGTTCACTTTTTGGATTTTTGTTTTATCCATCTCACTCTTCCTTTCACATATAATTAATACGTAAAAATATCATTTTCATCATACCCTTTATATCGACAGGTAGATAGTGAACCTTCATAGTATTTCTAAAATAATGGAAGAAAGTCATATACAAAATAAAAAAGCCAAGAAGCATCGGTGCTTTCTTGGCTTTCCCAAAATATAGGCATACATCATATCATACTTGTTCTGTCATAAGGGAAAGGGGGATAACCTTAAGTCTTACCAAGTTGATCGAGAGATGTGTCCCGAGTTTACGTATCATTTACATCAATAGCTTGCCCAAATTATCGTTCTATTATTCAAATACCCATAATCTTAAAAGGTAAACATATTTACGATTAGATTTTTAATTTACGAAAGTTCTATAGGCGATTTATGGGCTCTTACAGGCGATTCATGTAATTTTACTGGCGATTTCCTCGAGGTTATTGGTGGTTTACCCACTAATACCCATCTAATTTCTAAATATTTTTACTTTTATTGTTATAGCGACATATAATTTTCTGATAAATTAATTTATAATAAAAATTAACATAGGCAATCCAATGTATCTTCTGTTATAATACTGAATAAAATAAACACAATCTGTATTAATACAGAATTTTATAAAACACGCTTTTCGCACTATGGGGATAATGAGAAAAGCGCTACTAATGCTTCTTAAAAGACTGCATAGTAGCCTACACAAAAAGGGGTTGGAAGATTTGGGTATTTTAAAGGGGTTAAAAATTCTCGATTTTTCTGCATTACTACCAGGGCCAATGGCAACAATGATTTTTGCCGACCTAGGTGCGGAGGTCATCCATGTGGAATCCTCCAAACGCGTAGATTTAACGCGGATTATGCCTCCCTATGATGAAGATCATGAGGCATATATTCATCAGCACTTGAATCGTTCCAAAAAGTCACTTACATTAAATTTAAAATCGCCAGAGGCTGTAGAAATTGTAAAGTCACTTATACAAGAGTACGACGTGATTATTGAAGGTTTTCGGCCAGGGGTCATGCAACGACTCGGTATTGGCTACGAAGCGTTAAAAGAAGTGAATCCAAAACTGATATATTGTGCTATTACAGGCTATGGCCAAACAGGACCATATAGCAACCGACCAGGCCATGATAATAATTACCTGGCCCTAGCTGGTGTTCTCGACTATTCTCGTCATAAAGACAAAAAACCTGTCTCCATGGGGGTTCAGCTTGCAGATATTGCAGGTGGTACAATGCACGCAGCTATAGGGGTACTTGCTGCAGCACTACACCGAGAAAAAACAGGAGAAGGTCAGTATGTCGATATTAGCATGACCGATGCCGTGTTCTCACTTAATGCAATGTATGGCTCTGCCTATATTGGCGGTGGTCGTGTACCTCAGCCTGAACAAGAAATTTTAAATGGTGGTAGCTACTATGATTTTTACAAAACGAAGGATGGGCGATTTTTCTCAGTGGGAAGTCTAGAGCCACAGTTTCGTAGGCTGCTATGTGAAGCCCTTGATATTCCAGAACTTATCGATAATACATTCAATGATTCATACTATACTCAAATTCGATTTAAAGAGGCCGTGCATGATGCCTTTTTATCGAAAACTTACAACGAATGGCTCGAAGTCTTTAACGAAAATTTCGAAGGTTGTGTGGAACCGGTGTTAACATTTCCAGAAGCGTGCGAGCATCCACAATTACAAGCTCGTGGGATGATTGTGGAAATTCCGAAAAATGATGGTACAACACAAAAACAAATTGCATCTGCCTTTAAATTTGATGGAGCCAATCCAACGTACAAGCATGTTGGTGCAAAGCTAGGCGAGCATAACGAAGAAGTACTATCATCAATCGGCTACAGTGCTGAACAAATTATTGCACTTCAAGAAAAAGGGGTTTTAGAATAATAAAGCGTGGCGACATAAAGGGCAGGTGCCAGGCACTCAAACAATTCTGAAATCAACACTAATAGTCATCAATATTTATTTTTTAAAAAAGAGTGTCCCATGAAGTCATTTTTTTACTTCATGGGACACTCTTTTTATCTGTTATACATACGCACTAATAAATACACGTAATTTTTCGAAATGATCTTCAATGAGTAAATATTTTTTATAAACTTCTATTAATTTCTCAAATAACTCATATTGTTCAGTAACAAAAAGGATTTTTAAAATATTAATCATATGCATGGAAGCGCTCTGTGCTACTAAAAAATAAGGAGCATCTGGCTGGCGATAATGTTGGCGCCATTCTTCCACTGACAAACCAATATGTTGTAATGAATTATTTACTTGAAGCGCTATGTCTTGCTGCATCGATGCCTCAATGCCAATTAATTGCTCATTACTGTAGTTTTGCTGTACTAATGCTGCATTTATTTTTTTATTAGATGCGAGGCCATGTTCCTTTAAGAGCACTAACCCCTCTTGGTAACGTTCCAATCTGACATAAGTATCTAGTAATACTGCATACAGATTTTCTAAATAATTCAAATTATAATTTTTTATTATTGCAGGTGGCGTTGGTTTTCGATTTGGGAGTAAGTCCTTGTACTCCAACAAAATCTCAATTGCATAGTTATTAAGCCGTTCATCTTCTAATAAATATTCACCATAATGAAGTACATTTTCATAATCCTGTTCTTGATGGGCTATATGCAATAAAATATATGCAATCAAAACCTTTTCTTTCTCTGTTAAGGCATACATAGAATAACGCCAATCAGCCTCAAAGGAAGTAATCAATTCTTTAATGCATTGATACTGCCCCTCTGACAAACGGTAGTGTGTAACAATTTGATATAGACGAAGCTGTTTTTTTGCTAAACAAGACAAATTGCATTTATCCACATAAGTTATACACTTATCCAGAGTTTTTCTATAATTACGCACAAAGTTATCCACATGTGCATAAGTAATTGTATACGATTGTTCAAAATGACCCATTATTTCATGAATAAATGTGAATTGTTCCAAAGGTTTGTGGATAAGCAGTGAATAAACTTTTTTCATAAAAAGCCAATGCCAAAACAAAGCCTCTTCTTTATAGATCATATGCACAAAATAGTCATCTTCAAATTTATATAAATATATAGTTAGTAAATCATTTTCAGGTAACTTGACCTGCCATCGCTTTCCGAACACAAGCCAAACTAACCGCTCTAAATCCATTGTATGCTGGGCAAAAAGCTGCTCAAAAAAAGCTTGCTTCCCTTTTTGGGTATAAAAAAAGGCATTAAGTCGGTCATTCACATATTTTGTATCCAGGCCATGCTTGTTGAAAAATAGTTGCAACTCCGTAGATACACGTCCCCAATATTTTCGAGCTGTCGAAAAGGCAATGTTCATCGCCGCTTCTTTATTTACTAAAAATAATTGCGGTGATAATGCAGTACCTAATATTTTGGGATCTACTTGTGGAGTGACCTCGGCCTCCGCCCATTTTGAAAGTAATTTTTCAGCGCCATTTTCACCACTTTGTCTATATGTTATGAATAATTGCTCATCACAATCCAGCAGCATACAACCAGAGCCCCCTATCAATTTCACGCAACAAAGATCTTCCCCTATCATGCAAAAATATGTTTCTCAAATATTTCAACACTCTTTCTCCAATATAACAAATCCTATCCAACATATGCTAAAAATTTCCGATTATGCACAAATAAAAGAGCTAAAGTGTCCGCCTATCCAAACACTTTAGCTCTACTTAGAGCAACATTGAAATTTTCACGAAGCTCGTTAAATTTTAAACAAAGACAAACGAGCTCATCTGATAGTTGCCCTTAAGTTGGTAGCCCAGTGCATTGTCTCAGATGGCTCTTTGCCCGACGCTAATCTATGTCAGCGCCATACTCATTTACATTCCTAAGTATCCACTGTTCCCAAGAACAGCTAATACTCCCAATGCAGTAGACGGATCACACAAAAAATAGTTACACGAAATTAGTGCAAAATTTTATTTTTTTACGGCTCACCAAAATTGTGGGTATTTTCTTGTCTGTCGTAAATTATTTATTAGTAAGCCAAAGATAACAATAATCACTGCACCTATTAATACCGGCATAAATAAATAGCCCCAGCTATAGCCTCCTAAAATAATGATGATAGGGTTCGCTCCCGCTGGCGGATGGATAACACCAAAAAGTGCCATAAAAAAAATCGTTAAACCGACACCAAGGCTGATTGAAAAGACGCTTGATCCTAATAATGAAAACATTATCAATCCGATAAAGGCTGAAATCAAATGTCCTCCAATAATATTACGGGGTTGCGACAATGGCGCATTCCATACAACAAATACGAGTACACAACTACCCCCAAGTGATGCCATTAACCAAGGTGCCCCTGTATAGTTTGTTAAACAAAGCAATACAAAGATACAAAGTAAGCCACCAACTGCACCTGTTATTGCATCGGCAAAATTAGTTCTTGAAGGAGCATGTCCACCTCCACTCATCTTAGCTATGTATGCTTTTAGTCGATGATTTTTTGCTTCTTTTTCTTGCAAACGTATGAAATCTGCCATATTCACCATCCTTGTAATCTAAAGTCGAAATTATATCAAACGTAATTATATATAGAGAGATTTAGAAGCTTTTACTATTATATCAGCTAACAACGAGAATTCAATTTTACTTTATATTTTTACAATGATGAGAAGTTAAAAGCAAAGCACGAGACCAATGTACTCTTGCATTACACTGGCTCGTGCCTTGTTTTCTTGATTTTTAATCAATACGTTTTTTCAGCAGAGTTAAATTTTAATCGTACTGCTTTTTAATAGGTTTATAAATTCGTGCTTTTTTTAGCACAGTCTTTGGAACTTGGAAAGTTGCAGTAACGACACCAGGATGGCGGCCGATTTCAATGGATCCTGTAATTGTTGCGCGATTCATTACTTCTGGCTCACTCATATCAAAGAGTTTTGCTGCACGACTAATTGCATTAGCTGTCGCCTCATTTAATGTTGTACCTGTACCTACTACAGACACAGGGAACGCTTCTTCTACTTGTTTCACACCAAATTCCTCTGCTAGTTCTCGAGCTCGGCGTTTTTCTTCCTTAGAAAAAGGTTTTGCTGTATATGGAAGATCCTCTTCATTTGGTAATAAAATAGGACCTTCAAGCGCTACTTTTTTCAAAACACTTACCTGCAGTTGTACAATTCCCGCAACATCTGTTGTATGCCCAGCAATTTCGCCATCTCCCTGCATCGCATGCATATCGCCAATATACACACCACCGCCAGGTACCTTTACAGGACAAATAATTGTAGCACCTTCGCGAACACGGCTAATATCCATATGTCCATCTGTACGATGTGCGTCTAGCTCCGCTTCGGTAAAGGCATATTCATGCGGCGCTCCTATTAAAAACGAACCAAAATCACCTGCATTATGTGAATCTGGCATTGCTTTCGAAGGCGTCGTTCCAAGCTGACCTAAAAAAGGTCGCATTCTTGCCATTACACCAATTAAATCGCTCGGTGCCAAAGCTACTACCGGGTTTTGCACTGACTTTTCAGGTGTGCGCATATAATTTTTTGCTTCTAACGCAATACGTCGAGCACCTTCACGTCCAACCGTTAAACCGATATTACCTTTTTGGTCTAGTGCCATTGTATAACCATTTGTCATTTTAAAAGGCGCGGTTTCTGTATCACATGTTGAACAGCGTATTGCTTGCGGTCCTATACCAGTCACCACTGTACTTGGATGTAGCTTGCCACAGCCAGGACATTTTACAGATACGAACGGATCTCCAATGAAGCGGTCATGTATTGCCTCATCATGCCCAGATGCCGTCGCGAGGGATGTGACCTGAATGGATTTGATTGTAATAACAATTGCATCACCTACTTCAGCCCCTTCTACAAAAACGGGCTTCGTTACTTCGTGTCCACCACGAATTGTTGGCGTTAGCATTGGTCCCCAACACCCAGGCGTTGTATTGGCAATAATTGTGCCTCCATTTTTAACAGGGCCAAGCATTTTTTGCTGTGGATCTAAAATACCGTCTATGAACTCATTCACAAACAATGTTTCCACTGCTTCGAGCTGCTGTACACTTTCTTCATTTTCTGGTTGTTTAGCTTTTTCATGCTTTTGTAATTCCGTAATCATGTTTTTCCACTCTCCCAATCCAAAAAATATTTTATGTATCTACACAAGTGTAAAAGAGAGCTCTCCACTCATGAGCAGAGAGCCATTATTAATAATTTATTCATGTACAAATCTAAAATATGTGTAAATTTTAGCATCATGATGAAGCCATCTCTTGCGTTTATCTTCATTTTGCTTTGCATTTACCAACAACTTGGTAGTCGATGTCGATTGAAAGCTACACATCACCGCTTATAAAATTAATTTCGACATAGAGGTCATTAGTTCCTGCTATTTCGAGTAAAACCTTGCCAATTTTACAAAATGCATAGCGGTACTATCGGTGCCAATGTTTTTTAGCACATTTTCTCCATCGAGTGCAGGATAGGCTAACCATAGACGCTTTATCTGGTGCTTTTTGGCGTTATTGATCTTTTCCAGAAAACTCAATTTATAGAAATGCACTTCCTGCATCCATCGTGCTTCGTCTTTTCCATTACTTTCATTTATAATAAGGCTGATAAATAAGAAATGACTGCCAACCTTAAAGGAAAGGGCGTATGAACTATGACAGAACCAACTATTTTAATCGTAGAAGATGAAGCTGATTTAGCCAATTTGCTAAAGGTTAGTCTTCAAAAAGAGGGATATAAGCTTATCCATACAGCAGACTCCATTGAAAAAGCTTGGTCGAGCTTTCAACAGATAAAACCTGACATCGTGCTACTTGATGTTATGCTTCCAGACGGTGAAGGCTATGATTTATGCCGACGTATTCGAGAAGTATCACATATTCCAGTTCTCTTCTTGTCAGCTAAAAACGAGGAAATTGATAAAATTTTAGGGCTCGCCATTGGGGGAGACGATTATATTACCAAACCTTTTAGCCCTAAAGAAGTTGCCTATCGTGTAAAGGCGCATCTACGTCGTGCCGGTTATCAATTACAGGAAGCACCGACCACTACCACAATAAAGACGATACAGGTTGGACCATTTGAGCTCAATAGCGATGAAACCGAAGTACATAAAGATGGTACTTTATTAGAGTTAACAGCTAAGGAAATTGGATTAATGGCTTGCTTTATGCATAATCCAAACCGTATTTTAAGTAAGGAGACATTATTCGAACGTGTATGGAGTGAGGATTTTTTTGGCTCAGACAATACGGTCATGGTGCATATTCGTCGTCTACGTGAAAAGATTGAACATGATCCATCTAAACCTGTTTATATTACAACGGTCAAAGGGCTAGGCTATAAATTGGTCGTGCCAAAAGAGTCTCAAACATGAAATGGCGTTTAACTGCTCGTTTTTTACTATCCATATTGTCTATTGTAATCATTGTTATTTTCGTCAATACAGCCATTTTTATTGGGTTAATGGTGTACCAGCAATTCAACAAATTTAATGATGCTACTGCAGATAACGAGGAAATCTTTGTGCGAGAGTTCCAGCAGTATATTGATGTGAGTAATAATCATTCATCCGTCAGTGAAGAGGGGCTACAACAATTACATCAAAGAAACGCTTGGATTCAATTGCTTGATGCAAATGGGCAAGTTATTGATGCTTATTTTGCACCTGAAAAGGCACTTTCTCATTATGCTCCCGTCGATTTAATTCAAGTTTACAAATATAAGGAATTCGATGTTGATACAACGGTTTATATAGGAAATAAAGATGACATTAGCTATTTAATTGGCATTAAAGGTAGTGGCGTTTCAAGGTTAGTTGTTCACCTTTCGGCAGCATCTATACTACAAATTATCGGAAAGTATGGATTGCTAATCGTTATCGCGGATTTACTAGTCGCAACACTTGTCGGCTGGCTATTTGGTCGTACATTAACGAAGCCTCTTTACGCAATGATAGAACGTATTCAGCATTTAAAAAATCACAAACATATGCCAATAAAAGTACCAAAAGGTCTCTATCAACCTGTATTTGAAAATTTAAGTGAAGTATCCAGCGAGTTGGCTGCTCACGAGCAAGAACGCAAACGATTAGAGATGATGCGTGAGGAGTGGATTAGCAACGTCTCACACGATATGAAGACGCCACTTGCTTCCATTCGTGGTTATGCAGAGTTACTAAATGAGCGGGGTTTATCACTAAATGAGCAAACAGAATACGCACAAATTATTGAAAAGCAGTCATTGCATATGCAAGATTTACTCGATGATTTAAATTTAACAATGCGACTAAGACACCAGCAGCTTCCACTGACTTTAACTAAGGTGAATATCGTCCAGTTTATGCGTGAAATTGTCATCGACACACTAAATACGCCACCTTATGAACAAGCAAATATTGATTTTGATGCAACTGCAGAGGTCATTGTCCATTCAATTGACGAGCATTTTATGCGCCGTGCTGTGGTGAATTTTATATATAATGCAATACTTCATAATCCTCCCGATGTAAGTGTTCACGTTTTAGTAGATGCTAACACCATCACAATAGCTGATGATGGTCATGGCATAAGCGCTGAAGACCTAACACATATATTTGAGCGTTACTACCGCGGGACAAATACTGAGCAAAAACAGGGTACTGGACTTGGCACTGCTATTGCAAGAGATATTATTGAAGCTCATGGAGGAACGGTGTCTATCACATCTGAGAAACAAAAAGGGACAACTGTAACTATTCAATTGCATAAAGTGAGCGGAATATAAAGAGGAGCGGTCCAATTATTATGGTCCGCTCCTCTTATATTTTTATTTCATTTGTGCTTGTACCTTTGCAGGCATTTCATCATATTGTATTTCCTCATAAGACGTTACTTCATTTTCTTTTTTCACATAAAGCTTTAAATATGCATCTAGGCGTAAATTTTTTTGAGCAGAAAATTTCAACGTCATTTCCTCACCGTTTTCTTTAAATGCCGGTAGCTCATACCAATACGTTTGGATAATTTGCCCATCATCTGCCTTGTATTCCTCAACTTCCCCATCGGCAGTTATATGCACATAGTAAGAGTCTTTATTTAAACGATTAAAATCTACTGTCATGAGTACGCAAAGACCTGCCACAAACAATATAAACAATGCTCCAATACTTATAAACATCTTTTTCATATTAATTCCCCTGTCTCACAATTTTATAAAACGACCGTACAGTAAAGAGATAATACAAGCCGTATATGACTGAATATGCAACCATCCATAATATAACGGGCTTCGTTATATCCATATTAAATAATTGTGAAAATGCTAGAAGCGCGAAAGCACTGTGTACGATGCCGACAACAAGAGGTGCACTAAATATGACAGCAACCTGTCCTGCAACTGTCTTCAATATTTGCTTGCTATTCACGCCAATTTTATTTAATACTGCATACTTCGCCTGATCTTCTTCTGCTTCTGTTAACACTTTAAAATAAATAATACTTCCCGTAGCTGCTAAAAATACTAACCCTAAAAAGCTTCCTACAAATAGTAATGAACCTACAGTACCTAGACTATCCTCATAGCTTTGGGGAACACTTGAAAACCATTCTTGTTGCTCAGTAGATAGCTGTTCATATATTTGTTTAGATACATTTTGCTGCTTTAAATCATTGTCCATGCCAACAGCCTGCATTGTCACACCTTCCGCATTTGTCGCATCAAATGCACGATCGTTTACGACAAGCACCGTGCCAGCTGGAATAAAGTTTAGCACACTATCTGTATACATTTTGTCGATATGAAAGGATTCGCCACTCTGCAATTTAAAGTTTTCACCCGTAAAGTCATGTGAAAAACGTTCATCAAAGTTAACATCTAATAGTACAGCCGAACCGTCTGTAATATGAAGCTCACGATTTGTCCCCTGTAATGTGGCTAAACGATTGTAATCAGATTCCTTCAATAATGTATATTCAAAAAAAGCAAATTCATTATCCACGCGTAAATTTTTTGCATGAATCGATTCATTGTACAATACGTTCTGTTGGTCAAATTCAACAGCTTCACCTTTCCACATAAATGTGTTTGGTAGCACGTGGCGCACCGTTGCTTCGGTATTGTAGTACATGCCAAATACGCCACCACCGGCAGTAATCGTTGTTGCGCTTAAAATCGCAATAATGGACAACGATTTAGCATTTGCTCGTATTCGATATAATAGTTGTGAAACGCCAATTAAATTCAAGCCTCTCCAAGACCAAGATGTTGCCTTTTTCAAAGCTGTCAATATGAAAACACTTACGCTATGGAACAGGAGATATGTCCCCGCTATTGTTACACCTATTACTAAAAGTGGTGTTCCAAGGATTGTAAACAGCTTCCAAATAGGACTTGTGAAAATATCAGAAGAAGCCGTGTAATAGCCAAATGCAATAAGTGCTGTCCCCACAATTGCCGCTAAAAACGATGCACGTGGAATTTTCTCCCCTTGTTTCTCTGCATGGAACAAATCAATCAATTTAAATTGATAAATAACGCGGTAGCCCTGTAAAGAAGTAAATAGGAATAGTACGGCAAAGATACCTGCTGTTTGAAGCACTGCTTCAGGGGTGAATGTTAAATTTGCCACGACTTGATAGCCCATCAGTCGTACTAAAATTGTTAATAACACCTTCGACATAAAAAAGCCTATTACTATACCTAAAACCAGTGATACGAGTCCAATAACTAAATTCTCAAAAAAGAGCATTAGGCCGATTTTTTGTTTACGTACACCTAGTAGCGAGTAAAGTGCTACTTCTTTTTTACGTTTCTTCATAAAAAATGAATTAGAATACGCGATAAATATTACAATGAAAAATAATAGTACAATTGACGATGCACTCATTAGTCCTTTAATTTGCTGCGACATACCTGTTGAGCCTGCAAGATCGTCATTGTATTTTAACGTCACAAATGTAAAGTAAATCACGATGCTAAATACCATTGAGGCGATGTATAAAAAATAATTCGACAAATTACGCTGAATATTTTTACGCGCTAAACTAAATAACGTCATTTACTCCACCTCCGATGCCTGCAAGCACCTGTAATATTTCCTGGAAAAACTGCTTTCTCGTCTGTATCCCACGATGAATTTCCTTGGAAAGCTTGCCGTCCTGAATAAAGAGAATACGCTGGCAGAAGCTTGCTGCAAATGCATCATGCGTGACCATCATAATTGTTGCGGCATGAGATTGGTTCAAATCACTTAAACTTTCCAATAAATCTGTTGCAGATTTTGAATCGAGTGCGCCTGTTGGCTCATCGGCAAAAATAAGCTTCGGCGCTGTTACTAACGCACGTGATGATGCTGTTCTTTGCTTTTGACCACCTGAAATTTGATAAGGGTATTTATCTAGTAAATCACTAATGCCAAACAACTGTGCAATACGTTCTACTCTTACAGCAATTTCCTTCTGCGGCACCTTCGCAATGGCAAGTGGTAGTACTATATTTTCGCGAACAGTTAATGAATCAAGCAAATTATAATCTTGGAAGATAAACCCTAAGTTATCACGACGAAAATCTGCTAACTGTGTATCTTTCATATGTGCTAAATTTGTATTTCCTATTACAATATCGCCTGTTGTTGGCGTATCAATTGTTGCTAAAACATTTAAGAGCGTCGATTTCCCTGCCCCGGAAGGCCCCATTACACCGACAAACTCACCTTGTTCTACCTCGAATGTTATATTTTCAAGCGCTGTAAATATATTCGCGCCTTTGCCGTATGTTTTTCCTACATTTTGAACCTTTAATAATGGCGTCATATACGCTCACCTCTTTCTGTTTACAGTATACGACCCCAAACTTACAGCAAAATTGTCGTAAGCTTACAACAACCTTAAATCGAAAAAAGATGACTACTGCAATTGATTTCCGCTACGGGCTGGCGCTTTCCGCGGGCACACCGTAAGTCGCCAGCCCTCGCTAACGCGCGGTTTGTTGCGTCTTACTATGCGTGCGTTCCCGCAGGAGTCGCCAGCCCTCCGCTCCAATCAACTAGTATCGTATTCTTTTCTGAATTGTTTGAGTGCCTGTCACCCATTTGACGGTTATTAAAAGGATTAAAAATGACGAAAGACATCAAGAATGAACTAACTTCTTGATGTCTTTTGCCGACACTCTATTGCTTACTGCAAATAAACCATATTGATTTTTTCAATGGTGGACAGACGGAGATATTCCATCCCCCTTCGTGCTCTAAGCTAGTACGTTTTTAATATCTTCCTCAATGCTACTTGGCTTATCAGCTGAGCCGTATCGTTTGATAATATCTCCATTGCGATCTACTAAAAACTTTGTAAAGTTCCATTTCACACTACTACCAAGGAAGCCTTTAGAATGGGTCGTTAAATAGTTAAAAATAGGATGTGCCTCCTTGCCATTCACCTTCACTATTTCATGCATTGGGAACGTTACTCCATATGTTAAACGACATTGTGATGCAGCTTCTTCCGCAGTGGCTACCTCCTGCTTAAACTGGTTTGATGGAAAGCCAAGCACAACTAATCCTTCATCATGATATTTTTTATAAAGCTCTTCTAACTCCTCAAACTGCGGTGTAAACCCACATTTCGTTGCCGTATTGACAATTAACAATGCCTTGCCCTTATAACGCTCTAAGCTATACTCTGTTCCATCCTCTAAAGCTACATTAATATCATAAATATTCATTTTTACTCCCCCTATTTGCCATTATATTATAGACGTGCATTCACTCTTGCAGCTTGCTGTAATGGATCCCACACACCATTGAAAGGTGGCGCATAGGCTAAATCTAAATCGAGTAAATCAGGTAATGTCATTTTATTGTATAAAGCTGTAGCAAAGACATCAATGCGTTTATCCACACCAGCAGGTCCAACAATTTGTGCACCTAAAAGTTGCTGATCTCGCTTCCGCACAACAATTTTAATAAACATCCGCTGCGCTCCTGGGTAATAACCTGCAATATGACGTGCAGAAATTTTATATGCCTCATACTCAAATCCAAGTTCTTTTGCAGTACGCTCATTGATGCCTGTCGTGGCGATTGTTAAATCAAAAAATTTCAGTATAGAGGTGCCGACAATACCACGAAACGGGGCAAATTTCCCAGACATATTAAGCCCTGCTAAGCGCCCTTGCTTATTTGCCGTCGTTCCAAGTGGCACATAATCTAAGCGTTCTTTAACGATATGAAAATGAGTTGCACAATCCCCAGCAGCGTATATATTTTCAACTGACGTCTCTAAATGACGATTCACAACGACTGCGCCATTTTTAGCTAATATAATATTTGTCCCATCTAAAAATTGCGTATTCGGTTTAATACCTGAAGCTACAATCACTAAATCAGTTTCTAACGTTCCTTTATCTGTTAGGATTCGTTCAACACGTGTAGTGCCTTCAAACGCTTCTGCATTTGTATTTAATAGTAGCTCAATGCCTTGCTTTTTTGCCTCTTCATGAACATGCTTAACTAGCTCTTCATCTAAAATATTAGCGACTTGATTGCCTCGTTGTATAAGTCGTACTTTCTTATTACATGCTCGAATTGTTTCCGCCATTTCAAGTCCGATATAGCCCCCACCGAGAATCGTCACTTGTTCTATATTTGGTGTTAAATCTGCAAGTAAATCTTCTAATTCAGGTATTGTTTTAACTTTATGAATACCTGCTAAGTCAGCACCTTTTTGCACAGGGATAATTGGGTCCGCTCCTGTAGCAATAAGAAGCTTATCGTATGCAATCTCGAATGGTTCACCTGAAGCTTGCGTACCCAAAACAAGCTGGTTCTCCACATCGATATGCTCAACCTCATGTCCTACTCGCGCATCAATACCATATTTATCACGGAATGTTTCAACATCTCGCGCAATGAGGCGCTTTGTTGATGAAATCCGCCCATCTACTACATAAGGCAATCCACATTGTCCATATGAATATATAAACCCACGCTCTAAAGAGGTGATTTCAGCCCCTGGTACATTTCTATAAATTTCCATAGCGGCGGACATTCCCGCCGCATCTCCCCCAACGATTACGAATTTCATCCTACAAGCCCCCTTTTTCTTATTACCACTTAATTTCAGTATTCGTAACTATGTAGATGACGTTTTCCGCCACATACATAGCAAATAGTACCTCTCACATAGGATTTAAAATTGTCATAACGCTTCTTTACTTATAACCATTGATATGCACTGTAAATCAAGCGATAAAACCTATTACTTTGCAACTCAATACATCAATGTTATCAAAAAGCTAATTACAAATGCACGTTTCCAGTACTACCTTTTTTTTAAAGGTAGTAAGCGGTATGAGAAGAACAAATGACTCAACTTTTTGGCACGGGTTATTTTCCTTCTACAAAAAACAGGTAAAGAAAAACAATCGTTTTCCTTTACCTGTTTAAGTACTTAAGCTTTTGCTATTTCTTCTTTGCAGAACGTTAAAATCTCTTCTAACTCTTCATCTTCAAGCGCAAAGTCTAAATACTCTCCCTTTGCCTTTTCCATAATAAAGTAATTTAAAATAAATGGCGCACCTTCTTTTTCGCCTATTAAAACACGGATTTCAATACCCGCTTCATGGTACAGCTCATCCTCTTCATCAATGTCTACATCTAAAATAAACTCATAGCGCTTTCCTTCAATAATATTCGTCGGATCTAAAATTTCTTCCATCGAAAATTGTGTAATATCCATTTATACTAGCTCCTTTATCTTTACCTATTCTTTTCTATAATAAATCAATTTCAGCATGGGTCAACTAGAAAACCTGTATACACCTACAAGCAATTATGCCACAATAAAGTAAAACTTTTAGCAATGCAAGTTAAATGAAATTACATAAAGGGGGCTTTTTAATGAAAGAGATACTATATTATCAAGACACTATGCAACGTGAATTTACAGCAACGGTTGTACGTACTGGCATAGAGGATGATGGACGCCAGTACGTTGTGCTTTCTAACACTGCCTTTTATCCTACTGGTGGTGGTCAGCCACATGATACGGGAACGATAAACAATACTAACGTAATCGATGTGGAAAAGGTTGATGATGAAATCCGTCATTATATCGAGAGCGATGCTTCCGCTTTATCTGGTGAAGTGCACGGTAAGTTGAACTGGGAGCGCAGATTCGATCATATGCAACAGCACGCTGGACAGCACATTTTAACAGCAGCATTTGTTGAACTTTTTGATGCACAAACAGTAAGCTTTCACCTCGGTAGTGAGCAGGTAACTATTGATATTGCTGTCGACACCCTATCAAGCGAACAGCTTGCCGCGGCTGAAGCTCGAGCAAATGACATTATTTTAGAAAACCGTCCAATTGAGACAAAATGGATTACAGAACAAGAGCTTGGTAACTACAACTTGCGTAAAGAGGTTGCGGTCACAGGAGATATTCGTTTAGTCATTATTCCTGATTTTGACTACAATGGCTGTGGTGGTACACACCCGACATCTACAGGGCAAGTCAGCGCTATTAAAATTTTAAGTACCGAAAAAATGAAGGGGAATGTGCGCGTGTCCTTTGTATGTGGTCAACGAGTTTTAGCAGAGCTAGCGATGAGGAAAACTGTACTAGCCGATGTTGCTAGACAATTAAGTGTACCTGAATCTGAAGCAGCTACTGCGCTTGCAAAGCTACTAGCAACTCAAAAAAAGACAGAAAAGGCACTTGTAACTGCAAAGGAAGAATTGCTTGCCTTTGAAGCGAAAGCGTTGGCTTCTAGTGACAACTATACAATTTCTGCTTCCTTTAATGATCGCTCGATACAAGAGCTTCAAAAATTGGCTCGTTTTATAGTGGCTGAACGTTCGGATGCAATCGCACTACTCGTTTCAGAAAATGAAGACAAGCTACAGTTTGTTGCGACGCGTGGTGCCCAAGTACCAACAAGCATGAAAGACCTTGCTGCAAAAGTTTTGCCATTCATTAATGGTAAAGGTGGCGGCAGTGATCAAATGGTGCAAGGTGGTGGCGAGCGCATAATTGCCCGCGAGCAACTGCTCACTGTTATGCAAGAAGCACTGAATTAAGTGTATATGGATAGAAACATAACAAGACCCGCAAGGTTCACCTAATTGTTGTGAGATTGCATCGATATTAATTTGTTGTGCCAGTAATTTATAAAAGTGCCAGTCACCCAAACAATTCTGAATACTTCCTACTGCGGGATAGAACAAAACGTGCCGTTGAACAGAAAATATCCGCCGTAGCAGACAGCAACGGCATAAAAAAAGTGTTAGATTGATTGCAATCAATCTAACACTTTTTCTCTTTTATTCTGGCTCATCTTAGCACTCATTTTAAAATTTAAATTTTTGGATTGCTCCATGTAGGCGATTTGCCATTTCAGACATTTTTACAGTTTGATCGTTCATCGTCTCTACAGTTTTCATTTGCTCAGATGTTGCATTTTTCACTTCAGAAACATAATCACTTGCAGCATGTGCTGTTGCCGCCATTTCTTCCATTGAAGCTGAAACCTCTTCCGTATTGGCTGACATTTGCTCTGCTGAAGCATTCATTTCCTCAATCTGACCTGCTATTTCACCAACAGCATGTACGATTTCTTCAAAGCGCTCTCCTACTGCCTCTATAGCTACTAATCCTCGGGCTACATTCACTTCGCCACTCTCTGCAGCTTTCACGACCTCTAATGTGTACGCTTGTACTCTATCAATTAATACATTAATCTGCGCAGCAGACCCCGCTGTTTGCTCCGAAAGTTTTCTTACTTCCTCTGCTACCACCGCAAAGCCTTTACCTGCATCCCCTGCTCGTGCAGCTTCAATTGAGGCATTAAGAGCTAACAAGTTTGTTTGATCTGAAATATCAGTAATCATTTTAGAAATTAATTCTATTTCTTTTGATTCTTGTTCTAACTTACGGATAATATCGAGCTCTACCGCTGTTCCTCGTTGTATTTCATCCATACGGGTAATAGATTGTTTAACGGCTCCATTACTTTCACTTATTTTCTCGGAAATAAAATCAGTATTAGAGGCTATCGTCGAAGCGACCTCTGCCATATTTTGAATACCTAATGCCATTTGCTCCATAGCTGATGCACCTTCTTCAGCCATTGCCGTTTGACTTTGTGCCCCACGATCTACCTCACCTATTGCACCTGCAATTTGCTCAGAATGCTTTGTCACATCAAGCACATCTCCCATTAATTCACAAGATGTCTCATTTACCGCTGTTGCTTCTTTTCCAACCTGTGATATCATCTCTCGCATATTATCTGCCATTCTATTTAATGCACGCGCCAGAGTACCCATTTCATCAATACGCTTTAAATATTTATCAGGAATTTCTTGTGTAAAATCTCCTTCAGATAACCCTTCACTAATACGAAGCACATGACGCAGCGGTCTACTTACCGATCGCGAAATCGCAAACGAAATCAACAATCCCAATATCGAAACAATAATAGTCATGATAATGAAATTTGTCTTCAATTGTGAAAGCCCTGAGAGCATTTCATCTTCTAATGCGACTACCCCCATTTTCCAACCATTATCTAACGTGTGGTACCCCATTAAATTTGTGCCATCTTCCTTTGTATCGAAGGCAAAATATCCATTTGAATTATTAATCATTTCTTGTGCGGCTAATGATTCACCTGTCATTTCACCAGATTTTTCAGCGGCAGAAATTGCATTATCCTGCTCTTTTACAAGTGCGTGATTTTTATGCCCGATAATAGTACCTTTAGCATCTAACATTAAGGCATAACCATTTTTTCCAACCTTAATGTCCTCTACAATGTTGGATAAGTAATAACCATCTATTCGCGCTAATAGTAATGCTTTTTCCCCTGTTACTGTATCAATTGGTGCAACAATTAAAATAACTGGCTCATTCGTTACACGGCTTATTGTAATTTCCGACATGACTGTCTTGCCTGTAAAACCTTCTTTTACGTATTCACGATCACCTAAATCAGCTGTTGTATTATCTAAATAATGAGCTATTCCATCAGACGTAATAATACCAAAGCCTAAATAATTTTTACTATCCTCAAAACGTTTCGTTAAATATGTCTTTTGTTCCTCAAAGTCCATATTACGGATAGCTGCTTGCTCCGCAATGGCCTCTACCTCCACTAATGCTAGTTGGAAGTGTTCTTCTATGTATTTTGATACATCTTCTGCCCGTGATATTAAATTTTCTTGGACCTGTTCCTCAACTGCTTTTGTACTATTCCACCAGGTAGAAAATCCAAGCGTACCACATGTCACAAATACTAAAGCGATAATTGCTACAACTAATTTACCACCTATACCTTTAATCCACATATTTAATTTGCTCATTTCTCCAATTTTTTGTTTTAAATTTTGTAATTTTTTGCCCTTCCTTCTTCAGAGTAAGGTCACGAAAACTAGAAGTCAACAAAACTTTTCCATTAACAATAAAAATTGTTTAAAATTGTATTTTTCATCATAAGCATAGTGCTTATAGTCTAATACATTTTATCCACACTCTTTCTAAATTGTTATTTACTAGTCTATTTCGGTGGATTAAATTAAAACTTTTTCCATGGCAAATTGATTATAATTTGGTTTTTTTGCTGATTATAAAAGATAGAACACAATCTATTTACTTCTTGGAGGGGAGGATTTTTATGAGTACAGATAATAATGTCTCACGTCGTGATTTTTTAAAAACAACAGGTATTGCAGCTGGTACATTAGTCGGTGGTGGATTAATAGGTGGTCTTGTTGGCTATAACATTAACGGTAAAGGTACTTCTACATTAGAGCATGGTAACGGGACTGCAAATGAAGCTGCTGCACCTAAAGCAAAAATGTTTTTCATGAACGACCGCGATTTTAGTATTTTATCGAATGCTACTGAGCGCATTTTCCCTAAAGATGATTTAGGTCCAGGTGCTATTGATTTAGATGTTCCTTACTTTATTGATCATCAGTTAGCTGGACAATATGGTAGTAACTCTAAGGAATATATGCATGGTCCTTTTGGGGAGGGTGCCCCAACACAAGGTTATCAAAGTCGTTTAACTCGTGCAGAGATTTTCAAACAAGGCGTTACTTTAATGGAGACAGAAGCTCAAAGTCGCTTCAAAAAACCTTTTAACGAGTTAGAGGGTAAGCAAATGGATGAAATATTAACAGCCTTTCAAAAAGGTGAAGTCCAAATGTATGGAGTAACATCAGCTTTCTTCTTCACTTTATTACGTGCTGCTACTTTAGAGGGGGCATATTCAGATCCTTTATATGGCGGAAACCGCAACATGGAAGGCTGGCGCATGAAGAGCTTCCCTGGTCATCAGATGGCGTATATCACAATGATTGAAGATCCTAAGTTCCAAAAAATTGAACCAAATCAATTAGGCAACCATTAATTTAAGGGGGGTTTTATAAATGGCAACAACATTACCAAGTGTAGACGTTGTAACAGTAGGTGTAGGGTGGACAGGTGGCATTGTCGCTGCTGAGTGCTCGAAAGCTGGATTAAAGGTAGTTGGTTTAGAACGAGGTCAGAAGCGTGGCACGGAGGATTTTTTAAATATTCATGACGAGTATCGCTATGCAATTCGCTATGATTTAATGCAAAACCTTTCAAAAGAAACTGTTACATTCCGTAATAATCGTAAAATGCAAGCTTTACCAATGCGTCAACTAGGTTCCTTTTTATTAGGTGAGGGGCTAGGTGGATCTGGAACACACTGGAACGGCATGACTTTCCGATTTTTACCATATGATTTCCAAATTAAAACGATGACAGACGAGCGTTATGGCGCTAACAAATTAGGACCGGACTATTTACTACAGGATTGGGCATTAAATTACGATCAATTAGAGCCTTATTTTGATAAATTCGAAAAAACAACAGGTATTTCAGGCGATGATAAAAATCCATTTGCCGGGAAACGTTCAAGCGCTTATCCAACTCCTCCTATGAAAATGACGCCTATGCTACAACAATTTGAGAAAGCAACAAAAAATCTGAAATTATCACCTTATATGGTCCCTTCTGCTAACTTATCAGAAGTCTATAAAAATCCTGACGGTGAAACAATTAATGCTTGTCAATATTGTGGCTTCTGCGAGCGTTTTGGTTGTGAATATGGTGCAAAATCTTCCGCAGAAGTTACTGTAGTACCTACTGCATTAAAAACTGGAAATTTTGATTTACGTTACAACTCAAACGTTGTAGAGATTTTAAAACAAGGTAACAAAGCAACTGGCGTAAGATATATCGACACGATATCTGGAGAGGAATTTATTCAACCTGCGAATATTGTCGTATTAACAAGCTATGTCTTTAACAATGCCAAACTACTAATGGTTTCTAACATTGGTCAACTATATGATCCAACAACAGGCAAAGGAACATTAGGTCGAAATTATTGCTATCAAATTTTACCTGGTGCTACAGGATTCTTTGATGACCAATACAATACATTTATGGGTGCAGGTTCTCTCGGTATGAGTATTGATGATTACAACGGAGATAACTTTGACCACAGTGAATTAGATTTTATCCATGGTGGCAATATCGCACTCACTCAAACAGGTGCACGCCCTATTGGTTCAAATCCAACACCTCCTGATACGCCAACATGGGGACCGGAGTTTAAAAAGCAGTCTATTCATTTCTATACACGTTCGTTCGGTATTGGTGCACAAGGGGCATCCATGCCACATAAAGAAAATTTCCTATCACTTGATTCTAATTACAAAGATGCGTACGGTTTACCGCTTTTACAATTAACATACAACTTCACTGATCAGGATCGAGCGCTTCATAAATTTATTTCAGCTCGCGCTGCTGACATTATGAAAGAGATGGGTGCCAAAACAATTGTACCAAATGCGGAAATTACAGATTACAACATCGTACCTTATCAAACGACACACAATACTGGTGGTACAGTGATGAGCACAACACCTGATAAGGGCGTTGTGAACAACTATCTACAACATTGGGACGTAGAAAATCTTTTCGCTTTAAGTTCCGGAAGCTTTGCTCACAATAGTGGCTACAATCCAACAGGTACACTTGGCGCACTAGCTTATCGCTGTGCAGAAGGTATTTTGAAATATAGCAAATCAGGTGGTTCTTTAGTGTAATGTTTGTCATTTAATGCAACAGAAAAATTATATTTAATAGGAGGATGACGCCATGGGCGGTCTTGGAGCAATCGGAGTTCCTGGTTTAATTATTATATTGGTTATTGTACTAATCGTTTTTGGTCCAAAAAAATTACCAGAAATTGGTGGTGCAGTTGGAAAGACGTTCGCAGAATTTAAAAAGTCAACAAAAGGGTTAATGGATGACGACGAAGAGCCTGCGAAAAAAATAGAAAAAAAATCTGACGTTTCGTAGGAGGTTTCCTATGGATCCTTATGAAGAAAAAAATTATTTAAGTCCACTTGATAAAAAACAAGAGGAGCCTCCATCGTTGCGGGAGGCTCCTGTTGAAATTACTCTCAATGATATTGAACAGACAGTAGTTGAGGATAAACCGCTCCTTCCTTTAGATTCAATATTTGAGCATATTGCAGAACTAAGGAAACAAATCATTAAAGGACTTGTCGTCTTTATTTTATTTTTTATTGTCGCATTCTCTACCATTAATATTTGGTTTCCGTATGTTACGCGTGGTCATTCACTCATTATTTTAGGGCCTCTTGAGGTCGTTAAGTTTTATATGACCATTTCCACTACTTTAGCATTCGGTCTTTCTATGCCTTTTCTCGTTCACTTTCTTTGGAGCTTTGTTAAACCTGGCTTAAAAGAAGAGGAGAGCCGTTTTCTCGGGCTCTATGCACCCGTTATGTTTATGCTCTTTTTACTGGGCGTAGCATTCGGCTATTTTGTTGTGAATCCACTTAGCTATTCATTTTTAGTAAGCTTAGGTGCAGCTAATTTTGATGTAATGGTTTCTGCCAGTGAATATATGCATTTTTTAATTATGACAACTGTGCCACTTGGATTATTATTTGAGCTACCCATCGTTGCGCTCTTTTTATCGTCCATTGGTGTACTTACTGCTGAATCCATGAAAAAAATACGCGGCTGGTCCTATATCGCAATGGGCGTAGGCTCAGCAGTCATTACCCCACCTGATTTTATTAGTCAGTTACTCGTATTAATACCGATGATTATTTTATATGAAATAAGTATTCATCTTGTTAAACGTATGGAACGTAAACAAATAGAAAGCACTGCTTAGCTAAGACGCTGTGATTAGAGAGTCTACTGCTGTTGATTTGCGCTGCAGGCGGACGCTTTCCGCTCCAATCAACTAGAGTAAATTGTTTTAGTGCCTGGCACTTCGGCTCCTAAAATCGTAAAAATCCACTTCGCTTTCCGCTGGCACGACGTAAGCCACAACCGTCGCTGACGCGCCGCCTGTTGCGTCTTACGCTGCGTGCGTTCCTGCAGGAGTCTTCGTGGATTTTTCCTGGGATAGTCTTAAAATTCATGAAATGCAAGGTAAATTGTTTGCGTGCCTGGCACCGGCCCTCGGCACCAGCCATCCGCTCCAATTCAACTGGACATGTTTGCAGAGAAATTCCACTTTATGACCATCAAAAGAATAAAAAAAGACAAAAGGCAACAAGAGTGAACTTCTTGTTGCCTTTTGTCAACGTCTCTTTGCACTGGGCAACTAGGACCCAGTGTTTATTTTCTCTTTAAATCCATAACAATAATTTCTGGTAGATTAAAAACTCGAAAAGGCACACTACTATTCCCTAACCCTCGACTAACTACCATCTTGGTCTTGCCTTCCTCGTAAACACCAGCCGTGAACTTCGGAAACAGTCCCTGTCCTGGAGCGACAAGCCCTCCCATGCCAGGAATTCGAACCTGACCACCATGTGCATGGCCTGAGAATACTAAATCTATTTCTTGATTTACATACGTACTAAACACTTCTGGTCGATGCGCCAGCAACAGCTTTAGCATGTCCTCTGGAACATAAGCAGTCGCCATGTCCAGCATTTCTTCAGTTGATCTACCCATTAACGGATCTTCAATACCAACAATCGCCAAGCGCTCCCCGTCGCGCTCTAACACGGTCGATTCATTGGCCAACACATGTACACCTAACGATGACAGCGCCTCATAAATTTCACTAACCTTATTCGTCGCAACTTCATGGTTTCCAAGTACATAATAAACATCCGCTAATTCGACTAACCCTCTCACCGCCAGTAAGCTCTGCTCCAAATTAAAGCGATTACTATCAATAACATCGCCTGTAATAAATATATAATCTGGATTTGTAGCCTTAACCTTTGCAATGAGTTTCTGTTGGTTATTACCAAAGAGTGCATCATGTAAATCTGATATTTGTACAATGCGTAGTCCATCGAAGCTGACAGGCACTTTTTCAGATTCATATACATGCTTACTTACAACCAGCCAGTGATTGTTTACGTACAAAAAAATGACTATAAAAACAAGAAAAAATACTACGTATAATAATTTTTTCAATCGCAATCGCTCACTTTGTGGCTACTTTTTCAGAAAAACTTCTTACCCTTCTATTATAAGCAAAAAACAGAGCGATTGTAAGTAGATGCGCTTTAATTACACAAAATGCACAAAATCCAACCATGCTCATCCATCTTTTATAGGAAATCATGTGCATTTCATCTATTCTTAGTCAACTTTCACATGATATAATATGGGTATAATTTCATATTCATTTACTACGCTTTTAATATCAATACCTTAAAATAATATAAGAATGAGAGAACAAGAATGAAAGTGAGAATGAGAAAGTTATTACTTATTTTTATGGTCATTATTAGTATTATGATGATTGGGATGACATCTCGATTACTCAATAATGAAAGCCAAAATGCTCCTAAAGCCGTTGCAGGAGTAATAGATCTTAGACAGTATGATTTGCACAAAAACACCGTAAGCTTGGATGGAGAATGGGATTTTGTCCCCGATAAATTGTTGAATAATTCTGAATTATTCAACTCTCATTCTTATTCAGTAAATGTCCCATCACTATGGTCTAAGTACAAGCTTGATGATCAAAATTTTACTACACTGGGTAGCGGTACCTATCGTTTAAAAATTTTAATTAATGATACAGATACTATATTGGGCATAAAAACAGGTAATATTCGGATGTCGAATGCTATCTACATAAATGAAAAACGTATTGGACAAAGTGGAGAGCCTGCAGAAGATTCGACGTATATTCAACAGAATGTACCGTATGTTGCATATTTCTCACCTGACAATAATGAACTTGACCTCATCATTCATGTAGCTAATTTTGATTATGCATCAGGCGGAGGAATTATTGGTTCCATCTTTATCGGGGATCAAGCGAGTATTAGTAAATTAAGAGAAGGTTCACGTTTCTATGATTTAATAACCTTTGCTGCTTTTTTTACAATGTTTATTTATTTTGCTGGTTCCTATCTATATGCCAAGCTCGAAATTGAGCAGCTCTACTTTTCTTTATTCTGCTTCATGGTTGGTTTATACAGTCTATCTCATGGAGAAAAAATATTAATGTCATTACTCCCTATTAGCTATGAATTCCTGATAAGAGTCCAAATCATTTCAAGTATCGGTTCGGGTATCTTTATGCTACTGTATTTTTACCATGCCCTACAGCAATTTTCACATAAAAAGTTTGTGAAAGCACTTTGTATTATTGGCATTATATTATTAGCTACAGTAATGCTCCCAATATCCATTAGCTCATACTTACAAACAGTACACTCTATTTATATTTTAATAAATATCTTTTATTTGCTTTATATTCAAACGATTGCAATCTTTAAACGATTAATAGGAGCTATTTATTTATGGCTTAGTACTATGGCTATTCTTATCTATATGGTTGTCGCTACCTTAAATCTCAATATTAATCTAGAAATTTACTCTTTACCTCCCTTGCTTCCTTTTATTTGTTTAACGATGCTCTCTCTTTATATTTCTCATCGTTTTACAGATTCTTATTTAGAAAAAGGTAGATTAACAAATGCTTTAATTAGAGTGGATAAATTAAAAGATGACTTTCTTGCAAAAACCTCACATGAATTTCGCACTCCGTTACACGGTGTGATTGCCATATCTCATTCCATGTTAGAGCCTCAAGAAAGCTCTACATTAACAATGGAACAAAAAGAAAAAATATCGCTCATATTTAATATTACAGAAAAGTTATCACATCTTGTGAATGACATTCTAGATTTCTCAAAGTTAAAAGAAGGCGAACTAAAGCTTCGTCTTACAAACGTTGATCTTTATTCTGTGACCCATGTCATCGTTGAAATATTGTCGTACATCGGAAATAAAGACGTAAAGATTTACAATTACATTGAACGAGGAAAATTTATAGTAGCTGACGAGGATAGACTGCGTCAAATTCTTTATAACATAATAGAAAATGCTGTTAAGTATACTAGGCATGGAAAAGTAGAAATTTCATGCTACGAAGAACAAGGATTCCTTACTATTGAAGTAAGTGATACTGGGCGAGGCATAGCTCCAGAACATTTGGAGTCGATATTTGAACCATTCCGACAGTTAGAAGACGCAAGTAAAGGAACGGGGCTAGGGCTAAATGTGACGAAAGAGCTTGTGAAGTTGCATGGTGGCGAAATTACGGTCCATTCTGTTATTGATCAGGGAACAACTTTCTTTGTTAAATTACCTTTGCAGACAATAAAGAAAGTCCAGCAAGATAAACAACAACGGAATAAAATCACATTAACTAAAGATTATTTGCCGATAACATTTCCTTATTTTGAGGAAAGAAAAATGGGCAAAAAAATACTGATTGCTGATGATGATCATATTAACCTCAAAGTACTAATCGATATTCTTGCGAAAGAGAACTATTCTATTATCGCTGTTGATGATAGTCAGCAGGTTTTCGAACAATTACAAGTGCATCCAGATATAGACTTATTGATTTTAGATATTATGATGCCAAACCTTTCTGGATATGAAGTTTGCCAACAAATTAGGAAAAACTATTCTTCTGCAGAGTTACCGATTTTAATGCTTACAGCAGCCATCCGTCCTGAGGATATGCTAGCAGCATTCCAATCTGGGGCGAATGATTTTCTACACAAGCCATTAGATACTGCTGAATTGAAGACAAGGGTACGAAATCTTATCTTACTAAAGGAATCGGCTGAAACTGCAATTAAAATGGAGACTGCATTTTTACAAGCACAAATTAAACCCCATTTTATTTACAATGTTTTAAATTCGATTTTATCGCTAAGCTATTTAGACTTGGATAAAGCCCGTATTATGATAACAGATTTTGCTACATTTTTAAGAAGCAGCTTCTCGTTTGAGAATACAAATAGCCTTATTCCTCTAGAACAGGAGCTCATGTTAATTCAATCTTACGTCAATATTCACCAGACTAGATATCCAGATCAGCTTGAATGGGAAATTCAGATGGAGGAGCCTTTAAATATACTAATCCCCCCTCTGCTACTTCAGCCTTTAGTAGAAAATGCTCTTTTTCACGGCTTGAAAAACAAGCGAGTAAATGGAAAAGTAACAATGACTATTAAAAAAGATCAACAAATGATTGTTATTAAAATTAAGGACAACGGTATAGGTATGACACAAGAAACAATAGAAAACATTTTATCGGGAGAGCCATCCGCTCATCAGAGCGTCGGGATTCGCAATATCACTAAACGTTTAAAAAAATACGAGAAGACTACTTTCCATATTGAAAGTATTGTTAGTGAGGGAACGACCGTGATACTAAAATTTCCGCTATTTTTGGATGAAAAGAGGTGAAGGAATGTTAAAAGCTATCATTGTTGACGATGAAATTTTAGCAATCAATTTACTAGAGACGATGTTAAAGGACAATGGAACAATTAACGTTATCGGAAAATTTCTAAACCCTTTAGACGCAATAGCAAACATCCCCGCACTCAAACCAGATATTCTTTTTTTAGATATTGAGATGGCAGAGATGAATGGGATTGATGTTGCTAGTAAATTAGAAGGTTTAACACATGTATTGGATATTATTTTTGTAACTGCGTATGAGCATTATGCAATTGATGCCTTTTCTGTTCAAGCTATTGATTATATTTTGAAGCCCATTGATAAAGCTCGCTTAATGAAAACAATTGAAAGAATTTCTCTTCGGAAGGGAAATATGCAATTAACAGACGGAAATATACGCAATGAGGATGTTCAAGTCATTGATAATATTCACTTCCATGTTCACTCAGGAAAAGTTTACATCGATGGGATAGCTTTAATTTTATCCACTAAGGAATTTCATATACTGTACTTTTTAGCACAGCGTCCAGGGGAAATTTTCCATCCATCTGACCTGTATAAGCTCATTTGGGCGGAAGATAGTATCGGACAAACACAGGCGTTAAAAGTACATATCAGTAATTTGCGAAAAAAACTGGAATCCATCTCTGGCCATCGTGCTAAAATCGTAACTGTAAGGGGTTCTGGTTATCAATTCCTATTTGAGTAATTCTTTCTTTTTGGTAGCAGATGCGGTGCCCCCTGCTTAGAACGTAAGACAAGGGCACCACGCGCTATGGTTGCGGCTTACGGTATACCTAGAGAAATCGCAGGCAAAAGCCCGTGAATCGCCTGTACGTCAGCAGTTATCGCCGCTAACATTCTGCAAATCGCCCGTAAACCTTCGGAAAGCATCCACCGTAGCGGACATCAACGTAATCACAAACAGAGAATGAGATATAACTTTAAAAACGGACAAAGTTGTTAGCAAATTACTACTATGCATAATTAAAGATTAGAAGAATACACTAGTTGATGGTAGCGAAGGCGGTGACTCCTGCGGGAACAGCAAAAAACGTTAGACGCAACAGGCGGCGCGACAGCGACGGTTGCGGCTTACGGTGTGCCCGCGGAAAGCAACCGCCATAGCGGACATCAACGACATAGTAAAAAGTGTTAGATTGATTGCGGTCAATCTAACACTTTTTCTCTTTTGGTACCCGTTCGCTTTATTTTTTTGCCGCTTCTTGAATCTCATAAAATGCCCAATGATTACTTGGGACATCTTTAAATATTGGCTCTTGATGTTCTGTTGTTACTGGCCGTTCAAACAGACGATTTAGAACCTTCACCGCTTGGGCACGTGTTAAATAACCTTCAGGATTAAATGTGTCTACCGTTACGCCAGTCATAATGCCTAATGCATTGACAGTATTAATCGCTTTTACAGCCCAATGACTATCACTAACATCTTTGAAAATGATACCTTCTGATGTTGGTTTGCAAAAATCTGCATTAGGATTTTCTTTGCACTGTCTTTCTATCCAACGAGCTGCTACTACTGCCATTTGTACACGTGTAATGGAACCGTTCGGATTAAAGCTCGTCTCCGTAACACCTTTAAATAAACCTGTTTCCTTCACAAATTCGATTGCATCTTTTGCATCATGTTGAGCCGTATCTGTAAATGTCGCATTAGACTTTGGAATCGCATTACTAGTTAGTTGTCGGGCAAACATACTTGCCATCTGTGCGCGCGTTACAAATGCATTCGGTCGGAATGTACCATCTGCATAGCCTTGAATATAAGGTGTATATTTAACATCGTCACCCTTGTCTGGCAAATAGAGCATGGAGAAAGTAGAAAATTTCTGCACTTCAAATTGCAAGCCTAGCATATCTTTTTGATAATCTACAACTTTCCCGCGTAATAACTCTTTTGTTCCATCGCTATGCTCGATATAGATAGCTAGATTATTAAGCTGTTCTTGGGATAAATTATTAGGCAAAGGTAAGGTTAATGTTACTGGGCGATTTTGCATATTGGTCTCAATCTTCATTGGACGCCCTATTAACTTACTAATTGAACTATCAGTTATATCTTTATCAATCAATTCATGTTTCGCACGCTCTTCGATTTTTAATTGCTCGTTTTGTTCATTTAAAGGTATTAGTCGGAAATATAAATTATCATTAAATGTTGCCAATGAATCTTTTGAAACATCGATGTTTACATTATAAGCCTGGATAGTTAGATTTAATTGATTGTTTTTCAACAGGCTAACAATATTATTAGGTATTGATATATCAACCTGTTTTACTTTGTCCTGTGAATCTGGAATAACAATACGTGCTTGATCTGAACCTACTTCTTTCAACTTAGAAATAGTTTCCAATGCACTTTTTTCTGTTAAAACCACTTCATCTTTCATCGATCCATCTTCACTAATTATTCGTTTAATTGTCGTTTTAGAAACAGCTTCTCCACTACTTGATTCTATATTCACAGTAAAACTTTCTGTAGATTCAGAGACAGTTGTATCCCCGCTATTAATAGGAGCATTTTCCCTAGTAACCAAAATTGTATATTCCCTAGGGCTACCATCTTCAGCAGTCACTAAAATCTTTATTGTATTCATACCTGTTACTAGCTTTATTGCTTCAGTACTTGTCTTACTATTTATTGTTACATTTGCTTTATCGTCTTCAGCTATAGCTCTAATATTTACACTATCTACTATATGTGGAACTTTGGCCGTATAAGACATTATCTTCTTATCAAATGGTGTATTGAAGTTGCCCGATGAAATCGTTAACTCCTTTAAAAAAGCATTTTGACTCGGTGAAAATGCTTTTACATTAATAGAGAAGACTTTAGTTTCCACATAGTCACCGATGAAAATTTTAGCAGTCAATGTAACCTTTTCATTTCCTTTGCCTGCAGATGGGCGTATAACTTCGCCATTCCCTTTAACTACCTCTGGCTTGTCAGATGACCAAGTTATTGATGCACCATTATCTCCAATAATAGGTAGAACAAGATTTTTCGTTACATTTTCTGAAGTATCATCTTGAGCATATTGAATAGTAAGAGCATCTTTATCAAGTTGTACTTTGTTAATAAAAATACCATTAACTTCACTGTCAAACACAGATTGTAAAGTTTCTATAGAATCAAAACCTTGACTAGGACGTGCCATAATAATTTGCTGACAGACTTTATCTTGATCTTCTATAGTCAGGCCATTGAAGTTACTATAATTTAAATGATAATCATCCATAAAAATTGTCCATAGTGTAAGTGCATCTGTCGCATTGTTAACATTTATAAGATAGGATCGATCATTGACAGCATTTAAATATACTTGCCGTAAAGTACTTGTAGAAGTATACCCTGTCTGTGGTCGCTCAATTAATAATTTATTTGCCAAATAATTTTGATCTGCTACTTTAAAATTTTGAAATAAATCATTTCCTTGAGCTGAGTAATGTACTACACTCCAATCCGTAGTCATTGCCAATTTCATTTCTTCTTTATTAGTTGCGGTATTAAATGAATAAAAATCACTTTTCGCTGCTACAAAAGTCACAGGCATCATAATAATTACTAAGATAGTTAGCATAAATAAATTTATTACTTTTCTTATAGAATATTGAATAAAAATCGCCCTCTCTTTTTAATAGTGACCAATTGTAGAATAATCGTTTTTAGGTAATAATATCCATTCTGATTTGTTGAAAATTGATGAACCAGATTGTAGCCTTTTATCTCTTATATAACCACCGCTACTTTCCAATATCGGGATGATTGAATCCCTAAGCCCAATCGTATCTACTACAATGCCATTACTGTCTTTTAATGTAATTGAAACCGTTATTTTAGAGGCATCTCTAAAAATAAAATCATCATTGAAGTATTGTGAAGTAGTAATATCAAAAAAGTCATAAAAATAAGTATGGATTAACACAAAGTTTGTGTTTGGATAAACTAAAGGTATATTTATTGTTTTGATACTATGCTGCTTTAAAATTAAATTATATTGCTGAATTTCTATTTTATAATTTGATAGAGGAACCATTGTTGCATTATATATTTCTAGCACATCATTATATTCTCCATTTTGCACAAAATCCGATATAAAAAGTCCTGGGGCTTCTACACTGAAAAGAAAGCTTGTTGATACTAGTCCACCTTTTCCATCATCTGCTGAAATAGTAATTACGCTTGTACCCAATGCATTTTGTGTAATTTTAAGAGACGAACCATTCAGACTAGCAGTTGCTACTCCGCTATTACTAGAACTTACAGTTAACGTTAAAGTATCGTTATCATCGTCTGTAAACACATCACTTACTATAATCTCCCAAGGCTTTCCTCCTATTGTTGCTCTTTGATTACTAATTGTTTTAGCAACCATTGGGGCATGGTTAAACGTTGGGTTAGATACAGTAACTATAAAACTTGTAGATACTTGCCCACCTTTTCCATCATCTGCATGGACTGTAATAGTACTTACGCCTGCTGCTATCGGCAAAACAGTAATTGTTTGTCCATTAATTTGAGCTGTAGCAATAGATTCATCACTAGAATTAACATTTATCGTAAGAACGTCATTGTCTGCATCTGAAAAAACACCACTACCGTCTATAGTGATGACATCATTCACTATTCCTGATTTATTACTAATTGATTGCGCAACCACGGGAGATTGGTTCGGTGGACTAGTTACGGTAACAGCAAATGTTGTAGTTTCACTACCCCCGTTACCATCATCCGCTTTTACTGAAATTATACTTTGACCTATGCCTACAGGTACGATAGTAATCATTTGAGAATTTAATTGAGCTGTAGCAACAGATTCATCACTGGAACTAACTTCTAACGTTAAAATATCATTATCTACATCAGCAAAAACATTACTTGCATCAACTAGAATTGGCGCATCTCCAACATGCCCAGTTTGATCATTTATTACTTGAGTAACTATTGGTATGTTATTCAACGTAGGTAAGACTTCTACTTCAAAACTACTGCTTGCTCTCCCTAACTTTCGATCATCAGCACTAATCTTTATTCGTGTCTTCCCAGGTGAAAGTACCTCAATCGTTAATAAATTTGAATTTAAATCTGCTGTTACAATACCTACAGTTTCAGTAATAGCTTTAAGTATTAACTGATCGTTATCTGCATCATAAAATAACTTACTTAAATCAATAACAATTTTTCCTTGTCCAAGTGTCATTGATTGCTTTGGAATTATTTCAGAAGCTACAACAACAGGTGGATGATTACCAGAAGCTGCATAGGCTGATTTTTCTTGAACACAAAAACTACAGATTAAAGTTAGTAAAATGGCTATCATAAGACATTCTCTTTTTCGATACAAAGTGACCCCTCCTTTTTAAAAATTATGTAATGACTTATAACTCACCCCTCATTATATATCAGTACTAAAATCCTAACTACGACATATCACAATAACAAAAGTTAATTTTTCTTAACCTTTATTTGATATAAAAGTGGAAATTACATAATTTATTTTATCTGTTATATAGTTGAAATTTACTAAACGGCAAAACAAAAAACCCGAACTATTACAAAACACTAAATTAGAGTGTTTTCAAAAAAGTTCGGGATTTTCATTGGCAAAAATTCTTTCATTCAGCCTTTTTAACTAATTCATTATCTATTATGAGTATGTTTTACTGCAGCTTCTTGAATCTCATAAAATGCCCAATGATTACTTTGGACGTCTTTAAAAATTGGACTTTGATGCTCTGTTGGCGCTTGACGCTCAAACAAGTGATTTAGTACCTTCACTGCTTGTGCACGAGTTAAATTACCATCTGGATTAAATGTGTCTGCCGTCGTCCCAGTCATAATTCTCAATGCACTCACAGTAGCAATTGCTTTATTAGCCCAATGGCTACTACTCACATCTTTGAAATCTATATCTTGTGAGGTTGCTTTACAAAATTCTGCATTTGGATTGTCCGAACACTGCTTCTCTATCCAACGAGCGGCTACTGCCGCCATTTGGGCACGCGTAATGAAGCCATTTGGATTAAAGCTTGTCTCCGTAACACCATTAAATAAACCTGCATCCTTCACAAATTCTATGGCATCTTTTGCGTCATGTTGCATTGTATCTGTATACGTTGCCTGCGCTTGCGGAATTGCATTACCTGTTAATTGACGAGCGAACATACTTGCCATCTGTGCGCGAGTTACAGATGCATTCGGACGGAATGTGCCATCTGCATAGCCTTGAATATACGGTGTATGTGTAATATCGTCAGTCGTTGGTTCCTCATCTACTGGTAAATAGAGAATCGAGAAAGTAGAGAATTTCGTAACCTCAAATTGTACACCTAGCATATCTTTTTGATAATCTACAACTTTGCCGCGTAATAACTCTTTTGTACCATCGCTATGCTCAATAAAAATTGCTAAATTATCAAGTTGTTCTTGTGTTATATTCTTCGGTAATGGCAATGTTAAAGTCACAGGACGATTCTGCATATTCGTTTCAATCGTCATTGGACGACCTATTAAATTCACTTTTTCACTTTGTAATGTATCCTTAATTATATCCTCTTTTAGTATTCTTTCCTCCACTTGATGTTGCTGTTCCAATGACTTGATAGGCACCAAACGGAAGTATAAATCATTACTAAAGTTCAACATAGATACATTTGGAATAGAAATTATAGCATTCATAGTTGCAATTTCCAAATTTATGTTTCCAGCATTTATTTGAGCTACTGAAGATTTAGGAATATCAACGACAACTTCACTTACTTTATCGTTTGCATCAGGAATAATAATACGTGCAGTATCATTACCCAGTTGTTTTGCTTTTTCAATTGTTTCCTTAGCGATATCCTCCGACATCGAAACATGATCTTTAATTACTCCATCTGGCATCGTCGTACGAATAATTGGTGTTTTCGTTAAATTCACACCATTTTCTCCTTCAACATTCACAACAATGTGTTCAGTATTTGTTGATGGTGTAGAGCTTTCGTTACTATCATTATTAGTAGGTGGTGATACAACTCTAATCCATTTGGAATAAATTGTAACAATTCTTGTTATGGAACTACTATTAAAGTCAAATAGCTTTTCCAGTGTACTGCTTGTATACCAACCTCCAAATGTATAGCCTGCTTTCGTTGGCGCTGGCGTTGGTTCACTTGCCTTTTGTCCATGTGCTACCGATTGACTTGGTACTAGACTCCCACCATTCACTTCAAAATTAACCATGTAAGTAACCGGTTTCCATTTCGCATAAAGTGTCGTATTGGCTGTGATTTCATTGTTGAAATCATAAGTTTCTGTAAGCGTTACATCTGTGTACCAACCTCCAAATGTATAGCCCGCTTTCGTTGGCGCTGGCGTTGGTTTACTTGCTTTTTTTCCGTATGTTGCGGATTGACTTGGTACTGCACTTCCACCGTTTACTTCAAAACTAACAGTATACTTCAGTGGTTCCCACTTCGCATAAAGTGTCGTATTGGCTGTAATGACATTGTTGGTGAAATCATATTGTTCCGTTCCCTCATCATCTGTATACCAGCCTTCAAATGTGTATCCTGCTTTTGTTGGTGCTGTTGGCACAGTTGCCTTTTTGCCATGTGCTACGGATTGACTTGGTACTACACTTCCACCGTTTACTTCAAAATTCACTGTGTAACCAACTGGTTCCCACTTCGCGTAAAGTGTCGTATTGGCTGTAATGACATTGTTGGTGAAATCATATTGTTCTGTTCCCTCATCATCTGTATACCAGCCTTCAAATGTGTATCCTGCTCTTGTCGGTGCTGTTGGCACAGTTGCCTTTTTGCCATGTGCTACGGATTGACTTGGTACTACACTTCCACCGTTTACTTCAAAATTCACTGTGTAACCAACTGGTTCCCACTTCGCGTAAAGTGTCGTATTGGCTGTAATGACATTGTTGGTGAAATCATATTGTTCTGTTCCCTCATCATCTGTATACCAGCCTTCAAATGTGTATCCTGCTCTTGTCGGTGCTGTTGGCACAGTTGCCTTTTTGCCATGTGCTACGGATTGACTTGGTACTAGACTTCCACCGTTTACTTCAAAACTAACAGTATACTTCAGTGGTTCCCACTTCGCGTAAAGTGTCGTATTGGCTGTAATGACATTGTTGGTGAAATCAAATTGTTCTGTTCCCTCATCATCCGTATACCAGCCTTCAAATGTGTATCCTGCTCTTGTCGGTGCTGTTGGCACAGTTGCCTTTTTGCCATGTGCTACAGATTGACTTGGTACTACACTTCCACCGTTTACTTCAAAATTCACTGTGTAACCAACTGGTTGCCACTTCGCGTAAAGTGTCGTATTGGCTGTAATGACATTGTTGGTGAAATCAAATTGTTCCGTTCCCTCATCATCTGTATACCAGCCTTCAAATGTGTATCCTGCTTTTGTTGGTGCTGTTGGCACAGTTGCTTTTTCTCCGTGTGCGATGGATTGATCTGGTACTAGACTCCCCCCATCTACATCAAAGCTGACTTTATGCTTCACTTCTACAGGGGGGGAGGTATTAAAATCAACTAATGAAATATCTCCAAAAACTGCATAGTCATCTATCATATTTGGCGAAGAAAGAATTAATGTAATAATATTTTCACTACCAATATCATTTATATTCTGTTCAGTAAGTAAGTCACCGATGGGTAACAGAATAGGTATTTCGAATTTATTAAATATATAAGATGGTTTAGAAAAACCCTTCTCGACACCTTCATATTTACTCGGAAAAACAGATAGGGGATATCCATCTCCTTCAGTAACTGTCCAATCGTCCGAGCTACCAATATTAATTGTCAAAGAGGATATATCTCCCCCACCCGTATAATTCATTGGCGTAAGACTTAACTTAGCATTAGAATAGTCAGAACCAGATGGTAAGCTAAATTTTAAATAAGTAGTGTATATTTTATCACCTGAATCCCAACCACCAGCCGCCATCACATCGCCTATCATTATGTCAACTTTATTTGGTATATCTTTAGAAACAGTTCCCGTTACAATATTAATAGGTTCAATAGCTGGAATTGCTGCCCTCGCAACTTGTATTTCTAAAAATGGTTGTACAATGATGAGTAACATTGCAAACAACATAAGTACAACATTTATCCGTTTATAGTTTCTCATCTATCTCACCCTTCTTTCACTGGGTATTCACCATACAAACAAATAATAAAGTTTAATGCTACATATGGCTGCATGTTATTGTGCGGCATATTTCCTCCAGTTGGTTCAATCGCTTGCTGATGAATACTTACTTTTGTAGTTGGTGTAAATTCTTTATATATCTTCTTTGGATTAAATCCTCCTATAGCGCCCCAAACAGCACCTTCGGGACTACTAACTCCACCCGTTGTTTTTGTGCTCCCTTGCATTTCATGCTTATGAGCAGGCATTTGCTCACTACTTAATGACACACTTACTTCACCTACTTCTGTGGCAAATTCCCTTGTTGTAAGTCCTGTGCCCGTTCCGTAATGCATGGGCGCTTTACCTCTTAAATCTGGCAACTTAAAGTCTGTTTTGCCATCGCCACCAAATCTATTACCAATAATTGAAAATAACACTTGGTGCTGATTAACAAGTAATGTACTTCCATCACAAAAAGCCCAATCACTTGGTGCATAATTGCCAGCGAATATTCTAATCTCTCCTGTATAGGCTTCTGCCATTTTCGTTCCTCCCTAACTTCGTGGTGGGAAAATCCCCATTGTTGCAATACAAAACGATACGACTAGATAAGGCTGCATATTATTATGTGCCTGATTTTGTCCAGTGACTGTCATCGCTGTTGCACTCATTGCAGTATTTAGATTACTAGCAAACATATTATTACCATTCACTTTTCCCCATACGTTACTCTTTGGTGTTGCTTTATTTGTTTCATCCTCATTAGCATAAACTTCATGAGTATGATTAGGCATTTCATTTATCGTTAATGCGTGTGTTGCTTCACCACCTGTTGATGCATAGGCAATTTCGTCACTTTTATGTAACGGTACTTTACCTTGCAAATTGGGTAAGGCAAATGTTGTTTTACCATCTCCTCCGTATTTATTTCCTATCAAAGAATAAAGTGCTATGTATTGATTTACCGACAATAGGCGTCCATCACACGGTAACCAATTTTGAGGTATTCTGTCGAAACTAAAAAGTCGTACTTCTCCTACAAACGGTTCTGCCAATGTACTTCCTCCCTTTTAAGAAAAATATGGGTACAGACCCTGCGTTGCAATAATAAAATTAATAACCAATGAAGGCATGACATTTTCATGTTGCTGATTGCCACCTACAGACGACACTAAATTGCTATCCATCTGCACAATATCACTAGTTGTACTTGTTTGATAATTCTTTAAATCAGCTACTCCCCAAACATTATTAGCCGGTGAACTTTCTGTTGTTTCTGTTTTTTCATTATTTGCAGTAACAATATGCGTATGAGCTGGTAAATTGGCTTCTGTTAATGTCACTGTCTCCACTCCGCCTTTACTTGCAATAGGATATTCGGGACTCTTATGTATCGGGATTCTTCCACGTAAATCAGGTAACGCAAAATTTGTTACCCCATCCCCACCATATTTATTTCCTATTAACGAAAAAAGAGCCTGGTACTCATTAACTGATAATAATTGTCCATTACATAGCTCCCAATCCCTTGGAGCATACTTACCACTAAACATACGAATTTCACCTAGGTACGCATCTGACATACCAACACACTCCTTCTCTTTTTATTTCCATAACATTTTCATATAAATCTCGTCTTCTTGAATAACTTGAAACCCTAATCTTTCATAGAGATATCTTGCTATGTTAGTTTTATGAACGTGTAATACAACTGCTTTTCTTTGTACTTTTGCCTTTTTCTGCAGTTGAACAATAATATATGTCCCAATACATCTTCCCTGGTAGTTTGGCAATATAGCTATATCTATAAGATGATGGTATTCAGGTAGTTCTTCCGTGAGAATCCTACCAACACATTTAGCATCTGCGACAATAATCCAATGATTTGCCTTTGGAAATTGCCGTTTATATGAAGCTTGTTGCGCGCTCCATTGCATTGCTAAAAAATCTTCTTTTTGTTCAGCTGACCATCCCCATGAATCTACTTCTTGATTTCTTGTAGAAGTATAGATTTCGTAGAGAAATGCTTCATCTTCCTTTGTGATAGATTTAAGCTTTATTTTCATCAAATATGTTCCACTTTCTTTTAGGCATTCTTATTGGTCACAATGATAGATCGTACAAAGTTATGTCCTTTGTCAGGCAAGTCTTCCCAACTATCGACGTGCAATTGATGATCAGCTAAGCATTCAGCTCGATTTTTGCTCTTTTGTGGAACGTCTAGCGCTATCGAGATTGTGCCATATGATTTTTCGCCTTGTGGGACTATATCTCGCCATGAGCAAGAGCATTCATATCCATTGGGACCTGTGGATGCTTTTATTCCCAATGCCTGTAATGTTGTGTTTGGAGGAATATTTACCGGCTTCTTGTCTTCCATATCATCGGTATTCCAGATACCCCACGCTAGCTGCGATTGAAAAACTTCAAGCTCACGGTCTGTTGCATTTGTAATCATTAGTGAAAATGTCCAAGTCGCCATTTTAGTGCGCTCCTCCTGTCGTTACTTTATTTCTCGTATTATCCATTACATCGTATAGATGCGTACGATGTAATACGGCATAATCCCATTCAGAAGCACCAATTAACGTTGTTACATTATTGTTATCCGTTCGATAAAGAAGAATCATTTTACTAAAAATCCAAGGTACAACGTCCATATCTTTATCACTCGGGGCTTCAAAAACTCTTTCTTTCGATTTTTTCTCAGTTTGCTGTTGCTCTGTTGTAACAGCATTTAATATATTAAACTTCGCTTTTAATTCCGCCTGTAGTTCCTGTGCCACACTTGCCTTTACCACTTTTTCATCAGAAACAGAGATCTTTTCAGTAAATTTAAAGGCTGTTTCAATGGTACTAACTTTCTCTTCCACCACTTTACTTGTAGTAGATAATCCAAACTCATCTTTTACTGTAATTTTCCCTTTTTTCGTAACAGTTTCGATTTTAGACGCATCTGCTCTTAAACTAGTCACTTCTACGGAATAATACTGTTGCACTTCACGTTGCTTTAAATAAAGACTATCAAACGTTAAATCATTGACCCCATCAAATAATCTTTTTGAAATAGTAAAGATAGGTGTTTTGTATAACGACATCTTTTCAAAATGAACACCACTAGGAATATATTGATTTAAATCAATATCTCTCACATCTTCGATTTCAACTAATGCGTTAATTTTGGACCAATCTGTTTCTAGATTGTTTCTTATTTCATTTTGTTTCAATTTATCTAGCTTGTTAGAAATTCGGATATTTCGAACAAAGCTATGGCCATCATGTGTAATGTCTTTCCACTCAGCTACTTCAAAATATCCATTTGCTCGACATCTAGCTTCATTAGGATCATTATAAGGAACATTCACATAAAGACTTATTACCCCGTACGGTGCTTGCATTTCACTATTTTTATCTTTCCAAGAGCAAGAAAATTCATAACCATTTGGTCCAAATGCTGATTTGGCGCCAACAGCTTGAATTGTTTGCCCCGCTTTAATAGTTTGAGGTTTTTTATCCTCTTCACCATCTGTATTCCAATAGCCCCAATGTAATTGCGATTCTACTAGCTCTAAATCTCGATCTGTATCATTTGTGACATTTAAATAAAAAGTCCATGCCATCGCTACTCCTCCTAATATCAGAATTTTCCGAACAATAAATACATATTTATATTTAATTGCTATCTCTTACTACCTAAAAAACGGTGTCGAATATTGTATTTTCTTAGGACTCTCTTACTGTTTTTCATTATATTATAAATTCCCTATTTTCCTCTACGAAATTTAAGTTAAGTTTTCTTAACCTTTCTGCCTACTATCTTGTAATAATGCAAAAAAATCTGCTCATGCTCCCATAGATGAACATAAACAGATTATAGGGATATTTTATTTAATTAAAACGAGTGAGTATCTTCCATGTTAATTCATTACGATACATATCATTATCCTTTGTTGCTAATGATGAATCATTAGTTACAGCGAATATTACTGCAGCCGTCGCTTCTGAGCTTTTAGAAAAAGAGCATCCATTAGGAACCTATCATATAGAGGAGTTATTCAAGCTTGATGCATTTATAGAACAATTTGATGATTCTTCTTTCATTTAAAACAAAAAACGCATTTAGCCTCTAATATAAACGAGACTAAATGCATTTCATAATTTATAAAACTTTTTCTAAAAAGTCTTTTGCACGTTGTGTAGAGGGTGAAGAGAAAAACTCTTCTGGCGGTGTATCTTCTATAAGCTTTCCACCGTCAAGGAATAGAATACGATCTGCCACTTCACGCGCGAAGCCCATTTCATGCGTTACGATTAACATCGTCATCCCTGAATCTGCTAAGTTTTTCATAACTGCTAACACCTCTTTAACCATTTCTGGGTCAAGTGCAGAAGTAGGCTCATCAAACAGTATCACTTTTGGGTCCATCGCAAGTGCTCTAGCAATTGCTACACGTTGCTTTTGTCCACCTGAAAGGCGACTTGGATACTCATTACGCTTCTCAAAAAGGCCCACTTTCGTTAGCAAATCTTCAGCATTTTTAATTGCTGTTGCCTTGTCCATCCCCTTTACATTGATGGGTGCATAAGTTAAGTTTTCTAAAACTGTTTTATGTGGAAAAAGGTGAAAATGCTGAAATACCATGCCGACTTCTTCACGTATCTTCATAATATTTGTTCCTTTATCAGTAAGGTTATCTCCAGCGATTGTAATCTTCCCACTCGTCGGCTCTTCTAATAAATTTAAGCAACGTAAGAATGTAGACTTACCAGAGCCTGATGGTCCAATAATAGCAATTACTTCTTTTTCTTTTATTTCAGTTGAAATACCTTTTAGTACTTCATTTTGTCCAAATGATTTGTGTAAATCTTCAATTTTAATCACTTTTTCTCATTCCTTTCTCGATTCGTTTACCAAGGAACGTCAAGACAAGCGTCATAATATAGTAGATTACCCCAGCAAATAGTAAAGGTTCAAGGTAACGATACGTTGAACCCCCCACAATATAGGCACGGCGCATAATATCAAGTGCACTAATAACCGTTACAACAGCTGTTTCTTTATTTAAAGTAATAAATTCATTTACTAAAGAAGGTAAAATATTTTTTACTGCTTGTGGAATAATAATATCTTTCATCATTTTTGAATACGGTATACCTAATGCTTGAGCTGCTTCCATTTGACCTTTATCCACGGCGTTGATTCCGGCACGGATAATTTCTGAAATATAAGCACCTGAGTTTAACCCGAAAGCAATGATTGCTGTTGGAATTGGCTCAATTTGAATATCTAATAATTGTGGAACTGCGTAGTAAATAATTAATAATTGTAGTACAAGTGGCGTACCGCGGAAAATGGACGTGTAGAAATCCGCAAGCCATCGTAGAATTTTTACTTTCCCTATTTTACATAATGCTAATAATATACCCACGATAAAACCGATGATGGATGCACCGATTGCAATTTGAAGTGTAACACCTATTCCTTTTAATATATAAGGAATAGAGGGAATGATTGCTGTAAAATCTAGATTCACAGCGTCCCCTCCTTTCTCTTTTCCTTTTAGTGAAATGGACAAGCGATAGCCCTAAATAGAGCTATCGCATTTCAAATGAATTATTCAGCTTTTTCTAACCATTTTTCTTCAAGCTGTTGAATTTTGCCTTCATCAGCTAGTTCTTTTAATGCTTTGTTAATTTTATCTTTTAAATCGCTACCTTTTTGAACAGCGATTGCTTTATGGTCTTCTGGTTGTACTTCTACTGGGAACGCCGCTAATTTATCGTTTGTTTTTAGATAACCTTTAGCTACGCCACCTTCCATAATTGCTCCGTCCAAGCGTTTTGACATCATATCTTGGACAATTTCAGGAATACGTGTACGCCCTTCAATCGATACATCTACTTTTTCAGCAATAGCTTTACCTAAATTTTCTTGAATTGAAGCAGTTTGTACACCGACTTTTTTACCAGCTAAATCCGCTTCTTTTTTAATACCGCTATCTTTTTTAACTACGATAACTTGTTCTGTTTGATTGTATTTGTCAGAGAAATCTACGACCTTTTCTCGCTCTTCATTTGGTGTCATCCCCGAAATAACAACATCTACTTTACCTGCCTGTAAAGCAGGAACTAAGCTGTTAAAGTCCATATCTTGAACTTGCATTTCTACACCAAGTTTTTCACCGACTAATTTAATTAAATCAATATCAAAACCAATAATTTCTTCACCTTTAGCAGCGTCAACATATTCAAATGGTGCGTAGTCTGCTGATGTACCTACTTTTAGTACTTGTTTCTCTGCTGTATCTGAACCCGTATTTGAATTTGTTGCATTATCTTCTTTAGTACCACATGCTGCAAGTACACCGATTACTAGAACGAGCATAAGCATGAAAATTTTGTTCTTCATATTCTAATTTCTCCTTTTTTTTCATTTTTTATTGTATATGAGACATTTGCGTCTCGAAAATAGCGATTGGATATTTATTCATAGAGAAGAATAAAAAATCTATCTGCTAATTAAGATATACTCTTTCAAAATAATTTTCAAGCTATACACGAAATTTTTTAACAAAATATTTTACACAGAATTTTCTAATAAATCAATGTTTTTATATTTTATCGTTATTTTTTAATTGCTCTCAAACGTATTACATTACTATTTTCATTCTTGTCATCATTTATGCCTGTAAAACATAGGACATCTGTCAAAATGAATGAATATTGAAAAAGACGCTGGACAAAATAAAAAAGAGTTAGATTGATTACAGTCAATCTAACTCTTTTCCATTTTTTAGTCTGCGGTGGATGCTTCAGTTGGAGTCAGCGGCTTACTACCATCAACCAATGTCATCTTCTTCATTTATCTATTGCAAAAGAAAGAATAGCTAAGATATTCTTTATAACAATTGAAAAAATTACCCATTCCTAAAGTAATGTCTCAGTGTCCTTACGAAAAGCTTCGCTATTTATTCGTCTTTGTCCATAAATAGCTTTGCTTTTAATTCATCTTCTCCTGATCCCTCTGCTAAAGGCACACGAGATCGATATGCAGCTCGACATATTAAATGCCCTGCTACTGGTGCTGTTACAAATACAAAGAGAATCCCTAAAATTAATCGAACGCTCACATAGCCGTCGTGTATCCAAAAGTAGACAAATGCACCTAACAAGCAGCTTAATACAGACAATGTTGAGCTTTTCGTCGCTGCATGTGACCGTGTATAGACATCAGGCAAGCGAATCATACCAAACGCACTAATAACACTAACGATAGAACCGACAAGTATTAGGATGACTGCCGCCCACTCAATCATTTGATTTACGTTCAACAATCACACCTCTTTCAATATATTTTGTAAAGGCGATTGTACCGATAAACGCCAATATACCCAAAATTAAAATTGCTTCTAAATATGCCTTAGTTTTTAAAACGATTGATACGATAGCTATTGCAGAGAGTAGATTGATACCTATCGTATCAAGCGCTATCGCACGATCAGGCATAGATGGGCCTTTTATGACACGATATAGCGACAACGCTATCGACACACTAAAAAACGCAAGTGCTACTAGTAAAACTTTTTCTACCATTAGCGTGTCACCTCCATAATCGCTTTTTCAAATTTCCCTATGGAGCGAACTACGGCGTCTTTTGATTGCTCTATATCCATCGCATGGATATAGAACATATCTCCATCCTCAGAAACCTCCATCACAACTGAACCAGGTGTCAGCGTTAACAATAGTGCAAGAGCTGTAATTTCCCAGTCTCCATTCAGTTCCGTTTTATACGTAAAAATGCCTGGTGTAATATTCAACTTAGGTGTTGTTATTTGTTTTAACACATTGTAGCTCGAGAGTAATAGCTCCCAGTTAAAAAGCCATAGTAGTTTAATAATAGAAAAAACACGGCGCAAATAAAATTGAGTACCGTAAAAACGATGCATTGCATACAAAATTCCAATACCAACGATAAAGCCCATTAAAAATGTGGAAAACTGGGGCGTGATTTCATCCTGTAGCAATAACCATAAAGTGGCAATAAATAAATTTAATATAAACTGCATAGCCATTACTTATTCACCTCACCTTGCCATTGTTCGCCGTTCAACACTGCGTCAATATAAATAGAGGGTGTGTGAAGCGTTTCTGCCGCATCCTTAACATACGGTGCCATCCACTCAGCACCAATGCCTAAAACGAGTGTGCAAACAGTTAGTAAAGTCAATGGTAACACTACCCGCTTCGGTAGTGGTTTTTCATCCTCAATACTAATAATGGTTTCACCAAAAAAGGAAGAAAGGAAAATGCGTAGTAGAGAGTAGAGAACTATTAAGCTAGAAAGGAAACCTAATCCTAGTAGCACAAAATTCCCTCCTTCAATAGCCCCTTGTCCAATTAACACTTTGCCTAAAAATCCACTTAATGGTGGAATTCCAGCGAGCGAACACATCATTATAAAGAATAGCCATCCGAAAAAGGGATAATTTCGAATCAGTCCACTCATTTTATCTATAATGGTTTCACCAGTTACGTAAATCATCATCCCTACCGCTAAAAACAGCATAGCTTTTACTACCATATCATGCATTAAATAGTACGTTACACCTTGCAGGGCAGACTCCGTACCGATAGCAAGTCCAGCAACAATAAAACCTACACCAATTAGGACATTGTAAGAAGCAATTGTCCTTACATCTCTGCCAGCAAGTGCGCCCATGCAACCAGCAATTATAGTTAATCCTGCCATTACACCGAGGATTGTATGTGTTACCTCTGTATTCGTTGTAAATAATAATGTAAATGTACGAACAAGTGCATATATACCAACTTTAGTTAATAGAGCGGCAAATAATGCAGCAATGGAAGTTGGTGGCACACTATATGAACCTGGTAACCAGAAGAATAGAAGTAAACCAGCTTTTAAGCTAAAAACAATCAGGAACACAAGTCCTACTGTTGTAATGAGTGGGTCAGCTCCAGCTTCCATAACACGTAAGGAAATATGGGCCATATTTAAAGTCCCGATCGTTCCATATAAAAATGCTAATGCCACTAAAAAAACCCATGAAGCAACAATATTAATAAGTACATATTTCAGCGCTTCTCGCAGCTGTATCTTCCCACCACCTAAGCTAATAAGTGCATAAGAGGCAAGTAGCATCACTTCAAAGCATACAAATAAATTAAAAATATCTCCTGTTAGAAACGACCCATTTACCCCCGCAACCATTAAGAGCACAAAAGGATAAAAATACATTTTTTCGTAGTGCTCGCCAATTGTGAAGATAGCGTATAATAAACAAATTGCTGCGACAATATTCGCTACTAAAACAAGTAGTACTGCAAAGGAATCGGCAACAAATAATATCCCGAATGGCGGTAACCAGCCACTAAAATCAATACGCATCACACCTTGTTGATGAACCTCTAACAAAAGTACGACACTTATGATTACAACGAAGCCAAATGTACACAGGCTCAGAATGCGTTGTAACAACACATTTTCTCTTAAAAACACTAACAAAATAGCCGTAATAACCGGCACGATTAATGGTAAAACGATCATATTACTCATCAGACGTACCTCTCAATTCATCAAATTCCCCGGTGCCATTTGTTTTATAGGCACGATAGCCGAGAACTAGCACAAATGCCGTCACTGCAAAGCTAATCACGATAGCCGTTAAAATCAATGCTTGTGGAAGCGCATCTGCGTATGGACCTGGCGATTCACCAATGAGTGGCACATCCCCTTTTTTCAGGCCCCCCATCGTTAAAATAAGTAAATGCGCAGCATGTGAAAGTACTGCTGTTCCTAGAATCACACGTAATAATTGCTTTGAGAGGATTAGGTACGTCGCTACAGCAACTAACACACCAATTAATATTAGTATTAAAGACTCCATTGGCTATTCATCCTCACTTATACTTAATATAATTGTCACAACAACACCGACAACTGTTAACGCCACGCCAGCTTCAAAAATAGTAACTGTCGAGAACCCCATTTTTCCAAAAATCGGCACATCGATATACGTATATGTTTGTGATAAAAATGGTACATCAAAAAACAGTGAACCGATGGCCGTACCTGTCGCTAATAATACGCCCAGTGCTGCTACCTTTTTAAAATCAAACGGCATCCCTTTGTGCACTGTTTCAATATCGTAAGCTAAATAAAGCAGTACTATGGCGGAAGCAAGCACGAGACCACCTATAAAGCCTCCACCAGGAGCATGGTGTCCTGCAAAGAATAAGTAAATACCAAGCGTTAAAATAGTAAATACGACAGCCTTTGTAATAGTACGTAAAATAACGTCATTAATTTTCATGGTCTGCCTCCTTCTTTCGTGGCTTGAGCTTTGTCAGCGTGTACACGCCTAAGCCAGCAATTAAAAGAACGACAACCTCTAACATCGTATCAAACGCACGAAAATCCCCTAAAATAGTGTTAACAATATTTGATCCGCCTGCTAAGTCATACGCATCATTAAAGTACAGCGCGACCGTCTCAAAGCGGTCATAGTGCACGACAGCTAAACCAACTAATGTCACCGTTGCACCTACAAAAATGGCAATAACAGCATTTGACAACTTCACTCTTTTGCGTGAGGTTTCAGGCATTAAATCCGGTAAATATTTAAAACACAACAGGAACAATGCTGTTGTCACGGATTCAACAACTAGTTGCGTAAGAGCCAAATCAGGTGCTCGGAAAATTACGAAGAAGAATGCGATTGAATAGCCGAGAACGCCGTTCAATAGCATAGCCGTGATTCGTCCCTTTGCGAAAATCATCCATATTGCAGCAAACATCATAACAAACACTAAAATGAGCTCATAGGACTCTACTGGTGAATCCTTTGCAAAATCAAATGCCATGGCATCAGACCATATAAAATATCCTGCAATGAGCGCGACAAAAAACACATAGATATAGACAAAATAATGTGTTAAATTGCCTGACATATAACGATTAGTGAACTTCATAGAGCCTTTTTCACTAAACTCTATAAGGCGATTATAGTAGGTATTAAACGTATAGTTTTGTGAAAAAACACGATATAGTGGCTTCCAGCTTTTTAATGTTTTAAATAAAATAATGCCGATAATTATTACGCCAATGGTCATTAACAATTCAGGATTAACACCGTGCCATGCATAAATATGTGGTGTTAATTCACTAGCAGATGGAAATGTTGGGTAAATACTAGCCATTGCAGGCTCTAAAATATAATGGCCAAGGACATTTGGAAAGAAGAAAATTGCCACTACTAATAAACAAAGTACTATTGGCGAAATGAGCATGCCAATCGGGGCTTCATGGGGTTTTTTATCCAACTTAGCAGGTTGCAATTTACCGAAAAATGTATGTGCAATTAAAATCATGCTGTAAACAAACGTAAAAATACTTGCGACCCATGCCACAATAGGGAATAAAACACCCCAACTATCCATAGAAAAGATATTGACCTCACGAATTTGTAACACTGCAGTAAAGAACATCTCCTTACTTAGGAAACCATTAAATGGAGGTAATCCCGCCATTGATAATCCGCCTATTACAGCTATCGTAAATGTCACCGGCATTAACGCCATTAAACCACCGAGACGACGTAAATCACGTGTTCCAACTTCATGGTCAACAATACCGACCATCATGAATAACGCACCTTTAAATGTGGAGTGATTAATAAGGTGGAACAATGCGGCAAAACTCGCTTGTGTATATATGATTGAACTTTCAGCATATCCAAAATAATGCCCTACGGAGCCAAGGCCAAATAAACTCATAATTAACCCAAGCTGACTAACTGTTGAAAACGCTAATAACGCCTTTAAGTCTGTTTGACGTACTGCATTGAAGGAGCCCCAGAACAATGTTAAAAGGCCAATTCCACTAACTAACCAGAACCAAATAGCCTCACCACCAAATACTGGAGAAAAACGCGCAACTAAATAAATCCCAGCTTTCACCATAGTAGCCGAGTGGAGGTAGGCACTAACAGGAGTTGGGGCCTCCATCGCATCAGGCAACCAAATATGAAAAGGAAATTGTGCGGATTTAGTAAAAGCACCTACTAAAATTAACAATAGCGCTGGAACAAATAGTGAATGTTCTCGTATTACCTCTACGTTAGCTACTATGTCGCGAATACTAAATGTTCCCGAAGCTACATATAGCATTAGGAAACCCGCAAGCATGGAAAGACCACCGAAAACAGTAATAGTCATTGCTTTTCGTGCACCAGCACGTGAAGCTTTACGATGATGCCAGAATGCAATTAACAAAAATGAAGACACACTTGTTAATTCCCAAAATGTATACAGCATCATTAAATTATCTGAAAAGACGACGCCGAGCATAGCGCCCATGAATAGTAATAAGTAGCAGTAAAAATGATGAAGAGATTCTTTCGTTGATAAATAAAAAATTGAATATAAAATAACTAAACTACCTACACCTGTAATCAGCAAACCAAAAATGATGCTGAGCCCGTCGAGATATGTCGTGAAGTTTATATCAAAAGAGGGAATCCACTCATATGTATGAATAAATGTTTTACCCTCGGCAATTTGAGGAATGTACCGTGCGAGTAAAATAAACAATATGATTGGAACGGATAAAACAAACCAGCCTAAATGTATAACACGCCTTAGTCGCCTATAAAGCAAAGGGATTAGAGCGGCACATACAAATGGTAAAAGTATCGCAATGAGAACTGTAACCAAATGAAAACCTCCTACAATCAAATTCGTCCAGCAAATTTGCGCCTGATATTTTGTATTTTTAGGCCTGCATGATACAGGTCAGTTAGCTGATAGTACATAAATGCATACTATAAACTAGCTCCTAAATTATTCCTTACAAAATCTTTGACATCCGCCGGTGCTTTAACGTTATTCAGCAGCGTTTGAATAACTACTGTAAAATACAAGCCTGCTATACCCCTTCTTGAAAGAAGGTACATAGTAGACAAAAAGTTGAATGAATATATCAGAAATCTTCTAAATTTGGATGTTTACCTGTACTAATCGATGTGGATAGCGAACATGTATCGAACCTTAGGCACTGGATAAATGTTTAATTGCATCAACACTTGACTATCTATTTAACTCACTGCATAATAATGTGGCATATGGAAGCTATCCATTTAAATGCACATTATGCATAAACAAAACAATCTTAGAACATGGCAATAAGCCGAATTCCTTAAGGGTTTCCCGTATATCGTCATTAACTTTTATTCACTTTAAAGTATACAATATAAATAAGCATAATGCACTGTAACAGCCTTCATTTTAGCTGTTTTAGGATAATTTTTTCATAATTTGCAGTACAAATAACAAAATAACAATAGGATAAAGAGGTGTATTTTTTTAATGAAGCATGTTAAAGGGAGATTAGACGAAAGTATTTTAGTTTGTGTCTACTATGGGCTAAATGGGGAACGCTTAATTCGTCGAGGTCATAAAATGGCCATGATGCTCGATTGCCCACTCTATATTCTTTCGGTCGATTCACAACCCCTCGATGCCTTTGATGCTGAGAAATCTAGTTACATCGAACAGTGGAAAGACCTAGCCGAAGAACTTGATGTTGAAAAATTCATTTTACTAGATAACGAAAAACGTCCTATCCAAAAGGTCATTGCTGAAGTAGCAAAAAATTACGGCATTTCTCAAATCATCGTCGGTCAAAGTGCACAAAGCCGTTGGGAAGAAATAACAAAGGGATCATTCCTGAATGTCCTATTAAAAGAGGTTCCTTTTGTAGATTTCCACATTGTAGCTGTCCAACGTCCAACTGAAGATGACACCTATGATACATACGAAAAAGGTGTACGTGCCTATTTGATTAAAGACCAGGACAATTTTAAAATAGCCTTTACTTGTCCACGGTATGTTTCAATTGAAGGTATTTTCTTCAAAGAAATTGGCACTGATTTTGATAATGGGATATTTAAATTTACTTACAACGATAAAATGCATGAAATCCATATTACTGAGGGCTTGGTAAATGATATAGAAAAGTTACCGGCAGAATTTACATCTCCATTACGGCAATAGTTTGTAATCACGCATTTAAAATGCTAATTACTACTACTTTTTGAGCAATATTGATTCTATTGCGGCGGTGACTAGATTGATGTGAAGGCAGGAAGCCGTTAAACGGCATTCTTCTCTTTTTAATTATAAACCTAGCCGACACGCCTCCAGTGTAGAGGCGTGTTTTTTTCTTACAAAGCAGATGCAGGTTTATCTTTCGGTAAGAAAAATGCTACTAGTAATAATAATGGCAGTAATGAAACAATCAACATTGTGAAATCAATACCTTTATGATCCATTAATACACCAATTACAATTGCTCCAATTGCCCCCATACCAAATGCAAAGCCAGTCGTTAACCCTGCCATTGTACCAATTTTAGTTGGTACAAGTTCTTGTGCATAAACAACTGTTACAGAGAAGCTAATCATAATTAATGTTCCGATAATAACTAAAAATATTGCTGCTGTCCATAACGGTACATATGGTAATGCTAAACAGAATGGCATTGGCACAACAACTGAAAGTAAAATTACATTTTTTCTACCGATACGATCTGATAATGATCCCCCAAAAAACGTGCCAACAACACCAAAAGCCATAAAAGTAAAAATCAAAATTTGTCCAAGTCGCAGACTAACATTATAATGATCCATTAAATAAAAAACATAAAAACTTGTTATATTCGTTGTATAAAATGATCGTGCAAAAATAATAGTAAATAATAATGTTAAAGCGATTCCCACTTGTTTCTTTGTCAGTGGTGGCAAAGATGATACTAAAGTTCGTTTTTTCTTTGATAGACGTTCTAGCTCCAATTGCTTTTTATACCATCCGGCAATCTTACTCAACAATATAATTCCTATCGTTGTCGCAATTAGCACAAAAGCTGCTCCACGCTGTCCGAAAATATCCAAAATGTAAGCACTGATTAATGGCGCAAGCGCTTGTCCAGAGTTCCCGCCAACTTGGTAAATTGATTGTGAAAGCCCTCTTTTAGAACCAGCTGCCATAAATGAAACGCGTGAACCTTCCGGGTGAAATATCGCTGAACCAAGTCCTAAAAATAATACAGCTATAATAATTACCCAGTATTGCGTTGTGAAAGCTAAAATGGCAATCCCTATAAATGAGCTAATCATTCCTATAGGTAAGGCATATGGCATTGGCTTTTTATCGCTGACATAGCCTACAACAGGTTGCAGAGCTGAGGCAAACATGTTTAATACAAATGAAATAAGCCCGATTTGCGTAAAGGTCAAACCGAGCTCACTCTTCAATATTGGAAACATCGCAGGTATAACTGATTGCATCGTATCGTTGATAAGATGGGCAACGGCAATAGCAATCATAATCGGAAAAACAGGGTTGTTAGAATTCTCTATTTGTTTGTTCATGCTATCACCACACTTCCTTAATTTTTCAAAATCCTAATTTATAAATGATTGTCGCATACAATTCCTTTTTTTGCACAAGCTATTTCTCGATAGCAGTTCTAAGGAGTTGATTTGTATGACTGTAGATGAATTTTTTCACGCTAATTTTTGGGAAATGATTATTAGAGCATCCCTTGCCTTTTTTGCACTACTTATTGTTACACGATTACTTGGCAAAAAACAGTTAGGTCAGCTTACATTTTTCCACTATACAACAGGTATCGCGTTTGGTTCCATCGCTGCAGAAATTGCTGCACATTCTGAGACACCTTTTTTAGAAGGACTCATAGCATTAATTTGGTGGAGCATTTTAACGTATCTCATGACCATTGTTACCATTAAATCTAAAAAAGCGCGCGTGCTGATTGACGATAAACCAACCATTGTCATTCAGAATGGTCTTATTTTAGAATCAGGACTAAAGAAAAATCGTTTGCACATGGATGAGTTAACGATGATGTTACGTGAACAATCTGTATTTTCCGTTCAGGATGTACAATACGCTTTATTAGAAACAACCGGCAATTTAAGCGTATTGCTGAAGCCAACAGAACAGCCCTCAACGAAACAAGATATAAAAGCCGATGTCACTCCTCCTACTTATTTACCAACAGAAGTAATATCCGATGGACAGCTTATTAAAGAAAATATTGTGGAACTTGAATTGACTGAAGATTGGGTAATGAAAAAGCTAAAAAAACAAAATGTCCAATCCTATGAAGATGTCTACTTTGCACAAGTTCAAGCGAATGGCTCCTTATACATTAGCCTAAAAGATAAAGCAAGACGATCAAGCCCTTAACAGCTTGTATCGTCTTGCCTATTCTATTTTCATAATATCTAACGGTGTAATTATGCCAATCAGCTTTTGCTGTGTTTTCCCATGTTCCGTAATCAATAACGCCTCAAAACGCTTTCCACTTTCCACACCCTGTTTAAATATTTCTTCCGCCTCATAAATCGTTATGTATCTACTCACAAATTTGTAATTCACTCTATTTTTTTCGTGCAATAATATATCATGCAATGTAGGAACGTGTTTCGGCACATGGTTGCCTCCCATTACAGATGCAAGCCAATTCGTAATACCAACAGTCGTCACAAGACCTTTAAATTGGTCTTTATTATAAACAGGAAACTGTGTAAACTTGCGTTGACGAATAACCTTTAATACATGCTTTAATGAATCATTTTCTTGGAATACAAGCACCCTTTTTCTAAACATTTGTCCCACTAGTGTGGGCTTTGCAAGAGTAGCGTCCATATATTCAATGCGCTCTACTACATCTACGTGTGGTTCTGCAATTACATACTCCATAGATGTACGATGATGGACAATCGCATTGCGTAAGTCTGCATAGGAGCGTAAATCATCCTCATATTTACGTACTAAAACGTCCTTTTTTTTCGCCTGGTCCACGAGACGGTAAAAAGGCATAAAATCTTTCGCACCGATAATATCCCTTAGCCGATGGTCGATTCGATTAAAGGCCGTGAGAAAGCGATCGGAATTTTGTGTAGCCAATCTTATCACCTACTCTCATAGCAAGATTTTATATTTTTCGAGTTATTTGACAAATCAGAAGTTATAGCTACATTATATTCCTAAGTTATGGATATTCCAAGAAAAGTTCGTACAACATGGTTCATCATACAAAATATAAAAAGCTGTTGCTTCAAAATATCTGACTTTCTAAAGCGGAAAAATCCACTTCGCTTTCCGCAGGCACGTTGTAAGCCGCAACCCTCGCTTGCGCGCGGTTTGTTGCGTCTTACATTGCGTGCGTTCCCGCAGGAGTCTTCGTGGATTTTTACTGGATATAAAAAACACCCTCCTAGCTGTGCCATTTGGACACATATAAGGGTGGTTCTGTATGTCGCTCTTATGCATATATCGGCTTCCTTTTGCGGAAAAATCCACTTCGCTTTCCGCAGGCACAGGGTAAGCCGCAGAAGTCTAAGTGGATTTTTCTTGTTATATTTTAGCCATTGAAGCGTTTTTCTTCATTGAAAAAACGCCGATAGTAATACAAACACATATAAGAACTACAGTAATAACTAGGCTCCACCAATAATCAGACATCTCCATTGTCTCACGTATTAGTTGAACACCATATAGCGGTAACTTCCACGGTGAAATTGTCCAAAATGTACCTACAAGCCCATCAATAATTTGGCCTACAAAAATTAAAATAAATGCGCATGTTGTTGCAACTACTGTTTTAAACATCGCACTCATCATGAGTGTTACTGCTAAAACAAATAACACCCATATAAAATACGTAAAAATACTTGCTAAAAGAGTCCCTACCTCAAATGTTCCATACAACACAACCGTATAATAAACACTTGCCGTAAATCCTGCTACTATACTTACAAAGCCTACTGTACTGACAACTAAAAACTTACTTATAAAAAATGCTCCAAATGAAATAGGTCGTACATACAATAAGGTAGCCAAACCATTTGAGCGTTCCTTACTAACAGATCCTACAAAAGAAGCCATAAGCACGAGTAACCCAATTAATTGAAACTGACTAATTGTAGCTAATATTAGATCTGCAGGTACTAATTCTGGCATCAACATTTCAAAACCTTCAGGCATATTGCCAACAGCCTCTAGAATATCCTTTATATAATAATTGGTTAGTGGTTCACTCATACCTAAAAGTGCGAAAACAAGCGGAATCCATAAAAACTTTCTACTGCGCCACGCGTCACGAAATTCTTTTTGAAGTAGTACGTTAAATCCATTCATGCTCTTTTCGCCACCTTCATGAAAATATCCTCTAGCGACGCCGTTTGACGTGCTACGTTTCGCACTAAATATGGATAAGCAGTAAGGCGTTCAAGTACTTGTTGCATGCTCGGTTCTTCATCTTGAATGTCGACGTAAACATAGCAACCGTTAACTGTACACTTAAATGTAGAGTGACTAATAAAATGCTGCGCTTCTTCCACCGTGCTAAATTCTACGACATAAGCTGGCTCATCAAAACGTTGGCGCACTTCTCGTAATGTTCCCTGTTCTACAAGTTGACCATTCCGCAAAAATAATAATTGGTCAGTCATTTCCTCAGCATCATTTAAAATATGTGTTGAATACAAAATTGTCGTCTCCTGCTGTAAACCTTTCAATAAATCAAGTACTTCTCTACGTCCAACAGGATCTAAAGCAGATACAGGTTCATCTAACAGCAGTAATTTAGGCTTATGAACAATTGCCTGGGAAATACCAAGACGTTGCTTCATCCCACCTGAAAACGTTGCAATTTTTTTATGAAGATCACTTCCTAAGCCTACAAATTCTAATGTTTTTTGAGCCTCTATCCTCGCCTTTTTAGCAGGTACACCGCTTAACTTTGCGGCCATTTCAGTAAACTCTAGCGCACTTAGCCAAGGCTGAAACTGCGGATATTGAGGTAAAAACCCAATATTTGTTCGTAAATCTCCACCCAACATTTTAACGCTACCTAAAGATGGCTTTAATAAGCCTGTTAACATCGATAAGGTCGTTGTCTTCCCTGCACCATTTGGTCCAATTAATGCTGTGGACGTGTGTTCTTCTAATGTAAAATCAATTGCATCCACTACTGTTTTTTCGGCAAAACGCTTCGTCAAACCCGTTACTTGTAGTAATGTTGTCATGATTGTTTTCTCCCAACGATAAAATACGCAACAGGTCCAAGTAGATTAATAAATAATATAATAAATACCCATAAAATTTTCGGTCCATTCGTTGCATGGATTTTTCGAAGATCAAATAAAGCAATAATCATTAAAATAATTTGTACTCCGATTATTGGCGCTATAACCGCCCAAGGGATTTTTGCTAACTCTTCCATTTAAAACACCTCGCCTTTTTGTTCTAACTTTACTATAACAACTTTGTTCTAATATGTATAGAACAAAATTCAAAAGCTAAATCATAACAAGGTATTTAGTTCCCTTCAAGTCGCTCTCCTTTTAGCAGTCACGGCGCAACCTTTTACTCGTGCTGTTCCTGTAGGAGAACACATTTTCTTCAAAAACCACCTTGTATAGCTGCTGCATAGTATGTGCTAGGCAACGCCAAGAAACTGTCCATACTCGTTTCCATAAATTTAAAAAAGCCCACCAAAGGACATGGCAGGCTACGTACTTCATATAGAATTGTTTCATAAAGACTTATTTACATACCGAGGTAACATGTTATTAATAGCATTACTTTTCGTACAACTTCTTTAAAGCAGTTGCCATATTTGGACGAATTAATACTTGTGAGCGTGCTTTTTTAACGGTTGATTCTGCTGACTCTAGCGAATTTACTAAGCCGAGTTCCATTAACACAGCAGTCGCTGCTACTCCAGCTCGTCCACCGCCACTACCACAGTGGAAATAAACCTTCTGCCCTGATTCATATGCAGAGACTATTTCTTTCGCTACTTTGTCAATAGAATGAGCTACTTCTGCTTCTTCATCAGCGATAGGCATATGGTTATAGTTATAGTGTGCTGCTTGCTGTTCTTGTGCTGTTAATCCATTCACTCGAACATCAATTACAACATCTACCTGCTCATTTACATAAGCAGCATCTGCATCTTGCGCACCACCAAAAAATAATCGATCTTTTACTAACACATCATAGTTTTTTTCCATCATGCACGCTCCGAACTTTTATTTCTCTAATAAATGTTTGATATCATCATAATAAGGTAGCGCGGTTAGTGCTCCTGCCTTCGTTGCCGCAAGGGCACCTAATCGATTGCCAAAGCTCACACAGCGTACTAGCTCTTCTACAGTTGTCGGTAAACCGTTGTAATGGACATCGCGTAATACACCGGCCATAAATGCATCTCCTGCACCCGTAGTGTCTACTGGGACAACCTTTTCAGTTGGTACATGGATAACTTCCCCATTTAATACGGCATATGTGCCCTCTTCACCAACTGTTACTAAAATAATCGGTACTAAGTAACTGTTTAACTGATCAATCCCATCTTCTAAATTAGTTGTCTCTGTTAAGAAAAATAATTCATCATCAGTTACTTTCAAAATATCTACATTCTCAAAAAATGAAGTAATGGTCTCCCTACAAACTTCTTCACTGCTCCAACGTAATGGGCGAATATTGGCATCCATTGCGATAATTGCACCTTTTTCCTTTGCCTTTTCGACAGCAGCTCTCGTAGTTGCTAAAGCAGTTGGATGAAACATTGTACCTGAGCACACAATTAATGCAGAAGCATGTTTAAAGGCAGCATCATCTAATTGAGTAGCATCAACTTGTAAATCTGGCGTCTCATCGACATAATCTTTGAAAATTCGCTCGCAAGCTTCAGTTAAATGCACGTAAACGCCACTTACCCGTTTTACAGGGTCAAATACCGCAAAGTCAAGGTTCACACCTTCTTGTGCAAGACCATCTCGAACAAATTGCGAACCTTCGTCATCTCCAGTAATCGTAATTAGTGCAGACGGAGCACCAATACGGCTAATGCCAGCAGCTACATTTACCGTTGCGCCACCCATATATTTAGTAAAAGATGTATTCGTTACATCATCAGCAATATAGTCAATAAAAGCATCTCCGTAGACTAAAATAAAATCCTTATCTTCCTTTGTCATTGTTGTCCCCCCGAAAATCTATTCATTATAGATTAACATGAAAGTTGATTTTCTATAAAGTTTTAAACTTTCGGAAAAATAATAAAAGTATTAGCACACACGGTTTTTTTCGACCTTAATCGCCAAATTTCGTTGAACAATTTTTATTCATATCGCTTAATAAAATGGTCATCCTAAGGAGGTCCTCAAAGAAAGCAACTGCACAAAAAGAATCAACAGCATTAGTCCTCTAATATTAAACGAACCGTAATAGTCTCTATACTTATTCTAAAAAAGTAAAGTAGTGAATATTTCAAAAGCTTGAGACATCATCTATCTTTGTTATACTTGCCTATAGAAAGGTAGGGATTTTGACAATGAGTATAACAATTCGACAAGCGCAACCTCAGGATGCTTATGCCGTTATTCCACTAATTATTGATGCGATTGGTGATATTGCCAACCGTTTAACAGGTGAACAAACAGCTTCAAAAGTTGAACAGGAACTGACAGTGCTCTTCAAACGTGAAGATAACAGACACTCTTATTTAAATACTTTTGTGGCGGTTGAAGGTGAACAAATATTAGGCACACTTGTTTACTACAATGGTGCACAGGCAATTCAAATGGATGCTAATCTCGTAAAATGGCTTGAAGAGAAAAATGCCCCTTCTATTACCATCGATAAAGAGGCTCATGAAGATGAATACTATATCGATACAGTTTGTGTTTCGCCAGAGGCTCGTGGTAAAGGAATCGGTACAATGTTAATTCAATTCGCTATCGAGCAAACGCAAAATCGAGGATTTACAAAGTTATCATTAAATGTAGAAACACAGAAAGAAGATGCTCGTCGCTTATATGAACGTATGGGCTTTGTCATTACTGAACCATGGTCCATCATAGACGAACCCTTTCATCATATGGTGAAACAGATTTAGGATGTGGAATAAATAAGCATGAAAACAAATTTAATTTACCCTCTATTGATAGTCATCGCTTCTAGTAGCTATGGCATTTTATCAACAATTGTCAAAGTAGCTATGCAGCATGGCTTTACAACATCAGAGGCAGTATCAAGCCAATATATTATTGGCTTTATGCTAGTCGCAACAATCTTTATCATAACGCAAAGACAACTACCGAAACTTTCAAAGAATGGCTTGCTTATTTTAGTCAGTGCAGGGATTTTCACAGGCATTACTGGTATTGTCTACGGGGAATCATTAAAATACTTACCTGCATCTCTTGCCGTCGTCATGCTCTTTCAATTTACATGGATTGGTTTATTGTTAGACTGCATATTCCATAAACGACTACCAAGTAGACCAGAAGTAATTTCGATAATCGTTTTATTTGCTGGTACTATTTTGGCAGCTGGTGTACTGAATGTCGATTTAAGTGGCATTGCAATACAAGGCTGGCTATTTGGGTTTGCTGCTGCATTTACCTTTGCATGCTTTATCCAATTTAACTCTCGCCCCGTGGAAGGGATTACAACAACATCAAGAGTTCTAATTGTTTCCTTTGTTGCACTTATTATGATCAGTATTTTCTTAAACCCTGAAATTGCATGGAACGGCAAATTGTTCACTGAAGGGCTATGGAAATTCGGACTAGCACTTGGACTTTTCGGTATTATCTTACCGATTTATTTATTTTCAATTGCAGTACCAAAGGTTGGTGGTGCACTGGCGTCTATATTAAGCGCCATCGAACTACCTGTTGCTGTAACTGTTTCCGTTATTGTATTGCACGAATCACTCACTTTATTACAAGTTGTAGGCATAATTCTCGTTATACTAGGCATGTTGCTGCCTAATATGCTTGCTAACCGAAAAATAACAGCTCCTTAAAAATGGGTTTAGCCATTTTTAAGGAGTTTTTATTTTTCATATATATCGTTGATAATCGTCATTTTTTTGGATTATGATAATAATAACGTTAGAATATTTTAATTATTCTAACATTAATACTTTATTTAAGTATTATACTGCACTATGTAAGCAACTCACTAAAGGAAGGGGAAGATGATTATGAAAAAAACACGTATTTTCGGATTTTTTCTTGTGCTGATGCTTATCGTTTTAGCTGCTTGTAGCAACACTGATGATAAAAATTCGTCAAAAGATGCCACAAACGGTGACAAAGCATCTGATTCAGAAAAAGCAGATGAAAGTACAACTCCATCTGGCAAACTGGTCATTTACACAGGACGTGATGAGGAAATGGTGCAAGGCGTAATCGATCAGTTTAATGAGAGGTACCCGGACATTGAAGTGGAATTTTTAACAATGGGTGCTCAGCAAATATTAGAGCGTCTACGCGGTGAAAAAGCAAATCCTCAGGCAGATTTCTGGTGGGGTGGTACACAATCTGCATTAATGGTTGGTGCTAACGAAGATTTACTACATGCTTGGCAACCGAGCTTTATCGGGACGATTGATGCAAACTATAAAGATCAAGATGGTCGCTGGTTCGGTGAAATGTTATTACCTGAAGTCATCATGATTAATAGTGACTTATTAACAAAAGAAACTGGCCCGCAAGATTGGGATGATTTATTAGATCCAAAGTGGAAAGATCAAATTTTAATTCGTGGTGTATTAGCTTCGGGAACAATGCGTACTATTTATTCCTCAATGATTGTTCGTCAAGATGCCACTACACCTGATAAGGGCTACGATTGGCTATTAAAATTAGATGCCAACACGAAAGAATATACACAAGACCCAAATGCACTTTATTTGAAGCTCACACGTCAAGAAGGCAGTGTTTCCTTATGGAATTTGCAAGATATTTTATTAAAGAAATATACAACTGATTATCCGTTCGATTACATTTATCCGAAGAGCGGTGCACCAATTTTAGTTGATGGTGTTGCCGTTGTTAACAATGCTAAAAACTTGGAGAATGCAAAATTGTTCGTAGAGTTTTTATTTGAAAAGGAAATGGTGACGAAATTAGCGAATGATTACTACCAAATTCCAACACGCTCCGACATCGATCAGGCGACAATGCCAGAATGGTACCAAGAATTAGACTTAAAAACATTTGATATTGATTGGCAACTAATGTCGGAAAAAGAAGCAGAATGGATGGAGCACTGGGATACGAATATTAAAGGTAGAGGGAATAAGTAGAGGAAAAAAATAGTGCCAGGCACTCAAACACTTCTCAAACAATTCCTTACCTATTCAGTAGATTGGAGTGGCGAGCGGTGACTCTCGCGGGAACAGCACAGAATGTAAGACGCAACAAACCGTGCGTTAGCGAGGGTTGCGGCTTACAGTGTGCCCGCGGAAAGCGTCCACACGCAACGTAAATCAACAGCAGTATTACACTATAATTTATTTTAGTAAACGGAAGTTTGCTAAAAATTTTTGACCTTGTCTAATTTTATAATAATTTGTTATTTCTGATTATTCAGTTTATAATAATTATAATTTAACCCTAAATAAAGGAGGATTTCATATAGTGGTTTATAGCAATGAATTTTATGAATCCTAAGCATTGGATTTAAAACTAAGTAATTTAATATCCTCTTTTAGAACTTATAAATGTAAATATTACATTATTTTTTATAATTTCTTAAAGGGGATTTTTTATTTTATCTCGAGATTTTCAACTTTTTACACCCTTTGTTAAATGAGGCACATTTCATTTAGGTTGCCTAAAAAACTCGTCCTTATTTCTTTGCAGTCCGTTGCCAATTGATTAATACACTTACGCTAAATTAAATAGGAATATAAGTAAAATATAGACTATATAATTAGGTGAAGAATCATGAATACAATCTACTCTTATTTCAAACTTACCCTAAAAACCTTCCCTCTTTTTTGGGGAGCTTCAAAGTTTTATTCTATTGTTTTGTTAATTATAATTCCATTTCAAGCAATACTACCCTCTCTTACTATTTGGTTTTCAAAAGGTTTAATTGATGCCATTTCTACTACCGACACTATCGTTTATTCTATAATCATATTCTTTGTAATATCTTGGATAATAGTATCATTTATGAATGCTATATTAGGTCCTATTGAAATGACCTTTCAAGGTTTAATGACTGATAAATTAATTGCCGATTTAAATAAATCCTTAATGGAAAAATCTTCGGATATAAAGGGACTATATTACTTCGAAAATCCAGAATTTTATGATGATATACAAATACTTGAGCAAGAAGCTGCATGGAGGCCAGTAAACCTCATCGTTTTTACTTCTGGCATGATTAGTAGTGTCATAACTGGCATTTCTATGTTGGTGCTATTGACGAACTTTAATATTTTGATTGCTTTCATTATTTTTGTTGCCATAGTTCCACAGGCTATCGTTACATATAAATTACAAAAAGAAGCATTTGAAACCCTTGTAATGAATAGTCAAGAAGCTAGAAAGATGCAATATTATAGCTCCGTAATGCTTTCGAAAGAACACATCAAAGAAGTGAAAATATATAACACGGCCGCCTTTTTTATTAATAAATATATGGTGACGTTCAATAAAATTCATACAGAAGTAAAAAAAATCAGATATAAACAAGCTATCTATTCAATAATATTTGTCGGAATTGGCATGGTCGCGATTGGTTTAAGCTTTTGGTGGGTGATCACTGGTGTACTTAATAACTCATTTACTGCAGGAGATATACTAATTTTCTCTTCTTCTGTTTTACTTGCACGGCAAAGTTTGGCGGGTTTTATCGAAAATTCGAGCTTACTATATGACACATTAATTTATATGGAAAAATATTTTAAATTCACATCGTTTCAATCAGATATAAAATCAGGCAAAGAGATTTTGTCCTTAGAAAAAAGTAATTTTACATTAGTTTTTAAAAATGTATCTTTTAAATACCCCAATTCTTCTAAATTTATACTTCATCACATCAATTTTTCTATAAACATGGGAGAAAGAATCGCACTTGTCGGCGAAAATGGTGCTGGGAAATCCACGATTGTTAAGCTGATTACAAGATTATATGAGCCAACCGAAGGAATAATCGAATTAAACGGCATTGATATTACAGAATATAATATTGATTCTTATCGTCAAATAATCGGTATTGTGTTTCAAGACTTTTCCCGTTATCAGTTAACTTTTAAAGAAAATATAATGATTAGTCATACGGAAAGTACTAGTGATTATGAAAGGTTAGCTAGCGTGTCTGAACAGTGCTCTCTTAATGATTTAGTTGCAAGTTTCGAGCAAGGGTATGAGCAAATTTTAAGTAAAAATTTTGATAACGGAACAGAACTGTCAGGCGGTGAATGGCAGAAGGTAGCAATTGCAAGAGCTTACTTCCGAAATGCAGCATTTCTCATTTTAGATGAGCCTTCAGCAGCTCTCGATGCAAGGAGTGAGCACCATATGATTGAAACATTAACTGACCTTTCAGCAACAAAAACATTATTATTAATCACGCATAAATTATCTGCTTTAAAAATGGTTGATCGAATCATTGTATTTCAACATGGGCAAATAATTGAAGAAGGTTCAATGCAAGAGTTATTGAATGAAAAAGGATATTTTTCAGAATTGTATCAATTACAGGCTAATAAGTATTCTACTTAGATTTTTATGTGCGGAAAGTGAATGCAATAGCATTCCCATCTTTTCAAAATAGAAAGGAGCATTTCATTTGAAAAATGTCAAAATCGAAAATGTCTCTAAGCAATTTGGGAAAGTACATGGTGTGAAAGATTTAAATCTCGATATTAAAACAGGTGAATTTTTTACTTTCCTCGGACCTAGTGGCTGCGGGAAAACGACCACATTACGAATGATTGCAGGATTTTATTACCCTACTGAAGGGAAAATTTATTTCGATGATCGTGATGTGACATTGCTTCAGCCAAACAAACGAAATATCGGTATGGTATTTCAAAATTACGCCCTTTTTCCGCATATGACTGTAGACGAAAATATTGCCTTTGGTTTACAAGTACGAAAGTTCTCAAAATTTGAGATAAAACAAAAAGTCGATCGAATTAGAGGACTCGTGCATCTTACACAATACGGAAATAGAAAAATTAATGAATTATCTGGCGGTCAGCAGCAACGCGTGGCATTGGCCAGAGCACTTGTCATTGAGCCCGATATTTTATTACTTGATGAGCCTTTGTCGAATTTAGACGCGAAATTACGAGAGGAAACGCGCATTGAAATCAAAAGAATTCAATCGGAGTTAGGCGTCACAACAATTTACGTAACGCACGATCAAATGGAAGCGATGGCTATGTCGGACCGCATTATGGTGATGGATAATGGATATGTGAAACAAATTGGCACACCTCAGGAGATTTATAATCGTCCATTAAACCGCTTCGTCGCTGATTTTATTGGGGAAACCAATTTAATTGAAGCGACAACAATGGCTATTCATGATGATGAAATACAAGTAAAAACGAAGAGCGGACTTGTGCTAACTGGGCGAAAGCAACACAGCTCCCCTAATTTAACGCATATGATTGGAGACAATGTGTTTATTTCGATTCGTCCAGAGACCGTCAATCAAGGTCCTGGAGAAAACACATTAACAGGAACCATTTCTTTTGTTGAATTTACAGGAATAAGCGTGAATTATATTGTCGATTTCATCGATTTCTCGTTGAAAGTCATGATAATTAATACAAACGCTCAGTTAAAAAATATTGGCGAAGACATTACATTAAATATAGCTCGTGAATCACTTTATTTTTTAGGAGAATAGGAGGCATACCATATGGAAAAACCACCTGTACAATCTTATCAAAATAATGCTTGGACACGGCTAACACAATCGAAATGGTTTGTTTATATATTAATATCACCATTGTTTTTAGTGTTGTTTGCCTATGTGATTTACCCTTTCTATCAAACGTTTCTTCAGAGCTTTTCAGAGGATAATGCACTTACTCATTATCAAAAGTTTTTTAGTCTCGCTAGCCCTGCGAATCTCGAGGCGCTCTGGACTAGTTTATATATATCTATTATTAGTGTTATTTGCTGTGCAATTGTTGGCGTTACAATGGCCTTTTTATTGGAACGCTATAATTTCCCTGGGAGACGGATACTATCCATTTTAGTATTAGTGCCAATGGCTCTTCCACCGCTTGTTGGCGTACTTTCATTTACTTTTCTTTACGGAGAGAGTGGAATTTTCCCACGTGCGATTCAACATTTTTTTGGACTACAACAAGTACCCTTTTCTTTAAAAGGCATATGGGGTGTAATCGTTGTACATACATTTACGATGTACACATACTTCTATTTAACCGCTTCGGCTGCTATTAAAGGATTGGATCCATCATTAGAGGAAGCTGCAACTAGTTTAGGCGCAGGGCGTATTCGTGTATGGACAAAGGTTATATTACCGATGCTAACACCTTCTATCATTGCATCTGCATTACTTGTATTTATGATATCTATGGCATCCTATACTGCGCCGTTAATGTTTGGTGTAGAACGAACAATGACCATGCAAATATACTTATCACGAACAAATGGTAATTTGGGGATGGCCGCTACACAATCAATGATTTTATCTTTTGTGTCCATTTCATTTTTAATCATTATGCGCTGGTACCAAAATCGGAGAAACTATCAAAATTTGAGTAAAGGAATTAGCGTTCATCGCTCTGAAGTATCCTCAAAATGGATGAAAATGATTGCTACAATTGCTTCCTTTGGCGGTACGCTTATTTTAATTTTACCAATATTAGTGCTTATTTTAATTTCCTTTTCAGTAGATGGTGCATGGAAAACTCAAATTCTCCCCACCGACTACACACTCGACCATTATATAGCGCTATTTACTGACGAACGAACATGGAGACCTATTTGGAACTCTATACAAATGGGCATCGTCGCAACGTTCGGTAATGTAATTTTCGGGGTTGCAGCTGCCTATGCGATGGTTCGCCTAAATTTTAAAGGTAAAACATTGCTTGATATTTTAATTATGGTTCCTTGGGCATTGCCTGGGACTGTAGTTGCTGTCAATTTAATTGCCGCCTTTAGTACTGAAAATATTTTCGCCTTTAACCAAGTACTTATCGGTACATTTTGGATTTTACCATTAGCTTATTTTATTAGACATTTACCACTCGTTTTTCGTTCCACATCAGCTTCCCTCGTACAATTAGATCAGTCTATCGAGGAGGCATCGCGAAGTCTAGGTGCAAATTGGTGGTATACGTTTAGACGTATCGTACTACCGCTTACTTTTTCGGGAATATTAGCTGGAACTCTGCTAGCACTTGTTCAAAGTTTAGGTGAGTTCGTAGCCTCTATTCTTATTTACAGTACTTCTACAATCCCGCTTTCTGTTGCTATATTTCAAAAATTATATGCCTTTAAATTTGGAACTGCATGTGCTTATGGCGTTTTACAGATTTTCTTAATATTAATTGTGCTCATTATTTCCGAAAAGCTATCAAAGGGCAGTGCTGGCACAGCCATCTAACTGTCATCCTATAGGAGGCCATTCATATGTTTGAAGATTTCCGCAACAAAATCCAGCAGGAGGATGGAATGACTTTCCCTTCAAATATTTATCGGAAAATTGTTTTGCAACCAGCTTATGACGAAGCGAAGAAAAACTTTTTAACGATTATGCTTCAAATTAATATTGCTCACTTAAAAATGTTAGAAGAACAAGGACTAGTAAAAAAAGAAGAAGCGAAACAAATTGCTATGGCGCTAAAAAAACTAGACTTGAACTATTATCGAATAGAAGATTATAGCCCGCAATACGAGGATTTATTTTTCCGCATTGAAAATAAACTAATAGAACTTGCTGGTGACGTTGCTGGAAATCTCCATATTGGTAGAAGTCGTAATGATATGGGTATCGCTATTTACCGAATGACATTGCGCAAGAAGTTATTAATGCTTATGGGGGAATTACTTAAATTACGTGGTGATTTAATTGCTTCAGCTGAGGAACATATCGATACAATTATGATTGGTTATACACATACGCAACAAGCACAACCAACCACTTTTGCACATTATTTAAAAGCCGTAATCGATCAACTCGATCGAGATTTTGAGCGCATGCAGCATTGCTATCAAACAGTTAATCGTAGTAGCATGGGAGCAGCTGCCTTAACGACTACAGGCTTTAACATTAGCCGTGAGCGCATGCGAGACTTATTAGCTTTCGATGAAATTATCGAAAATGCCTGGGATGCGGTTGCTGGTGCTGACTATATCTCTGAAGCAGCAAGTATTGTACAGCTTGCCGCCCTTAACCTCGGTCGTACATCTCAGGACTTTTTATTATGGGCTACACAGGAATTTAACGCATTTACACTAGCTAGCCCATACGTTCAAATTAGCTCGATTATGCCGCAAAAACGTAACCCTGTGTCCATTGAACATACACGCTCATTACTATCTGCAGTAGTCGGAGACGCTAGTACAGTTCTACAAATGGTACATAATACACCGTTTGGTGATATCGTAGACACAGAGGACGATATGCAACCATATTTATGGCGAGCTATAGATCGATTAATAGGTATTTACAAATTATTTGGCTCACTCGTTGTCACAATGGATGTAAACAAGAAGAAGCTCCGAAACCGCGCGGAAAACAGTTTTGCAAATGTAACAGAACTCGCTGATACATTAGTCCGCTCCGAAGATATTTCATTCCGCCAAGCCCATAGTATCGTCAGTAAGTGCATTAAAGTATTGCTTGCTCACGGTGAAGAATCGCTCGCTAGTCTGACATGGGGGCTAGCTAATACACAATCCAAGTTGGTTACTGGCAAACCTTTAATTATCTCTGAAGATGATTTCTATCACACCTTAAAACCCGAGTTTTTTGTAAGTGTACGAACATTATTAGGTGGTCCTTCGCCTGAAACAATGCGAGCATCAATTGAACGAGCAAAGGTAAAGGCAGACACCCTATTTGAATGGGTTCAGCAAAAGGAATCCGCCATTACGGAGGCGGAAAAGCAATTAATTTCGTTTATAGAGGAATGGGATCAATGAATGAATGGCTGTTAATTATTGATGGTGGTGCAACTAAAACGGCATGTGCAATCGTACATGCCGAGTCAGGTGAAATACAATATACAACATCTTTAGGAGGATCCAATTACCAGGCTATAGGAGTGGAGCCTGCTACGAATATATTACGAACATTATTAGCAAAAGCTCGTGTATTTTTACAAGCGCAAGCTAACTCAAAAATCGCTGTCGCCACGTTTGCTATGGCCGGGATTGATTCACCCAATGATCATAAAAATGTTACGGAAATTGTCCATGATGCAATTACAGCGGCACAGCTACATATCCAGACGCTTATTATCGAAAATGATGCTGAAGCTACCTTATTAGGTGTCACTGCTGGACAAGCAGGCGCACTACTCATAGCTGGAACTGGTGCAATTGCATATGCATTCGATGGTATCCATATCGCACGTTCTGGTGGCTGGGGCCATCGTGCAGGCGATGAAGGTAGTGGCTATTGGCTAGGGCAGGAAGTTCTACGAGCCATTTTTCGCATGGAGGATGGACGAGGAGAGGCGACGATATTAAAAGATGCCGTCTATAACTATTTACGTATTCAAGATGTCACGGAGCTAGCCGCATGGCTATTTCGCCCATCTTATACGAATGCACAATTAGCAAAAATGGGTGCATTTTTAGCCGATGCAGTTGCTAAGAAAGATGCTTGTGCTACTCATATTTCTATACAGGCTGCTCATGAGTTAGTGCTTCTCGCTTGTGCGGTACTAAAGAAAATTGGCTATCAAGGCGAGCCATTTCACTTTTATTGTAATGGTGGTGCTATAAAGCATAACCCGCTAATTTTAAAAACATTTTCCCAGGAAATGACCTCAATGTACCCACAAATTCAAGTTTCTTTGTGTCAGCAGCAGCCTATACATTACATTATTAATCGAACAAAAAGGGCGTTTGACAATCGTTAATGTCATACGCCTTTTTTGTGGATTTACTAACGTGTTCAGTTGATTGGAGCGGAAATCAACGGTAGTAGTCATCTATATTTATTTTATATAAAACAAGACTGTAACTATAGGCGATATAGCCCTAGCTTTTGGGGTTTATCCTCTTCGTGGTCATTAAATAGAATATATTTACCAAGGCATTCAGTTGATTTGAGCGGAGGGCGGCGACTCCTGCGGGAACGCACAAAACGTAAGACGCAACAATCCGCGCGACAGCGAGGGTTGCGGCTTACAATGTGCCCGCGGAAAGCGTCCGCCCATAGCGGAAATCAACGGTAGTAGTCATCTATATTTATTTTATATAAAACAAGACTGTAACTATAGGCGATATAGCCCTAGCTTTTGGGATTTACTCTCTTCGTGGTCATTAAATAGAATATATTTACCAAGACATTCAGTTGATTGGAGCGGAGGGCGGCGACTCCTGGGGGAACGCACAAAACGTAAGACGCAACAATCCGCGCGACAGCGAGGGTTGCGGCTTACAATGTGCCCGCGGAAAGCGTCCGCCCATAGCGGAAATCA
>NZ_JBIWBS010000007.1:0-18160 GCF_044761135.1 Lysinibacillus sp. NPDC097868 | reverse complement strand
TCAACAGTATTACTTATTTAAAATGTAAGATGGCTATAGACCATTTTTAATGTCATACGCCCTTCATCTACACTTAATTGGCAAAAATTATAGTTGCATTTTCTTTAACTCATCTGTCATGAAATATAAATAGCCATCCTTAATAATTAAATCCTTCGTGTCTTCCCTATTTAACACTTGTTCACCGCTTCCATCAGGGCGAATTTTTGTTAAATAAGCGCCATGCGAATAATTACTAAAGTATAGCCATCCATCTGCATAAACAATATATTGCGCCCGCGTTTTAGTGACACGCTGCGCTTTTCCTGTAGTCATATCAAGCACGTACAATTTATTGTCATCAGAAATACTGCTATAAAATAACTGATTTCCTACTTGTGCCGGAAAATCGATATCTTGATAGTAGCTATAAATGGTACTTGTTGCTTTTGGATAATCATTTGCTATCCATGTATGATCACGCGCCATTGTGCGATCATCTACTAAAAAATATTGATACCTTATGGCACCATTCCGATCAGGCACAGGATCATTCCACGTTGTATCAAGATGATACCATTGACCGTCAAGTTTCACTAAATTCCAAGCATGCCCTTCCTTACCGACATATCCAACAATATATTGAGTCTCAAAGCCAAGTTTTTGTAACAATGTATGTGCTAATAACGCATAGCCCTGACAAACACCACCATGCTCAGCAAGCACGGTATAGGCACTATGTGGGCTTGACTTCGTTTGTTCTGTATAAGCCGTATTTGCTACTATATAATCATTAACGGCTCTGATCTTCTCTACATCTGTTTTCGCGCTTTTTTCAATTGTGGCTACTATTTCTTGAGCGTTCATCTCAACATAAGCTGCTTGCTCTGGCGTCATTAAATAGCTTTGCTCCCCAAAAATTTTGGCTGTTTTTCTCCCATATTCAAAGCGTATGGAATGCTTACTAATGTGCCCATACACGAAATCATCTCTTTTAATTGCACTGTCATAGGCCTCTTCTACAATCTTCTCGATTCGCTCTGTACTTCCCTTATATTGAATCTCATAGGTTGGTGAAAAGCTACTATAATAGGCATACATCGCATCCGCCATTTCTTTGGCATTTGTAACAACAAGCTTTGTCTCAGGCTGCTGTACGACCGGAGAAGTAACGGCTAGCTTTTGTTCCTTCACATCTTCAGGGTTTGCTGTTTGTATTGAGGCATCTTCTGAAAATTTAGTGGTAACATCAACAATTTTCTCCTTTGTTGCTAGTAGCACCGTTTCAATGTCATCATTATTTGCCCAAGTAATGACCTGTTTTACTGTCGCTTTACCCGCTGTATAAATTGGTTCCAAGAAAATGATAAGTATTGCAATAATAGCTAGCTTTTTCCACAAAAATCTTCACCTCACACAGTTTCACTACTTTCATTATATACAAAAAAAACACAAAGAACTCAATTAGGAGCCCTTTTGTGCTTATAAATATATATGCATTGAACATGTGATATAGAAGCTTTCTGTTTATCACACTATAAACTAGTTAATTTTTAGCTTTTGCTCTTTACCATTAACTTTATATACTAAATATCCGCTGTTAATCATTAAATCAGATACTGATTGCTTAACAACTACACCCGATTTTAATGTTTTCAAATTTAGTTTTGTTAAGTAACCGCTATTACTATAATCGCTATAATAAAGATTGTCTCCAACACCTGTAATATAAAGTGCTCGCGTATCAATTACCTTGGTCTTTTTTCCACTTATCAAATCAAGTTTATACAATTTATCATTATCTGCTGTGTTGCTAAAGAATAAAGTATTATTGATTTGGTGTGCAAAATGTACATTTTGCATAAAATTATATGCTGTACTTGTGGCCGCAGGATAATTTGAAGTAATCCAATTATGGTCTTTCTTTAGCTGAGCATCAGTTACAAGGAAATAATCATAGGAAGATGCCCCTATGCGATTTGGTAGCGGGTCATTCCAAGTTGTATCTAGATGATACCATTTGCCATCAACCTTCACCATATTCCAAGCATGTGCCTCATTGCCATTCACATAACCTACGATATATTTCGTTTCAATCCCTGCTTGCTCTAACATTTTATATGCTGATAAAGCATAGCCCTGACATACAGCTTGTCCTTCAAATAATAATGCGTAAGCGCTATGTGGACTCGCCTTCGTTTTTGTACCATAAGTAGTATTTGACACTATATAATCATTTACTGCCTTTACTTTTTGAAATTGTGTCATGGATGGCTTAATAATCGTTTTTAAAATGCCATCAATCTTTTTCTGAACTGCAGATTCTTGTGCTGGAGTCGTAAAGTATTTCACTTTATAGGTCACGTTTCCTGTGGAATCAGCAGTCATAGTTATTCCTTGAAGATGACCACTGGCATAAGTAGCCTTTTGCTGTGCCGTTTCAAATGCTTCCATTAACTTTTTATCGAAGCCTGTCATTGAACCACTATATGTAACTTTAATTTCTGTAGCAAAATTGTTCAGTTGCTTTGCTATTTCATTTGTTAGTTGATCGAACGTTTCTATCTTTACGCTTGCAACCACATTGTAAGCAATTGGTGCTTGCATGTTTAAAGGCTGACTTTGTGCATGGGCTACTGTTGGGCTTAACATTAACAATGTCGCACTGCTTAATATCCATTTTTTCAAAATAACTCACCTTCTCTTTTATAATATCTTTATCCTAATTATAAAAGAGAATATGACTTTAAATCCATCATACAAGTTCACTACATATGACCTTTTTCTACATTTACCGAAGTAAGCATTTAGGTTTTTACACCTATCTAAATCATAAATCTAATAATTAAAAGTATTTTTTTGCAAATTCATTAACTTTCACTAATAACGAAACAAACAAGCCCCGCCATGATAACTTCTATCGGAAACTGAGACAAATTAGCCCCTGCACAAAAGAGGCTTACGATTCTCCGACAAAAACTAAAAGAGGCGAGACTTGTCGTTTAACAAGCTCTTATATAAGGTAAGAGCTTAAAAATGTTTTAACTTTAGATACTAACGGCTTTTGACAACTAAATTTACAGCTTCTTGAATAACTTCATTCATTTTCTCGCCGTCACCCTCAGCATTTTGTACACATTCTAACAAATTTGTACTAACAATTACACCTACTGTACGATCTACCGCTGAGCGCACTGCGGATAATTGTGTAATAACGGCTTTGCAATCCTTTTCTTCTTCCATCATTTTTAAAATACCGCGTAGCTGACCTTCCATTCGCTTCACACGATTTTTCACTTGATCTGAATATTCCACATTCATTACCCCTTCTTTTATACTCGCTGCGTCAAGTTGAGTAATTATTATTCTTATCCTAGCACAAAATATTAGAAATACACGTGTTGTATTACTCTTACTAAGGTTTCAAATATTTTATAAGCATCTTGGCCATTACTGTACCTGTATGTGTTAATTCATCGTATTGAATAATCGAATTCTTTTTTATGCGTAGCTGACCAATTTCTACTTCGAAAATTGGACATTTTCTTTTTAGGGCAGCGACGAGCATATTTGTATCGTATTCAAAACGATCACCTTGCACCTCTATAAGCCATGGTAATTCTTTGACCTCTATGTAACGCAAGCCTGTTTGTGTATCCATTAGCTTTTTATGAAACAGTAATTCAAACAATAAACTAGTTGCTCTGTTCCCCCAATATGAAAAGAACGTACTATCAGAGGAATGGAAATTGCGTATTCCTAAGACAATGCCTTCCGAGAATACTTTTGTCATAGTCAATACTAATTTGATATCCTCTAACGTATGCTGTCCGTGTGCCCCTACTGTGAGAACACCCTGAAAACCCTCTTGTTTAGACCGAATATAGGAGAAGGCTGTTTTTAACGCTCCACCCTTTCCAATATTCTGCTCATGTTGGAGAACTTTACATCTATCTATTTTCTTTAACTCTTCAAAAATATTTTCATATTTTTTATCGCTACCATCATTAACAATAACGACTTGAGTAACTGAGGTGGCTAATAATTGATGTACAAATGTTATAAATGATTGTTGCGGATTAAATGTTGGAATAATTGCTGCAATTTTTTTCATCCATCAATCCCCCCAAAGACTATAAACTAACTCTTAAATCAAATAGTATCATACTGAAGACAATTCAACTGAGGAATTCTGTGGAAAATGATCAATAACACTAATAATTTCCCGATATATGAAAAAAAGACTATTACCGTTATTTAAGAAGAGGTGAGTACAATCGTCATACAATACGATATCCTTCACGAACAATGTGAAAAATTACATATTTTATCGTTTACACATATAGCGCAAAGCTTACAGGATGCTAGTAACCACGCTATTACACAGCCTTCAATTTCTTTACAAAAATCACGCCTCGTCCTTGAGGAGGTAGTCTATGATTTTTACGAGCTAGAAATGCAAGCGAAACCTAAACTAAAAAATATCCGAACGCTATTAAATAATCGTAACTTTATTTCAAAAATTCATCCACGTCGTATTTATTTATTAATGGAGCTTGTATTTAAAATGACAAGTACTAGCAACAATGACATCGTTGAAGCGAAAGCAGCTAAAATTGTCCTCGATTATGTTAGCGATATCGTTGAATGGTTTATTCACCGTTATGATCGTAGCCTGAAAGCATCTATTTCGACTCGAAAATTCCCTAAATTTGAAGATATATTGCCACCACTTGATACGAAGATGCTCGATCAGTACTCAGCTAAAGACTATGAACATGCTGCTAGTTGGTTTGAAATTTCCGCAAAAAAGGGCAATGCAAGTGCACAATACAATTTAGGCTTCCTTTATAATCACGGTCGTGGTGTTCAAAAAGATTATGCTTCAGCGAAGATGTGGTATGAGAAAGCAGCCGCACAGCTTGATGCCAATGCACTTTATAGTCTAGGGGTGCTTTATCATTTAGGACAAGGTGTTGAGCAAAATTATCAAGAGGCCGCCCATTATTATAAGTCTGCGGCAGATTTAGCAAATGCCGACGCACAGTATAATCTTGGAGTACTTTACAATCAAGGGCTCGGCCTTGCTATTGATTTTGAAGAGGCAGCAAAATGGTATATTTCAGCAGCCAATCAAGGCAACACAAGTGCACAAAATAATCTTGGCTTTCTCTATCATAATGGAACTGGTGTACAACAAAGCTTTGAGGAGGCTATAGCTTATTTTGAAATGGCAGCACTTGCTGGAGATGCAAGTGCACAGTATAACCTTGGCTATATGTATCTTAAAGGCCGTGGCATCTCACAAAATGTTGAGGAAGCTGCGAGATGGTTCCACCTAGCCGCACTTCAAGACCATACGAATGCAGAGTTTCAATTGGCCTTACTATACAATACAGGACAAGGCATACAGCAAGATCACAAAGAAGCGATAAAATGGTTTAAACTGGCGGCACATAAAGGGCATACCAATGCCCAATATTGTCTCGGCCTGCTTTACCAAAAAGAAAAAGATAGCACCCGTGCGGAAAGATGGTTTCAGCTTGCCGCTGACAATGGACATATTAGTGCTGGCTATGAGCTTGGCCTTCTTTTCGTCTATCAGCTTCAACAGCCCGATAAAGCATTACAGTATTTTACAATTGCCGCTGAAAAAGGCTATGCTGATGCTCAATTCGAACTTGGGTTGTTATATGCAAACGGTGTTGGTGTAACATTGAATTATGACAAAGCAGTTCAATGGTGGAGAGCTGCAACAGACCAATCTCATATTCAAGCTGAACATCAATTAGGATTATTATATGAACAAGGATTGGGCGTCTCCCAAGACTTAGATGAGGCTAGACGTTGCTATAGACTTGCTGCTATTCAAGGACATTCAGGCGCACAATATCAACTTGGTAATTTATTTGATAAGGGCACAGGAGTGAAACAAGATTTCACGGAGGCAGCTAGATGGATTGAACAAGCAGCATCTAAAGGCCATGCAAAAGCCCAATACCAGTTAGCCCAAATGCATAGCAATGGACAAGGTGTCCCTAAAGATTTTGCGAGGGCAGCCCAATTTTATCGGCTTGCTGCAAATCAGGGTCATCAAAAAGCCCAGTTTCAGCTCGGCATGCTCTATAAGAAAGGACAGGGCGTAGCTCAAGATTATAATGAGGCAACACGTTGGCTTAAAAAATCACTAGAGCATTTAAATTGATATATGCTTAGGCGACTACTGACTCGACTCTAGTTTAATGCAATGGCAAGCCCGCTTCTTGAACGAAATCAACGGTTACTCTAAAAAAATATAGGCAAACTCAAATTTCTTTGAATTTGCCTACACACTGACCGCGTCTAGTACTGGCGCGGTTTTATATTAATTTTTCATTTCCTCTTTTTGATTTACCATGAATGTCACAATAATAAATAATGCAAAACTAATTAACAAAGTGGTGCCACCTACAATAAAGAAAATTAAAGTAAATGTATGACCAAAGTTAAAAGGATTAATATTGTAGAACCACATACCAAGTGTTAAGCCAAAAACTCCAATAATCGATGTCCAGCCATGTAACGCTACTAATTTTTGCGATTTCACTTTAAATGCACGATAAAAAATGCCCCATGCAAACATACTTAACCAGCCAACGAGTAAAACGTGCGCGTGAATTGGTCGAAATTCATAACTACCTGACCCTGACATATGCGAACCTAAGTACGTACCAACTAAAGCAAAAATCGCCGCGAGTCGAATAAGACGTAAACTCCATTTTTGTTCCATACGATAACTCCTCCAAGTTTTAACTTACATAGAAGTTTATCGATTGAACATGAACTTTACATGAACTCTATATTACAATTTTGGTAGGTGTATACAAACACTTGTGCCTTCGTTAATTGCACTTTTCATTTGCACTTCCCCACCATGCAATTCAACAATTTGTTTTACAATGGCAAGGCCGAGACCTGTCCCCTGTTTTGTTCTTGACTCGTCAGCTCGATAAAAACGGTCATATACCTTTTCCAATTGCTCCGCATTCATACCAATGCCACTATCTTCTATTAACACTTCTACAAAAGTAGATTGTTCTTGAAGATGTATGTGAATTTCTCCCCCATTAACATTGTATTTAATGGCGTTTGTTAATAAATTATCCCATACATTTTGTAGTAGCCCTGCATCACCTTTATATGTTACTGGCTCAATCTGATACGATAATTGCACCTTAGCTTCTTCTAACTGCCAACGATATTTGCGCACAGTTTCCTTTAATTGTTCATCTAAATTGTACGGTTCTCTCTTTAGCATTCTAGTCGATTGATCGAGTGATGTCAGGAGTAACAGTTGCTTCGTCAATGTCGAAAGGCGCTTCGTTTCTAGTTCTATAATTGTCGCATATTCTTGTCGTTCAGGTTCAGAAAGCGTCGGGTTTTTCAGTAAATCTACATAGCCCTGGATATTCAATAAAGGCGATTGAAAGTCATGGGATACATTGCTTATAAATAGTTTACGAATTCTATCATTTTCCTGTAATTTTTCTGTCATCACATTAAAGCTATCTGCCAGTTGTCCAATTTCATCCGCTCGATCTATTTCAAGCAACGTATCAAACTTTTCATGTGCCAGTTGATGTGTTGCTTCTGTTAACTGTGTAATCGGTCTAATTAGCGCCTTTGCAAATAGCAGCATGGCAAGTAAACTTAGCACAGCCATTCCAAGGATAAGACCTCCTAATAGCGTATGTGCCTCAGAGAACAACAATCGAATATCTGGCCTAATAAACAGAGCATACTGTTGGTTATTATACGTAAAGGGTACACCAATGGTATTAATGAGTTCATTCGCAAAAAAGCCTGTCATAAAGGTCTCTTTTGGGAAATCACGCATCCCATGATAAACTTCCCCTTCTAAAACACGCTGGATAACATCTGCCGACAATTTTTTATCTCGGTATTCGCCGCCAAAAAAGCGATGTTCCTCTCCCGTTGTAACATAAATTTGATAACCAATCTCTCCAAGTGTTGTTAAATAGCTATCTAAATCCATTTGCTTCGCTGATTCGATATATTCGACAATATCCTCTGCAATCGCAACATTTTTAGCATCATTTTTTCCTTTAGTCACTTGATGATAATACGTATTCGTCATTAAAAACCCAATGCATAAACTGCCAATCATAATGAGCATAGTTGTGACAACAAACTTACTATATAACGTCTTCATGTCTCACTAACCTCAAGCTTATAACCGACGCCACGTACCGTTGTAATCTCAACATCTGTTTCATAGCGATGCAAGCGTTCGCGAATCCGCTTCACATGTGTATTTAACGTTTGCTCGTCCCCTTCATAATCGTAGCCCCATACTTGCTCCATAATAATGCTACGTGTAAATACTTGATTTGGACGAGATGCAAGTAGGGCCAATAGCTCGAATTCCTTTAAGGGCAAAATGAGTGTTTCTCCACCAATTGTAACCTCAAAGCTACGTCGATCAATTTCGAGCTTACCAACCTGTATTGTTACTTGATTCTTTTTATCAAGCCTACGTAAAATCGCTGCAATGCGAAACAGCAACTCCTTTGGCTCGAACGGCTTAACGACATAGTCATCTGAACCAGCTAAAAAGCCTCGCTCCTTATCTTCAAGCTCTCCTTTTGCCGTTAATAACAGCACCGGAATATCGTAATCCTTACTTAAAATTTCAGTTAGAGTAAAGCCATCCATTCCTGGCATCATAACATCAACAACTGCCAAATCGGGCATATTTCCATCAAGCAATTGCAAAGCTTGCTCGCCATTCTCTGCCTGTAATACTTGATAGCCCTCTCGCGTTAAATAAATATTGACTAACTGTAAAATATGGACGTCATCATCGACCACTAAAATTTTCATTTATCCTTGCCCCCATTCAATATATTGCACTAGGAGTTCAGTTCCTAACTTACGCTTTATGTAAAAAGGGCTGTCCTATAAGCCCGTCTAACAATAATATATGACTTGGCTACGTAAAAACACACTTCTAGCCTTGTAAATTGTTTGAGTGACTGGCACTTACTATTGACTTTCTGCGCAAAAATACACTTCGCTTTTCGCGGGCACAGTGTAAGCCGCAACTCTTGCTACGCGCGGTTTGTTGCGTCTTACATTCTGGGCGTTCCCGCAGGAGTCTTCGTGAATTTTTACTTAGATATCCCCCAAAAAACAATGCTAGCATTGTAAATTGTTTGAGTGACTGGCACTTACACTTTTTGACAAACTCTTTATTTTATAATGAAAATATAGAAACCAACATCAATATAAGTAGTGGCAAGCCAATGACGATATAGCCTCTTGGGTTTGCAAAGTTCATTGTCCAACCTACACCAAAACGCTTCTCCACAAAAACTGATGGATCCTGACGATTCATATAAATAAGACCGCCCTTCCAATAACGATCCTCATCAATATCCATTACCTCTGACACCACATTATCTTTATAATTCAAACGTAACTGTCGCTTTTTCCATGCATAAACAAGCACTGAGCCTACTATTAAAATAAGAAAAGCAAGAAATAATGGAAGTAGTTTTTTTCCTTCAGCCATCGAAGGGTAGATATTACTTAACTGCAGTATTGTTAATAATCCTGTTAAACTATAGCTGACTAACGCTATATTCCAGCTCATAAATTTTCGGGTTTTTAATTCGCTTTCCAAAGACTCCTGCTGACGATTAATAGACAATCGAATTGCCGAACGCTTTAGTGAATCAGCAGTACCCCACATCATACATTGCATCATTAACATGACTAATGGTAGCGCAATCGCTGTAAAATACGTTTTTTCTTGCCACGCATCTGCCGCTCCGCTTGGTCCCCAATGTACCGCAATAGCATTTGGTATTTGATCATAATGCAAGAACGTAAATAGGATAAGAAAAACAGTGACACCTATAGGTACCACATAAAATGGCCAAGGTAGTATTTCATCACGGCTACGGGCTGTTAAATCGACTGCTCTCATTTGTTTGATATTTATGCCCCATTGCTCACGCATTTTTAACTTCATTATTTTTTGATGGTTCAACCAGTATAGCCCCATACTGACCGCTAGCATTCCAAATAAGCAGCTAAGCAAAAGAATACCTTGTTCACTTTCAGAAGGAGCGAGCATCCAATAAAACATAAGCATAATAATTAAAATTAACGCTCCAAATAGACCTACTGTTTGCGCATAGCGCTTTTTCGCAATAGCTAATGCAGAATGCTTTACATGTTGTTCAGGTACGGTAACTCCAAATACGATTGTCTCACGTACAATATAAGGGACAAAAATTTGCATAGCTAATGTCATGATATACAAAATTGTAAAAATACCTAGTAGCATGCTACACCCCTTCTATTGGCAGTTGCAAATCAGCAAATACCTTTTTCATCATGTGCTCAATTTGGTCAGCTGTTGCGCCGAGCACCATTCCTTCTGCCACAACAGGCTTTAAGTTTTTTTCAATCTGCTGTAACTGTTCTGGCGTTAATGCACGCTCCTCAGTTGAACGAATAATTGCACCTGATTTAGCACGAATTGTGATGATTCCCTTCGCCTCAAGCTCATGGTAACTCTTATTAACTGTATGCATATTAACACCTAAATCAGCCGCTAAACTACGCACAGATGGCAACATATCTCCTGGTCCCATGTCTCCCCTTGCAATACCCTCTATAATTTGCCGTGTAACCTGTTCATAGATAGGCACATCCGATAAGGGCTCTATTTGAATAAACATCTATATCAGCTCCATGTTTGTTATACAATTAGTATAACAAAATTTAGGTTTTATGCATAGAGAAATTGGGGTACCTCGTAATAACTTAAATTTTTCTATAAAGAATTTTTTATCGTATCAATAAACTTATTTACAAGTAAACTTTGCTTCTCATTTTTCCTTGTACAAATAGAAACTTTATGTTTACTATGTATCCCCTGTACATATACTCTTGCCAATTGCCCATTATGAACATACTCTTTAACCGCAAGTGATGAAATAAAAATTGCGCCATATCCAGCCATAACCGATCGAATTGTTTCATTTATTCCACTAAATTGCAGTGCAATTTTTGGAGGATTTACTTGATGGGTTTCACAGAGTGAAAAGAGGTGATCTCTCATGGAGCTCCCTTCCTCGCGCATTATAAAAGGTTCCTTCATCATATCCGCTATAGAGATAGTATGATTTGCATAAGGGTGTTCAGGTGCCACAACAAACCAAAGCTCATCTTCAAAGAGCTCCTCCCATAATACTTCCTCAGGTCTCTCAGATATTCCACCTCCATAAATAGCAATATCCGCTTTATAGTGTATAAGCTGCTCAAAAGCTTCTTTCGTATTGGCCGTTGTAACAACTAAATTAACATCTTCGTTTAAGCCTTTAAAAGTAGCTGCCCATTTCGGAATTAAAAAATTAGCAGGTAAATAAGTAGCAACAATATGAATAGACCCTGTCTTGGCAAGGCGATAGTCTTCAATAAATGACTCAATGTGTTGCTCAAGAGAAATAAGATTTTGCGCCTTTTCCGCTAGCGCCTCACCGAATTCAGTCAATACTATGCCTCTGCCTTGCTGTTTAAATAATGAGACGCCAATTTCCTGCTCAAACCTTTTAATTTGGCTAGAAACTGCTGGCTGACTAATATGCAATATTTCAGCAGCCTTTGTAAAACTACCTGTTTTAGCTACTTGGTAAAATAATTTTAATGCGTGACTATTCATGCTCTCTCCTCACTCATAACTTAAAGTTATGAATTAGTAATTATTATATATTTTAATTATAGTTCATTTTATCATACACTTTAGTTGCTGTTTAAATCACTTTGGAAACGAGGAATTATACTATGTTAACTAACAATGTTTGGCATGACGTGGATGAATATTTTATTGATAAGCTAATTCCATTTGATAAAACAATGGAGAATGTCCTACAAACAAATAAAAATGCTGGCATTCCTGAAATTGATGTATCGCCCACACAAGGGAAATTACTTTACCTGCTAGCAAAAATAAAAGGGGCTCAAAACATTTTAGAAATCGGTACACTTGGTGGCTACAGTAGTATATGGCTTGCTCGTGCGCTCCCTGAATCAGGAAAGGTTTACACACTAGAGATTGAACCAACGTATGCAGAAGTGGCGAAGCAAAACATCCTAAAAGCAGGTTGTAGCAGCAAAGTCGAAGTGATTGTAGGAAATGCATTGCATTCATTGCCTACAATTAAAAATTCAGGACCTTTATTCGACCTTATTTTCATTGATGCAGATAAACCAAATAATCCTCAATATTTAAAATGGGCTTTAGAATTAGCGAATAGTGGAGCACTTATCATTGCTGATAATGTAGTGCGAAACGGTGAAGTCATCGATGATAAAAGCGAAGATGAACGTGTACAAGGTGTGCGTCGATTTATGGATTTATTAGAACAAGAACCACGTATCGAATCTACCGCCATTCAAACCGTTGGAATTAAAGGATATGACGGTTTCGTGCTAGCGATAGTTAAATAAACGAAAAAGGAGATGTCTCATGCATTTGTGAGACATCCCCCTCTACTATTACATAGTCACTACCGCTAATTCTTCTTTTAAACGTGCAACCGCTTCTTCTACTGCTACTACTTGTCCTAATTCATTGAGTGATTCACCGATTAGTTTCACTGCTTGTTCAAGCATAGCAGGTGTTGTATTACCCATATGTCCAATGCGGAATGCTTTACCTGCTAAATGTGCCAAAGAACCGGCAACAATTACACCTTTTTCTGCAAGCTTTGCTCGGAACTTGGCATCCTCTACCCCATCAGGATAGAGCATACAGCTTAAAGTTGGTGCTGCTACAGTCTCATCTGCAAGTGCGACCATACCATACGTAGATAATGCGAAACGCACAGCACGGCCATATGCTTTATGGCGCGTCTCACGCTTTGCAATCCCTTCATCTAAAACCATCTTCATAGCAACATCATAGGCATAAATTAAATTTACAGGTGGTGTTGCAAAATATTTTCCTGGATCATTCATGACTGGTATCCAGTTTTCAATATCGCAGTAGTATGCTGGTATCGTTCCAAGTGCTTCGCGAGCCTTTAAAGCAGATTGATTAAACGCAATAATCGCTAATCCTGGTGGTACGCCAATAGCCTTTTGTGAACCAGTTAATACAACATCTAATTTATAGTCAGGGTGCCCATATGCTTTATTCATATTTTCATCCAATGCGGCTGTTGCAACAACTCCATCTAAAATTATAAGAGCCCCCGCTTGTTTAATAATTGGAACTAATGCATCTAAATCTGAAACAACACCTGTAGATGTATCTGCATGAGTAATAGTGACTGCTTTAAAATTACCATCAGCTAATTTTGCCTTTACAGCGGCTAGTTCAACTTGTTTACCCCATTCTGCCTGTAGCACTTCTACCTGAATACCATAAGCGGTTGCTAAAGGTGTAAAACGATCCCCAAAATACCCATGACTAATGACAAGTATTTTTTCTCCCTTGCCCACTGTATTGACAATCGCCATTTCCATTGCTAGCGTTCCTGAGCCTGCTAGTACAAACACCTCGCCATCCGTTTGGAGCAGTTCTTTTGTCTGTGCTAATGCATTTTTATAAATCGCAACAAATCGTGGATCTGTATGCCCACGCGTCTCGCTCGCCAAAGCATCATATATCTCATCAACTACTGGTGTAGGACCAGGAATTAATAACATTTCCTTATTACCCATTTCTTTTCCCCCTTTAATATATCTTCCCGTGTATAGAAAAATGCCTTACAAGCCCCCCATCTAAGCTCGTAAGACATCTTGCACCCCATTTTTAAATCTCATTACTTACCATTAATATAAGTAAACCCCTTTTATTAAACAGTGCTCATTGTGTATAAGTAAAGAACAGGGGAACAGACCCCGCTCGTTACATTAGTAGAATTCGTGAGCTGCATTCGAGTTCAGCCCACTGTATTTTAGAAAAGTAGGATATGTTCGTTAGTAGATTCCTATCAATTAACTTAATTTTTCATAGCCTGGAAGTGTCAAGAATTCCACGAACTCATCTTGTTCAATTAAAGATTTAAACAGTTCAGCAGCTTCATCGTAGCGACCACTGTTATAAGCCTGTTCCCCAACAGCCTCTTTAATTTTCACAAGCTCTTCTTCCAAAATTTCTAGCACGAATGCTAATGTAATGCCTCTTCCATCATCTAAAATACCCTTTGGATGACGAATCCATTGCCATACTTGTGTACGGGAGATTTCTGCTGTTGCAGCATCCTCCATCAAATTGTTAATTGGTGCAGCACCGTTGCCTCGTAACCAAGAAGCAATGTACTGAACCCCAACACTACAGTTAATTTGAAGACCTTCAAGTGTAATTGTACCTTCTGGAACAGCCACTAAATCTTCAGCCTTAACATTCACATCTTCGCGTTTTTTATGAATTTGATTTGGTGTCTCCATAATTGCATCAAATTGCTCCATAGCCGTTGCAACCATGCCAGGGTGTGCTACCCAAGTTCCATCATGACCATCAGTTGCCTCCCGACGTTTGTCTTCGGCAACCTTTGCAAATGCTACTGCATTCGCTTCGTCATCGCCTTTAACAGGAATTTGCGCCGCCATACCGCCCATAGCTGGTGCGTTACGTTTATGACATGTTTGAATACATAAAGATGTATAAGCCTTCATAAATGGAACTGTCATCGTTACTTGACCACGATCAGGTAAAATCACATCAGGTTGATTGCGCAGGCGTTTAATATAGCTGAAAATATAATCCCAACGACCACAGTTCAGACCTGCTGAATGGTCACGAAGCTCATATAAAATTTCATCCATTTCAAAAGCAGCCAATATTGTTTCAATTAAAACTGTAGCTCTAATTGTACCTTGTGGAATACCAATGTAGTCTTGTGCAAAGACAAAAACATCATTCCACAAACGAGCCTCTAAATGGCTTTCTAACTTTGGCAGGTAGAAGTATGGACCCGTACCTTTTGCTAGTGCATTTTTAGCATTGTGGAATAAATATAGAGCAAAATCAAAGAAACTACCTGATACAGGTTCCCCATCCACTAGTACATGCTTTTCAAGTAAATGAAGACCACGTGGACGTACTAATAATACAGCTGTTTCATTGTTTAATTTATATGTTTTACCATTTGACGTTTGTGTAAATTCAATTGTCTTGTTAATGGCATCACGCATATTGATTTGACCAGAAATCATGTTTTCCCATGTCGGAGCAGATGCATCCTCAAAACAAGCCATGAACATTTTCGCACCAGAGTTCAACGCATTAATAACCATTTTGCGGTCTACTGGTCCAGTAATTTCTACTCGTCGATCTTGTAAATCCGCTGGCAGCGGCGCTATCGTCCAGTCTCCCTCACGAATATGCTTTGTATCTGGTAGGAAGTCGAGTTTCTCACCAGCATCAAGACGTTTTTGACGTTCTTGACGAGCCTCTAAAAGTTCTTTACGACGAGCATCGAACTTTTCATGCAGGGCAAGAACAAACTCAAGGGCTTCCGGTGTTAAAATTTCTTTTGTTTGCTCGTTTTGTTCCCCAACAATATTAAGCTTACCTGTAGTTACCTGTTCCATTAGTAGTTCCCCCACCTCTCGTGATTTAAGTTTCCCCCGCTTAGGAGGTGCGAGGGAAACTTATCTATGATTATGAATTTAGGAATTAACGTAATTGAATTAAACGAATTGTTCAGTTTCTGTAGATCCTGCCATTGCTGTTGTTGAAGAAGTACCACCTGAAATAACTTGTGACACATCATCGAAGTAACCTGTACCTACTTCACGTTGGTGGCGAGTAGCCGTATAGCCCTTAGATTCAGAAGCAAACTCAGCTTGTTGTAGTTTAGAGTACGCAGCCATTCCGTTATCTTTATAGTCATGAGCTAGCTCAAACATAGAGTGGTTTAATGCATGGAAGCCTGCTAATGTTACAAATTGGAATTTGTATCCTAATTTCCCAAGCTCACGTTGGTATTCCGCGATTTCTTCTTCTGAAAGGTTTGCTTTCCAGTTAAATGAAGGTGAGCAGTTGTAAGCAAGCATTTTACCTGGGAATTCAGCATGAATCGCTGTTGCAAATTCGCGTGCTTCTTCAAGTGATGGCTTAGACGTTTCACACCAGATTAAATCTGCGTATGGTGCATATGCTAAACCGCGGGCAATTGCTTGTTTGATACCTGGTTTTGTACGGAAGAAGCCTTCAGGTGTACGTTCACCAGTTATAAATTCTGCATCACGTGGATCGATATCTGAAGTTACCATATCTGCTGCATCAGCATCCGTACGTGCGATTAAAATTGTATCTACGCCCATTACATCTGTTGCTAGACGAGCTGCAATTAAGTTACGAACAGCATTTTGTGTAGGAAGTAATACTTTCCCTCCTAAATGCCCGCATTTTTTCTCAGAAGCTAATTGGTCTTCTAAATGAACACCTGCAGCTCCCGCCTCAATCATACCTTTTACAAGTTCAAATACATTTAGAGGACCACCGAAACCAGCTTCAGCATCTGCAACGATAGGAGCAAACCAATCAAAGTCATCTACACGACCTTCAGCATGATCGATTTGATCAGCGCGTTGAAGTGCTTGATTAATACGTTTTACTACAGCTGGTACAGAGTTAGCTGGGTATAATGATTGGTCAGGATACATTTGTCCTGAAAGGTTAGCATCGGCAGCTACTTGCCAGCCTGATAAGTAGATTGCTTGTAATCCTGCTTTTACTTGTTGAACCGCTTGATTACCTGTTAGTGCACCTAATGCATTAATGAATGGCTCTTCATGTAGGGATTTCCAAAGTCGTGTAGCACCTTTAGTTGCTAAAGTTTGCTCAATTACAACAGACCCCTGTAATTTAACTACTTCTTCAGCTGTATATGCGCGCTCAATACCAGCCCAACGCGGGTTTTCTGCCCATTGTTTTTCTAAAACTTGGATTTTTTCTTGACGTGTTGACATATTGAAATTCCACCTTCCCCTTTGTATAAAATATACTCTGTTAAAAAACTTTTTAAAATCTGTTCCATAACAGGTTTATTTGTTGTAAATTAATATATAACAGTACATCTGAATTTTCATTATTTTTAGATAAAATGCCGAATTTTAATGATGAAACTACCTTTTTTTGCGACAAAATTTGGTAAACTGTTTACAAACAAGGGGGATAATCACAATGAATAATGAATTAGATTCTTTACAAAAAGATATTTCACAACAATTTATTACGATGTTACAAGACTGGGTTCCAACAAATTCGTCCATCGCCATTGCTGTTCAAAACTCCTATATCTATTTTCACTCTGGATCGCACAGTATACATTTAGAAGCAGGGCGGCAAGTCGAGCCAGGGAGCATCGCAGAGCAAGTATTACAAACAAAAAAACGCACAGACGCAATCCTAGATAATACCTTATTCGGAACACCGTATTACGGTATTGGCTATCCAATACATATACAGGACACTCTAGCTGCATTAGTAGTTGTTTTACCTTCAACTTTTACTGCACAGAAATTAGAACCATATCAATTCTTAACTGGTAAACGAGAAGAAGAATGGAACCCTGTTGCCATTGAGAAAATATCTTATATCGAAAGCTTGCAGAAAAAAACATGGTTCTATTTAGAAAAGGAACAGTTTAAAACAAGTATTACTCTCAAGGAGTTACAAATGCGCTTACCACCATTTTTCATTCGCATTCACCGATCTTATATTGTTAATATTCATTTCATAAAAAAGATGGCGCGTGATCTCACTTCCAATTTTATCGTTACATTAAAAGACGGGACAGAACTACCAGTCAGCCAATCCTATCTCAATAACTTGCGAAACGCCCTTGAATTTTAATAGACAAAATAAAAACAGCTGCATAAACAGCTGCTCTAGATTGTCAACGAATGATTACTAGACAATTACTATAATGAATAGCATTGTATTTTATTAAGACACTTCTAGTCTGTCGAATAGCCTCAATATGATTTTAGCGGGGCTTATTCAGACAAAATGCTTTAAATACAAAAAACCTGAGAATATATTCTCAGGTTTTTATTTGCCTAGCGACGTCCTACTCTCACAGGGGGAAGCCCCCAACTACCATCGGCGCTAAAGAGCTTAACTTCCGTGTTCGGTATGGGAACGGGTGTG
>NZ_JBIWBS010000006.1:0-153323 GCF_044761135.1 Lysinibacillus sp. NPDC097868 | reverse complement strand
GTTCGTCCTGAGCCAGGATCAAACTCTCCATAAAAGAAATTTGATTAGCTCAAATTGTTTTGCTGGCATCAATTTTGATGTCCAAAATTTTGTTTTGTTCACTAACGAAGTTAGCTAATAAAAACTATATTGATTACGTTTTGCTTGTTCAGTTTTCAAGGTTCATATTGTTTGTCGTTTTTCAGCGACTTCTTTATCTTAACATCTTATTCAACTTGCGTCAACAACTTTTTAAAAGTTTTTTTCACTCGTTTTTAAGTGTTCTTGTTATGTCTTAGCGACAATTAATATAATACAATATCAATATATTAAACGTCAACACTTTTCTTAAAAAAATATCGAGGTATTTTCTATACCTCGATTACTAGCATACTACATGGCTTATTCAAATTCTATAGACTCTTTATTCACCTTATAATGCCGGTGGAATATCATTTCACTTTTTGCAACGACAGGTTCAATAAGTATGTAGCCTTTATCCACTAAATACTCTACAAATACTTCTAAGTCTACAGAGTAGTTAACAAGCTCATGATGATCATGTAATTCTTGAATAGTCCATGTCTCTTTTGTTTGCATTACTTCTAATATATGTTGAGCCCCATCTTGTGTTCGTGAATGAATTAAAAACTCACTTGCTAAAAAAAGGAGCTCTAATCGCTTTTCAATTGGCTCACTGCTCATAACAAGTTCTTCATATAACTTATAAATTGCAGGCTCTATCTTTTTCACTTGCGCCCATACTGTAACTTCTGGATACAACCCGCTATCTATAATGGACAGCCGCCCTAAATGATGCAAGGAATCAACAACATGATTGTAGGCATCCAGGTAGCTTCCCTTATCAAAATATTCTTTTCCTTCTAAATAACGTCGAATTAACTTTGAAAATTGAATACCCGTTTTAATTTTCCGACCGCTGAACGGGAACTCTTGTAGTTCAATTTTTAATTTGTGAAGGAATTCATTGCGATCAAACAACACTCTGCCAAAGAAAATCCAATCAACTACTTTTTTGTTAGAGCCGATTAGTAACCACTTGCGTAACAATTTCTCTGTAACAGTATGTAAGGCTACCTTATTCCCCTCATATAAATAATGCTTTGAATAAACAGGTTGATCCGCTTCCTTCACAATAATTAGTAATATCGTATCGAATGTGTCAGTAACGTTACTTTGTTCTTCACGTTTCTCCATTAAAATGACACCTAATGTATTAGACTGACTCGCGCGTTCTTGGTATATCGGGCGCAAAACTTGCTCCATGTTCAGTCCTCCTCTATTTGTTATATGACTTTATTTCGTTAAGATTTCGACATACTCTGAAAGTATTCCTTCTTTGCCTTTTAGTCAAAACTAAAATACTTTGTTCTTATATGTTATAGTAGATTTTAGATTGGGAGGCAAGATATTGTATGAAACCTTACAAAAGTAAAATTAATAAAATCCGTTCATTCGCATTAGCACTTATTTTTATCGGCTTTGTTGTTATGTATGGGGGAATATTTTTCAAAAACAATCCTATCCTTGTCTTAATCTTCATGACGCTTGGTTTACTATGTATTATCGGTAGTACAGTTGTCTATGCTTGGATTGGACTTCTCTCAACAAGAGCAGTTCAAGTAGAGTGCCCGAATTGCCATAAGCATACGAAGGTATTAGGTCGTGTCGATATGTGCATGTACTGTAACGAACCATTAACACTAGATCCAACACTTGAAGGAAAAGAGTTCGATCAATCTTATAATAACAAAGCAAAAAATTCCTAGCCCTCACGCAAGAGCTAGGAATTTTTATTTGTTCTAAGTTCTAACTGAAAGCAACATGGGAATACTTTCTCCACATCACTATTACCTTTATCCTCTACCAACAATGACAGTGATCGTATGATCTAGCTTACCATCACGATAGACATAAACATTAGCTGTTGTTGAAAAATATGTAATTAACCTACCAGTGGATGTTACAGATATAGAATTATTACTCGTAACATAAGTCATACCCGGCTCATGATAAGTTAATTGGTAATTACTACTGTTAGTAGGTACTCTAACTGTATAATCTCTGATATTAAGTGTTATTACTGATTGTACGGAGCGTTCGTTACTAGCAGCCTTGGCTTCTAGCATTCCAAAAGATAGTCCTGAAATACTCACTAAAGCAATCATTGTTAAAAGAAATATTTTAAATTTCATTTAAAAATCTAGTGGATTGAGATTTTTAATGGGTATTATATACTCACTATATATTTAGAAATTTGTTTTTCCTTTTGACCAGCTATACCAGTTTTGATAAACTTCTGCTGATTCTGTCTGTCATCGAATGATTTTATCATTTGCTCTACTAATTTTTGCGTAATCATATCGTTTACGTCACCAGAGGACTGTTCTTTTTCTTCATGTTTAGAAATCTTCACTTCTCTAACAATTACTTTTTCACCATTTTCCTTCGTTACGATATGACGTACATAACCATTCTCTTTTTTTATTTCGTATGTTGCTTTTCTTTTTTTGTTTGTTAGAAATAAATCATCCGATAAACGTTCTTCTTTTTTTAATGTACTAAGGTAATTACTACTCCCTAAATGTACATTCATTATATCCCTCCTACTAGCTTTCCTAATTCAAAATGGATGAGGTGCTAAAAATTTCAGTAACTCAGACTTTTGAACCCGACTTTGTATAAAAATCTCAATCAACATAAAAAACCTTGCTATAGTACTTTCTCAAAGCAACTTTACACGTTGGAAATGTATAGCATTATTCAACATAGTGTACTGCACATCTAAATATTATACTTGTGTAGTTGATGCTCTTAACTACATATAACTCCAACTCCCTCCTTTTCAAAATAAAGTTCTTATTTTTGAATGTCACCAACTCTTTTACTATTTTCTTAACTACTTTTTATCACAAAACATCAATATTGTAAATATTCAGTTTATTAATTTTTAGAATAATCTTTTTTTCTAAAACTATAGTTGTTTAACTATACCTAAATATATCAATGATTTTTTAATAGTATTTCATCTATGCTTTATACTTTCATACATCTCATTTTCCCTAAATGATAAAAAGTGAATGAACATAACGGAATTATTCGCCCCTTCATAATAAAAAAAACAAGCGAGCTAATTGCTCACTTGCTTTTTTAAACGTTTTCATACATGAACTTGTAATTTATTGTACTTTCGCTGCAACATCTTTACATGCTGGACATGTACCGTATATTTCTAGACGGTGTGTGTGCACATCAAAGTCTGTTACTTGTGAAGCGAAGTGTTCGATTTCATCTAAACCTGGATAATGGAAATCGACAATTTTACCACAGCATTCACAAATCATATGATAGTGATCATTTGTAACAAAATCAAAACGGCTAGAAGCATCCCCATAAGTCAGCTCTTTCACTAAACCTACTTCACGGAATACACGTAAATTATTGTAGACAGTTGCCACACTCATATTCGGAAATTTTCCTTCAAGCGCTTTATAAATTTCATCCGCAGTCGGATGTGTCATCGATTGAATTAAATATTCTAAAATAGCATGACGCTGAGGAGTAATGCGTACACCAGTTGTTTTTAACGTGTCAAGTGCATCTTGTAAATGCGGTATAGACATCGTCATGCACCCCTTTTCATAAGTATTATTAATTTATAATTGTTACAATTAGTGTATCGAATTAAGCTAACATCTGTCAACTTCCGTCCTATGCATCAGCTAAATTAAATTACTTTTTAATATCCTCTCGACAGATCCACTACATTTTCTAGAGCTGTCTCTCCATTTAACCATTTCATCAAACTAGGCTTAAAAATATCTAAGCTGCGCTCCACATAGCGAGAAGAATGACTTGAAACATGTGGTGACACTATGACACATGGACAAGACCATAATGGACTATTTGCACTAAGCGGTTCTTCTTCAAACACATCTAATACTGCGTAGCCAATCTCAGCTGTTTCCATAGCATGAATAAGTACCTTTTCCTCTACTAAATTCCCACGTCCAAAATTCATGAAAATGGCATCATTTTTCATTGCGCTAAAATGCTCTTCCTTCAATAAATGCGTAGTTTCCGCTGTTTTAGGCAATACAGAAATGACGATATCCGCATTTGGCAAAGCTTCTGTTAGCTTGGCGAAACTAACCATCTCATCCATATAAGGTGCTGCTTTACCTGAACGGTTACAGCCAATTGTAGTTACACCAAATGCTTGTAATAAGCGACCTACTTCCGAGCCAATCGCGCCGGGTCCTAATATTAGCGCTGTATTATCACGTAATTCAGTTTGTTTCCCTTTCTTCGACCATTCTCTTTTCTTTTGATGCTCGTATAACCACGGCAATGCGCGCTTAATGGCTAAAATATGAGCTAGCATCGACTCAGCCATAGGTGATTTATGAATTCCACGCACATTTGATACTAAAATACCTCGATCAATAATTGCTTGAGCTGGCATTTTTTCTACACCTGCTGAAGCAACGAAAATCCATTTTAGTTTCGTCGCGTATTGCATATTGTCATCATTTAAATCTTCGCCGTATGTAACTAGTACATCTGCTTTTTGAAGCTCATCCGTAGATAAACCATTTTTAAAAACAAAATCACATTGTGAAAATTCCTCTACTAACGGTTCACGTAAATCGGGTCTTGGCTCAAACGTAAAATAAATTCTCATTTATGTTCCTCCTGATTTGCTAAATATGTGTAGACTTCTTCGATATGATTTTTCACGCGTACTTTGCGCCACGCCTTTATAAGATGACCATCTGTATCAATTAAAAAGGTAGAACGTTCAATCCCCATATATTCGCGCCCGTACATTTTCTTTAACACCCATACGCCATAAGCCTCCGCCACAGCATGATTCTCGTCCACTAATAGAGAAAAAGGTAACCCATGCTTATCAATAAATTTTGTATGCTTTTGGGCATTATCAGGGCTCACACCTAATATAACAGCGTTTAAGTGACTGAAGTCTTCATGCTTATCACGGAAATCACATGCCTCTGTTGTACAACCCGGTGTCATATCTTTTGGATAAAAATACAAAATTACATTTTTGCCCCTGAAATCTGCTAATTGCACGTACTCCCCTTTGTCATTAACAAGTGAAAAATCGGGTACTTTCTGTCCTTCTACTAATGTCATAACAATCTCCTCCTTTTGCATTTCTTATTTTACTCTAAGTAACAAATCAAGTCATATCCCTTATTTTCTTTGGATTTCTTACACTGATAGGTCTACAATAGATTAAGTATAATTACTTAGGAGGCATATTTATGAATCACTCAAAATCCGAAGCAGTACACGCAGAAGCGCTTTTACATATCGTTGGTGGTGTGAATAGCCCTTCTCGTTCATATAAAGCAGTTGGTGGGGGCTCTCCCGTTGCAATGGCTCGAGGAAAAGGAGCTTATTTTTGGGATGTTGACGGCAACCGTTACATCGATTATTTAGCTGCATATGGCCCACTTGTTACAGGTCATGGCCATCCACATATCGCTAAGGCGATTTCAAATGCCGCTGAAAACGGTACTTTATTTGGAACTCCAACTGAATACGAGGTAACTTTTGCAAAAATGCTTAAAGAAGCCATTCCTTCAATGGATAAAGTGCGCTTTAACAACTCTGGTACAGAAGCAGTTATGACAACGATCCGTGTTGCTCGTGCCTATACTGGCCGTACAAAAATTATGAAGTTTGCTGGCTGCTATCACGGTCACTTTGACTTAGTATTAGTAGCTGCAGGCTCTGGACCTGCTACATTAGGCACACCAGACTCAGCGGGTGTAACGACTGCTACGGCAGAAGAAGTAATTACGGTACCATTTAACAATCCACAAGCATTTACCGAAGCGATGAATACATGGGGCGATCAAATTGCTGCTATTTTAATTGAGCCAATTGTAGGTAACTTCGGTATTGTTGAACCGAACCCTGGCTTTTTAGAATTAGTGCATGCTACAGCGAAAGAAAAAGGTGCGCTTACGATCTATGATGAAGTTATTACAGCATTCCGCTTCCATTACGGTGGCGCACAAACACTACTTGGTTTAACGCCTGACCTTACAGCACTAGGGAAAGTTATTGGTGGTGGATTACCAATCGGTGCTTACGGTGGTCGTAAAGAAATTATGGATACTGTTGCTCCACTTGGACCAGCATACCAAGCAGGTACAATGGCAGGAAACCCTGCATCGATGCAAGCTGGTATAGCTTGCTTAGAAGTATTAGCTACTCCTGGAATTTACGATGAAATGGATCGACTTGGTGCGATTTTAGAAGAGGGTATTTTAGCAGCTGCAAAAAAACATGGTGTAACAATTACTTTAAATCGTCTAAAAGGTGCGCTTACAATTTACTTTACAGATGTGAAGGTAGAAAACTATGAGCAGGCAGAGAATACTGACGGAGAAATTTTCGGTCGCTTCTTTAAACTAATGCTTCAACGAGGCATTAACCTCGCTCCATCAAAATATGAAGCATGGTTTTTAACAACTGAGCATACAGAGGCAGATATTCGTGAAACAATCGAAGCTGTCGACTATGCATTTTCTCAACTTTAATAGGCCGAAAAAAGGCGACTTCCAATAGGTTTTAAAAATCAAGAAAATAAACAAAGGACTTTATAATAAAAGGTATTGTTATAATGTCATCCATTATATAGCTAAAATTTAGAAAGGATAGATGAACAGGGTTGTTCCCTGCTTACATCTATCCTTTTTCTAAAACATATGACCTCATTACTATCAACAATTTGATTTACTGCTACACAATTATTTTCTTTCTTCAACTAAAACATATGTTAGCATAATAAAATTATCCAGTTTAAGTATTCTATGTCATGTATTTTAAGAAATCTATTTTTCTAAAATCTTTATTATTATTTTTATCTGCTCTATAACTATCCTTAGAGGAAGCCTCGTAAACATTTAAATATTGCTCAGGATTTAGTAAGTAATATTGAACATCTTCCTTTTGATGCATTTCTAAATCTTCTAATTTCACTCCTGCAAAATTTGGTAAAGTGTCAAGAATACCAAACTCAACTGATAGTCCCTCTTTAGAGAATTCATGTTCATGCAAATCAATTAAGCTATATTCCATTGATTCCATGATTTTCACAATATCAATCCATTTATATATGGATATTTCAGGTGGAACTTCCCACCCTCTTTTATCACCAGGAACATGAATATCTAAGTCTTGAGCTTCCCAATTTTCCCCTGTAATAATTTCTAAGCCAACTGAACCCATTAACAATGGAATAATTGCAATATCATTTAGTTTTTTAGCTATTTTAATAAACTCTTCAAACTTTTGATTGTCCATTTGCCCCTCCATTTTTTTATCTCTAAACTTTTACCTTTATCCATCCAACATCTTCAAACAGAGTTTCAACATATCGTTTCCTTCTCTTATAACTAAACCTTTGAAATATTGGTTCATATTAACTCTCAAGCTTTATTATATTTATATATACTATTTATTAGGGATTATTTCCTTCTTATTAATTTAATTCATCTTTCAGTTGTTCTGTTTTGTTTTTCGGGACAATAGCATTCCATTTCAATAAATCTGATTCAAGTATTCTCCAACTTTTCTTGTCACTGCTTCTGTATAAGTTAGGAACTTTCCAGTTCGATTCCAATGCTTAATCGTTTCCTCATGTTTGCTTCACACTACCTTCAAAGAATAAATACACTAAGAATATACGTTCTTGTTTATTGTACATAAAATAATGGTAAATGGTAGTAGACACAACGAATACCGAAATACTGATGCAGTAATTAAAAAGGTCATTTATAAGGTCTACAAAGTAAAAAAGTACATCACAATATATAAGTGATGTACGAATTATCTTTGTTTTTACAAGTAGGAGTCGCCTTTTTATATTACGATATACAAATCTATGTATTTTCTAAGAACTTCCTTCTATAATGTAAAGAAGCATTAATTACGACTCGGCGTAATTGCCTCCAGATTTTTTTTAAGTCTGCTTGAAAAGTTCTTCTTAAAATCTGAGACATCCGCTGGGGCCTTTAACTTGATTCAGCCCCACTTATAGAAGTGGAACACTTCTGCTGAAGCAAGTTAAAAATATTAGACAGAAAGGACATCGATTTTATTATGAAATTAGGTGCCCGTGTATTTAAAACTGGCGTAGCTATTGTCTTTGCTCTATTTGTTGCTGAGCTCCTGCAATTACCATCCCCAGTTTTTGCTGGAATTGCAGCAATCTTTGCGATTCAGCCATCCATTTATCGCTCTTATCAAACGATAGTTGAACAAGTACAAGCAAATATTATAGGAGCCTCTATTGCTGTAATCTTCGGCTTACTTTTTGGTCACCACGTCGTGGCTGTCGGTATTGCAGTAATTATCGCAATAGGCTTGATGTTAAAATTCAAACTTGAAAAGTCACTGTCTCTTGCGCTTGTTTCCGTTGTAGCCATTATGGAAATACAGGGAGATGACTTTCTTACGTTTAGTTTAATTCGCTTTCTTACAATTTTAGTCGGGGTTTTAGCAGCCTTTGTTGTAAATCTTGTGTTTTTACCGCCAAAATACGAAGTAAAGCTTTTCCGTAAAATTTACTTTTTACAGGATGATATTATTCGCTGGACGAGACTAGCTGTTCGTCAAGCTTCTGAGCATACTTCTACTAAAACGGCTTTAAACAAATTTAGAGAACGTATGCTTAGAGTCGACACACTCTATGAGTTTTTCAAGGAAGAACGAAATTACTTTAAAAATAAAAAATACGTCAAAGCACGGAAATTAGTTGTTTACCGTCAAATGATTACTACGTCAAAAAAGAGTCTAGAATTGTTACAACGTTTGCATAATCATGAAAACGAATTAGCACATCTACCGACACAATTCCATTTAATGATTCAAGAGCGTCTAGATTTCCTGCTTACCTACCATGAGCAGCTGTTACTGAAATATACGGGGAAATTAAAGCCTGAGCATTCCGAATGGAGCAACCATATCGACTACATTCAACGCAATCAGTTAATGGAGATTTTTATCCATCAAGTGACCTTTGCGCACGAAGAAGGCGATACAGAATTTTCAAGCTATCACCTTCTGTATATTTTATCGCGTATTTTAGATTACGAAGAAAATTTGGAGCACTTAGATACATTAATTGTGTCATATCAAAACTATCACGGTGAAGAAATCAACTTGGAAATTGAGGAAGAGTTTATTTAATAGACCAATTAACAAAGCTATTTGGGCAAGCCCTACCACTACTTTTCGTGTTTGGGGCTTGCCTTGTAAACTTCTATGTACATGTTGATGACCGGTACGGATTGCTCGCTTTCTGCGGGCGTTACTTATGCCTCCTTCTCCGCTTCGCTTTGAAAGCCGTTTTCTCCTACGCTAAGGGAAAACGGCTTCTTTTTATCTTGTTTGTCTAATTCTAAAAGTCGATTCATTTTCGTACAGAATTGATTGTTTAACTAAAGTTGCAAATAGGTATTGATGTGATCTCCAGCTTTTCCCCTGCTCCACTCGGAACGTGATAGTTTCCCGTCATTCCGCATTCCATCTAACGATTTGTACTATAGACTATAAGTTCCTCGTTACCCTTAGATAAGATAGAGTCTTAACTCTTCACTTACTTTACTTCTTTCATAAATAGTCTAACGTTTTCAGCGATTTCTTTGAATTTGGTATGGTGTAAATAATGTGATCCATCCATGGTTACTACTTTTCCATGTACCGAGTCTTTGATCTGCTCTTCATGCAGAGGTAACCATCCTGCTACATCTTCATTATTCGCTTGTACAAAGAGAAGAAGTGGAAGATATTTAGGGAAGGTTAAACCTTGAGCCCCTTTAAAATTAGACGAAATATGGTCCATCTCATTCAAGGTTGTGTCATTATACATGTTTTTATTTGAAATCATTTTCATTTGCTCTACGGTTTTTTCATCAAATGCCAGTCCAGCATAGGGGTCAGCACTGATTTTCATAGCTAATCTTAAGAGACCTGATTTTTTGAGATATGCAAACGTTTTTAATGGGAAATTCATATCCATACCCGGTTGTGTTGCAACACTGCTATCGATTCCGACAAATGCAGTTACCTCGTTTGGATATTTGTTCACATAATCAATTCCATAAATGCCTGTAATGGAGTGGCCCATGAGCATGTATCTGTTAATATTAAGCTGCTGTAGAGCTTCATGAACTTCACTTACCATGTTCTCCGTGGTCCGCTCTTTTACAGTTTCATCACTTAATCCATAACCGAAAGGCTCTACCGCAACAACTTTGTAAAATGGAGATAATTCATCGATAAGAAGCTTAAAATCAAGCCCTGGAGTAGCTGTTCCATAACCAGGCAGGAGCACGATTGTTTCCTTGCCCTCGCCTTGAATTAACACATTCATGTTTTTCCCGTCTACAGATACATGCTGCCCGTATGGCACTATTCGTTTTTGTTCCGAATGACTACTCATCACATTTACGATATAAACAATACCTAAAAAAAGTACAATGGCTAGAACGATTGCTCCTATGATTTTAAGTAAGATGTTTCGCACTTTCTTTATTTTCATTCCACTCAGCGTTTTCTTTTCCTCTTGTTGTATCACTGTCATCTTCTCCTGTCCTAATCTGTTTGATTGTCTTCCTTCATGTGCCTGTAATGAAACCTTAACAAATGAAGATGTACTCCCTATGACGACAATATGAACTGAATATGAACTGTCAAAAAAAAATGCTACGGCTCTATATGCAAATAAGCTTGCATATGAGTCGTAGCATAGAAAATGAATCTAACTAATCTATTGGTGTAGTGATTGGCAAGGTGACAATGAAGGTCGTTCCTTGACCAAGTTCACTTTTCACTCGGATGTCACCTTGATGAAGCGACACAATCTGTTTAACGATAGCGAGTCCCATACCACTTCCGTCATACTTACGACTGTGGGAACGATCGGCCTTAAAAAAACGCTCGAATATACGCTTCTGGTCGTCAAGGTGAATACCAATACCAGTGTCGGATATTAGGATTGTCACGTTTTTGATATCTTGTTTAATGCTTACGTTAATCACGCCGGCATCATCGGAAAATTTGATGCTATTTCTAAGGATATTCGTCCATACCTGATTTAACAGGTCATGATCAGCCGTTACTTTAACTGTCTGTAAATCAAGCTCGAAATGTATATCACGAGCAGACCATTGTGGCTGGAGCGCCACGATTATCCGTCGGATTTGTTCATCGAGGCTGAGCGTGACGAGCTGCAGTTGCTTTGACTGCGATTCAAGCAAACTCAGCTTTAGCAGGCTATCGCTCATTTTGGACATCCTTTTCGCTTCAGCGATGATAATATCAAGATAACGGCTTCGTTCGTATTCTGAAAGCTCAACTTGCTTAAGCACTAGAGCATAACCGGATATCGAAGTGAGCGGAGACTGAACCTCGTGCGACACGTTCGTTACGAATTCCCTGCGCATCTGCTCAAGTTGCTGCAGATCGTGCATCATTTCTTCGAAGCTGCGAGCCAAAGTACCCAGCTCACTCGTTTGCTTAATATTCAACTTGACGTTGAAATCTCCAGATGCTATCCGCTTGGTCGCTTTTGTCAGCTTTTTGATTGGTTTTACCAGGTATACAGAGGCAACTAGAATCAATAAGCTTCCTGCAATCAACGAACATGTTGCAAAGACCAATGCCCACTTTGTAACATAAGAGGCCGAAGGAGGGGCGAGCGCTTCCAGAAATATCGCTTTCGTTCCCATTTCTGTTTTCAACGGCAACCCTAAGAGGACCGTGGCAATACCATTAGGAGTGTCCTGAACAACACCTCCTTCTAATGCTTTCTTTAGTTGCTCCCTCGTCACAGGCGCAGGTTTGTGTCCGTGAAGTTTACCGTAAGACTTGAACTGACCCGTCGCTTCGTAAATTCGAATATAATAAGAATCGAGCTGCTTCATTTCACTTACGAACAAGTCCGCTTCATGTAACGGAAGGGCGTTGTAAATCTGGACGATGTCTTGACCAAAGTTACGTAAGTTGATTTGAGCATTTTCGTTCAATTTATCTTCGAATATCCAAGTTGACACAAAAAAAGAAATGATTGTGCCCCCGATGATGGAGACTAAAAATGTCAGGATAACACGTATATATAAGGATCTGATCATTCATAAACCTCAAGCCGATACCCAAGCCCGCGCACCGTTTCGATCCGAAAATCGGGCGTTGTCGCGAACCGTTCACGCAGCCGTTTAATATGTACGTCTACCGTTCGATCATCTCCGGCGTAATTGATACCCCAAATCTGATCGATCAACTGCACGCGCGTATAGACTTGTCCTGGTGTTCCAGCGAGCTTATACAGCAATTCGAACTCCTTTAGTGGCAACGTAAGCGACTCCGTCCCTTTCATCACCTTATAGGTCTGTCGATCAAGAATGACGTTCCCGAAATGGATCGTCTGCGTGGAGCCAATCTTGTATCGTTTGAGTAGTGCCCTAACACGAACCGTCAACTCTAACGGATCGAATGGTTTTGTTAAATAATCGTCCGTCCCAAGTTCGAAACCTTTCACTTTCTCCCATGTTTCTCCTCTCGCAGTCAGCATAAGTAAAGGTAGATCAGGATTGGCTCTTCGGAGCTCCTTGCTTAACGTCCAACCATCCATAATCGGCATCATAATGTCAAGTACGACAAGATCGACATTCGTTGAGTTGTAGACGGCCAGTGCTTCCTTGCCGTCCGCTGCTTCAGCTGTTGCGAATCCGTCGTTGCGTAGAAATAAACAGACGAGTTCGCGAATGTTCGCATCGTCGTCAGCAACTAGTATAGTAGGCATCGGTTCCCTCTTTTCCCTGTTTTCCACCGCATTATTTCAAGTAATCATTATACTATAAGCTAACATGTATGTTGATTAACCAAAGTAATACAGTTTCTTGATTTATCGACCTGTAGAATTCATGTGTTTCTTTCAAACTAATTTGCCACTCAATTGATAAGGCTTCGCAAAGAAATAGGCGTGTGAAACCTGCAAATGAAGGCCAAAAGACAAAACAAACGTTTGAAGCTGACACCTTAATATGGTGTCAGCTTTTTTAGGCTTCACTATTTAATGCCATTAGTTGTTGCTCTATTTGTTGACGCTTAGTTGCTTGTTCAGCTCGTATTTGACGATAGCTTGCAATACCAGTAACGATTGTCTCCCACATTTCTTCGAGCGTCATTGTCGTCTCACTTTGTTGCGCATAGTCTACACTTTGCAAAACAGCATGACTATTTTCTTCACCAAATTGCTTCATGCGCTTTTGAAAAGCAGCTGCGGATTCTTGATGTAGCTGTTGCCGCTTTTCATTCACCGCATTCATAATACCTAATTTAAAAATGGGAATTGTCGTGACAAATGCTCCGTTTATTTGCTCCATTAACTCACTATTGCCATTGCGTAGCATATCCATTTGTGTTGCCCCTAAAATTGCTACCAAACGCGATTTTTCAAGCTCATCAATTTTTTGTGCAAGTGTTTCCGCAATTGCTTGTAACGTTGTAAGCTCCATTTTAGCTATTTGATTACCTGCTTCACTTTGCTTTTCATACATTGGGATTAACGTTGTCTTTATCTCATCTAGTTTCATTTCAGCGGCAACGATATATTTTTCAAGCTCCATATAATAAGACAAATTTTCGTTATATAAACGAGCTAGCATACGATTATCATTCGCCAATGCTTCTTCCATTAGGACAAATTGATAATGAACTTTTTCAATATCTCTACCAAGAATATTATATTTAGCATACAAATCTTCCTTATTTTTCGGTGCTCGTTTAAACAATCTCCCCAAAAACCCTGGTTGCTCAATGACTTCTTTTTTATCAAACTTAGACATTAGGGCTTCAAGCTGTTTTAATAATTCGTTAGATTCATTTACTTTTGAATGGGCTATCGTTTTTAAAATTTGGTCTGAGAAACGAGAAAGCTTAACTGCTGGTTCCTTACCGAGCTCCGTTAATTCAAGTCTATTTTTTATATTGATATGATTTGCAATATGCTGTACTTCTGGACTTTGACATAGCTGTTGTTTTGTTTGGTCTGCAGTTTCAGATGTCAATTGTTCAAGGACAATAACTTTTTTTGACATCGTGTTCCTCCTTTCCAAGCCGTCAGAAGAAACGGTTAAATAATTTTTTAATCATTTTATCAGGCTTTGACTTTTGTTGCTTTGGCTCTTCAAATTGTAAGTCAAACACCATATGCTCTAAACGATGTCCATCAAACGTATCCTCTAGCAAATGTTTTTCTAAATCAAGCTTTCCTGTTGGATTGTAAAAAATAATATCCACGCCAAAACGATTTAAAAATGCTAATAGAGCAATATCTTCTCGTGATAATGACGGCTGCTGTGGAGCTTGATAGAGCACCACCTTTGGAACTTCCTGAGCATAATCAAAACTTTGTAATAGGCGCAATATGTCCTTTGGAATCATCGTCATTTGTTTAAATATAAATAATTGCAATTCGTACTGTGACTCATTTGGCTGCAGTTTCAGCATAGGCTGTTCACAGGACGTTTTAATTGTATGAGCAATTGCTGATTGTAGCTCCAATGTCAAATCATCATATTGCCACCAATCACTTTGCATAATCCGCTCCGTAGATAGTTCACCATTCACTAAACAATGCTTATAGTGAAAATGAAAATTAGCTCTACTCGTTTTAGCATATGGAAACGCCTGCACAAATACAGCTTGTGGGCTAGCAAGCAATTGATGCATATACCCCCAATATTCTTCACGGCTACTAGATACACCACTAATTTTCGCGAAAATTACAGGAATGATTACTTCATCCCTAAGCACCTCAAATTTCGGGCGAACCATCGCCTTTTCATTGGCATAAATAAAAATATCATCATATGTCATACGTAGTGTTAGTGAATGCGGCAAATGATCTTTAAATTGCCATGGTCGATAAACACCAGAATGCTGGTCATGCATTAAGTGTTCAAAATGTTGGCTAGAGCTATAGCCAACTGTAGCTTGACGATCACGTAATTTATCAGGGAATGGCTGTAACGCTGTTTGACTTACATAGGAGTGCGTAACAGAAAATGCATCTGTTGGATCCACAGTAGCAAATTCATCAATCGCCGTGGGATGGAATATTAACACATCACAGCCAAGCTCCATTAATAATAGAAGAAAATAGCGCTGACTAATTGTTGTTTCACCATACCAAACGACCTTCGGGAAATCATCTGTTGGTTTCATTGCTTTTGCCCACTGAATCCAATGGTTTTTTAGCCACTTCACCATATCAATTAAAAAGCGTCGAAAGTCATTCGCTAATAATCCAAGTGATTGCTGATCTCTAAAGCGCTCCACTACTCGCATCGTCACTAGTTGTAAATGACGATTCATCGAAGGATCATCATGCTTAGGAATAAGTTGATGCCCATACATCATGGCAATCAGTCGATTAATCGACAAGCCTTTAGGGGATTGCTGATGTTGCTCTAAAATCGTTTGCAATGCCTGAAAATCCTTTTGCTCAATATGTTTGTTTAATACTTCGCTTAAAATATGGACATTTGGATTTTGTGACATTGTATATAAGGAATTAAAATAATCGTCTTCTTCTATCGGGACACCCAATATACGTACAGCAATACGACTAAAACGTACGTGTTGTGCTGTCACCTCGTAAACTGTTCGCGCGTTAGCTGCATCTTGGAAGGCTTGTAGCCAATCATAAGAATCTCTTTCTAATACCGATTCAATTGTGACTGTTTGCATACAAGCATCACCTCCTTACATCATACTTCCACAATCGGTTGCTTGGCAGCCAATTGTAAAACATCTTCCAATAAATATTTTGTAAATGCTTCACCGCTATGAGCCGAATAAATTGTGTTCTTTAGTATTTGAGATTGTTTGTCTTTTAAGTCACCGTGGTATGGCGTATAACCTCTATCAGCCAAAGCAAGCATTCCATAATCCATTATGGAATCACCCGCTGCCAAGTGCATATTATATGTACAATGCTCCTTCAAATACGAAATTGCGGCTTCTTTCGTAAGCGCCTTTGGCATAAAGTACAATTTTCGTCCTTGCAGCAGTACATGCCAACCATGTACTGCAAAGTCTTGAATTATTGCCTGCACTTCATCCTGCTGCAAAATATTACAATCCACATAATGAACATAAAATAGCTCATCAACATAGAACGATTGTTGAAGCCAATAATCTGATTTTATGCTATTAAATTGGCGTACCAAATCTGCTTGAGGAATTGAGGAATCTTCAATTCTTTTGCGTAAAATTTTGGACCATTCCATATTAGGGCGTCCTTGTTCTATTATTGTACCCCCATTACTCGTAATTGCAAAAGTAGGACGCAGCTCTTTTATTACATGTATTCGTTCATACTGATGTATTGCACGTGTTGTAACAGGAACGAATAATGTTTGTTGGTGGACTTGTTGCAATAATGACATCGTTACTTCAGTCATCATACTAAGTACTTCTCCATCTTTTCGTTCAGCTGTAATTGGAGCTGTATTTGGTGGATACTTATCCATCATGCGCTGGGAGTAAATAAGCGTACGATCTAAATCAGATGTAAAAAGTAGCATGTCTTCTCTCCTCTATACTTCTTTTATTAAGCCACAGCATGCATAGGACATTTGAGGATATTCTTCAATTTCCACATTTTTTTCCTTGGCTAATAGTAAAATGTGCGCTAATTCATGCACATATTTAGGGTTAATTAAAATTTTCCAAGGGACTCTGCGAAGTAATACCCGTGTTGTTTCCCCAACTCCTGGCTTCACAAAGTTACTATTTGTTATGCCATAATGTTGTTGAATAGCAACAACGGTTTCCAACCCTTGCCATGTAATTGTAGATGGTTTTCGTTCACGAAGCTGATGCTCCACATCGTTCTCTACTTGTAAAAAATACGCGCTAATACGGTCAATATATACATTGGAGACATCTGCCTCTTGTAGTTCTTTATAAAATTTTGCCCCGTGAAAATCATTTACATCCATGAACTGTGCATTCCATACTGTTCGGCTAACTAAGCCCGAAACAGTTGAATTTAAACATGCAGATGGTATTAAAAAATCAGTACGTGTACCATAGATTGCTGCACAATGTCCTGGATCAGCAAGCACTGCTAATGTCGCATCCAGTTGTTTATTGTTTTGCTCATTAAAACTTTCACACGCTTGTTGTAATTCTCTCGTAATCGCGCCTTTCCCTGTCCAACCATCAATAAATTGAATTTGTGCAAGTGGGTGCTGAGTAAATATGTATTTGATAGCGTAGTCATCAATACCCCGACCCCGGAGAATCGAAATAGTATAGTGAGGAACGTTCACGTTATAATGCATTTTTATATAACGCTTAATTAAAATACCAATAGGCGTTCCTGCTCTCGCTAAACTAACAAGCACTAAATGTTCTAAACCACGGCGCTCTACAATTTGTTGAGCCACCAATCCAACAGCAAGCCCAATACGTTGTGCATAATCATCTAGCGTTCGATAAAACAGGTTCATATATGCTTCAGAAGGAAGATACTCTACTGGCAACATTTCTGAATAGTGGGTACCCGATTGAATAAGTCGTTCACGCTGTTCATTATCTATTTCTAAGTTAACGTTACTAATATCTCGTAGTAAAAAGACAACATCTTCAGATGAATAGCTTCCCATTTTATCTGGTTGCTTCATTTCATGCATTATTCAGTCCCCCATTCGTGCATACAAATCACATAAATATTTGCGTTACTCACAGATTTCAATGCATGTACTGCCCTTGCCACTACCTCTTCATTGGCTATACGTTCTACGACTAAAAAAAGTTCCGAATATGAATGGCTATGTAAGTTGTATAAGTAATTTTCAACACCATTATTTTCTGGACTTTCAAAAGCAATTTTTTCTGTTATTGTATAGGATGGATTATTTGCACAATAAATTGGGCTACGTGTCGTCGATTGGAAATAAACTTCCTCTCCTAAACAAGTCGCTATTTGCATAGGCACGTACATAAACTCCCCTGTACCGATGACTAGTGCTGGTCCACCTGTACGAAGTTCTCGTAACTGGTCCGCGATAGTTTGATACACCTTCTTTTGTGCAGCATGTTGCTCAGTCGTTAACATTAATCGACCTGTTGCTAACATATAAGGTGCTCTATTTTTCACACCATTTTCTGCTATAGAATAGTAATGTTTCTGTTCAACTACCTCGCTCACCGAAAGCAACTTCATTTCTGTTGTTGCTTGAGATGTACTTTGCACCTGATAATTTGTTAAAAGTGGTGTGCCATCACAAATAAATTGCCCACTCATAATCGATACAAAATCAATCGTTACCCCCCACCTAGCTTCTAGCTCCGCAAACATCGCTTGTTGCGGGGGCGAACGCCAATCTAAAATCGATAAAACCGAATAACGCTCAACAGTAGGGAACTTTTGGCGCAGTGTTTCAATAATGTTAACCACTGTATTTCCTGTTGTAATTTCATCGTCAATGAGCACAATTTGTTTTGCCTGTAGCAGTTTTTCAGGTTGCTCGCAGTACACGCGATGACTCGTCGCGTGCGAATGTTCTTCTTCGAAAGTGACAAACGGTTCGAGCTCTGGTAGTAGTTCTCGCGTCGTATGGACATAAGTTGCATTGGACTTAAAAGCATTGAAAACAGCATGACCAAGAGCTGTTGCCGTTTCAGCAAAGCCGATAAATAAAACTTCCTCTGCTAGTTCCAGTCTCTGCTCCTCTACTTGCTGTAAAATCCCTTGCATATTTTGCTGATTTTTTATCGCCTGTACAACTGGCTGTAATAACAAACAATCATGACCAACCAATTTTTCATGATACATCATTGCTAATAATGCGCCTGTCAAAATCGGCACCTGTGGACGAACTGCTAAATGTTTACCAAGGACGGTACTCACAAATAAAAACTGTCTCTTTTTGTTAATACGTGTCGCCATTTTGAATAAATCCGTCATCGCAAAATCATAATGGTTTTGGGTAATCTCAATATCAATTTTATAATCTTGAATAATGTTCATCTTGTTGTTGAGCTTTGTCATCCGTACTTCCTCCTACACTTGCATTCAATAAGAGAGAGGCAAAATCTGCAGATTCATTGTATACACCATATATATGTGCTTGGCGTAAAACTTTCTGTGCCCATCTCATATGTGGCTTCATTTCATTCATTTTATTGGCATAATGGCTTTTTAAAACACCCTTTTGCCCTTCATTATCAATAATACTAGTGGCATCTACATATTCCTCATAAGAAACAACATAAAGTGCATGTACAATTCGAATATGACTTGGATGTATTATTGTTTTACCTAAAATGCCATTTTGTCTGTCTAAAATTACTTCCTTCATCAAGCCATCCAAATAATCATCAAGTAGTGCCTTACGTGCATATAAAGCTCCCTTTTCACTGAATGGTGTTGCTCTTAGCGTTGGCTTTAATACCCGTTCATTGCTGAAATACTCCCATACTGGTCCCGAGATAACAAAGTCATCTTCTTCACGACCTAGTACATTGACAATATCTGCAATACAATCTCGAATAACGGCTATATCATAAATTGTTGAGTCTACTCGACGACGAATTCCATAAATTCCGCAAAAATCCGTAGCACCGATACGTACGTTAAGTACACGTTTTCTATATTGACGCAGCACGTCTCGTATCGCAAATAAAGCTTCCATTCGAGACTCCTTATATAAAATGTCTCGGCTTTCTAAAATAGGCATTCCATATAGCGTTAGCTGATGCTGTTCAATCGTTTGCTCAAGTATTTCAAAATAGGTAGCTCCTTGTATCGCTGTGAACTTAGGAAATACATAGCCCGTAAGCACTTCCTGTCGCTTTCCTAATACAGACGTCAAAACTCTAAATTGCTCAACACTCCGCACACGAATAAATAGAAGCGGCAAATCTTCAAGCAAAATTTCGTTATGGACATAAAGTGTGTAGAGTGCACTTATATCCTCTATTATTTTTTCTTCACAGCTCGTTAACTCTGCATCTCCAACCGCATCCTCTAAATCTATAACAAACGACTTTAAATCTTGATATTTTTGTGATTGTACCATTTCAATAATGTTAGGCATAGATGCAGGCATATATAGCGTTGCACCTAATGCATACGATAAAATATCTGGTGAATCTAGTTTAGTAAATGTGCGTGGTTGTTGATAAAAAATCGTCTCCGCTTCAGTTGCAAAATATTGCATCCAATTCTCTCCCTCATCAAAGAATGACCTTTGTAAAAAAGACACTGCATCAACCTGTTTATACAGACTAATACAGTGCCTTCCGTTAAGTTCATCATGATTTAAATTAATGCCTACTAGTGGCCACTATAGATATACTTCGTACTTTAATTACTCTAGACCATAAGCATTGATTAATGAAGCGAGCCCACCTTGATAGCCAGAGCCAACAGCGGCAAATTTCCATTCGCCATTATGACGGTACAGCTCACAAAATACGACCGCGGTTTCAATACTGAAATCTTCTGCTAAATCATAGCGAAGAACTTCAGAACCAGATTCTTCGTTCGATAAACGAACATATGCATTTAATACTTGTCCGAAATTTTGACGGCGACCTTCAGCATCGTAAATTGTCACTGTTACAACAATCTTTTCAATTTGAGGGGATACTTGCTTTAAATTCACAAGAATTTTTTCATCGTCTCCATCACCTAAACCAGTACGGTTATCACCCATATGCTGTACCGATTTATCGGGACTTGTTAGATTATTATAGAAAATAAAGTCTTGTTCATTACGGCATTTCCCCGATGCATCCAATAAAAACACTGATGCATCTAAGTCAAAGTCACTTCCTCCATCGAATTGTTTAACATCCCAGCCTAAACCAATACCTACATTATTTAAGCCTGGATCCTGTTTCATTAAATCAATGCGTTGTCCTTTACTTAACTGAATACCCATTAGAAAAAAACTCCCTTTCTCGTGTAAAGTTAAAACGTTAGTTTACGCTTAAGCCATAATCATTACAAAGTGCAGCTAAACCGCCTTGGTATCCAGCACCAATCGCGTTAAATTTCCATTCACCATTGTGACGGTATAATTCTCCTACAACTACAGCTGTTTCAATACTAAAGTCTTCACCTAAGTCATAGCGAACGATTTCTTCATTCGTAGCGGCATTTACTATGCGGATAAATGCGTTAGACACCATACCAAAGTTTTGGCTACGTGCTTCTGCCTCATGGATTGTAACAGTGAAAGCTAAGCGTTGCACATGTGCAGGTACTTCTTTTAACGCAACTTTAACGATTTCGTCATCCCCTTCGCCAACTCCTGTTAAGTTATCGCCAGAATGTTCAACAGAACCATTGCCACCAATAGTATTGTTGTAGAAGATGAAGTCATTTTGATCTGCTACTTTACCTGTATCAGCAAGTAAAAAAATCGATGAATCTAAATCAAAATCATGTCCACCATCGTATTTATTTGTGTCCCATCCTAAACCTACAATTACATTTGATAAGCCTGGGTTTGTTTTTGTTAAATCTACTTTTTGCCCTTTTTGTAATGAAATACCCATTTGTATTCCTCCTCAAATTTATATTTATTGATATCTTCGAACTACATCACCAAGTTTTACATCATTTGTTCCGTTACCAACAGCAGCAAATTTCCATTCGTTACCGTGACGATAAATTTCACCACACACTAGCGTCGTTAAATTCGAATAATTATCAGTTAAATTATAACGAATTAGTTCATTACCTGTCTTGTCATCGTACACGCGAATATACGCATTTTGAATCATACCGAAATGTTGATTACGTCCAGCTGCATCATAAATATTAACAACGAATACTAATTTATTATATTGAGCAGGTACTGCCCCTAGCTCAACTGTAATTACTTCATCATCACCATCACCAGCACCAGTTAAGTTATCACCAGAATGTACAACAGAGCCACATTTACTCGATAATTTCCCAAAGTAAACTACGTCATCTCCTGCAACTATACGATCATCCTGTAACATTAAAACTGAGGAATCACAGTCAACATCTCTGCCTGCTGTTCTACCACTAGAAAATAAGCCTCCTAAAAAGCCACCGCTTTTTGTTTGACTTACAGGGTCCCACCCTAAGCCTACTTTAATTTTATTTAAACCAGCATTGCCTTTTGTTAAATCTACACGCTGTCCCTTTTGTAAATTAATCCCCATTTTTAATGCCCTCCTTATTTGAATGCGCCTCTGCTAAAAAGTTGCTAACAGTATAAACATCGATATACTTTTTCTTATAATGAGCAGTAGCTGCGTCAATAAAGTATGTATGTCAGCATAAATTAAGTCTAAAATAATATTACATAAAATTCAAATAATGGCTCCAGGATGAAATTGTAAATTTATAGTTAGCTCATCTATTCGCCTTAACAGGTAAAAAAACCTTCTAGCTTTTTCAGTAGAAGGCTATTTTACATATTAACTTTTCATTTTCGGATCTAGCGCATCTCGTAAACCATCACCCATTAAATTAAAACCTAGTACCGTTAGCATAATTGCTAATCCCGGGAAAATCATCGTCCAAGGCGCTTTTAATAAGTAGATACGGGCATCAGCTAGCATTTTTCCCCATTCTGGTGCTGGTGCTTGAGCCCCTAAGCCTAGGAAGCCTAGTGCAGCTGCTTCAATAATCGCCGTCGCAATTGCTAATGTCCCCTGTACAATAATTGGCGTCATTGAGTTTGGTAAAATGTGAGAAAATAAAATACGGGAATCTCGCATCCCTATCGCTTTTGCTGCTACAATATATTCCTCTTCTTTTACACTTAACACTTTTGACCGAATTAACCGCCCAAAGTTAGGGACGTTAATAATGGCAATCGCAATTAAAGCATTTTGTAATGACGGCCCAAGTACAGCCACTACAGCGATTGCTAATAAAATGCTTGGAAATGCTAACATAATGTCAAAAATTCGAGAGATAATCGTATCAATCCATTTACCATAATACCCTGCAAGAATTCCAAGTGTACTTCCTACAACTACCGAAAGAATAACGGCAAAAAATCCAATCCTTAGCGAAATACGAGCACCATATATAATTCGAGAAAGAATATCCCGACCAAAGTCATCTGTTCCAAACCAATGGGCACTTGAAGGCGCCAATAATCGTTTTGATAAATCCTGTTCATTAATCCCCTGAGGAGCAATCAATGGACCAAATACAGCAAGTAGTATAAAAAATACTACTAACCCAGCACCAACTAGGGAGATTTTGCTTTTTTTAAAGCTTCGCCAGCCTTCTCTCCAAGGACCTGCCGCCCGCTCTCGACTTGCTATTGCTTCTTTTTTAATATCTATCGCACCAGTCATTATCGCATCTCCCTCCTATTTGTATTTAATGCGTGGATCTATCACTGTATAAAGTAGATCGACAATTAAATTGATCATGATGAAAATAAACGCAACGATTAAAATCCCCGATTGGATAACTGGATAATCACGGAAGCCAATGGCATCATAAATATAACGACCAATGCCTGGCCAACTGAAAATCGTTTCTGTTAAAATGGCGCCACCAAGTAACAGTCCTGTTTGTAAACCAATTACTGTTAATACCGGAATAACGGCATTTTTCAATGCATGTTTATAAACGACGATAAACATTTTTTGTCCTTTTGCTCTAGCTGTACGAACATAATCAGAGCGCATGACCTCAAGCATAGACGATCGGGTAATCCTTGCAATTATCGCCATCGGAATTGTCGCAAGTGCCACCCCTGGTAACACTAATCGCTTTATAACTTCCGTAAACTGATCAAATCTCCCTTGAATGAGCGTATCGAGCAAATAAAAATGCGTAATGGCGGTTATTGGGTCACGGACATTATCACGTCCAGATGTTGGGAACCAGCCAAGGTTAATGCTAAACGCCCATTGTTCCATCAATCCTAGCCAAAAGACTGGCACAGATACCCCAATTAGAGCAATAACCATTGCTAAATAATCAAACCATGAATTTTGGAACCACGCTGAAATAATACCTGCATTGACACCAACAATAATTGCGATAATCATTGCAAAGATAGCTAATTCTGCTGTTGCCGCTAAATAAGGAAAAATTTCTTGTGAAACAGGTAACTTCGTACGCAATGAAACGCCTAAATCGCCCTGAAAAATACCACCTAAATAGCCAAAATATTGTGTGTACCACGGCTTGTCTAATCCTAAACTTGCGTTTAATGCCTCAACCGCCTCTTTCGTCGCCTGCTGACCTAAAATCACTTGCGCGGGGTTACCAGGAATTAAACGAATTAACATAAAGACGATAAAAGTCATTCCAAGCAAAACTGGGATTAATTGAAATAAACGTCTTCCCATATAGTGAAGCATCTTCTTCACCTCTCTGTAATTTTCTAATTATACTTTTGCTACGAAAAGCATTGAAGTCAATACACATACTGTAGAAAGGGACAGCCTTCAACAAACGATAGACGTTTAGATGGTTTGTCTTTCATACAGAAAAACGGGTTGCGACCAACATAGTCACAACCCGTTTTTACAACGCTAGACAAAGTCCAAAGCTGTAAAAATCTTGTTACGTCACTATGAGTAAGCGACAATTTTCATTTCTCTATTGTCTAATTCATATCTACTGCTTCTAAACGGTCAGAACCTGTTGGATGTGCATGGTAATTTGTAACTTTTGTACTTGCAGCTAAAATAGGAATTGAGTGTGCAAGTGGAACCCATGGAGCATCCTCAGAAATAATTGCTTGTGCTTGTTTGTAAAGCTCAATACGTTTGTCTTCGTTCACTTCTGTTTGTGCAGCAACAAATAATTTGTGTAACTCTTGGTTGTCATAGAACGTGTAGTTGTTTGAGCCGATATTATCAGCGTCTAATAATGTGTAAAGGAAGTTATCAGCATCGCCGTTATCACCAGTCCAACCAAGTAAGAACGCATCCGCCTCACCATTTTGAGCTTTTTCTAAATACGTAGCCCATTCGAATGAAACAATTTTAGATGGAATACCTACATCAGCTAAATTCTTTTGAATTGCTTCTGCAATTTTTTGACCATCTGGCATGTATGGACGTGGTACTGGCATTGCCCATAGCTCAATTTCTTTACCGTCATAGCCTGCTTCTTTCAGTAAAGCTTTTGCTTTTTCAGGATCATATGCATAGCCTGTAATGTCATCGTTGTAGCCAGCAATAACTGGTGGCATTGGGTTTTTCGCAGGCTGCGCTAACCCTTCATAGAAAGCATCTACTAATGCTTGCTTATCAATTGCATAGTTTACTGCTTGACGAACTTTTACATTATCAAATGGAGGGCGTGTTACTGTTAAACCAAGATAACCAACGTTCATAGAAGGACGTTCGATTAATTGTAAATCGCCATTTGTTTCGATTGATCCTTTATCAGATGGACTTAAACCATCGACAACATCTACCTCGCCATTATTTAAAGCATTTAAGCGCGCTGAGTTATCAGGAATCGAACGGAAAATTACTTTATCTAATTTCGGGAACCCTGCAATACGATAGTCAGGATTTTTCTCAATTGTAATAGAATCATTTCGTGTCCATTTTACAAATTTGAATGGACCTGTTCCAACTGGATTATCGATAAGTGCATCGTCATTCGCTTCGAATGCAGTTGGAGAAGCAATTGCGAATGGTGACATTGCTAAGTTTTTCAAGAATGGTGCTTGCGGCTGCTTCAGTTTAAATACAACTGTGTAATCGCCTTCTGCTGTAATTGCTTCAATTACTTGCTCACCGCCCATTGTAAATTGGGACATGAAGTACGGGAACTTATCAGCGCCAGCTTTCCAGCGCTCGAAATTTTTCACGACTGCCTCTGCATTAAAATCAGACCCATCGTGGAACTTTACGCCTTCTTCAAGTTGGAATGTATAAGTTAATCCATCATCTGAAGCTTCCCATGATTTTGCTAAACCTGGATGCAATGTAACATCTTCATCTCCAAAGTTAATAAGTGTTTCATAGAGATTCACTGTAACTTTAAAAGATTCACCTTCTGTTACTGTCGCTGGATCAAGTGCAGTAGAGTCCCCACCTCGACCATATACTAATGTTTTTTCGCTGCCGTTAGCTGAATCGCCGCCAGTAGACGTATCTTTTGAACCTGTATCCTTGCCATCAGAGCCACCACCACACGCAGCTAAGATTGTCGAGAGAACAAGGATTAGCATTACGCCTAATGACCAAAGCTTCTTTTTCTTCATTTATTTTCCCCCTAAAACTTTTTTATATCATTTAATGTTGAAGCGCATCATAAAGATGACAAGCAACATAATGACCCTGTTTCACTTCTTGCAGTTTCGGAACAACGCTTGAGCATTGTTCTTTCTTAAACGGACATCTTGTATGGAATGAACAGCCGCTTGGCGGATTGGATGCACTCGGAATATCTCCAGATATAATAAGCTGCTCACGTTCAAAAGTTGGATCAGGCACAGGAACCGAAGATAATAATGCCTGCGTATATGGGTGGAGCGGCTCTGCATATAAATTCTCACTATCTGTCAGCTCTACTAACTTGCCTAAATACATAACCCCGACACGATTACTAATATGTCGCACAACCCCTAAGTCATGTGAAATAAATATATAAGTAAGCTTTAATTCCTTTTGCAATGTTTGCATTAGATTTAAAACTTGAGCTTGAATTGATACGTCAAGCGCTGAAACAGGCTCGTCTGCAATAATTAGACGAGGATTGGTCATTAGCGCACGAGCAATTCCAATACGTTGTCTTTGTCCTCCACTAAATTGATGTGGATAGCGTTTTGCGTGATATTCATTTAAGCCAACGATTTCGAGAAGCTCTATTACTTTCTTTTTGCGTTCTTTCGAATTGCCCATACCATGAACAATGAGCGGTTCCTCTAAAATCTTGCCAATCGTATGGCGTGGATTTAACGAAGCATAGGGATCTTGGAAAATCATTTGGATATCCCTTCGCGCTTTCCGCATGTCATTGTTTGATAATGTAGAAATCATTTTGCCTCCAAATTCAATGTTGCCTGCTGTCGGTTCAAGTAAGCGCATTAATAGGCGACCTGTAGTTGACTTCCCACACCCCGATTCACCAACTATGCCTAATGTTTCCCCTTCAAAAACTTCAAAGGAAACATCATCCACAGCTTTCACATCCCCAACCTGCGTATTAAGGAATCCTTTCCGAATAGGAAAATACTTTTTTAAGCCATCAACCTTCAACAACACTTTCGACATAATGAACCACCTCCTGTTCTTCCAATAAAAAGCACCTTGCTTTATGCTGCGCTGTCGCTTCATATAAAGGTGGTGTTTCCTGTAGGCAACGCTCCATGGCAAATTCACAGCGTGCTGCAAATCGACAGCCGTCTTTAATCGTGCCTGGCTTTGGAACACTACCAGGTATCGAATAAAGACTATCTTTTTTATAACGCATATCTGGTACCGATTTAATGAGTCCTTGTGTATAAGGGTGCTTTGGCGTTTTAAAAATTTCCTGAATAGATGCTTCTTCAACAATTTGTCCTGCGTACATAACGATAACGCGTTCACAAGTTTCGGCTACAACACCTAAATCATGCGTAATTAATAAAACAGCGGTATTCATGCGCTTGTTCAAATCTTTCATTAGTTGCAAAATTTGAGCTTGAATCGTCACATCTAGCGCTGTTGTAGGCTCGTCGGCAATCAGTACCTTCGGATCGCAGACAAGTGCCATGGCAATCATTACGCGTTGTCGCATCCCACCTGATAATTGATGAGGATAATCCTTTAATAGTTCCTCCGCACGAGGTAACCCTACTAGTTTCATAATTTCTACTGCTCGTGCAAAAGCCTTCTTTTTAGACCACTTAGGATTATGAATTAAAATAGCCTCTTTCAATTGATCCCCAATAGTAAACAAAGGATTTAAGGAAGTCATCGGCTCTTGAAAAATCATCGCCACATCTTTCCCACGCACTTTTTGCATTTGCTTATCAGTTAATTTAGCTAAATCTTTGCCATCTAACAGTACTTGTCCACCTGTGATTTTCCCAGGTGGTGAGGGTATCAATCCCATAATGGACAAAGATGTTACGCTTTTGCCACTGCCCGATTCCCCAACAATCCCCAAAATTTCCCCTTCATGGACCGAAAAATCAATATCGTCAACGGCAGGAATCTGTCCATCATCTGTGAAAAAGGTTGTTTTTAAACCTTTAATCTCTAACAGCTTTTTCCGCATGTTCAACCGCCCCATCCTACCAATATTTTTAAAAATTACAAATTTATAGTTTATTATATACTAACTATCAATAAATTCTCTATTTTCAGATAATTCTAACTAAATTTCCCCTCTCTTTCAATCATTTTTTTTCTACCAATAGCATATAATTTCTACATTTTTCGTCTCACATATAAAAATTTCGTATTTTAACGATATTTTTCTACAAAAATAGCTTCCATTTAACTTGGAAGAATAAAAGAAGCCGTTGATTGCTGAAATAAGCACTTGCTTACAAAAAAGCCTTTCATTCAACTAGGAATGAAAGGCTCACAATATACAAGTGCCAGGCACTCAAACAATTTACCATTTTATTTCTTGCCAAGAAAAACACCACGCAGAATACACGCTATGTAAGTCGCAACAAACCGCGCATTAACGAGGGTTGCGGCTTACTCTGTGCCTGCGACAGTGCCAGGCACTCAAACAATTAGCTCGACTCTTGCGAGGACAAGTGTGCGACTGAAGACCCCGCAAAAAAGCGAGCAACCCGTAACGGAAATTAACGATCTTTCTATACTCAATCTAAGTGTTGCACTTGGAATAAATTAAAGTATGTGCCTTGCTCCTTCATTAATTGCTCATGATTCCCTTTTTCAATTAGTTGTCCATGATCAATAACAAAAATATTATCAGCATGTGTAATAGTAGAAAGTCGGTGCGCAATAATAATAGTTGTTCGGTCATGCACTAAGGCATCGAGCGATTCTTGAATGAGCGCTTCACTTTCTAAGTCTAGTGCTGATGTTGCTTCATCTAAAATTAAAATGGGTGGGTTTTTTAAAAATACGCGGGCAATGGCAACACGCTGCTTTTGTCCACCCGATAATTTTACACCTCGCTCGCCAACCTTCGTGTTATAGCCATTTGGCAAGCCCATAATAAAGTCATGCGCATTAGCCGCTTTTGCAGCAGCAATTACTTCTTCCTCTGACGCTTCAGGTTTGCCCATCAGTATATTTTCTTTTACTGAATCACTAAACAAAATATTATCCTGTAGCACGATTCCAATTTGAGAGCGTAATGAATGGATTGTGACGTCCTTCACATCATGTCCATCTACATATACCGCTCCATCTGACGTATCATAAAAGCGTGGAATTAAGCTAATAATGGTAGATTTCCCACCGCCGCTCATCCCTACAAATGCAACCGTCTCCCCTGGATTTATGGTGAAATTCATATTTTTTAAAATTTGCGAACCATCCGCTTCATATTGAAAACCGACATTCTCAAATCGCACCTCACCTGTTGCAGGCGATAGTGGTAGTGCATTTTTTTTATTTTTCACTTCATAAGGCTCGTCTATTAGTTCAAACATACGATCCATCGAGGCAATTGATTGTGTTAGCGTTGTAGAAGAACTTACTAATCGGCGAAGTGGTCCGTAAAGACGTTCAATATAAGCGATAAAAGCAACCATTGTTCCGAGCGTTAACTGCCCATTTATTACTTGATAGCCTGCATAAGCAATAACAAGTAATGGTGCTACGTCTGTAATCGTATTGACGACCGCAAAGGATTTAGCGTTCCATTTTGTTTGATCTAGTGCTTTTTCTAAAAACTCGCCATTCGCTTCATTGAATAATTTTTGCTCATGCTTTTCGAGCGTAAAGCTTTTAATAATACTCATGCCAGCTACTCGTTCATGAAGATAACTTTGGACACCTGCAAGCGCCTGCGAACGTTTGCGTGTTAAGGTTCGCAGTTTACCGAAGAAGAACTTTACACTAATTGCATAGAACGGAAATGCAATTAGTGCAACAAGCGTTAGTTTGACATCCATAGCTAACATAATAAAGACGGCAATAACGATTGTTGCTAAGTCCAGCCAAACATTCATCAAACCTGTCATAACAAAGTTCTTCGTTTGCTCCACATCATTAATTACACGTGAAATTACCTCACCAGCTCTTGTATTGGCATAATACTTTAAGCTTAGGCGCTGTAAATGCGCATAAATCTCTTTGCGGATATCAAAAAGAACCTTGTTACTCACATGCTGTGCAAAATATTGACGGTAGTATTCTATTGGTGGTCGTATTACAAAGAACACAATAATTGTACCGCCTAGCCAGTAAAACAATTCTTTTGTTTTTTCTGTATCCGTCAAATCCTCCGCACCAATAATATCATCAAGTACTATTTTTATGAGCAGTGGAATGAATAACGGGATTGCAAATTTCACTATACCGATTAAAACCGTTAAAATAATTTCCCATGTGTATGGTTTTACAAAACGCATATAACGCTTTATACTACTCATTTTTCATCACTTCCTTATTAGAAAACCTCATTCCTATGTGGCTTTCTATACATTAAAAAAAGAAACAGACATTCTATTACGAATGCCCTTACGTATTATAGCAATATTTAGCATGAAGTACAGTTAGTTGACCTTTAATGCTAACTATTTTTGATTTGCATCAATTGTTCTATTTATAAAATACCCCTTAAATGCAAAAAAACACCCATTAGTTTAACTAATAGGTGTTACTGACAATCATCTGCTTGCATATCGAGCTGAAACTTATAACGACTTGTCCACGCATCGATAAAATCAGGTGCAAAGGGTCCTCTTTTTTGTTGTATCCAGCTAATTAATTTTTCGACATTACGCTTTAAAATTTTATCGATGACATCTGGGTAAGACATTTCCTGGCGATGCTGTTCATATTCATCTTCATCTAAAAGGGTATACGACATATCTGGAAAAACCTTAATATCTAAATCGTAGTCAATGTATTTAATGGCATTATTATCGAAAACAAATGGTGAGCTTAGATTACAATAATAATACACACCGTCTTCACGCAGCATGCAGATGATGTTAAACCAGTGCTCCGCATGGAAATAACAAATAGAAGGCTCTCTCGTTAGCCACGTTCGACCATCGGATTCTGTCACAAGTGTTCGTTCATTCGCACCGATTATAATGTTTTTAGTTCCTTTTAAAACCATTGTTTCTTGCCAAACACGGTGGATGCGGCCATTGTGCTTATAACTATGTATTTGTATCGTTTCTCCTTCTACCGGTATTGCCATTTTTGAAGCCCACCTTTTCGTCTATGCTACCTAAATCTAGCAGTCTCTAGTATATTATAGCAATCTGTACGCGAAAGGTGTAGTTGAAAACTACAAATTTCACTGTGTCATGTTATTTATGTACAAATTTTCGAAAATTAATAGCAATTTCCATCATAACAGCAACTTTAATGGAATTTTTTAACTTACGTTATAAGCTTATGCGTATCGAAGAAAAAATAGAAAAGGGCTGTCCTTTTCATCTTTTCGATTTTTAGACAGCCCCTTTAGAAGGTAAATGCAATTATGCAGTTACAAAGTGCTTACTCGCTCGCGTTTTGGTTATTCTTAGCATATTTGCCTGAAGCTTGAGCTTTATTCTGCTCAGCTTTAGCATTTTGCTTTTGCACTTCGTTGAAGTCCGTTTCGTAACCAAATTCTTCACTTTGGCGTTGCATGTTTTTATTTGCTTGTTGGTTTGTGTTTTGATTTTTCTTCATCAGTCATTCACCTCCACGCTAATTATTGTGTACAGAGGTGATTACTTTTATGCTCATTAATTTTTTTATTTTCGTTTGCTTAATTATAGTGTCTCCCTATTTTATCGCTTGCCATATTTTTAACATTGGCACTGGCATTGGTAATAATTCTATTTGCTCCTGTGTTAGCCAATCACCCTTTTCAAATGATTTACACTTCATATAATAAGCATTTACATGCCAAGTTAAATGTGAGAAAACATGTTTAAATGTTAAAATTTCTTGTTGTGCTTGTGCCTCTATGTCATAGTGCTGAGCAAATTTTAATAATGAGTCTTCTGCTTGCTCAACCATCGGGAACTGCCACATATTTGCAAGTAAGCCACTTGCCGGACGTTGCTCCATTAAAATTCGCCCAACCTCATCCTGACAAACAAAAACGTCGTATGAAATATGCTTCATCTTAACTTTTTTTGATTTAACAGGCAGTTTTTCTGGTTCTCCTTCATTAAAAGCAGTGCAATATTCACGGACAGGACATAACAAACACTTCGGTGATGTTGGAGAACAAATAAGCGCTCCAAGTTCCATTAAACCTTGATTAAAAGATGACGCATTATGTGGATCAATTAGTTCTTCAACAGCTGCTTCGAAAATTTTCTTTGTCTTCGGCAGTGCAATATCATCATGTATATTGAGTACACGACTTAAAACCCGCATGACATTACCATCAACTGCATGTTCGGGCTTATTATAGGCAATACTTAATATAGCACCTGCAGTATAGGGTCCAACCCCTTTTAACTTAGAAATTTCATAGCGATTATCAGGTACGATTCCGCCATAGTTTTCTAGCACCTCACGAACCCCCGCTTGCAAATTTCTCGCTCGTGAGTAATAGCCAAGGCCCTCCCAATGTTTCAATAAATATTCCTGTGGTGCCTCAGCTAATAATTCTAAAGTTGGAAAGCTTTCCATAAAGCGATTGTAATAAGGAATAACTGTATCAACTCGTGTTTGCTGTAGCATTACCTCAGATACCCAAATTTTATAAGGGTCTTTAGTATGCCGCCAAGGTAAATCTCGTTTCTCTTCTTCAAACCATTCGACTAAAGATTGTCGAAATTCTGCTACATATGGATATTTCACAGTGACCTCCCGTGTCTTTACGATTTAATTTATGATTAAAAGGGTATACAATTAAGAAAAGCTATTCGCATAATATGACAAAAACGTATAAATTTATTACAGCTAAGCGTGACATCCGCCGCGGCGTTTCCTTGATACAACCAAGGTTTCAACTTACTAATACAGATCGCGGACTTTTGCTAAAACAAAAAACTCCATTATTTACCTCTTGCGCGAGTGAATACTTAGCGATTGAAAAGCAAATTTTATAAGCAATACCATTATTGAAATGAAATATACATGTATGCATTGTACGCCTTTTTCACGCATACAAGGAGTGGATAATTTTGGATTCAGGTACACATTTCGTTATGGGAATAGCACTCGGTGGTCTTGCTTTAGCTGACCCTGTAGTTGCAAATCATTCAATGACCTTTACTGCCGTTATGGCTGGCACCATTATTGGCTCACAAGCACCTGATGTTGATACAGTATTAAAACTTCGCAATAATGCGATTTATATTCGACATCATCGCGGTATAACACATTCAATACCAGCAGTAGCCATATGGCCAATTTTAATTACAATCGTGTTATCACTAATTATTCAGGACGCAAATGTATTACATTTATGGCTTTGGACATTTCTTGCAGTAGCTATTCATGTTTTCGTTGATATTTTTAATGCTTACGGCACACAAGCTATTCGCCCATTCTCTAGGAAATGGGTAGCACTTGGTGTTATCAATACATTCGATCCAATTATTTTTTCCCTTCATTGCCTTGGAATATTACTATGGGCATTTGGGGCAAATCCAGTCTGGACATTTAGCGTCATGTACGGCATTATTGTCGTCTATTATATTTTCCGCTTTGCTGTTCAAAAAGCAGTTAAAAAAGCAGTGCACAGTACAATTCAAGATGAAGATTATGTTATTGTAGCACCTACAATGCGATTTTTTCACTGGCGCATCGCAGCAAAATCAAAAACACATTACTATGTTGGTCGCGCTTATGGGCGAACTGTTAATATTTACGATAAATTCGAGATCAAATCACTACCAAATACACCTACTGTTGAAGCTGCTATGAAAGACCCTAATCTCGCTGCCTTTGTGTCTTTCTCACCATTGTACCGTTGGGAAATTTCCGAACTTGAAAATGGCTTAACAGAGGTGAGGTTAATCGATTTACGTTATCGTAGTGACAATCGCTATCCTTTCGTTGCAGTTGCTCATTTAAATGACGACAACGAAATTATTACCTCTTACACTGGTTGGATTTTTACCGAGGATAAGCTTCAAAAAAAATTACAAATTGGCGCAAGCAATTAACTAATAAAGCCGGAGTATCCTATTTGAAGGGAACACCGGCTTTGTTATGCTTATAGCTTAAAATTGATTTTTGCATTACAATGAAATCTATTTATTATTGTACCATATCATCACTTGCATCTAGTAAATGAGCGTATTTTGGATTGCGTCCTGCAAACTGATGGAGCTTATCGCCATAGCTTACAATTAATTGGCGCACTAAGTTTTCAGTATAATCAGCCCCACGATAATCATAGCCCGCTTTTGCAGATGTAGATTCAAAATCACTCCATAAAAGTTCAATCCAAACACGCGCACGCCCTGCTGACATTTGGGGATTTTTCTCAAGTAATTCTGCTGTTAGTTTGTCGATTTTTTCTTGCAATTTATTTCCCCACCTTTATAGGTGATAAAATAGAAACGGGCAAGGCTTCCTGATATTTATCGCCGCCTAGGCGATGACCCCATGCAAAACGTCCTTTTAAATAATCAACTTGGAAATAGTTGTTGTCCGAGCCATCGATTCTGTACATTTCTCCCGGTACTATCGTATCTAAATCAACTAAATAAGCAGCTGCCATTAAAGCTTTACGCTCATACACTGCAAATTCATTAAGTATGCCTAGCTGTTCTGCCTTACGAGCCTTCTCTCTTAGCTTTGCTACTTCTTCACGTAGTTCATGCTCTGTCATTGCAGCATAGTTTTTTTCATTCATTCCCCATTCTCCTTCTCTTCAATAAAACGATCTATAACTTCTACAGGAAATCCCTTTTGATAAAGCGCCTGCTTCGTTTTCATTTTTAATTCATAACCAGTATACTTCGACGCATACTTTTTCCAAACTTTTTCGCCTTGCACATCGAGTAAGGACTGCCATTCATCCTCTGCTTGCTCAATTTCAACTTGTCCAAGTACTTCATCGACAACAGTAAAAGAATACCCTTTTCGCATTAAGAAATCTTGTATCTTAGCCTTTACTTGCGTTGGTGTTTTCTTCTTCTCAGAACGAATTACTTTTTCTGCAAGCTGTGTTGCAAGCTTTACTTGTTCCTCATGGCTAAATGTTTCAAGCACCTCATCTTGCAAACTTTTATCGATTCCTTTTTTGATGAGATCTTGTCGAATTGCTCGAGGCCCTTTTTTCATCGTGGCTTTTTTTGTATCAAGCAATGCTTTCGAATAAGATTCATCATTTAAAAAGCCATATGATTTTAACTTTTGAATCGCTTCTAATATTACTGCTTCCCCAAACTCTAAGGAGTTTAACTTTTTCTTCACCTCATGCTCACTTCGCATTTGATATGATAAAAAATTTAGCCCTTTATTAAATGCTTTGCGAATTTCATCTTCATAGGCAATTTCCTGAATATCAAATTCTTCAAGCACCTTTCCTTTTGTAAGACCAAATTGTATTAAAATCGCTTCGTCTACAGGAAAGGCGTATTCCTCATTTAAATATATATTATAGCGTTCTGGATTGTTTTTTTGACGCGCAATTTTTGTAATAACACGCATAGCGAAATCACCTCTTTGCCTAATCATTATAACATCTTTTTCTTTTTTTCTATCTTTGTGTATAGTTGAGTTAACATCTATTGGTAAAAGGAGGGGTTCTTATGAAAATTGTCATTGCTGGTGGTACTGGATTTGTTGGGAAGGAGTTAACAAAACTGTTGAAAGAACAAGGACATGAGTTATTCGTTTTATCCCGTAGCAATTCGAAATATGAAAATGGCATTCATTATGTACAATGGCTAAAAGATGGTGCTCGACCAGAGAAGGAATTGGACGAGGACATCGATGCAGTCGTCAATTTAGCAGGAGTGTCATTAAATGATGGACGTTGGACAAAGAAGCAAAAGAAGGCTATTTATACAAGTCGCATGGAAGCTACACTAGAAATTGTACGTATTATAGAACAATTTAAGGAAAAACCAAATGTACTTGTAAATGCCAGTGCAGTTGGAATTTACCCACCTTCCACAGTGACCACCTATAGTGAAAACATTAGCGACTACGCTAAAGATTTTTTAGGATGGACAGTTCATGATTGGGAACGACATGCAAAGCGAGCAGAAAACCTCGGTGTTCGTGTAGCACTTGCTCGTTTTGGTGTTATTTTAGGTCGTGACGAAGGTGCACTTCCTTCCATGCTATTGCCCTATAAATTACATATCGGTGGCACGATTGGTACAGGCGAGCAATGGTTATCATGGATTCATGTAGAAGATGTAGCGCGAGCTATTTATTTTGCCATTACCCATTCATCTATTAACGGACCATTTAATGTGACTGCTCCACATGCAACACGCATGAAGGAATTTGGTCAAACAATTGCTCAAGTAATGGGACGTCGCCATTGGATGCCAGTCCCTAGTTTTGCCATGCGTTTAGCTCTAGGAGAACAAAGTATGCTCGTTTTAGAAGGACAGCATGTATTACCAACTGTTTTAGAAACGCAAAATTTTGAATTTAACTATCCTTATTTAAAAGAAGCACTTGAAAATTTATTATAAAATCCGTGTGCAAAGTGAAACGACAAGCCGGATAAATTTTTGAAAAGAACGCATCCTAAAAGAAAAGGAAAGGATGCGTTTTTTATGTGGAAACAACATATAGTAGGTGCAGTAATCGCTACTTTTATTATTGCCGCAGCAATAAGCATTAATCCATACTTTGCATTTGGCTCAGATGAATATCATTGGGGCATTAAACGAGCAAAGAATGGCGAACCAGCACAGGCAGGAGCACAACTTGATAAACTACTCGACCAATATGGAGCAATTTATAAAGGAAAACCCGATAAAAAAGTGGTCTATTTAACCTTTGATAATGGATACGAAAATGGCTATACAGAAAGTATATTGGATACGTTAGAAAAAGAAAAAGCACCAGCGACCTTCTTTTTAACTGGTCATTATTTAGAAAGCGCTGGTGACCTTGTTAAGCGTATGGTGCAAGACGGTCATACAATCGGTAACCATTCCTATGGTCATCCGAATATGGCAAAGTTAACAAGAGATGGTATGCGTGCAGAATGGCGTAAGTTTGATGGGAAACTGCGTGAATTAACAGGCATAGACCGTACAACTTATGCTCGACCACCAGAAGGAATTTTCAATGCTAAGTTGTTAGAAGTCGGCAATGCAGAAGGTTACCGTCATATTTTCTGGTCTGTCGCTTTTAAAGATTGGCTAAAGGATGAACGACGTGGAGCAGATTATGCTTATAATGCTTTAATGGAGCAACTGCACCCTGGCGCTGTCATTTTAATGCATACAGTTGCTCAAGATAATGCGGAGGCTCTACCTTTATTCATTGCTGAAGCAAAGAAACAAGGCTATACTTTTTTATCGCTTGACGATTTAGTATTGGAGTATGAAGATTTCCCTGTCACTATGCAATCGTCCACTCCTTAGTTATAATGGGGAGATGACATCAGCATGTTATCAATACCTACGTGCTGAACAAAGTTAAAGGACGTGGATCGCTTGACGCAACAAACTACGATGGAAGTGGGACAAAAATTCCCATTAACTATAAAAAGACTTGGCATTAATGGCGAGGGCGTTGGCTTTTATAAACGCAACGTCGTCTTCGTAAAAGGCGCTATTCCAGGAGAAGAAATTACTGCCCAAGTTACGAAAACACAACGCAATTTCGCAGAGGCAGATATACTTGCCATACGGAAAGCCTCACAATTTCGTCAGGAAGCACCCTGCCCAGTTTACAATGAATGCGGTGGGTGCCAGCTTCAACATATGACATACGAAAAACAGCTTATAGAAAAACGGGATATCGTTATTCAAGCGTTAGAACGCTATGCTAAGCCATTAGCAGAAGCCGTTGAAGTTCGCAATACACTTGGTATGGACAACCCTTGGAATTATCGCAACAAAAGCCAATTCCAAGTACGCAAAGAAGGCAAACGTGTCTATGCCGGGCTTTTTGCAGAAGGCAGCAACAAACTACTGAATATTAATGATTGCCTTGTACAACATCCAATCACATCGAAAATTACTGTAGCGACACGTAAAATCTTACAAAAGCTAAATATTACGATTTACGATGGTCGTACGCTCGATGGTTTAGTGCGTACGATTGTTGTACGTACAGGGATTCGCACTGGTGAAACACAAGTCGTGCTTGTTACGACTCGTAAAGACATCCCTCACCTTGCTGAGCTTTTAACGCGTATTAAAAAAATCGATCCAAGTATCGTATCGATTGCACAAAACATTAATCGTGAAAAAACATCACTTATTTTTGGTGATGAGACGATTGTTCTTGATGGCAAGGAAACAATACATGAGGAACTAGGAGAATTGGCATTTGATCTATCTGCTCGTGCATTCTTCCAATTGAATCCAACACAAACTGTACATTTATACGATGAAATTAAAAAAGCAGCGGCATTAACGGGCAATGAAACCGTTGTTGATGCCTATTGTGGAGTTGGTACTATCGGTTTATGGCTGGCTGATAAAGCGAAAGAGGTTCGCGGTATGGACGTAATTCCAGAAAGCATTCAAGATGCACGAACAAACGCGCGCAACCATGGCTTTAAACATACGAAATATGCAGTCGGCACAGCTGAAAGTGTTTTAGCTAAATGGCGCAAAGAGGGCTTCACGCCTGATGTTATTACAGTAGATCCGCCACGTACAGGCCTTGCACCAGAATTTATCCGCACTGTCCTTAAGCTAAAACCGAAACGTTTTGTCTATACGTCTTGTAACCCATCTACATTAGCTAAAGATTTACAGGAATTATCAAAGCTTTATGATGTAGAATATATCCAACCAGTAGATATGTTCGCACAAACCGCACAAGTGGAATGTGTTGCTAAGCTTGTGTTAAGAAAATAAATTTGTTTTGGAGCATCTCAATTTTTTTTGAGATGCTCTATTATTTTAAATCAAAAAAGAGCTTCTTTCGTAGAATTCAGGTCTCCCACCAGAGAATCAACTCTCCTTTCCCGTTTAAAAAAAATGATTTAACGCCTTAAAACTGAATGCAACTTCAGAAGGTAGGTGTAGACTGCCGATAGTCTCTCCTCTAGGTTCCTAATCCTCTCCAGAAATCAATGCCACCACACTTTTCATTGAAAAAAACTTATCATCAAGCAGTTTTCCTAGATTATCGTATTCTCTCTACTATGTAATATAGTATTTTTTCGACCTCAAGCATTAAAAGTTCATATTACTTTCCTTGCATTTTATTTTTTAATAAGTCGAAATATTTACAAACAAAAAAGGAGGGTTATTCATATGGGAAATAAAATATCAAAATTGTTAGCATTGTTATTACTTTTAGTTTTTGCTTTCTTACCTAACACAGGATTTGCTCAAACTCAAGAATTCCTTAGTCAACAAGAAATTGATAGGTTATTAAACGACAATGATGTAATGTCACCCACACGTAGAGTTACTACTTTAGACGAGATGAATATAATAGAGAATTACTAGGCATGGCATTATAATCTAATTGCTTTTATGATTGCTTGTCTGTATAATGTATTTCTAGGTGCCAAACCTACGTGGCATGGACGGAACATCCGTGTCACACCGAAAAACGCCATTACAGCACGGATTTGCTGGGCGTTTTTTGTTTTATGAGCGGGAGATGAGCCCCGCTCTTTTATTTTGTATTTAAAAAGCGACCATGACATTAAACAGTCACTGATCGCTTATTTTTATTTTTCCCAAATACGAGTAGAACTGTCGCTACAGCTAGTAATAGAAGTGCTACAAGTAAAAGGAAGCTATAATTTTTTACAAATTCTAAATAAACTCCACCTAAAAACGGCCCTGTTAAACTACCGATACTTAGGGCAATACCACAAAGAAGGTTTCCGGTTGGTAGTAGCTCTTTAGGCGTTAAATCAGCCATATATGTAATACCAAGAGAAAACATCGAACCGACCAATGTACCTGCGAAGAAAAACGCGATGGCTACAGCCATTTGTGAGTGCTCTAAAAAACTAGCAATACTAAATAAAATAGCACCTCCAAATGATCCGAACATCAGTATATTCCGTCGTCCAATTTTATCGCCAAGTGAACCAAGTGGCACTTGCGTTAAAATGCCCCCAAATGTAAAGACTGATAAAATAATCGGAATCATGTCTACCTCAAAACCTATACGTAATGCGTATACTGGAAATAAGGCGTTTAATGAAGATTCTAAAAATCCGTAAACAAACGGACCTAAAAATGCTATCCATCCAAATACAATTGCCACCTTATAGCGATTCCATCCTCTTGCATTCATATCACCCGTTAAACGCTCTGGCTTTTCATTGCGTAAGAAGAATACAAATGACCAAGCAAATAAACACATAATCGATGACACAATAAACGGCAATGCTTCTGCAATTTGTATAAGCTGTACCATTAATGGCCCTACCGCAAAGCCCATGCTAAAGGACAAACCATAAATAGCCATACCTTTGCCTAAGCTTTTATGATCAGCTGTGCTCGTAATCCATGTTTGTGTAGCATAATGTAGCGCATGATCTCCGACACCTATTAGCAAACGTAACACAAACCAAAATGTGACACTTTTCCATAAAGGGAATATGATAAGTGATACAAAGACCAATGCCCCGCCGATTAAAATAATTGGTTTGTAGCCCCATTTTCGTAAAGGCTGTTCGATAAATGGTGAGATTAATAAAGTTCCTATGTATAGTCCCGTCGCATTTAAACCATTTAAAGCGGAGGATACACCATCACGCTCAAAAATAATGGAGATAAGCGGCAGTAGCATTCCTTGTGAAAATCCCGATATAGATACAATTAACACTAAAATAGTAAATCTTTTTTTGCTGTAATCTGAGAAGTAATTCATTTTTTCCTCCAACATCAAGTCTTCTTCCACATTACAGCATACCAAAAAGCCTTAGCGCTCACCACATGTGATTTTACGCTAAGGCCTAACTAACACTTATCTTCATTCAACTTGTATAAACACGAATTTCGGCTTTTTTATTTGACCGATTACTTGTTTAAACTCCCTCCTTTTCGAGTTAGAGTTCACCGTTTTGTACCATCAGCTCCTTTACTATTTCTTAAAATAACTTTAACATACAACATCAATATTGTAAATATTCTGTCTATTGATTTTTAAAAATAATCTCTAAGTCCTAGGTGTTACCCTAGGCATTGAAATTTAGTCCCAAATCAGCTACTATGTAAGGGACGAAATGAGGTGTATGCATGTCAAAGCCAATCACGGATAAAGAACAACAAGTGACTTACTTAAAAGAACGTCTTGAAATGTTTTTAGAAGTATTAGATGCCATCGACCCAGAAAAAACTGAATTACAAGATATTGATCGTTTAATTCAAATGATGGATGATTTAGAAGATAAAATGGAGCAATTCAACGCTCGTGAACAATAATAACAATGAAAAGCAAGCGAGCATATAAATTGCTCGCTTGCTTTTTTAATGACAATCCCAATTGTAAACAACCTTGCTAAAATCTTTATTTTTAAGTTCTTCCTCTGTAATGAAGAAATTGCAAACACCACAATCCCCCCACATAATATGATCTCCTTCACTATCTATTTGAAGTAACATCGTTGTTGAATCCGTATAATTACCGTATGCTCTAGGATCCTCCTGCGTAAAGAAAGGATAACCTCCAATTTTATGACCATCACCAGTTAATACATCATATAATACATCTGTCAGCTCTTCGTCTTCTTCAGCAGCTGTTTCGATGCTTGCATATATTTCATTGCTTCTAAAGTCATCCATAGATAAAGGTTCAAATTTTGCTTTAAAGGACAATGCCATTTCCTTATCTACTGGAAAATACAATTCTTCTTCCTGATTTTCTACAAATGAGAAATCTTGAATAAGCTGCGATTCATCCTTGACGATTGTATCGTGGAAAATAACTCGAAAACCATTTTGATTTTTCCCACTATCAAAATCCATTCCAAGTACGTCATCATAGCCATCAATATAAAATTGCAGTATCCCCTCGTTAGGGAAATGAGGTAAGTGCTTAGGTACATCCGCAAAATTAATTTGGGCTAAAAGCTTTAATGGTTGTTGTTCCGCGTTTTTTGGATATTCCATAGAAAGTGGAAAATACGGATTACCTGCAAACTTACTTTCAAATAAAGTCGTTTCCTTTTCATGGGTTTCAATTACAACAACAGGCTCCATTGTTCCTTCTATTATATTTCGAAATTGCTCAACTTCCTTTGGTAACTTCAACGATATTGTTTCAGACATGAAATATCCTCCTTAAAGTAAAGTTAATTCCATTTTAGAACAAACGTTCCTAATAATCAAATACTATTTTCTTTGAACATTTAAAGGTTAATGAATAAACATTACAAAATCTATAAAAATAATCGCTAATTCCTACCACAATTAGATGGACTCTTTTTTTCATTAGTGGAAAAGAGTATAATGTATCGTGGAAATAATCAATTTTTCATTGGGGGGCAATATCAAAATGAATCTTCAAACTTTGGAGAAAAGTCTTTACAATTTAATTACTGAAACATCAACAAACTTACCAAAAGATGTACGTCGCGCCATTAAAAAAGCTAAAGAAGCTGAAAATGCGGGTACTCGCGCAGCAATGAGTTTAGAAACAATCTCAAATAATATTATTATGGCAGAAGACAACGTATCACCAATCTGTCAAGATACTGGTCTACCAACATTTAAAATCTACACTCCAGTAGGTGTAAACCAATTAGAAATTAAAGAAGCTATTAAAAAAGCAATTAACGATACAACAGCTGATGCAAAATTACGTCCAAATGCCGTTGATTCTTTAACTGGTGCAAACAGTGGTAATAACCTTGGTGATGGTCTGCCAGTTATGAAATTCGAGCAATGGGAAAAAGATTATATTACGATTAAATTAATTCTTAAAGGTGGCGGCTGTGAAAACAAAAACATCCAGTATAGTCTACCATGTGAGCTAGAAGGTCTTGGCCGAGCTGGTCGCGATTTAGATGGTATCCGTAAATGTATTTTACACTCTGTTTATCAAGCACAAGGACAAGGCTGTTCTGCAGGCTTTATTGGTGTAGGTATCGGTGGCGATCGCTCTTCAGGGTATGATTTAGCAAAAGAGCAATTATTCCGTCATGTAGAAGATACAAATTCAAATCCTGATCTTGCAAAATTAGAAGAATATGTTGTGAAAACTGCAAACACTTTCGGTATCGGTACAATGGGCTTCGGCGGTGAAGCAACTTTACTTGGCTGTAAAATTGGTGTAATGCACCGTATTCCTGCTTCATTCTACGTATCAGTAGCATATAACTGCTGGGCATACCGTCGTATGGCAGTTGATATTAATCCTGAAACAGGCGAAATCATCAACTGGCACTACCAAGAAGGTGAAAAAATTACATTTAAAGAAGCTGAAGAAGTTGCTGCAACAACAGATGAAACGTTGACAAATGTAGTAGAGCTAACTGCTCCAATTACAGAAGAACAAATTCGTTCACTTAAAGTAGGAGACGTTGTATCTATTACTGGTCGTATGTACACTGGCCGTGATGCAATTCACCATCATTTAATGAGCCATGATGCACCAGTTGATCTTAATGGACAAGTTATTTATCACTGTGGTCCTGTAATGGCAAAAGACGAAGAAGGTAACTGGACAGTGAAAGCTGCTGGTCCAACTACTTCTATTCGTGAGGAGCCATATCAAGGCGATATTATGAAAAAATTCGGTATCCGTGCTGTAATTGGTAAAGGTGGTATGGGTCCAAAAACACTTGCTGCTTTAGGCGAACACGGCGGTGTATACTTGAATGCAATTGGCGGTGCTGCTCAATACTACGCAGACTGCATTAAAGGTGTAGATGGTGTAGACTTAATGGAATTCGGTATTCCTGAAGCTATGTGGCACTTAAATGTTGAAGGGTTCACAGCTGTAGTAACAATGGACTCTCACGGTAAATCGCTTCACGCTGATGTAGACAAATCTTCTCTAGAAAAACTTGCTCAACATGCAGAAAGAGTTTTCTAATCTAGAAGAACATTTTTAACTAAAGAGATTTATCTGTTACGTACACAAAATGTAAAGGCACAGAATATTCCTAGTGAATATACTGTGTCTTTTTCTGTTCTCAATACAATGTTCAGAATGGAAAAATCAACAATCAGTTTCTTGAACACATTATTATATTTAATTGATATCTTTCCTAGACCATGTCCTCTAAAAGTTATTGCTTTCATTTTCCAAAAACCTTTGTTATAATAATTCTAAATTAGAAAAGATATAATTGAAAGTGATTATCAACTACAACAATGTTTATGATTCCTTATTTTATAAGGGTTTTGATATTGATTTTCATTATCAGGGGGGATATTGATGGAATACTCTAATCGAGAAAATATAAGTTTAATTGAGAATATTAAGGTGCATGCTGAACTGATTGCTGCTGTTATGGCTGGATTATTTATTTTACTTGCATGGCGTTTAGATACAAATGATCAAACAACAGCTTCTATTCTCTTATATGTTGTTGCTTTTTGTGTAGGAGGATTTGCAAAAGCAAAAGAAGGCATTGAAGAAACGCTAGAAGAAAAAAAATTGAATGTAGAATTACTTATGATATTAGCCGCAGTCGGCTCTGCTGCTATTGGCTATTGGACAGAAGGCGCAATCCTTATTTTTATCTTTGCTGTCAGTGGTGCCCTTGAAACATATGCTATGAACAAGAGTCATCGCGAAATTTCTGCTCTTATGAATTTACAACCTGAAGAAGCTTGGCTAGTACGTGGTGGATTTGAACCGATGAAGGTTGCTGTCTCCACATTAAAAATTGGTGATCATCTACTTATTAAACCTGGTGAACGTGTGCCAGCAGACGGTATTATCTTTAAAGGACAGTCGTCTATCGATGAATCAGCTATTAGTGGCGAGCCACTACCTATAGCTAAATTTGAAGGTGACGAAGTATTTGCAGGAACAGTTAATTTAAATGGTGCAATTACGATGGAAATGACAAAACCAAATTCCGAAACTTTATTCCAAAAAATTATTATGCTTGTACAAAATGCTCAAAGCGAAAAATCGCCTTCTCAGCAATTCATCGAAAAATTCGAAGGCACATATGTAAAGTTTGTATTACTATCTGTAGCACTTATGATGTTTCTTCCCCACTTTTTACTTGGTTGGGATTGGACGACTACATTTTATCGAGCAATGGTGCTCTTAGTTGTTGCCTCCCCTTGTGCACTCGTTGCATCAATAATGCCGGCAACATTAGCAACGATTTCAAATGGCGCTAAAAATGGGGTGCTATTTAAAGGTGGCTTGCATTTAGAGCATCTAAGTGTATTACGTGCATTAGCTGTCGATAAAACAGGTACTCTTACACAAGGAAAACCAGTTGTTACAGAGTTTATCGTACGCGAAGGCTTAGATCGACAAGAAGCATTAGCTCTTCTTGCAGGTATTGAAGCACAGTCAAATCACCCATTAGCCCAAGCAATTACAAGCTACGCAAAAGCACAACTTATTTCACAGTTTGCGCAAGCAACAATTGAAGATATCCCTGGTTGGGGCATGAAGGGCTACATTAATGAAACAGAGTATCTTATCGGTAAACCTGATTTTGTAGGAGAGGATGAAGCCAATGCTTTTGCGAATAACGCATTAGCGAAGCTTACCTCAGAAGGTAAAACGGTAATTTTCATGCGTGACAAAGATGGTATTGTTGCACTTGCTGCGTTAAAAGATACAGTTCGTGATGAGGCGAAGAAAGCCGTCACATTATTAAAAGAATTGGGTATAGATGTCGTCATGCTTACTGGCGATAATGACAAAACAGCAAAAGTTATTGCGAAAGAAGCTGGCGTTACTGAATACGTTGCAGAGTGTCTTCCAGAAACAAAAGTTACTGAAATGAAACGCCTACTTAAACAGCATAACTTTGTAGGAATGGTTGGAGATGGCATTAATGACGCACCTGCATTAGCGACAGCTACTACTGGGATTGCAATGGGCGAAGGTACTGATGTTGCTTTGGAAACGGCAGACGTTGTGTTAATGAAAAATGACTTATCTAAAATTGCTTATGCAGTACGTTTATCTCGCAAAATGCAACGAATCGTCAAACAAAACATCTTCTTCTCTATTGGTATCATTGTTTTGTTAATTGCCTCTAACTTTTTACAAGCTGTTGATTTACCACTAGGTGTCATCGGACATGAAGGTAGTACAATTCTTGTAATATTAAATGGCTTACGAATGCTTAATAAAAATGTATAAAAAAAGGGTGGTCTCAAACTGAGACCACCCTTTCAATGTATAGACAAACCGTCGATTTCGTTCCATATAAAGTGCCTGGCACTCAAACAATTCTGAATTTTACGTTTTAGAAGCCGATATTATGCCCACGAAAATCAACGGCAGTTAACTGTAAAAAGAAGGGTGGTCTTCAATTGAGACCACCCTTTTTCTAAAGTTATTTAATAGCACCTTCAGCTTTTAGCAAGGCTCTTTTTTGCATTGTGGCATTTAACACACCACCAAAAATTAAAATCATCCCTGTAAAATACAGCCATAACATTAAAATAATAACGCCACCAATACTACCGTATGTAGCAGAATAGTTTCCAAAGTTACTTATATAAAAAGAAAAACCATATGTCACAACGAGCCATGCAAGCGTAGAAAATATTGCTCCTGGCCATACACCCATTATTTTCAATCGTGGGCTTGTATTCGGTACTAACCAATAAATTGCCATCAACACTAAAAAGATCAGTAATGGCGGCATTGACCAACGAATATTACGCCAAAGAGATTCAAACTCATCTTCAATGCTAACAATTGAAAACAAAAAATGCCCAATTTGCTGTCCAAAGACAGGTAATAGAAGAGCTACTGCAATGACAATAACTAAAGCAATAGTAAATACAAGTGAGAGCCCTCTGTCCACAAAACCTACTCTACCTTCCGTATCGTACGCTTTATTTAGAGCTCTTATTAACGCATTTATTCCTTTTGAAGCAGACCAGATCGTCCCTAGTACCCCGATGGATAATAAACTACTATTGCGATTAGTTAATACTTCTTTTAATGTACTTTCAATAAGCCTATATACTTCATCAGGCATTAGATTAACTAAAAACGAGTACACTTGCGTTGTCTCTAAGTTTAAATATGGCAATAGGGTAACAAGGAAAATTAATAGGGGGAAGAAAGAAAGTAAAAAGAAATAAGCAAGTTGTGCTCCAAGAGCTGATATTTCAACGCGTTGTATGCGAAGCATTAAATCTTGGATAAAGCCCTTCGATGTCATTACATCTACCGCATCTTCATTTGGTGAGAAAAACGCCTTAACCTCACCAATCGTTGAACGTATGGATGCTTTTCTCTTTTCCATTTAATCCCCTCCTTTTACTACAGCTTATTCTTTATCTGGCGAAGTGAAGGCTGATTTAGTATCGCTAATCATCCCTTGAATTGTAGAAGGCAATTCTTTAAACTCATCAACTTTCTCGGCTAGCGTGTTGACATTTTCTGATACGCTATCGCAAAGTACTTTTGCTGCTAACACCTTTTCTTCAATTAGGTCTTGCAGTTCACTGCGATGTGATGCGTAATAAGATACTGCTTCTTTCATTCTTTTTGTAGTAGCGACTGTTTTTTCTCGTGTAGTACGATCAAACATGCTTATTGCGGCTCCTACAGCTGCGCCTACGACGATAGATGCTAATAATTTACTTTGTCCCATATTATTTACCCCCTGCTTGTTTAATGTGTATTCCCTTTTTTAAAAATAACTAAACAGCTTATTGCACTTATTCTACCCAATAACAATGCATTTTTAAAGCAACGCCCAATTACAGTATTGACATTTTTTTTATTCAATGAAATGATATTGGCTAGGATTATGAAAGGTAGGTTTAATTGAATGGATTTATCAGTGCCGTCAAAAGAAAACGTTATTTATATGGTCGATCAAATGAAAGATAAGCTCCGCATGGTAAATGTAGATGCTATGAAATCTGAGAATTTTGATGAAGCAAATTATGAAGATTTAGTCTATCTGTACGAAATGGTTATGAAACGTGACACATTTAGCCCGAGTGAAATGCAGGCTATCGTTGCCGAATTAGGCTCTTTACGCAAATAATTGTTCAGCTCACTAAAAAAGCTATTAGCAAGGACATCGAGTCTATTGCTAATAGCATTTCTTTTATTACTGTGCGTTTTTCGCTGCAGAACCGTCTTCGGCAACAAGTGGTTGAATTAACACTTCCACACGACGATTTTTTGCGCGACCTTCAGCCGTATTGTTTGGTGCGATGGCTTTATATTCACCATATCCTTTTGCACTAAAATAAACCGGATCAAGATTTGAGTTACTATCCACTAAAATTTTCAAGAAATTCACTGCACGCATAACCGATAATTCCCAGTTCGAAGCAAATTCGGGACCTGTTTGAGGCACGTTATCAGTATGACCAGTAATGACAATACTACGAGCAGGATCGGATACTAATACACCTGCAAGTTCCTTAGCTATTGTATTATACTCTGGCTTAATGGTTGCTCTCCCTGGGTCGAACAAGATGCTATCTCGAATTGTTACTAGCAATCCCTCATCAGTCATTTCAGTTGCGAACTGACCTTCCATCTCATTGACTGCGATAAAATTATCTACACTATCTTTAATTTCAGCTAACTCCTGTTGATCCTTTAAATACGCTGAGTTTTGCTGTGGCTGTTGCGGTGTTTGGTCATTATTTGCATCAGGCGTTGGCAGTGGCGATGGCTGTTCTAAAAAGCTCGTACCACCATCAAAAACCTGATTAAATACTGCTGACATACGATCTAGCTTTTCTTGGTCAACTGAACTGGATGCAAAAAGTACGATAAATAACGCTAGTAATAACGTTAAAATATCTGCATACGGTACTAACCAAGACTCATCAACATGCTCTTCATGCTTCTTTTTCTTAGCTTTCTTTGCCAAGGCCGCCCGCCCCGCTTTCACCCGAAATTTGACGACGCTCTTCCATCGTTAAATAAGAAGATAATTTTTGTTCAATAACACGTGGAGCCTCCCCTTCTAATACAGAAAGGATTCCTTCAATCATCATACGTTTTTGTTTCACTTCAACTGCTGATTTACGCTTTAACTTGTTGGCAAATGGATGCCATAATACGTAACCTGTAAAGATACCTAATAATGTTGCCATGAAAGCAGCTGAAATGGCATGTCCTAACTTATCAATATCGTTCATATCTGCTAACGCTGCGATTAAGCCTACTACCGCACCGAGTACCCCTAATGTTGGGGCATATGTACCTGCTTGTGTAAAAATGGCTGCGCCACTTGTATGTCGGTCTTCCATCGCCTCTACTTCTTCCGTTAATACGTCACGGATATAATCTGCGTTTTGACCATCAATTGCTAATGTAAGACCATTTTTCAAAAATGGATCTTCAATTTCTGAAGCCTTACTTTCTAACGCTAACAAACCTTCACGGCGTGCTAAATCGGCCCATTGTGAAAACATCTTAATGATTTCAATATCATCCGCTAGTTTTGTTTCTTTAAAAAGAATTTTAAACAGCTTTGGCACCCGCTTTAATTCTTTCATTGGGAAAGCAATTGTTACAGCAGATATTGTACCGAAGATGATAATTAAAATAGCCGCTGGGTTATAAAAGGCACTTAAATTTACACCTTTTAATACCATCCCTGTTAACAGGGCGATAAACGCTAAAATTACCCCTACTACTGACGATAAATCCATTCTCGAACCTCCAAATCTTCTATCTTACTTATTTTCGTCCAATTTTCCATAATTTAAATAAAGATATTATATAGTATAAATGTATTTCACTAATTTTTCGATGAAATAAATGCTTTTTATTCACATTTCGACCATATTTGATTATATTGAATTAAGAATAATACACTAAATTGTCTATAATCGAGAGGGGTTAAGAATTTGTTATTATCATTTAACACAAAATTACTAAGATATGCCGAATTAGCTGTGAAAATAGGTGTAAATATCCAGAAAAATCAATACCTTTATATGAGTTGTTCGACCGATAACTTAAAATTAGCAGAAATAATTACTAAAATTGCCTATGAAAATGGTGCAAAACAGGTTTTTGTCGATTTATCGGATGATAGACTTGTTCGTACACGCTATGAAAAAGCACCAAAAGACTCATTTGATTTCTTCCCTCCATGGAAAATTCAAGAACGTGAATGGCTAGCTGAGCAAGGTGCAGCCTTTTTAAGTATCGTTTCACAAAATCCTGACCTTCTAAAGGATATAGATCACGAAAAAATTATGACTTTCCAAAAAGCCTCAGGTAAAGCACTAGTCAATTATTATAATATGATGCAGGCAGACAAATTTAGCTGGACAGTTATCGCTGCTCCTTCTAAACCTTGGGCAGCTAAAGTATTCCCACATCTACCAGAAGAACAACAAGTGGATGCCTTATGGGAAGCAATTTTTGCAGCAACACGCACAGACCAAGAACATCCTGTAAGTGCATGGGAAGCACACGATTTACAGCTACATAACAAAGCTGACTACTTAAATGGGAAACAATACAAATCCCTTCGCTATACAGCTCCAGGTACAGACTTAACGATTGAATTACCAGAAAAACATGTATGGACCGGTGGTAGTAGCGTCAATACACAAGGACAGACATTTATGGCCAATATGCCAACTGAGGAAGTTTTCACAGCACCTCTAAAGACAGGTGCTAATGGCTATGTATCAAGTACGAAGCCTTTAAGCTATGGCGGAAATATTATCGATAACTTTAAATTAACATTTAAAGATGGCCGTATTGTCGATATACAGGCTGAACAGGGGCAAGAGATTTTAGCGTCGCTAGTAGCGACAGACGAAGGTGCTCATTATCTTGGAGAAATAGCACTTGTTCCACATCAATCACCTATCTCGCAATCAGGGTTATTATTTTACAATACATTATTCGATGAAAATGCTTCTAACCATTTAGCAATAGGTAATGCCTACGCATTTTGTATTGATGGCGGCAAAGAAATGTCTTCGGAGGAACTACTGAAACATGGTCTGAATCAAAGTTTAACGCATGTTGACTTTATGATTGGCTCAGCTAATATGGATATTGATGGCATTGCAGCTGATGGTCAAATTGAACCGATTTTCCGCAATGGTAACTGGGCCTTTTAAGAAAATAGTCAGTACTATTAATATTATTCTAGGCTAGGTATCTTATGGATGTCATAAATTATCCTTACATTTTCCTAGCAACCTATTGTATAATTAGTATAGTTCTTATAGTAGATTATTTAAGTAGAGAGGAGCTTTTATTATGTTCATCACAACTGTACTTGGCTTTTCAGCCGTATTATTAATTTCTACAGGATTCTTCATCCACTACCTACAAGTTGGTTTAGATACTAAATCTTCAGTAACTATAGACCCACAACCAAAAGAAAAATATTAATCATATTAAAAACAGCTACTTTACGTAGCTGTTTTTTTGCATATATGGATTGCCTTATAATTCGCTAATTAACTAAGCAAACTTCTTTTTTTTTCATAAAATTGCATGAATATTGTTATTATTATTTGCATATTTACGTTTTTGCTCTAAAATATTTCTGTAGGGAAGGGAGCAAACTTTCATGACAATGTTAAATGATATTTTAAAGTTTAATGAAGATTTCGTTCAAGAAAAAAAATATGAGCCTTTTATTACAACTAAGTACCCAGATAAGCGTATCGTTGTTTTATCTTGTATGGACACTCGCCTTGTAGAACTATTACCAAAAGCGATGAACTTAAGAAACGGCGACGTAAAAATTGTAAAAAGTGCTGGTGCTTTAGTAAGTCACCCATTTGGTGCAGTAATGCGTAGTTTACTTGTTGCTGTTTATGAACTACAAGCTGATGAGGTGTATGTAGTTGGACATTATGACTGTGGTATGAGCGCAGTTGATCCAGATGCAATGCTTAGCAAAATGGTTAACCGAGGTATCAAACCAGAAACTATTAAGATGATGGAATACTCAGGTATTGATTTAAAAGACTTTTTACGTGGTTTCGGCGACGTAGCGACTAGCGTTAAGAAAAGCGTTGATACGATTCGTAATCACCCACTAATGGTACAAACTGTACCTGTTCATGGTTTAGTAATTGATCCGAATACTGGTCGACTTGATTTAATCGACGATGGTAGCAAATAATATACAAAATTAACTGAGCTTACTTATAGCTCACTGTTCTATTGGCAGACAATCATTCAATAAAAAAAAATGTGTCTATTGTATCGAAAGGTCGAACGATAGACACATTTTTTTGTTGCCCTATTTAATTTTATTTATAAGCTCTACATATTGTGTGTCACCATAGCCTACTGTTGGAAATAGAGCAAATAATTGCTTCAATAATTCGGTTGTTGGCACATCTTTATTTTTAGCAATAAATTTTACTACTGCATTATCTTCGTTTAGCATATCTAAATATATGCTGATTGCCTGATACATTACGGGTAGTACTTCGTTAGACGGCTTATTGTGGTTGACCAATACTTCGTTGTATACAGCATCATAATGTCCTAATTGAAGCTCAGTTTGATTAACTTTAAACTCGTCCTCCCTGAAACTATTTAAGAACACTTTCCCTTCATAGCCTGACTGTTCAAGATAAGACAATATAGTCAGAAGGTTCATTTGACAAAACATGTCTTCACCAAACCATAAAACGATACATTTATACTCTTTGTTAAAAAGACTCTCTAATGGTGCAATTACCTTCTGAATATAATTCTCTATAGAATCATGATGTCCGTCAGCTCGTTTGTTTATAAACGCTTTATTAAAAACTTGTGTAGTAGTGGCGTTTACACACATAGCTTCATTAAATGGAGCGTAATCGGAATCCCCCATTAGTCTATTATTCTTAAATTCCTCATACATCATTTGTCCGTTCAAAATGTTAAGTACGTCCCTCTCAAACAACTCCCTTTTCGTATTTTGTAACCGCTCTACCTCAACTTTTTGATTAACATTCATTCCATACCATTCTCCGTCTTTATTTATAGTGAGTTTAACAATTGACTGAACAGGCAACTTGTTAAGTTGATATTCTTTCGGGCTAATACCAAAAATAGTTTTAAAGGCTCTGCTATATGCTTCCTGTGAAGAATAATCGTACTCAAAGGCGATGTCAATTATCTTCCTGTTTTGCGTCAAATCTTCTGTAGATAAATACAATCTTCTTAGATGAATATACCGTCTTATACTTATACCTGTTACTTGGTGAAATTTAAAAGAGCAATAGTAAGGGGAGTAGCCCATGAAATTAGAAAGCTCATTTAATGAAAATTGATTTTTTAATTTACCTTCAATCCACTCAATCATAATTTGTATCTGTTCATCCATTTATTCACCCCCCAATAAAATTATAAGTAGCATCCATTTCTTTTATATGATATTTCTTGTGTTTTTTAAAAATAAATTAACTAAATTATGTATAATAATACTATAAATTGTAAAAATAATTTAGTTGGAGGAACATATGCAAACTTATCATTCTATTTCAGCAGAAGTTTATAATCTTGATAAACCAATTGGCAGTTCGTTTGGAGATGTTGAATACTATAGCCAAAGACTTTCTCATGTGAAAGGAAAAATATTAGAGCCAGCTGTTGGAACAGGCCGTATTTTAATTCCATTACTTGAGCAAGGATTGGCAATTGAAGGTTTCGATCTTTCCGAAGAAATGTTAGCGTACTGCCGAGACAATTTAAAGATGGCAAATAAAGAAGCAAACATCTTTCTAGCCAATATGGAGACCTTTAAGTCAGAACAACAATATGAAGCAATAATTATCCCAGCAGGAACATTTTTATTAATTGATGACGATGAAAAGGCTTTTCATATACTAACTAATTTTTATCATCATTTAAAATCAAATGGGAGATTAATAGTAGATTTATTTTTGCAACCCGATTTTAGTGAAGGTAGCTCACACTATCGAACGTTTACAAACAATCAATGCGAATTAATTACATTGCAAGTAACACAATCTGAAATAAATTATATTAATCAAACGACTACTTCGCATCATCGCTACGATAAATGGAAAGATGGTAAATGTATCGAAAGCGAATTTGAAATTTTCACTTTGAAATGGTATGGGATCAATGAATTTAAAAGGCTTCTAATGCAAATTGGTTTTAGAGATATCGTTATTTCAGCTGACTATTGCTATCAGCAATACCCAACAAATCGAAATCAAGTCATAACATTTGAAGCTGTTAAATGACTTTCAATGCCAAATGAACATCTAAAAAATGTGGGTGGGACAATACTTTAAAATTTTATAAAGAGTGAGCACTAGTTGTTGGTAGCGGAGGTGGCGACTCCTGCGGGAACGCACAAAACGTAAGACGTAACAGACCGCGCGTAGCGAGGGTTGCGGCTTACGGTGTGCCCGCGGAAAGCGCCCGCCGTAGCGGACAACAACGGCATTGCAAAAAAAGTGTTAAATTGATTGTAGTCAATCTAACACTTTATCTCTTTTACCATTGCCACATTTGCACTTTTTAATAGCTTATAGCCTATTCATCATGATGGCTCTAAGCGGGCATACATATAGTGATCTACCCATTGGCCATTGATGTACAATAATTTTCTTAACAAGCCTTCTCGTTGAAAACCTGATTTTTCTAAGACGCGGATAGATGCATTATTTTCAGTTGATACATAAGCCTCCACACGATGTAATCCTATTTGTTCAAAGGCAAATTGCACAACTAATTCTACAGCTTCTGTAACGATCCCTTTTCCAACATAGATTTCATCCATTGCGTAACCAACAAATGCACTTGAATACGGTAAACGTTTGATAGCGTACAACGAAATGTGTCCTATTAAATTATTTGTACCTAGCTCATATATACCAAATGTATATTCCCTCTTCGAGTTCATTAAATATAAACTTTCTTGAATTTTTTTATATTGTGCATCAACTGTATAGTATTCAGGACGCTGTAACGGCTCATATGTAGACCAAAAATATTTATTTCGACTTACAAGACCCATTAAGCTTTGTGCATCTTTTTCTTGGAATGTGCGAACGTAGCATTTTCTCCCCTGAATCGAGACCACATTTCCACCCTTTTTCCTTAATAAATTCCAAATTTTAAGCACCATTTCTCCCCCACAAGCCTTCCGATAAATGTCAATACATATTCATTGTATGTAAAAAAAGATGCTGCTACAACTAAAACAGCCTTGTCTTGTTATCACAGCATCAGTCAATTTATTTACTTGTTTTTACTTGTTTTTACTTGTTTTTTAGAATGTATTTGTAATTCAATACTTGATGATTCAGCGTCTTCTATATGGGACTTATCTAAAACATTTGATAGATGTAGACCTCTTTTTTGTGCCTCGCGTTCAATATGTGCAAGTGTTTCTTGTAGCACCTGTACTCGTGCATGTTTTTTATCGTTTCCTGCCACCAAAATCCAAGGAGCATTTTTCTTATCTGTTTTTGCAAACATTTCATTTGCCGCTTCTATATACTCAGGTGTTTTCTCACGATTTCTCCAGTCTTCATCTGTTAACTTCCATGATTTATATGGATCCTGCGCCCGCTCATTAAAACGCTTCAACTGCTCTTCATCTGACACATGTAACCAAAATTTTATAATAATGTAGTCTCCAGCAGTTAAAATCTTTTCAAAGTTGTTAATCTCTTCATAAGCACGAGACCATTCATCCTTTTTTGCAAATCCTTCAATACGCTCTACTAGCACTCTTCCATACCAAGAACGATCGAATATAGCGATTTGTCCATGTTGCGGTAACTTTCTCCAAAAGCGTTGCAAATAGTTATAGCGTAGTTCGTGAGGCTGTGGAGCTGAAATTGGATGGACTATGTAACCTCGTGGGTCTACACGTTCAATTAGACGTTTAATGGCGCCACCCTTACCTGCTGCATCCATTCCTTCAAATACTAGAATAAGTCCGATTTTATTGTTTAGTAAAAATTGCTGTGCATTTAACATTTCGTATTGAAGTACTTTTAATTTCTTTTTATATAATTTTTTATCTAGTTCAATCGATAGGTCAAGATTTTTAAGATTTTGAGCCATAAAAATTCCACTCCTTCAAATTGGTTATTTCTATTGTACTAAAGAAATATTTGGATGCATATTCAAATGGTAAATTGTAGATTTTTTAAAGCAAATTCATATGATACATTGTAAGGGTTTTCCGCTATAATAAAATAGATATTATGTGACAGTCATATACTTATTTGTCTTTTCCCTATACAATTTAACACGAAGGGAGAGGAATCCTTGCCTAAGTTTATTTTAATGACAATAACCTTTATTGTCTCGCTCATCCTAACCTTTTCATCCTATTTCATAAAAATAAATGGTCAATCTTCGTTAGAAATCTCAAATCGTTTTCCCGTAATGTTTGCACCTATTAATATTAGTTATATGATATGGATATTAATTTACATTTTACTCGCTTATTGGTTAGTTATGAATTTTCAAAAGACATCTATTAAACAGACTGTTCTCTTTAGCAATGTATGCATTTTACAGGCGCTCTCTATTTTATTTTGGCATTATGAATTATTCATCGTATTTTTCTGTTGTTCCGTAATTTTAGTATTGTACTTGTTTATCCTTTACAATACTTACCCGCATACAAATAATGCTTTAACTGGTCGTTTGCCCATTTCAATTTATTTTGCCTGGTCTACATTTATCATGATGACAAATGCAAGTTTTACGCTAACATCTTATGAATGGCATGGTTTTGGACTTAGCAATCCACTTTGGGCAGTTATTTTACTGTCAATTGGTGTAGCCATCGCCTTACATATTCGCTACTATCATTTCGATATTGTTTATCCTAGCGTGTTTATATGGGCTTATATTGGCATTGCATTCCATAATAACCTTGATGAATTACTTGTGACGACAGCGGCTTTATTTTTATGTGGCGTCCTAATTGTTGGTATCCTATTTGTCAAAAAAAAACCTGCTCACCGAAAATAAATCGGCAAGCAGGTTTTTCATTTAGCCTTGTTTATCACTTGGCTATTTTATGCTTCATCTAACGAAGTTAAAATGATTGGTTTGTCTTTTGTAACAATAATAGAATGCTCAATTTGGGCAACTAATGATTTGTCAGGTGTAACAAATGTCCAGCCATCACCAGCTTCAACGATATGTTCTGCTTTCGCAGAAATAAATGGCTCAACTGCTAGCACCATACCTTCTTTCATAATTGTTGAATCCCAAGCATCGTAATAATTTAAAATATGGTTTGGCTCATCATGCAATGAACGACCTAATCCATGACCTGTTAAATTCATAATAACAGTTAAATCATTTGCATAAGCTTCACGCTCTACAGCTTTCCCAATTTGGTTTAATTTAGAACCTGCTTTTACTTTTGTCATAGCGCGATCAAAGGCACTTTTTGCTACGCGGCAAAGTTTTTCTTTATCCTCGTAACCTGCCCCTACTACAAATGAAATACCTGTATCTGCAAAATAGCCATTTAGAGAACCGGATACGTCAATATTTACAATATCCCCTTCTTGTATAACACGTTGTCCTGGAATACCATGGGCAACCTCCTCATTGACACTAATACAAGTGTATCCTGGGAAATCATATTCACCTTTAGGACCAGAAATAGCTCCTGCTTCAGCAAACATGCTGCCTGCAATTTCATCTAATTCAAGTGTTGTCACACCCGGTTTTGTAGCTGCCTTCATTGCCTCACGAATTTCTGCACAAATACGACCAATTTTTTTAAAGGCTTCAATTTCTTCTTGCGTTTTTACAATCATTTTTAACGTCCCTTTCATCTAATATCTATTCATTAATATAACATAACTTTATATGTCCATAACGCCAAACGCTTTAATTATTCTATGCCAACATTATTTCATAAGTACCATACAAATAAAAAACAGACCTTTTTAGAAGTTCTTCGACTAAAAAAATCGACCAAATTAATGTGGAGACCTTGAATTATATAAAAAAATAGCATACTAAGTAACACTTAGCATACTATTTTCACTTTTAGGACAGTCTTATAGTGTTTAAGATTTCCGCTGCATTAATTGTGGCGCAGCTGTAAATAATAGCACACCAACAATTGCTGTTAAAATTGTTGCTGGAAGCATGTATGTTCCATTGTATATGATTGAATAAATCCATGCGTTTTGCTCACCTGCATATTCTGCAAAAAATACTGCACCTGCAATTGTATGAGCTAAATAACGTAGGAAGCCTGCTAATACCGTACCGATTACAATGTAAAGGGCCATTTTCTTTTTGTTTAAGGCTATTGTCGCTTTAAATACTGGTCCGCGTACTACTGCCGCTATTCCAACTACTTTAAAAGCTACCCCGTAATCTAGTAATCCTTGAAGCCAATGCACAATGTACGAGTTAAACATCGTTTGCATAACACCAATCAGTAAACCTGTTGTTAGCCCAGCAAAGAGACCCCAACGAAATGCCATTAAGATGATTGGTATCATTACTAAGCTTACTGAGCCACCTTGTGCCCATACTTTAAAGGAAACTTGATCGAGTACAAGTCCTACCGCTGCGAAAATTGCAATTTCCACCAGCATGAGTAATCTTTTTTTGTCCATATTATTATTCTCTCCTTTGTTCCGATGTAGGATACAAGAGCAGGAATAGAAATCATTTTGAGATGCATGTCAATCCGGCATAAAAAAACGATGCCAGGACAGAGCCTCACATCGTAAAAGTGTCGGTTTCTATCCACATCCCTACGCAAGCGTTAACTTACAGGTTCGAAGAGTAAAGGCATTACGTGCCCAGTCTCAGCTGACATCATCAGCTCCCCTTGTGGTCGTTACATCTAATTTTTTTGTTGAACACCCTCATTGTACGCAAACACTTTTGCAATTACAACCTTTTCAACATTAATTTTTTTGAAACTTTCGAGTTTTCTATGCGTAAATAATTAAAAAGGAGGGACTACTATGGAGAACCAAAAAATTTTATCTGCCTTTAGTTATCTCAGTATTTTTTTTGCACCATTTATCGTTCCGTTAATCGTTTATTTTGTATCAAAAGATAGTGATGTCAAAAGACACTCCATCAAAGCACTTATTTCCCATTTAATACCATTTGTCTTTGGTGTCATTTTCTTTATCGTCTTTATATTTTCTACTATGTCATTGAACACGTTTGATCCTTCTTCTAATGGGAATACATTTATTATCATATGGTTTGTATCTTTTGGTATTTATTTACTCGTTTCATTAGGCATTGTCATTTGGAATATTGTTCAAGCTGTACGAGTTATCCGTTAAAATTTAGTACTAAGGAGCTGTCGTATTTATGAAAGTATCAAAGGTAGTTAAAACTGCTATAAAATTAGCGCCCATCGTTATTCCGATTGTCAAAAAAGTGGTCGCAGCAAAAAAAGGAACTACACCAAACGTAACGACACACAAAAAATAATAGCCAAGAGGCTCCTATAACGTAAAAACCCACTTCGCTTTCCGGCGGCGCAGCATTCTTTAAGCCGCAGGAGACTTTGTGGGTTTTTACTTTGTAAAATTGTTTGAGTGACTGGCACTTTTGTTTGTCTAACCCTACTGGCAGTGCCATAAAAATTCAGAATTATTTGAGTGACTGGCACTTATTTTACTTCAAAATGGGTTGTACTATGTCCGCTCAACGTTTTTTCAACGTGTAGTACTGCCGGCATTGCAGCCTTTAACTCTGCCACATGTGAAATAACACCAATCATTCTTCCAGAGTCTTGTAAATCAATTAGCGTATCAATCGCTTTATTTAACGCTTCCTCATCCAATGAGCCGAAGCCCTCGTCAATAAACATTGTTTCGATACGAATATTGCCTTGGAAGCTTTGAATTACATCGGCCATACCTAATGCAAGACTTAGCGATGCATTAAACTTCTCTCCACCAGATAATGTTTTGACATCTCTTAATTGATCTGTATATGCATCATAGACATCCAGCCCAAGCCCACTTTGCTTTGCATGTTTCTCTAACCGATCTGAACGGCGCAGTTCAAACTGTCCATTCGATAAATGGAATAAACGAATATTTGCAGCCGCGGTAATTTTATCTAAATAATTGATTTGAATATAACGCTCAAAGGAAAGTTTTTTCGGATTTTGACCATTCAACACTGTGTAAAGCTCTTTTACACGACCTGCTTCTTTTTCAAGGACACGGATTTCCTTTGCCGTTTCCTCTACTTTATCAATAAAGTCCGCACATGCCTTTGCATAGTTTTGCGTCTGTTGTAAGGTTTTAAATGCTTCCTCATATGTGGCACGGAGCATCTCAAGCTTTTCCTCTAATACTGCTAGATTTTGCTTCTCTTTTCCTTCAAGATGCTTTGCTCCATCTTCAATTTGTTGCTGTAAGGAATGTAGTTGTAAGGCATAATCACGACATTCTTTACGTAAATCATCAATTTGACTAATGCTACGCTTTGCAGCAGCATAGTCTTCATAGGTTGCAAAACCAACATCTTTCATGCTTACTAAAAACTGTTCACGCTTGTCATTCAGTTTATTTAGCAATTCCTCATATGCTGTTTTAGCTAGTTCTTCTGCCATTGATGCTTTATTTATTGCTTCCTTAGTCGCTTGTAAGTTTTGTTGTATTTCGTTCCAAGCTGCCTGTAACGCCATTTTTTGCGATCCCACATCAGCAATTGTTTGTTTTAAAGCTCGTAATGACTGTACGTGTTCTGGTATTTGCTTTTGCTGTTCTTCTACAATCGCTTGCTGTTTTATTAACTCTTTCGATTGCTCTGCAAAATGTTGCTCTAATTGTAATTGTTTTTGTTGTAGCTGTTCATTTTTTTCGCGTTGCCCCCTTAGCTTAGCTCGCGCGACAGACAGTTGGTCATTCACTATTTTTAAAACAGTAACTTGTTGTTCAATAGTGTGTAAAGATGTTGTTAGTTCTAATCGATCAGCTACTGAAATATGATAAGCATCTAATTTTTCAATTGCCTCTTGAAGCAATTTTTTAGTCGATTTTAACGTCGCCTCTTGTTCCAAATATTTACGCTCAATTGCATTGGTCATCGCTCGTAAAGATTCTAGCTCCGCCTCATCTACTACTTCTAACGGTTCTCTATGTGTTAGTTGATGTGTTGTGCTACCGCAAACAGGGCATGAATCTCCGTCCTTTAACTTAGCTGCTAATATGCTTGCCTGACCGGTAATCCATTGCTGCTCTTTTGTTTGCAGTGCTTGCTTACTTTCTTTGTATTGTTGATGTGCATTATTAACAGCTTGCTCAGCTACTTCAATCGCTCGCTCATATTTTTCAATTTGGGCTAATAGTGTTACTTGCTCTTTCAGTAAGGGAAGCTGTTCTAAATAGCCTGCATATGGTTCCATCTGTTTTTCATATTGCTCAATCGTTGCTGTTAATTGTCGAACTTGCATTTGTTCTTTTTCTAAAATATCAAGATTATCAGTTACTGCACGCTTGGAACTTTCGACAAGCTGTTCTGTTATTTCTAATTGTTGCTGATTACTTTCAAATGCCTCAAATTTCGGCACCAATGCTAATAGCTCTATTTCGCGTTGCAATATTTGCTGACGCTCAGGCTCTTTTGCTTCTTCCTCTGTATACATATGTTGCGATTTCTTCAGCTGTTCTACTGCATTTTGATGATTCATTGTAGCTTGCTGATAAAGTTGTTTTTTACGATCTTGCTCTGTCCGTAAATCTACACATTGTTGTTCAAGCATAATGAGACGATCTGCTTGCTCAGCTAACTGTATTTCCTGTTCCATAGCTGTATACTTTTCTCGTTGTTGCATCAGCAATTGCAAACGTGCTTGCCGTTGTGCCTGTTGATCGAATTGTTCATTGAGCGCCTTTGCCATACTGTAATATTCTTGTTCTTTTTGATGATTTGCATAAGCTTCTTCATAGCGCATTTGTTCCGCTCGGATACTAGCACTATAAAAGAATTGCTCCTCCTCAAGGGCATTTTTTAGCTGATGCATATTGTCGGTATTATTGCTTATACATGTAAACAGTGTTGATGATCTGTGTGGTAAAGCGCCTGCAATTTGTCCAAGTAAATGCTCTTTTAATTGCTGGGCTCGTTCTAAATCCTTTTCTGCTTCTTTTCTTTTAAGATCAAGCTTTTTTGTCATTGCACTGAAACGATCCGTTTTAAAAATCTTACGTAAAATCACTTCTTTATTGGTAGAATCTGAAGTTAAAAGTTTGCGAAACTCTCCTTGTGGCAACATTACAATTTGACTAAATTGATCTTTTGTCAGCCCGATAATTTCCAGTAACTTTTTATCTACTTCATTTGTTTGCTGCTTTTCTACAATACTAAAGTCAAATTTACCATCCTTCATTTCTGCTAATTCAACTTTTTTTCCTGTAACACTTTTGTTTTTTGCTTTAACATGGCCCGGTTGACGTACAATTTGATAAACTTTACCTCTCATTTCAAAAACTAATTCTACTGAAGTATAAACATCATCTGCAGCAAAACCGCTTCGAAGCATCGCTGTATCCTGACGATCTTCTCCGCTTCCTGATCCATAAAGTGCATAACAAATGGCATCAAAAATTGTCGTTTTACCAGCACCTGTTTTTCCTGATATAGCAAATAATCGATAATCACCAAGCTGTTGGAAATCAATAATCTCTGTATGCTTATAAGGACCGAAAGCAGTAATAGTTAACTTGAGTGGTTTCATCGAACTGCCTCCCGTTCCTCTTCTAATAATTCCTGTAGCATATCTATAAATAAACGCTCAGTTTCTGAGTCAGGCTGTTCACCCAAAATATCAGCATAAAATCCTCGAAATAAATCAATGTCCTCTACTTTTTCCATTTCAATTGCTTGTATTTCATGGTCTTCTTGCATTCGTGACGCTTTTCGTTCAATATGCATCGCATGTGGAAATACTGTACGAATTCGCTCCATCGGGGAAGCAACGGGTGTTGTGTCTGTTAAACGTACGAAAACATAATCATCACATGGTGGTAGTTTTAATAAATCGTCCATCGAGCCCTCTACCACTCGTAGATCACGTCTTGGCACAAGTTTTTGTTTAGTGACTTCTACGTTTCCACTTGCATCAAGTTCTACAATTAGAAAGCCTTTTTCATGTAAATGTTCAGACAACGAATATTTTAAAGGAGAACCCGCATATCGAATCGATTCATTCAATACAAAATGGGCTTTATGGAGATGACCCAGTGCTGTATAGTTGAAATGTTTAAATAGCGCTGCATCCACACAATCAGACCCACCGATAGATAGTGGACGCTCTGAATCACTCGTGTTCTTTTCCTCATAGCCGTATTTCGTCACAAATGCATGTCCAATAAAAACATTACGCTTTGTTGTATCCATCGTTTGTTTGATATGTTCGATAATTTTTTGCATTGCATCTTGATGTGATTGAATCGTATCATCTTCTAACATAGTACGGACTGAAGCTGGCTCTGCAAACGGCACAAGGTGAAAATGGACCTCACCGAATTCGTCGGTTAGTACTATAGGTGATTGTTCTTTTGTGAACCGTCCTACTATATGTAATCCACTATCACGCATTACACGACTACCAAAATTCAATCGACCTGCACTATCATGATTTCCGGCGACCGCTAACACAGGAATTTTCTTTTCCAGTACAATTTCTGCTAAAACATCATTCAGTAAATTAACAGCCTCTACAGGTGGCATTGAGCGATCATATAAATCTCCTGCTACAATAATTGCATCCGGTTTTTCTTTATCAATGGCTTGCATAAATTGTTGTAAAATATAGTGTTGATCCTCAGTCATATACATCCCTTGTACAAGCTTGCCTAAATGCCAATCGGCTGTATGGAATAATTTCATTGTATTTGCGCCTCCTGTCTTTTTCTTTTATTTTATTTTATCATGCATTTAACTATATTCTTGCTTTAAGAGAACATCTTTTATTTGGTAAAAGTCTCAATTGTTTCAGTGCCTGTCACTTGGCACGGGCACTTAACAATATTTCAGTCTTCTATTTCGTAAAAATCCACTTCGCTTTCCGCGGGCACCGTGTAAGCCGCAACCCTCGCTGTCGCGCGGATTGTTGCGTCTTACAACTGGTGCTGTTCCCGCAGGAGTCTTCGTGGATTTTTACTAAGATATTAGAAACGCCCTACTAACAAATTTCAGAATTGTTTTGGTGTCTGGCACTCGTTACAGCACTTGGCACGGGCAACCTAGCAATATTTCAGCATTCTCTTTCGTAAAAATCCACTTCGCTTTCCGCGGGCACCGTGTAAGCCGCAACCCTCGCTGCCGCGCGGATTGTTGCGGCTTACAACTGGTGCTGTTCCCGCAGGAGTCTTCGTGGATTTTTACTAAGATATTAAAAACGCCCTACTAACAAATTTCAGAATTGTTTTGGTGTCTGGCACTTGTTAAATTCAGAATTGTTTCGGTGCCTGGCACTTTATGAAATAAAAAAGCATGCTAAGTTACTTGAATTGCCTCTAATTAGGAAGCAGTTCATTTACTTAGCATACTTTTTTACTTTGCAGCTTTTTGTATCTTTCATGTCCTAGATTCGTTGTAGTTGTAAACGCTGATTAGCTCTGGCTTTTTCTATGAAAGTAGCATAGCCAATAAAGCCCTGAATGTTTCTGACGGTTGAAACTTTCTCCTGTTTCGCTTCTACTGAATTTTCTTTGGACTCTGCCCGTTTCTCTAATATTTCCCGAAATGTCTTTGGATTAGGCTTTGGTAATTCAGTTGTAGAGATTGCTAACATATCACTACCACTATAAGATTTTAAAAAGGCATTCGCCATTTGACGATAACCTTCAAAATTAGGATGGACATCTGCAATATTTGGCAAAAACTGAGTAGCTTGCAATCCAAAAGCATCGTAGACATTAATGTAAGTCATCCCTACCCGCTCAGCTTGTTGCTTTAAAATCGTATTTAACTTCATGAGCTGTGCATTTGTTCCCTCTTTTTGTGTTGGATGCACATTTGGATAGGCAAAATAATAACCCATGACGTACACTTTCGCATTGGGTGCACGTAATTTTAACTCTGCTAACATATCTTCCATATTTTTTCGGGCTACATTTAAAGCGTAGTCTACCTGAAGCTGCGAAAACGCTAATGTACCAGCCGTTGGGTTGATCTGCACAAGACGTAGTAAATCATTAGCACCTGCTGAAATTGTAATAAGTGTTGCGTTTGCTAATACCTCACTTGCCTCTTCTGATTTTACTCGCTCTAAAACGTCCGCTGTTGTGAAGCCTGGGAAAGCGAGTTCTTTTGTATAGTGACCCAGTTGTCCCATCTTTACTAAACGTAACGCGATAAAATCACTATAGCCTGCATCAATTTCCTGATACGGTGTTTGACCAGCAGCCAATGAATCGCCAAGTGCCACATAATTTTCAGCACGTGCAAAAGCAGATGAAACACCGAGTGTCAACGAAAGTACTGTTATACTTACTAGGCTCAATAGTCGTTTCATCTGCTCACCTCACATTTATTTACGTTAGTCTACTAAAAAGCCCAGCTACCCTTACGGAAAATCGGCTCCACAGTACCATCTGGTAAAATACCGTCAATATCCATATCACCGCTACCAATCATAAAGTCCTCATGTGTAACTGAAATATTCGCCCCTAACGCTTCCAGTTGTCCATTTTCTAAATCTCTTCCACCTTCTAAACAAGTTGGATAAGCTTCGCCGATAGCTAAATGGTTTGAAGCATTCTCATCGAATAATGTATTGAAATACAATATCTCTGAAGCTGAGATTGGGGACTCATGTGGGACAAGTGCTACCTCTCCTAAATAACAAGAACCCTCGTCGACTGCAATTAACTCTTGTAAAAGGTCTTGCCCTACTTGTGCTTTCGCTTCAATAATTTTTCCTTCTTCAAATGTAAGCTTAAAGCCGTCAATAATATTGCCTTGGTAAACTAATGGTTTTGTATTGCTAACATAGCCATTTACGCCTTGCTTCATTGGCAACGTATAAACTTCCTCCGTCGGCATATTAGCGATGAAAATAGTATCATCAGGAGTTTTACTGCCACCTGTAAGCCATTTATGCTGAGGTGCTAATGCGATCGTTAAGTCAGTACCTGGTGCAGTATAATGAAGCTTTGCATACTTTTTATTGTTCAGTAATGTAGCGCGAGATTCTAAATTTGCAACATGTGTACGCCAGTTTTCAACAGCGTTCCCCTCACCAATATGCACCGTTTTAAAGATGGCTTCCCAAAGAGCTGGTACTTGTTTTTCAACTTCTAAATTCGGGAATACTTTTCCCGCCCACTTTTGTGAAGGTACTGCTACGATAGACCATGCAATTAAATCCTTCATGACTGCATTACGATAGTTTTTCAATGCTGCGCCTGATACCTTTTGATGTGTTGCTAAACGGTCTGCTGGAATACCAGTTAATTTATCTGGATCCGCAGCATCTATCCATAATAATGCCCCTTTGCGTTCGATTAGCTCATCACGCATTTTAACAACCCATTCTGGAAAACGATTAAATTCCTCATCAGACGCATGCTCGAAATAAGCACGGTCCATTTCATCATCTGAAAAATTAACATGAACACGACCAGCTCCAGCTTTGTATGCCTCCTTCACCACTAGACGAGCAAAGTCTAAAGCTTCCACCGATGTATTCACTAATAAGTATTGCCCTTGTTGAATATTGACACCAACCTTAACCGCTAGTTCTGCATATGCCTGTAATTTTTCTTCAAATGTCATATTAGTTCCCTCGCTTTTGTCCAATTGTTTTTGAATTACCTTCTACGAGCTTGCCATCATGCCATACCTTCTGCACTGGTTTGCCTGGAATTTCACGTGTCCACTTTTTATACGTTTTTTCATCATGGTATGATAACAATGTTAGTACTTCACCATCTGCACCTGCACGACCAGTACGACCAGAGCGATGCAAATACTGTTCAATTGTACGTGGAACATCGACATGAATAACATGTGTTAAACCGGCAATATCTAAACCACGCGCTGCAATATCTGTGGCAATTAAAACACGCGCATCTCCTTTACGAAATGCGTCTAAAGCTTTTTTACGTTCTTCCTTTTTCATGTCAGAATGTAATGTCACAATTGGTGCTGAACGATATTGTAGCTTCGTTTCTTTCATTAGCAATTGATCGATATTATTGACGAAAGCAAGGGCACGTAAACCTTCTGTATGTGATAGTCTACGTAGGAAGTCTGTTTTATCACGTTCTTCTACTTTCAAGAACGAATGCTCAACTTTACCAAACTTCACCATATCCTCAGGTTTAATTTTAAAGCGTAATGGCTCAAACATCATACGGCTTGCGACTAATTCAATTTCCTCAGTAATTGTGGCAGAAACAACAACTACTTGGCGACCGAACGCTGACCCTTCGATAAATGATTTCACCACAACGCGATACTCGCGGCTTAGCAGCTGATCACACTCGTCTAAAATAACTGTTTCAATTTCTTTTAACTTTAATTTACCCGAACGCACTAATTCATTTAAACGACCTGGTGTACCAACTACGATTGTTGGCTTTTTCTTTAGCTTTTCAATTTGTCGTGCAGAGTTTGCACCACCAATAAGTTGTTGTACGGTAATATCAGTACCCGCTATCCATTCACGAATTACTTCGACGATTTGCATTGCTAATTCCTGAGATGGCGCAACAATCAGACCTTGTGTTTGCTTTTTCGATCCATTTACTTTATTAAGTAAAGGCAACACATAGGCCAATGTTTTCCCTGAGCCTGTTGGTGATTCTGCTACAATATCTTTGCCTTCAAGCATTGCTGGAATCATTTCTTCTTGAATTTTCATTGGTTCTTCAAAGTTCCATTTTGCTTGTAATTCTTCTTTTAATAAATTTATTACTGACATGTTAATTCCCACCTTATTATCCTGCTTGACATTAGTTTAACACACTAGCTGTGCACAAGCATTTTCCTTCTATATATTGTGCAATACTCATTCATCTTTTAGACATGGATTAAAAAAGCTCACCTTTTACAACAGGTGAGCCAAATGTTACTCTACTAATTCATAGCCGCATGCTAAAATAGCACATTCAGCTAAAACGATTAATGAATCTATATATTTGTCACTTAATTTTAAGTCTCGATTGACGATTGATAACTCTGTACAGCCTAGTACGATACGATCACAATTCAAGGCTAGCATCGCTTCTTCGATAGGTAGCCAATCTTCTTGTGTAACATCCTTACCAGCCTTCACATAATCGTAAATAATCGCCATTACTTTTTCTTTCATTTGATCATCTGGTATTACTGGTATAATGCCAAACTCCTCTAATGCATCTTGATACATGCGTGACGTTAACGTACCTGTTGTCGCTAAAATACCAACACGCTTTGCCCCTAGATCATTTGCACGCTTTGCCGTTTCACGAATCATGTGTAACACAGGAATTGGAGAGCCTTGTGCTATTTCATCATAAAAGGTATGTGCCGTATTACACGGAATGGCAATCAAATTTGCTCCAACAGAGGCTAGTTTTTTTGCATCCTCTATTAAAACTGGAACAGGGTTTTCTTTTGTTTTATCTAATATAAAAGCCGTTCGATCAGGAATATTTGTATCATTATCAATAATGGTATGTACATGCTCCTGATCTTTTGTTGCCTTTGTACGTCTTACAATCATTTCGCCGATAAACATTGTTGCCAGTGGACCGACGCCACCAATTATACCTAAAGTTTGTTTTTTCATGAGTTAGACAGACCTTTGTTGTTAAAATATTTCTTGTATTTGCGATAGAAGCTTAAATTATCAAGCGTTACATTCAACCAACGCTTCGCATTCATATCTTTATAATTAAAAATAGAATCCGTTGCTAAACCTTGTCGAATCAAACTTTTAGCTTCAATTACAAGTTGTTCATTTAATACGTATTTAAATAATACACCATTAGGCACAATCGTCCAAAGGTGCTTGTTCTGCACATATGTTAGCTGCTGTTTACTTCCCCGAATAAAATCATCCGCTACATACTGCATTAAATTATAGCCGCTTGCTGTCACATAATAATTCGATAGTTCATTATGTAATTCCATACTTAATAATTTGTACAGTCCATCACGTTCATCATATTTCATATCAAATGTAGCAAAGCCTTGAAATTGTAGCGCCTCAAGAAACGTTTTAACACAATCCATTAGTTCCTTGTCATAAGTCGTCATAATGGCGACATAGCGTCCAATACCGTCCGGTGAATGCTCTTCTAAAATCGGGTTCCCTACAGATAGTAGCTTGACTTTGTGATCTTGTCCAACATAAGCATTTACAACACGCATATTGGCATCTTCACCTGGAATATATTGTTGCACCATTAAATCATCACGGTAGGCAGATTCCTTATATATTGCGTGAAAAATAGCATCTTTTTCATCTTCATTATGTGCAGTATATACCTTTTTCTTACCAGGGAAAATACAACTTGCGTACTTTGTCATATTCATAGGCTTAATGATAACAGGATAGTCAAATGTCTTTAATTGCTCGTAGTCATTTACCGTACAAACATGCATTGCAGGATAATGGAAGCCATACTCTGCACAAAGCTGATACATACTTTCACGCTTTAATAATTGATTGGCAAGTGGTTCATCGACATAGGGAATAACAAAAAAACTCGATAATTCATCTTTGTGCTGCACAATTTTCTTTACATAAAATTCATCACAAGCTAAAAGTAATAATTTCTTTTCTGAAAATTCTTCTGCGATAGCTTTTAAAGCAACAACAAAGCGCTCTTCAATATGCAATCTTGGTACTTCACGAAAAGTTAATAAATCACTTTGTTGAATTTTTTCCATATTCGTATGATTTAATGCAAGTGGTTTAACGCCATAGGACTCGTAAAATGCTCGCGCCATGCCGTAAGCATTCATTTCATCGCCCAATAAAACTGGTAAAAAAGCGTGCTCAATGGCCATTCTACTCAACTCACTTTAGCTTTTTTATTAGTGTAACATATTTTACTGCAGTCAAAACTACGCTCCAATAGCTTCTCTAATATAGAGCGCTTGCGAAATCCGTTATTTATGAACCGCTACCGCTTGCATATTTAGCTCCTGATAGCTCTTGAAAAATTCGTCTACGTTGTATGAAACATTGCCCTGTAATGGGTCCATGACGACAACTTGCTGATCTGAATGACCAGTTAATACTACGGCATGTAAGTTTAAGTACGCAGCATGCTTCACCGTTTCACCTTCATAAATCCAGCCTTTATTTGCTGTTGTTTTAGGTGTCGATAAATCAAGTGTAACCCATACGACAACCGGAACTCCCTCTTCTACAAGGTCTAACATCTCACTTTGAGATGCACCGCTCATATCCGTTACACGAAGGTTGGCCTGCTTATCTGTAATAGCGGCTTCCGCAGCTTTGACAATAGGCGCTGCAAAGACGTACATACCATTTGCCTTATCCCGTGGATTTCCTGCATACGCAAGCGCGGGGTTCGGGCCGTAGCGTTGACCGCCAGATGTGTATATATTTTGTTTAGGCAAATAGTTATCCGCCATTTCAAGCTTTGTAACATCCATGCCGTAATAATTTAAAACAGCTGTTAGTGCCGTAATTTCACAACCTTGGGGAAGCTCTGGTTTCTGCATGATTACTGGAACAGCAAGCTCCTGCTCTGCTCTTGAGGAATGCGTTGGCAGTCGATAATACGGCTTTGTCACATCATACGTAAATTTTTCAATTGTCGTATAGCCATTATCATCCTTGCTACTTAGCGTTGTTGCGGTAATCGTATATTCTCTGCCCTCTACAAGGTTTGAAAAAGTAGCTTCACCCTCTTCAGAGCCTACTGCTTCTTCAATTTTCCTACCGGTCTCCGTATCTGTCATTGTTATATAGAGACTCGGAATTGGTGCACCACTATTAAATTCTACCGTCAAAACAGTTAATTGATTCTTTGGTCGACTCTGCTGTGTTAATTGATTACAACCAGAAAGTAGCATGATAATCATAATACTTACTATTAAAAGGCGTTTATAATCACTCCACAAGACAAATTCCGCTCCTATCTCATTCGAAGAAATATATCATCTTCTATTCTATTTTTACAATTTGTCGTAGCTTTATTATACGCTAATTTAATAGGTGTTCATATTTTATCCTGCTACTTTTCAATGTATTGACAAAATCCTCTACTTTTAAGATGTTGCTATTTTAGGTCGAAGCGTATGTTTTAACACCTTTCCTGATGCATTACGTGGTAACTGTGCTAAAAATTCTATTTCAAAAGGCACTTTATATTTTGCAAGCTGTGAACGACAATAGACTAAAATAGAGTCTTCATCTAACAGCTTCCCTTCTTTTAATACGACAAACGCTTTTGGTACTTCACCATACACCTCATGTGGTAAGCCAACAACTGCTGCCTCCAAAATTTCTGGCAATTGATATAATACTTCCTCAATCTCAATTGGATAAATATTTTCCCCACCGCGAATGATCATATCCTTTTTACGATCGACTATATATAAGTAACCTTCTTCATCAAACCGCCCTAAATCTCCTGAATAAAGCCAACCATCTTGAATAGCTCGGGCTGTCTCTTCATCATTGCGCAAATAACCTTTCATTACCTGTGGTCCTCTAACGCAAATTTCACCAACTTCTCCTGCTGGCACTGCTTCTCCATAGCTATCTACAACACGTACTTCTGTTTGTGCTAACGGTTTTCCGACTGAACCGATTTTCGACAATGCATCTGCATCTAAAAGAGAGGTAGCAGCAGGTGAATTTTCTGTTTGACCATATAAATTTTGAACTTTTACATTCGGCAAAGCTTCTTTAACTTGCTTCACAAGCTCATATGGCATTGGTGCTGCACCATAACATAATAAACGTAAATTCTTAAAGGAATGATCCTTAAATTCAGGTGTATTTAATATCATCGTATACATGGAAGGTACACCAAAGAAAATAGTGGCCTGTGTTTTTACAAGTTGTTCTAACGTGTGCTTTGGTGAAAAACTTTCCTCTATAATTACCGTACCGCCTTTATAGAACATTGGCATCGCAAATACATGGAGTCCTGCACAATGAAACAATGGCGTACAAATAAACATGCTGTCCTCATTCGTCATATTCATAGATGCTGACCAAATATCTGCTGTCGAAGCAATATTTTGATGCGTCAGCATTACCCCTTTTGGCTTCCCTGTAGTACCAGACGTATACATTACGACAGCCGTATCATTAGCTTGTAATTGTAGTATCTTTCTTTGCCCTTTATAGTTTTCGATAACCTCTTTCATATCTTTTAATCCGATTACATGTTGAAATGAATACGGAACATCAGCTAGTACTTCTTCTATTCTCTCGTCATAAATGAGTCCTTTTGCTTCTGAATGATTGACGATAAAGTCAACCTCTCGTGCTGCAAGTTTTGTATTGATAGGCATCACAATATAACCGGCTAGTTGGATACCGATGTAAGCAATTAAAAACATATCGGAATTTAGTGTATATAGCGCAATGACATCATTTTTCTCATAGTCCTGCTCTTGTAAATATGCTGCAAACTTTTCTGCATACTTATAAAACTCGCTATAAGTTACCTTTTCACCTTCATAAATCGTTGCAATCGCATTAGGTTGCTGTGTAGCGCATTTTTGTAAAATATCCGTCATAACTATCGTCATCATATACCCCCTCATTTTTAGTTGTTACTTACTCCTCAGCGAATTAGCGTTTTGAGCTAGTCAATAGCTATTCCACATACAGAGATGGAATATTTCTGCTAAAACAATTTAAAAGCTTTAAATAGGAATCCACTAACATTATTCAGAAAATTTAGATTACACAAACTATTTTATCAAGCAACCTATTTGTTAGCAATTTTCCCACACATTCAAAATATGTAAGTTGTGTCACAAAATATTCTGATACATATTACTTTTCTATCAAATTCTGTTAGGTGTATGATACTTGTAAAATTATTTTGAAAATGAAAGGCATGATTATTATGCTGTATGCACTTTTAGGAGATTTACATTCTAATATTGATGATACAAAGGCAGTATTAGCTCAAATACAACAAACAGCAAAAGATGCTGAAATAATAGGATTAGGCGATTTATATGAATGTACAGTAAGCAAGAAAAAAGCAAAAACGATATCAGGCTTGTCTTTGCAAAAGGCCGCTATTATAGATAATGATTTTGAAAAACTACTGACATTCCCGTCTATTAGAGGCAATCAGGAAGAACGTATTTCTCACGTTACAGGAATTGAGCGCTTTATTTCATTGCCTGAAACAATGGACATTGAAGGTGCCATGCTTATTCATGGACACCAATTTCAATGGAGTGTTTCATGGCAGCCTAAGTTTCCTTCAATCGATAAGCAGCTTCTTTTTTTCGGACATAGCCACGAATCAGGAATCTATCGTCAAAATAAAAAGTTGCCGATTCGTATTCATTTCGGTCAACCAATTGAGTTGCAAGCAAAGCAATATCGCATCAATGTGGGCTCTGTAGTTGATCACCGTGAATGGTGCCTATACGATAGTGACAAGCGAACAGTCACTTTTATGTGCGCATCGTCCTTCGAAGCTAAGGATGCAGTTGGCATTTAAATTACAAATACTTAGAAACCAATATAATTCCTTCAATCTCTCATAACCTTTCAAACTTTGAGAATCTACGTTGAAAAGTGAGACAGGCATATTTTTACTTTATATTTTTTGTGGGTTAGAGCGAAATATTAAGTAGGGTTACTAGTTGCTGGTAGTGAAGGCGGTGACTCATGCGGGAACAGCACGCAACGTAAGACCCAGCAGTCCACGCGTTAGCGAGGGTTGCGGCTTCCGGTGTGCCCGCGGAAAGCAACCGCCGTAGCAGACATCAACGGTCTCGTAGACCTATCCTTTATTACATCCATACGTGCTACAAGGAAAGTCCATCTACTTATCAATATGGAGAATACTAGTTGGTTGGATTGGAATACGCGACACTCCTGCAGGAACAGCACGAGCGAAAAATTAGTGGGAGCCATATCGGCGAAAAGCAAGCGTCTGGAACGGAAACCAACTTGTACTAAATGTAGTGTAATGAACTTAAGCTTTAATCCCGGTAAGGAGATTGAAGCCAAGCCCGCGAAATGCGTCCAATCGGAGCAAAAATCAAACACTATGATGTTTTAATACATTTCAATTAACTCTATTATCAACAACATAAAACGCTAAAATTGCGAACAATTTTAGCGTTTTATTTTTAACAATCACAATCTTGTAGCGCATCAAGTAATTTTTGCATTTCTTCAAGTTGACAACATAACGTTTGAATCATACATTGAAGAATTGGAATTAACTCTTGGCATATGCAGAATCTTTGAACGTTTTGTACTAATCTTACACCTGCTTGATGATGAACAATCATATCTTGAATATAATTTACATTGATACTATTAGAAGTTGGTGGTGAGCATAACGCTTGGAACATTGTTTCAGCAATTTCTTTAAATGTACACATATATTCATATAATTCATATTCTGTATTTTGTACAATACAGCATCTGTTTTGTATTGCTTCTAGACTCTCGACTATTTCAGTATGAGTTTGTATAACTTCTAATGCGAAATTTTGAACGGGAATATTCGTTGTATATTGCAATACATTTTCTGACATTCTAATAGCGGCAATTTGATGGGGAATTATTTGTTTAATAAAGTTTTCCGATATGCTACATGTTATGGTTACATAGGTCATACCTTGCATCATCTTATTGATTATTCTTTTGTTTTCCTCTAAATATGCCTGGGTTACATTACTAAGTGGAATTGGTTTAGTCATTAGACACACTCCTTTCAGAGTAATGTATGCCAGGTAGGTTGTTGTGCGATAGACATTTGTACCATCAAATACCAAGATAATAAAACAGAGAAAGCTATATGTTTTTATATGTATGTAAACATTTTTGGCAAATGCACTTTTTAGGTTCGTTAGAGACTGCTCCTATTATATCTTCAGGAAATTTTTCGTCCATACACCAGCATGCCTCCTGGCCTTCTGCTACAACACATTGATTTTCTTTCCCACATAAAGGACAACATTTTTCTTCATATAGCATATAGTTACACTCCTTTCTACGATGGTTGTACTGTACAACAAAAGGAGTACGAAATACAGGCTAAATTTCGCACTCCCTACACTATCACATATTACGCATTGATTGATTATTTTGCGCCTTCACTTCTTCACTATCTGTATCACTATATTTGGCAGTACCATGCCCACCCGTTTTAGCTAGTAGCTCTTTTACTTCATTATAGGATAAACCCGCTTCTGTATTTTTCCGTTTTACATCATTAATATTCGTACCTGATGCCGTAAATTGTTCTTCATTCATTTGATTCAAGTGAACTCATTCCTTTCTATAATTCATCTGGCTGCAATTCAATCAATTCATCGCCTTCTCTTTTCACTCTTTTATTGAGCTCTTCAATAGGAATGATGTCGACCGTTTGCATATCTTCATGCAAATCAAAAATACTAATGGTATCCGAATCAACCATATCAGGTTTGTCTTTACTTGATAAATTCATAAACATTCTTTTCTCTGGTGGCACATTTTCTTTATTCATGTTGTCACACTCCTTTATCGTTAATGTGTGTAAACGTACAAAGATTATGTGTCCTTCGTTTTATCAACCCGATGATATTCGGAAACTTGAACAACGCATCCATTTCTTGATACATTGTATTTACTGATAGAGTTTAGGCATTTCGGCATTTCTAACCACGTATATTGTTTTTAGCTGTGTTGCATCCTTAATAGATTTCACTTGATAAAAAAATGGACTACCTGCATAAAAATCATAGTAAGCACTTATGTTTGCGTCATTTCTTTTTTGTATGCAAATACAAAAAAACTGCTTTCAAAAGTGGGATTAGATGAAAAAGTAGCAGTCAAAAATAGGACATATCAAAAGGGTTGGATAACTTTGAACAGGAGATTTAACAAAGACTAGATTTACACGCTACTTCGTTATTTCCAAAAAGGCGTATAGTACAGATTGTAAGGTTATTGACACAATTGATAATTAATCACGCAGTTTTGATAATGCAAGGAATAATATTTTAAAAATAGATTCTTAAGGCATATAACCCCCACCCTAAGTTGTACGCTATCTTTTTATATTAAACAAAATTTAGGGGATAATGGTTCTTTTATAACTTCTATGATTGTAGAGGGGAATCTAAAATTTCGCTCAAATATTTACAATGCACATAGGCATATCGAAATTATGTTAAAAAACAATTAACTCAGTATGTTTAGTCATTTTTTTATTTAAAAGTTCATTTATTTTATCATCAAGTTTGCTTTTATCAGAGTTACTTAATATAGGAGAAATGGTTAAGCTTTCAACGCCTTTGAAAAGACTATTGTTATTCTCCATATTTATTAACAAATCATATTCTTGATAAAATATATTCTTTTTAAAAGCGTATAGGTTTAATGAGTATATTTGTATATTTGTTCCATATTTAAACTTTAAGTATTCTGATATACTTTCTTGTTCAAATTCTGATTCAGTTATTATAGCTATCGATACAGATTGTATCTTTTTTATTCTAAGTTGGCTTATTGAGAGAAAATAGTAAAGAGCAAATATATCAATTTCTTTAATTTCAGGTAGAAAATTATATTGCTTAAATAACTTTAATGCTGCTTCTTTTACAAGAAAATAAAAAGGATGATTTTTACAAATATTTATGTAACCGCTTAACTCATTTAACCTATTATTAGTTCCTAAACGTAAATCAATATAGTAGAGTTCAGTATATCTACTTAACCCTTCAACGAGTTTTATATCAGAAGAAAAATCAAAATAAAATTTTTCAGATATATATTCTAAAAAATCAAAAATCATACTATAACGCATACTAGTATCTTTTAAAGAATAAATTTCACCTATTGTTAGCTTTCTCTTGCGTATTAAGTAGTTATATAAATTCGTTGCATAATAAATAATCTCACATTGTTTAATGTTTTTGTCCATATAAGTAGGAAAAAACGATTGTAGCTTTTTAGTAATATTTATATAAAGAGAATTTTCTTCAGTTGGGAAATTTTCATATTGAATATACCTTGCAAGTCGACTCCTTATATGCAAAATTTCCATGGAAATTGACAATTTTCGTAGACCTTGTGGTGTCAAATTGAAACTATTCAAAATACAAATTTCGTCAATTTTCTTCACAAAGAGCTCCTTGTTAAAGAATCTTATTTCTGATAAAGAACGAGATAGATAAAAATCATAAAATTGTTGCATCAAATTTCTAATATTTTTTTCATCACCTTGAATTGTTAGCACTGGAGTAGTAACTAATTTTATTTTATATTCGTGTAGCCATTCTTTTATGACTTTAAATTTACGGTACACTGTAGATTTACTCATATTCAGGATATTTGTAATCTCACTTATAGAATATATATTTTTTTCGAAAATTATTGTTATTATTTTAAAAAACACATTATCTTTATATAGTAACTTCAGTGCATCATCTATTAGTGAAGGAGAAATTATATCTAAATGGACTTCCCCAGATTTTATAAAAAAACTTGTGTTACTTAATGTCTCCATTAAAAAATGAAGTTCTTTTTCTATAGTTGATCGTCCAACTTGTAAATGTTCTGCCAACTCATCAATCTTTGCTTGTCCGCTTTTACAATAAAGATAAATCAGTATTTTTTCTGGGCGATCTAAAAATCTTTCCATAATCTATCAGCTCCTTTTTATTTTATCTAAATATTAAAATTTAAAATTAAAACACGATGATACTAAAATTTCTTAAAAAACATAAAAACAAAGCCATTATAGACTTTGTCTTTATGTAAAACATATTGATAATAGTTTATTACAATATTACTAAAGGCAAATATTTATTGAATGGAGCGTCTTATCAATCTCACTTACTTTATTGAAATTTTGTATCAGCTAAACACCAACAACTATACTTTTGAGACCATTCCCAATTTCTTTAATTTAAATTCAACGCCCTTCTAAAGTACTTTTGCTGTTGATACTAATTACATATATATAGCAGCATAAAATCGGTACCTGATTCTTGGGTTAAATCAGTATTTGATACCGCTCGCTCTGCAAATACTTCCATTTATTCACCGACTGATACTGTTGTTGTGCCAACAACCATTTCTTTTGTATCGACACCTGTTCTAGTTGCAACGGCAGATACACCCGACGCTGAGCCAGCAACTGGTGTTGGTGGCTTGATGAAAGATTCCGTTGTTGAACCAACAACTGATTTTGTTGCGACAACAATTGGTTTTGTTGTGTCAATAAGTGATTTTGCTGTAACAACAAGTTGTTTTGTTGTAACAGTAACTGATTCTGTTGGTTTGGTTGCTGATACTGTTGTTTTGTCAGCAACTGGTTCGCTCCATATAGAGAAGATTTCCTTTTGATCAGTAATTGATTAAATGACATCAATTGAGTTACCACCTCTGTCTATCCCTTTCATGAAAATTCTTGGTCTCATTTAAAAATTTAGCTTGTTCTTTAACACTACTTCTTGAAAGAACAAGTGGTGTCCCTAATTTTCTTCTCTTCTTACTGGCTTCATAATGGTTCCGTAGAGTAGTCTGAAGTAGGGACAGTAGTAGTACGATCACTATTGTGAATTGTATTTTTTCCGCCTGTTTTTAACTAAACATCTACTCCTTGATCTGAGTCTGTTAAATCATAGATGTCGTATGTTACCGATTTTTTTACTATAGACTCATCCGGTAATGTTCTTTGTATACGTAACGCACTGCCACACCTTTGGCCAGTTACCTCTATTCTCATGTGAAGGTCTGTTTTTACTTCAAATATCCTCCATTGAGTATGCGTAATGGCTTCCGAGGTAATTGGAGTTACTATTATTGGTGTTACTAATGCAGCAGCAAAAATTGCAGTTTTTTAAAATATATTTCTTTTTTCTTCATTCTATAATTAGACCCCTTCCTTAAATTTTTTTGCATTTATTTTTTCAATTCTGCAATTAACTGAACTATATATTATTTTAATAGCACGTAAGAATCTTATTTTTTCCTCCTATATCTTTTTTTTGAGAAAATTAAAAAGGCTAAATTACTACTTTTTAGCAAAATATTAAATATTACAAAAGTTGATATTATAAAAATTGATTGGTTTTGCATTTTTTAAATAAAGTTTTAATAACAATTTTTTGTATTGTGACTTTATTAAAAATCATTTTTTTCTTTTTAATTTTTTATTTTTGATAAAAAAGAAGTAGGGTCAGTCGTCCAACACATACATACTAAAAAAACGAAAACTAGACGGTTTAAGTCCAGTTTTCGTTTTTGCTATTTATATATGTTAAACATCACATGTATGTTGGATTTCACTTAGTTCTTCATTTGAATGACAAAAACGCATTCTTCCTTTCTATAATTCATCTGGCTGCAATTCAATCAATTCATCGCCCTCTCTTTTCACCCTTTTATTGAGCTCTTCAATTGGAATGATGTCGACCGTTTGCATATCTTCATGCAAATCAAAAATACTAATGGTATCCGAATCCACCATATCGGGCTTGTCTTTACTTGATAAATTCATAAACATTCTTTTCTCAGGTGGCACATTTTCTTTATTCATGTTGTCACACTCCTTTATCGTAATGTGTGTAAACGTACAAAGATTATGTGTCCTTCGTTTTATCAACCCGATGATATTCGGAAACTTGAACAACCCGAACATTTCTTGTATGCAATTCATGGTATATTCCTCTGCTATCTGTAAAAGCAATATATTGATCGCGTTCACTTTTAACCAATTGTTGTGCTTTTTCTTGTGACTCAATATGAATAAAACGCCTAACATAATGAATTTCATCAAAGAAATAGGTTATTTTAAATTCCTTCATTGTCAAACAGCTCCTCCATTAATGCACTTATCATATCCAATAGCTGTTTTTGTCATTCCCTGCTCATTTCATAACTCTTTAAAGGTTAACAAAAGTATAAGATTGAAAACCTGAGCAATAATAAAACTTATTGGAATACGTTTAAACGGAGGTAATAAAATTGAACGCAACAAATCAAGCATTATCTATTTTTGCACTAGGTGGCATTAATGAAATTGGTAAAAATATGTATGTTATACAATACGGAAATGATTTACTTATTGTCGATTGTGGGGCAAAGTTTCCAGATGAAAGCCTACTCGGCATTGATTTGATTATCCCTGATATCACGTACTTACAAGAGAACAAAGAAAAAATTAAAGGATTGATTGTAACGCACGGGCATGAAGATCATATTGGTGGCATTCCGTACCTTTTAAAGAAAATCAATGTTCCGATTTACGCTACCAGATTTACATTAGGGTTAATTGAGTTAAAACTAAAGGAGCATAAGCTTTTAAGAGAGACTGACTTAATAGAGATTCGCTCCGATTCCTCGTTACATTTCGGACAGATTGATGTTAGTTTCTTTAAAACAAACCATAGTATTCCTGACTGTTTAGGTATCGTTTTTCAAACACCTGAAGGAAATGTAGTGCACACTGGGGACTTCAAGTTTGATTTAACACCCGTAAATAATCAATTTGCTGACATTCACAAGATGGCAGCTATTGGATCTGAAGGTGTTTTATTATTAATATCTGAAAGTACAAATGCAGAACGACCAGGATTAACACCATCGGAAAAACTTGTAGGTCACCATATCGAAGAGGCTTTTCTTCATGCCGAACGCAAAATAATCATTTCCACCTTTGCTTCCAATGTAAATCGAATTCAACAAATTGTAGACGCCACTATTGCAACAAATCGTAAACTTGCGTTGCTAGGTCGCAGTATGGTGAACGTTGTAGATGTCGCCTTAGAGCGCGGGTATTTAGCGATGCCTGATGATTTGTTACTTGATGCCCGTGAAGTGAAGTATCTCCCACCAGAAGAAGTTGTTGTATTATGCACAGGGAGTCAGGGAGAGCCATTGGCTGCACTTTCCCGTTTAGCTAGTGGCAATCATCGTGAAGTAAAAATTTTACCCGACGATACGGTTATTTTAGCCGCCTCTCCAATACCAGGTAATGAAAAAGGTGTTTCGCGAATTGTCGATAATTTATTTCAGCTTGGTGCTAAAGTAATTTATGGATCATCCAGTAACACAGGCATGCATGTTTCAGGACATGGTTATCAAGAGGATTTAAAGCTTATGCTAACACTTATGAAACCAAAGTTTTTTATTCCCATTCATGGAGAATTTCGAATGCTCCATCAACACCGTTTGTTAGCAGAATCTGTCGGTGTCAAAAAAGGACATACCTTTATTATGAAAAATGGGGATGTTGTTGATATCGAAAATTCGAAAGCTAGGCAAACACGGAAAATCCCATCTGGTGATACGTATGTTGATGGTATCGGCATTGGTGAAGTTGAAGGAATTGTATTACGTGATCGTAAACAACTATCTGAGGATGGTATGCTTGTCATCGTGTTAACACTTAGTAAGACAGATGGGTCTATTATTTTAGAACCGGATACTACATCACGAGGATTTGTTTATGCAAAAGAGTCAGAAGAACTTCTTCATAAAGTGAATGATCTTGTAAAAGTAACAATTACCGAACTACAAGAGGAAAGTAAACAACAGTTATTTGTTTTAAGACGAGAAATTAAAAAAGCGGTTGGCCAATATTTGTTTGCACAAACGAAACGCAAACCGATGATTTTGCCTATTATCATTGAAATTTAACTTCATATCGCTTTATGTTAACAAGTCGGTGTTAGGCTTTCCTTTTCACACCGACTTATTTTTATTTAGTGTGAGCTCAAGGCTTCCTTTTAAAATTGTTGTTGTGGAACTGATATAGCTCTCCCGTAAAGATTTTGTGAAGTGCCAAATGATATAACGTTTGAATTTGGTCAAATCCGTCATTTATATGGCTAGTATGTTGTTCAGTTTGCTTTGAAATGTTCTGGATATGCATTGGTAGCTCCTCCACTACAGCTAGCAATGATTTTTTATGTTTCAATAAAAGCTGACTTGTTTTTAACAGCTTTACAATATTTGTTTGTATCTCTAATGCAGGTAAATCTAACATTATCTGATGCAATTGTCTCCAGTCTTTATTTGGCTGATACCAATGAAGAAAAAAATATAAATAATCACTTAAAATAATTGATTCATTTGGAATAATCGCTACTACATCATTGGCAATATACATTTCTTGTTCACATTGAAATATATATTTTTTATTACGACCCAAGTCACTTTTCGCAAGAATAATTGTTTTTGCTGGCACCTTCGTACACTTAAAATGAATATTAACTGTATCATTCCATTTAGATAATTTACGAATATCTCCGTCTAGTGCTAACCATTTTAAATTTTTTGCAGTAATAAGAGGCTGAGCTACGTTTGAGTAATCTGAAATATTAGGTGTTGTTAAACTAGCAACAATAAGAGCTACTTCATCTAGTCTATAACGCTCCAACAAGTTTAGATCCTCCATTCTTAAAGAGCTTTAAAAATTCGTACAATCAATCAAAAAATGCTCGTGTAGACGGTACCAAATACTATAAATTCTTTTAAATCACATTATTATAATGATTATTGTACCATTTTAATGTAACATTATCTACATTATATAACTTTAATGGTATATGCATATTCATTGTTTTTCACTAGCTTTTTACATAGAGGTGAGTGATATGTCAGACTTTTTAAAGCTAGTAGGTGAACAACTCCGTATCATTAGAGTTTCCAAAGGGCTTAGTCAAGAAGAAGTAGCAGAGAGAACGGGGAAGTTAGGTTTTAGTAAAGGTCGCATTTCTAATATTGAGCATGGGCAATCAAATATTACGTTAAGTACTTTAGAGTTGCTTATGAAAGCGTTAGATATTGCACCAGAGGAACTTTTTAATTTCCAACGATTATCGGGTGTTACTGATATTGAAGAAAAAAATCTTATGCTCGACATTCATCGCTCATTATTAAGAGAGCGCAATTTAGACGAAGTAAAATATGTAGTACGCATCACAAGAGATTTTCTAAATACGATTGATGCTCAATCAAAGAAAAACAGCTCCAATGTTGAATAACATTGGAGCTGTAAGACTGTAGAAGTGCCTTGTCCCTTTCAAAGTGTTAATTGATTTCCGTTACGGGTTGCTCGCTTTCCGCGGGCGTGGCTTAAGCCTCCTCCTTCGCTGCGCTACGTGCGGGGTCTTAAGTCTCACCCTTATCCCGCAGGAGTCGAGCAACCCTCCACTACAATCACATAGTCTAGTATCTGCTAGCCATTTCATTTATAAAGTGAAGATTTTTAATGCAATTGAAAAGAGCAATGTGAAGATTGCCCTGCAACTTTCAAAATGCATTTAAAGTTGATTGAAGCGAAGTGGATTTTTCCGTTTTAGGAGCTATTCTTATGCCATTGGGCTATGTGGCGTGCCAGTCACCCATACAATTTCTAAACTTTGCATTCTAAACTAACAAAGGAAAAATCCACGTAGACTCCTGCGGGAACGCACACAGCGTAAGACGCAACATGCCGCGCGTTAGCGAGGGTTGCGGCTTACGTGTGTGCCCGCGGAAAGCGCAGTGGATTTTTCCGTTTTAGGAACTACTACTCTTATGCCATTGGGCTATACGGTGTGCCAGTCACTCATACTATTTCTATGCTTTGCATTCTAAACTAACAAAGGAAAAATCCACCCACAGAAAGCGACCGTCCGCAACGGATATCGACGGTCACAGCAAGATTAGTGCAGTCAAAGTAACACTTTTCTCTTTTACCCTATTCGCCTTCCATACCGAATTTTTGTCGGTAGCCACATTTTCTACATAACTCTTCGACCGCTTCTCGTCTTGAAAAACCATCAACTAAATTATTGGCACGCTCGCCTTCTACAATTTCACTAAAGGACTGCTCATGTACATTCCCCAAATTAATAACACCTTCTCCATCAAGACAACATGGCACAACTGTACCATCTACAAGAATGGCTGCTTGGCTGCGTAACGCATGACAGAAGCCTTTGCCTTCATCCTCTGGCGCAAGCAAGCTTGGCCATCTAAATTCATGATCCTGATTTAAATAAACATTGTTCGCAATTTTTACGCCCTTGCCCGGCTGAACTTTTTCCTCAATGCGAAAATCGAGATTATATTCATTTTCTAATATTTCTAATGTCTCACGGTTTCTTCTAGCAGCTAAATCTGAAACATGATCCTGCTGTAAATTCCACAGACGATACGAAATAATTGTGCTAAATTCTTTTGCTTCTCGGACAAAATCTAAAATATCCCCTAAATATTTCTCACGATTTTCAGAGCCCTCATGGCCATCAAAGCTGTGTAATGAAAAATTAATTTGTCTTAGTGCTGGCTTGCCCAAAAGCTTTTCACGATTCTTTTTAATAAGTGTGCCGTTCGTAGTAATATTTACCTTAAAGCCCTTGTCATGTGCCGCGTCTAATAGCTGATTAATACGCGGATGCAAAAGTGGTTCACCTTTAACATGCAAGTAAATGTATTTAGTATGAGGACGTATTTCATCAAGTATTTTATTAAACTGTTCTACCTTGATAAGCCCTTTTGCACGCTCAGTTGGCGGGCAGAAACTACAAGCTAAATTACATACACTTGTTATTTCTATATAAACCTTTTTAAATGTTTTCAACGTTTATTCACCGTTCCAGTTCCATAGATATTCATATAATCTTATTCATTTTAACAAATTTTCGTTACGTCGCGCAGAAATTCATTATTAATGTCTTTTGCTTTATATAATATCTTCAATATTTCCTATGTATAAGGCTACACGTACAAGTGAACCCCTAAAAATTTAATACTTTAATAATAATACGTAAAGAAAGGGGAGAAACTATGACAGGTTATAATAATGCCTCTAGAAATTCCAATCACTCTGAGGAACCAGAAAGAGATAAAGAAGGAAAAAATAATATAACTATAAATATCACGTTTAATATTGGCAACACCGAGAACCATTTTGAGCAAAGAGCTGAAGGTGGCGGTCAAATCAATAAAGATGTTGGTACAAATGCCAACCAAGGCGGACAAAATGCGCTCAATCATAGTCAAACAAGAAATCTTAATTCTAAATTCGCTGATGGAAATGGCAGAAGTGGTATTGCCGGAGATGATAATGATGAAGCAGGCGGACAACAAGGTATTAAGGTTCGCGATAGTTTAGTCGTTGATAGTGATATACATTCGACTTCTAATCAATCACAAGACGTTGAAGAAGAATTACAAGATTCAGCAATTGAAGAGCATCCTTCTAACATTGAAAACAATGAATAAAGTTATCACAATTTAAAAATAAAACTTCTATCTGTAGGTTTTTTCATCCTACCTGATAGAAGTTTTACTTTAGACAGAGCGCTTATAATTTTTTGTACCATCATACGAATAAAGCATCGGTTTTCCCTCAACAAACGTCTCTAAATGCACAGGACGTCCCCACAATTGATAAATATACGGCAATACATTTTCTAAATAATGTGGATCTAGCTCCATTCCCTCATAACCATGCACTAGATATAACTCCCCGTTTCGTAGATAATCGCCGTTTTTCACAACGATATATGGGAACCCTCCATTGACACGCATCGATACAAGTTGATCTCGAACCATTTCATGATCTTTGTCTGTAATGCGATATTCATTGCCCTTTTTTTGGAACAAATATAAATCCTCTTGCTTTGCCAAATCCTTTGTTAAATAGTTGCGAATAAAGGAAATATCCGATTCAATTTCGCGCACCTCAAACATCTTTTCACGTCCGCTATTTGGTAGTACCCCTAATCTTAGCATCTCTTCACTTGGATTATTATAGCGTTTTTCAATATCCTCAAATATTTTCAAGCCCAAATAATAAGGATTGATTGATGTTTTTGATGGCTGCACTACACCAGCGTTTAACTTGGCATATTCAATCGTCTCTACTGTTGTTAAATTGAGCTCACGCATGATGCGCTGATGCCAAAAGGAAGCCCAGCCTTCATTCATTATTTTCGTTTCTAATTGAGGCCAAAAATATAGCATTTCCTCACGCATCATTGTTAAAATATCACGTTGCCATCCCTCTAGTTCACGACTATGCTCCTGGATAAAAAGTAATAAATCCTTTTCCGGTTTCATTGGAAACTGTTTAATTTTTCTACGTACCGACCTTTGCTCATTTTCCTTATTATCTAAACTCCAAAGATCATCATACGGCGATCTGGAAGTAACAATTTCTTCTTCATCCTTCTCTTCATCTTCCGATGACAGCTTTGGTCTTAATAAGGAAGGATCGATATGTTCTTGAATAGCTAATATTGCATCTAAAAACTGTTCTACCTCTTCCTTACCATATTCTCTTTCATACCCCGCAATACGCTCTGCAGTTGCTGTCATACTCTCTACCATATCTCGTCTTGTATTAGAAAACCGTACATTGTTTTTAAAGAAGTCACAGTGTGCTAATACATGCGCAATAATTAGCTTGTTTTGTGTGAGTGAATTCGTATCAAGTAAAAATGCATAACACGGATTTGAGTTAATAACAAGCTCATAAATTTGACTTAGCCCTAAATCATATTGCAGCTTCATCTTATGAAATTGCTTTCCAAAGCTCCAGTGGGAAAAACGCGTAGGCATACCATATGCGCCAAATGTATAAATAATATCTGCAGGACATATTTCATAACGCATTGGGAAAAAATCTAAACCAAACCCTGTTGCAATTTCTGTTATTTCATCAATCGCACGGTGAAGCTCCTTCTCCATTTTTCAACCTCCTCCTCTGGAAAAATGAATGCTTCGCACCTTCCTCATATTAATTTTCATTTTGCAACTCATGTTTTTGGAAAAAGCTCTTTAAGGCATCATAGACATCGCCTTTTTTCTTTAAAATATGATACCTAAACTTTGGATCATCAATTTTTTTATACGTATACATTAATGTCGAAAAACGATTATGTTGATTTACTTCGCCATATCCAAACATGCTTGATACGTCCATCAATTCATTAACTAGCTTTAAACATTTTTCATTATCCATTGAAATGTTTTCACCATCTGAAAAATGCACAGGATAAATATTATAACGACTTGGATTATACTTCTCACGAATTAACTCTAACGCTTTTATATAAGCAGAAGAACAAATCGTTCCGCCACTTTCCCCTTTTGTGAAAAACTCTTCCTCTGTCACTACTTTTGCCTCTGTATGATGTGCTATAAATTCAATTTCAACTGTTTCATATTTCGAACGTAAAAATCTCGTCATCCAAAAGAAGAAACTTCTAGCACAATACTTTTCAAAAGCACCCATAGAACCACTTGTATCCATCATTGCAAGGACTACAGCTTTTGATTCAGGCTTCTCCACTTCATCCCATGTTTTAAAGCGTAAATCATCATTATGAATTGGTGTAATTTGCGCCTTTCCTTCCATGGCATTGCGTTTTAGCGCATTCAATATTGTGCGCTTCTTATCCACATTACCCATAAGCCCTTTTTTCCTTATATCATTAAATTCAATTTTTTCGGTTTTAATATCTGCTTTTTCTTTTTGCTGTAAATTAGGAAGCTCCAGCTCTTTAAATAACACACTTTGAATTTCTTCCATACTTACTTCGGCTTCATAATAATCTTGACCTGGCTTGTCACCGGCTTCTTTCCCATTGCCCTGCTGATTGCTCTTGCTACCGTCACGCGCGACAACATCCCCTACGCTACTATCACCTTGTCCTTGACCTACATGCTTCGAATTATCATAATTGTATCGAATTTTATATTCATCGAGGGAGCGTATAGGTATTTTAATTACCTCACGACCATTTGACATGACAATACTTTCCTCGCTAACTAAATCGGGTAAATTATTTTTAATCGCATCTTTAACCTTTTCCATATGACGTTGCTGGTCTTGGTGCCCTTTACGATGGAGGGACCAATTTTCCTGAGAGATGACAAAACCCTTATTTTCGTTTTCAGTCATTTTTATCCTCACCCATCTATCAAATTCGCTTTTTCTATACTATGCTAGTGATCCGCTTTATTGAACTTTTTTTAGAGAAATAAAAGGAGTGCCCTAAAATTGGGACACTCCTATTACGTCTATCAATTACGCTTTTGGCATAATTGTGGCTGCCACTAAAATGAAAATTAACGATTCAGTAAGCTTCCTACATATTGTAATAATTCATTTGCTGACGTTGTATTATAGCCATGTTCATCGACAAGTCTTGCTACAACTTCATTAATCTTTTTCAACTGTGACTCATCAGGCATTTTTGAAGAAGTCGTGATTTTTACAACATCTTTTAAATCAGCAAATAATTTCTTTTGAATCGCTTCTCGTAATCTTTCGTGAGAATTGTAGTCAAACCGCTTTCCATTTCTAGCGTAAGCCGAAATACGAATTAAAATTTCCTCACGGAATGCCTTTTTCGCATTTTCAGAAATACCAATTTGTTCTTCAATGGAACGCATTAATTTTTCATCTGGATTCATTTCTTCACCAGTCAAGCGGTCAAAAATTTTATTTTTATTACAAAATGCCTCTACATTATCAAGGTAATTATTCATTAACGTTTTTGCTGATTCCTCATACGAATAAACAAACGCTTTTTGCACTTCATTTTTGGCAATATCATCATACTCTCTTCTTGCCACAGCTATATAGTTCATATATTTTTCGCGATCTTCCTGCGATATAGAAGCATGCTGATCAAGACCATCCTTCAGTGCTCGCAAAACATCCAATGCATTAATCGATGGAATTTCTTTTCGAATAATAGCTGAAGAAATACGATTTATAATATACCGTGGATCAATACCGTTCATGCCTTCGTTAGGAAACTCTTTTTTAAGCTCCTCTAAGTCAACGGAATTAAATCCCTCCACATTTTCTCCGTCGTACAAGCGCATTTTCTTTATAAGATCCACACCTTGTTTTTTCGGAACTTCCAGCCTTGTTAGGACCGAAAAGATTGCTGCGGCCTTCAATGCATGTGGCGCAATATGAACATGTGACATATCACTTTCATTAATCATTTTTTCATAAATAAGTTCTTCTTGGCTCACTTTTAAATTATAAGGGATTGGCATTACGATAATTCGCGAGTGTAATGCTTCGTTCTTTTTATTAGAAATGAAGGAACGATATTCAGTTTCATTAGTATGGGCTACGATTAACTCATCCGCACTAATTAAGGCAAATCTTCCTGCCTTAAAATTCCCTTCCTGTGTCAGTGACAACAAATTCCATAAAAACTTTTCATCTAATTTCAGCATTTCTTGGAATTCCATCATCCCTCGGTTTGCCTTGTTTAACTCTCCATCAAAGCGATAAGCACGAGGGTCTGACTCTGAGCCAAATACGCCAATTGTCGAGAAATCAATGCTACCCGTCAAATCCGCTATATCTTGAGATTTTGGATCAGAAGGTGTGAAGGTTCCTATACCCACACGTTTGTCTTCAGAAAAAGTTATACGTTCAATGATGACATTCTCAATACGTCCATCGTATTCTTTTTCAAGACGCATCGTATTTAAAGGCGATAAGCTGCCCTCAATTCGTATTCCATACTCTTCAAAAAATTCATTACGTAAATGATGTGGAATTAAATGCAGGGGATCCTCATGCATTGGACATCCTTTAATTGCATAAACTGCTCCCTCTTCCGTACGCGAGAACTGTTCAAGTCCACGCTTTAACAAGGTCACGATCGTTGATTTTCCTCCACTTACTGGCCCCATTAATAACAAAATTCGTTTTCTAACATCTAACCTTCTAGCTGCTGGATGGAAATATTCCTCCACCAGTCTTTCAATTGCTGACTCAAGCCCAAAAATTTCTTGCCCGAAAAATTGATACATTTTTTGCCCATCGCGTTCCTCTACTCCAGCGCTTTTAATCATATTGTAGACGCGAGAATGGGCTGTTTGAGCAACTTCAGGTCTTTCCTTCAGAATGCTTAGATAATCTGCAAATGTACCTTCCCACTTCAGTCGATTTTCTTCTTCGCGATAGCTTTTCACTTTATCTAAAATGTTGATAGCCTTCCCTCCATTCAGGGCTTGATTTATAACATAGTATGAAGTTAAAGACATTATGATACCCATTACTTTTTCTTTGATTAAGTTTCTTCTTATTGTTCCTTTTTTTCTTACTACAAAAAAAGGCATTTACTGTATTTAAAGCGGACTTATGAAATATAAAATTTCGGTTATTCTAATCTGTAGAAAGGAGGTTCAATTTTGAGTCGTCATTTTATTTTCCTTCTGACATGTATGCTAGTGTGGAGTTACTTCTTTCCAACAGTTACTTTGGCAAATGAAGGACCTAGTAATGAAGAAATTTTACAACAACGTATGTCTTATTTTGTTCAATACGATGAATTACTGATTCCATGGCACTTCTTAGCAGCCATCGACCAATATGAGCGCAATCTCCAATCTGTTCGCAAAGATATTCCTAAGCGAGATGGCTACATTGCGATTCAATTTTCTGATGAATATTGGTCAGGCGCACTAAATCCTGTCAAGGAAGATACGATACCCGAAACAATCAGTTACTTCGGTGGAATGGGACTTGATGGTAATAATGATGGGATTGCTAGTCCTAAAGATGACGTAGATGTTATATACTCCATGGCAAGCTATTTAAGTAAATTTGGTTCTACAGATGAGGACTTCAAACTGGCTTTATGGGAATATTACAAAAGTGAAGAAGCTGTCAATCAAATCGTAACAATTTCTACTTTGTATAAACATTTTAAAACAACTGAGCTAGATGCTCATACATTCCCCATTCCAACTCGCTACAATTACAGCTTTAGAGGTACTTGGGGCGACAACAGAGGCTGGGGCGGTAGGCGTATCCATGAGGGAACTGACATATTTGCCAGCTACGGGACACCAATACTTTCCACTTCCTATGGTGTAGTCGAAATCAAAGGCTGGAACCAATTTGGTGGATGGCGAATTGGAATCCGAGATAATCATAATTCTTATCATTATTATGCCCATCTTGGTAGCTATAATAAGGACATTAAGGTTGGAGATGTTGTAGAGCCAGGAACAATACTCGGCTATGTCGGTAGCTCTGGCTATGGGAAAGAAGGAACTTCAGGAAAGTTCCCACCACATCTTCATTATGGAATATATAAATTTAATGGTCGAACAGAATGGGCATTCGATCCATACCCATCCCTTTTGCAATGGGAGCGTCAGGCCAAAAAGGATAAGCAATAATGAACTTACAAAGAGCAATTTTTTAGCGTTAATAGACATTTGAGCAAGCCCACACGAAAACCATAGTGGTGGGGCTTGTTTTTTTATATATCTTTTCGAACACGTCTGCAACGATGTAGGAAATTGATAATTTTCCGCTTTCTAAAAATGACATTAACATAGGTAAATAGATATACATCTTTTGCAATCTGACAAAAATATAAGAAAATTGTAAATTAATTATGCCAAAAAACCTTTTTTAGTATTTTTAACAAAAAAATTCTACTTTTCTTATGAAATAGTAATAAAATAAAAAAGATAGGACTAGTTCTATAGAAAATGCTAAAGGATGGAAAAAATGAACCATTTATTTCAGTTTAAATCAATAAAAGCGCGCATTTTAAGTAGATTTATAATTTTATTAGTATTATTTGTGTGTTTTACTACTTATACTTATTTTTCTAATACAAACATGGAGAAGCAAGCAACAGGACTTGTTAAGGAAGATTTAATTGTTTTAGAAGCAAGTAAAAATCTATCTATGTCTATAAGCGTACGATTATCTGCAGCCTTAAATTATGTTGTAACGGGCGATGAAAAATACATAGATACTTTTAATAAGTACCGTCAAATTGCTGAGGATAATAACCGTATCGTAGAGCAATATGAAAAAACGGCTGAACGTGAAAAGCTGGTAGAGATGGCTCGTGAATGGAGCAGCCGTGTGAATAGTGAAGTATTTGAAGTATATAAGAAGGGCGATAAACAATTAGCATTAGAAAATTTAACATCTATTAATCAACTCGTAAATGAAGTTCGTGATGGCTATGAAGAAGTAGCTGATAAACGCGCTGAATCGATTACGCAAGTCGGCAATGATGTCGTTTCAACAAGTTCAAACAATAAATCAATTGGGGCTACTGTAAGTCTAATCTTAATTGTTGCAGGCATTCTTTTAGCGATTTTTACAGCAAGTCGAATTTCTAAACCAATTACGATTGTTTCCAATCGTATGAGAGAATTAGCTGATGGGAATTTGCGTCATGATAAGTTTTCAGTAACAAACCAAGATGAGATTGGGCAATTAATGCTTTCTGCCAATGACCTGAATGAGAAATTAAAGGATACTATAAGCTCTATTCATAATGTTTCTGAAACGGTCGCTGCTAGCAGCGAGGAATTAGCGCAATCTGCCAATGAAGTTCAGACGGGTACAGAACAAATTTCTTATACTATGCAAGAGCTTGCTACGGGAACTGAAACACAAGCATCTACAGCTAGTGATTTAGCAGAAACTATGACAACTTTCCAACGTAACATTCATGAAACAACGCAAGAAGGAATGGAGTTAAAAGAACATTCGGGGCATGTACATGATTTAACAACGTCAGGTAAAAAATTAATGGTTCAATCAACAAAACAAATGGCAACTATTAATGACATTGTATTGGATTCTGTGAAAAAGGTAGAAGGCTTAAACGAGCAGTCTGCTGAAATTTCAAAGCTCGTTTCAGTCATTGATGAGATTTCAAACCAAACGAATTTGCTTGCTTTAAATGCTGCAATTGAAGCGGCACGTGCAGGAGAGCATGGCAAAGGCTTTGCGGTTGTTGCCGATGAGGTACGTAAGCTTGCCGAACAAGTGCAATTCTCTGTTACTGATATTTCAACAATTGTTCACCGCATTCAAAACGAAACAGGAAATGTAACAAATTCACTACAATCTGGCTATGAGGAAGTAAGAAAAGGTACTGCGCAATTAGATCAAACAAATAATACTTTCGATCAAATTTCTCAAGCTATTGTAGATATGAATGACAATATCAATGTCATTTCAAATAACCTAACAAAAATTTCTCAACACTCTGAAATGATTAATGGTTCTATTGATGAAATGGCTTCTATTTCACAAGAGTCTGCTGCAGGCGTAGAGCAAACAACTGCAACTGTCGAAGAAACAGCCGCGACGATGGATGAGATTTCAAAGAGTGCAAATCAACTTGCCGAAATGGCTGAAGAGCTTAACACACAACTACAAAAATTTACTTTATAACCGTATTACAAGCTATCCGAAATATTTTCGAGATAGCTTTTTTATTACTGCCACCTTCGAATTGGCACTCTTTCAAGTTCATAGCGCTTTATAATAATACTGATTTTTTGATACCATTGCTCACATAACTCCATTGCCTCTATATACATATCATCTTCTTTTGAAATCGCATCCTCTTGTTCCAAAAAGGCATATTCAATAATCGGAGCAGTAATATTATCTACCACCATCTTTATAGCTAATTGTGAAACCTCCTCCATTTCCTCATCATCTTCTTCCTCAATCTCGTCTTCTTCTCCTAAAGAGCTTTCGTCTTCTTCTAGTAATGATTCACTAAATAGTCCATTACTCGTTCTGGCAATGATATGACCATCTTCAAAAATGGCTACTTCATAAATTTCATTAAAATGGACTTCCTTCTTTGTCAACTCAGCTTCCCAATCTTCTTTAACAGCCACTAATAGTGTTTTTGTATGCTCATTGAGCAATAATGCATGTAAACCGTCACTGGCGATTGTGCCATGTGTATGCGGGATATTATTTAACTCCTCTTCACTTGCTCTTTTTAGCTCTGTCATTATTTTATAAGTATGATATTTCCATTTAATATAACGAATGACCCCAACAATGACTAATGCAATTCCAATTAAAAAATACGCTTTCTTAATTAGTATGGCTTCCATTGCATTTGCTAAAAACAAATAAATTGTACCTAACAATAATAGAAAGACTGTTTTCATTATTATCCCACCTTCAAAATAAATAATAGATAGGAAAAATACATCTATATACTAGAAATCTTATTCAGTAATCTCTCTTTTCATTCTTCATTTGAATAGCTGACCACTACAAAAAAAAGCAGCGACAACGTTTTTTAAGACGTGTCGCTGCTCAAATATTAATAAACACTTACCCCTAAATGTTTATTGAATAAAATCATGCAAATTGTGTTACGAGTAACACAGATGGAATAAAGGATAAAGCAAAAACAAACATATACCATACTGAAGTACGGCGTAATGAAAAACGAACTTTTTTGTGTTCTGCATAAAAAATATCTAACATGATAGCTACTATTAATGGAATACTAATGCAAGAAACAACAATTAAAATAAGATCAAAAAATATCATAAAAGCACCCCTCTGTTCATGAACATTTCTTTTCCCTTTTGTGACAACATTGTGTCAATTCAAGTGTACACAATTTCGTCACATATTGCAATGGTCAAAAGAAAAAAATGGTACTTTTACAATATATTTTTTAATTAAGTAATGATTGTTGTTTTAGTCTCTATATTTATATGTTAAACCTTTTAAAAAATTCCTTACGAATCGATCACCACATTCTTTGTAATTACGATGGCTTGGATTTCTTAAAATCGCACCGAGTTCCCCTTTCGATACTGATACGCCACCTTCAGCTAAAAGCTCAAGCATATCCTCAGTTGTTAAAGCTAGGGCAATTTTCACTTTTTTCATCAGCATATTATTTGCGCTTTCATTACCAGTCACCGGAGGGGGTCCTTCTTGTTGACCTGGTGTTGATTGTTGCGGGCCTCGTTTAAATGTAATTAAACCATTTAGAAATGCCTCTAACATTTTGTTATTACATTTGATGTAATTCTCTGGGATGTTCTCTTCTTCTTCATCTTTAATTTTTATTAGCATATTTAAAACATCTTCTTTTGAAAATTTCATGCCACCTAGCTTAAAGATTTCCACCATATCCGTATTTTTAATATCTAGTGCATATCGTAAACGAATCAAAATATCATTATTCGTCATATCAAAACCTCCTCGATCTTCTAGCTAAACCTTAATTTTAAGAGCCAGGATTTATTATAACAGAGTGAATTGCATTTTTAGCTAGCTTTCCTGTTATTCCTAACTATAGTATATAGTTTGCACATTTCCTTCTTTTTAAATGTATGAAAAACAAGCTCGCGACCATTCTAATATCACAAGGAGGTGAGAAAAATGGCTAACAACAATCGCAGTTCAAATAAGCTTCAAGTTCCTGGTGTACAAGAGGCTGTCAATCAAATGAAATATGAAATCGCACAAGAATTCGGTGTACAACTAGGGCCAGATGCTTCTTCTCGCGCAAACGGTTCAGTAGGTGGAGAAATTACAAAACGACTAGTAGAAATGGCTGAAAAAAGAGCAAAAGGTTTATAAATAAAAAAAGTGCCCGGCACTAAAACAATTCAGAATTGTTTTAGTGCCGGGCACTGCAATTACTTCTTCTTCGCTCCATTAATCATGACGATAATGAAGACTAATAAAAGAATAAGTAATCCACCTATAATTACGTATCCGACCATACTAGTTATACCCAAAACGTTGTTGCTCCTTCCCATACGTAAAGTGGAACAAAATCTTTCCTATAATAATGAAGTTGTTAAAAATCCACTTTAGTTTACCTATTTAAAATAACCTTCTACTTCTATTTCTTCAACTAAACTGCTCTATTACTATAATAAATTCAACCACTACAACTTTATTTTTATTCACATTAATTTCATTTTTCCCGATAAACACGAATTATAATCTTCTACCTATGCTTGTGGAATATGATTTCATTTTAGAAGACCTGTTTCTTATTGCTTTTCTTGAACGAACAACACGCCAAACAGACCAATGATGGAGAATAGTACTGGGGCAAAAAAACCATAGTAGTAGCCATCGCCTAAATTACCTGTAGTAGATTGAAAATAATCCAATAAATATCCGAAAATAATCGGTAGTAAGACAGCACTTAGAAAACCACCTGTATTCGCAAACCCTGAAACTACCCCAGCTTCATTTAACGGGAATGATTGTCGTACAGCAGCAAAAGTTAAAGCACTTGCACCGTATCCAAAGCCAATAATAAAAAATAGTATCATTAATAAGATTAAAGATGGATGCCCATTGACGAAAAGGAACGAACACCAACCGAGTAAGACGATAATATGAACGGCAATATATGGCCTTTTTATTGTTTCTAACTTACTTGAAATCCAAATAGTTAAAGGAGCTCCAATAAGTGCCCCTATTAGACCTACCATAATTAATTGACTTGCATCCGAACGTGTCATGTTATACATATTCGTCCCATATGGTACAGCCCAAGAACTAATAAATCCCACATAGCCTCCTACTACACCAAAATGACAGAAGAATAGAGCCCACGCTTGTGGATTTGAAAATATTCTTTTCACTAAGACGAATGGTTTTTCACGTTGTCCTTCTGCTGTGACAACTACTTGCTCATCCATGAAGAGTGTTTTCGGCTTTTTAACAAGTACAAAATAAAGAACAATGCCGCATAAACATAATAATAACCCCGCTGAGAAAAATGCCGCTCTCCAACCAAGTAAATCTATCCATTCGGAAAAAGGGACTGTCGCCAATAAAAACCCAAGACTCCCTGTCATACCTGCTAAGCCAATTAACCGAACAAATTCCTTTCGATAAAACCATTGAGCTAAAATGAGCACCATATTAACCCATATGGTCGCATCCCCTATCCCAGTAAGTATTCTGGAAAAGAACAGTACAAATTCATGTGTACCAAAACTATAAATGATTGTGCCTATACCTGTAAGCGTCGCACCAATAATTAAGAAAAAGTTCGGACCATAACGATCAGCCAAAATCCCCATTGGAATTTGCAAACTTGTGTATACAAAAAATTGTATACTTGTTAACAAGCCAATCGTTGCTGCTGTGACATGAAAATCCCGCATCAATTGCTCTGTAATTAATCCAGGAGCTGTTCGCTGACTTGCCATCAACAAATAAGTAAATAATACAACAACAAATACAATCCATCTGTATTTGCTATTTTGTTTGTCCATTAATATCTACTCCTATTGGCTTTTACTAAAATATATGAAAAAGTGCCAGTCACTAAAACAATTTAGAATTGTTTTAGTGACTGGCACTCATCTTTTTATTCAAATCTATCTAGCAATGCACGTACTTCATCTGTTGTCTTTGTATTCATCAATTGATTTCTTAATTCACCTGCTCCACGGAATCCTTTAACATAAATTTTGAAGAAGCGATGAAGTGCTGTAACTGAACGTGGCAGTTCCTCTGCATATTTATCCTGAAGATCAAGCTGTAATCTTAAAAGATCTAAATATTCCTTACTAGTATGTTCTTTCGGCTCTTTTTCAAAGGCAAAAGGATTTTTAAAAATACCTCGACCAATCATAACCCCATCAACACCATATTGTTCAACAAGCTTCATGCCGGTTTCACGATCAGGGATGTCCCCATTGATTGTTAACAGCGTATTAGGTGCAATTTCATCTCGTAATTTCTTAATATCCGGAATTAGCTCCCAATGTGCTTCTACTTGGCTCATTTCCTTTCTCGTACGTAGGTGGATAGAAAGGTTTGCGATATCCTGTTTTAAAATATGTGTGAGCCATTCCTTCCACTCATCTACATCAGTGAAACCAAGTCTTGTTTTAACACTTACAGGCAGACCGCCCGCTTTTGCTGCTTGGATTAGCTCCGCAGCAACTTCTGGGCGTAAAATTAGTCCACTACCCTTTCCTCTCGTTGCCACATTCGGTACAGGACAGCCCATGTTAATATCTACGCCTTTAAAACCTAGCTCTGCCATTCCAATACTCATTTGACGGAAATATTCAGGATTGTCTCCCCATATATGTGCAACCATTGGCTGTTCATCTTCAGTGAAAAGTAGACGCCCTCGCACACTTTTCTGTCCCTCTGGGTGACAGTAGCTATCCGAGTTTGTAAACTCTGTGAAAAATACATCTGGTCTACCTGCCTTACTTACGACATGACGAAAAACAACATCTGTCACATCTTCCATTGGTGCAAGTACAAAAAACGGTCGCGGTAAATCCCGCCAAAAATTATCTGTCATCTTTACTTCAATTCCTCTCATGATGGGATACATTAGTAAGTTCTGCTCCCTACAATGCTTCTACTTTTGCACATTTGTGCCATGTTTAATACCTAAAACGTGCCCGAACAAAGGGCAAAATGTTAGGTTCAAGTAGTTAAGTCATTATTATAGTATAACCTAGCTTTTTTAATTTATCTTCACACAGATTCATCTTTAACTAGATTTTCATTTTGATTTATTTTTGAAACTTAGAAATAAAAGCAGATGGCCAATTAGAAATGCATGTTTGCACTTTTAAACCGTCTGCTTTTTATGCTTTCACGAAAATTAAAATAGGAATAGCCCCGTGTGTATTCATACTAAAAAAGGGCAATACAAGTAGACGGGAAGATATCCTAAAGCAGTCTGATTATAAACGCTTTGATATCCAACACATCTTCTTGAACTGCCCTCTTAACTTGTCATTATTTAGATTCTACACTCTCATCTTTGCTGTAGTTATACTTAGAAGAATCTACTGGCGTGAATCCTGTTGGCGTATAAAATCTCAATAAGTCACCATTCACTACTTTGTCAGATAACCCTAACTTAAAGTCTACTTCTTTTTTCATAGCTTTCGCTGACTCTAATTGACTATCATCTAATAGTAAACCTGTTTTGTTATCGTAATATTTTTCATTAATTGAATAAATCGAAGGACTAACAAAATCACCATTTCTAAATGGTACAATTTCATTGTGCTCTTCTGATAATAAATCTGAACCGAATTGAACATAATTTTGCGTTTCAATTCCTAGTAAATGTAATAACGTTGGAAGAAGGTCTGTTTGACCACCATAAGTATGGTTAGTTTCACCTTGCATTCCTGGAACATGAATGAATAGTGGTACGCGTTGTAAATTAGCACTTTCATATGGTGTAATTTCTTTACCCATAACTTGTTCCATCGCTGCATTATGATTATCTGAAATACCATAATGGTCCCCATAAAGAACAATCATCGTATTATCATATAATCCTGATTCTTTTAATTGATTGAACATCTGCTCGATTGCTTCATCTGCATAACGTGCAGTTTGGAAATAATTATCTACACTTGCATCTCCAGTAGTAGCTTTATCGATTGTTACTAAGTCTTGATTCATTTTATATGGATAGTGGTTCCCTACCGTAATTAACTTTGTATAAAACGGTTGTGGTAAAGAACTTAAAAGACTTTGAGATTGTTCAAAGAATGGTTTATCTAATAAACCATATTCAGCCATGTTATCTGAAGAGGCTGTGTCATAATAACTAGCATCATAAAACTTGTCGAATCCAAATGATTTATAAATGACATTTCGGTTCCAGAAGCTTCCGTTGTTGCCGTGGAAGACAGCTGAAGTATAACCATAATTTTTTAAAATACTTGGTGCTGCTTGGTACGTATTTTGTGCTTTCGTAATATAAGCAGAACCTTGTGGTAATCCGAATAAAGAGTTTTCTAACATAAATTCTGCATCAGATGTTTTACCTTGTCCTGTTTGATGGAAGAAATTATCAAAATACAATGTATTTTGATCTTTTGCTAATGAATTTAAAAATGGCGTAACTTCTTCACCGTTTAATTTATAATCGATAAGGAAGTTTTGGAATGATTCTAAATGTAAATAGACAACGTTCATTCCTTTTGCTGCCCCAAAATATTTTGGATTAGGGTTGGCGTAGTTAGATTTTGTATAGTTAATTACTTCTGTAATATCACTACTATCCGCCAATGCTCTCTCTGAAGATGCTTTCATCGTTTCTACTGTGTCATAAATAGTATAGTTATACATTCCTAAATATTTCACAATATAGTTTCTATCAAAACCTCTAGATAAAAGTTGCGGACGACTAGTTTCAGCTAATCCTAAATTTACAATTGATACTGCTAAGGCAAATGCAATAATTGCAAATGCTTTTTTATATCCAACATGATTTGTTTCTTTTTCTATTTTTCTTGAGAAACGTAGGTATATCATGACAAATACATCGACAAAGAACAAAATATCATAAGGTTTTAATAAAGATAGAATACTACCACCTAAATCGCCAAAGTTCTGTGTTTGGAAAATTGTCGGTAATGTAATGAAATCACTAAAAAATCTGTAATACACAACATTGGCATATAAAAGAATAGACATAAGCGTGTAAATTACAACAAGTGATGTATATTTTTTCTTGCCTTTAAATAAAAATGAGAACCCTAGGAATAGCATTGCTGAGCCTAGTGGATTTAATAGTAAAAGGAAATGTTGAAGTGCTCCTTCTACACCTAAATCAAATTGTGCTGTTTGAGAGATGTATGTTTTAATCCATAACATTAAAACAGCTAATATATAAATCCCTAAAAATTTGTTTAATAAGTTTTTACTTACTAGATTTTTCATTTTTGCACCTACCTATTACTTATTTAAAAATATATCTAGATTAGAATATAAGTATAAATTTCGGAAAATTATTACTTCACTATAGCTTTTTTTCGGTGGCTAATGTATAATACTCCCGTTTTTACACTTCTGTCAAGTTGTAGACGATATTGCAATAGAAATAGTTTCGTTTCTCTCTATTACTGGAATCATTGCCATCAAAACACCCCGCAAACGTTAGTTTTTTCTAATATTTGCAAGGGTGAATTTACCTTTTCATTTCTATTAAGTTCAACCACTCCACAGCCTTAAAATATGTGTTGGTGGTTTCAATTGGCCTAATTCCTACTACTGTAGAAAAAAGCTTTTTTTATCATCAAATAGTTTTTCTACGACTTAAGCACGCCGTTAGCTTAATAAACTAATTATGTTCGTCAAAATTCATATATTAAACAGTTGCAACGTCTAGGATAATGAAAAAAGATTAAAGACACGCTCTTCCTTGAGCTCGTCTTTAATCTTTAATATTTCTCTCTATTTTTTTTCCTTATCGTATAAAATCTCTTCTGCAAATTGTGCTAATTGTTGAGCTTTTAAGCTGATTTCTTGAATCGTTGAAGAAAACTCGTAGATAGAACCAGATTGCGTATCTGTTAATGTGTTGACTTCTGCAAATGATTGATTTAACACTTTTAGAAGCTGTTGAATATTTTTTGTAATATGATTAATTTGATCTGCATTTTGCTTCGAATTTGTAGCAAGCTTACGTATTTCATCGGCCACTACTGCAAATCCTTTACCATGTTCGCCTGCACGTGCAGCCTCAATTGCAGCATTTAAACCCAATAAATTACTCTGATCTGAAATTCCTTTTACTACAGAAGAAATCTCACCAATTTCCTCCGCACTTGAACTCACATCTTTCATTGAAGAGGTCATATCTTTCACGCGGTCGGATAAATTGCCTACTGAGCCACTAATTTCTTCAATAGAAGCAGCCGTTTGCTCTACAATCGCAGAGAAACTTTCAGCCATTTCAAATAGTTTATGAGCTTTTTCCAAACTTGTTCCAATGCCAACGCCACCAATTACTTTCCCAGTACTATCGTGAAGCGGGATAGCTCTTGCAACAAGTGGGAAGCCGAATAATTCTTTCGGTATAACTGCTGATAAAGATTTATTCGCTTTAATCGCATTTGTGATTACATCACCTTCAACAAGTGGATCCCCTGGTGTAACATTTAAAGCGAATGTCTTCGCTGGAATATTAATGATTAATTTCTCAGTATCGTAAATGCCTACCGTAATATCGTCTTGAATAAGCCCATTTAACAAAGGAGCTACTTTAATAAACGCACTAATTACATCTGCTTCTTGCATATTTTCCGACCCCTTTGTCCTTAATAAGGTAAAATTCTTTTGCTATAGTTTACAGAAATCCATTTTAAAGTTGTAAACTCTTCAAGGCTCCATTCTCCGTTTAAACGACCGATACCTGATTGTTTTTCGCCACCAAATGCAACATTTGGTTCATCATTGATTGTTAAATCATTTACATGAATCATACCTGTATGTACTTTCTTAGCCATTTCAACACCACGTTCAAGGTTAGTCGTATGAATTGCACCGCTTAATCCAAAACGAGTATCATTTGCGATTTGAATAGCTTCTTCTTCCGTTTCGAATGGAATAATACAAACAACTGGGCCAAATAGCTCTTCTTGTGCCACACTCATGTCTGTTGTTACATCTGCTAAAATAGTCGGCTCTACCATTCTACCTTTAATATTACCTTTAATAACGGCTTTAGCGCCTTCAGTAATGCCCTTTTCAATCATTGCTTCTAGGTTTGCTGCTTGGCGGTCATTAATGACTGGGCCAATGATTGTTTCAGGATCTCTTGGATCACCTACTTTAAGTGAAGAAACTTTTGCAACATACTTATCAAGGAACTCATTGTAGATTGATTTCTGCACTAAAATGCGGTTTGCTGACATACAAATTTGCCCTTGGTGTGTGAAACGACTAAATGTCGCAGCACCAACTGCGTAATCCATATCTGCATCCTCTAATACGATAAATGCACTATTGCCACCTAACTCTAATAATGGCTTTTTGAAATTTTTAATCGCTACTTGACCAATGTAACTTCCTACCTTTGTTGACCCTGTAAAGGAAATAATTCTTGGAATCGGATGCTCAACAAATGCATCCCCGATTTCATTAATATCCGTTACAACAACATTCATTAATCCTTTTGGTACACCAGCTTCTTCAAAAATCTTACCAATTAATGTTCCACCTGTAATAGGTGTATCTTCATGAGGCTTTAATACGACAGCGTTCCCAGCACCTAATGCAGGTGCTACAGATTTCATTGATAAAAAGAAGGGGAAGTTAAATGGACTAATGACGCCAACAACGCCTGCTGGAATGCGATATAGTCTGTTTTCTACATCATCGATTGTTGAAGGTAAAATCTTACCTTCCATACGAATTGGGAATGTTGCAGCCTCTTTAATAATATTCTTAACAAGACCAATTTCAAAAGCAGCCTTTAATCTTGTCCCACCTAATTCATCCATAATAATCGATGTAATGGCCTCTTCGTTTTCTTCAATATATTTCACTGCATTTTCAAGAATATCACGCTTTTTATATGGGTTTACTTTGTCCCATTCTTGCTTAGCTTGTTGCGCGGCTTGATATGCATAATCAATATCAGAAACGTTTGCTAATTTAAATTCTGTTATTATTTCATCAGAATAGGGATTTATGTCATGTAAAATGCTATTACTTTGTCCTTCTCTCCATTCCCCACCTATAAATTGATTTCCTAATTTTTTTATATTCATTTTATAACCTCCAAATTAAAACGATGTGTGTAATACAAATATCGACAAATATTTATAAAAATTTATAAAAATTTATAAAATATCAAAAAAATTGAAGGTTTTTCATTTTAATTACAATATGCTTTGTCCCTATTTTTAAAAATCCCCCTCTACAAAAAGGACCTTATCGATTTAAATTTCTTTTCAATATAAAATCTTTTTTACTTATTACATTTGACCCAAAGTCGGTCAAGTTGGTAATGATGGGCGCTCCTTACTCATCTAACCGATAGCCTGAATTAGCATCTTCTTCGTACCCACGGCGAATATATGGTTAGTTTATTGTTAGTAGCATTAATAAGAATGTTGATGTATCGCTAAAACAATAAAAAAAGAGAAAGGTGAAATTGAACATAGTCAATTTCACCTTTCTTACTATTGAAGATTGCTATCGTAGCTCTCCAACATAATTAGTATTTATATGATTGTCCACCATCGATTGGCACAACAACACCATTTATGAAGTCTGCTTGATTAGAAAGTAGGAAGGCAACTAAGTAACCAACCTCTGCTGGTTTACCGAAGCGGCGCATTGGGTTTGGTTTTACGAATTCTTTACCTACCTCTTCCCAATTATCTCCACCGATTTGACGTAAAGAGCCCTCTACCATAGGAGTCATGATGGCACCTGGTGCGATTGCTTTAATAGAAACACCAAATTGTCCATATTCAATTGCCGAGTTACGTGTTAATCCGACAACACCATGTTTAGATGCTGCGTAGCCTGATTGATTACCAACACCACGAATACCACCTACAGATGCTGTATTGACAATTGATCCTGACCCTTGTTCTTTCATTACTTTTAAGACGTATTTCATGCCGTAGAATACACCATTTAAGTTAATAGACACAACTTTTTGGAACTCATCAATACCAAAGTCCTCTGTTAAATTTTGTTTTCCTTCGATGCCTGCATTGTTAAAGAAACCGTCAATTTTGCCGAACTTTTCAACAGTCGCATCTACAAAACCTTTGACAGCATTTTCATCTGCTACGTTTGCTGCAATCAATAACAGTTCAGCCTGTGGTGAGATGGCTAACACTTTTTCCTCTGTTTCTTTTAAACCCGCTTCATTCAAGTCAACTAAGACTAGTTTAGCACCCTCTTCTGCTAATTGAAGTGTTGCTGCTTGGCCAAGACCAGATCCTGCTCCTGTTACAATGACTACTTTCTCTTCAAAACGTTTCATATTATATTCCTCCGTTATTAAATATTATATAGTGACCCATCTACTGTGTAGGATGAAGAACTTACATAAGAAGCTTCGTCTGATAGTAAAAATGCAATGACATTTGCTACTTCATTTGGTTCACCATAGCGCTTCATTGGCACTGCATCTTGATATGCGGATTGCGCTGCTTCTGCGGCACCTGGTGCAACTTTTGCCTCAATCTGGCGCATCATTTGTGTATTAATAACACCGGGATTGACTGTATTCACTCGCACATTATATGGAGCAGCTTCTAATGCAGCTACTTTATTAATACCCATTAGAGCATGTTTTGACGAATTGTATAGCATCATATTTGGCGAACCAATTAATCCAGCAACAGAAGCTGTATTGACAATTGAACCTGCTTTTTGCTGTTTCATAATTGGCATTACATATTTTAAACCGTAGAAAGCACCTTTTACGTTAATGCTATATACGAAATCGAAATCTTGTTCAGTAATTTCTTCTAAAATTTTCGCTGGACCTTCAACCCCTGCGTTATTTGCAAATCCATCAATGCGACCAAATTTTGATACAGTTTGTTCAACATAATTTTTTACTTCTACCTCTTTAGAAACATCTGCCTTTAAAGTCAGTACGCGATCGTCACTTAAGTTAAGCTCCTCTGCAACCGCTTTCACAGCAGCTTCATTTAAATCCACTAATGTTAACTTAGCCCCTTCACCTGCAAGCTTGCGAGCAATCTCTTTACCGATACCTCCTGCAGCACCTGTAATAATGACAACTTTGTTTTCAAATCTCATTTTTTGTACCTCCCCTAAAGATTGTTGTTACATTTATAGTTTAATCCGTTTCACTTTCTGTAAGCCATCCTTAATATTTGCTATAATGTCGAAGAAACCAACACTTTTTATCAATCTGTCTAATGTAGGAGATAAATTTGATGAAATCTAATTCTAATCAAGCTTTACGTACAAAGCATTTCTTGAAAAAGGCATTTATTGATATGGTACATAAAAAGGGATTTAGTGCTGTTACAGTGAAGGATATTGTAGATTATGCTCAATATAATCGGACAACCTTTTATGTGTACTATCAAAATATAGATGATCTTGTTGCAGAGTTAATGGAAGAAATGTTTGAAGCTATCCAATATAACAGCATGTCTAAGTATGAAAGTAATAGTCGTGTGAAAGTACAGGAGTTGACTACCCATTCCTTTGAATTGTTGTATTACATTTACGATCACCGTGATTACTTCACATTACTACTTTTAGAAGATACGTTACCACGCATTCACCAGCAATTGCCTGAAGCGATATTTAATTTACTAAAAGATAAATTTGATATTCAGTATGGCGTGTCTATTGTAGATGATCACTCCCAAAAGCGCTATATGGCTTATGGGACAGCTGGGTTGATTTTGGACTGGATTGCACAAGATTTTGATGCGACTCCTGGTGAAATGACAGAGCGTCTCAATCGAATTTTCAACACCTTTGCAAGAGGCTTTATTATAAAGGAAATCGATAGTTAACAAACAAAAGAACGAATTCCACCGTCGGAAATTCGTTCTTTTAATTATTATTAAGCTAACTTCACCCATGCAACATGGAAGCGAACATTTTAATTTTACATTTAAATATGTGTTCCGACGTTGCTTTCCTGTATGTTTTTACTAAGATGATTCTCTACATTCTCCGTTTTTTTCGACCAATACGTGGCTAGAATTGGACCAGAAATATTATGCCATACAGCACCAAGAACACTCGGTAAGGCAGCTAACGGACCAAAATGGGCAGTCGCTAACGCCACCCCAAGACCAGAGTTTTGCATACCTACTTCAATTGAAATAGCTCTTCGATTACTTTCATTTAGTCCTAACACAAGCGCTGTTAAATAGCCCAGCAGCAAACCGAATGCATTATGAAGCATTACTGCCGTAAAAATAATAAATCCAGCTGAAGCAATACTATCAACATTTCCGGCAACAACCGCAGAGACAATAATTATAATAGCAACTACAGAGATAAGAGGAATGACGTTGATGCTCTTTTCTACAACTTGAGGAGCAAATCTTCTTATAACAATACCTAGAATAATCGGCAAAATAATTACTTGAATAATTGAAGTAAACATTGCCATTGGATCTACAGGCATCCATTTACCTGCAAGTAATAGTAGTATTAATGGTGTTGCAATTGGGGCTAGTAACGTCGAAAAAGATGTCATTGTAATTGATAACGGTACATTACCTTTAGCTAAATACACCATAACGTTTGAAGCAGTACCCCCTGGAACAGAACCGAGAAGGACTAGCCCCGCAGCTAATTCCGCTGGTAAGTTCATAATATAAGCAATTAAAAAAGCTGTCAGTGGCATAATAATATATTGAGCACATACACCAATAATGACTGGCAATGGATTCGTTAAGATCAGTTTGAAATCAACCGCTTTTAACGTCAACCCCATACCAAACATAACGATGCCTAGCAAAATCGTAATATATCCTCCAAATATTAAAAATGGATCAGGAACTATAAAGGCAATAACAGCTATACAGATAACCCATACGGCAAAGTATTTTCCCGCTATCGTACTAATGGCTTCTAAAATTTTCATATTTCCACTCCCTATTTCTTTATTTTTAATATTTTATTTGGATTTAAAAGAGCGTCAGGATCGAGCGCTTGCTTAATCTTTTCCATCACAAGCAATGCTTTTCCATGTTCTTTCTCTTGGTATTTCTGTTTCCCAATACCGACACCATGTTCTCCTGTACAAGTTCCCCCTCGTTCAAGTGCATACATTACAATCAATTCATTGAATTCATCAGCTTTTTTTATTTCATCACAATCATTCATATCAATCATTAATAGAACATGGAAATTACCATCACCAACATGGCCGACAATTCCCCCTGTAAGTGCTAATAAATTAAGGGCTTCTCTTGCATGTTCAATGGCCCCTGCTAACTCTGAAATTGGTAAACAAACGTCGGTCACCATAAGTTTTTTTCCTGGGTGTCCATGGACATAGGCGTAAGCTAAATTATGACGAGCTTCCCACAGCTGATTGCGAGCTGCATTATCGGACTCAAATTCAATATTTTCACAATTGTGCTCCACTACAATTTCTTTCATAAAGTCAACGTCTTGCTTTAAGCCAGCTTCATTTCCATGAAACTCTAAAAATAAGGTTGGCTGCTCCTCATAAGCTGTTTTACTATGCATGTTCACTTGTTTCATCGAATGCTCATCAACTAGTTCTACTCTTGCAATGGGAATTCCCGCTTGTAAAATACTTACGACTGCTTCAACAGCATCATTGACTGTTTTGAAGGATGCTCGAGCAGCCATTTCATGTTCAGGAAGCCCATAGACTCTTAGCGTCAATTCAGTAAAGCAGCCAAGCGTTCCTTCAGACCCTACAAATAAACCGTTTAAATGATAGCCAGAGGATGATTTTTCTGCTAAATTTCCAGTATGAATTACCTCACCATCTGAAAGAACAACTTCTAAATCTCGAACTTGGTCGCGCATCACGCCATATTTAACAGATGTTGTTCCACTAGCATTTGTTGCTGCCATCCCGCCGAGTGTTGCATCTGCTCCAGGATCGACAGAGAAAAACAATCCGTATTTTTTCAATTCTTTATTCAACTGCGAACGCGTTACCCCTGGTTGTACTTTTACGAGAAAGTCCTTCTCCCTAACTTCTAAAATTTTGTTCATGTTGGAAAAATCAATCGTTATCCCGTGGTCGTAAGGAATAACATGCCCTTCTAAGCTTGTTCCTCGACCAAATGGCACGATTGGTACTTTGTATTGGTTTGCTATGTTTATTGTTTTACTCACTTCTTCCGTCGTTGTCGGAAACACAACAATATCCGGTAGACTGACACTATGATATGATTCATCACTACTATGTTGTTCTAAAATCGTTTGATTGATTGTTACTAGGCTTTCAGAAAGAGCGCTTCGTAGAGCTATCACCAATTCTTCATTTGTTGCAATCATTTTTTTCTCCCCTTTGTACTCTCATTCCCTCAAGTTTTTCGTTGTTTGAATTACACATGTCATACCAATTTATCAAATCATAAAATTGGTCCAACCATTATTATTATACTTAATATTCTGAAAATATCAATAATTATTAATTTTCTTCAATTGATAACAATGAAGTATTTCTGTATGATTAAAGCGTTTATAATACTAGGTAATCGAGGGGAAGGACATAGGTAATGCTGCAACCAAGAAAAAAAGCCTATCAAGTAATTGTTGATCAAATAAATGAATATTTTTTAAATGGGGAATTACAACCTGGAGAAAAACTCCCGACAGAAAGAGAATTAGCGAGTCGATTTAATGTTAGTCGAACATCGGTTAGGGAGGCACTTCGGAAGCTTGAAATAAAAGGAATTATTGAAATTAAACAAGGCAGTGGCAGCTTTGTTAAAACACAGGAAAGCCATTCATTAGGAGCAGAGCTTTCTTCCACAATCTTAAAAACTGAAAAAAAATTAGTATATGAAATGTTAGAGCTACGCCAGACACTTGAAGTAGAATGTGCTTTTTTAGCTTCACAACGTGCCACTTCAGAAGACTTAGAACGAATTGGTCATGCATTGGAAATGATGGATCAAGTTAAAAATGATGTGGAACTAGGCATACAAGCGGATCTTAGTTTCCATATTAATATTGTTCTCGCCTCACATAACTCAATCTTCTCGCAATTGTTCCAAACCCTTAGCGAACATATGCAAGATACAATCCGAGTTACACGAACACAGCGATTGAAAGATGTAGAACGTACGCAAGAGACTATTGATGAACATAAAGAAATTTATTTGGCAATAGCAGCTGGCGAAGCAAATCAAGCTAAACAACTTATGGAAAAGCATATTAAGCAAATAAGAAGAGAATTGACAGAGTCACTTTTTAATCATATTTGAGAGCTAATCAAATAAAGTGCCCTACTCTCTATAGATTTACTTCTCTTTAAAACTAAAAAAACGAATCCCTTCTCTTAGGATTCGTCCTTTCATTCAAAGCTTTAATTTATTCTAAAACAGCCATTCGAAAAGCCGTCGCAATTATTTGTGTACGGTTTTTTGCATTAAATACAGTTAGTAGCTTTTGAATATAGTCACGAATTGTGTACTCACTGACAACGAGAAGCTCTGCCATTTCTTTATTACTGAATCCTTCCGCTAATAAAAATAAAACCGCCAAGTCTTTATCTGTTAACTTTAAGTCATGCAGTAGCCGTTGTGTACTGCGTGTCCGTGAAAAGTAACAGCCTAATAAGTTCCCTGCTTCTTCAAGTAATTGCATTTCTTCTTCATTATATGAAAAGGGCGTTCCACATTGGTCAAACGTTAACCAACCAAATAATTGTCCATTTTGCTGAATTGGAATAAAAATAATCGTAGATACATTCAATAATTCAATTGCAATAGGATTTATATATGGCGCTGGTTGTTCTAAATAAAGAGGTTTTTTGATAGCGAATACGGGCTCATCCTCCAGCTTACCTTTTAGCATTTGTACTTTGTGTAACTCAGAACCGTATACACCTGAAAATTCATTAAGCCATGGATTATAACTATGAAATGTGACACGTTGATAGCCGAAGTTTTCCTGTGCTTTCGATAAAATGGTTGGCATATGATCTACACCATCTAATTGAATGAGCAATTTGCTAAAGCGCTGTAACTTTAGCAAACTTTCAAGACTTATTTCAACCTTGATTGGAGATTGTAATACTTTACTGTTTATAAGGCGTAATACATCTAGTACTTTTTCGTGATACTTTAACATTTCATCTGTATACGGATGCTTAATTTGTATAAGTACATCTTTTGTTGCGTAATAAGACAATGAAGGAAATGTTGTTAGTAATTTTTCTGGTAAAAGTCGACTATGCATAGTAGCCCAGTTAATTAGCTCCTCCCGTTGAATCGTTTTATTTTTTAACTGACCATTTAAAAACGTCAACCAAGAGCGGTACCAATAACCAATTTGAATAATTTCCTGCTCACTTAACTCTTTTCTTGATTGCAAATGCTTATTCCACGCATATGCAATATCTTGATGGTGCATTTTATGAAACAATACATACTGAAAGTTTATTTTAGTCATAGTACACCTACATTTACATGTTCGTTTTGAATGAATATACCCCCAATTACAGGTATCTTTGCATTTACTCTATCATTTACACTCTAAAAGTAACAACTTTATTTTGTTATTTAGTTCAACTATTTATATAAGGGTATTCTAATCAAGAAATGAGGTACTAAATATGGAATTTAAAAAAATATTAGTCGCAGGTAGCGGAGTATTAGGAAGTCAAATTGCTTTTCAAACTGCGTTTTTTGGATATAAAGTAAATGTATATGACATTAATGATGATGTAATTGCAACAGCGCAACAGCGCATGGAATCGTTATCAAACACATACGGAGATTATTTTAATGATACGGCACGTGCAGCTAAAGCGTTAGAAGGCTTATCGTTTTTCACAGATTTAGCGCAGGCAGTATCTGAGGTAGATTTAGTTATCGAAGCGGTACCGGAGCGTATTGAAATTAAACAATCATTTTATGAGCAACTAGCAAAAGTAGCACCAGCAAAAACGGTTTTTGCATCTAATTCTTCCACTCTGTTACCTAGTCAATTTGCACAATTTACAGGACGACCTGAGAAGTTTTTAGCATTACACTTTGCAAATACAATTTGGAAAAACAATACAGCCGAAGTGATGGGTCATGAAGGAACTGATCCACAGTACACTGAACAAGTAGTTGAATTTGCACGTACTATCGGTATGATTCCATTCCATTTAAAGAAGGAACAACCAGGCTATATTTTAAATACACTGTCTGTACCCTTTTTAAGTGCTGGTATGGGGCTTTGGGCAAATGAAATTGCAGACCCACATACAATTGATAAAAACTGGATGATTTCAACTGGGTCACCATTAGGTCCTTTCGGGTTTCTAGATATAGTTGGCATGGAAACACCATATAACTTAAATGTGATGAAGGCAGATATTGATCCAATTGCCAAAATCATAGCAGAAAAAATTAAAGCAGAATATATCGATTTAGGGAAAATGGGTGTTTCTTCAGGAGAAGGTTTTTATAAATATCCTAATCCAGCTTATTTAGATAAAGACTTTCTCAAACAAAATTAATTAGGGGCAAAAAAGAAAAAGTGCTAGATTGACTACATCAATCTAACACTTTTTGCATCACCGTTGAGGTCCGCTACGGCGGTGCTTTCCGCGGGCACACCGTAAGTCGCAACCCTCGCTAACTGAGGTATGCTATTTACTGAAAGCTTTTCGGTTTTTTATAATTCCGAAAAAGTTGGTGGTTTCTTTTTGAAGCCTTTCGTCGTAATGAAAGCATAGATAAAACCGATTGCAAGCCATAAAAAGCCTATCTTCAATGTCATCGGTGATAAATTAATGAATAAGTAGAAACAAATTCCGAACCCTAACCCTGGAATTAATAAGTATCGAATTATTTTCTTTTCTTTTTTACGGAAGAAGTAATATACGATTACTGACAAGTTAACAAACATAAATCCTGTCAGGCCTCCAAAGTTCATTAACTCTGCTACGAAATTTGCTGATAAAAACAGCGCTCCTAAAACACTAATTGCACACATCAATAAAATATTGTATATCGGTGTTTGATATTTTGGATGTAAATGTGTGAAAAACTTTTTCGAAAGTACCTCATCACGTCCCATACTAAACATTAAACGAGATGCACTTGCTTGCCCTGTTAAACCAGCTGTCACTGTCGATACAATAATCGCAACCGTATAAAGCGTTGCAAGAACTGCACCTCCTGCTTTTTCCGCTATATCAAATAAAGCCGTATCAGCTGAGCTAAAGTTTGTAACATCCGGCCAAACGAGCTGGGCTACATAAGCTTGTCCAATAAAAATAAGTCCTCCGATTAAACAAGCTAAAATAGCTGCCTTCCAAATATCATCTTTTGGATTGACTGCCTCTTCAGAAAGAGTTGTAATCGAATCGAACCCTAAAAACGAGAAGCAGGCCATTGCTGCACCAGAAATAATTGCAGACATAACGAATTTTTCATCGTTGAAGAACGGCACAACAGTAAAGAGCGACGTACCACTTTCTCCACCGACAATTGACTTGACACAAAAAATCACAAAAATAACGACTACAATTCCCATAAATATAACGAGGATTTGATTTGTTTTTGCTGCGATACCAATACCTAAAATATTTACAGTAGTTATAATAGCTGCAATTAGTAACACCCATACCCAATACGGAACAGATGGTATTAATGCGTTCGCATATGAAGCACCTACCATAAATACAATGAGTGGCACTAATACATAATCCATAAACATTGCCCATCCTGCAAAAAATCCTAAATGTGGATTGATGGCACGTTGCGTATATGTATAAGTTGACCCTCCATTTGGAAAAACAGCAGCCATTCGACCGTAACTATAGGCAGAAAACATCATTGCAACCATTGCAATCAAGTAAGCTAATGGCAACATCCCACCTGTAGACTCTGCTGCAAAGCCATAAATATAAGCTGGCGCAATCGGTGTCATAAAAGCAATTCCATAAATGACTAAATCTTTTAATGTTAAAACACGCTTTAACTGTGGTGTATGATCATTGGGTGTTTGACTCATAGTCTATGTCCTCTCACACATTCACTGGGTTGCGTTTTGAAAGTTCTTCCGTTACTAAATCAATTACTTCATCTGTGCTCATTACTTGGCAATAAATTTGATTCATAATCATAATTTCAGCGTCATGAAGCTGTTGCGTTGCAGCTGCACATGCATCTTCAACTAAAATAACTTCAAATCCTGCGTCAGCTAAGCTTCGAACTGTTGAAGCAACACATTGGTCAGTTACAACCCCTGTACAAACTACTGTTTCAATGCCCATATTGCGCAATAAAAATTCATAATTCGTTCCACTTAATACGCTATCTGTCGTTTTATTTACAACAATCTCATCATCAAGAGGCTTTAATTCATCCACCATCTCCGCTCCTGGGTCACCGATTGGCAATAAAATATTGTTCCATCCTGGACGGCGTTGTACAGGAGAACGGTCTCGTCCATCTTTATGATGGCAAGCAATGCGACCAAATGTTACTTCTAATTTATTAGTACGGAAAAAATCTAAAAGCTTTCTATTGTTCGGAATTGTTAAATTGTCGATACGATTAAAGAAGTATTCCCACTGTTCAAACATGCCCTTTTCTCTTGCAACCTGCGCGTCTAAACCGTCTCGACTAATAAACTGGTGTTGCATGTCTACAATTAGTAATGCTGTTTTATCTGGCTCCACGTTTATTTTTTGACCGTCAGTCGGTAAAAATTCATAATATAATGTTGATGTATTATCCATAATAATTCCTCCAAAATACCTCTAATTCCAAAATGTTTAGACAAATAAAAAAACAGACTCTTTGTGCAAAAGAATCTGTCTAACACAAAAATGACCTACTCATTTTTAAAGCTAGAAACTAAAAATGAATCGACCATTTAAAATTCCCACTGTTTGTCTAAACAGAGATAGCACAACTTCATAAACATGTATGTTTACGAAGACAGTCCTGTAACTATTCGCTACAGACCCAGCATATGATGGCGAGAACTCAACACATACTTCGGCGACACTTCCTTCTACCTAACATCTTCATCTTCTCGGACTCCATTAGGTACTGTTAATTGTCGCGCCTCTACCTCACTATCGAAAAAGTGAGGTTTATTTAATTGTTTGAAATAATTATATTATTGCGTTTTTTCTATGTCAACTTTAAATTTACTATATTTCATAAGATTTGTAGCGCAAATCTTCAAAAAAATAACATAATAAATACTTTTATACAATAATTATTTGCAATAAATATAATGATGAACCATAAATTGTATAAAATCTTGACTATCCATATTCTAATAATCCGATTCACAATATAATTTATAAAGTTGGTACTTCTTCTTTCAGCATGACATGAGAAACTTCGAAGCAATTCCTTTTTTATAAAGCATCGGACTTAGCTCGTGAGAACAGATTGCGTCCTCAGGAATGGAGTAATCTCTGATTTTAAAAAAACCACCAATTAAAACGCAAATGCATTTCAATTGGTGGATAAATAAACTTACGTTGTTTATATAGTTTCGCTTACATTCCCTATATTATCTTTTTTAAGCATTAACATGACAATAAAGGAAATACAATATAAACCTGCTAAATAGAGCATCGCAACTTTCATATCATAACTTTGTAGAATATAGCCGACAAGGATTGGTGAAAAACCGCCTATAGCTCGACCAAAGTTAAAAATTGTATTTGTTGCCGTACTTCGAATTTGCACGGGATATAGACCACCAATCAACGCTCCATATCCGGCAAACATACCATTTGAGAAGAATCCGACAATTGCACCACCTATTAGGACACCAACACTTCCCGTAGCATAAGAGTATACAAACACAGCACATGCTGAGGCAATAAGGAAGACGCCAAAGGCACGCTTTGCGCCAAATCGATCTAGGAATAGTCCAAAAGTTAACATACCAATAATCATGCCAACCGCTGTACTAATTGTCCAGATGGCAGAGCTTGAAACAGATAAACCTTGGGACTGTTGCAACATCGATGGTAACCAAATCATTAATCCGTTATAACCGGCAATTTGAACAGTTGCCATTATGATTAAAGAGATTGTTGTAATCGCTGTTCGAGGCGTTTCAAACAATTGTACCAGCTTACCCTTTTCATCTTTCTTACTTGCCTTTTTATTTTTCTGAGCAGCGAGCCACTCAGGTGATTCATCTAAATTTTTCCTTACGATAAAGGCAAAAATAACAGGTATTACACCAACAAAGAATAATGCTCTCCATCCTAAAGTAGGAAGAATGATGGCACTTAGTAATGCTGCTAAAATAACACCATATTGAGCACCTACACTGACATATGAAGACGCACGCCCTTGTTTATTTTTCGGCCAAGCTTCTGCAACAAGCGCCATACCAATACCATATTCTCCTCCGGCACCTATTCCTGCGATAAATCTAAATAGGTACACTTGTTCAATGCTAGTGGCTAATCCTGTTAAAGCCGTACCAATTGCAAACAAGATGACGGTATAGGTAAAGACTTTTACCCTTCCATACTTATCTGCTAAAACTCCGAAAACAATTCCTCCTAATAGCATCCCTACATTCGTTATAGAAGAAATAAGTCCTCCAGTTGCTAAATCAATGTTAAATTCTGCAATAATCATTGTCATCGCAAATGAGATAAACATGATGTCCATGCCTTCTAATGTTAAACCAGCTACCGATGCGACCACGGTTTTTTTTCGATAATCCATTCTACTCTCCTCCAGTATGTTCTAGATGAAATAAATCTCTTTTATTTACGAATGAATGGATGTATCTATATAAATATAACGTTTCCATTCTCCTTTTAAGCCTCACTGGACTTCCTTTAAAAGAGGTACGTTAGTTGTGTAATCACAGCTAAAATGCAAAATAAATGCCCTTCCGTCAGACAGACAAAAGGGCATGAATAAACAAAGATATTACTAACATAATAGCTTAAAGTATCATATAGCCCTTTTCAGCCTCTCTGGACCGTATTAAAGGTAAATTATTTCAAAAGATATCTTAGCAAAATTATTTATATTTTCATACAAGAAAATTTTGGTAAAAACTCAAATAAGCCCGTTCTAGTAATGCTTTTAACTCATAAAATAAATTTCAATAGTTGACCTCACGAAAAAAAACTATTCAAGATACGCGGCGATTGTTTTATTAATACTTTCAGCCACTTATACTTATATATGGAAATTACTCCACTCAACCTAACTGACTCCGCAAATACTTAATCGAGCGGATTACTTGTACTCACGAAGATAAACTCCATATAAAAAGGCAACTAACGCAAGGTTAGTTGCCTTTTTTAAAATTAAGTTGTTAGGCGTTGGTCAGCTAATTTAAGCCACGCCAACTGCTTCACAATGTGCGGAGTGTATGCGGCAACACATGGGTGTTGTTGGGTATAGTTTTATAGGCTCAACTCAAAATCAGTGGAATCGAGCCTATTTTCTTCATCATATTTGGTTTTTGCTTATTCTATTAAAGCCCCACTTCGTTAGCTCAATAAATTCAACAAAAAATATCTTTAGTTATTTTTTAATACAAAAAGAACGAATCCCATTAATAAGAATTCGTTCTTGATAAATAATTATATTAACTCCACTCGTTTATTAGCAGACAGAGCCAGGCACTGTTCGGCATTAGTGTTAGATAGGAGAATATGTCAGTGTCCTGTCATTCTTATCTTTGGGCTAAAGTCTAAATACGCATTAATGCACCATTAGGCTTTGGTAAATCTTGATCTGTTATCTGATTCATTTTACAAAAATGTTTAAAAAATCGTTGTGCTAGCTCTTTTTCTGTTGGTTCACTCTTCAACGAAACTATATCAAGTAAAATTTGAGCCATCCATAAATTATCAAAATAACGGTATTTGCCTGTATTCCATGTCATTTTGTCAGGGGATTTTTTATCTGTATAATATTTCCACAAAAGTAGTTGATTCGATTCCTGTTCTGTAAGTTGGAGTCTGTATTTTGAATGGGCAGGAATATTTCCATCTTCACACAGCTTACCGATAAAATCTTCATTCACCATATAGACACCTAAGATACGTCTGTCTTTTTCAGGCATGCCGGCATCTAATGCTGTTAACAGGACAGCGCTATTTTGGTGCATGCGAATAGGTTTGTTTGGCTTCCCTTTGTTATTACCACTTTTTATTGCACCTGAAAAAACCTTCCACTCTGAAACAGAACTATTTTGTTCTTCAATGTCACATCTAAAAACCATTTGTGATTCAGGATGGAGTTTATGATGTTTCATAAGTTTTTCGTGTTCTAAGCGAAGTTTCTGGTTTTTTCGTTGTAGTTTTTTTTCTTCTTCCTTCTTCCTTTCTTCTTCCATTCGTTCTATTTCCTTTTTTTGTATTATTTTTTCAATTAAATGAGCATCACTTTTATCATGTAGTTTTAGGTACTTTCCAAATACATCAGGGAAAACAAACATTTTATTTTCCGATGCAAAATGTATTTCAATAATAGACTCATTATGTTTAACTATACTACCCATGCCAAAACGCTTATGTGTAACTTTTTTATTGATTAGATTCATTATTCTAATCCTCCTTTTGGAATAAAAACGCGGTTACTATTAGATAGTAAATTAATTAGTTAATTCAACAACCTATTATTTTAAAAGCTCAAATAACTGTTTTAATTTTTTCCTTTTGTCTTAATAAAGGATATAAAAAAAACGTATCCAAATTCTATCTGCAAAAAAGGTCAGTGGAATTCGAAATACGATTTAAAAAAAACAACTATAAGACTATTATAACATTTTTTTATAAAAATCACAATTTTATTATTGACACCAAGTTTTATTATGATGTAAAATTAAAAATTATTCTCTAAATCCTCATGAAATAACTTTCAAATAAGAACGTTATAAAAAGTCTCGAAACCTCTGGAAAGCCCCTATAAAAAACAACGGATTTCCGTTGATAAGCATAGGATATCTTCATGAAATAAATCAATGATATTCTTCAATTAAATTCCATATAAAAAGACCCCAATTTAGCAAAAGTTATTTGCAAGAAAATCAGGGTCTGTATAAAAATTTTTTACTTTTCAAACTATATAGTAAAACTTATAAATTATCAGAATTGTTTAGGAATTAAATGTGTACCCCCGTATATTACGATAACTCCAACCACGCAACCGCTTCACAATGTGTGGAGTGTGGGAACATATCGACTGGTTGGATTTCCTGTGTTTTGTATCCGCCATCTTCCAGAATGCGAAGGTCACGTGCAAGTGTAGCTGGGTTACATGATACATAAACAACTCGTTTTGGACGTTGCTCTAAAATTGTTTGTAAAAGTGCTTCATCGCATCCTTTACGTGGTGGGTCTACAACAAGGACATCTGCTTCCTTGCCTTCCTTATACCAGCGTGGAATCACTTCCTCTGCAGGGCCTGCCTCGAAGTACGTATTTGTAAAGCCATTAAGCTCTGCATTGCGTTTTGCATCCTCAATTGCTTGTGGTACAATTTCGACGCCCATAACAGCCTTCGCTTTTTGAGCGAGGAATAAAGAAATTGTACCAATGCCACAATAGGCATCAATGACACGTTCATGACCTTGTAAATCAGCATAGTCTAGCGCTTGCTTGTATAGCACTTCCGTTTGCTGAGGATTTACTTGGTAGAACGAGCGTGCCGAAATTTCAAAACGCACATCACCGATAGAATCAATGATTACATCATTGCCCCAAAGGTTGATCGTTTCATCACCAAAAATAACGTTTGTTTTATCGCTATTGATGTTTTGCATTATCGATGTAACGTTTGGCAATAGCTTTAATATGCTTGCTACGGCCGATTCTTTTTGCGGGAATTTTTTCTTTTTCGTAACGAGTACGACCATAACCTCACCTGTTGCACGTGCCGTACGGATAACGACGTGACGCAGCATCCCTTCATGTGAAGCTTCATTATAAGGTTGAATACCGATTGTCGTTAATTCTTTTTTTAGTCCCGAAAGAATTGCGTCCGCTTCACCTGTTTGAATTAAACAGCGGTCCATATCGACAATTGTATGCGATTTTGTTTTGTAGAAACCAGCAATGACTTGTCCCGCGTCATTTGTAGAAAATGGAATTTGAGCTTTATTGCGATATTGCCAAGGCTCCTCCATCCCCTTTACTGGTAAAACTGGTGCGTCAATTTTGCCTAAGCGTTGCATAACATTACGCACCATATTTTCCTTCCACTTTAACTGCCCCTCGTACGATAAGTGCTGTAACTGACAGCCACCGCATTGCTTAAAATAATCGCAAGGTGCATCTACTCGATCAGGTGAAGGTTTAATTATTTCTATCACTTTTGCAAAGCCATAATTTTTTAGCGTTTTTAAAACATGAATTTCTGCTGTTTCATTCGGTAATACACCTTGAATAAATAATGGATAGCCATCGACTTTTGCGACGCCATTGCCATCATGTGTTAAATCTTCTATATAAACTGTGAGTTGGTCATTCTTTTTTACGGGTGCTGACATTCGTACATCCTCCATTTCAATCTTCTTATTGTAGCATGTGATAGCGGAGGAAAAAAGAACAAGGCATGAATTTATCACGCTATTCTAGCTGTGCTAAAAAATAATGACCTGGAGCGAGCACAACTCGCAATGTGAACGAGCTCCCCGTTTTCCTTAGCGTATCTTCATTTGATAGTTAACCTTAGCCCAGACAGTGCTAAAAAAGAGCCGCTATTCGCGACTCTTTTCATTGTTTTTCGTGACATAATCATCTTTTGGTGCCCACCAGAACATAACAATAATCCCGATAATGACGACAATAAATGGTGCATAAAACATTAAAAACTTTTCCATCGCTATAACCTCCTATGCATGATGGTCTTCTTTCCCTGTCACATAATTTTTGTTGAATAAGAATAATTTCAGCAATAAATATAGTGAAGGTAGAAGCAGGCATAATCCTAAAACAAATACGATAACTAATGCAATGGCCATTTGTGTGTTTGTAAAGCTATCATAAATCGTCAAATATGGATACAGTAAATATGGATATTGGGCGATACCATAAGCAAAAAACGCAACCGCGAACTGAGCGATTAATAGTCCTACAGCAAGCCCATAATTTTTCCGCATCCATAACAATATAACAGTAATAATAAATAATACTGCGGAAATAGCAAACATCCACCATAAGTTGACCATATGCTGATAGCTTTCAGGGTTAATGGATTTCATTTCATACATAATCCCAAGTGCACTAATCATTAATGGTGCTGCCCAAATTAATGCATATTTTCGCATTAAGTTTGTTGCCTCTACATCTGTTGCTTTATGTGCATACCATGTTAAAAATACTGCGGATATATAAAGGACAGCTGCTATGCTTAATACGACAATACTCCAAGCAAATGTACTCGTATATAGTGTCCAATAATTTAATACTGGTTGCCCTTCCACCATATCCACATAGCCGCCACCTGCAATAGCAAATACTACAGATAATGAGGCTGGAATAAGTAAACCTGTTAAGCCATATGTCAGAGAATAACCAATATGTCCACGTGCACCATACGATTCAAATGCATAGTACGAGCCACGAATCGCAAGCAACACTAATGAAATACTTACCGGTACAAGCAAAATTGTTCCATAGTAAAATGCTGTTTGAGGGAAAAATCCTACAATCCCTACAAAGAAAAACACTAAAAAGACATTCGTTACTTCCCATACAGGCGATAAATATCGTTTAATAATATTCGTTATGATATGGTTTTTCCCAATAAGTAGACTGTAAGCATTGAAAAAACCTGCGCCAAAATCAATGGATGCGACCATCACATAACCAAAAAGGAAAATCCACAATACTGAAATTCCTAATACCTCTAATGTCATATGATGTCACCGCCTTTTTCTATATTCCGATCTTCAATTTCACGCTCAATCGGATTCTTTTTAAACATCCGAATTAATACAACAGTACTACCGATTCCAAGTACGGCATAAACACCTGAGAATAACAGCATCATTAAATCTACATGATCACTCGTTGTTGCGCCCTCTGGTGTTCGCATAATACCGTATAATATCCACGGTTGACGACCAACCTCTGCAAGCCACCAACCTGCTTCAATCGCAATTATGGACAGTGGCGCACCGGCAACAATAATCCATTTATATAACCGTGAATGAATAAATCGCCAACGACGTAGTTTCCCTACTACATAAACTAGAGATACTAATGCCATAAACATGCCGATAAAGACCATGATGTTAAACAGATAGTGAATATAAAGCGGTGGTCGGTCTTCCTCCGCAAATTGATCTAAACCTATTACTTCTGCATTTGGATTATTAGCGGCCAGTATACTTAAAGCGTAAGGTACTTTAATGGCATACTTTACTTCCTCGCCATCTAATACACCGAATAAAATAAGTGACGCTTTATCTGTTGTTTCAAAATGCCATTCTGCCGCAGCTAATTTTTCTGGTTGGTATTCCGCTAAGTATTTGCCTGAGAAGTCGCCTATTATTGCAGCTGAAATCGATGTAACCAGACCAATCTTCATTAGTAAAAATAATGATTTTTTATGGTAAATATGATCAGAGCCTCTAAGCATACGATAGCCTGCAATTGCTGCCAACACAAATGCTGATGTCATGTAGGCTGTTACAAGCACGTGCGCTACTTTAGTTGGCATAGCTGGGTTAAACATTGCTAAAAATGGTTGAATATTAACGAGCTGACCGTCCACTATGTCAAAGCCTTGTGGTGCGTTCATAAAGGCATTCACGATTGTTATAAAAACAGCGGACATTGATGCACCTAAAGCAACAGGAATTAGAAGGAGCATATGTTTTTTCTGACTATCGAAACGATCCCAAGTGTATAAGTAGATACCTAAGAAAATGGCTTCAAAGAAGAATGCAAAGGTTTCCATAAAGAGTGGTAATGCTATAGTTTGCCCTGCAAGTTGCATAAAATTCGGCCATAGTAACGATAATTGTAATCCGATAGCTGTACCTGTAACGACCCCTACAGCAACGGTAATAACGAAACCTCGTGCCCAACGTCGTGCCATTAAAATATAATGCTCATCATTCTTTTTATATCCAGTCCATTGCGCAATCATAATCATTAACGGCACGCCGACTCCAATCGTTGCATAAATGATGTGGAACGATAACGTAAGCTCCGTTAATGCACGACTCCAAAAGACTGCTGATTCATTAATCATCTCAATACCCTCCTAACTACCAAATATTCTTCCCAGTATGGAAAGTAGCATGATAATTGCAACACCAAAGCTTAACCAAATAAGCTTTCTTTCCTGTGACTTATACAAATTGCACCACTTCCTTTCCTTATCCATACCCATATTTTCCACTATTTCAACGCAAAAAACCTTTATAATGGACCGAAACTTCGGCCTATTATAAAGGTTTCAAATTTTGTTCATTTAATATACGCATATTCGCCAAACATTTTTCTTAATTCGTTCACAACCCCATTTAATGAGGGGATTATAAACAAATAAGTGTAAATTTACAAAACTTATTTACACTTTTCTGCAATTGTTCCATAAGAGTAATTTAAATTCGATCTTCCTCACGAATATCTTCGATTGGTACAAAAATTTCAATATGGCGCTTCAAGTTTTCAAAAGTTGCAGGTGCATCTCCACCATATTCGCCATCTAGATTTAAATGCACTTCGTTTTCCGTCGTAACTTTCACAACACTTGCCTTTTTATAAATAACACGATCATCCTTTAAATGTTCGCCTCGCAACGCCATTGCCGCAAGTTGAATAAATTCGGGAAGGCTCACTTTTTTCAATACTAATAATGTAAAGTAACCGTCGTTTATGCTCGCATCTGGCGCAAGCTTTTCAAAGCCTCCAACAGAATTCGTTAAGCCACATAAGAACATCATCGCATCTCCATCAAATACTTCACCATCATATTCAATACGCATATGTGATGCCTTAATAGATGGAATCATTTCAACCGCTTTTAAATAGTAAGCTAACTGTCCTAGCATTGTTTTCATTTTGCTCGGCACTTCGTATGTTAGCTCAGTAATACGTCCCCCAGCAGCGATATTGATGAAATAGCGTTCTCCATTTAACAATCCAACATCAACTGGTAAGGTATCGCCTTTAATAATAATATCAACGGCTTCATCAATATTTCGTGGAATATGGACGGCACGTGCAAAATCATTCGTTGTTCCCATTGGGATTAAGCCAATCTTTGGACGTTTATCAAATTGGCCTACACCAGAAACAACCTCATTTAACGTCCCATCTCCACCAACTGCTATGATAATATCAAATCCACGTTCTACTGCGTTTTTTGCTGCTTCTATAGCATCGCCTTCACAAGTTGTTGCGTGACAGGATGTCTCATAGCCCGCCACCTCTAGTTTCTCCAATACTTCTGGTAAATGCTTTTTAAACGCTTCCCGACCAGATGTAGGATTATAAATGATTCTTGCTCGTTTCATAACATACCTTCCTGCTTCATAAGATTCTAATACTTTCAACGAATAAACCATTGAAATGTTGCACTGGTGATTAAATAGGCAGTTCTACGCCTTGCAACTCAAATTCACCATATGCTTCCAATACGCCAGTATGAGCGCATATTGTACGTTATACCATTGCCTAAGCAAATTGCTCCTTTATTGCAATGCTGCTGTTACATGTTTTTTGAAATCTTCGTATACATATTCCCAATTTGCTTTATTCGTAATATTATCTTCACGTATTTCAGTGTAAAGTGCTTTTTGTGCTTCCTCAAAAGTTGGATCTTCTTTGTCCGGTAATGTAGTTCTTTTCTTCACAACAATATCCTGTAACTCAGGCGCACGTGGTCCCCATTTACCTATAACTTGGCCTGATTCGTTAAGTAAAATATACATTGGAATTGCACGGCCACCGTTTGTTAAGTAACGGTCGATTAAATCTGTGTCTGCATCGCGTAAAACAGTGCGCATATCTAATCCAGCTGCCTCTGCAACACGGCGAATAATTGGATTATTTAGCATCGCATCTCCGCACCAATCTTCAGTAATTGTTAGTATTTTAGGTTGCTTGTCTTTTAATAAAGCTACAAAACCATCGTTCATTGGCACTTCAAAGCCATCATAAATACGGAAGCTATCTTCTTTAAGCGTTGTCATGTTATCCATATATTGTTGAATTGAAATGGCTTCTTCAAAATATTGTTGTTCAGTTTTCATATACTTATCCCCTTTTTAAATGAAGTGTTTGTTCTATTCTATATTTTGCTATGAATACTCTTTTTAGACAACTATTTAGTGTTACGATTTGTTAGTATGTACAATCTTTGCATTTAAAAAGCCAAGAAAGTGAATTCACTCTCTTGACTCATTGTAATAACAAAAAATTAGCGTTTTGCAATTTCTTGTTGTAATAATTTGTTGACCATTGGTGGGTTCGCTTGGCCTTTTGTAGCTTTCATAATTTGTCCAACTAAGAAGCCAATTGCACGATCCTTACCGTTTTTGAAGTCTTCGATCGATTGTGCATTGTTATCTAATACTTCTGTTACGATTGCTAATAATGCACCCTCATCCGAAATTTGAACTAATCCTTTTGCCTTCACGATGTCATTAGCTGAACCGCCGTTTTCAACTAACTCAGTAAATACTTTTTTACCGATTTTAGAAGAAATTGTACCGTCCGTAATCAATTTCACCATGCCTGCTAGGTTTTCTGGAGTTAACGCAGTATCTTTAAGATCTTTCTGTTCAGCATTTAAATATGCAGAAACATCACCCATCAACCAGTTTGCAGAAAGTTTTGCATCTGCACCTTCAGCTATCATCGCTTCAAAGAAATCAGAAATTTCTTTAGAAATAACAAGAACGCCAGCGTCATAAGGAGTTAATCCTAATTCTTCAACATAACGTTTTTTACGAGCATCAGGAAGTTCAGGAATCTCTGATTTCACGCGTTCTAACCACTCATCGTCGATTGACAGACGCACTAAGTCTGGCTCTGGGAAGTAACGATAATCATCTGTTCCTTCTTTAACACGCATTAAAATAGTTTTACCAGTTTTTTCATCAAAGCGACGCGTTTCTTGATCAATCACGCCACCTGACAGTAATACGTCCGCTTGACGTAACTCTTCGTGCTCAATACCACGACGAACGTAGTTAAATGAGTTAAGGTTTTTAAGCTCTGTTTTTGTACCGAATTCTTCTTGGCCATATGGGCGAATCGAAATGTTAGCATCACAGCGCAGTGAACCTTCTTCCATTTTACAGTCTGAAACATCTGTATATTGGATAATTGATTTTAATTTTTCAAGGTAAGCATACGCTTCATTTGCTGTGCGAAGATCTGGCTCAGAAACGATTTCTACAAGCGGTGTACCTTGACGGTTAAAGTCCACTAATGAATGGTCACCAGCATGAGATAGTTTACCAGCATCTTCTTCCATATGAAGACGAGTAATACCGATACGTTTTGTGTAACCATCTACTTCAATATCAATCCAACCGTTTTTACCAATTGGCTTATCGAATTGTGAAATTTGATATGCTTTCGGATTATCCGGATAGAAATAGTTTTTACGGTCAAATTTTGTTTCTTGCTCGATTTCCATGTTTAGTGCAAGTGCTGCTCGCATCGCGAAATCTACAACATTTTTATTTAAGACAGGAAGGACACCAGGATAACCTAGGTCGATTACTGTTGTATTTGTATTTGGTTCAGCACCGAAGTGAGCTGGCGCTGGCGAGAAGATTTTTGAGTTTGTTTTTAACTCAACGTGTACTTCTAAACCAATGACTGTTTCAAAGTTCATGTTATTTTCCCTCCCAAATTTGAGGAACTTCTTTATGGAACGCAGTAGCTTGCTCGAACGCATGCGCTACACGGTAAATTGTTGCTTCATCGAAGTATTTACCAATGATTTGCAAGCCTAGTGGTAGACCGTTTTCAAAGCCACATGGAATAGAAATTGCTGGCACGCCCGCTAAGTTCATAGGAATTGTTAAAATATCGTTCGCATACATCGTCATTGGGTCATCAACATTTTCACCAATTTTAAATGCTGGCGTTGGTGCCGTAGGTCCAATGATTACATCAAAGTCTTCGAATACTTTGTCGTAGTCTGCTTTAATAAGTGTACGTGCTTGCTGTGCTTTTTTGTAATAAGCGTCGTAAGTACCAGCGCTAAGTGAATAAGTTCCTAGCATGATACGACGTTTTACTTCATCACCAAAGCCTTGTGCACGTGTTTCTTTGTAAAGGTCCATTAGGTTATTAACGTTTTCTGCGCGGAAACCGTAACGGATACCATCAAAACGAGAAAGGTTTGATGACGCTTCAGAAGAAGAAAGGATATAGTACGCTGCAAGTGCATATTTAGAATGAGGAAGTGATACTTCTTCTACTGTCGCACCTAAGCCTTTTAGTACTTCTAGTGCATCAAGTACTGATTGACGTGCCGCTTCGCCAACACCTTCACCTAAAAATTCCTTTGGTACAGCAATACGTAAACCTTTTACATCGCCAGTCAGTGCTGCTGCGAAGTTTGGTACTTCTACATTTGCTGAAGTTGAATCGTTAGGGTCTAGTCCTGAAATGGCTTCTAGTAAAAGTGCATTGTCTTCAACATTACGTGTAATTGGTCCGATTTGATCTAACGAAGAAGCGAATGCCACAAGTCCAAATCGAGATACACGACCGTATGTAGGTTTCATCCCTACGACACCGCAATATGCTGCTGGTTGACGGATTGAACCACCTGTATCTGAACCAAGTGAGAATGACACTTCTCCTGCTGCTACTGCTGCCGCAGAAGCACCTGAAGAACCACCTGGTACATGATTTAAGTTCCATGGATTTTTTGTTGTTTTATAGAATGAGTTTTCATTTGAAGAACCCATTGCAAACTCGTCCATGTTCAATTTACCGATTGTAATCATGCCAGCTTCGCGTAGCTTATGAACGACTGTCGCATCGTAAATTGGCATAAATCCTTCAAGGATTTTAGAAGCACAAGTTGTTTCTAAGCCTTCTGTTACGATATTGTCTTTTACACCAATAGGAAGACCAAAAAGTGGTCCACGTTCTTCAAATGGCACTTTGTCCATTTCAGCTGCTTGTGCAGTTGCTTTTTCTTCGTTTGAAGCAAGGAATGCTTGTACATCGCCATCAAGCTTTGTTACGCGTTCATATGCTTCTTTTGTTAAGTCAGCGATTGTTAGGTTACCAGCTTTAATCTCAGCTTGTAGCTCCTTTGCTGAACGTTCAAATAACGTCATGAGGAATCCTCCTATTTTTTAGTATTACATGATAGCTGGTACTTTTACTTGACCATCTTCTTGTTCTTTCACGTTTAACATCATTACATCACGGTCTAGACCTTTTGTTGCCACATCTTCACGCATTACGTTTACCAGTGGTAAAACGTGTGTTGTTGGTTCAACATTTGTAGTATCTAACTCGTTTAGCTGCTCTGCAAAGTCAGTAATTTTCCCAAGTTGCTCAGCAAATTTTTCCGCTTCTTCTTCAGTAATTGCAAGACGTGCTAAATTCGCCACGTGCTTAACTTCTTCTTTTGTTAATTTTGCCATTTTTTACACCTCCGAATACGATCCAATTCATTGTTTTTGTTGATAACAATAGGGTTGAATAAAGTTAACCATGCCAATAATCATAACATTTTTCCTATTAAAAATCACAACTTTCACCAAAAATACAGAAACTTTCACTACTATAACAAAGTGTTGTCCCAAGATGTCTTCTTTTGTTGAACGAACACTATCATTGTTAGCTGATTTGGATTTCAGAGAAGCCTTACTAGCCATTACTTACGTATGATGTACATTGTCCAAATTCTATTAAATGAACATCTATTGGATTTAAGCGCAATTATGCATAAAAATAGCCAGCACAAGGCTGACTATTTTTTACTCATATACGTGTACATACGGGTCTTTATCATTCGCTTCTTTCATAATTAAAGCCTCCGGACCATTAATTGAAGTAATGCTCACTTCGACATTTATATTATCAAATTGATTGATTAGGGCACCCGTTAAATATTGTGTAAAGCCAATAATTTCAGCAGTGCCGAAAAATTGGATTGGAATTTCAATTGTTAGCTTTTGTATTTTTTTATTTTGATAGAAGCCTGTGCCAATAACACTTGTATAGTTGGAAAAATATTTATCGACATCTTGCTTGAAGTTTTTGAAGTTATTGCTAACATCTCGATAAGTATCATGTGTATCATCTGTTGGGAACATCACATATTCTTCGTCAAGAGGTTGCCAATCGCCTATATCATTTTGCCCCTCTTTTGCAACACCATAAGTAAAATACGTACCTGGAATAATTTCATTGCGGGCCTGCTGTTTAAACAACCCAACGACTATCGGTACATCTTTTAATTCATCACGTGTACGCATACGGGAAACGATTTCAGCCGCCATTTTTTTGCCTTGCTCAACAAGAGCTGACTCAGGAATAGGCTCCTCGTAATACTCACCATATTTTTCTTTTTGATAATAATAGATAGAATTTAAAGATAGCCCTATTGAAATACCAGCTAATTTCACCTTATTATCATCTGTTTTCTTTAAATAATTTTGCTCAACAATATGAGATAAATAAATAGGTGCTTTTGTTGCACGTTCTTCTGGTGTCATAGCATCTGTTGCTGGAGGATTTAAACCATCCTCCGTTTGTGAACTACGCGCTAGCCAAGAGCTTACTGTGCTTTCAGCTAAATATTGGCCTTCTTGGAAGTAATAATTTTCAGTGTCAAACTCATTTTGAGAAAGACGCATTAATCCTGTTTCTACTTCCTTCATATCGTACTTCGTGTAAATATTCGAAACGACTAACCCACGGCTTGCACTTTCTTTATATGGTATTAGTGTTTTATAGAAAGATTCATCAATCTGTAGACTTGGAATAATCGTTGTTTCCGCTTTTTCCTGTTGCGTTTCCTGTGTAAGCTCTGTCTCCTTCTTGTTCGAAGGCACACAGCCGACTAGCATTGCAGCAGCTACAATTGCTGGAATGAGTCGAAATGACTTCATTATTTTAGTACCCCTTTACTAATTATCAGATTCGCCTTTGACAAATTTTCTATTACGCTCTCATTTAAGAGCAAACATCTGCCCATGCTGTATCTTTTACGTATTGTTTAAGTTAGTTGCTCAATTAGGTCGTCTTCATTCCAAACTTCAATACCTAATTGTTCTGCCTTTGTCAGTTTAGACCCTGCATCCGAACCTGCAATAACAAGATCAGTTTTTTTACTGACACTTCCTGTGACAATTCCACCTAACTCTTCTATTTTCGCCTTTGCATCGTTCCGTGTCAATTGCTCAAGTTTACCAGTTAGCACGATTGTCTTGCCTGCAAATGGATTGTCACCTACGACTACCTCTATCTTTTTGCCTTTATACGTCATATTGACACCAGCCTCAGCAAGACGCTGAATAACAGCACGTGCATCTTCATTGGCAAAATACTCAACGAGTGAAGATGCCATTTTATCGCCAATTTCATGAATTGCTACAAGCTGCTCCTCAGTTGCACCCATCACCGCTTCCATCGTCTCAAAATGCTCTGAGACAATCTTTGCCGCCTTCTCACCAACATGTCGTATCCCTAAACCAATGAGTAGACGTTCCATCGAATTGTCCTTTGATGCTTGAATAGCATTCACTAGGTTTGTAGCTGATTTTTCGCCCATACGTTCTAGCTCAACTAACTGCTCCACTGTTAACTGATATAAATCAGATACATCATGAATTAAATCTGCATGCAACAGCTGCTCAACAACTTTTTCACCAAGTCCGTCAATATTCATGGCGTTACGGGAAACGAAGTATTTAATGCTCTCAGCAATTTGTGCAAAACATGCTGGATTCACACATCGCAGGGCAACCTCTCCCTCAATTCGAATAAGCTCACTATCGCAGACAGGGCAATTTGCAGGCATTTCATATGGAATTGAATCCTCTGGGCGTTGCTCTAGTAATACACCGACAACTTGCGGGATAATGTCGCCAGCTTTTCGGATAATGACTGTGTCCCCAATACGAATATCTTTATCACGAATTAAATCTTCGTTGTGTAAAGATGCTCGTTGCACAGTAGTTCCCGCTACTTGTACAGGTGTTAAAATCGCCGTTGGTGTCACGACGCCAGTTCGACCTACTGTTAAATCGATATCAAGCAACGTTGTTACAACTTCTTCTGCGGGGAATTTATAAGCAATTGCCCAACGAGGGCTTTTTGCTGTATAGCCAAGTTCATCCTGCTGCGCAAAACGATCAACCTTAATTACAATACCATCTATTTCATAGGCTAAATTCGGGCGATTTTCTGTCCAAGTTTCAATAAAGGATAAAACCTCTTCAATCGAAGCACAGCGTTGACGTTCTTTATTTGAAGGGAAACCAATCCCTTCCAAATAATCTAACATCTCGCCATGCCCATCAATGCCATACGCTTCACCATCTCCTCCAATTGCATAAATGAAGGTTGATAGTTGACGACTTGCTGCAATTTTTGGATCTAATTGACGTAATGATCCGGCAGCAGCATTTCGAGGGTTTGCAAATAATTCTTCACTGTTTTCAGCGCGCTGTGCATTTAATTTTTCAAACGACTTTTTAGGCATATATGCTTCGCCGCGTACTTCAATCGTAATTGGTTCTTTTAATCGAAGTGGCACAGCACGAATTGTTTTTAAATTTGCTGTTATATCCTCACCAATCACGCCATCACCGCGTGTTGCTCCTTGGACAAAAACACCATTCTCATATTTAAGAGAAATCGCAAGACCATCTATTTTTAGTTCGCATACATAAGAAAAATGATCTCCGATTGCTTGACGAATTTTACGGTCAAACTCACGCAAGTCCGCTTCATTGAATGCATTGGACAGACTTAGCATCGGATAATCATGCGTCACTTTTTTAAATCCCTCTACGATAGCACCGCCAACACGCTGCGTCGGTGAATCTGGGTAAATTAGTGAAGGATTTGCCTCTTCTAATGCAATAAGTTCGTGTAATAGTTGGTCATATACACTATCTGCAACAAGAGGATTATCTAGCACGTAATACGCATGTCCATATTCATGCAATAATTTATTTAACTCCGCTATGCGCTGTTCAATTTCGTTCATTTAAGTTCCTCCGCTTACGCTTTTTCAATAGGTGCAAATTGCGCTAGTAATCGCTTAATACCAATTGGTTGTGGAAAAGCAATATCTAGTTCTGTACTATCACCCTCACCTTTTACGCTAACAACCATACCTGTTCCCCATTTTTTATGAATCGCTTTATCTCCAGCTTTCCAACCAAACTGGTCACCCCCAGTTGCTTGTAGGCGTGCCGTTGATGGTTGTGTATGTTGTTGTGCGCCAAGTGTCCGTTTTTGATAACCACTTGCCGAACGATTACTTGAGCCAAATGGAACTTCAGGCTTTGAACCACCTTTTGAGATGGATTCTAAAATATCCTCTGAAATTTCACGTAAGAAACGGGAAGCATTGTTAAAGCTTGAACGACCAAAAATCGTTCGAGATTGCGCACATGTTAAATACAACCGTTCCTCTGCACGTGTTATGCCGACATAGGCGAGGCGTCGTTCCTCTTCCATTTCATCAGTATCATCAAGCGAACGAGAATGTGGGAAAATATTTTCTTCCATGCCAATAATGAAAACTACAGGGAACTCTAACCCTTTAGCAGCATGCATCGTCATTAAAATGATATTGCCTTTAGATGCATCTTCCTTATCAAGCGCATCAATATCTGCAATTAGAGCTAAATCTGTCAAGAAGGCAATTAAGCTCTTCTCTTCACTACGTTCTTCAAACGCTTTTGTCACAGATAAAAATTCTTCAATATTTTCTAAACGACTTTCCGCTTCAATGCTCTTTTCATTTTGTAGCATCGCTCGATAGCCTGATTTCTCAATAACTTGCTCTACAATTTCTGTTACGGACAAGTAATTTTGCATTTCAGTAAAGCCTTTAATCATCGCATAAAAATGTTCGGCTGAAGCAGCGGCTTTCCCTGTTAATCCCATAAACACAAGATCATTCATTGCATCAAAAATAGAGCGATCCTGATCAATTGCATAGCGTGCCATTTTTTCGAATGAGGTTGCACCAATACTACGCTTCGGTTCATTGATAATACGCGCAAGCGATAAATCATCGTCATTGTTCGCAATAAGACGTAAATAGGCTAATAAATCCTTTATTTCTTTACGGTCATAGAACTTTGTACCACCGACAATTTGATAAGCCATATTAGACTTAACTAACACTTCCTCCATTACACGAGACTGTGCATTCGTACGATATAAAATGGCAAAGTCATCAAATGTACGATTTTCCTTTTCCATCAGCTGTTGAATCGTTTGTACGACAAACTGTGCTTCTTCCTGCTCATTATAAGCTTTGTACAAAGCAATCTTTTCACCATGTGCATTTTCTGTGCGCAGCTCTTTTGGGTAACGGCTTGTGTTATTTTGAATGACGTCATTTGCAGCTTGAAGGATGCGTTTTGTTGAGCGATAATTTTGCTCTAGCATGATGACTTTCGCATTCGGATAATCCTTTTCAAAAGACAGGATGTTCCCAATATCTGCGCCACGCCAACGATAAATTGATTGATCCGAATCCCCTACTACGCAAATATTTTTAAATTTCTTCGCTAGTAATTGCACGAGTAAGTATTGGGATTTATTCGTATCTTGATATTCATCAACATGGATATATTGAAATTTATTTTGATAAAATTCAAGCACTTCAGGTACTCGCTTAAATAATGTAATCGTCGTCATAATTAAATCATCAAAATCAAGTGACTGATTGCGACGTAATCTTTTTTCATATCCTTTATAAACACGAGCTACCGTTTTTTCATAAGGATTTTGTTCATTAATTTGCCCTGCATATTCATCTGCAGTTATGCATTCATTTTTTGCTGAGCTGATCGCATTTAAGATTGCACGCGGTTCAAAACGCTTAGGGTCAATATTTTCATCCTTCAAGACATTTTTTATGACAGAAAGTTGGTCAGTAGAATCTAAAATCGAGAAATTGCGCGAAATGCCAAGCTGCTCAATATTACGTCGTAAAATGCGTACACACATTGAGTGAAATGTTGATACCCACATGCTGTCGCCAGTTCCATTTCCGAGAATGCCATCTATACGCTCACGCATTTCACGAGCTGCTTTATTCGTGAACGTAATGGCTAAAATCTTCGATGGGTATACTTCTTTTTCTATGATTAAATACGCCATACGATGCGTCAATACTCTTGTTTTTCCTGAACCAGCACCTGCCATAATTAGTAATGGCCCTTCTGTTGTTTTCACTGCTTTTTCCTGTTCAGGGTTCATACCTACTAATAAGTTTTTTGTTAAATGCTCCATTTCGCACCACCTTACAAACATTTGTTCCTAATTATATCGCATTTTTTACTGCCTTAACAGTCGCAAGTGCAGCTTTTAAATCTTCATAAATAATATTCCCTACAACGACCGTATCAGCAAACTGTGCCATTTCTGCAGCTTGCTTTGTAGAAGTGATGCCACCTCCGTAAAATAGCTTTGTATTTTGCAATTCATTTTTTACAGCACGTACCATTTCAATGTCGCCATATTCACCGCTATATTCTAAATAAAATACAGGTAGCTTAAAGAAATTTTCAGCCATGCGTGCATAGGCAACAACATCATCTACTGATAAATCTGTCTTTGCTTGTGTTACTTCTGCAACTTTACAATTTGGATTTAAAATACAATAACCTTCAGCGACTAACTCATCCCACACCATGATATCTCCGTATTCTTTAATCGCCTCATGGTGCAAATTTTTAATCCATTTCGGATCATCACTATTTAACACTGTTGGAATGAAATAATAATCATAGCCAGGTGTTACTGAATCAATCGTTGAAATTTCCAGCGCTATTGGTACTTCAAAGCGACGAACTCGGACAAGTAAATCTAATACACTATCTAATGTTACCCCATCTGTTCCACCAACTAAAATGACATCTGTTCCAGATTCACAAATTTTTTCTAATGCTTCATCCGATATATCCTTTGCTGGATCTAGCTTGAACACATGTCTCCACTGTAAATAATCCATCTATTTTACCACCTATCATTTTCTATCTACTCGTTTACAAGTATAGCTTATGACTCTCGACAAAAAAATAAAAAAGCTGAGCAGAAACTCTACCCAGCCTCTTATCTACTATTCTTTTGGTGCTTGGAATGGCTTTTCATCTGGATACAAACGACCTAACATTTCATCATATGTATCATTTCCATAATCAAAGCATCGACGTACACGAGAAATCGTTGCTGTACTTGCCCCAGTCTCCTTTTTAATGGATTCATAGGTTTTCTTTAAACGTAATAAATGCGCTACCTCAAATCGTTGTGCTAGCGATTGAATCTCACTAATCGTACATAAATCATCAAAAAATTTATAGCATTCTTCAATGTCCTTCAGTTCTAATACTGCTTTAAATAACTGATCTGTTTGATGCCCTCGAATTTTTTCGATTTGCATGCAGTTTTCCTCCCTCTTAAGGCTGCGTTTTCACCATTGCTTCTAACCCTGGTGAAGCTGGTACGAAATGAACCCATGTCTTTCCTGGAACTAGCTTCACAAGTTCACCAGTCTCTTCGACAGCCGTTGGTAATCCATCGATATTAGCCCATTTTACTTCTCTTAAATAACCATTTTGAAATACATACGCATTTCCACCAGAGGTTAAATCAATATCTTGGCGACCTACATCATCAATTGTTTGATGCTTCATTTCAAAAAATAAAACATTTGCAAATGTTAATGCTTCACCTGTTAACATATCCTTTGTTTCAACGCCTGCCGATTGTCGTCCATAACGATTTGTTTGATGATCATATACATACGTGTTGTGGAAAGAATTACTATTCCCATAGTAAATGTCAACTTGACTTGTTTCAACGCCTATTTTACCACGTTCATCGGGTTCATAAAAAGCCTGATGCACTTTTTCACTGTAATTCATTGAAGCGCCTACTTTTTCAGCGCCATTTAATATATTTTCAGAAGTGATATAGGAATTATGTGGGGCTACACGATCGTTAGAACGTTTAAATAGTGTGCCATCATAGTTCATTCCATTAATATTATCAACAACATTATTGCTAAGCATCGTTTTCGCCTCTGGACTATAGCCGTGTGCTACATAAAATGCACCAAAGCTCTTTGCCATATCAATAAAATAAGAACGAGCACTTCTGACCGGTCCAATATTTTCTGGTAATTCGCTTTGATAGACGGCTAGGAAGCGAGTGACATTTCCTTCTGCTAGCATTTCGTAAATAATATCTGCTGCTGCCAATCCTGATTGAGGACGAGCAGCAGGATGATTGTTAACAGTCACAATAATTGGACGCTGTGTCACTTCTTCTTTGACAGCCTCTCCCGTTAATGGGGCCAAAATTGTCTCTTCCTTCACAGGCTCTTCAATAGCTGGTTCATCATCTACTTTAGTTACGTCCTCTTCTTGTTCAGAGGCATCTTTAGAACATCCGCCGATAAACAAGGCGCTAAATGCTAGGCCAACTAATAGTTTCTTTGATTTCAACACTTGCATTACTCTCCTTTAGTCAATACCGCCTCGATGTAAAAGTGTATGCTACTGCTCTGGCGCTACAAAAAATGTGCTACTACACTTAACGCATAACTGCAGGTAATAATAATTTATTCTTCATTACATCAAAAATCCCTTTAGGTGTAATTCGAATATACGGTAAATGCGTAGATTGTAAAAATAGTAAAGTATAAATAGCGTCGCCTAGACGATAGCCACGTTCTGCTAATGCTTGCTTTAAGGCAAGCTCTTTTACTGTAAGCTCCTCCACGTCGCCTTGATATAGAAGACCACCAATTGCTAACGGAACGGATGCTACAACTTCTCCTTTTTCTACAAGGACAATACCTCCACGCATAGCCTTCATCTCTTCAAACGCTTTAAGCATATCGTCTTTATTTTTCCCGATAAGCAAAATATCCCCAGTATTTGAATATGACGATGCAAAGCCTTGAACATTTGTTGCAAATCCTTTAATCATCGTATTAACATGCCAGTTTCCACTTCGGTTAATGAGCATTAAATAGCTTTCATCATGGTTTGCAAGCTGTCCTTCTCTAGTGATTAACGAATTATAAGGTTTCGTAATAACATCATTTACTAATTCAATCCCAAATGGCATGGAGAATTGGAAGTCATGGGAAGTTAGTGAAAAATCCAATTCGAATGATGGAATTGCTTTATAGTCGATTGCATTAAAGCGATGCACACGTGCGCCATCACGTTTTAACCAAACACCTTTTGACAGTACACTTTCTGGGACTGGATGCCATTCATCTTGCAAAATATTAAGAGAGGCAAAGCGACCCGTCGCAATAAAGCCATGTAAGTTTGACATATTGTAATAACGCGCAACATTATATGATGCCATTTGGTAGGCATCTATTGGTGAGACGCCTGCATCTAAAGCGACCTGAATGCATTTATCCATTACACCATCTTGATGGAATGAAGGCGTTGAGCCATCAGTTGTCATCATTAAATGGTCGAAAATAGGTAGTTGTTTTTCTACGATTCCTTTTAATAGATTCGGTAAATCAGGGCGAATAGAAGAATGACGAAGCGTTACTGCAAATCCTTGCATAATTCGTCGCTCTACTTCTTCCACCGTCATCGCTTCATGGTCGCCATCTGCACCAAGTAATTTCATACGCGCTAGAGTACGCTCTGAAGCACCTGGGAAGTGGCCTTCAATCTTTTTGCCATGCGCCTTGGCCATTTGCATGCGATACAGCATTAAATCATCACCATGCAATAATTTTGGCCAACCAGTTAGCTCGCCACCTAACAATACATCATCACGTTGTAACCATTCTAAAATAGAAGTATTTGAAAAAATCTCCTCTTCCTGTTCCATTTCAGTCTGTGAGTCAAACCGCGTCCACCAATAAAAAGCGAACGGTAACTTCTTCAACTCATCTAATATTGAAAACGCTTTCTTATTCTCTAAAGATAATACAAAACTTAAATTATCTGAGATAAAAGCGGTAGTACCTAGTTGCCCACAAAAATCAGCAAAGGACTGTGGATGGTACAACTGGAACGGATGAACATGAGGTTCAATATATCCTGGAACAATCGTTTTATTTGTACAATCAACAATTTCTGTGCCTTCTATTAAAGGAGGCATTCTGTCCCCCGCATAAACAATACGGTCTCCTGAAATCCAAATGTTTCCTACCACCCATTGCTTTAACATGCTATGTAAATAACGTGCATTTTTCAAGACAATATTAGGCGCTTTTTTGCCATCTATGACAGCTATATGTTGACGCAATTGCGAAATTCTCCATGTCGAATCCATGTAAATCGCTCCTTCCTAATTTGCGTAAAATTTCATTGTGTAAATCCTACTTGAATTCACATACTACTATTGCATAAACGCTTATTTGTATTCATTGCGCCTTTTGCGTAATGATTCGCATTTTGAATAGGACTTATTATTTGATGCCTTTCAAAATCCGTGCCACATATCTTCTTTTATTTTATCTACTAAAAGACGATAAAATAATGCTGCTTTATGCAATCATCTTGTTTCAATCGTAACACAGCACTTTCATAAAGCAAAGTGCACCCCGCTTTATTTTTTCCACTATGACTAAAGGAGGAAATTATATGATGCAACAAGCAAATCTAAGTGATAAAAATGCCTTTTGCCGCTTTGCCCTTGGGACAAGTATGACGGCGTTTGGTATCGCTAAGGTATCTAGAAATCCTAGCTGTATGAAAGGACGACTTATGATTGCATTAGGAGCCATGAAAATGGCTGAAGGTATTTTTAAATATTGTCCTTCGAAGGCAATGTTGAACACAAATGTGGAAAATGCCATGAACACCTCTATGCAAAGTATGTTCAGTGGGCAAAATTCTATGTCTTCTGAACAAAATTCTATGTCTTCTGAACAAATCAGTAAACTTATGAAGGATTTCTCCTCTGCTATTACTGGAAATTCGTCAGAAATGACAGCAAGTTTTAATTCATCTGACACCAGCACTTCAACACAAAATTCCTCGGATAGTAAAAATTCTACAAATAAAGCACAAAATCCTTCTTAGTCAAAGAAGCCGTCTCAATCAACATGAGACGGCTCCTTACTTTTTTAGAGAAATGATATGTCTATGAAAAATAATTATTTCAGGTAAAACTGTTATTTAAATGTACGCCAGCCGATATCTTTGCGGTAGAAAAAATTATCCCATTCTGCTGTTGCGATACCAGCATAAACTTTTTCTTGTGCTTCCTGTAGAGAAGATGCTTTAGCAGCAACAAGTAAAACTCGCCCACCATTCCCTACAAACTTTCCATCTACAAGCTTCGTACCTGCATGGTAGACTGCATGTGATGCAGATAATGCTTCTAAGTTCGGTAAGGCATTTCCTTTTACTACATCACCAGGATAGCCTTCAGCAGCAATGACAACACCTAACATAGCTTCGTTTGACCATTGCAAATCAAATGGTTTTTCATCCATTAGTGCGCTCATAAACGCACCGAAATCCGATTTCATGCGTGGTAATACGACCTGTGTTTCTGGGTCACCAAAACGAGCATTGAACTCGATTACTTTAGGACCACTTTTTGTTAAAATAAGACCTGCATATAAAATCCCAGTAAAGGATACCCCATCTGCTTCCATGCCTTTAACAGTAGGTTCAACAACAGTCTGATACGCTACATCAACTACATCCTGTGAAATTTGTGGTACAGGTGAATATGCACCCATTCCACCAGTATTTGGTCCTTTATCGCCGTCATATGCACGTTTATGATCTTGTGCAATGACCATAGGATAAATTTGACCCTTGTGAACAAATGACATAAAGGAGAACTCTTCACCATCAAGGAATTCTTCAATGACAACACGAGATGAAGATTCACCGAAACGTTGATTACCAATCATATCTTGCACTGCTTCAATCGCTTCTTCTTCCGTCATCGCTACAACAACACCTTTACCAGCTGCTAAGCCGTCTGCTTTAATAACGATTGGTGCTCCTTGTGCTTTAATATAGTTAATCGCTAGTTCTGCTTCTGTGAACGTCTCGTGGGTTGCTGTGGGGATATTATATTTATTCATAATATCTTTTGCATATGATTTGCTACTTTCAATTTGTGCTGCTGCCTTCGTCGGACCAAATACGCGTAGACCACGATGTGTAAAGAAATCTACAATTCCTTCTGCTAGTGGTTGCTCTGGACCAACAAATGTTAAATCTACTGCATTTTCTTTAGCAAATTGTGCAAGACCTGCAAAATCCATTGTATCAATAGCAACGACCTCTACATCTTCTCGCATACCGTCGTTACCTGGCGCAACGAATACTTTTTCTACGGACGGAGAAATGCTAAATTGTTTGGCAATTGCATGCTCACGACCGCCACTTCCTATTACTAATACGTTCATAATTAGTGAATCCTCCTCATTAAAGGTAAGGACTGTCTCCTAAATCGCTCCACACTTCTTTCTAGAAAAGTCCACTTCGCTTTCCGCGGCACAGCATTGGTTACTTGCTGTTTAGCGCTTCTTACTATCTTGTGCTTCTTCTACTTTAGTCGACTTGAAATTGGATATGAAAAAATAGCATACTAGAAACACGTCCAGTATACTATTTTTTCTATTAGGACAGACCCTTTGTTTTTTCTATTGGTTTATAATTGCTTATCGATTAATGCTTGAAGTGACGTACACCTGTAAACACCATAGCAATGCCGTATTCATTTGCTTTATCAATTGAATCTTGGTCTTTAATAGAGCCACCTGGTTGAATAATTGCTGTAATACCTGCCGCATACGCGGCCTCCACAGTATCACTCATTGGGAAGAATGCATCAGATGCTAGTGAAGCACCTTTCGCCTTATCACCCGCTTGCTCGAAGGCAATTTTCGCAGCACCTACTCGGTTCATTTGGCCAGCACCAACACCTAAAGTCATTTGCGAATCTGTTACAACGATTGCATTTGATTTCACATGTTTAACTACAGACCAGCCAAGTTGTAATGCTTCCCATTCTTCCTCAGTCGGTTCTCTGTCTGTCACTACTTTAATGTCAGCATCTGCAAAGCCATAGCTATCTGGCTCTTGTACAAGTAAACCACCTTCAACAGAGACAACGTTAAATTGATCTTTTTTTGCTTGTTCAAACGGAATTGTTAGTAATCGAATATTTTTCTTTTGTGTTAAAATATCTAATGCTTCTTGAGAGAAAGCAGGTGCAATAATAATTTCTAAGAAAATATGGCTTAACTTTTCTGCAGTAGCCGCATCTACTTCCAGATTCAATGCAATAATACCACCGAAAATTGACGTAGAATCAGCTGCATATGCTTTATCAAAAGCTTCTTCTAATGTTACGCCTGTACCAACACCACAAGGATTCATATGCTTCACAGCAACGGCTGCAGGCATTTCAAACTCTTTTACGATTTGAAGTGCCGCGTTCCCATCTTGAATGTTATTATATGATAATTCTTTTCCGTGCAGTTGCGTTGCATACGCTAATGAGAAATCGGACCCAAGGCGTTTTTGATAAAAGGCTGCTTTTTGGTGAGGATTTTCGCCATAACGTAAGTTTTGTTTTAACTCGTAAGTAAGCGTTAAGCTTTCAGGGAATGCTTCTTCAGTTAAATGATTCGAAATATAAGAATCATAAGCTGCTGTGTGACGGAAGACTTTTGCCGCTAGCTTACGACGTGTTTCAATTGTTGTAGCGCCAGTTGCTTTCAGTTCTTCTAAAACTTGCGCATAGTCATTGCTATCTACAATAACTGTTACGTATTGATGGTTTTTAGCAGCAGAACGTAGCATAGTTGGCCCACCAATATCAATATTCTCGATGGCATCATCCCATGTTACATTAGGCTTTGAAATTGTTTCAACGAACGGATAAAGATTAACACATACAATTTCAATTGGTTCAATGCCGTGCTCATTCATTTGTGCTTGATGAGAAGCATCATCAAATTTCCCTAATAGTCCACCGTGAATCATTGGATTTAAAGTTTTCACACGACCATCTAAAATTTCTGGGAATTTTGTTACTTCATCCACTGCTGTTACTGCGACATCATTGTCCTGTAACATTTTTTTTGTACCACCAGTTGATAAAATTTCATAACCTAATGCCACTAATTCTTTTGCAAATTCTAAAATACCATCTTTATTGGAAACACTGATTAATGCACGTTTTGTCACAACGAAATCCTCCTAATTTGTCTCGTGTTTAGCCACGAAAATGTCTAGCCAATTTGATTTAGCGGTGTTAGGTGCTAATTGAACGACTCGTTCTACTTGAGCGGAGTTCATCATGAATTGATCGAATCTTACGGGAGTAATTAGCGTTTCCCGTTACAATAAGCAAGACCTAACTACCTACCAATCTACTTTAATAATTGCTGTAATGCCTTTGTATATAGTACATGTTCTTCTTTATGAATAGCAGTTTCAGTTGCCTCGCGATTCCCTTCGATAACTTCAACAGCAGCTTGTGCAATAATAGGCCCTGTATCCATGCCTTCATCCACAAAGTGCACCGTAACACCTGTCACCTTAACACCGTGCTCTATTGCTTGGCCAATCGCATCTTTTCCTGGGAAGGATGGCAATAGTGAAGGGTGGATATTAACGATACGCTGTGGATATGCCGCCAATAGCACTTCACTAATTAAACGCATATACCCTGCAAGTACAATCCACTGCACACCACATTCACGTAAAGCTTCAATAATAGCAGTTTCATATTCTAATTTCGAGGCAAATTGTTTTGGGCTCAAAGCTAGCACTGGGATGCCAAATTGTTTAGCACGTGTAATGACAAATGAAGTAGGCTTATCTGTTACAACAAGCTCAACCTTTGCTTGTAGTTCTCCACGTTCAATGGCTTCTTGTATAGCTTGAAAATTACTGCCGCTCCCTGAAGCAAATACGGCAATTTTAACTGGTGCAGTCATTACACTAAACTCCCATCATGTGAGCCGTTAAATACAACACCCTCGCCTTTCACAACGCGACCGATTTTGTACGCTTTTTCACCATTCGCTTGTGCTGTCGCAATTACTTTATCTGCCTCTGCAGCGGGTACAGCCAATACGAAACCAATACCCATATTGAAAACATTGTATAAATCTTTGTCCTCCAGCTGACCTTTTTCCTTTAAAAATTCGAAAATACGAAGAACTGGCCAAGAACCTAAGTCAATTTCTGTTGCTAAGCCCTCTGGCATCATTCGTGGAAGGTTTTCATAGAAGCCGCCACCTGTTACGTGTGCGCAACCATGCACGTCAGCTGCTTTTAATGCTGCAAGTACTGGTTTTGCATATAACTTAGTCGGTACTAGAAGAGCTTCACCAATTGGACCTAAATCTTCGAAGCCTTCAACAACTGCGTCTACTGCATAGCCATTGTCAGCAAAAACAATTTTACGTACTAATGAATAGCCGTTTGAATGGACACCACTTGAAGCTAATCCAACAAGCACGTCACCTTCGACGATATTTTCACCAGTTACGATTGCTGATTTTTCACAAGCACCTACAGCGAATCCTGCTAAATCATATTCATCTTCTTCATAAAGGCCAGGCATCTCAGCAGTCTCACCACCGATTAAGGCAGCACCAGATTGTACACAGCCATCTGCAACACCTTTCACGATTTGTTCGATTTTTGCTGGTTCTGCTTTACCAAGTGCCACATAATCTAAAAAGTAAAGTGGCTCTGCACCTTGCGCTACGATATCGTTTACACACATAGCAACACAGTCCACGCCAATTGTATCGTGCTTGTCTACCATGAATGCTAATTTTAATTTTGTCCCAACACCATCTGTACCTGAAATGAGAACAGGTTCTTTAAGATTTAGTTCTGACAAGTCAAACATACCACCAAAGCCACCAAACGTACCCATCACACCTAGTCGATTCGTACGTTCAACGTGAGATTTCATTCGTTTTACAGCTTCGTAGCCCGCTTCAATATTTACACCTGCTTGTTCATATGCCTTTGACATGCAGAAATCCTCCTTTAAATTATTTACGCAGCAGTCCATTACTTTTAAAAGTAGAGGATATGTGCATGTTCAACATTCAGCGAGGAATAGTAATCCTTACTCAATGTAATTTCACCTTCAGCGGATACCCACCAAATAACTGTGGGCAGTCCGACAAGGATTCATCCATTAACATCCACTTAGCGTAAAAGCTCTTTTTCATGTGGTAAGATTGTATCTGGGAAAATTTCAGTTGGGTATTTGCTTGTAAAGCATGCTAGGCAAAGACCTTTGTTCTCATCCTCAAATGGACGTGCTATCGTTTCTACCATACCTTCAACTGAAAGGAATGTTAGTGAATCAGCACCAATGGTATCTCGTATTTCATCCACATTATGACTTGAAGCAATTAACTCTTCATGTGTCGAAGTATCAATACCGTAATAACAAGGGTCAGTCATTGGTGGAGAAGAAATCACTACATGCACCTCTGCTGCACCTGCATCTTTTAGCATTTTGACAATTCGACGTGATGTTGTACCGCGAACAATCGAATCATCTACCATCACAACCCGTTTTCCTTTGACAACTTGAACAACAGGTGAAAGCTTCATTTTTACACCGCGTTCACGTAATTCTTGCGTCGGTTGAATAAACGTACGGCCAACATAACGATTTTTAATTAAACCTAACTCATATGGAATACCGCTTTCTTCAGCAAAGCCAATTGCTGCAGAAATACTTGAATCTGGTACACCTGTTACCACATCCGCTTCAATATGTGCACATTCACGTGCGAGTTGTTTCCCCATACGTTTACGTGCCATATGCACATTAATACCGTCAATATCAGAATCTGGACGTGCTAAGTATACATATTCCATCGCACACATTGCGCGATTTTCCATATTAGCAAAACGGTCAGATTTTACGCCCTCATCGTTTATAATTAATAATTCCCCTGGTTCCACAGAACGAACAAACTCTGCCCCTATTAAATCAAACGCACAAGTTTCAGAAGCAACAACCCAACCATCTCCTAGTTTTCCAAGAGATAATGGACGTAAACCATGTGGATCACGTGCAACAAGCATTTCATCTTTTGTCATAATTAAGAACGAATACGCACCCTTTAGTAATGAAAGGGCATTTTTCACCTTCGCTCGGAATGGTGAATGCGAGCTTTTCTTAATAAGATGCGCTAACACTTCTGTATCTGAGCTAGAGTGAAAAATACTACCTTGACGCTCTAGATATTGCTTTAAGTGTGTCGCATTGACTAAGTTACCGTTATGAGCAATTGAAAGGCTACCTGTAGATGAATGAAATAGTAATGGCTGTACATTTTCGATACCGCCACCACCAGCAGTCGTATAACGAACATGCGCAATAGCCGCTTTTCCGTCCACTGCCTTTAACTTCTCTTCATTGAAAACATCATTCACTAATCCTTCGCCTTTCACCGCGCGAAGGTGAAGACCGTCAGAAACGACGATACCAGCACCTTCTTGTCCACGGTGTTGAAGAGCATGAAGCCCGTAATAACTAAGGTGTGCTGGATTTGGATTGCCCCAAATACCAAACACCCCACATTCTTCGTTTAAGCCTCTGAGTTCAGCAAGCATGGGATTGCTCCTTTCCAATTAGAACGGAATTCCTCCACTGTACCTTCTACCAGCACACCGTTGTCCCCGTTGATTTTAACAAGCGCATCGTTCGTTACGACACCGATTTTTAGTGCACCTTCTACTATTTCTACAAATGCAGCTGCATTTTCTTCTTTGACAGTTACAACAAAACGGGATTGTGTTTCACTGAATAGAGCCGTTGTTGCAGAACCTGTTAAAGTTACATCAATACCAAGGCCTGGCGCACCAAAAGTAGTTTCTGCAAGTGCTACAGCAAGTCCACCCTCTGCTACGTCATGAGCAGATTGTACAAGTCCCGCTTTAATCGCTTTCAGCAATGCTTGTTGGCGGGCTGCCTCCACCTCTAAGTCTATAGCTGGTGCTTTTCCTGAGATTACACCATTATTTAATAATTTTTGAAGCTCAGAGCCACCGAATTCAGTTTTTGTTTCACCAATAACGAATACGACATCACCAGCCGCTTTTACATCTTGCGTTGTTACATGTGCTAAATCTTCTATTAGTCCTACCATACCAATTGTTGGTGTTGGATAAACAGCTTCTCCTGAACGTTCATTGTAAAGTGATACGTTACCACCGATTACTGGTGCATTTAATGCTGTACAAGCAGCAGAAATACCATCAGCAGATTTTTCAATTTGCCAGAAGATTTCTGGTTTCTCTGGATTACCGAAGTTTAAGCAGTCTGTTATTGCAAGTGGTGTACCACCCGTTGCCACGATGTTACGAGCCGCTTCTGCTACTGCAATGGCACCGCCCACTTCAGGGTCAAGATAAATGTAGCGAGAGTTACAGTCTGTTGTCATCGCAAGACCTTTGTTCGTACCACGCACACGGATAACTGCAGCATCTGAACCAGGTGCCACAACTGTTGACGTACGTACTTGGTAATCGTATTGATCATAAACCCATTCTTTTGAAGCAATTGTAGGTGCTTTTAAAAGTGCGTTTAATGTTTCTTTGTAATCTGTTATAGCTGGCTCAGCGTTGTCCATTGCTTGGAATTCTGCATAGTATGCAGGCTCAGCAGATGGCTTATGGTAAACTGGCGCATCTTCTGCAAGTGCATCTGCTGGTACATTCGCTACAACTTCACCGTTGTGAAGTAAACGAAGCATTTTATCGTCTGTAACGACACCAATAGCTACTGCATCTAAATCATATTTATCGAATATCGCTTTAATTTCATCTTCGCGACCTTTTTTCACAACTAATAACATACGCTCTTGAGACTCGGATAGCATCATCTCGTAAGCAGTCATGCCTGTTTCACGTTGAGGTACTAAATCTAGGTTCATCTCTACACCAGATCCAGCTTTAGAAGCCATCTCTGCTGAAGAAGAAGTAAGACCCGCAGCACCCATATCCTGAATACCAACTAGAGCATCAGATTTTACAACTTCTAAGCAAGCCTCAAGTAGTAGTTTTTCCATAAATGGGTCCCCTACTTGCACAGCTGGACGTTGATTTTCTGATTCCTCTGTTAATTCTTCAGATGCAAATGTCGCACCATGAATTCCATCACGACCAGTTTTTGCACCTACGTACATAACTGTATTTCCTACACCTGCGGCAATACCGCGTTGTATATCTTTGTGGTCAATTAAACCAACACACATTGCGTTCACTAGTGGATTTCCTTCGTAGCAAGGGTCGAATTGAATTTCGCCACCAACAGTTGGAATCCCAATACAGTTACCATATCCAGCAATACCTGCAACAACTTCTTCAAATAAATATTTACCACGTGCTGATTTCAACTCACCAAAGCGTAGTGAATTTAGCATCGCGATTGGACGCGCACCCATTGAGAATACGTCACGAATAATGCCGCCTACACCTGTTGCTGCACCTTGATAAGGCTCGATTGCTGAAGGATGGTTATGTGATTCCATTTTAAATACAACTGCTTGCTCGTCACCAATGTCTACAATACCTGCACCTTCACCAGGACCTTGTAATACTTGTGGTCCCTTTGTAGGGAATTTACTTAAAACTGGTTTCGAATTTTTGTATGAGCAGTGTTCAGACCACATTACTGAGAAAAGACCTGTCTCTGTCCAGTTTGGTAGACGGCCTAAAATACCTTCTACCATTGCAAATTCTTCGTCTGACATCCCCATTCCAGCGTATAGCTTTTCATCTTTAATTTGCTGTGCTGTTGGCTCAAACTTAGTTGTTGACATGATTTTCCCTCCACTGCTTCACAATTGATTTAAATACTGCTAGACCGTCTGCTCCGCCCACTAGTGCATCGACAGCTCTTTCTGGGTGAGGCATCATTCCTAATACATTTCCGCGCTCGTTAATAATCCCTGCGATATCTTCTAAAGAACCGTTTGGATTTTCTCCTGAGTATGTGAACACGATTTGATTGTTATCTTTTAGTTTTTGTAATGTTTCCTCGTCACAGTAGTAGTTGCCTTCACCGTGTGCGATTGGAATATTAATTACTTGACCTTGCTCATATTGATTTGTGAATAATGTATTGTTGTTTTCAACTTTAAGCTGGATTGTACGACACATGAATTTAAGATTTTTATTGCGAAGTAAAGCACCTGGCAATAACCCTGCCTCAGTAAGAATTTGGAACCCGTTACAAACGCCTAATACGGGCTTACCGGCATCTGCTGCTTTTTTAACTTCAGCCATAATGTTTGATTGGTTTGCCATAGCGCCACAACGCAAGTAGTCGCCATAAGAGAAACCTCCAGGTACTAAAATACCGTCAAAGCCACTTAAATCTGATTCTGTGTGCCATACATATTCTACTTCTTCACCTAGTTCGTCTTTAATCGCATGATACATATCGATGTCACAGTTTGACCCAGGGAATACGAGTACTGCGAATTTCATGATTAGTTAGCCTCCTCGACTTCGTAACGGTAGTCCTCAATTACTACATTCGTTAAAACTTTTTCACACATTTCTTTAACTAGAGTATCTATATCACGCGCTGAATCTCCGACAGTTAGTTCAAGATATTTACCGATACGTAAATCTTCTACTTCACCATAGCCCATTTTTGCTAAAGAACCTTGTACTGCTGAACCTTGTGGATCTAGAATACTCTCACGTAATGTTACGTAAATTTTAACTTTTTTCATTGTTATTTGCCTCCGAGTCTAGAAAGAATAATAGTATATACTTCAGTTAAATTGCCAAGGTCTCGACGAAAGACATCTTTGTCCAACTTTTGCTTTGTTTTTGTATCCCATAGTCTGCACGTATCTGGTGAAATTTCATCTGCCAATAGGACATCTCCGTTTGTGTCCCGTCCAAATTCCAGTTTGAAGTCAATTAGCGTGACATCTACATCAGCGAAAATCGGTTGCAGTACTTTATTAACTGCTAATGCACCTTCATACATAGCTGTTACTTCTTCTGCTGTTGCTAAGTCAAGTACATCAATATGCTCCGTTGTAATAAATGGATCGCCTAACGCATCATCCTTATAATAAAATTCAACGATTGGGCGTTTTAATGGTGTGCCTTCTTCAAAGCCAAGACGTTTTGCTAAGCTACCTGCCGCAATGTTACGTACGACAACCTCAATTGGAATAATATCAACCTTTTTCACTAGTTGTTCCGTAGCAGACAATTGTTTTACGAAATGTGACGCAATTCCGTTAGCTTTTAATTTTTCGAAAATTAAGGAAGTAATGCGGTTATTTAACACGCCTTTGCCTTCAATCTCTTCTTTTTTCTCACCATTAAATGCAGTTGCACTATCCTTGTATTCTACTAATAGTATAGTAGGCTCTTCTGTTGCATATAATTTTTTGGCTTTACCTTCATACAAAAGTTGGTCTTTCGTCATTTCGTCATTCCCCCAGATTATTATGAAATACGCCTCGACGTATTGATGTTATGGATTTTGAATCTGGGATAAGATTCAAAACCCGTAACATCCGTCGTGGCACTAACTGTCTATCATTTCAATACGGTTAGTTAAGTCCAAGACGTTCAAAAATCATATCTACATGCTGTAAGTGGTAGTTGTAATCAAAGCACTCATCTAACTCTTCTTTCGTTAAGTATGAAGTGATTTTTTCACTTCCATCAACTAACGTACGGAATTGTACTTGCTCGTCCCACGCCTGCATCGCTAATGGCTGAACTGTATCATAAGCTTCTTCACGTACTAATCCTTTATCGATTAGTGCTAATAAAATGCGTTGAGAGTAAATCAGCCCAAATGTTCGACCCATATTACGTTTCATGTTTTCAGGGAATACTGTTAAATTTTTTACGATATTACCGAAGCGATTTAACATATAGTTCAATGTGATTGTCGCATCCGGTAAAATAACACGCTCAGCAGATGAATGTGAAATATCACGCTCATGCCATAACGCTACGTTTTCATAAGCTGTCACCATGTAACCACGCATTAAACGTGACATACCAACCATGTTCTCAGAGCCGATTGGATTACGTTTATGTGGCATAGCAGATGAACCCTTTTGCCCTTTCGCAAAGGCTTCTTCTACTTCTCTCGTTTCAGATTTTTGCAAACCACGAATTTCAGTTGCGAACTTTTCGATTGATGTTGCAATTAATGCAAGAGCACCTAAATATTGTGCATGTCGATCACGCTGTAATGTTTGCGTAGAAATTGGCGATGCTGCAAGCCCTAATTTATCACAAACATATTGTTCAACTCGTGGGTCAATATTTGCATACGTGCCAACTGCGCCAGACATCTTACCTGTTTCAATCACAGCTACAGCTGCATCAAAGCGTTCTAAGTTACGCTTCATCTCTTCGTACCATAAGCCTAATTTCAAACCGAATGTTGTTGGTTCAGCGTGCACGCCATGTGTACGGCCCATCATAACGGTATGCTTATGCTCTTTTGCTTTTGCCGCAATAATATCAATAAAATTCACAATATCTTTTCTTAAAATATTATTTGCTTGTTTAATTACGTAAGAAAGGGCTGTGTCCACAACGTCTGTTGAAGTTAAACCGTAGTGCACCCATTTACGTTCTTCGCCGAGTGTTTCAGATACAGCACGTGTAAAGGCAACCACATCGTGTCTTGTCTCTTTCTCAATTTCTAAAATACGATTTACATCAAATGAAGCATTTTCACGAATTTTAGCTACATCTTCTTTTGGAATATCGCCAATTTCTGCCCAAGCCTCACATGCTAAAATTTCAACCTCTAGCCAAGCTTGGTATTTATTTTGTTCTGTCCAAATTGCACCCATCTCAGGTCTTGTGTAACGTTCAATCATCGCTTATCTCCTTCTATTCTGACCAAATGCCAGAACTCTCGATTTGTTGTAGTGTTGCTTCTAAGTCTTTTGTCATAATCGTTACGTGGCCCATTTTACGGTTCACCTTAGCTTCAGCTTTCCCATAAAGATGTAATGACCATTCAGGATATTTTGCAATTGAGTTACTAAGTGGCATAACATGCTGCCCTAATACATTCACCATTATAGATGGCGCCCAAAGTTGTGGTTTACGCAGTGGCCAACCACAAATAGCACGGATATGCTGATGGAATTGTGATATATTACATGCCTCTATCGAATAGTGACCAGAATTATGAGGTCTCGGTGCTAGTTCATTAATAATAATGTCGCCATTTTCTAAAACAAACATTTCTACTGCCAGCGTCCCTACTAGATTTAAGTAATCAGCTATTTTTATAGCCTCTTGTTCAGCAACCTGTGCTGTCGCCTCTTGGATACGAGCTGGTACAATTGTTTCGTGTAAAATATGATGAACATGAATGTTTTCACCAACTGGCTGACAATATAATTCGCCATCACCGTTTCGTTGTACAATAACTGATACTTCTTTCACAAAAGGTACGAAACCTTCAGCAATACATTGTGAATGAGCAAAAAGCCCTTTTGCCAATGGTAAATCTGCTGCTGAATTTAGAAGTTGCTGCCCTTTGCCATCATAGCCACCTCTTGCAGTTTTTACGATACATGGGTAGTTGATCTGGTCAATGCTAGCTACTAACTCCTCATATGTATTGGCTACGATATAAGGAGCTACGGGACAACCTGCTTTAACGATTGCTTCCTTCTCAGTCACTCGGTTTTGTGTAATGCGTACTAATTCTGCTCCTTGTGGTACATAAGCCATTTGAGTTAAACGTTTTAAGCCTTCGTAATCGATATTTTCAAACTCATACGTAATAACGTCACTGACTTCGGCAAGTTCCTCGAGTGCGGCCTCATCATCGTAAGGTGCCACAATTCGAATGTCTGCAACCTGTCCACATGGTGAATCCATTGTCGGTTCAAGAACAGCTATTTTAAAGCCTGCTTCCTTAGCTGCTAGTGCCATCATACGGCCAAGCTGTCCTCCTCCGATAATTCCTATCGTTTGTCCAGGATAAATAATTTTTGTCACACTAAGTCACCTGTGCTTTCCAATACTTGTTGCTTCGTCGCCTCGCGTCTAGCATCTAGTTTATTAGCAAGCTCTACGTCTGTTGTCGACAAAATTTGCGCTGCAAGTAATCCAGCATTTGTTGCACCTGCTTTTCCAATTGCCACAGTTGCTACAGGTACACCACCTGGCATTTGTACAATCGATAAGAGTGAATCAAGACCATTAAGTGCACGAGATTGTACAGGCACCCCAATGACAGGTAATGTTGTTTTAGCTGCTACCATACCCGGTAAATGCGCTGCACCACCAGCACCAGCAATAATCACATGAATACCTCGCCCACGTGCTGCCTCTGCGTACTCAAACATTAAATCAGGAGTACGATGTGCAGATACTACTTTTTTCTCGTACGGTACTTGTAATTCATCTAAAATATCACACGCATGTTTCATAGTTTCCCAGTCACTTGAACTACCCATAATGACACCGATTTTCGGATTCATGAATTGTCGCTCCTTTTAAACGATAGAAAAATGATCGATTATTGTGCAAGCCTCTATTATTCAATAGTCACTGCATTTCTTTACTTTTTGAACAAAGAAAATCCTCAAATAAGCTACTCTCTACAATACACGTGAAAGCAGCTTACTTGAGGACTTATTATGAAAAGAATATGCAGATTTAGACATCTGTACACACACCTTCCCGTAACATGCCAAAAGTTGCTTTCCCGCATAGTCCAGCATTTACGGTGCCGGGTAGAGACACTAGAGCCAATCCTCTAGCATATATGGGGATTTAATTGTTTTCCTTATCACATTTTAACAATTGCAAACACTGACGTCAATGCTAAAATGCGAACAATTTATTTTAGGTATTAAATATTGTTCGGTTTTAAGTCGTATTTATTCAGAATCTTGACACAACATCGCTTTAAATTGTATTTTTTGACGTAAATACGTTGGTTCACCATTCACTAGATGGAAGACAGGTTCTTCTTTCCGTCCCATCGCTATATAGCCATCCTGGCGCATTCTTTCTAAACATTGATCAATTGTTTCATTTTCTTCTACTTCATACCAAATTTGCTTTTTCCCCAAACTGTTCTTCCTTCCAATCGTTTGTCATTTTTATTCTTCCTTACTTGTACTCCATTATACCCGATTTGACACATCCAGAATGCACGAAAATGTAACAATTACTAACGCTGCAATAATTCAAAAGTGTGTAAACAACACCAGAAGTTATCCTCGTTTTTCATATATTGTTATTACATTCTAAAAAAATTGAAAAAACAAAAAAGCCAAGGAATATATCCTTGGCTTTTTTTATTGCCTAGCGACGTCCTACTCTCACAGGGGGAAGCCCCCAACTACCATCGGCGCTAAAGAGCTTAACTTCCGTGTTCGGTATGGGAACGGGTGTGAC
>NZ_JBIWBS010000005.1:98998-233924 GCF_044761135.1 Lysinibacillus sp. NPDC097868 | reverse complement strand
CTCTCCATAAAAGAAATTTGATTAGCTCAAATTGTTTTGCTGGCATCAATTTTGATGTCCAAAATTTTGTTTCGTTCACTAACATATGTTAGCTAGTAAAAACTATATTGATTACGTTTTGCTTGTTCAGTTTTCAAGGTTCATTTTGTTTCGTTTGTCGCGTCATCTCTTGGCGACTTATACATAATAACATCGATTAATCATGAAAGTCAACATAAAATCATAAGTTTTTTTAAGGAGTTTATTTTTATGTTTAAAATTATAGAAATGGGGTTTTTAATATGCTTCGTAAAACGTTGATATCACTAGTTGTCATAGTAATATTGTTTATCTTTATTAAACCAATAAATTCTACGATGATTTCTGTATTTAATATTGCTAATGCACCAACGGTTGTAACAAAAGGGCATTATGGCACTTCTCTTATTGTCGAAATTTCCTTTTCTGATGATAAACTTTTAGATTGGCTTAAAAATGTAAAAGCACCTTATCCGCTTCTTCTTTTAGATGCAGCATGGATTGAACGATCACCAGAGCATATTAAAGTAATACAACAAAGAAAACTGCCCACAGGATTACTAGGTCCCGAGGATTCAGTAGAAGTACCAATTGATATTGCATTGCTGCAAAAAGATGTTAGTACTTATGAAAAATATTTAAAGACAACACCACTTTGGTTTGCTACACGAAATCATCAGTATTCTCAGGATTTACAAAAAAGCTTATTTCAAAAACAAATAAATATTCTTTCTCCTTCACTCATTTGGCAAGGTGAAAAAACGCCCGAATTACAAAAAGGAGATTTTTTATTTCTTCCTTTACATCAAGACACTAAGGTCACTTTTAAAGAGTTAAATACATTATTGCAACAAAATAAATTTATGTCGATTGAAGAAAATATATTCGGTTACTCAGTGCAATCTAAAAAAACCCCATAATAAAAGTAGCCTCATCATATTTGAGGCTACTCATTTTTTACATTAACTATGCATTTTTTGCCTGATTAAGTCGCGCTTTACGACGTTCTTCTAATTTTTTGCGATCTTCATCGGATTTTGCGTTGTATTTTGGTAATACTAATAATTGATATGCATTTACAGCTAGTAATGGGAATAACAATAATGCAACATATTCGTTAATATTTTCATCGCGCCCCATTAATGCGATTGTCCACTCTAAAGTTGTAACAACAATCATGAAAAATAATGCAGACACTAGAACATGTTTTTTTCCTGTCATTTTAACTTTTTGTACAGCTGTAGCAATTGAAGCGAAAATTAATACAATTAACAGCCCTAAATAAAACACCCAGCTTTGTCCATCTTTTACACCAGGTACAAAACGGAAGAACACAATATCGAAAATGGTAATAACAATTAATAATAGCTGTACCCAATTCCATAATGTCAGTGTTCTAAAGATGTTAACACCTACCTGATGAAGCGTTAAATAGGCGAAAAAACCTGCCTGTGCAATAACACTCATCGTAAACCCTAGGAATACCATCCATAGAATCCCTGCGAAAAATTCCCCCCATTGACCATTTGCTACATATGGTTGAAAGAAGCTCCATCGAATAAATAAACTAAAAATTCCGTTGACTACGCCACCAACGAGCATTGCAAAGAAGAAAAACTTTGCCCAATTTCGTATCGTCACAACTCAAAGTCCCCCAATTTCTTCATATATCTGTAATCATTTTAACAATGCATTGTTAAAAAAGCTATTTCTCTTCGCAAGCTATACATAAAGTCATCATAAATGTGAACAATAATTGAAAGAGTCTATCTATAGAAAGGACTGATGTTTAATGCGAAAATTGACTTTATTACTGATTTTGACGCTATTTCTTGCTGCCTGCTCTCAACAAGATAAAACCTCTACCATGTCTTATGATGAGATAAAAAAAATTATGATCGACTCTCTACAAACAGAGGATGGAAAAAAGGCGTTACGACAGCTTCTAGAGGAACCGAGTTTTCGTGAATTATTGATATTAGAACATGATGAAGTGAAAAAGGCGACAGAAGAGACTTTGCTTTCAAAAGAAGCTGAGGATTTTTGGAAAAAGACATTCGAGGATCCAAAGTTCAAAGAAACTGTAGCCAAAAGTATGCAAAAGCAGCAATCGGATATTATGAAGGAACTAATGAAAGATCCCACATTCCAAAAGGATATGGAGTCATTCTTTGGTCAACCTGATATGCAAAAGCAAATGGAAACGATTTTAAAATCATCCAATCTTCGCAAGCAAATGGAGGAAGTCGTAAAGGAAACGATTGAAAGTCCGCTAATGCAAGCGAAATGGCTGGAGCTTATCAAAAAAAGCGGTGAAAGTACTTCATCGGAAAGCGATAGTAAAAAAGAGGCTAGCGGTGAAAGTGATGGCAGCGCAAATAAGGATGACAAAAGCAAATAACTTCACAAAACAAAAAGGATTTCCTCAGCTATTCGAGGAAATCCTTTTTATTTATTTATTTAATTTTTCAATGATTTTCGAAGCAATATCTAAATAAGTTTGTCCTGTAGAATGATTTTCGGCATACACAGAAGGCGCGAAATCTTCATCAGTCCAATCTGGCTGACCTAGTGGAATCTGTCCAAGTAGCTCTGTACGAAGTTCCTCAGTTAATTTTGCACCGCCACCTTGGCCAAATACAAATTCACGTTCCCCTGATTTTGACTCAAACCATGCCATATTTTCAATAACGCCCAGAATCTCATGTTCTGTTTGTAGAGCCATTGCACCTGCACGAGCTGCAACGAATGCTGCTGTTGGGTGAGGCGTTGTCACAACAATTTCTTTTGAAGAAGGTAACATTTGATGAATATCTAAAGCGACGTCGCCTGTTCCTGGTGGTAAATCTAATAGAAGGTAATCTAGTTCGCCCCATTCTACATCACGGAAAAATTGATCTAATACCTTTCCAAGCATTGGCCCGCGCCAAACGATCGGTGCGTTATTCTCAACGAAGAATCCCATTGAAATCACTTTTACACCAAAACGGTCAACAGGGTAAATACGATTATCCACTACTTTCGGCATATCTGTAACACCCATCATATCGGGCACACTAAATCCATAAATGTCGGCATCAATTAAGCCTACTTTTTTACCAAGGCGTGCTAAAGCAACCGCTAAGTTAACAGACACTGTAGACTTCCCTACGCCACCTTTACCAGATGCAATTGAAATTACCTGCACTGTGCTTAGTGGTGATAAAATATCTTGAGCTTCTGCTTCTGTTGCTGTTCCACGGAAGCTTTGCAGTTTTTCTGCCGATAACTCTTCAAAACGAATACCAACTGTGTTAGCGCCCGCTTCTTTTAATACATCCACAATTTTCATTTGAAGTTGCATTTGTTCAGGTGTATTTGTTTTAGCAATAGCAATTTTTACACTAACATGATTTTTTTCTTCTTTAATTGATACATTCGTAATACCGTCTGTTTCTGCTAAGGTTTTATGTAAAAATGGATCTTGTAGTTGTCCCAGTTTTTCTCGTACTTGTTGTTCAGTTATCACGACGAACACTCCCCTTATTTTCTGTCAATGTTAGTATATCATAATGCTCTGATTTACATAGTAGCTGTTGCTCTATTCAATTTTCCCAAGTAAGTAGTCTTCAATACCTTCAACGATAGCAGTTGCCATTTTCTCTTGATATTTTTTATCTACTAATAGTGCACGTTCCTCATCATTACTGATAAATCCAGTCTCCACTAACGCAGCAGGTACTTCTGCCTTTTTCAGCAAGTAGATTTGTTTGATCGATAATGCTTCCCGATCAGTATTTTGTAAGTTCGTTCGAATAGATTGCTGAATGCTCTTCGCTAGCAATTCCCCATCAGCATGTCCTTCTTTATGATAAAACACCTGCGCTCCACGCCATTTTGTTTCAGGAATTGCATTGGCATGAATTGTAACGAAAATATCTGGTTGTTCTTTTGCAACAATATCCTTTCGTAAAAAGATATCCTGCTTTTTTCGTTCCCTCAATGTACCAAATTTTTCTGATGGCGCGTGTTCTTCAATAACATCTCCATCCTTTGTACGTGTCATCACAACCGTTGCGCCTTTCTTCTTTAATTGCTTCTCCACATGCTGAGCAATTGCAAGTGTAATTTCCTTTTCAATTACTTCGCCCTTTGAAGCACCTCCATCCTGACCACCGTGTCCCGCATCAATGACAATTTTTATGCCACCAAGTGGGTCAGGTAAGAAGAAGTTGCGGTCCGAAGCATTCGTTTCATATGCCACGACCACTATACTCATCAGCATAATTACTCCTAGTGCAAGCCAGCGCTTCACCCATATCCACCACCCTTTATAGATAGTGTACGAAGTTCATGGTGGAACTATGCTAGAAAGTAAACAAAAAAACTCCCAAGCTTCTTGAGAGTTTAAAATGTATGATTTATGTTTCGGTACGCTCCACGCACAGCTTCTAGTCAATCAACTTTCATCTTCCCATTTCAGTTCACTTTCTGGCGCGATTAAATCTTTAAAAACCTTACCTTCAAAAACTACACGATTCGCTTCTATAAAGAAACAGTCTTTATTGTTAATGTGGAAGCTAAAATTTGTAGAAGATGAAATTTCTTCAATACCTTTTAATTCTGGGTCTAAACTTTCTATTGTAATTTTGTCCAAGTCATTTGGATGATAGCTAATCCCTGTTAGCAATTGCTCATCTCCGTAATCGTAGTCATTTAAACGAAAGCCCTCTATATTTTCGAGCTGACACATGTAGAAAGACAGTACTTGTTCAAAGAATACGACCTTTTTCAAAACTTCTTGTTTGTATTTTTTAGCGACAACTAATTTAACGGTTTCTCCAAAATAACCTATATCTACATTCATCACGACACCGAACTCTACTTCTTCCGATAAAAGCATTTGAATTTCTTCCATTATTTTTTCTTGTTCCATAATATCTCCTTCACTTAAAAGAATTCACGTTTTTAAGGAACTAACAAATTATTAAACACTTTATTATTGATTACTAAACGATTGGCTTCCAAAAAGAAATAATCTTTATTGTTTACTTGGAAATAAAAATTGGTATTTGAAGTAATTTCGATATCTTTTAAGTTGGCATTTATGTTCTCAGCTTTAATTTTACCGAAGCCATATGGGTGGTAGCTGATTTCTGACAACAATATATCATCCCCATAACCAAGCTCATTTAAACGAAATCCCTCTGCATCATCAGACTTACACATGTACAAAGAAAGTACTTGTTCAAATAATATAACTGTTTTTTCAATTAGCTTTTCACCTAAGCTAACCACAATTAATTTCACATTGTCTTCAAAATAATCTATATTAATATCAACAACTATACCGAACTCAGCTTGTGTAAATAAAAGTGTCTCTATTTCTTCAATTATTTTCTCCCGCTTCATAATCTATCCCTACTCTTATTTTTACTAAATTATTGAAATCAATTTAAACTTCCTACATCTAATTTAACCTCTTTTTAAAGTACTAACAAATTATTAAACACTTTATTATTGATGACTAAACGATTCGCTTCAAGAAAGAAATAATCTTTATTATTTACTTGGAAATAAAAATTAGTATTTGAAGTAATTTCAATACCTTTTAATTTTGTATTTAAAATCTCCGCTTTTATTTTACCAAATCCATATGGGTGGTAGCTGATTTCTGATAATAATGCTTCGTCCTTATCATTCAGCTCGTTTAAACGAAAGCCCTCTGCATCCTCTGAATTACACACGTACACAGAAAGTACTTGTTCAAATAATAGAATGGTCTTTTTAATGCGTTTTCTGCTTGTACTAAGCACATCTAATCTTACAGTTTCCTTTAAATAATCGATTTGAACATCAAAAAGCCTTCCAAACTCTGCTTCTGTAAATAAAAGTGTCTCTATTTCTTCAATCATTTTTTCTCTCGTCATAGTATCTCCACACTACAATCAATTTTAAATATTTTTAGCTCAAGTATCCTTTTTAAACTTTAAAAGATTATTAAACTCTTTATCATTGATTACTAAGCGATTCGCTTCAAGAAAGAAATAATCTTTGTCGTTTAATTGAAAATAAAAGTTTGTATCAGCTACATTTTCTTTTATTATATTTGATTTTAAATCTATTCTGTCCAATTTAATTTTACCGAATCCATTAGGATGATAGCCTATTTCTGATAACAATACATCATCTCCATATCCTAGTTCATTTAAACGAATCCCTTCTGCTTCGTCAAACTGACACATGTATAGTGAAAGCACTTGTTCAAATAAAATCATTGTTTTTTCAATTTGTCTTCCGCTAACACCCAGCACTACTAATCTCACAGTTTTTTCGAAATAATCAATATTAAATTTATATACTCTCCCGAACTCGGCTTGTTTAAATAAAAGCTTTTCAATTTCTTCAATCATTTTGTTTCTTTCCATATTATCTCCTATTTTTTGAATTTTTTTATTAGTTTAATAATTGTAGCAGGTGAAGATTCGTCTAACTTAATATGTGTTTTTTCTTTTTTACTTTCAAAGTTACCATTTATATCTATTGATTTACTACCTACGGACATACGCCAATAAGGATCTGATCTAACTCCTGATTCATCTTCCATTAATCGGACAACAATCTCCTGCTTTTTATTTGGAATGGTGATTACTTTACCTTTATTATTTTTAGCAGTTTTTACTGTACCACCAAACTGTTCTGTAATTTGCGAAACACCTAAATCGATTAAAGCTTTTATAGCCGCTTTTTTGCCATAATGCTTTATAGCATATTGTAATCCAACCCTAATTATCAGTATTGCCACTGCAGGTAGTGCTGTGGCTTCAGCGTGAAGAGAATTTAGCTCAGTCCTTTCACCTGTTAGCATATCAGTCAAATTAACATGGTAGTTCTCTTCTGTAAATTCGAGGACTTGCAATTCATAGTCCTTTTCCATTACATCATCATGCAGCATTTCCTCTAAATATTTTACAGAACCATGCATATTATTTTGATATTCAAAGGTCAATTGTGCACTAGCTTTCACATCGTCAGTTGCTAATGAAATATCTACTATTAAATTCTCATCATTTTCTTCAGAGTTAATTTCTATACCTTCATGTTGCTGCACATTATTATTCTCAAAAGTAGGCATATACGCATAACTAACATGTGGAAGAACATTAGAAGCAAAAAGTGTAAAAATTATGGCATAAATAATTTTTTTCATATTTACCCCTCCTGGCTCTACATTTTAATTAAACCATAACCGTATATTTCATCTTTTCCATCTACACCTAAGTCCAAGGCATACTTTTTCAATAAATTGAATGCGTCTTTATTGTTTTTTATATTAGATTTAGACAGCATTTCTTTCATAACAAATGAAGTGACATAAGCCGTAGCCAAAGAAGAACCTGATTGTATTTTGTATGTACCATCTAAATCTGCAACCCTAATATTTTGACCCTGAGCGACAAAATCTACTTTCCCAGTTGAAGATGTTGCTAACTGCATATTTTCTTTAGTTACAGCGCTTACTGAAATAACATCTTTAAAACGTGCTGGAAAATCACTATTAAACCCCAAATTATTACCTGCAGAACTAATAATAATCATTCCAGAATCTAAAGCTTTCTTTACTACTCTTTCTATTTCTGAATGATAACTTTGGAAACCAATACTTAAATTAAGAACATCTATTTCTTTTGTAATAGCCCATTCAACCGCATCAACAAAGTATTCTATTTCCCCCTTCCCATTTTCATTTAAATAAACAATATTAAAGAATTGAATATTCTTTTGTTCTTCTAATTCCAAGTTATTAACTATAACTGATGTAACCGCAGTACCATGCCCCAATAAATCAATTGGATTATCCACTTCCTTTTTTTCTAAAATATCGTAATTACATAAATTCAAATTTTTAAACAATTCATGTTGGACAAAAATACCACTATCAATAATGCCGACTTTTACTTTTTTATCCTCTAATGAAGTTTCATTTTCTTTGAAATATTCACAACCTAAAATTATTAATACCATTAAAAATAAAAAGAGGACGTCTTGCTTTTTAAGCATATTATTAAATACCTCTTTCCTCTATTAATTTAGAATCAATATTTTGCATATAAAAAAGTTAAACTTATTTGACTATTAACGGTTGAACTGATGTTCTTGAAACAAGAAATTAACATGACTATATTTAGATTTTGTCACAGGCAAAGGGTGGGGTTGTTCATATAGAGCGAATAAAACTTTCTTAGTATGGTAATGAAAGATTGATGTTTCTCTATAGTGTGTTCGTCAGCTTTAAATTTAAAGGATGCAAAGCGACTCTGATCTTTAATTTATATATTTTGGTTTTTTAAATTTAAGAGGTTGTTCAATCTGTGTTTTAAGCGTTGAGTTGTAAAATCCAGATGCACTTCGAGGGTCTAGTAAATAATTTTTGTTACAGTATTGTTTTAAAATCACCACCCACTATTTTTAGTTTTTCTATTTATCAATTGATTTAAAATCTAGCTAATTTTATGTAATCATTTTTTATAGCTTTTTAAGTTAATATAGTATCAATTATTATTTTTTAAATTTTACAAAGAAAATATATTATTTGTCAATATTTTCAGATATTTTTTAAAGATCTTATTACATAAAAGTTATTCCGATTTTTTATCTTTAAATTTATAACGTAAGAATATAGCAATGAGGAAACCAATGAAGTACCCTGTAAATCTAAATTGTTTTGACGTCGCAAAAATTTCAGTTAAGATATAAAAAATAACAAAACATAGGAGAAAATACTTTGCTGCAATGTCTCGCTTCTTTTCCATATTCATTAGAATGTTTACACATCCTTTGCATATTCCTTATTATTTTCTAGTTAGTAGATGCAGAGATTCATAAATAATGATATTAAAAAGAGGTGACCATACGTAAGCTTTAATTCTTAGGATTTATTCCGATTTTTTACAATCAATTTATAACGTAAAAATGCTGCGATGAGGAATCCAATGATGGGAACAGCATAATTAACCAGCCTTGAAAAAGTAAATATTTCTTTTAAGATAATAAAAACGATAAAGTAGGCGAGAATAAACTTGAAAGCAAGGTCTTGCTTCTTTTCCATATTCATAGAATGTTTCCACATCCTTTGCCAATTTGGTGTTATTAAAATGTAAGTGCAAATAAAAGTATCCTAAAACAGAGGGTATACGCGTAGATTTAAATGATGTGTTCTAATTTCAAGTTATTCCGATTTTTTATCTTTAAATTTATACCTTATAAATACTGCTATAAAGAAAAAAATGATGTAGCCCGTATATCTAAACTGCTTTGAAGTAGCAAAAATTTCAGTAGTTAAGAAATAAAAACTAATAAAGCATACGAGTAAACACTTTGCTGCAATGTCTCGCTTCTTTTCCATATTCATAAGAATGTTTCCACATCCTTTGCAAATTAGAATTAATACTTATAGATTTTTAAATTTCTACATCGTATAAACTATAGTTACCAGCGTATCCACTCTCTTTTCTGTAATTGCTTTTATACAATTTGTACAGCACTTCTTTTGAATCGATTATTTTATCTTTAAATATTAACTGGAATGTCCATATTCCCTCCACTAATAGGGGCGTGATTTTTAATCCTGCATAATAGATTCTTTTACCATTATCTTTATTTTTCTTTAAGCATTCAAAATCCAAAAAATGTAACTCTCCTTTTGGATTAATAATTTGGAAAAGTATCAGTGAGTCCTCTAGTATATTTTTCAAATTTGCCTTATAACAAATTGCTATATCTAAATTTGAAAATACATTAGTTTTACCAATAATATTAAAAGTAGACTGCTGAAAATCTTTGCCAGTGACCGAATTTTCAAGCTCTATATCTTTTACTTGTTTAACTGTATTAGCTACTTTTGAAAAATACATATTATTCACTTCATCAATACTATGACAATTCGGATCGCAAACACAAAATTTTTCATTCACTATAAAAGCATAATAATTTATGTTGTTTGCAATTCGCTTTTTCTCTTCGATAGGGACTTCCCACTGCAAGCCATTTTTACTAATAAGGTTCAATTTATTTTTTTGCATTTTTTTATCTAAATATACTAATAAAACGGATTCTAATTTAATTTGACTATTATATTTAATATTCATTAAACCAGTCCTCTTTCATTTTTGGTACAGTTTAGTTCTCTAACTAGAAAAGTAACAAGTTGAAAAAAATCCCAACTTGTTACTTTTTTATCATTATTTAGACCCGAGAATTACATCATGAATTATATTGTGAACAGACCTAACCCCAAATTCTAAAAGCATGGCAGTACCCACACCTTTGGCGACGCCTTTTAAACCACCCTTTGCTGCCCCATAAAAGGAACCTCCAATAATTGATGCTGGTTCATTCATATTTCCATAAACCGTTTGTTGAGCCGCCTTATTAATTGCTTTCCCATAATCTACAAATACTTGTCCAACCTTTTTTGCAGTACTATTAAATGTTTGCCCTACCTTTGTATTATTTAAAGCTTCACCCATATTTTTTCCAACATTATATGCATCAGAACGAACCTGAGTAGCCATTAATCATCACCCTCCATTTTAAAATTTAATATGCAAATTTCCATAGACAAACGAGCTTCAATCTACATAAACTTTCACATTAATTTCTATATATAGAGACTGTTTTACCTTAAGGTATTTTTATATTATCATCCTATATATTTTTTTGTAAATATATTTTGAATATTTCTTATATTATTTTTTTTATAGTTTTTTATTTCCTAGTAAGCGGAAGTAACACTTTAATTTCAAACAAAAAAACCCTCCCCACAAAAGTGGGAAAGGGTTTTGAAAACGCATATAATCGGATGATTAACGTTTTGAGAACTGAGGTGCACGACGAGCGCCGCGTAGACCTGGTTTTTTACGTTCTTTCATGCGTGAATCACGAGTAAGTAATCCAGCTGATTTAAGTGCAGCACGGAAATCTGGGTCTACTTGAAGTAGAGCACGAGCGATACCATGACGTACAGCTCCAGCTTGACCAGTATATCCACCACCGTTAACGTTTACGTGGATGTCATAGCTTCCTGTAGTTTCAGTAGCTACTAATGGTTGTTTAATTACTTCACGTAATGCAGCGAATGGTACGTATTCTTCGATTTCACGTTTGTTGATAACAATTTTACCTGTACCTGGTACTAAACGTACACGAGCTACAGAGCTTTTACGGCGACCAGTGCCGATGTATTGAACTTGTGCCAAAGTAATATCCTCCTCTTAATTTATATTATCCACGAAGCTCATAAGCTTCTGGTTTTTGTGCAGCATGTGGGTGTTCTGTTCCAGTGTAAACGTTAAGTTTACCGAACATTTTACGACCTAAAGAGTTTTTAGGAAGCATCCCTTTAATAGCTAATTCGATCATACGTGTTGGGTACTTTTCTAACATTTCACCAGCAGTACGAGTTTTTAAACCACCCGCAAATTGCGTATGGTGACGGTAAAGTTTACCCTCTAATTTGTTACCAGTTAAATGAATTTTGTCAGCGTTGATGATGATTACGTGATCACCTGTGTCAACGTTTGGTGTGAATGTTGGTTTATGTTTACCACGTAAGATTGCAGCTACTTCAGAAGCTAAACGTCCAAGAGTTTGGCCTTCTGCATCAACTACTAACCATTTACGGTCTACTTCGTGACCTTTAGCCATGAATGTTGTACGCATGTATATATCCTCCTAATCGATTCGATTACCGTTATTTTTCATTAGTCTACACTATAAGTTTCGGGGCTTATTTTGTGGTGGTAATGAAAATACCATCTGTTATCATATAATGAATGGCTTTTAAAGTCAAGCAATTTCATTAAACACCTGGTGAAGTTGTACAGGGTAACGTTTGGCATTTGCATTGGCATTTTGCCCCTCATATTTTGTTCCATTTAAAGCGAATTTCCGCTCCTATAAAACATACCGTATTCTCTTAAACAAAGCGCCCTAATAGAATACCTTTTCAAGGTATAAACCTTGTGGTGGCGCTGTTTTTCCAGCCTGGTCGCGATCCATCGATGCAACAACGACCTCGACATTTTTCACTTCTCTGCGCCCTATGCCAACTTCCCATAAAGTGCCGGCAATGATGCGTACCATATTGTATAAGAAGCCACTACCTTCAATGACCATATGTAGCTCTTCACCATGCCACTCAAATTGAAGTGCGTTTACTGTTCGCACTTTATTTTGTACACTAGTATTCGCCGCACAAAAACATGAGAAGTCATGCGTCCCGATAATAGCATTTGCAGCCTCCTGCATCGCTTTCACGTCTGGTTTCACACCATTCGTCTCAACTGTGTAATGTCTACGGAACGGGCTTTGTACAAGCTCACAGGACCATATATAGCGATAGCGTTTTCCTGTTACACTATAACGTGCATGAAAATCATCTGCTACTTCCTCAATCGATAATACACGGATATCTCTCGGAAGCTGAACATTTAACGCCTTCATATATTTTTCTACTGGTATTGCAAGCGGCGTATCAAAATGCAGTGTTTGTCCAGTTGCATGTACTCTTGCATCAGTGCGACCACTTGCCGTTACTTTGACCTTGTTACCTTTATGCATAACAGCAAGTACACGCTCAACTTCTGCTTGTACTGTACGCTCTCCTGGTTGCACTTGATAACCAGAAAATTGCGTTCCATCGTAACTAATAATTGCTTTTAATCGTCGCATAAAGCTACTCCTTTAACTTCTATAGAAAAATAATAAAACAGCCATTGCTACTAATAAGGCAAGCGCAAATGTATCGCCTATATCCCACTTTAACTTACGATAGCGCGTACGCCCTTCACCGCCACGATAGCCTCGAACTTCCATCGCAGTCGCTAAGTCCTCTGCACGTTTAAAGGCACTTACAAAGAGTGGTACTAACAGTGGTACAACCGCTTTAATACGGTCTTTTATCGGTCCTGAGGATAAATCAGAACCACGCGCCATTTGCGCCTTCATAATCTTATCTGTCTCATCCATCAACGTTGGAATAAAGCGCAGTGAAATGGACATCATTAGCGCTAGCTCATGAACAGGTACTTTTATTTTTTTCAATGGATTTAGCAATACCTCAATCCCATCTGTAATGGAAATCGGAGATGTTGTCAGTGTTAAAATAGACGTCATAAACACTAAAACTAGGAAACGTGTTGAAATATAAATCCCTTGGCGAACGCCTCCCTCATAGATAGAGATAAATTTCCAATGAAATAATAGGTCGCCTTCCTTCGTCATAAAAATATGTAGCAAGAAAGTAAACGCCATTAAAAAGAGAACAGGCTTCAAGCCATTTATTAAAAAGTACAAGCGTATACGTGACACTAAAACAATGAGTAACGTAAATGCTAATAGCATTGCATATGTTATTGTATTATTAGCTAAAAATACAATAATGATAAATGCAAAAACGAATACGAGTTTAGATCGTGGGTCAAGCCTATGAACAGGAGAATCTCCTGGCAGGAAGCGCCCGAAAATCATCTTCTCCATCATGACTCTGCACGCTCCTCTCTCAATAATCGAGCCATTTCAATCGCTAGCTCCTCTTCTGTTAAACATACCTTTGCTAGAGGTGTATTGATCAGCTTTTCAATCTTTTGTTGGAAGCGTACAATACGTGGTGGTTCTAAACGAAATTGCTTTAATGTTTCAACATCCTTAAAAATATCACGTGGTGTTCCACTCAATACATTTTTCCCCTCATGCATAATAACGATATTGTCAGCATAACGAGCTGCGTCCTCCATACTGTGCGTAACGAGAATCGTCGTTAAACTACGCTCCCGATGTAATGCATAAAACATATCCATAATTTCTTTTTGTCCACGAGGATCTAGCCCAGCTGTTGGTTCGTCTAAAACAATCACCTCTGGCTCCATAGCCAATACACCCGCAATTGCTACACGTCGCATTTGTCCGCCCGAGAGATCAAATGGTGATTTGTCGAGCACATTTTCAGGCAATCCAACTAAACGGACAAGCTCTCTAGCACGTATCTCGGCTTCTTTCTCTGAGACACCGAAATTCATTGGACCGAACATAATATCCTTTAATACCGTTTCTTCAAACAGCTGATGCTCTGGAAATTGAAAAACAATACCTACACGTTGGCGAACCGCCTTTAAATCCTTTGCCTTTTTACCAGCTTCCACTGTGCGATCTCCTATTTGCACCTTACCTGATGTAGGCTTTAGAAGTGCGTTAAAATGCTGAAGAATAGTCGATTTACCGGACCCCGTATGGCCAATAATCGCTTGGTACGTGTGAGATGGAATCTCAAAGTCCACATCGAATAACGCACGTTTTTCAAAAGGTGTTCCTTGAGAGTATGCATAGCTTACTTGTTGAAGTTTGATGTCCATAAATCATTCACCAACTCTTCTTCTGTCATATGTTGTCCCATTAACGGAACACCTTCCTTTTGCAATAACTTTGATAACTTCATGGCAAATGGCAGATCAAGACCTAACTCCGTTAACTTGTTCCCCAGCGAAAATATTTCAGCAGGTGGGCCTTCTGCAAACTTCTTGCCATCATTCATGAAAAGTATACGATCCGCCAGCATGGCTTCTTCTAAATCATGTGTAATCGATAAAACCGTTAGCCCAGTTTCTGCGCGTAATGTTTGTACAGTTTGTAAAACCTCTACACGTCCTTGTGGATCTAACATAGATGTTGCCTCATCTAAAATGAGCAACTTTGGCTTCAAAGCTAATGCCCCTGCAATAGCGACACGTTGCTTCTGTCCGCCAGACAAATGATGTGGCTCATGATCCAAAAAATTGCTCATCTTCACTTGTTCTAGTGATGCATGCACACGCTTTACCATCTCTTCAAACGGTATGCCGTTATTTTCAAGAGCAAAGGCAACATCATCTTGCACTGTAGCTCCTACAAATTGATTGTCTGGATTTTGAAAAACCATCCCCATTTGCGAGCGACATTCCCACAGATTATCTTCATTTAATACTTCTCGTAATATACGTACATCTCCCTGCTGCGGGAATAGTAAACCATTCATTAATTTGGCTATCGTTGATTTACCAGAACCATTATGGCCAACTATAGCAATCCATTCACCTTCCTGTACGGCGAAGCTTACATTTTCGACAGCATTTCGCAGCTCTGGATCTTCAGGTGTATATGAAAAAGTCACATTATTTAATGATAAAATTTCGGGCATTTCTAGAACTCCTCTCTACATGCTCAGCTATACTAACTAACTTACACTTTTTTATGTATGAATTCTACCACAATCAATATGTCGATATAAGAAAAGTGCCTAAGCGCTTATTCCTATATATTAAAAAAAGCACCATCAATTGGCGCTGTTAATAATAAAAAAGCGCGCACCTCATTCGATAGAAATGCGCTAGTCGTTACATTTACAAGAAACACGGGTGCTCAAGCCCTTGTTTCTTTTGAATGAGGTGCGGAGAGCTAAACGAGACGCCACACAACAGTGTCCGCTCATCATAACGCTCAGCTTAATTATTTGTCGTATAAATCGTTTTATAAAGAAAGAGGGTGGTGGTTCCACCCTCTTCACCACTTGTTTTCTCTTATGATTAAACTAATTCAATCACAACAACAGGTGCACCGTCACCACGACGAGGACCTACTTTAAGAATACGAGTGTAACCACCTTGACGTTCTGCGTAACGTGGTGCAACATCATCAAATAGCTTTTGTAGCGCAAATGAAGTTGTTTCGTTACCTTCTTCGTCAGTAGTTGTTACTAGTTCACGACGGATGAATGCAGCAGCTTGACGGCGTGCATGTAAATCTCCGCGTTTACCTAATGTAATCATTTTTTCAACAGCTTTACGTACTTCTTTAGCGCGAGCCTCAGTAGTTTCGATACGCTCGTTGATGATTAAATCAGTAGCTAAGTCACGTAACATCGCTTTACGTTGAGAACTTGTACGACCAAGTTTTCTGTAACCCATGGATGTTTCCCTCCTTTATAAAAAATATCTGATCTTATAAGTTTTGTTTAAATCGCTTAGTCTTCTTTGCGTAACCCTAAACCAAGCTCTTCTAACTTCGCTTTTACCTCTTCTAATGACTTACGTCCAAGGTTACGAACTTTCATCATGTCGTCTTCTGACTTATTCGCAAGTTCTAGTACTGTATTAATACCAGCGCGTTTTAAGCAGTTATAAGAACGAACAGAAAGATCAAGTTCTTCAATAGTCATCTCTAAAACTTTTTCTTTTTGGTCTTCTTCTTTTTCGACCATGATTTCAGCAGTTTGTGCCTCATCTGTCATGCCAACGAAGATGTTTAGATGCTCGGTTAAAATTTTTGCTCCGAGCGAAATCGCCTCTTTCGGACCGATGCTACCATCTGTCCACACATCAAGAGAAAGTTTATCGTAGTCAGAAGACTGACCTACACGAGTATTTTCCACTTGGAAATTGACGCGTGATACTGGAGTGTAAATAGAGTCGATCGGGATCACGCCGATAGGAAGATCCTCACGTTTGTTTTGATCAGCAGGAGTGTAACCACGGCCGCGTTGAGCGTACATACGCATACGTAAATGACCGTTTTTAGCGATTGTTGCAATATATAGATCTGGGTTTAAAATTTCTACGTCACTGTCATGTGTAATGTCAGCAGCCGTAACTGTACCATCGCCCTTTACATCAATCTCAATAACTTTTTCTTCGTCAGAGTAGATTTTAAGAGCAAGCTTTTTCACGTTCAAAATAATTGAAGCTACATCTTCTACAACGCCTTCTACAGTAGAGAATTCGTGAAGTACACCATCAATTTGGATTGAAGTGACAGCAGCTCCTGGTAATGAAGACAGAAGGATACGACGTAAAGAATTACCCAAAGTGTTTCCATATCCGCGTTCAAGCGGTTCTACAACAAACTTTCCATATTTGGAATCTTCGCTGATCTCCACCGTTTCAATCTTTGGTTTTTCAATTTCGATCATTTCATTTACCCTCCTTCAAAACATCGAATGTATAGGTTCTTTCCATCATAGATTCGATCGTCATTGACGTATCGTTTAATATCTGCACAAGACAGTCTGTACAAAAAATGATGTTCTCATACAATATGAGACGCACCCATTACACGCGACGACGTTTTGGCGGACGGCAACCATTGTGAGGAACTGGAGTAACGTCTTTAATAGCAGTTACTTCTAAACCAGCAGCTTGAAGTGCACGAATTGCAGCTTCACGACCAGCACCAGGACCTTTAACAGTTACTTCCAACGTTTTCAGACCATGTTCAAGGGATGTTTTAGCAGCAGTTTCTGCAGCCATTTGTGCAGCGAATGGTGTAGATTTACGTGAACCACGGAAACCAAGAGCACCAGCACTTGACCAAGATACAGCGTTACCTTGCATATCTGTAATCGTTACAATTGTATTGTTAAATGTAGAACGAATGTGTGCAATACCAGATTCGATATTCTTTTTCACACGACGTTTACGAGTTTGTTGTTTACGAGCCATGTTAAGAAGGAACCTCCTTTACGTATTATTTTTTCTTGTTCGCAACTGTTTTACGAGGACCTTTACGCGTACGCGCATTGTTCTTCGTATTTTGACCACGAACAGGTAAACCACGACGGTGACGGATACCACGGAATGAACCGATTTCCATCAGACGTTTAATATTTAATGAAGTTTCGCGACGTAAGTCACCTTCAAGTTTGTAAGAATCTAATTGTTCACGGATTAGGTTTAACTGATCTTCAGTTAAGTCGCGTACGCGTGTATCTTCTGAAATACCTGCGCCAGCTAATACTTTCTGAGCTGTAGTTTTACCAATACCGTAAATGTAAGTTAATGAAATTACCACGCGTTTGTCGCGAGGAATGTCAACACCAGCAATACGTGCCATGTACGTTGTGCACCTCCTTTAGAATCAACCTTGTTTTTGTTTGTGTTTAGGATTTTCACAGATTACCATTACTTTACCGCGTCGGCGAATTACTTTACATTTTTCGCAGATCGGTTTCACAGATGGTCTCACTTTCATCTAACCTAACCTCCTTAATAGTCCGGAGCGCAAAAGATTATTTAAAACGGTATGTGATACGACCGCGAGTTAAATCATAAGGAGATAACTCGATAGTAACCTTATCTCCAGGTAGAATGCGGATAAAGTGCATACGAATCTTACCAGATACGTGTGCTAAAATCACATGTCCATTTTCTAATTCTACCTTAAACATCGCGTTTGGCAAAGTCTCAACAACTGTCCCTTCGACTTCAATTACATCATCTTTCGCCATCTACTCTGTCTCTCCTCTCTATATGCAAATTAAAGTTCTCATCGTTACATCAAACGGATATCTGCTGCAACTATAGAAGCAACCTCGTTTCAACATATGTTTGGATTGTATGAGAGATGTTTGAAAGACGCTCGTCTGGTTTCGCTTCACACAATCCACGGAATATACAGGACCAGTATAGGCACTGAATCTCCCATGTTTACACGAATACCGGAATGTCTTTGATGAGATATTCATACCCGTTACACAGATGCTTCCACGAAACCCATTATACTCTCTTAAAAGTAATGTTGCACTTTTTAAAAGAAATATATACCGGGCACAATATGCTTTTGCAACTCTCAAAAAAATTATGTTTCGGTGTTGCTCCCGCATGCCTCCCGCGGAAGCAGTATTCTGCGCCCGGAGCCGGGTATCAGCTGCGGCTGCTCTGTAAAAGAGCATCAAGATCAGCAAACACTTTATTAATATCTTGCTGTCCATCAATATTTGTTAACACACCTTTAGCTTCATAGAAGTTAAGTAAAGGTTGTGCTTGATTCATATTTACTTCCAGACGGTTTGCAACCGTTTCAGGATTATCATCCGCACGTGTGTAAAGTTCGCCGCCGTCTTTATCACATTTACCTTCCACAGCTGGTGGATTGAAAATTAAATGATAAGATGTACCACAAGTTTTACAAATACGACGACCTGATAAACGAGCAATAAGCTCATCTTTTTCAACTTGAATGTTTAACGTATGCTCAATAGCTTTACCAAGATCAGCTAAAATGCTATCTAAAGCTTCAGCTTGTGGAACAGTACGTGGGAATCCATCTAATAAGAAGCCCTTTTCACAATCAGGTTTAGCAAGTCGCTCACGAACAATACCAATCGTTACTTCATCAGGTACAAGAGCACCTTGATCCATAAACGATTTAGCCTGTAAGCCTAGTTCTGTACCATCTTTAATAGCGGCACGGAACATATCTCCTGTAGAAATATGAGGAATTGCATACTTCTCAACAATTTTATCTGCCTGTGTACCTTTACCAGCACCTGGCAGACCCATTAAAACGATATTCATCGGAAATAGTCCTCCCACAAAAGGTTTGCTGATTTCAGGAAACGAAGAACGTTCCCTTAAAATCAACATTATTTCATAAAGCCTTTGTAGTGACGTTTAACAAGTTGGGATTCTAGCTGTTTCATCGTTTCTAGCGCTACGCCGACTACGATAATTATACTAGTACCACCGATTTGCACTGAAGCAGGTAGATTCATAAGGTTGATGAATATAATCGGCATTACAGCAATTACAGTTAAGAATATCGCGCCAACAAAAGTCAGACGATATAACACGCTTGTTAAATACGTTTGAGTGTTTTCACCCGGGCGAATACCTGGAATGTAAGCACCTTGTTTTTTCAAGTTGTCTGCCACATTTTCTGGATTCACTTGTACGAATGCATAGAAATATGTGAACGCGACGATCAATGCAACGTAAATCAACATCCCAACAGGTTTCTGATAATCAAACGTGTTTTCAATGAATGTTGTTACATCATTTTGACCAAAGAACGCTGCTAACGTACGAGGCGTAACAAGGAACGCTACTGAGAAGATTACCGGAATAACCCCTGCAGCATTTACTTTTAACGGTAAGTGCGTTTGTTGACCACCTGTTTGTTGATTGCGTCCAGTAACTCGTTTTGCATATTGAATTGGGATTTTACGAAGTGCTTGTTGCACGTAAATTACACCAACGACAATTGCAAGTAAAATCAAAGCAAGTAATGCAAGGATGATAATGTTAATAAACAGTTTATCACCAGCACCCTCTATTTGTTGTGCATAAATTTGGTTTATTCCTGTAGGTAATGCTGCAACGATACCTGCGAAAATTACGACAGAAATACCATTACCAACACCATGTGCAGTAATTTGCTCAGCAAGCCATACAAGGAAAGCTGTACCAGCTGTCAATACAATTGAAATTGTAACGTAAGTTAGAATTCCCTCTTCTTTAATCAAAGATCCACCATACATTTTGTTGAAACCAAATGACATCGCGAATGATTGAATAAAGGCAAGAATAATTGTAAAGTAGCGAGTAAATTGTGCAAGTTTACGTCTTCCGACTTCACCTTGCTTTGCCCACTCAGCAAACTTCGGTACTACGTCCATTTGCAATAACTGAACAATAATTGAGGCTGTGATGTATGGCATAATTCCCATCGCGAAGATAGAGAAGTTTTTCAAAGCACCACCGCCAAAAGTATTGAGGAAACCAACGAGGTTAAACTCATCAGTTGCCTTTAATACATTTGCGTCAACGTTCGGTACTGGTATGAATGTACCAATACGGAAAACGATTAACATTAAAAGAGTGAAAATGATTTTATTTCTTATATCTCGAACACGCATAAAGTTAGAGATTGTCTGAAACATTAAATCACCTCAGTAGTTCCGCCGGCATTCTCGATTGCTTCTTTCGCTGAAGCTGAGAATTTATGAGCTTTAACTGTAAGCTTTTTGTTAAGTGTTCCGTTTCCAAGAACTTTAATTCCAGCTTTTTCATTGCTCACAAGACCAGTTTCAAGTAATAATGCAGTTGTTACTTCTGCACCGTCTTCGAAACGGTTTAATGTGTCAAGGTTAACGATAGCGTATTCTTTACGGTTAATGTTCGTAAAGCCACGTTTTGGTAAACGACGGAATAACGGGTTTTGTCCGCCCTCAAAGCCTGGGCGTACACCGCCGCCAGATCGAGAGTTTTGACCTTTATGTCCTCTACCCGCAGTTTTACCGTTACCAGAACCGATACCACGACCAACGCGATTGCGTTGCTTACGAGAACCTTCTGCTGGTTTTAACTCATGCAGTTTCATAGTGGGTGGCACCTCCTTGTTCATTAATTAAAAATTAATTTTCTTTTACAGTAACTAAGTGAGCTACTTTATCAAGCATACCGCGAGTAGCTGCATTATCAGCTTTCTCAACAGTTTGATTTAATTTACGCAAACCAAGAGCTTCAATAGTTTTACGTTGTGCCGGTTTAGAACCGATCACAGATTTTGTAAGGGTGATTTCTAATTTGTTAGCCATTATTATTCCCCCCTTATCCTAATATTTCTTCCACTGATTTGCCACGTAATTTTGCAACGTCCTCTACGCGTTTTAATTCAGTTAAACCTTGAACAGTAGCACGCACCATGTTAATTGGTGTGTTAGATCCAAGTGATTTTGAAAGAATATCAGTAATACCAGCAAGTTCTAGTACGGCACGTACTGGACCACCAGCGATAACCCCTGTACCAGGAGCAGCAGGTTTGATTAGGATTTCTCCTGCACCGAAGCGACCAAGCACTAAGTGTGGAGTTGTTCCACCTACACGTGGCACTTCGATTAAGTTTTTCTTCGCATCTTCAACAGCTTTACGGATAGCATCTGGCACCTCTTGAGCTTTACCAGTACCGAAACCAACATGTCCGTTTCTATCGCCAACTACAACTAATGCTGTGAAGCGGAAGCGACGTCCACCTTTAACAACTTTAGCAACACGGTTAATAGTAACTACGCGTTCTTCAAGTTCTCCAAGTTTGTTTGCGTCAATTCGACTCATGAAATGTGTCCCTCCTTCTTATTAAAATTCTAAACCGTTCTCACGTGCAGCTTCAGCTAAAGCTTTAACACGTCCATGATATAAGTAACCACCACGGTCAAATACTATAGCAGTAATATTTTTTTCCGTAGCGCGTTTCGCGATTGTTTCACCGATTTTTGATGCAGCTTCTACGTTGTTACCAGCACCTTCAAAACCATTCTCTTGAGAAGATGCGCTAACAAGTGTTACGCCTGCTACGTCATCGATAAGTTGAGCGTAGATGTTCTTGTTAGAACGGAATACGTTTAAGCGTGGACGCTCAGCAGTACCCGTAATTTTAGAACGTACTCGCGCATGACGTTTTTTACGAACTTGATTTTTATCCTGTTTCGTAATCACAAGGGTCACTCCTTTCTAATGCTTAAGCAGCATTATTTACCTGTTTTACCTTCTTTACGACGAACGTATTCGCCTTCGTAACGGATACCTTTACCTTTATACGGCTCTGGTGGACGAACGTCACGGATATTAGATGCAAGAGCGCCAACGCGTTCTTTGCTGATACCTTTAACGATGATTTTTGTGTTAGAAGGAACTTCTACTTCAAGACCATCTTCTGGTGTGAACTCAACTGGGTGAGAGTAACCTACGTTAAGTACAAGCTTTTTACCTTGTAATTGCGCACGGTAACCGACACCGATAAGTTCTAATGATTTTTCGAAACCTACAGAAACACCAGTAACCATGTTCGCTAATAGCGCACGAGTTGTACCGTGGTTTGTGCGGTGTTCTTTTGAATCAGAAGGACGAGATACAGAGATCACATTACCTTCTTGCTCAATTTTCATATCTTGGTGGAAAGAACGAACAAGTTCGCCTTTAGGACCTTTAACAGTAACAGTATTGTCAGCTTCGACAGTAATAGTTACGTTAGCTGGTACCTCGATAATTTTTTTACCTACACGAGACATTTAGTTGCACCTCCATTCATTTATTGCTAATTACCAAACGTATGCTAGAACTTCGCCGCCAACTTGTTTAGCGCGAGCTTCTTTATCTGTTAATAAACCTTGTGAAGTTGACACTAAAGCGATACCAAGACCGTTCAGTACTTTAGGAACTTCATTTGTTTTAGCATATACACGTAGACCAGGTTTAGAAATACGTTTTAGGCCAGTGATAACGCGTTCGTTTTCTTTACCGTATTTTAAGAAGATACGGATGATACCTTGTTTGTTGTCTTCCACGTATTCTACGTCACGTACGAAACCTTCACGCTTTAAAATTTCAGCGATTTCTTTTTTCACGTTGGAAGCTGGTACTTCTAACTTCTCGTGACGAACCATGTTCGCATTACGAATGCGAGTTAGCATATCTGCAATCGGATCAGTCATTGTCATTACATTTACCTCCTTCCCAAATTAGGGGATTACCAGCTGGCTTTTTTCACGCCAGGAATTTGTCCCTTATATGCAAGTTCTCGGAAACAAATACGGCAAAGTTTGAATTTGCGATATACTGAGTGTGGACGACCACAGCGTTCACAACGTGTATATTCTTGCACTTTAAACTTTTGCTTACGTTGTTGTTTAACGATCATAGATTTTTTAGCCACGTTTTCGCCCTCCTTGTTTAAATTACTTTTGGAACGGCATACCGAATTGTGTCAATAACTCGCGAGCTTCTTCGTCAGAGTTCGCTGTCGTTACGATCACGATGTCCATACCGCGTACTTTTGAAACTTTATCGTAATCGATTTCTGGGAAAATTAATTGCTCTTTAACACCTAGAGTGTAGTTACCGCGACCATCGAATGCTTTTTTAGAAACACCACGGAAGTCACGTACACGAGGTAATGCGATTGCGATTAATTTATCCAAGAATTCATACATACGCTCACCGCGTAATGTAACTTTAGCACCGATAGGCATACCTTCACGTAGACGGAAACCTGCGATCGATTTTTTAGCTTTAGTTACTACTGGTTTTTGACCAGTGATAATTGTCAATTCTTCTACAGCTGCATCTAGCGCTTTAGAGTTTTGAACTGCGTCGCCAACACCCATGTTGATAACGATTTTATCAACTTTTGGAAGTTGCATTACTGATTTATATCCAAATTTGCTCATTAGAGCAGGAGAAACTTCATTTAAATATTTTTCTTTTAGGCGGCTCATGTGTGTACCTCCCTTCTTTTATTTACTAATTAGTCGATTACTGCACCTGATTTTTTTGCAACACGAACTTTTTTACCGTTTTCGATTTTATAACCTACACGAGTCGGCTCGCCAGATTTAGGATCGATTAGCATTACGTTCGAAACGTGAATTGCAGCCTCTTGGCTAACAATCCCACCTTGTGGATTCAATTGGTTAGGTTTAACGTGTTTTTTCACGATGTTTACACCTTCAACAAGAACGCGATCTTGTTTAGGGAAAGAAGCTAGGATTACTCCTTCTTTGCCTTTGTCCTTACCAGTGATAACCTTAACCTTGTCACCTTTTTTTACATGCATGCTGTCGCACCTCCTTGATTGGCACTGTCATGAAATTAAAGAACTTCTGGAGCTAGAGAAACGATTTTCATGAAGTTGCTGTCACGTAATTCACGTGCAACAGGTCCGAAAATACGAGTTCCGCGTGGTGATTTATCATCACGAATAATTACACAAGCATTTTCATCAAATTTGATGTAAGTACCGTCTTTACGGCGAACGCCTGATTTAGTACGAACGATAACAGCTTTAACAACGTCACCCTTCTTGACAACGCCACCTGGTGTTGCTTTCTTAACTGTACAAACAACGATATCACCGATGTTAGCAGTTTTACGGCCAGAGCCACCAAGCACTTTAATTGTAAGAACTTCACGTGCACCTGAGTTGTCAGCAACTTTCATACGACTTTCTTGTTGGATCACTTAGGTTACCTCCCTTCGGAAATTGGTTGTTCCGAAATAGTTATTAAATAATAACCGCTTTTTCTACAACTTCAACTAGACGGAAACGTTTAGTAGCTGATAGCGGGCGAGTCTCCATGATACGTACGATATCACCGATTTTCGCTTGGTTTTGCTCATCATGAGCTTTAAACTTTTTAGAGTACTTTACACGTTTACCATAAAGCTTATGCTTTTTGTGAGTTTCAACTAAAACAGAAATTGTTTTGTCCATTTTATCTGAAACGACGCGGCCCGTGTAAACTTTGCGTTGATTACGCTCAGTCATACTTGAAAACCTCCTTTATCAGTTATTTGCACTGATTTCTCTTTCACGAATAACAGTTTTCATACGCGCGATTGCTTTACGCACTTCACGAATACGAGCTGTGTTTTCTAATTGACCAGTCGCCAATTGGAAGCGAAGGTTGAAAAGCTCTTCTTTCAGTGATTTCACTTTTAATTCAATTTCAGAAGTGGCAAGGTCACGGATTTCATTAGCTTTCATTAGATTCACCACCAGTTTCTTGACGTTTTACGATCTTACATTTAACAGGAAGCTTATGTGATGCTAAACGAAGTGCTTCACGTGCAATCTCTTCAGATACACCAGCAATTTCGAACATTACTTTTCCTGGTTTAACAACTGCTACCCAACCTTCAGGAGAACCTTTACCAGAACCCATGCGGACTTCTAGAGGTTTTTTCGTGTAAGGTTTGTGCGGGAAGATTTTAATCCAAACTTTACCGCCACGTTTCATGTAACGAGTCATCGCGATACGTGCAGATTCGATTTGACGGTTAGTAATCCAGCTAGCAGTTTGAGCTTGTAAGCCCCATTCGCCGAAAGATACTTCTTTGCCGCCTTTCGCTTCGCCACGCATGTTTCCGCGGTGTTCACGACGGTATTTTACGCGTTTAGGCAATAACATATTATTTGCCTCCTTCCACAGATTTCTTCGTAGGAAGAACTTCACCACGGTAGATCCATACTTTAACGCCTAATTTACCGTAAGTAGTGTCAGCTTCTGCGTGTGCATAGTCGATGTCAGCACGTAGAGTATGAAGTGGAACAGTTCCTTCACTATAGTGTTCAGCACGCGCGATATCAGCGCCACCTAAACGACCAGATACTTGTGTTTTAATTCCTTTTGCTCCTGCACGGATTGTGCGTTGGATCGCTTGCTTTTGCGCACGACGGAATGAAACACGGTTTTCTAATTGACGAGCGATGTTTTCAGCTACTAGACGAGCGTCAAGATCAGCACGTTTAATTTCGATAATGTTGATGTGTACACGTTTACCAGTTAGTTCGCCAAGGTATTTACGAAGGTTTTCAACTTCAGTACCACCTTTACCGATTACCATCCCTGGTTTAGCAGTGTGAATTGTAATGTTTACACGGTTTGCAGCACGTTCGATTTCAACTTTAGAAACAGAAGCGTCTTTAAGAGCCGTTTCAATATATTTACGCACTTTGATGTCTTCGTGAAGTAGAGTTGCATAGTCTTTTTCAGCGTACCATTTTGACTCCCAGTCACGAATAATACCAACGCGCAGTCCTATTGGATGTACTTTTTGACCCACGGATTAACCCTCCTTCTTCTCAGATACCACTAAAGTGATGTGGCTTGTGCGTTTGTTAATTGCGCTTGCACGTCCTTGTGCACGTGGACGGAAACGTTTTAATGTTGGACCTTCATCAACGAATACTTCAGAAACTACTAAAGAGTTGATATCTAGATCGTAGTTGTGCTCAGCATTAGCAACTGCAGATTTTAATACTTTCTCAACGACTGGAGACGCCGCTTTTGGAGTATGACGTAAAATTGCAACTGCCTCACCTACTTGCTTACCTCGGATTAAGTCTACAACTAGACGGACTTTACGAGGAGCGATACGTACTGTGCGAGCGATAGCTTTAGCTTGTGTCATTAGGAATTACCTCCTCTCAAAATTAGCGTCTTGTTTTCTTGTCGTCTGCACCGTGACCTTTATAAGTACGTGTCGGCGCGAATTCACCAAGTTTGTGGCCTACCATATCTTCTGTTACGTATACAGGAACATGTTTACGTCCATCATATACAGCAATTGTTAATCCGATGAAGTTCGGGAAGATTGTAGAACGGCGAGACCAAGTCTTAATAACTTGTTTCTTCTCAGAAGCCTCTTGTGCTTCCACTTTTTTCATTAAGTGGTCGTCAACAAAAGGTCCTTTTTTCAAACTGCGACCCATGTAGGAACCTCCCTCTGTGATTCCACCACGGCTCTCACATAGAACCGTAGTTTAACCACTTTATTTTTTACGACTACGGATGATGAATTTATCCGATTTGTTTTTCTTATTACGAGTTTTGTAACCAAGTGCTGGTTTACCCCAAGGAGTCATCGGTGATTTACGTCCGATTGGAGAACGTCCTTCACCACCACCGTGTGGGTGATCGTTAGGGTTCATTACAGAACCACGAACAGTTGGGCGTTTACCTAACCAACGGCTACGACCTGCTTTACCGATGTGTACAAGTTCATGTTGTTCGTTACCAACTTGACCGATTGTAGCGCGGCAAGTAGCAAGAACTAAACGTACTTCACCAGATTGTAGACGAACGATTACGTATTTGTCTTCACGACCAAGTACTTGCGCAGAAGTACCAGCAGAACGTACTAATTGTCCACCTTTACCAGGTTTTAACTCGATGTTATGGATTGTTGTACCCATTGGAATGTTTGCTAATGGTAATGCGTTACCTACTTTAATATCAGCATCTGGACCAGATACGATTGTTTGACCAACCTCTAGACCTTTTGGTGCTAAGATGTAAGCTTTTGCTCCATCAGCGTAATTGATTAATGCGATATTCGCAGAACGGTTTGGATCATATTCAATAGTAGCAACTTTCGCTGGAATGCCATCTTTAATACGCTTGAAATCGATGACACGATATTGCTTCTTATGACCACCACCATGATGACGAACAGTGATTTTACCTTGGTTGTTACGACCAGCTTTGCGTTTAGTTGGTTCAAGCAATGATTTCTCAGGCTTGTTAGTTGTAATTTCCGCAAAGTCTAAAGACGTCATATTACGACGACCATTAGAGGTAGGTTTATACTTTTTAATCGCCATTGTGTTTCCCTCCTTCTTGATTGTTCAAATCATAAATCCCTAAAGGATTACATTTCGAATAATTCGATGTCTTTGCTGTCCGCAGTTAGTTTAACAATCGCTTTACGACGTTTGTTAGTATAACCACCGTAACGGCCAACGCGTTTAAATTTACCTTTGTAGTTAAGAACGTTTACTTTCTCAACGTTTACGCCAAAGATTTCTTCTACAGCGTCTTTTACTTGAGTTTTGTTAGCGCGAGTGTCTACTTCGAAAGTATACTTTTTCTCTGCCATAAGTTCTGAAGAACGCTCAGTAATGACCGGACGTTTTAAAATATCACGTGCTTCCATTATCCAAGCACCTCCTCAACTTTTTCTACTGCAGACTTAGTGAATACAACTTTTTCGTGACCTAAAAGATCAAGAACGTTGATTCCGTTTGCAGTTAAAACTGTTACACCAGGGATGTTACGAGCAGATAATGCTACGTTTTCATCAAGGTCAGCAGTTACGAATAAAGATTTTTTCTCTAAAGAAAGATCTTTAAGAATTTTTGTAAATTCTTTTGTTTTTGGTGCTGCTAGTGTAAGAGCATCAAGAACTAAGAAGTTTTGTTCTACAACTTTAGCTGATAAAGCTGATTTAAGAGCTAAACGACGAACTTTTTTAGGTAATTTATAAGAGTAGCTACGTGGAGTTGGACCAAATACCACACCACCGCCGCGCCATTGTGGAGAACGGATAGAACCTTGACGAGCACGACCAGTTCCTTTTTGACGCCATGGTTTACGACCACCACCAGCAACTTCAGAACGGTTTTTAACCTTATGATTACCTTGACGTAGAGAAGCGCGTTGTGCAACTACTGCGTCGAATAATACTGCTTCATTTGGCTCGATTCCGAAGATCGCTTCGTTTAACTCGATTTCACCAACTGAAGCACCTGTTTGACTAAGTACAGATACTTTTGTCATTCCTGTTTCCTCCTTTCTCGAAGTGATTAGTTAGCTTTAATTGCAGTTTTAACTGTAACTAGAGCTTTTTTAGAACCAGGAACATTACCTTTAACAAGTAGTAGGTTACGTTCCGCATCAACTTTAACGATTTCTAAGTTTTGGATTGTAACTACTGTGCCACCCATTTGACCAGGCAATTTCTTTTGTTTAAATACGCGGTTCGGAGCAACTGGACCCATTGAACCAGGACGACGGTGGTAACGAGAACCGTGGGCCATTGGACCACGAGATTGTCCGTGGCGTTTGATAACACCTTGGAAACCTTTACCTTTAGTAACTCCTGTTACATCAATTACATCGCCTTCTGCGAAAATTTCTACTTTGACTTCTTGACCAACTTCGTATTCTCCAACGTTCACGTTGCGGAATTCACGAATGAAGCGCTTAGGAGCAGTATTCGCTTTTGCTACGTGACCTTGTTCTGGTTTGTTAGAAAGCTTAACGCGCTTATCTTCGAAACCAACTTGGATCGCTTCGTAGCCGTCAGTATCAACAGTTTTCTTTTGAAGAACTACGTTTGGAGTAGCTTCGATAACTGTTACCGGGATTAAATCGCCGTTTTCAGCGAAAACTTGTGTCATACCAATTTTTCTACCTAAGATTCCTTTAGCCATTTGTCACACCTCCTGTAAGTTTTAAAAAGTTATATTGTTTTTACCATTAAAGTTTGATTTCGATATCAACGCCAGATGGTAAATCAAGTTTCATTAACGCATCAACAGTTTGTGGTGTTGGGTTAACGATATCGATCAGACGTTTATGCGTACGCATCTCGAATTGTTCACGAGAATCTTTGTACTTGTGAACAGCACGTAGAATTGTGTACACAGACTTCTCAGTTGGAAGTGGAATCGGACCTGATACACTTGCACCTGAACGTTTTGCAGTCTCCACAATTTTCTCAGCAGACTGATCTAAAATACGGTGATCATACGCTTTTAAACGAATACGAATCTTTTGTTTTGCCATTATTTTCCCTCCTTCTCGCCTATTTTCTAGACATTCTCCACGAAAATTCTCCAACACACCGCCATGGCAAAGCGGCCGGGTGTGTCGGCAACCTCTCGTTTCATCGCAGTCAAAGACCAACATTCAACATTATATACAATAAAAAAAGAATAAGCAAGTCTTTTCGCTAAATTCTTTTAAATGTTGTAGATTTTCTTTACTACTAATATTTCTCGCTTATTTAAGCCGTTTACTAGTATATATAATTTTTAATGATTTTGCAACACATAACCTAATACCATCAACGTTTTCGGACATTTCGAACAATTAATGTTCAACTATAAAATATAAAAGCAGTCTCAATAGTTCAGAGACTGCTTTTATAAGTTATAGAAAGAACACACAAGCGATCCAGCCAAAAATAACAAGTGGAATGTTTATAAAGATAAACGTCGGTACACATGTATCCCAAATATGATTATGCTGTCCATCAACATTTAAGCCGGCAGTCGGTCCTAGCGTTGAATCTGATGCAGGTGAACCTGCGTCTCCTAATGCGCCTGCTGTACCTATTAAACACAGTATCGCTAAAGGGCTCATACCTAGTCCTTGAGCTAAAGGAACAAATAAGGTTGCAATAATCGGCACAGTAGCGAATGAAGAGCCTATTCCCATTGTTACAATTAATCCGATTACTAACATGATGAATACCGCTAAGCTTTTATTCCCCTGAAGGATAGCTAGAGAGCTTGTAATTAAAGTATCTACATCACCCGTCGCATTGATAACTGATGCAAATCCATTTGCTGCAATCATTACAAAGCCAATAAACGCCATCATTTTCATACCCTCAGATAAAATCTCATCTGCCTCTTTCCATTTAAGAGCACCTGTGAAATACATAATCATTATCCCTGCAAAGGCTCCGACAATCATAGAATCCGTACTGATTTGTGCCCATAGCGAAACAATTAGCGCGATAACAGTCGAAATCATAACCGATTTACTTACCTTCACATTTAAAGATGTTGTTTCAACTTCATTATCTTGATATTTGCGAGGTTTGCGATAAACAAAGAACGCTATAGCTAATCCAAGCAACATACCCAAGATAGGAATGGCCATTGCTGCTGGAACATCACTTGCTTTTGCAACCATGCCAGCATTCGTAACTTGCGTTGACACAATCTCTTGGAAAATAGCTCCGAAGCCAGCTGGCACAAAGCTATACGTACCAATCAAACCAACCGCAATCAATGTTGCTATAATTCTACGATCCACTTCAAGCATATTTAAAACCTTTAAAATAGGCGGTATTAGTAATGGGATAAAAGCAATATGAATCGGGATTAAATTTTGAGAGAAAATCGCCATCATAAAAATAAGAAGAAAAATTAATACTTTCACTAAGCCCTTCCTATTACTAGAACCATTTTTATTTAACATGTTCAAAATACCCGATATCATCAACTCAGGTATTCCCGTCTTAGAGATTGCTATAGCAAATCCACCAAGTAAGCCATAGCTTAGCGCGATAGTGGCACCTGCACCTAATCCTTCTGTAAATGACTCAACCGTTGCTTGAATACCCATACCACTTGCTAAGCCTCCTGCAAAGGCTCCTAAAACAAGAGAAAGGACTACATTGATCCGAAGCAAACTTAATATTAACATGACAGCTACTGCCACAATTACCGCATTCATAAAGACACTTCACTTTCACACACTAGATTGTTAATATGTTAAACTTTAATATTCTGACAAACGAAAGTCAAGCAGTTTTTATTCATTACAAAAAGCCCGAAAAGTATGAAATCTATCCTGCCACGTCACATTAACAAAAAAACAGCATGATCTCTATAAGATCACACTGTTTTTTGGAGTTTCTACCTATTTAATAGTCTATAGAGACTCTCTGATGACTTTTTTATAATAACCAACTGAAAGCACCGCAAAGATCGCATATAACGCTATATAACAGCTCATAGCAATCCATAACGGGGCTGTTAACTCCGTACCAAATAAAAACCATCCTGATTTCACCGCAAAATAACTATGGAGGAGTCCAATCAATAATGGAACACCAAAGTTAAACGCTTGTTTCATAAAGATTCCCTTCATAATATCTCGTTCTGAAAAGCCTATTTTTCTTAAAATCGTATATGCTCCTCGTTCCTCTTCTGCTTCAGACATTTGTTTAAAGTACAGGATGCTACCCGTTGTCATTAAAAATGCTAAACCTAAAAACGCCGTTGTAAAAATTGTTAACCCAAGGGATTCAATATTACTTTTACGCTCTGCTTCAAATGAATCGATAATATAATTTTGGGTATTCCCATCAGTGTCTATAATAGATATAACATTTGCGCTCGTTTCTTTATATAATCTCTCAGCTAGCGCTAAGTCTGTTTTTGACTGTAACGTAATAGAAGTTTGTTTATGCCAAGGAAAAAGCTTTGCTTGAGTAGACAATTTGTCAAACAGTGTGTCTGATACTACGAAAATCGGTCCCCCGCCTCCAGCAGTTATTGTTCCACCAATAATACTTTCATCATGAATCGCTTTGACATGCAATGTTTCTTCAAGATCACCTGCAGACACTACTAAATCTCGATCCTTTGCTAAAGGAAACATCTCGGCCATATAGCCTCCGTAGTTTGTTAAAATCACATCATTACCCGAAATTGATGCATTTGGTGTTTTGTGTTGATAATCAGATAGTGGAATCGTGTATATCGTCCCTTTCATATTATAAAAAGGGCTATCTTGTTGTTCATCAGCCATTAATTGAGCTATTGAAGCTGTAACTCCTTGTAAACGATATTCAACTTTGTTATAAGCTATATTATTTTCCTCTAGCTTATTTAAAAAGGCCTGACCTTGATCCTCATGCAAAATATAATCTCCAGGTACTTGGCTATAGGCTGATGCTTCTGAAGAATAATACGAAATATATGATAGTGTTGTAATCCCAAGAGATACACCTGTTAAAACGGTAATAAGCGTCAATGATTTAGCATTACTTTTCATGCGATGCATAATCGGTGTTAATGCTAATACATCATGGACAGACAGATGGCCATTTTTCTTTAAACGGATGGTATTCATTATAAATGCCACGGAGAAACGAAAAACTAGGAACGTTCCACCAATTGTAGTAGCCAAAATAATAATCATATTTAAAAATAGATTGCCTGCAGTATTAATATCAAATAGCTTTGTTGATGCATAGTAGCCATATGCAATGAACACTAGCCCTAAGAAGCCGATAACCATCTGTAATGGATTGAATCGTTTCACACGCTCATCCGCTTGTTTAGCAGCACTAAATAATGATAGTAGCGAGACACGGTGGATCATCCATGTCATTTGTATCAAGACAACTACTAATAAAATAGCGAAAACGAAGATTGATTGCTGTAATGCCTGTGTACTAAAGGTCATAGTCACAAGCGTTTCTTTTTCAAGTAGACGCAATAAAATCATTGCGATTAAGCGGGAGCTAAAGAAACCTACTAGCATCCCTACTACGACAGCTCCGACAAATAATAAAATACTTTCTAACGCCAATAATCGTACAATCAGGCCCTTCGTCATCCCAATTAGCTGATATAAGCCAATCTCTTTACTACGACGCATCATAAATAAATGGTTAGCATACAAGACGAAAAATAAAATAATAAAGTACAAAATATACGTTGCAGCTTTAAAACCAGCTGATGCTGTGCCACTCTTCTGGACCGTATTGAAAACGTCACCATTATGCTGTAATGTCACAAAGGAAAAATAGAGTGTCACACTGAAAATAAGTGCGAAAAAGTATAAATAATAATGCTTCATATTTTTCTTCATGCTTCGGAATACAAGCTTACTAAGACTCATAACCGTCACCACCTAGCACACTTTGCGTATGCATGATTTCTTGGAAAAACGCCTGTCTAGTCTTATCACCTTTATACAATTCACTGTAAATAAGCCCATCCTTTAAAAACAAAACACGTGTACAGAAACTTGCAGCCACCGCATCATGTGTGACCATCATAATCGTCGCCTTTTTAGTTTCATTAATGCTTTGTAAGTTTTTCAGCAATGCTGTTGCTGATTTTGAATCGAGTGCACCGGTAGGCTCATCTGCAAAAACCATCGATGGATTTGTAATTAAAGCTCGAGCAGCAGATGTTCGTTGCTTCTGGCCACCTGATATTTCATTCGGATATTTATTTAAAATATCTGCAATGCCTAGTAGATATGTCAGCTCCTTCACTCGACTTTCTGCAACAGCTTTAGGTAGCTTCCCAATAGCTAATGGCAATAAAATATTTTCTTTGACCGTTAACGTATCCAATAAATTATAGTCTTGGAATATGAATCCGAGCTGCTCACGACGGAAATTAGCTAACGCCTTTTCCTTCATACCGCGTAAACTTTGGCCATTTATTTCAATTACACCTTCCGTTGCAAAGTCAATTGAACACAAAACATTTAATAGTGTCGTCTTGCCTGAGCCTGATGGACCCATAATGCCAACAAATTCACCTTCATTTACTTCTAAATCTATACCTTTCAGCACTTCTTGCACCGTTGATTTTTTACCATATACTTTTTTTACTTTACGTCCAATTAAAACTGCCACAGGTTAACTCCCCTTTCTATACTACAAGTGTACCCCGTCTGCTTATTCTTTTCGTGCGTTTTACATGACAATATAAAAAGGTAGGTGACAATTTCGTCATCTACCTGTTAGTTTGACATATTCATTTTGTAATGGAAATCGTAGCGTAAATATCGAGCCTTCTCCTACAACTGACTGCACGCTAATTCGCACGCCAATTTTTTGAGCAATATTCTGTGCTAAATACAGACCCATACCAGTTGATTGTGCAGATTCTCTTCCTGCCGTACCTGTATATGATTTCTGAAAAATTCGTGGTTTATCCTCTTTACGAATACCTATACCCGCATCCTTAATATGTAGCAAAGTTGCCCCAGTTGAATCAATTTCCGTAAAAATAAAAATCTCTGTATTTACAGGGCTATATTTTATGGCATTGGATAACAGTTGTCTAACAATGAATGCTATCCATTTACTATCTGTCATGACTACTTCCGTTAATTCTCCTACATCGAAGCCAATATCTTTTTCTAAACACCAAGCCTGCATTGCACGGATTTCTTTATAGACAACTGTCCGTAGCTCAATTTCTGTTAAATAATTATCTTTTTCTATAGAAGCTAGCCGTGTTTGATGTAACTGCTGATCAACCAATAGATGGAGCCTTAACCACTCCGTCTCTAATTTTCTACGCAAAGATAAATCCTCGACATGATCTAACATCAAATTTATCGTTGTTAACGGTGCCTTCACCTCATGTACCCAAGCAAGGAGGTCATCTGAATATTCCTGTAGCTGCACCTTCGCATTATTTAGTTCGGCATCCTTATCATAGAAGACATCTTCAATTTTTTTGTAATAAGCCTCTTGAAATGGTGATAAAGCTAAACTTCGAGTATGAGGCTCATCAAGACGACTATCCACATTTCCCAGGAAATCTTTCAACTGACCGACTTCTCTTACATAACGCCATAATAAAAATAAAGAAAAAGTAACGAGCATGATAATATTCACGTACCAAATGGATATACCTACTAAACCAACATCTAAAGAAAATAATATGTTAAGAATAATAAGAAGAAACACAAAAAAACCAACCCACGCAAGCCGTTCTCTTAAAAATAATAATGCCATTTTCATTCACGTCACCTGCGTTACGGCAATATAACCAAGCCCTTTTTTTGTCACAATGACTTCATGTAAACCAATATCCTCTAGCTTTGTACGTAATCGATTAACATTTACAGACAATGTATTGTCATTGACGAAACGCTCGTCGTCCCATAATTTTCTCATTAAGTCTTCTCTCGAAACAATTTGATTAGCCTTTTCCAACAAAATACGTAAAATAAACAATTCGTTTTTAGTTAAGGAAACAAGCTCCCCATTAAACATAATCTCGCTTCGCGCATAATCGAGAACAGCACCATTAAAACGGGTAACATCCATTGCCTCTTCAACATAATCATAAGTACGACGCAAAATAGCTTGTACTTTTGCAAGTAACACTTCCATATGAAAAGGCTTTTGTATAAAATCATCGGCACCCATTTGCATGGCCATCACCATATCCATGGGATGATCTCGTGAGGATAGAAAGAGAATGGGTACTTTCGAAATATGTCGTATTTCACGGCACCAATGAAAGCCATCATATGCTGGTAATTGAATATCAATTAATACTAGTTGAGGCTTCTCTTCTATAAAATCATCCATCACCTTTTGAAAATCATTAGGACCTACCACTTGTAAGGACCATTGCGAAAAACGCTCATGAATCATTGCAAAAATTGATGGATCATCTTCTATCAATAAAACCTTCATTTCCATATACATACACTCCTTCCACAACTATATTTTAACATAAAAAACCAATCTGTAAGCGTCCCTACAGATTGGTTTTAAAATTAGCATAGGCTAAAAATTATTTTTGGATAGTAGCAACTACGCCAGCGCCTACAGTACGGCCACCCTCACGGATAGAGAATTTAGTACCTTCTTCAAGAGCGATTGGAGCGATAAGTTCTACTGTCATTTCGATGTTATCACCAGGCATTACCATTTCAACGCCTTCTGGTAAGTTACAGATACCTGTTACGTCAGTTGTACGGAAGTAGAACTGAGGACGGTAGTTAGAGAAGAATGGAGTATGACGGCCACCCTCTTCTTTAGATAAAACGTAAACTTCAGCTTTGAAGTTAGTGTGTGGAGTGATTGAGCCTGGTTTAGCTAATACTTGACCACGTTGGATATCTTCACGAGCTACACCACGAAGTAAAGCACCGATGTTGTCACCAGCTTCAGCGTAGTCTAATAATTTACGGAACATTTCAACGCCTGTTACAGTTGTAGATTTAGCTTCTTCAGCGATACCTACGATTTCAACTACGTCACCAACTTTAACTTGACCACGTTCAACACGGCCAGTTGCAACTGTACCACGACCAGTGATAGAGAATACGTCCTCTACTGGCATCATGAATGGTTTGTCAGTTTGACGTTCTGGAGTTGGGATGTAAGAATCTACAGCGTCCATTAATTCAACGATTTTTTCTTCCCATTCTGCTTCGCCTTCAAGAGCTTTAAGAGCAGAACCTTTGATTACAGGAATATCGTCGCCTGGGAAGTCATATTCAGATAGTAGGTCACGGATTTCCATTTCTACTAATTCTAATAATTCTTCGTCATCAACCATATCACATTTGTTCATGAATACTACTAAGTATGGAACACCTACTTGACGAGATAAAAGGATGTGTTCACGAGTTTGTGGCATTGGGCCATCAGCAGCAGATACTACTAAGATACCGCCGTCCATTTGAGCAGCACCAGTGATCATGTTTTTAACATAGTCAGCGTGTCCTGGGCAGTCAACGTGTGCATAGTGACGAGTTTCTGTTTCATATTCTACGTGAGAAGTGTTGATTGTGATACCACGTTCTTTTTCTTCTGGTGCGTTATCGATATCAGCGTATGATTTAGCTGTACCACCCATTTTTTTAGAAAGAACTGTAGCGATTGCAGCAGTTAAAGTTGTTTTACCATGGTCAACGTGTCCGATTGTACCAATGTTAGCATGCGTTTTTGAACGGTCAAATTTTTCTTTAGCCATTAGAGATTGCCTCCTCGAAATTGTATGTTTTATTTTTAAAATTTATAGAATGAATGCTGATAGAGAACGGGCCCATCCTCTATCCTGCAATCATAGCTTACAAATTAGTTATACTTTATGCAAGATGAAAATTCAATTATTCACCTTTATTTTTTTTGATGATTTCAGCAGCAATTGATTTTGGTACTTCTTCATAATGATCAAATGTCATTGAGAATACACCACGACCTTGAGTTGCTGAACGAAGAGTTGTTGCGTAACCAAACATTTCCGCTAACGGAACCATTGCACGAACAACTTGTGAGTTACCGCGAGCATCCATACCCTCAACGCGTCCGCGACGAGATGTAATGTTACCCATGATATCACCAAGGTACTCTTCAGGAATTACTACTTCAACTTTCATCATTGGTTCTAAAATTACAGCATCACATTGTTTAGATGCTTCTTTAAGAGCCATAGATGCAGCGATTTTGAACGCCATCTCATTCGAGTCAACGTCATGGTAAGAACCGAATACTAATTTCGCTTTAATGTCGATTAATGGGTAACCAGCTACTACACCGCGGTCAAGAGAGTCACGAAGACCTGCTTCAACTGCAGGAATGTATTCACGAGGAATTACACCACCAACGATAGCGTTTTCGAATTCAAAGCCTTTACCTTCTTCATTTGGAGAGAACTCAATCGTTACGTCACCATATTGTCCACGACCACCAGATTGGCGAGTGAATTTACCTTGAACTTTTGCAGAGCTACGGAATGTTTCACGGTAAGATACCATTGGAGCACCTACGTTAGCTTCTACTTTAAATTCACGGCGCATACGGTCAACTAAGATATCAAGGTGAAGCTCACCCATACCTGAGATGATTGTTTGTCCAGTTTCTGTGTCAGTGTGAGCACGGAAAGTTGGATCCTCTTCTTGAAGTTTTTGTAAAGCTTGACCCATTTTATCTTGGTCAGCTTTTGATTTTGGTTCTACAGAAAGAGAGATTACTGGTTCTGGGAATTCCATTGATTCAAGAATAACTAGGTTTTTCTCGTCACATAGTGTATCACCAGTAGTAGTATCTTTAAGACCTACTGCTGCTGCGATATCCCCAGCGAATACTTTAGAAATCTCTTCACGAGAGTTAGCGTGCATTTGTAGGATACGACCTACACGTTCACGTTTACCTTTAGAAGAGTTTTGTACGTATGAACCTGCATCTAATGTTCCAGAGTACACACGGAAGAAAGTTAATTTACCTACGAATGGGTCAGTCATAACTTTGAATGCAAGAGCTGAGAATGGCTCTTCATCAGAAGATTTACGTTCTAACTCTTCGTCACCATCAACTGAAGTACCTTTGATTGCTGGTACATCAACTGGAGATGGTAAGTAATCGATAACTGCATTTAACATTGGGCGTACGCCTTTGTGTTTGAATGCTGTACCACAGATTACTGGGTAGAATTCTACTGCAATTGTAGCACGACGGATAGCCGCTTTAAGCTCAGCAACAGTGATTTCTTCGCCTTCTAAATATTTTTCCATGATTTCTTCATCAACACTTGCAACAGCGTCGATTAATTTTTCACGGTATTCTTCAGCTAATTCGCGGTGTTCTTCAGGAATTTCACCTTCAGTTACTGCAGTACCTTTTTCGTCGCCGTAGAAAGTTGCTTTCATTTCAACTAAGTCAATGATAGCAGAGAACTGATCTTCAGCTCCGATAGGTAATTGGATTGGGTGAGCGTTTGCTTGTAAACGATCATGTAGAGTTCCTACTGAATACAAGAAGTCTGCACCTGTTTTATCCATTTTGTTAATGAATACGATACGTGGAACGCCGTATGTTGTAGCTTGACGCCATACAGTTTCAGTTTGAGGCTCAACACCTGATTGAGCATCAAGTACTGTTACAGCACCGTCAAGTACGCGTAATGAACGTTCTACTTCAACTGTGAAGTCTACGTGTCCAGGAGTATCGATGATGTTTACACGGTGGCCTGCCCATTGAGCTGTTGTAGCAGCAGAAGTGATAGTGATACCACGTTCTTGTTCTTGCTCCATCCAGTCCATTTGAGAAGCGCCTTCATGAGTTTCACCGATTTTGTGAATCTTACCTGTGTAATAAAGGATACGCTCAGTTGTTGTTGTTTTACCAGCATCAATGTGAGCCATGATCCCAATATTACGAGTATTCTCTAGAGAGAATTCGCGTTTCATTAGGTATTTCTCCTTCCATATTGGGCTTATGCTATGTTTAGATTACCAACGGTAGTGAGCGAATGCTTTGTTCGCTTCTGCCATTTTGTGCATATCTTCACGTTTCTTAACTGATGCACCAGTGTTGTTAGAAGCATCTAGAATTTCGTTAGCTAAACGCTCTTCCATAGTTTTTTCACCACGAAGACGAGAATAGTTAACTAGGTAACGAAGACCTAAAGTTGTACGGCGTTCTGGACGAACTTCAACCGGTACTTGGTAGTTAGAACCACCAACACGGCGAGCACGTACTTCAAGAACTGGCATTACGTTGTTTAGAGCAGCTTCGAATACTTCGATTGGATTTTCACCAGAACGTTCTTTAACTAGTTCGAACGCACCGTATAAAATCTTTTGAGAAGTACCTCTTTTACCATCAACCATCATTTTATTGATTAAACGAGTTACTAGTTTTGAATTATAAATTGGATCTGGTAACACGTCACGTTTGGAAACAGGACCTTTACGAGGCATGTGTTTTCCTCCTTTCGAATAATTATCGATTTATTTTTATACGCTGGCCTTATACGAAGTTATCACTTAACTCTAAATCAGCTAGCATGATTTGAGTTTGGTGATATCAACGTAAGACTCAACACTAATTAACACTTAACGTGTTAAATTATTTTTTTTCTTTAGGGCGTTTTGTTCCGTATTTAGAACGTGATTGTAAACGACCGTTTACACCAGCTGTATCAAGAGCACCACGTACGATATGGTAACGAACACCCGCTAAGTCTTTTACGCGTCCGCCACGGATAAGAACAACACTGTGCTCTTGTAAGTTGTGGCCTTCACCTGGGATATAAGCTGTAACCTCAATTTGGTTAGTTAAACGTACACGAGCGTATTTACGTAACGCTGAGTTTGGTTTACGAGGTGTCATTGTACCTACACGAGTACAAACACCACGTTTTTGTGGAGATTTAACGTCAGTTAAAGATTTTTTAAATGAGTTATATCCTTTGTTTAACGCTGGTGATTTTGATTTCGTGATTTTAGATTGACGAGGCTTACGTACTAATTGGTTAATTGTAGGCATCGGTATTTCCTCCCTTCATTTATTCCTTGTTAATACCACACATCCAGGTGGTTCATTTTTTGGGTAAAAACAAAGTCTTTGTGTTTTATACACAAAAACTAATCTACAGCAATAGCAACAACCGCAGCTCCAACATGGATTCCGCAGGCTTTGCCCAGTTCCTTTTTGGACTCGACAAGAATAACTGGTATACCGTTCTCTCTCGCGAAAGTTATGGCCGAATCGGTTACCCAATTGTCTGCATCAAGTGCCACAAAAAGCTCTTTCACTAAACCAGCTTGCATTGCTTTTACTGCTTGCTTTGTACCAATGATTGTTTTACTAGCCCTTACTTTATCATAAGACATTTTCATATCCTCCGAAGTACAGACAGTTAACTATCAACCTTCAATATATTATCATTATCAATTTCTACTGTCAACTAATATCTTTAAAAAGTCCGAAGAGATGCGCTTTTGCCATCTCTTCGGAGCTTAGTTAAGTTATTCAGCAGAAACTAAATCTTCTGCGTCAAGCTCATCTTTTTCAATGCGGATTTGACGATAACGTTGCATACCAGTACCTGCTGGAACAAGTTTACCAATAATTACGTTCTCTTTTAATCCTAGAAGTTCATCACGTTTACCTTTAATTGCAGCATCCGTTAACACACGAGTTGTTTCTTGGAATGATGCAGCAGATAAGAATGATTCAGTTTCTAGTGAAGCTTTAGTAATACCTAGGATTACAGGGCGACAAGTTGCAGGATTTTTGCCGTTCATAACAGCATCTACGTTTGCCTCTGAGAATTGGTGAATATCTAATAATGAGCCAGGTAATAAATCTGTATCACCAGCTTCAATTACGCGAACTTTACGAAGCATTTGACGTACCATTACTTCGATATGTTTGTCTCCAATTTCTACCCCTTGCATACGGTATACTTTTTGTACTTCTTTTAGTAAATATTCTTGAACTGTTGAAACGTCTTTTACTTTTAATAATTGTTTTGGATCGATAGAACCTTCTGTTAATACTTGACCACGTTCGATTGAGTCACCTTCGATAACTTTCAGACGTGCATTATAAGGTGCTTGGTATTTACGAGTTTCTACGTCACCTTGAACTGTAATTTCTTTTAGACCCTCACGGATTTCAGTAATATCTGAAACCGTACCAGCAATCTCTGAAATGACAGATTGACCTTTTGGATTACGCGCTTCGAAAATCTCTTGGATACGTGGAAGACCTTGAGTAATATCGTCTCCGGCTACCCCACCTGTATGGAATGTACGCATTGTTAACTGAGTACCTGGTTCACCGATTGATTGAGCTGCAATAATACCAACTGCTTCCCCAACTTCAACTTTTTCACCAGTTGCTAAGTTCATGCCGTAACATTTTTTACATACACCATGTTTTGTATTACATGTGAACGCTGAACGGATTGTTACTTCCTCGATACCTGCTTCTGTAATAACACGAGCGACATCTTGGTCGATTAAACCGTCTTTTTCTAAAATTACATCGCCTGTTTCTGGATGGAAAATCGTTTTCTTCGTATGACGACCAACAATACGTTCGTCTAACGCTTCGATTAGTTCTGTACCTTCCATTAACGCACCGATAGTTAAGCCGCGGTCAGTTCCACAATCATCTTCACGAACGATTACATCTTGTGCAACGTCTACAAGACGACGTGTTAAGTAACCTGAGTCGGCAGTTTTTAGGGCTGTATCGGCAAGACCTTTACGAGCACCATGTGTTGAGATGAAGTATTCCAATACTGTTAAACCTTCACGGAATGAAGACTTGATTGGAAGTTCGATAATACGACCAGCCGGGTTGGCCATCAGACCACGCATACCAGCTAACTGTGTAAAGTTAGACGCGTTACCACGGGCACCTGAGTCAGACATCATAAAGATTGGGTTTGTTTTCTCAAGTGACTTCATCAGTTTTGATTGAATTTCATCTTTCGCTGCACTCCAGCTAGAGATAACACGGTCATAACGCTCTTCTTCTGTAATGAAACCACGACGGAATTGCGCTTGAACTTTATCTACTTTCTCTTGTGCTACAGCTAGGATTTCGCCTTTGTCCGGTAATACCACGATGTCAGATACACCAACAGTGATACCAGCGCGAGTTGAGTATTTGAAACCTAAGTTTTTCATGCGATCAAGCATTTTAGATGTTTCAGTAATGTGGAAACGTTTAAACACTTCTGCAATGATATTTCCTAAGAATTTTTTGCGGAATGGGTTTACAACAGGTACGGATGCAAAATGTTTGCGAAGTACTGCTGAACGTTGTGCCTCTACTTTACCTTTTTCATCTAATTGGCTGTAAGCAGCATCTGCTTCAAGCTCTGCTAAAGTTTCTTCGTCAATTGTTAAGTTTACGAAGTATTTCTCTGGTGTTACTTGCTCTAAGTTGAAATCAGTAGGTTCGTTAATGAACGGGAATGATTCAGGCAAGATTTCATTAAAGATCACTTTACCAACAGTTGTTAATAAGAACATATTATTTTGTTCTTCTGTAAATGTTGGGTTGTTCAGTGAACTTGCTTTGATCGCGATACGTGTATGCAAGTGAACATGACCTGTATCATATGCGATTAAAACTTCGTTTGGTCCATAGAAAATTGAACCTTCACCACGAGCATCTTCACGCTCAAGTGTTAAATAGTAGTTACCTAATACCATATCTTGAGATGGTGTTACAACTGGCTTACCATCTTTCGGGTTTAGGATGTTTTGTGCAGCAAGCATTAGAAGTCGAGCTTCTGCTTGCGCTTCTGCTGATAATGGTACGTGAACCGCCATTTGGTCACCATCGAAGTCAGCGTTGTAAGCTGTACATACTAATGGGTGAAGACGAATCGCACGACCTTCAACAAGTGTTGGTTCAAACGCTTGAATACCAAGACGGTGAAGCGTTGGTGCACGGTTTAGTAATACTGGATGCTCACGGATAACATCTTCTAAAACGTCCCATACGTCGTTGTTTAAACGTTCGATTTTACGTTTAGCAGATTTAATATTGTGTGCAAGACCACGTTCTACTAGCTCTTTCATAACGAAAGGTTTAAATAGCTCAATTGCCATTTCCTTCGGTAGACCACATTGGTACATTTTTAAGTTTGGACCTACTACGATAACTGAACGACCAGAATAGTCAACACGTTTACCAAGTAAGTTTTGACGGAAACGACCTTGTTTCCCTTTTAACATATGTGAAAGTGATTTTAACGGACGGTTACCTGGTCCAGTTACTGGACGACCACGACGACCGTTATCGATTAATGCATCAACAGCTTCTTGTAACATACGTTTCTCGTTTTGAACGATAATGCTTGGTGCTCCAAGATCTAATAAACGTTTTAAACGGTTATTACGGTTGATTACACGACGATATAAATCATTTAAGTCAGATGTTGCAAAACGACCACCATCTAATTGAACCATTGGACGAAGCTCCGGTGGAATAACAGGTAGTACATCTAAAATCATCCACTCTGGAGAGTTGCCTGAGTTACGGAATGATTCTACTACTTCAAGACGTTTAATCGCACGTGTACGGCGTTGACCTTGTGCTGATTTTAGTTCTTCTTTTAAAGAATGTGTTTCATCTTCAAGATCGATTTTAGCAAGAAGCTTTTTGATTGCTTCTGCACCCATCGCTGCTTCGAAAGTTACACCGAATTTTTCACGGTATGCACGGTACTCTTTTTCAGAAAGTAATTGCTTACTCTCTAAGTTTGTAGCGCCTGGTTCAATTACAACGTAAGATGCGAAGTAAATTACTTCTTCTAAAGCACGTGGAGACATATCTAAAATAAGGCCCATACGGCTTGGAATACCTTTGAAGTACCAAATATGAGAAACTGGAGCAGCTAATTCGATATGACCCATACGTTCACGACGAACTTTTGCACGTGTTACTTCAACACCACAACGATCACAAACTACGCCTTTATAGCGAACACGTTTGTATTTACCACAGTGACATTCCCAGTCTTTCGTAGGACCGAAAATACGTTCACAGAATAAACCATCTTTTTCTGGTTTTAATGTACGATAGTTAATTGTTTCTGGTTTTTTCACTTCACCATATGACCAAGAACGAATCTTGTCAGGGGATGCTAAACCAATTTTCATATATTCAAATTCATTAACGTCTATCAAGGAGCCTACCTCCCTCTAGTTATAGGTCTTTATAAAGACTCTTTTACGCAGCTCGACAATCGTTTGCAAAAATACATTTTGACAAAAGATTAAAAATAGATTGATTTCATTCATAAAGAAAGTCGAGCAGGGCGTTAAATCCTGCCCGACTAATTTGAAAAATAAGTTTGACCATATTCACACGAATGTGAACTTAACCTTATCCATTATTCAAAAGACTCTACTGGCTCTTCTTCTGTTTCTGGCTGTGGCGCAATATTAAGTGCGTCAGCAGGTTGAAGATCTTCTTCTTCGTCTAGATCGCGAAGCTCTACTTCTTCATCATTGATTGTTAACATTTTAACATCCATACCAAGAGATTGTAGTTCTTTAATCAATACTTTGAATGATTCTGGAACGCCTGGCTCTGGTACGCTTTCACCTTTAACGATAGCCTCGTATGTTTTCACACGACCAACAACGTCATCGGATTTAACAGTTAAAATTTCTTGAAGTGTGTATGCCGCACCGTATGCTTCAAGTGCCCATACCTCCATCTCACCAAAGCGTTGTCCACCGAACTGCGCTTTACCACCAAGTGGTTGTTGTGTAACAAGTGAGTAAGGACCAGTTGAACGTGCATGAAGTTTATCGTCAACCATGTGTGCAAGTTTGATCATGTACATGATCCCAACAGATACACGATTATCGAACGGTTCACCTGAACGTCCATCATACAGAATTGTTTTACCGTCACGGTTCATTCCTGCTTCTTCCATTGTTTCCCATACATCTTCTTCGTTGGCGCCATCAAATACTGGTGTTGCCATATGAACACCTAAGTAACGAGAAGCCATACCTAAGTGTAACTCTAAAACTTGTCCGATATTCATACGAGAAGGTACACCTAATGGGTTTAACATGATATCGACAGGAGTACCATCTGGCATAAATGGCATATCCTCTTCCGGTAAGATACGAGAGATAACCCCTTTGTTACCATGGCGTCCGGCCATTTTGTCCCCAACGCGAATTTTACGTTTTTGAACAATGTAAGCACGAACTAATTGGTTAACACCCGGTGGTAACTCATCGCCGTCTTCACGGTTAAATACTTTAACGTCAAGGATGATACCGCCCGCACCATGTGGTACGCGTAATGAAGTATCACGAACTTCACGTGCCTTTTCACCAAAGATTGCATGTAATAAGCGCTCTTCAGCTGTTAATTCTGTAACCCCTTTAGGCGTTACTTTACCTACAAGAATATCACCATCACGTACTTCCGCACCGATACGGATAATACCACGTTCGTCTAAGTTACGAAGTGCATCTTCCCCAACGTTTGGAATGTCGCGTGTAATTTCTTCAGGTCCTAATTTTGTATCACGAGATTCTGACTCGTATTCTTCAATATGAACTGAAGTATATACATCGTCTTTTACAAGGCGCTCACTCATGATAACAGCATCCTCATAGTTGAACCCGTTCCAAGTCATGAACGCAACAAGTACGTTACGACCTAAAGCAAGTTCACCATTTTCCATAGATGGACCGTCTGCTAAAATATCGCGAGGCTTCACACGTTCGCCAACTTTTACAAGTGGACGTTGGTTGTATGAAGTACCTTGGTTTGAACGAATAAATTTTTGTAATTTATATTTTGTTAAATCGCCTTTAACTTCTTTACCGTCGACTGTTTCAATGCGACGTACATGGATTGAACGAGCTTCAACATGCTCAACAATTCCATCATATTTCGCAACTACAGCCGCGCCAGAGTCACGCGCATCTACGTGTTCCATACCAGTACCAACAAACGGAGCTTCTGGATTTAAAAGAGGAACCGCTTGACGTTGCATGTTGGCACCCATAAGCGCACGGTTAGAGTCATCGTTTTCTAAGAATGGAATACATGCAGTCGCTGCAGAAACTACTTGTTTAGGAGATACGTCCATATAGTCCATTTGAGCCTTATTGAAAACTGTGTTATCTCCACGGAAACGACCTACAACTTCATCGTTAGTGAATGTACCATCAGGATTTAATAGCGAGTTCGCTTGCGCTACATAGTAGTTATCTTCTTCGTCAGCTGTTAAATAATCAATTTGATCCGTTACTTGGCCAGTTTCATGGTCAATACGACGATATGGCGTTTCAATGAAACCAAATTTATTTACTTTAGCGAATGAAGATAACGAGTTGATTAAACCAATGTTTGGACCCTCAGGTGTCTCAATCGGACACATACGACCATAGTGAGAATAGTGAACGTCACGCACTTCGAAACCAGCGCGCTCACGCGTTAAACCACCAGGCCCTAATGCAGATAGACGACGTTTATGCGTTAACTCTGCCAGTGGGTTTGTTTGGTCCATGAATTGAGATAATTGAGAGCTACCAAAGAATTCTTTAATAGACGCAATTACTGGACGAATATTGATTAATTGTTGCGGTACGATAGCGGCTGTATCATTAATAGACATACGCTCACGCACAACACGTTCCATACGAGATAAACCGATACGGAATTGGTTTTGTAATAACTCACCAACAGAGCGAAGACGACGGTTACCTAAATGGTCAATATCATCTGTTGCCCCTACTTGGTAAAGTAGGTTGAAGAAATAACTTACTGAAGATAATACATCAGCAGGTGTAATATTCTTCACTTCTTCGTCAATGTAGGCATTGCCAATAACATTGATTTCTTTTTGAGCTTCATCTTTAGGTGCATAAATTTTAATAGATTGGATTGTTACGTCATCTTCAAGTACTCCGCCAACTTGTGATAAATTGCGGTAGCCAATGCCTTTAGAAGAATCCTCTAGGTAAGGTAAAATCTTATCTAAAGTACGACGATCTAGCACAGTGCCCTTCTCTACTAAAATTTCGCCTGTTTCTGGATCAACAAGCGTTTCAGCAATCGTTTGGTTGAATAAACGATTTTTGATGTGAAGCTTTTTGTTCATTTTGTAACGACCAACATTCGCTAAATCATAGCGTTTAGCATCAAAGAAACGAGAATATAATAAACTTTTCGCACTTTCTACTGTTGGTGGCTCACCTGGACGTAAACGCTCGTAGATTTCTAAAAGTGCTTTTTCTGTACTTTCAGAGTTATCTTTTTCTAGCGTATTACGTAAATACTCGTTATCACCGATAATATCGATAATCTCTTGATCTGAACCGAATCCTAATGCACGAAGTAACACTGTTACTGGTAGCTTACGAGTACGATCAATACGTACATATACTACATCCTTCGCGTCAGTTTCATATTCTAACCAAGCACCACGGTTTGGAATTACTGTCGCACCGAAGCCTTTTTTTCCGTTTTTATCAGTTTTATCATGGAAATACACACTTGGTGATCGAACTAATTGTGAAACAATAACACGTTCAGCACCGTTGATAATGAACGTACCTGTTTCAGTCATTAATGGGAAGTCACCCATAAATACATCTTGTTCTTTCACTTCGTCTGTTTCTTTGTTGTAAAGACGTACTTTCACACGTAATGGAGCTGCGTAAGTAACATCTCGCTCTTTACATTCATCGACATCATATTTAGGATCACCTAATGAATAATCGATGAATTCTAATGAAAGATTACCTGTAAAGTCCTCGATCGGCGAAATGTCACGGAACATTTCACGTAAACCTTCTTCAAGGAACCACTCGTAAGACGCCGTTTGAATCTCAATCAGATTTGGAAGCTCAAGCACCTCTTTAATACGCGCAAAGCTTCTACGCTGGCGGTGTTGTCCGTACTGAACTAGTTGACCTGTCAACTCATTCACCCCTCAATAAAGCGATATTAGGTCTTTGCAAAATCATCCAAATAGTGTATGATTTCGAAAGACAAAAAGAAAACGAGTCTTCAAAAGATCTCATTTTCGGTTAACTAAACTTATCTTGGCAAGTATACCCATATAAAATCATTCATATACCAAAAGGGCACACGACCTCAAAATAATATTTTTGCATTGTATCATATTATCATAGCCGTTTTGTCAAGTCAATATTTTATACATATTTCATTTATTTTTTTGCACGCACTATCCAGTATCCTTTTTTCTTCTCCACAACATCGACTTCAGAAAATTTTTCTTCTAAATAGCTAACCGTTGATGGTGCACCTTGCTTCTTCTGAATCACTACCCATAACTCTCCAGAAGTGACTAACTTATTATAAGCACCATCGTAAAAGCGGAAAACCGTGTCCTTTCCTGCGCGAATTGGAGGATTGGTTAAAATAGCTGCAGCCTTCGCCTCATCATCAACATTCGATAGTCCGTCACTGACAAATATTCGTACATTTTGAACACCGTTTACTTGCGCATTTTTTTGAGAAAGCGCAACTGCTCGTTCATTAATATCCATCATCAAAACAGTGCGCTCAGGATTTGCCTTGGCAATCGATAACCCAATTGGCCCATAGCCACAACCTACATCAAAAATCGCACCATCTACATCCGGCATTTGAAACGCGTCTATCAATACACGGGATCCAAAATCTACTTCGCTTTTACTAAATACACCTGCATCCGTTTCAAAGGAAAACGTATGCCCAAGTAACTCGAACGTCCAGTGACGAGGTTTACTTTCAGTTTGAGGCTTACTTGTATAATAGTGATCTGACATTTTCACGCCTCCTCAGAATGAAGAAAAAGCTCGCCACAATGACGAGCTTCCTTTTGTATAAAAGTAATACGAGATTACTTAACTTCTACAGATGCGCCAACTTCTTCAAGTTTAGCTTTGATTTGTTCAGCTTCATCTTTAGAAACGCCTTCTTTAAGAGCTTTAGGAGCGTTATCTACAACTTCTTTAGCTTCTTTAAGACCTAAACCAGTGATTTCGCGAACCACTTTGATTACTTTAATTTTTTCAGCACCAGCAGATGCTAATACTACGTCGAATTCTGTTTTTTCTTCAGCTGCAGCAGCACCGCCAGCAACTACTGCTACTGGAGCAGCAGCTGTTACACCGAATTCTTCTTCGATAGCTTTTACTAAATCGTTTAATTCAAGAACTGTCATAGCTTTGATAGCTTCTAAGATTTGCTCTTTGTTCATTATAATTTCCTCCTAATTGGATGTGTTTTAGTTTTTTTGCGGTCAAGCCGCGGAAGTTATGCAACGCAAGAAATTATGCGCCTTGTTCTTCTTTTTGTTCTGCAACAGCTTTTGTTGCAAGTGCGAAGTTGCGCACTGGAGCTTGAAGTACAGATAAAAGCATTGAAAGAAGACCTTCGCGTGATGGAAGTTCTGCAAGTGCTTTAACATCTTCAACAGAAGAGATTGTACCTTCAATAATACCCGCTTTAATTTCTAAAGCTTCGTTTTTCTTAGCGAACTCGTTGATGATTTTAGCAGGGGCTACAACATCTTCAGTTGAGAACGCGATTGCGTTAGGACCAGTTAATACTTCATTGATTCCTTCAACGCCAGCAGCTTCAGCAGCACGACGAGTTAAAGTGTTTTTGTAAACTTTAAACTCAACACCAGCTTCACGAAGTTGTTTACGAAGTTCAGTCACTTGTGCAACGTTAAGACCACGATAATCCACTACTACTACAGAAGCAGCGCTTTGGAATTTTTCAGTGATTTCTTGCACTTGTGATTGTTTGTTTTCGATTGCTTTGCTCATGATGACACCTCCTATTAGAATGGGTCATTTATACCGACAAAAGTAAAGCCTCTGGGTCATATAGACACAGAGGCTGAAAGTCATCATCTTTAAAATAAGAATCCGAATTCCGATGTCCTCGGTAGGATCATTAAGTGACAAGTCACTCCTACTGTCTACGGTACAAATGGATGATTCACAACAGCATCCATCTTACCAAAGATACGGATAGCTGTCAATCGATTTATATAAAATTATTTTACTACTACGTTAGCAGCGTCAATTTTAACAGCTGGGCCCATTGTAGTTGTAACATTTACAGATTTCATGTAAGTACCTTTAGCTGCAGCAGGTTTTGCTTTTTGAACAACGTCAAATACAGTTAAGAAGTTTTCTACAAGTTTTTCTGTAGCAAAAGAAACTTTACCGATAGGAGCGTGGATAATACCAGCTTTATCAGCGCGGTATTCCACTTTACCAGCTTTGATTTCTTCGATTGCTTTTGTTACGTCAAATGTAACTGTACCAGTTTTAGGGTTTGGCATTAAACCTTTAGGTCCTAATACACGACCAAGTTTACCAACTTCACCCATCATGTCAGGAGTTGCTACGATTACATCGAAGTCAAACCAACCTTGTTGGATTTTTTGGATGTATTCTGCATCGCCTACATAATCAGCGCCAGCAGCTTCTGCTTCTTTAAGTTTTTCACCTTTAGCGAAAACTAATACACGTTGAGTTTTACCAGTACCGTTTGGTAGTACTACTGCACCACGGATTTGTTGGTCATTTTTACGAGTATCGATTCCTAAACGGAAAGCAACTTCTACAGTAGCGTCGAAGTTTACTGTGCTAGTTTTTTGAGCAAGTTCGATTGCTTCTTGTGCGCCGTATACGTTGTTACGGTCGATTAATTTCACTGCATCTTGCAGCTTTTTACCTTTTTTAGCCATTATATATTTCCTCCTTGATTGTGGTTATAGCGGATTTTACCTCCCACGAATAAAGGTTGCGCGTTCACAAAGAAACTCCGCAACCTTCCAAAAACAAAAACATCAAGTAACTGGGATTAGTCTTCGATAACAATACCCATGCTTCGTGCAGTACCTTCAACCATTAACATAGCAGCTTCAACTGAAGCAGCGTTAAGGTCTGGCATTTTAGTTTCAGCGATTTCGCGAACTTTATCACGTTTAACCGTTGCAACTTTTTTACGGTTTGGTTCACCAGATCCAGATTGGATACCAGCTGCTACTTTAAGTAAAACTGCTGCAGGTGGAGTTTTCGTAATGAAAGTAAATGAACGGTCTTCGAATACTGAAATTTCAACCGGAATAATAAGACCAGCTTGATCAGCAGTACGCGCATTGAATTCTTTACAGAATCCCATGATGTTCACACCTGCTTGACCTAATGCAGGACCAACCGGTGGAGCTGGGTTTGCTTTACCAGCAGGGATTTGAAGTTTAACAACTTTAATAACTTTTTTAGCCACGAGACACACCTCCTTAAGTCCGTGATGTGGTAATTGGGTTGCCCCTCCCACTCAATATCTGTCTGTCAGCTAATTGCCGATAACATTAAAATTATCATTACAGACGCCAACCGAAGTATGACAGTCTGACCTTTGAAATGATACCACTTTTAATTTTTTTAAGCAAGTAGTAATTAACAAAATCTGCGATATACGCTCAATCATACGTAATATGGTAACTAGAAAGTAAAACTATAATTTTTTAATTTGTTCAAAATCAAGTTCCATAATCGTTTCGCGACCAAACATATCTACAGATACTTTCAGTTTTCCTTTTTCAGCGTCGATTTCTTCAACACGTCCTTGGAAGTGCGCAAATGGTCCTTCTAATACTTCAACTGCTTCACCAATAGTAATATCGATTTCAACAATTTTATCAGTCATGCCCATTTGTTCTAATAGACGATCCGCTTCTTCTGGTAATAGAGGCGTCGGTTTAGCTCCGCCACCTGATGAACCGATAAAGCCAGTTACACCTGGCGTATTGCGGACAACATACCAAGAATCATCTGTCATTATTAGCTCTACTAGGACATAACCAGGAAAGACTTTACGCATCATTGTCTTCTTTTTGCCGTCCTTCATTTCTGTTTCCTCGTGCTCAGGCACGATAACGCGGAAGATTTTATCTTGCATCCCCATTGTTTCAACACGTTTTTCTAGGTTTGCTTTTACACGGTTTTCATACCCTGAATACGTATGAACAACATACCAATTTTTCTCCATAACTGCTAGGACTACTCGTCCGTCCCTCCCTTACAAATAAAAGTGAAAATGAGCGCGATATGCAAAGTGCATCCTTTATTCTTTTCACAAACTTCCCAATAGAAAAACATAGCTTTCGCCATTGCAAGCGAAAGCTCGATGATATATACCTAATTAGCATAGTCATCTATCGCTACCAACATACTTTCATTGGTAGTCACACTTATCATAATGAGAACATTTTACTGCTCTTTACTTCATAAAACAAACGAAAAAACCCGTTATTGTAATGGACGGGCTATTTTCAAAAGTATTAACATGCTCTTTTCTAAATTATAAATCTAAGTACCAGCGGAATAATGATGAAATACCTAAGTCTACTAACACAAAAAATAAAGCCATAATTACTACAGTTGAAATTACAACGACTGTATATTTCGTCAGTTCTTTACTTTTTGGCCAGCTAGTTTTTCGCATTTCCGACATTACGTCGCTGAAAAAACTTTTAATCTTGCCCATTCTAGCCTAACCTCCGAATCAATCATATCTGTCTATTTACAAAATATTTTATAACGTTTGTTTATGCACTGTATGTTCATTGCAATGCGAGCAAAATTTCTTTAATTCGAGACGTACAGTAGTATCTCCTTTAGCAGGAAAAGTGTAATTTCTCGATCCGCATTTTTCACAATTTAGCACGACTTTTTTTGCCATATAATCACCTTTTCGGCACTTTGTCTTTTAAAGACTAACACCTAAAATTGTCAATGTCAACAAGGGTACGTGCCCTCTACAACATTTCCTCAAGCACTAAATGACGCTCTAATTTCCGCTTAACTCGTTGCAAAGCATTATCAATCGACTTTACATGCCGATTCAATTTCGCAGAAATTTCATGATAGGATTGCCCATCTAAGTATAGAGCTAATACTTGTAGCTCCAATTCGCTCAAAATTTCACTCATTTTTTCTTCTAAATAACCAAACTCTTCTCTATGAATCATTAACTCTTCTGGATCGTCCATAATAGCGCCTGTTAACACATCCATTAAAGTGCGATCTGATTCCTCATCAAAAATAGGCTTATCTAGAGAAACATAGGAATTTAACGGAATATGTTTTTGCCTTGTTGCTGTTTTAATTGCTGTAATAATTTGTCTCGTAATACATAACTCTGCAAAAGCTCGAAAAGAAGCTAGCTTGTCCCCTTTAAAATCACGGACAGCTTTATACAAGCCAATCATACCCTCTTGTACAATATCCTCTTTATCAGCACCAATTAAAAAATAAGACCTTGCCTTTGCCCTTACTAGCAAACGGTATTTTGTAATTAAAAAATCCAACGCATCTGTATTACCTTGATGCACCATTTCAATAAGCTCTTCATCATTGAATCGTTCAAAATCTTGTGTCACTTGTACAATACTATTTTTAAACATGGTATCACCTCAGCTGCAACAGATAATTAGGAACAGTATAACGGAATTGGAAAATATGCGTCAATCAATCATTTTAATCCACGACGCCACTTTTCGAAGGCAAGTGCCACATCTGGCTTTAGCTCAATGCGTGAAGGTGGCTTGCTATCCTGCTTTCTTTTTACATCGTGAGAAATTTTATGCTGAATAATGCTCATATCAATTTCTAGCTCTCTTGCCGATTTGCGTAGTGCACCATTACCAAAAATAACACTTTGTTCTGCCATATCGGAAGTCGCGACGTGGATTTGTACATGTCTTGCCTTTAGTTCATGTGTCATCTTTTCAATGCGTTCATCTGCTGTTTCATTTTTCCTTGTATAAATGATTTCGACACCATTCTCTATATAAGATTGTTCCACACCCGGCACAAGATGGGCGTCAAAAACTACGATCACGCGCCATCCTATCGCCGCTTTATATTCAGCCATAAGCTCAATTAATCGCTTACGTGCATCTTCAAAATTTGTGTCACGTAATGGACGTAGCTCTTTCCAAGCTCCAATCATATTATAGCCGTCAACAAGCAAAATGTTTTTCATCGTTACTCATTCGCTTCTTGACGTTTACGATACACTTCGTACATTAATAGTGCGGCAGCTACAGAAGCATTTAATGATGTGACATGCCCAACCATAGGCAGATGATATAAAAAGTCACATTTCTCTTTTAACAGGCGTCCCATCCCTTTGCCCTCACTACCAATAATAATTGCAAGTGGTAAGGTTGCATCCATTTTTCGATAATCCGCAGAACCTTTTGCATCTGTACCAGCAATCCATACGCCACGCTCTTTTAACTCATCTACTGTTTGTGCTAGGTTATTAACACGTACAACTGGTACATGCTCAATCGCTCCTGTAGAGGCCTTCGCCACAACCGCTGTCAAACTCACTGAGCGACGCTTTGGAATAATTATACCATGTACGCCGATTGCATCTGCAGTTCGCATAATAGAGCCTAAATTATGTGGGTCCTCTAACTCATCTAATATTAAGAAAAACGGATCTTCTTGTTTTTTTTGTGCCGCCGCAAATAAATCATCTAACTCTGCATAGCTATACGCTGCAACAGAGGCAACAATTCCTTGATGATTAGCATCCGATAATTGATCGACCTTTTTTTTCGGTACAAATTGAACAATGATGCCACGTTCACGCGCTAAATCAAGCAGTTCATTGACCCCCGACTTTTTAACACCTTCTGCAATCCATACTTTATTCATATCGCGGCCTGAACGAAGTGCTTCTAACACTGGGTTTTTACCGGCAATAATTTCACCATTTTGTTCTGCCATTATTTTGACACTCCTTTTAATTCCTCGATTATTTGAATAGCGTATGCAATGATGTCATAAACGCGTTCTAATTCACCTAGTAAGTACAAGCTTCCGAGTACCGCCTCAAAGCCGGAGCTATTCCTGTATGTTTGGACATCTGTATTTTTAGGAACAGAACCGGACTTGGCATTGCGTCCTCGTCGGAACACTGCCAATTCCTGCTCTGTTAAAAAGTTTTCATCCATCATGCGATGTACAATCGTCGACTGTGCCTTTGCTGATACATAATGTGTTGCTTCTCTATGGAGTGTATTGGGCTTTACACGGCCACTACGCAGTAAATACTCGCGGACCTTTTGTTCTAAAACCGCATCTCCCATATATGCGAGCGCTAATGCATTTAATTGCTTAACATCTTCATTTCGGAGTTTATCCAAGTTACTTACCCTCGTTTCCATCTTGTCCCTTGGCGTGTATCCTCTAAAATGATACCTTGCGCCTGTAAATGGTCGCGGATTTCATCTGAACGAGCAAAGTCACGATTTTTACGTGCTTCCACGCGTTCCTGCAAAAGCGCTTCAATCTCTTCGTCTAGAAGTTCAGCTTCTTTTGCAAATTCAATACCTAAGACGTCACCTAATACCTCAAAAGTTTCAACAAAAGTTAACAATACTTTTTCATCCGTATTCGTCTCATTCAAGTAAATATTAGCAATACGAGCTAATTCAAATAATACTGAAATAGCATTTGCTGTATTGAAATCATCATCCATCGCTTCTTCAAATTGTACTTTTTGTGTAGCGATTTGTTGGAGCCATTCGTCCGAGTGTTCACCGAGACTTGCAGTAGTGGATAAGCGGTACTTAACGTTGTTATAGGAAGTGCGAATACGCTCCAACCCAGTAGCCGCAGCATCTACTAAATCTTTAGCAAAGTTAATTGGGTGACGATAATGTACAGATAACATAAAGAAACGTAAAATTTGCGGATCGATTTGTTTACGTATATCGTTCACAAGCACAAAATTACCAAGGGATTTTGACATTTTTTCATTATCAATATTAATATATCCATTATGCATCCAGTAGCGCGCAAATGTTGTATCGTTATGCGCTTCAGATTGCGCAATTTCATTTTCATGGTGCGGGAATGTTAAATCTTGACCACCTGCATGTATATCAATTGTATCACCTAAATGCTCACGTGCCATGACCGAGCATTCAATATGCCATCCTGGACGTCCGTTGCCCCAAGGACTTTCCCAATAAATCTCACCAGGCTTTGCTGCTTTCCATAATGCAAAGTCTAATGCATCGTCTTTTTTCTCGCCTGCTTCAATACGTGCACCGATTTTTAAATCATCCACCGATTGATGCGAAAGCTTACCGTAGCCGTTAAATTTTCGAGTGCGGTAATACACATCGCCAGCCGATTCATATGCGTAGCCTTTTTCGATTAACACTTTAATAAATTCAATAATGTCATCCATGTGATCCGTTACACGAGGATGCACATCGGCCTTTTTGCATCCCAGTGCAGTAACATCTTCAAAATATGCAGCAATAAAACGGTCGGTAAGCTCATGAACTTCTTCACCAAGCTCGTTTGCTGCTTTAATAATTTTATCGTCCACATCCGTGAAATTTGATACAAATTTCACATCGTAGCCTTTATATTGAAAATATCGTCGTACAGTATCGTACACAATTACAGGACGTGAATTCCCAATATGAATATAGTTATAAACAGTCGGACCGCAAACATACATTTTAACTTTGCCTTCTTCTAGCGGTACGAAAGTTTCTTTTTGTCTTGTTAATGAGTTAAAAATTTGAATACTCATTGTGTTTCTCTCTCCTTTTGTAAGCGTCCGATTTCTTCTTGCAATGCTGCTATTTGCTTTTCGAAACCTTGACAACGTTCCTCTACAGGGTCAGGAATATTTTGATGATCTAGTTTTTTCTCTAAACGAACACCATCTCTCATCACTACTTTACCAGGGATACCGACTACAGTAGAATTTGGTGGCACTTCTTTTAATACTACTGAACCCGCACCAATTTTACTATTCTCACCAATTGTAATAGAACCTAATACTTTTGCACCTGTGGCAACTAACACATTATCTTCTAATGTCGGGTGGCGTTTGCCTTTTTCTTTCCCTGTACCCCCAAGTGTAACACCTTGATAAAGTGTAACATTATCGCCTATCTCACATGTTTCCCCTATAACAACGCCCATGCCGTGGTCAATAAAGAAGCGACGGCCAATTTTAGCACCAGGGTGTATTTCAATTCCTGTAAAGAAGCGACTTATTTGTGAAATCACGCGTGCGATAAAATAAAAACGTCTTTTAAAAAACCAGTGTGCAACACGATGCGCCCATGTAGCATGCAGCCCTGAATATGTTAACACAACTTCAAGTACACTGCGCGCCGCTGGATCATTTTCAAAAATAGTCTCTACATCTTCCTTTATTCTTTTAAACATCAAAACTCCCCCTTTTCGATTCAATGTGTGTTTGTGATCTCGACCATGTTATTTCTAACCCTTACAATAACCCCACGCAAAAATGACGTTAAAACCTATTGTTATTAGTAATGATTTCCCTTTTTCATCTAACACCCGAAAATCATAAAAAAATAATAAAAAGCGCCCCTATCATTCCTAAAAAAGGAATGACAGAGACGCTGAATTTGCGCGGTTCCACTCTGATTGAAGGCATATGCCTTCCACTTGGACGTCCTATAACGGGAACGACCCGATAAAGCCTACTATTGTTCAGCTTTATGCTCAAAGGTGCATTTCGGTATTGCCTTGGCTCAGACCACTTTCAGCCGGTGATGGTCCTCTCTTTAGAGCTTGCGCCACGTACTTCTCCTTATCAACGCTTTCTCAATGTACATTCATTTTACATCGAAGAAACAGTTTGTCAATAAATTTCTATTATTTCGCGTATTTTTCTACACGGTCAATTGTTTTCTCTTTACCGATTAAACAAATAGCATTTGGAAGCTCAGGACCGTGCGTTTCACCTGTAGTCACAACACGGATTGGCATAAATAAATTTTTACCTTTGTGACCTGTTTCTTTTTGCACAGCTTTGATAGCTGCTTTGACAGTTTCAGGTGTAAATTCTTCTAAATTTTCAAGTTGTACTTTAAATGCAGCCATTACCTCTGGTACCTGCTCGCCAGCTAAAACTGCTTTTGCTTCCTCATCATATTCAATATGATCGTTAAAGAATAGGCGAGATAACTCCACAATTTCAGCACCAAAGCTCATTTGCTCATGGTAAAGCGCGATTAAATCTGTTGCCCAAGCACGTTCTTCACCTGTTAGCTCTTGTGGTAATAAGCCAGCTTTTTGTAAGTGTGGTAAAGATAAAGCCACTACTTCTTCTAAAGATAATTTTTTGATGTACTGATTATTCATCCAAGTAAGCTTTTGCTTATCAAACATAGATGGCGATTTTGATAAACGTTTCTCATCAAACATTTTAATAAATTCTTCTTTTGTGAAAATCTCTTCTTCACCTTCAGGAGACCAACCTAGCAAAGCGAAGAAATTGAACATAGCTTCTGGTAAATAACCAAGGTCTTTATATTGCGTTACGAACTGAATAATTGACTCGTCACGTTTTGATAATTTTTTGCGGTTCTCGTTAATGATTAATGTCATATGCCCAAAGCGAGGATATTCCCAGCCAAATGCATCAAAAATCATCATTTGTTTTGGTGTGTTTGATAAATGTTCTTCCCCACGGAATACGTGTGAGATTTCCATAAAGTGATCGTCTAACACTACCGCATAGTTGTATGTCGGAATACCATTTGCTTTCACAAGTACCCAGTCACCAACATCTTTTGATTCGAACGATACTTGTCCACGCACTAAATCTTCAAATTCGTATGTTACATTTTCAGGTACACGCATACGAATCGTATATTGCTCGCCAGCCGCTTCTTTAGCCGCTACTTCTTCAGCAGATAAATGACGGCAAGTACCATCATAAGTTGGTGCTGCAACGCCACGAGCTTTTTGCTCTTCACGAGACGCCTCTAATTTTTCTGATGAACAGAAACATTTATAAGCCTTACCTTGTTGTAATAACTTTTCAGCATGCTCTTTATAAATATCTAGGCGTTCCATTTGACGATAAGGTGCATAAGGACCACCAATATCGATTGACTCGTCATATTCGATACCTAACCATTTTAAGTTATCTAACTGAGACGCTTCTCCACCTTCTACATTACGCTCAATATCCGTATCTTCAATACGCACGATGAATTTACCGTTATGATGTTTTGCATATAAATAGTTGAATAACGCTGTACGTGCACCGCCAATATGTAAAAATCCAGTTGGTGATGGCGCGTAACGAACGCGAACTTCTTTCGTCATAATTAAATGCCTCCTAAATGTTCGTCTGAAAATAATTCCGACCTTTTTAATTGTTCATTTTACCACTGTAGTATAGGAAATAAAAGTAGCGCGTGCTTAGGAATTGGACACGCGCCATTTTTTATTTTTTTATCAATAGAATCGTTGCCATTGAAGCAATGCCTTCTTCTCGACCTGTAAAGCCCAATCTTTCAGTAGTTGTCGCTTTGACATTTACTTGTGATGGTTCTGCGTTTAATAGCGTTGCAATGCGATTTCTCATTTGTTCAATGTAAGGCGCCATTTTCGGACGTTGTGCCATAATGGTGCAATCTACATTGCCAAGCACATAACCTTTGTCTTCAACGATTTTCCAAATATACTCTAGTAACTTTGCTGAATCAGCATCCTTCCATTCAGGATCTGTATCTGGAAAGTGACGACCAATATCACCTTCACCTATAGCTCCAAGTGCTGCATCTGTTACTGTGTGTAATAATACATCTGCATCCGAATGCCCTACTAAGCCTTTTTCATGCGGAATTGTAATACCACCAATAATTAGTGGACGCCCTTCTTCAAATGCATGTACGTCAAAACCTTGTCCTACTCGAAACATACAATACTGCCGTTACAATAGAGATAATTGTAACAGCATTCACCTGCCTTTATGATTTTCTATTTATAGACAGTTTACCATATTTCCTAGGAAATTGAGCTCTCCACATCATCTTCACAACACTTTACATACACAACTTACTTACGATAGAGATAATCAACATACTTATTAATAGTTTGTTCAAGATTAATAAAAAAAATCCCATCAGCTACGTTTAAGGCTGATGAGATTTCAAAGTTATTTTTAATAAGCTTCCGACACTCGGCGTTGTAAAATTGCTTCACCAAATAGTAAATCTTCTTTAGTCGTCATCTTTACATTCTCGTAGGTACTTTCTACAATATGTACCGCATGACCAAGACGTTCAACTAGCATTGCCTCGTCTGTGCCTAGGAAGCCTACTTTCTCGGCAACATCCTCAGCCTCTACAATCAAATCAAAGCGGAAGGCTTGCGGTGTTTGAATCATCCACAGGCTTTCACGATCTACTGTTTCTTCAATGATGCCATCACGTACTTTTTTCATCGTATCCTTGGCACGAACGCCGGCGATAGCAGCGCCAAAATCATTCGCACTTTGCACAAGGTTTGCAATAATTGCGTGCGTAATAAATGGACGTGCTGCATCATGCACTAAAACAATATCAACTTGCTCCATTTCCTTCATGCAAGAATGAACCGAATGTTGACGCTCTGCACCACCATCGGGCAAGCCCTTGACCTTAGAGATGCCATAATTCGCGAGCATTTCTTGAATAAACGCTCGCTCCTCCGGCTTCACCGCAAGCCAAATTCCTGTACAGTTTCTATCTTGCTCAAATACTTCTAATGTGTGTATTAAAATCGGTTTCCCTAAAAGCTCTAAAAATAATTTATTTTGTCCTGCTCCCATTCGCTTCCCGCTACCTGCTGCTGGAAGTACTACTTCATACTGCACATTTTCCACTTCCTAATCATCCTTTGGCTTGGCAAAAATCATACGACCTGCTGATGTTTGTAAAACGCTCGTTACAGTTACTGTAATTGCCTGTCCTATATAACTTCGACCACCTTCTACAACTATCATCGTGCCATCATCCAAATAAGCAACACCTTGGTTATGCTCTTTCCCATCTTTAATAACGACAACTTGCATATCCTCGCCAGGAATAACTACTGGCTTCACTGCATTTGCCAAATCATTGATGTTCAGCACTTGCACTTGGTGTAGCTCACATACTTTGTTCAAGTTGAAATCATTCGTAACAATTTGAGTGTCATTACCCATTTTCTTTGCAAGACGTACAAGTTTTAAATCGACTTCCTGCACATCTTCAAAATCTTCTTCGGTAATCTCTACCTTTGTCATACGTTCATCTTGCAGTTTTTTTAATATATCCAAACCACGGCGACCTCGTGTACGTTTTAATGTATCTGAGGAATCTGCAATATGCTGAAGCTCCGTTAGTACAAACTGCGGCACCACTAAGACACCCTCTATAAAGCCCGTTTCAGAAATATCCGCAATACGGCCATCTATAATAACGCTCGTATCTAGCAATTTATAGCTACCACGAATTTCTGGAACATCAATACCTTCAGCGGCTTTTTTCTTCGCATTATGCCCACGTAATGTAAATAACTGTAGTAGCTCATCTCGCTTTTTAAAGCCGACACGGAATCCCAAATAGCCAAGCACAAATGACAGGATGATTGGAATTACTTCTGTAATACCGCGTATCTGAACGCTATCAATCGCAAAGCCTAGGAAATACGCTACGATAAGTCCTACAATTAGCCCCAGCGTACCAAATAATAAATCCCCAACTGGTACTTTAAATAGCACCTCTTCCATCCAGCTAATAAGCCGAACGAAATAGTCGGAAAATGCAAACGATAATGTAAATAGTAAAAGCGCCCCTAAAGCAACTGATACATAAGGATTATCAAGCCAAGGATTAGATGATAAATGAAGCAATTCGTATAATGGCGGTAAGAAAACAAGGCCTAAAGCTCCCCCAATCAGTAAAAAAGCAATTTGAATAAATTTTTTCATACTGTCACCTCCAATTCTTATAATCGATTATACATATTTTTCTGTAGAAAATCTTTTTTGAGCCCATCAAAACATTATTATTTTTACTGCTGTTTATTGGACGTTATTAAAGCCGTGAGAGATGCATTATTTCCGCAATAAATGTTATCCAATTTCAAGGAAATTTTATGACCGCTATAATGGAGGAAAAGTGCATGCTAGGATATCCCTCAGCATGCACTAATTTATTCAATCAATTTCATAATTCACATTTGTATCAAAATAAACTTCAACATTACGCTACAGCTTTCGCTCCACTTAAATATTGGTATTCTTTTAGAAACTAGTTATAAAATGGACCCATTAAATTATTTATAGCTCTCTAAAGCAAGCATTCAATGCATCCTTAATTGTCTCTACACCAACAATTTCGATACCTTGTGGGAAATCCCAACCGCCAATATTAGAGGCAGGGATAAACGCTCGCTTAAAGCCTAGTTTTGCCGCCTCAATCACGCGTTGTTCAATACGTGTTACACGACGAACCTCTCCTGTTAAGCCCACTTCACCAATAAAGCAATCTGTAGCACGCACAGCCTGATCTTTAAAACTTGAAACAATACTCGTCAACACCGCTAGGTCAATTGCAGGTTCATCTAGCTTCACACCGCCAGCAACTTTAATATATGCATCCTGCGCTTGTAGCATGAGACCCATCCGCTTTTCAAGCACCGCCATAAGCAATTGCACGCGGTTTTGGTCTACCCCTGTTGCCATACGTTTTGGATAATTGAAGCTCGTCGGAGTCACAAGCGATTGAATTTCTACTAAAATTGGTCTTGTACCCTCCATTGATGCCACAATGGTTGAACCTGCCGCACCTTGTGAGCGTTCCTGTAAAAACAACTCAGACGGATTCAACACTTCTTTTAAGCCCCCTTGAAGCATTTCGAATATAGCAATTTCATTTGTAGAGCCAAAGCGGTTTTTCTGACTCCGTAAAATACGGTGGTTGTGATGGCGCTCTCCTTCGAAATACAACACTGTGTCCACCATATGTTCTAAAATACGTGGTCCCGCAATTTGCCCTTCTTTCGTTACATGCCCTACTAAGAAAATGGCAATGCCTTTCGTTTTTGCAATTCGCATTAGCTCTGCTGTACATTCACGTACTTGCGATACGCTACCAGGTGCACTTGTCACCTCTGGATGGAAAACTGTTTGTATGGAATCCACGATAACAAACTTCGGCTGTACATCGTCAATCGTTTGGTTTAACAACTCTAAATTCGTCTCCGAATAAATATAAAGCTCTTGAGAAATCACTCCTAAACGCTCTGCACGCAATTTCGTTTGTCGAATAGATTCCTCCCCAGAAATATACAGCACACGGTGCCCTTTATTTGATAGCAACGCAGATACCTGTAATAAAAGCGTTGATTTCCCAATCCCAGGGTCACCACCAATTAATACAAGGGATCCTGGCACGATACCACCGCCTAAAACCCGATTGAGCTCTCCCATTTCGGTAGCTACCCGAGATTCTTCAGCTGCTTCCACTTGTATAATAGGTATAGCCTTTTGTGTTACTGTAGCCGAATGTTGGAATGCTCCACGAGGACCTTTCGCAACGACCTCTACTTCTTCAACCATTTTATTCCATTCGCCACATCCTGGACAACGGCCCATCCACTTTGCAGATTCATAGCCACAACCTGTACAGACAAATTTAGTTTTTTTCTTCGCCATAGTACCACCTCGAATATTTGTTCTTATATTCATTTTACATAAAAAAAGACAGCTTGGCACTAAAGGCCTCGCTGTCTTCTTAAATCAACATGTTATCAATAAGCGACCTGCTTATTTAGAAATTGAAACGCCCTCTTTTTTCTTAACGACGAATTCTTCATTTACATAATCGATTACAACTTGGTTTCCTTTTTCTACATTGCCTTTAAGCAGTTCTTCCGATAGACGGTCTTCCACTTGTTTTTGCAATGCACGACGGAGTGGACGAGCACCATATTGAGGATCATAGCCTTCCTCTGCAATTTTATTTAGTGCAGCATCGGTTAACTCTAACGTAATATCCTGCTCCTGTAGACGTTTTGTTAAGGAATTAGCCATCATTGAAACGATTTCTTTTAAGTGTTCTTTTTCTAGTGAGTGGAACACAATCATTTCATCGATACGGTTTAAAAATTCTGGGCGGAATGCTTTTTTCAATTCCTCTAGCATTGTACCCTTCATATCCTTATGCTTCGATTCTGAGCTTCCTAAGCTGAAGCCAAGATTTTTTTGATACTTTAACGCGTCCGCGCCTACGTTAGAAGTCATAATGACAACCGTATTGCGGAAATCAACGACACGTCCTTTAGAATCAGTTAAACGACCATCTTCAAGCACTTGAAGTAAAATATTGAAAACATCTGGGTGAGCTTTTTCAATTTCATCAAGTAGCACAACGGAATACGGTTTGCGTCGCACTTTTTCTGTAAGCTGACCACCATCATCAAAACCTACATATCCCGGAGGTGAGCCCACTAAACGTGAAGTCGAATGTTTCTCCATATATTCTGACATGTCAACGCGAATCATCGCATCTTCATCACCGAACATTACTTCTGCAAGTGCTCTTGCTAGTTCTGTTTTTCCGACCCCTGTAGGACCAAGGAAAATAAATGAACCAATTGGACGCTTCGGATCTTTTAAACCTGCTCTTGCGCGTCGAATCGCACGAGAAATTGCCTCAACAGCCTCACCTTGCCCAACAACTCGTTTGTGTAATTCTTCCTCAAGTTGTAATAGTTTAGATGATTCTTCATGTGCAATTTTTGCTACAGGGATTCCCGTCCACATAGAAACAACGGCTGCCACATCGTCTACCGTTACTTTCGATTCGGCTTTACCTTGTTCTTCTTTCCATGTTTTACGAGTTGTTTCAATTTCGTCTTTTAGCTTTTGCTCTGTATCTCTTAAAGACGCTGCCTTTTCAAATTCTTGACCAGATACAGCCGCATTTTTCTCAGAGCGAACATTTTCAAGTTTATCTTCAAGTGCCTTTAAATTTGGTGGCACCGCGAATGAACGTAAGCGTACTTTTGAACCAGCTTCATCGATTAAGTCGATTGCTTTATCAGGTAAGAAGCGGTCTGAAATATAACGATCACCCATTTTTGCCGCTGCCTCAATCGCTTCATCTGTAATTTTCACACGGTGATGCGCCTCATAGCGATCACGTAAGCCGTGAATAATTTGAATAGCTTCTTCAACAGTTGGCTCATCGACTTGAATCGGTTGGAAACGACGCTCTAAAGCTGCGTCTTTTTCGATGTATTTGCGGTACTCATCTAATGTTGTAGCACCAATACATTGCAATTCACCACGTGCCAATGAAGGTTTTAAAATGTTTGAAGCATCAATTGCACCTTCTGCCCCACCTGCACCGATTAGCGTGTGCAATTCATCAATGAATAAGATGACATTGCCCGCTTGACGAATTTCATCCATTACCTTTTTCAAACGGTCCTCAAATTCACCACGGTATTTAGTACCTGCAACAACTGTCCCCATATCAAGCGTCATTACACGTTTATCGCGCAAAATTTCTGGCACTTCATTGTTAATAATTTGTTGCGCTAAGCCTTCTGCAATTGCTGTTTTACCTACCCCTGGTTCACCAATGAGCACAGGGTTATTTTTCGTACGACGTGATAGCACTTCAATAACACGTGTAATTTCTTTGCTACGTCCAATAACAGGGTCTAACGAACCTTCACGAGCAATTTGTGTTAAATCGCGCGCTAAGCTATCTAATGTAGGCGTATTTGCAGCCTGTGTCGCTTGTTGTCCAGATTGTGCATTGTCGTTATTACCTAACAACAATAATACTTGCTGACGAGCTTTATTTAGGCCCACACCAGCATTGTTTAATACACGAGCAGCTACCCCTTCGCCTTCACGAATAAGCGCTAATAATAAATGTTCTGTGCCAATATAGGAATGGCCTAATTTACGCGACTCATCGACCGATAATTCAATTACCTTTTTCGCACGAGGCGTGTAGTGCACAATTGGTCCAACATCCTCTGTTCCTTTACCTACTAGCTCTTCAATACCTGCTTCAATCATTTGAGGGCTAATATCGATGGCTTCTAATGCTTTCGCAGCTATACCACCGCCTTCACGAATAAGCCCTAAAAGAATATGCTCTGTTCCTATTGATTCGTGCTTCCAACGAATTGCCTCTTCCTGTGCAAGCTGTAATACTTTTTGTGCGCGTTGTGTAAAACGATTAAACATCATATGAATCCTCTCCTTTTCCCCCTATAATAGGCTTACTCTTAGTTTCTAGAAATAATGCCTCTCGCAACATTTTTGCTCGTGCTCTGTCTCGCTCAGCAGGCGGTAAAACCTCTCCTGCATAGTGCTGTAAAAATCCTGGCTGCATGCTGACAACGCACTCGTTTAAAGATGTTGCTTTAATATTATCAATCAACTGCAAATCCACTCCTAAACGTACATTTGATATGCAAGTAGCAGCTTCTTCACTTGTTAAAATTCGAGCATGTGTTAATGTCCCTAGAGCTCTGTATACACGATCTTCTAAAGCAAGTTCCGCTTTTTCCATTAGCTTACTTCTTGCTTGCCGTTCTTTTTGAATAATTTTTTCTGCAACACTTTGGATATCTGCTAAAATATCTTCTTCTGTTTTTCCTAGAGTAATTTGGTTTGATACTTGATAAATATTTCCTAAATTTTCACTACCTTCACCGTATATACCCCTAACGGTCATCCCTAAACGAGTCATTGCATTGATGATTTGATTCATCTGACCTGTCAGAGTAAGCGCGGGAAGGTGCATCATAACAGAAGCACGTAATCCAGTACCAATATTAGTTGGGCAACTTGTTAAATAACCAAAAGTATCACGAAACGCATATGGCAAGGCTCCTTCTAAGGCTCGATCAATCTTATTTGCTTGCTCGTATGCCTTCAGAAGTTGAAAACTCGCCGTCATACATTGAATGCGTAAATGGTCTTCTTCGTTCACCATAATGCAAATAGATTCATCCTCAGACAACAACATAGCGCCGACTTGCTCTTTTTTTGCAAGCTGTGGACTAATTAAATGCTTTTCAACTAAAATTTGTCGTTGTAACGGTGTTAAATCTTTTATTGAAAAATAAGAATATCTTTCTTGAAGCTTGGAACTGTCCTGTATTGCGTGGGTCACAGCCTGCTCTACCTGTAATGCCTCGTTTTCCGAGAAAACTAAAGGGAAACGAAAACCATCTAAGTTCCTCGCAAGGCGGATGCGTGTACTAATGACGATATCTGAATAATCATCCTCCATATCCATCCATGCAGGTGTAGCACGCTCTAAAAACGACTCAATCATCATGACACATCACCACCTTCGAATTGTAGCTGTTGTTCAAGATCCTTTGCCTCGTCACGAAGCTTCGCCGCTTCCTCAAATTGCTCCTCGTCCACTGCAGCCTTCATGCGTTTCCGAATATCTTCAATTTGTTTTTTAATGACAAAAACATTGTTTTGAGCACCAGGCATTTTACCTATATGCTGTGGTCCTGCTTGAATACGATTAAACAGCTTTGGCAAATGCTCGCTAAACGTGTCATAACAACTAGGGCAACCAAATTTACCCTCTTTCAAAAATCGCTTATACGTAAATCCACATTGTGGACATGTTTGTTGCTGAGGTGGCGCTTGCTGTTTTTCACCGACTTTTTGCCATGTAGGTGAGCCAAACCAGTTGGATAATAATTGTTGAATCGATACAGGCTCTTGTTTAAACTCTGCATGGAACGGATGGAACTGTGAGGCACAGACATCGCAATAATGGTGTTCCACCTTCTGCCCATTTTGTACTTGAGTCACAGTTACTGTCGCATTGCGCTGCTTGCAATGTTCGCAAATCATTTCCATCACCTCTTTTATTTTTGCTTTTCATATTTAATGGTTGTTAACATCGCTCGCAAAATTTTTGCACGAATACTATCCCTTAAAGGGAGTTGTAAATCTAAAGTCGAACGATCAACCGCTGCTAACATTAATTTCGCTTCTCGCTTCGAAATTACCTGCTCATCAATCAAACGATATACTACACCTTCCGCAACCGTTTGTGAGGCTCCTCCTTCAATTTGCAAGAGCACATCATCTATCAAATCAATTTGTGAGTTTGCACGGACACGTAAAATACGGATGTATCCACCGCCACCCCGTTTACTTTCCACCAGGTAACCCCGCTCAGCTGTAAATCTTGTATTAATCACATAATTTATTTGTGAGGGCACACATTGAAATTTATCAGCAATTTCACTACGTTTAATTTCAATATGCCCTTCTCCACCTAATTCAAGTACTTGCTTTAAGTAGCCTTCTATGATGTCTGAAATATTACGCACTTTAGGAATACACCTCGCTAACCTCACTGACTTTGACTATCTTTGACTATCTTTGAGTATATTATACAAAACGCTTGAAAATAATTGCAATTATTTCGCACAAAGATTTGTGTAAAGCGCATTGTTTAACAGATTGTCTACAAAAAACACACGGCAGGGACCTGTTAACTTAATCATGATGTACTATTATTTCTGTGTAAAAAAAGGGAGCTGGCGATTAAAAAAGGCTTGTCCCTAATAATTAAAGTTGGTTTTGCCTATAATGTACCCTTTTTGCTTATAGAAAAAACGCAAGCATATGCTCATAGCATATACTTGCGTCATTAAAAATTATACCCAGCGTCCAACTATCGGGTAACGCCAAGGTTCATCTGAAAATGCCTTCACGATTCCGATAATAGGTACGATGTATACCATAGCGATGAATATTAATAAGAACGGTAAACCGATTAATACAAAAGATAGGATACCCGCAATGATAATCAATACGCCCATCACAATTTGGAACAATAAAGCTTGCACCGAAAAACTTTTCACTTCTTCATCTGAACTAATTAGGAAAAATAAAATCGGCACTAAAAATGGCGCAAAAAATGCGCTGGCATGTATGATTACCTTAGACCACTTTGTTTCCATATATATCAACCTTCCTTTATGGTGTGTCATTATTATTAATACTCCTATTTACGGAACTATACGCTAAATAGTTTCAAATGCTTCTTAAATTTTTTAAACTTTTTTTGAAAGGTATGTGATACTAGATGGAATTTAATAATACGCTTGCTAACGAATATGAAAAAGGCATTCGACGTACTTTACCAAGTTACGATGCCATGCTTCGTTTAACGAAAGCTTTTTATCAATCCGCACTACAAGAGAAAGCTAGTTTTTTAATAGTTGGCTCAGGTAGTGGTAATGAAATTATACAGTTAGCCGAGCAAAGACCCGATTGGTCATTTATCGGTATAGATCCATCTGAAGCGATGTTGGAAATTGCAGAAAATCGTCTTCAATCATTACCTAATGATATTTCTTTATTACAAGGCACAATACTAACTGCATCGGTACCTGCTACGAAGTTTGATGCGGCCAGTTGTATATTAGTTCTCCATTTTATTGAATCCTATGAGGAGAAACTTGCTACATTAAAAGGAATTGCACACCGTTTAAAATCCGGTGCACCATTTGTCCTTGTTTCTAAATACGGTCAACTTAACTCCGCTGAAACAGAGCTTCAATTTGAGTTATGGCGCGCGTATTGGCAACAGCACACAAAACTTTCAGCCTCAGAATTAGCTAGTATGGAGCAATCGATCCGCTCGCTTTCATTTATGCGTGAGGAGGCGATAGTTACACTCTTACAACAGGCAGGTTTTTCACAGCCTTCAAGGTTTTTTGCAACGACACTATTCGGCGGTTGGATATGCTATAAAGAGTAACTTTAATCTCTACAACATAGTAGTGTACTATAAGGACATAAGGTAATGATCTTCCGTTGAAATGTCTCCTCTTCCTTCTCTGCTTTAGGAGCGAGACTTCGTGCTTACTTAATACGAGATAAACAGATTTGAGGTGAATGCCATGATTCGCACGATGGCTATGACGAAAGATCAACAATTAATAAAAGAGTTCCCACTTGAAGACATAAAGCAAAACGATTATGAGTGGTATTGGGTAGATTTTGATTGCCCAACTGCAGAAGAGGAGCTTTTGCTCGATACATTTTTTCATTTCCATCCACTTGCAATCGAAGACTGCTTAATGCGTTTACAGCGACCAAAACTCGATTTTTATGATGATTTTCATTTCTTCGTTATTCATAAATTGAATGAAGAAACATTAATTGCTGAGGAATTAAATATTTTTGTTTCCGACCATTTTATTGTTACATTCCACAAAAATGAAGCGGCCGAAATTGAAAAGGTACAGAAGCTTTTAGAAGAGCAACCGAAATATTGGGAACGAGGCACTATTTTTCTGACCTATCAAACAATCGATAAAATAGTCGATAGTTATTTCCCACTTGTTTATAAAATTGAGGATCATTTAAATGCACTTGAAGATGAGCTGACATATCAAAGTAATGTGAATGCAATGCAAATTGTTTTTGAATTCCGTAGTGATTTACTTCATTTACGGCGCACTATTTTACCAATGCGTGACCTATTGTATCGAATACTTAGCTCCTATCGCTTTGCGCTTAAAAAATCGGAAAGAGCCTACTTCGGTGATATTCACGATCATTTAGCAAAGCTTACAGAAATGGTCGAATCTAATCGTGAGCTTACAGCAGATATGCGCGATAGTTACATGGCCATGAGTTCTAGCCGTATGAATGGTATTATGATGATGTTGACGATTGTCTCCACCATTTTTATACCATTAACGTTTATTGCTGGTGTTTACGGCATGAATTTCGATAATATGCCCGAACTCCACGGACGCTACAGCTACTTTATCGTGCTTGGCATTATGCTCTTGCTTGCACTATCTATGCTAGCATTATTTAAATCTAAAGGCTGGTTCAAACTATTTAAACCATAAGATACCCTAAACTAACTTACAAAAAAATCCGCGTAGTCTTCTGAGGAGAAATAGGGCACGAGTATTAGCTAGATGCATTGGCAAGTAGCCCTACTCGTGCTTTGCCCACAGAAGGCAATCGCGGATTTTTAATTTATAAAAAATTAGGGACATAGATGTCTCCAAAATTATTTAATATGGACCTCGATCATCCACTTTATTTTCACCTTGTTGCGGGAATAAAAAGTATGCTAGCACGCCCGATACTAGTGTTGCACAAATTGTTATTAATAGTTGGTTTAGGTCGGGTACATCTGCATAATATTTGGTTAACATATAAACAGATCCAATTGCTACGATTACCATCACAGGAATTACAAACTTAAAACGCTTCTTCTCCATGTAATACCTCCTCAATACTATTTTTCTCTCACATGCATTTTTTTGTAAATCCAAACAGTTCGTATTTTACAGGTTTCCTCAATGAAATTCAAATTGCGCTCTTACTACAAAAAATTAGTATGTAACAGTTACTCCGACAAACGTCAGCCTTACAAATAAAAAAATAATAAAAAAATATAGAAATATCGGAAATTTTTAACCAAATATACTACAAAAAATAGTAGAATAGATTTAATACCATATATTCACCAAATTTACAAACCTAACAATATATATACAAAGAGTCTTCAATTATTATCATTAATATGGATTTATAAAGAATGGAGCAGACACAATGAGTTGGTTTACAAAGAAGAACAATTATGGTTATTCAATTACATTAACACCTGAGGAGTTTAAGCAACACGTACAATTAGATGTTTCAAACTATCCTAAACTACAAAAACAATTACAGTTATTAGACTTAACAACTGAAGATTTAGCAATCATTAAACAATTACAACCTTTAGTTAAAAACGTCATTCCTGAAATGGTAGATCAATTTTATGCAGCGATTAGCTTAAGCCAAAACTTATTAGATATTATTAACAGAACATCACAAATTGAACGTTTAAAGGTGACTTTACATAAGCATTTAAGCGATATTTTCGAGAGTCACATTAATGACGAGTACATTAAAGAAAGAAAAGCGATCGCTGAGACACATGTTCGAATTGGACTCCAATCAAAATGGTATATTGCTTCATTCCAATCACTAACTTCCACTTTTACAAGCTTTGCGAATGATTTAGATATTTCAAAGCATGATGCTATACGTGCCATCAATGCATTCTGCAAAATCATTAACTTTGAACAGCAGCTCGTTATCGAAGCATACGAAAAAGAAGAAGAACGTATTCGTAGTGTGGCAGATCAAACAAAGCATGCACTTGTAACTACGATTCAAAGTACTGCTGAGGAGTTAAATGCGATAAGTGAGGAAACAGCCGCTTCTCTTTTAGTCATATCTTCGCAAACGGATGATATCGCAGTAGCAACTAAACAAGGTTTAAACTTCGTTGCAGATACACAGGACAAATCTAAACGGGGTCAGCAGCAATTACAAGAGCAAAATGAATTAATACACGTTATTTTGCAAAGTGTTAATGGCCTTGAAGTGACGATGAACCAGTTGCGTACATCTTCACAAAAAATTTCTGAAATTGTCGGGCTTGTCACAGGCATCGCTGACCAAACCAATTTATTAGCACTCAACGCTTCAATTGAAGCTGCTCGTGCTGGGGAACATGGTAAAGGCTTTGCTGTCGTAGCAGAGGAAGTCCGCAAGCTTGCAGAAGAAACAAAAAATGCTGTACAAAATGTATCACACCTTATTAAAGAAACAGAAAGTAATATTTCAACAATGGCAAGTTCTGTCGTCAATGTGGACCAGAAAATCCAACATAGCGTTGATACACAAACAAGTTTATCTGAATCATTCAATGATATAGCAGATGCTGTATCAGGCATTCAACAGCAATATGTAAACACAGCAAGGGATATTTCAGCAATTTCTACTTTAATTACAGAGCTATCTCAGGGAGCGACACTCGTTTCCTCTTCGTCAGACTCATTAATTAATGTTGTAAATGAATTAAATATTTAACACACATAAAAAAGGAAATTGACTGCATCGTGTCAATTTCCTTTTTGTTATTTAATGTGCCAACGCACGTTTTTGCTTGCGATGCTCTCGTCGAGCAGGACCTGTTTCAAACAGTCGTTTCTCCGCATCCGTTTCGGGGAAAATTGCAGGAATGGCCTTTGGTTTTCCACTATCATCTACTGCAACCATCGTTACAAATGATTCGGTTGTTAACTTTTCTTCGCCTGTTTCAATATTACGAGAAATAACGCGGACATAGACTTCCATAGATGAATGCCCTGTGGATGAAACAATACTTTCAATTTCAAGAATATCACCTACATGCGCTGCTGATAAAAAATCAACAGAATCAATGGAGGCTGTTACAACATGCCCTTTTGCATGCTTCATCGCTGTAATTGCAGCAATTTCATCAATATAAGCTAACACTCTTCCACCAAAAATGGAATTATGGTTATTAGTATCCGGTGGTAACACAAGACGCGTCTGAAGCGTACGCGATTGGCTCATTGGTACAGCATTGGTTGTCATAGTTCTTGTAACTTCCCTTCATGTATTATTCTTTCGTCATCGTATCGTAGAAAAAGAATTGATGCAAATTTAGAAGGATTTTTTCATCGTAATAAACTTCATATCGGTCATTTCTTCAATCGCCCATTTAATACCTTCTCGTCCATAGCCACTCATTTTTATGCCACCATAAGGCATGTTATCAACTCGGAATGTTGGAATATCATTAATAATAACAGCACCTGCTTGCAATTCATCAGCAGCATACAGGGCATCCGGTAGTACATTCGTAAAAATTCCTGCATTTAAGCCAAGTTCCGACTCATTCACTAGTCGAATTGCGTCGTCTAATGTTTCATATGAAACAATTGAGACGATTGGTGCGAATGTTTCCTGACAAACAACTTTCATATCAGCAGTTACATTTGTCATAACTGTTGGCGTTAATGTACGTTCTGTAAACGTTCCACCCGTAGCAACTACAGCACCTTGCGTTTTCGCCTCTTCAATCCATTCACGAATTCGGCTTACCTCATTTGGGTTGATCATTGCACTGACATCTGTATTTTTGTCAAGCGGATCACCAACAACAAGTTTTTCTGTTTGCGCTACAAATTCCTTTGTAAAGGCATCGATGATCGAGGAATGTACATAAATACGTTGTAAAGAAATACATACTTGTCCAGCAAAGCTAAAAGCTCCGCTAACACAGCGCGCAATAATTTTATCTATAGGTGTCGATGGCTCAACAATAACTGCTGCATTTGAGCCTAGCTCTAATGTTACTTTCCGCAAACCTACTTTTTCCTTAATACCTAAACCAACCTTACCACTTCCGGTAAAGGTCACCTTTTTCACGAATGGGTGCGTTACGAGTGTATCACTTAGTTCACCACCACTACCTGTAACGATTTGTAATGCACCATCTGGTAGTCCAGCTTCCTTAAATATTTCCGCCATCACAATTGCACTAAGTGGTGTTTGTGTTGCCGGCTTTAACACGACTGTATTGCCTACCGCAAAGGCAGGTCCCAATTTATGTGCGACTAAATTAAAAGGAAAATTAAACGGAGTAATTGCAGAAATAACGCCTAATGGCTCACGCTTTGTCCAGCCAATTCGATCACCAGCTCCTGGTGCGGCATCCATCGGTACCGTTTCACCTTTCACCTGCTTAGCTCCTTCGGCTGCAAACTGATACGTCGCTATTGTACGTTCAATTTCAAGTAAACCTGCTGATATTGGTTTGCCCGCTTCTTGCGCTAAAATTTCCGCCAATTCGTCTTTTCGACGTCGCATAATGTCGACTACTTTATATAATATTTCGGCACGTTCGTAGGCGGTTGTTTTTTTAAATGAAAGAAATGCATCTTGGGCACCTTCTATGGCTTGTTCAACATCAGAAACAGATGCCTTTGCAACCTTTGCAATTACCTCACCGTTATAAGGTGACGTTAATTCATACGTTTCCTTAGCATCTTGCCACTGTCCATTTATCCAAAGCTTTGTTTCGTTCATCTTCAAATACACCTCCAAATAATCTGTTCCTTTTTAGTTTATCATGAAGTGCTCGAATTTGACGCTATTGCGGCTGCTGTAACAGCGGATATCATCACTGCCTGCTGTGCTTGGATTAGTAATTCAATAGAAGACATAATGGCCATTGACAGTGATTGTTGTATTTTTGCTATATCATGAATAGCGATTTGTACGGCCATAAACAATACAAATTCACGATGCCACTTCAATAATTTCATTCCCTTTAATTCATGATATAAATCAACAATTTGCTGAAACTGACCTTTATTCATTTGAAAATTAATCTTTGTATAACACAGTATAGAAAAGGCAGCTCGTTTAGCATGTTAAAACGAGCTGCTCTAGAGAAGTACCAATTGTCCTCTTTCTACTACTACTTAAAATCAAATGAATCAATTTATTGATTCAATAACTTTATTTCGAAATTTATATGCTTTTCTTTGTTCTAATTGAGCAATACTTTCATATTCAATTTCGCTTAAACTTTCAAATAATTTTTCAGACATTAGACTCACTATATCTTCTAATTCAGTGCCTAAATGAATAATTTCTAATATTTCTTTTGAAATTCCTTTAGACTGTAATAAATCCATAGTATAAGGGTTAAATAAAACTTTTTCAGTTTCTTCGATTGTTAATAAATCTTTTTTTTCCGAATCAAACACTTTACCCGAGGCAACATATGTGCTGGCAATAGCTAATATAATTTTCCGATCCACTGTCCAGCCTACAACTTTAGAAATCGCCTCCACAGTTTGTGTAAATTGGTTTTCAATTATAACAATATCCATCTTCAACACATTCCTTTTCACTATTTACGTAACATTCTGTCGAAAAGATTCAATCGTTTTGTAACAATTAACATAAAAAGTAAACATAATTTAATGTTTGTAAATAGGTATTATATGGTTTAATTAATATAAACAAAGATGAACGGGGGCTATATTATGATTGAACGGACAATCAGAAAATTACTATTAACCCAGACCCTACAAGAACGATTACAGCGTTATTTATTATTGCGAAATTCCCCTAATAACGTAAACCTACAACTTCTTTTTCAGAAAAATTAGCATAAAAAACAGCGACAAAAAAGCTTTTGCCGCTGTCATTAAACTATTTAATTAAACCTAACTCTTTTAGTTCCTCTGTAGAAAATGCTCTAGACCTTGTTAAAAATCGTTTACCTTCTACGCCTTCAAGAGAGAACATACCGCCTCTCCCATTAACTACGTCTAAAATAATTTGCGTATGTTTCCAATAATCATACTGGTTTTTGTGCATATAAAATGGTGTGTCCCCAATCTTACCCAAGCATACATCCTGATCACCTAATATTAAGTCCCCGTCAGGATAACACATCGGAGACGAGCCATCGCAGCATCCACCTGATTGATGAAACATTACCGGTCCATGCTTTTCCTTCAACAATTCAATTAGTGCCAGCGCTTCTTCCGTTGCTAAAACACGTTCAACCACGCTTTAGCACCTCCTCACCGATTAGAAGAAACCAAGTTTATTTTCGTTATAGCTAACCAATAAGTTTTTCGTTTGTTGGTAATGCGATAACATCATTTTGTGCGTCTCACGGCCAATACCTGACATTTTATAGCCACCGAACGCTGCATGTGCTGGATATGCATGGTAGCAGTTTGTCCAAACACGCCCCGCCTGAATACCACGACCGAAGCGATATGCTGTATTCATATCACGTGTCCAAATACCAGAGCCAAGTCCATATAATGTATCGTTGGCAATTTCTAATGCCTCTTCTTTTGTTTTAAATGTTGTTACTGCAACAACTGGCCCAAAAATTTCTTCTTGGAATATACGCATTTTATTATGTCCTTTAAAGACAGTTGGTTTAATGTAGTAGCCATTTTCAAAGCCTTCACCTACATTATTTTTCTCGCCACCAATTAGACATTCTGCACCTTCTTGCTTACCAATATCTAAATAGGACAGAATTTTTTCCATCTGCTCACTTGAAGCTTGTGCACCCATCATCGTGTTTGGATCAAGCGGATTTCCAACTTGAATAGCTTCGACACGTTGTAGGACACGCTCCATGAATTTATCATAAATGGATTCTTGAATTAACGCTCGTGAAGGGCATGTACATACTTCACCTTGGTTAAGAGCGAATAATACAAAGCCTTCTACTGCTTTATCTAAAAAGGCATCATCTTCATCCATAATATCTTCGAAGAAAATATTCGGAGACTTTCCGCCCAATTCTAACGTAACTGGAATAAGGTTTTGTGACGCATATTGCATAATTAAACGGCCTGTTGTAGTTTCACCAGTAAAGGCAATTTTGCCGATACGCGGGTTAGATGCAAGCGGTTTTCCTGCTTCTAAGCCGAAACCGTTCACGACATTTAGTACGCCTGGTGGCAATAAATCACCAATTAACTCCACTAGCACCATAATAGATACTGGTGTTTGCTCAGCGGGTTTTAATACAACACAGTTGCCGGCAGCAAGAGCAGGAGCTAGTTTCCAAACAGCCATTAATAACGGGAAGTTCCAAGGAATAATTTGACCGACTACCCCAATTGGCTCATGGAAATGATAAGCAACTGTATCATTATCAATTTGACTTAGCGCGCCTTCTTGTGCACGTAAAGCACCTGCAAAATAACGGAAATGATCAATTGCAAGAGGGATATCTGCATTTAATGTTTCACGAACCGCCTTACCATTATCCCATGTTTCGGCAACGGCTAACTTTTCTAAGTTCTGTTCAATACGGTCCGCAATTTTAAGTAAAATGTTAGCACGCTCTGTAGCGGATGTTTGTCCCCATGCATCTTTTGCTGCATGTGCTGCATCAAGTGCAAGTTCAATATCCTCAGCAGAGGAACGTGCTGCTTGTGTAAAAACTTGTCCAGTAACAGGAGTAACATTATCGAAGTATTGACCTTTCACTGGGGGTGTCCATTCTCCACCAATGTAATTATTATATCTCTCTTTGAATTGAACTACCGATCCTTCAGTGTTTGGAAATGCATAAACCATTTTACTTCTCCCCTTTACACAAAATAATGAGAAAATATCTAGAAATATCGTATTTTTATATCGAAATAACGATATTTTCATAGAGACTCTCTTACCCACTATATTGTCAGAAATTAATGTTTATTTCAACTTTTTAAAATAAATTTTTATAATATTTATTTTAAGTAGAAAAGCTTCTAGAATTCACGGTATTTACAACGATAGGGTATACTTAAGCTAATATGAAATGTATAGGAGAACAATATGAGAATTAACAAATACTTAAGTGAAACAGGCATCGTATCTCGTCGCGGTGCTGATAAATGGGTCGAAGAAGGTAAAGTAACCATTAATGGTATACCTGCTACTGTCGGCAGCCAAGTAGAGACTGGCGATATTGTTTGTGTGGATGGAAAAGAGGTAAAAAAAGAAGAACAACTCGTTTATATTGTCTTAAACAAACCCGTTGGTATTACAAGTACGACAGAGCGCCATATCAAAGGAAATGTCGTGGATTTTATTAATCATCCTTTGCGCATTTTCCATATCGGACGACTGGATAAAGAATCAGAGGGATTATTATTACTAACAAATGATGGCGATATTGTTAACAAAATTTTACGTGCTGAAAACCATCATGAAAAAGAATATATTGTACAAGTAGATAAGCCTATTACAGATCAATTCATCAAAAAAATGGGCGCTGGGGTTGATATTTTAGATACTACGACATTGCCTTGCCACGTCGAAAAAATCTCAGATAAAGTGTTTAAAATTATTTTAGAACAAGGCTTAAATCGACAAATTCGCCGTATGTGTTCAGCATTAGACTATTCCGTTAAACGATTACAACGCATACGTATTATGAACATTAAGCTTGGAAATTTAAAAGTTGGACAATGGCGCGATTTAACTGATAAGGAGCGAACAGAATTATTTAAACTACTTAATTACACAGCAAAATAAAGCAATTGGAGGGGATAGAGAGATGCTTTCCATTCAAAGTACTGAACAACTTACAGGTGTACGGATAAGCGGTGATTTTTGGGATTTAGATGCACTCATTCATGCCATTTATAAAGTAACTGGAGATGAAAACAAATATTATGATTACCAAGGTGCACGTCTTCGCATCCTCGGTATTTGTCATAATCTCCGTCAAGCAATGCAGGGTGAGCATCAGCTTGAATTTGTGAGTAATGGGCTTAACAAAAGTATACTTTCTCGACATGAAATTATTTTTCCAAATAAAAATGTCTACTACGGGGCGGAGGTTCTATGGCCCGAGCTTGTTTTCACTGCAATTGCTTTAAATGATTTTATTCGCTTACATCAGGAGCTAATCGATTCTTCTGCTTGGAATGGTCATGTTGCCACAATTCGCAAATTCCAAGCAGGAGTTGCTGATTGCTTAGAGCAAGAGCTTACTGAAGAGCAATACTTAGTATTTTTAAGGATGCTTCATACAAAGAATCCATTGACTTTCCGTTATGCCACGCAGTATGTAGATATACTAAATTTGGAATACATACAATTGACTATGCAAGCACGTAAAGCCCAATTAGCGTCCTTTGCACTTCGCTTAATGCTCGAGGATGAGGAATACACCGCTCTAAAATCCAAGCTACTTGAAGTCGCCAGTACGACAAAAAAAGCACTACACGAAATCCCTATTAACGCAAACTACCCTGAAGAAATTTTATGGTAGATGCTAATATTTCTTCATTTTAACGGAGGGTAGGTGTCAGGTACTAAAACATATACGAGTTGTTGGTAGCGGAGGCGGTGACTCCTGCTTGAACGCAAGCAGCGTAAGACGCAACAATCCGCGCGCAAGCGAGGGTTTTCGGCTTACGGTGTGCCCGCGGAAAGTAACCGCCGTAGTGGACAACAACGGCATAGCAAAAAAGTGGTAGATTAATTGCAAGCAATCTGCCACTTCTACTATTGCTATTCAATCGTCTCGTATGCCATTTTACGAATAACTGTTTCAAGTTGCGGATAATCAGCTAAAAGTTCATCTTGTGAAAATAGCTCAAAGTCCTCAAAATCAAAACCTGGTGCTACCATACAGCCTACTAAACTAAATGTATTTGCATCATCAACGGAAGATCCAAAAATCGTACCTTTTGGCACTGCTACCTGAGGGACCTCACCCGCTTCTAAATTTAACCCTAACTTTTTCGCCTCGTATGTACCATCAGGGTAAATCATATGCACTGTTAATGGGCTGCCAGCGTGATAATACCAAAGTTCATCTGATTTTAAACGGTGCAAATGGGAAATATCTTGGGATTGTAATAAAAAATAAATGCTTGTATAAATTGGTCTTGTTACATTTCTTACAGCTATCTCCTCTGTTGATCGAAACGAAGAAATATAGTATCCTCCCTCGGGATGTTGATCTAACGCTAATTTTTCAATAAAATATTGTGCAGAATATTGCATCTAACTTCACTCCTTTTTTCCACCTTACCAAAAAGTAAAGGTCAAACGCTACTTCCATCTACCATCCCATCATAAAAAGAGGTATCCCGAATAAATCCGAGACACCCCCTTTTATTATAAGCCGCCTAAATAAGCTGCTTTTACTTGTTCACTCTCTTGCAGTTCTTTTGCAGTACCGGATAACACAATACGTCCTGTTTCAAGTACATATGCACGGTCAGCTACCGATAATGCCATATTGGCATTTTGCTCTACTAGCAATACGGTTGTACCTTCTTTATTGACCTTTTCAATAATATTGAAGATATTTTTTACCATAAGTGGTGCAAGCCCCATTGATGGTTCATCCATTAATAATAGCTTTGGTTTTGCCATTAATGCACGACCCATTGCAAGCATTTGTTGCTCACCACCAGATAATGTTCCAGACTGTTGTTTACGACGCTCCAGTAGACGAGGGAATAACTCAAAGACATGATCCATATCTTTCTTTATACCCGCCTTATCATTACGAAGATATGCTCCGAGCTCTAGGTTTTCCTCTACTGACATATTAGCAAATACACGGCGACCTTCAGGAACATGTGAAATACCTGATTTTACGATTGTTTGCGCAGCCTTACCTGCAATCGAGAAGCCTTCATATTCGATAATGCCCCCTTTAGGTTTTTGCAAGCCTGATAAGGTTTTTAATAATGTACTTTTACCAGCACCATTTGCACCGATTAATGTAACAATTTCTCCCTCGTTTACTTCTAAAGAGACGCCTTTTAACGCTTGAATATTTCCATAGAATACATCAATATTTTGTACTTTTAGCATTAGCTGATAACCTCCTCACCAAGGTAAGCTTCAATTACCTTTGGATTGTTGCGAATTTCCTCTGGTGTCCCATCAGCGATTAATTGCCCGTGATCCAGTACGTAAATACGTTCACAAATTCCCATTACTAAGCTCATATCGTGCTCAATTAACAGAATCGTTAAACCAAACTCTTTACGAATAAACGCTATTAACTCCATTAAGTCATGTGTTTCTTGTGGGTTCATCCCTGCTGCTGGCTCATCCAGTAATAAAAGCTTTGGATTGGCAGCTAATGCACGCGCTATTTCCAGACGGCGTTGCATCCCGTAAGGTAAGTTTTTTGCAAGTTCGTTCTTATAAATATCTAAGCCAAATATTTTTAAGAATTCCGTTGATTGCTGTTCCATTGCTTCTTCACCTTTAAAGTGACTCGGTAAACGGAAAATAGATGACCACATTGAATGCTTAGCTAGTGAATGGTTCGCTACTTTTACATTATCCAAAACAGATAATTCTTTAAATAGACGGATATTTTGGAACGTACGGCTGATACCTTTTTGCGTTACTTGATATGGTGCAAGGCCATTGATCTTTAAACCGTCAAAAGTAATTGTTCCTTCAGTCGGTGTATAAACCCCTGTTAGCATGTTAAAGCTTGTTGTTTTACCTGCACCATTTGGTCCGATTAGACCGACTAATTCACCTTGATTTAGGTACATATTAACGCCCTGTACCGCCTTTAAACCACCGAATTGAATGCCCATATTTTCTACTTTGATAAGAAGGTTTCCAGTCATTATTTTGTACCTCCTTTTTTACCAAACTTAAATAAGTGTGTAATTTCTTTTGTACCCATTAAACCAGTCGGACGATATAGCATTACAATGATTAATACTAAGCTGTAAATAATCATTCGTGTTTCTGGGAAGTTCGCTAGGTATGTTGATATCAACGTTAAAAATATCGCAGCGATAACAGAACCTGACAGACTACCTAAGCCACCAAGAACGACGTATATTAAAATATCAAATGATTTTAAGAAACCAAAAGTTGTTGGCTGAATAATGTAGAAGTTATGTGCAAAAATGGCCCCTGCAAGACCGGCAAAGAAAGATCCAATCGCGAATGCTACAACTTTATAGTAAGTTGTATTAATACCCATCGCATCCGCAGCAATTTCATCTTCTCGAATGGAAATACATGCACGTCCATGACGAGAATTTGTAAAGTTAGAAATTACTAAAATAGTTAATACAACACCAATGAATGCATATGTCCAGTTCGATAAATATTTAACCTGCATCCCTGCTGCCCCACCAACATAATCCGTATTTAAAAAGACAATACGAATAATCTCGGCAAAACCAAGTGTTGCAATGGCTAAATAATCCCCTTTTAAACGTAGCGTTGGAATACCTACGATCAAACCAGCTACTGCTGCTGCAAGCGCTCCTAAGAAAATGGCTAACGGGAACGGCAGCATTAGTTTTGTTGTAATAATAGCTGAAATATAAGCACCAACTGCAAGGAAACCGGCATGCCCAATAGAGAATTGGCCAGTAACCCCGATAACGATGTGCAAGCTGACAGCTAGCATGATGTTAATACACATTGTGATTAACATATTTTTGTAATACAAGTCAATTATTTCTGTTGTAATAAGTGCCTGAATAACTACATAGATGACTAGCGCTAATACGGCGTAGCCCCAGAAAATTTTAGACTTCTTCATCATTACCGCTCACCTACACTTTCTCGCGGGCGTTTTTACCGAAGATACCCGATGGTCTGAAAATCAAAATTAAAATTAAAATAACAAATGCCGCTGCATCGCGCCATAAAGAGAATCCAAGTGCACTTACCATTGATTCCACGACACCTAGTAGCATACCGCCAACCATTGCACCTGGAATAATACCAATACCACCAAGAACCGCTGCGATGAACGCTTTAACCCCTGGAATAACACCCATTAACGGGTCTATTTTCGTATAATACACACCGAAGATAACACCCGCAGCACCGGCTAAAGCAGAACCTATTGCAAATGTTGCTGAAATTGTATTATCTACGTTAATGCCCATTAGACGCGCTGCATCTGCATCATGTGAAACTGCACGCATCGCCTTCCCAATTTTAGTTTTATGTACGATGAATTGTAATAGAATCATCAGTACGATAGCGACAGATAAAATTAAAATAGACGTACTGCTAATTTGAACACCGAACACATCGAATGTTCTATTTTTAATAACTTCAGGGTATGCTGCTGGCTGAGCTCCTCTGAAGAAAATCGTCGTATATTCGATTAATAGCGACACACCGATTGCTGTAATTAAAGCCGCAATTCGCGTTGCATTTCGTAATCGCTTATATGCAATTCGTTCGATTAACACACCGAAGATTGCACAAACTGCCATTGCTAATAATAATGCTGGTAAGAAGCCCAGCTCCCATTTAGCAATTGCGTAAAAGCCAATAAATGCCCCAATCATGAAAACATCACCGTGGGCAAAGTTAATAAGCTTAATAATACCGTATACCATCGTATACCCTAACGCTATTAACGCGTAGATACTACCTAGTGAAACACCATTCACAAGCTGCTGTATCCATTCCATGAGCGTTCACTCCTTTGTTTTTTTTGAGGAATGCAAAAACGGGACCTATTTCTACATAGTTGAATTGAATGCAGAAAAACTCGTGTCCCTCATAAAAAGTTATTTCCGATTCCTTATGCTAGAATCTATGCTTTTTTTTATTAGTCTAGTTGTCTGTTAAAAAATAAAAGAGAAGGCAGGTTGCCCGCCTCCCCCTTGCCTTTTAAAAAAAATTAAGGATTTACTTTAGAGTTGAACACTTGTTTACCGTCTTTAAATTCAAGAACCGTTGCTGTTTTAATTGGGTTATGGTTTTCGTCAACTGAGAAAGTACCTGTTACTAATGAAAGATCTTTTGTTTCAGCTAATGCATTTTTAATTGCTTCGCCGTCAGTAGAGCCTGCACGTTTGATAGCATCTGCAATGTAGTAAATTGAATCATAGCCAAGTGCGTTAAATGCATCCGGTGCTTTATCACCATTCGCTGCTTTAAATGATTTTACAAAGTCCTGAATTTTTTGATCTGGGTCTTCTGCAGAGTAGTGGTTTGTAATGTACGTATTATTCAGTGCATCTGCTCCAGCTAGATCAATTAAAGTTGGAGAATCCCAACCGTCTGCTCCCATAAGTGGTACTGTAATACCCATTTCACGAGCTTGTTTTACAATTAGACCAACTTCTTCATAATATCCAGGGATAAAGATGAAGTCTGGATTCGCTGCTTTAATGTTTGTTAATTGCGTACGGAAGTCTGTATCTTTCGCAACATAAGCTTCCTCTTTGACAACTTTCCCACCACTTTTAGTAATTGTATCTTTAAATGATTTTGCTAAACCTTTTGCGTAATCAGATGCATTATCTGCAAAAATAGCTACGTTTTTCGCGCCAATTTCACCTGAAGCAAAGTTAGCTGCTACAATCCCTTGGAACGGGTCAATGAAACAAGTACGGAAAGCATATTCATTAACGCTGCCATCATCATTTACTGTAATGTTTGGAGCTGTACCCGAACCAGTAACAATCGGAATTTTGTTGTCATTTGCGATTTGAACTGTTGCAACGGTATTACCAGAAGTTGCAGGAGCTAGCATCGCTACTACTTTATCTTGCGTTGCTAGTTTAATAGCTGCCGCAGTTGCCTCTGAGTTTTCTGATTTGTTATCTACTTTAATAAGTTCAATCTTCTTGCCATCAATACCGCCTGCATCATTAATTTCTTTAACAGCTAATTCTGCACCTAAGCCAATTGATGAACCATATGAAGCTACGTTACCTGAAAGCTCTAAGTTTGCACCGATTTTAATTGTATCTCCATCTTTTGAGCTACCACCTGATGATGAGCCACCACCTGAACTTGTATTACTGTCTCCAGCGCCGCAACCTGCAAGTACGCCTGCAAGTAATGAAGAAGCTACTAGAAGTGAACCGAACTTTTTAAGCTTATTGTACTCTCTCATAATTAAATTCCCCCTGAAAATTCTCAAATGTTAGATATTTCTGATAATTATAAACAATCTTTCGCTAATGCTCAATAGCAAAAATAATTATTTATAACTATCTATTTTTGAAACAAAATAATATTCAATTAAGCCTTTTACATTGTAAAACATTCTTTATATTTAGTCTAGAGTGATTTTTCAGTATAATTAGTTATTTGTGAATTATCTATTAATTAGGACTAAATTAATAGAAAGCTATTAAGCAAAATTTTTTGTCTCTATAAAACTAACACCCATTTTGCGAAAATTGCTTTCTTTTTAATTCTTAGCTATTTTTTCTTTTTAAGAGTATACCTATCAATGCCCCGTACACAACATGACCAATAAGCCACCAACTAAAAGCGAAATAATCAGTTATAATCGGTGTCCGTTTTGAGAAAATTGTTGTAGGGAACAACATACAGCCTATAAAAATTTGTATAAAGATACTATTTCTCATTAACATGGAATTATTCCACTTACACTTATTACGAATCGTGCATAATACAGCTGTTATTAACCACGATATAATGAGATGAAAGACAAATACAATTACTTCAGGAAAACGAAAATTCTTTATAATTGGTATATAATCGACGTTTAATAGTAATGTATATACACGGCTGCCTGTAAGATTTTCAACAGCTTTGAAGAAAGCTCCAAATATACAACCTGCAACTAAGGACGCTATTATTACTTGACGATTAATAAGTATTTTCATGTGCTCCTCCTTGCTTCAATCTTAATAAATCCATAAAAGGATGATTCAATATGAATAAAAAAATAATTGTGCTATTCCGCAATGATTTACGTCTAGATGATCACCCTGCTCTATGGCATGCAGCCAATACAGGTGCCATCTTACCCCTTTATATTCAAAATGACCAATTGATAGCGCAAGATTCGGCTCAAAATTATTGGACGTACTATTCGCTTCAAAATCTCCAAATTATATTTAGTAACTATGACATGCAGCTTATTTTACGGAAGGGAGATGTCATTTCGCAAGTACTTCAATTGGCATTAGATACGCAGGCTGATGCTGTTTATTTTAACGAACGTTTTAGTCAAACTGAGCGTTCTGAAGATGAACGTTTAGCCCATATATTACGTGCAAATGATATTGAAGTAAAAGCGTTTTATGGAGATACGTTATTTGACGTGACTTCGATTCGAAATCAGCAAAACAAACCATATGCTATTTTCACATCATTTTATAAACGTTGTTTACAGGAGCTAGCACGAAAACCCCTTGGTCGTCCTGCTAACATGCAAGCTTTTCCTATGAACGTATCATCTCTAGCTTTAGAACAATTGCAGCTACTGAATGGTAACTGGTATAACAAGTTTCACAATTATTGGCGCCCTGGGATGGATGGCGCATTGGACCAATGGGAGCTTTTCATAGAGGGTAATTTATTTGACTACAAGGACAAGCGAGATTACCTAACCAAGGAAACAATTTCTAAAATGTCTCCATTTATTGCAGCGGGTAATATTAGTATTCGTTTTCTGTGGACTACTTGTCAGGAGTTAATAGAAGTTGAGGATAACGCTGCGTTCGGTCAACAAGTCGAAAGTTTTTTAAGACAACTAATATGGCGAGAGTTTTCAATCTATCAGCTGTTGTCCTATCCTTCATTTTCTTCCCTCTCTTTACGCAGTAATTTTCAGCATTTTGAATGGGAGCCTAATTCTCTTCATCTGGATGCTTGGAAAAAAGGGCAAACAGGCTACCCGTTAGTTGACGCAGGTATGCGTGAGCTTTGGGAAACCGGCTATATGCATAATCGAGTAAGAATGGTTGTTGCCTCATTTCTAGTAAAACATTTACTACAGCCCTGGCAGGAAGGCTATTCATGGTTTGAGCATACGCTACTGGACTTTAATGCAGCAAATAATGCTATGGGCTGGCAGTGGGTAAGCGGCACGGGTATCGATTCCGCGCCTTATTTCCGTATCTTCAATCCTTCTTTACAAGGTGAGAAGTTCGATATAGATGGTACATATATAAAAAAATGGGTACCAGAATTAGCACACCTACCATCAAAATATATACACGCCCCACATACAGCTCCCGCTGCTATCTTAGAGCAGGCTAGTATCACATTAGGTGACACCTATCCGCTGCCCATCGTTGACCATAAAACGGCAAGGGCCCGTGCATTGGAACGGTACAACGCCATAAAAAAAGCTGCTGGGACACAAGATAATAAAAAAGTGTTAGATTGAAAGCGATCTAACACTTTTTTGCTGTAAACGTTGATGTTCGCTGCGGCTTTGCTTTCCGCGGACACACCGTAAGCTTTGTATTAAGGTGAATAAAATAAACAATAGCCAATGGGCTTTTCGAGTTGATTGGAGTGGAAGGCGCGATACTCCTGCAGGAATGGCACGAAAGGAAAATCAACCACCTCTATGGAAGTTACGCCTTTTTTAAAGCAAAAACGCAAAGACGTTCATTAATATTTGTTTCATTTTCTAGATGTACCTCATGTATCAATTCAAAAGGTGTGCCGTGATGTAAAAACTGCAAATAATCATATGGTGGGTAATATAAAATAATGTGAATATCCCGCATATTTTGCTCAAAAGACTCCCATATATTATGAATGACAGTTCGAAAAATATTAATGGAGAACGGATTAAAGAAGAAAAAAACATTATCACACGGCTTTATTTTGTAGTTTTCTGCAATAGTATGAACAAAAGAAATGGCACATTGTGAGCCATTTTTCCGACAATAGCTCTCCTTATTATGCTCTGCCTCTTCATAAAAGCCTGCGTCCATTTCTATTCCAATTGCTGGAGCGTGAAATTTATGATGAATATAAATAGGGACCCTTCCTTTTCCACAGCCCATATCAATAAATACTGGATTTTCCGGCAAATCATATTGTGTAAATAATTGTTCCAATCCAGCATAGGGAGTTGGCTCGTAACGATGGTAATGAGCTAGTTTAGGAAATCCATATTGTTCCCCGACCGTATTAATGTGCAAAAATTTATCAAATTGTTGTTCATTCATCATTTAGATACTCCTCGAAAAAAAGAATGCTTTATTTTAGCATGTAAAAAAGCAAACACCCTATATAAAAGATTTGGATACAGATTATTTTTATAGTCCTCTTCGATCAAACCTAAAAACGGAGAATTGTTTGAGTGCCTGGCACTTAGTTTGGGTCCTAAATAATTGTGTGAGTGCCTGGCACATATTCGTTGTGCTCCGCTCCAACCAAATGAAAAAAATAGCATCAAGAGTGAACCTCTTGATGCCTTATACGATATTGTGACTTTATCTAAACGATTTGAATATGGTGTATTTTTAACGTCCTCTACGATTAAATCTAAAAACGAAGAGGAGTGCAGCCACTAAAAATGAAAACGAAGCAGTTGCTGTTAACACTGTGCTTTTATCGATTGTTGCTTCTTGCGTAGCCTGTCCATTACCTTGGTTAGGTCCCCCATTTCCATCAGGACGTTGCATAGGACCACCACCTTTATCTCCTCCGCCTTGTTCATTGCCCATGCCAGCCTCAGGCATTTGTGATGGGTCGAAGTCTTCTGGTAATTGACTCGGATCAAAGTCTTCTGGTAATTGGCTTGGATCAAAATCGTCAGGCAATTGCATTTTATTTCCATTCCCCTCGTTATTTGTGTCGCCATTTGGTATACCCATATTATTTTGAGCAGTCGCACTTGTTTCTACAACTAATTCACCCGACAGTTGTTTTAAGATTGATGCAGAACGTTGTTTAGCAAATTCAGGTAGACTGTTGTCCCCTGCCACACCCTCTAAAAACTGCTCTGTTGTATAAAATTTTGTAGGATCTGCTTCTTCGTAGCTTGTTAATAGCATCGCTAAATTGTTCGTAATCGACTGTATATAATCTTCTGTTAAATAATTCGTTGCGAGTTGTTCTAAATAACTTTCATACTTAGCGCGATATGTTTCATTGGACAGTAACGCATTTAAAAGTGGGCGCTCTTCAAGAGTTGTCCCAGATACAGGTGAAGTTATGCTAAAGTTAATTGCACTATCTGCCATTAGATTACTAGACATACCACCGCCCATATCGAAGTTCCCTTTATTGCGATTGGCATTTGGTTGGCCCTCTTGTGTTTGATCGCCATTTGACTGATCTTCCTGAGGTTGCTCGGTGTTTGACTGCCCTTCTGGTGGTTGGTCACCATTTGGTTGGCCCTCTTGTGGCTGCTTTATTGCTGGTATTTCTGCGTTCTCTTCTGTCTCACCTTCGGGTAATTCCTTATCAGCTTTTTCCCGCATTTGATTTAGATTGCCGCCGCCCATTCCACCACCGCCAGCACCAAAGCCGCCGAATGACATATTATAATCCCAAGGTATAATAGAAAACACTCCATTATTCTCATATAAATAGTAGTTGTGCTTCATATTTCCCTGGTAACTATCAAGATTTACTAGTGCTGTATTGACAGCAAAGTAGCGTAGCATTTCATCGACATCAATATATTGTTCGATGTCTCCGCCATTATTTATGGCATCAAGCATTTCAGTTAACTTTGAATCCTCAATATTGTCTTCATTCGTTTTCAAACCGATACCTGTATAGTCGGCAATATTATCGCTAATATATTTTAAATCACTGCCTGTGCCATCTGGTTTAAATAAAAATCCGTCATTGGATGCATAATTATTCGCTAAAAATGTTTCATCGACTGCTTCTACCCCTAAATATAAGCCACGTTCTTCTCCATTCACCGTAACATACATATAGGAATGGGCAGGGGTCGGTAAGCCCATTTTTTCCATAAGTTCATATGAAATATATTCTCGCATTAAAGTTGAATCACTATAATTGTTGTTTAAATTTAATTTTTTTAATCCATATAAGCTTTGATTATCATCGTAATAGTCAAAATCGACTTTCAAGCTATAACGATCGGAGTCGCTATTGACAACAGAACGTAACGATAAATTCCCTTTTGTACGAATCGCTACATTTTCTATTGTCTTGCCATTTATCGTAATATTGGCCTGCTTAAGCTCCTCATCAGCAGCGTTTTCCAGCATGTCCTCCCAGTCCTCTTGAGGTATTTCAATATCAACAGTTGTTACTTTGCTTTTATTGAACACAAGCGTCTCATAGGAATATTCCGTATTTTTCGTTTCAATGCCTAAGTTTGGAAGTACAGCAACCATCACGCCAAAGAGTAGGAGGAGAATCGCCATACTGGTATAGACAATTCGATTTTTAATCATTGACTGCACCTCTCTTGCTCGTATTTAGAAAACTATCGTTCACTTTCATTACGCTGTGAAGTTACCATCGTAGCTAAGCATAATTGCTGATTTTACACCAGGTACTTTTGTTAAATTGTCCATAAACTTTGCATCATTTTGCTTCACGCGAATTTCATATGTTGTTTCGATTTCATCATTTTGAATGATTGATTTTGATTTTAACGCGTACTTTTTAGACTGTGCAGCAATGATACGCTCCACTTCTTCACAAGCTAAATCTTCTTCAAATTTCACAATTAATAAGTAAGGATTTTCAATCGTAATTTTATTCACTAATACTAGTAGAACTAGACCAATCAAAATTGCGCCAATAATAACAAGTGGAATGAATCCTGCTCCACAAAGAATCCCTGACACTATTGCCCAGAAAATATACACTAAATCCATTGGATCCTTAATGGGCGTACGGAAACGAACAATTGATAATGCACCTACCATACCAAGTGACAACAAGACGTTTGAACTAATACCCATAATAACGAGCGATGTTGCCATAGTCATAATAAGCAACGAAATATTAAAGGAGTGCGAATAAATCACACCATTAAAGGTTTTCTTATATACTGCATAAATAAATAGCCCAACAAAGAAAGCAACAACTAGTCCAATGATTGAATCTGTTAATGAAAATGATGTTGTTTTCTCTAGAAAATTCGATTTAAAAATATCACTAAAATTCATATTATCCATTTTTCATTTCTCCTTTTTATACATGCATACGGCTAAGCTGGTATTTTGAATATGCTTCAGCACGTGTATCCACTGATTGTAGTAAATATTTAATAATATCTGGCAAGTACTCATCATATTTCACTTCTAAAATGACGAGGTTCGGTTCTAGCACATCTACCATAGGCAAATTTTTACTGAACATATCTGTATTGCGAAGGCTTGACTGCACCTTACTATCGAATGTTACACGTACATTGCCAAAGGGATAAATGTACGCCTCTCGCTCATAATCGACAACCGTCGTTGGCTTAATTTGGTGATATTTCATCTCATGAAATAATTCTCTTATTAAAACGCGGTCATCATTTTCCATCCATGCAATTTCACCAGTACGCATTTTTTCGTACTCCGTCTGTGTGATTACACACTTTGTTTTAAACGTTAAATTATTACGCTTACTTTTACGCTCTAAATTCACCAAAGCAGCGGATTTCCCATAAATACGTACTCGGTATTTATCTCGATTAATAAACCCTTCTTTTTTTTCATTCAAAACTTTGTTAGCAAAATTATCGAAGTATGTGCTTCGAATTAAATATTTTCCATCCGGACCTGCATTGTGATCCAGCTTCATCAAATGTTGGATTTTGCTTTTCAAAAGTGCATAGTCTGGATATGAGATAGCCTGTTTAATTTCCTTCCGACCATTCGGGTTAAATGATGTCAGTTTAGGCATGATGTTTTCTCCTTCCTACTATTTCTTTACAATCTTGTATTGCTCTTGTTTTTCAGTTAGCCAAGTCATATATTCTTCATTAATACGAGATTCCAAGACAGTTTCATAAACTTCATCTTTGACATCTTCAAATACCGCTTCTTCTGCAGGCACTTTATCTGTCACTTTAATAATGTGATAGCCTTCTGCTGACTGCACCACACCACTAACAGCCCCTTTTTCAAGAGCGAATGCAGCCTCTTCGAACTGCTCATCCATCTGACCGCGACTAATATAGCCTAAATCGCCACCATCTTCACTTGTATCTGAATCAGTTGAATATGCTTTCGCTAGCTCAGCAAAGTCCTCACCAGCTTTTATCTTCGCTTCAACCTCTTTAGCAGTTGCTTCATCTCCAAGGAAAATATGGCTAGCTACTACTTGATCCTGTTGACCGTAGTCGTCCTTGTTTTCCTCGAAGTATTGCGTTAATTCCTCATCCGAAATATCAATGCTTGCCGCAATCACATCTTTCGTCAGCTGATACATACGAATATTTTCCTTAACACTTTCCTTTGTTAAACCATTTTCATCGAGTGCCTCTTGTAAAGAATCCTCTCCACCATAAGATTCTACAAGCTCATCGTATTCTGCTTGAATGGCGTCATCCGATACGGTAATTCCCTCTTTTGTCGCCTCAAGCTCGACAATTTTATTGTTTATGAGTGTGTCTAACACGTCTGCACCATATTGATCGCGCAATGCCTCATCTAGCTCTGTCTGAAGAATCTTCTCACCGTCCACCGTTGCCACATAATCGCTACTCTCTCCACATCCAGTTAATAGCATTGCTAATGCAACGGGAACAGCAAATATCTTGATAAACCTTGAATTTATAGTCATTCTCTATAACATCCTTTCGTTTATTTTCTCGTTTACATTGATTACTATAAAGTGCTAATGTGTCAGTCAGATGTCAGCTTTACAATTCCTTCAAAAATTTTTACATTTCCATTAGTGAATCTTTATAATAGCTTCACAAATCCCCTTCTTCTCACATACAGCACAACAAAAAAGGCCACCACGCCGTTACAGCGTTGTAGCCTTTAATAAGGTTATTTCAAAACATGTTCCTGTTGGATTACTTTCAACTAAACGTAAATCACCACCAATTGATTGAGCCATCATTTTACTTAACGGTAAACCTAAGCCTAGCCCTCGAACAGCGTATTTTTTATTTTCCCCTCTATAAAATCGTTCGAAAATAAATGCCTGATCTTCTTGAGTGATTCCGTTACCTGTATCTTTAACAGCAATTATGACACTATCAAGTTTTTGCCTTAAGGTAATCGTCACTAACCCTTCCTGCATTGCTTGCTTTGCATTTGTTAAAAGGTTTGTGAATATTTGCTGAATACGCACGACATCTGCCTGCACATTTACTGACTCCAGAAGATAATTTACTTGTATTTTAACGTTTTGTTCATCCTCCATCACTTCCCACTGGGCCACAGAATCTCTTACTAGATGATTGACGTTTACTGTGACGAGGTTAACCGGAATCGCATCTACTGCAAAACTATTAAAAGCTAGTAAATCTCCAACCATCGTTTTCATTTTCGTCGTTTCTAGCAATGCCATGTGAATAAATTCTTCGGCGTCCTTACCGGTTACAACGCCATCTCTTACAGCCTGCAAAAGTCCACTAATGGACGTAACAGGCGTTTTTAGCTCATGCGTCACACCAGCAAGCAGCTCTGTTCGCGTTCTCTCTAATTGTTCAAGCTTATTGGCCATTTCCTTAAAGGATGTCACAAGCTCGAAAATTTCTTCTTCTTTATTATTTTGAGGTAAATCAAATGTATAATTGCCTTCTTGTACTTGTTTAGCCGCTTCAGCTACCTGCTTAATTGGGCGTACTAAGCGCTTTGATAAGAAATAGATTGCTCCCCAGCCTAGGACAGCAAGAGCTCCAATTAGTAAGGCAAGTTGACCATATTCTTGTTGAACTTTTGTTAAGTTTTCCTTTTTCTCTAGCACAAGCACCCATCCGACTACGTTATTATCCCTTTCAATCTTCTTTTTCACTATATATTGAATCGTCTTTTTGCCCTCGGCTTCGACTAGTATCTTCTTCGCTCCTTCTTCATCATCTAATAGGTTAGCAACATTATTAGTGCTTCCTGGAGGCCTCGGTCGATTACTTGTCAGAACATTGCCTTTTACATCGACTACATATAAAATCGGATCAATTTCTCTCATATTATATCGTTCACGATTACCGATAAAGCCCGGTAAGCCGTCTGTTGGTGCATTTGAACCAGTGGTATCAGTCAAACGATAAACTGTTTCTTCCGCTATAAAATTCATTAAATCAAGCCGATTTTCAAAAGCTGTGTGACGTATCCAGCTAGCGGAAATTAAAGAGATAATGGCTAGCCCTATAAAGAGTGTAAGTAAATAACGTCTCGTCCAATAGTTGAGTAAGGAGATTCGCCTATTTTTTTTGAACACTTAACTGATACCCCAATCCACGTAATGTTTTAATCTCTCCTTCTGCTTCATCCCACTCTATAAGTGCTTTACGTAATCGCTTCACCGCTAAATCGACGGCTCGATCACTGCCCTCATATTCCCAGCCCCATACTTGTTCAATGAGCTGATCACGTGTGAATGTTTGATTTGGATGTTCTGCTAAAAATAAGAGCACCGATAAATCCCGCGGTGTTAACACAATTTCTTGACCATTGAGGTGCACTTGATGCGCCTGCATATCAATTTCCAACTGACCGAATCGCTTCTTTAAAGTTGTTTCATAATTGTTTTCGGCTCGCCTTAATACAGCCTTTACTCGCGCGACAACTTCGTCAGCTATAAATGGTTTAGGAATATAATCGTCTGCACCTTGATTGAAACCTTCTAAACGATAATTTACATCTCCTAACGCAGTTAGCATAATAACTGGACAAGCGCTCTCATTGCGAATTTCTCGTAAAATCGTCCAGCCGTTTTTTTCAGGTAACATAATATCTAATAATACTAAATCGGGCTGATGTTCCGTAAACAATTCTATTGCCTGACCACCAGTAAAGCATTGTACAACTTCATATCCTACCTTGTGCAAATAGGCCTTCAATACTTGGCTAATTGCGAATTCATCTTCCACCACTAATATTTTGGTCATCGTTTTTCACCCCGCCACGGCTTGTTGATTTTTTATTATAGCATCTGTTTATGTCAGCCAAATGTCAGCAAGTTCGACTAAAGAATACTTATATGTATATTTGAAAACAGACTTATAACGATACTCCATACAACCTATTTACCTAATGCATTTATAGAAAAAGTTATTATTCTTCTCTCGAATTTTTGCAATTCGGTTGACAATGGCTTCTTTGGACACTTATCATTGATTGCGAATGATAATCATTGATAATTCATTCAATTGTAGTTTAAACTATCTTCAATAAAATGATTAGGGGGTAATAGTATGATTATTGTTACAAATCGTATTCAAGTAAAGCCTGGCTTTGCAGCAAAAATGGCACCAAACTTTACGAAGCCAGGTCCTCTACAACAGTTTGAGGGCTTTCATAAAGTAGAGGTATTAATCTCGACAGATGATCCTACATATGACGAAATGAGCGTCAATATGTACTGGGAATCGAAGGAACATTTCCAAGCTTGGCGTAATAGTGATGCTTTTGCTGCGGCACATCACCGTCCAGAACCTGGTTCAGAAAGTGCAAAACCTGAGAATAGCCCTATTATCGGCAGTAAAATTGTTATTGCAGAGCTTGCTTCTTCTATTGAAGCACAAAGCTAATAACAAATTGTAAACCTTTTAAATATCTTCTGATTCTATCTAAAAAACCATGCATATTTCTAGAAATATGCATGGTTTTTTAATTTAAGTGCCAGGCACTCACACAATTATTGAAACACGACTACTAAAATATAGCCGACAACTGATAAACAAACGGAACCGATTAATCCCGCGATAAATGCTTTAATGCCCAATTGTTTAAAAGTTTTAATCTCTACATTTAATCCTAATCCCGCCATCGCCATGGCAATTAGAATATATGCACAGTTCACAAAAGTTTGCGCAACTGCCGGTGGTACTATTCCTAATGAATTAATCCCGCTCATTACTAAAAACCCTAGAATAAACCAAGGAATAATAGAAAGAGAAAATGCTTTATCTCCTTGTTCTTTATCCCTTCTTTGATACATAATACCGATTACTATTGCTACTGGCACAAGTAATGCTACGCGAGTTAATTTTACTATGACTGCCATATCAACAGCCTCATCACCACCTGCAGACGCTGCTGCAATGACATGAGCTATTTCATGTAATGTACCTCCCGCAAAAATACCATATTGCGTTGGCGTTAAACCAAATATTGAATACAGCAGTGTATAAACAAGTGTAAATACTGTACCAAGCAACGCTACAATCGCTGCACCTACTGCTGTTTCCTTTTCATTCGCTTTAATTTGAGGAGCAATTGCAACTACAGCCGCAGCCCCACAAATAGCTGTCCCGCAGGCTGTTAAAATGCCGAGCTTTTTATCGACATTAAATACCTTCGTTAAGCCGTAAACGACAAAAAGTGCAAATACTAAATTGATAAATGCAATAAGAAAAACGCCTGCCCCTGCATGATAAATATCAGCTAAGTTCAACCGCATACCAAGCAAGATAATACCGAAACGCAATAGTTTTTTACTCGAAAATGATATACCCGTTTGCCACGCATCTGGCACACTAAACGCTGCTCTCCAAGCCATACCTAGTATAATTGCTATCACAAGCTGCCCTAATATTGAGAAGAAAGGAAATGTAGAAATATACTTAGCCACTAAGGCAAGGCCCAACGTCAATATAATGCCCTTTATAAAAGGCGGCGTTAGGAATTTCTTGATCCCTCGTTGTTGTTCCATGCTGTCCACTTCTTTCATTCTTTATGAATATTACTTTATAAAAAAGGTAATCATTAGTAAAATACATATATATAATTGCTATCATTAATTTTTCTAATAATAAGGGGTGATATGATGCAATACGATGCGTTAAAAACTTTTATTACATTAGTTGAAGTAAACAATTTTACGAAAGCCTCAGAAATTTTACATATTTCCCAACCTAGTGTGAGTCTACATATTAAAAACCTTGAACAAGCGTTTCACACGACGTTATTTATTCGTTCGCCAAAGTCTGTGCAAATTACACCTACTGGTGAAATTTTATATAAACGTGCAAAGCAAATTATGGCCATTGCGGAGGCTGCACAGGAAGATATTTTAGCATATCATCACTCAATTCAAGGAACACTCATTATTGGAGCAAGCTTTACGATTGGTGAAAATATTCTGCCATCCATTTTATCAAAACTTCAACAACAATTTCCTCAATTAGAGTTACAAGTTATTATTGGCAATACCGATGAAATTATTCAATTTACGAAGCTATTACAAGTAGATATTGGTCTTATAGAGGGACAAGCACATGACAACGAGCTCGTCATTCAGCCATTTATGCAGGATGAATTATTTATCGTCAGTGCAAGCAACCATCCACTTGTTAAGCAACCCTCTATTACTATTTCACAATTACAACGACAAAAATGGGTTGCACGAGAAGTTGGCTCAGGGACACGCAATTATTTAGACCATCTTTTTCGTACAAATGGTCTTCAAGTCCATTCACTTCTAACAATTAGTAGCAATCAAGGCGTAAAGGAAAGTGTCATTGAAGGACTAGGTCTGTCTTTACTGTCTGGCAGTGTCATTGAGCGTGACATCCGAAATGGTGATATTGCCATTTTGCCACTTGCGGAACAACGTTTTATGCGGACTTTTTCTTACCTTCACTCGCCTACGATGAAGAATAAACGGAATGTTGAGGCACTTATTGAATTTATTACGAGGAAAAATGAGGCATAAAAAAAGCTTAGCTGGCTGTATTTTAGTCGCTAAGCTTACTTTAATGTTCTAGGGTTTATCGTTTTACGAGCCTGTTTACGCTCGATAATCTCTATAAATTTTGTAGCAGCACGAGACAATGGAACGCTTTTTAAATAACACATGCCAATGCTACGATTTGGAATGCTTTCTGTTAATGGAAGCTCATATAGTAGTCCTCGCTGCAAATAATCCTGTGAAAACTCTTTTGTTACACAAGCAATCCCTAAATTACTCCGTGCAAATTCAAGCACCAAATCATGCGAGCCTAGTTCAAACTCAGGTGCAATTTGAATTCCTTTCGACATTAAATAATTTTCTACATAGTTTCTTGAATTTGATTTCTTCTCAAGAAAAATAAGTGGAAACTTAAGTAGATCTTCAAAACGTAAGCTTTTTGATTGCAGTGTTTTATATTTCTCTCCACATACGAAAATATCCTGTATTTCCGTGCACACTGTTAATTGTAGGCTCACATCTTCTATTGGAAAATTGCAAAGCCCTACATCCACTTCACCAGATTTAATAAAGTTACATATTTCAGAGGTCGTACCATTTAGCATCTGTAGCTTAATATTTGGATACATCGTATGAAAAGATTCGAGATACGGCATTAAAAAGAAGCGCGAAATAGTATCTCCTACACCTATTTTCAATTGACCTGTCGTTAAGTTTTTAAATTCCAGAAGCTTTTCCTCTCCAGCATCTAAAAGACCTAATGCCGAGTTTGTATATTCATACAGCAGCTTCCCCTCTGTCGTTAACGTTACGCCTTTCGGTGTACGATTGAAGAGTCGTGTACCAAGTTCCTTTTCCAATTGCATCATTGCTTGGCTAACTGCTGGCTGTGTCATAAATAAATCTTTAGCTGCCCTAGAAAAACTACTATTTTTAGCAACAACACTAAAAACACGATATAAATCTAATTTCCCTATCATATAAGTACTCCTTATAGCTATTATATGAACTATTAATTTTACTTATATCATTAACTGAGCGTATAGTAAAATCATATTGATTTTTATTCATATTATTTAAATTAACATATAGCTTTTTATGAGGAGAGATTATTTTGGAACGTGTAGTTGGTACAGTTGTAAGAGGTCTTCGTGGTCCTATTATTAACGAAGGCGATAATATTGAACAAATCGTTGTAGATACAGTGTTAAATGCCGCTAAAGTAGAAGGCTATTCAATTGAAGATCGTGATATTGTTACAGTAACAGAATCAGTTGTAGCTCGTGCACAAGGTAACTATGCATCAATCGATGACATTGCAACGGACGTAGCTGCTAAATTCGGTGATGATACTGTTGGTGTTATTTTCCCAATTTTAAGTCGTAACCGTTTTGCAAACTGCTTACGTGGTATTGCGAAAGGTGTTAAAAAAGTTGTTTTAATGCTAAGCTACCCATCTGATGAAGTTGGTAACCACTTAGTTGATATCGACGAACTAGATGTAAAAGGTATTAACCCTTGGACAGATACATTAACGGAAGCTGAATTCCGTGAACATTTCGGCTATAAAAAACATACATTTACAGGTGTCGATTATATCGAATACTACAAAGAATTAATTGAGGCTGAAGGTGCTGCTTGTGAAGTAATCTTCTCAAACAACCCGAAAACAATTTTAGACTATACAAAAAGTGTACTAACATGTGATATTCACACTCGCTTCCGTACAAAACGTATTTTAACAACGAATGGTGCTGAAAAAGTATTCTCGTTAGATAACATTTTAGCTGTATCTGTAAATGGTTCAGGCTTCAATGCTGAATACGGCTTACTTGGTTCAAACAAAGCGACAGAAGAAAGTGTAAAATTATTCCCACATACTTGCCAACCAATCGTTGATGGCATTCAAGCAAAAATCAAAGAAGCTACTGGTAAAACTGTAGAGGTAATGGTTTATGGCGATGGCGCATTCAAAGATCCTGTAGGTAAAATTTGGGAACTTGCTGACCCAGTTGTATCTCCTGCCTTTACTGCAGGCTTAGATGGTACACCTAATGAAGTGAAATTAAAATATTTAGCAGATAACGATTTTGCTGATCTTCGTGGAGAGGAATTAAAAGCAGCTATCTCTGAATATATTCAAAATAAAGACGAGGATTTGACTGGTCAAATGGCAGCTCAAGGTACAACACCTCGTAAATTAACAGACTTAATCGGTTCTCTTTCTGACTTAACTTCAGGCTCAGGCGACAAAGGAACACCGATGATTTATATTCAAGGTTATTTCGATAACTATACAAAATAATACGCTTTAACATATAAACACCCACCTGCATAGGTGGGTGTTTTAGTTTGCAGATGATTATTGCCGTTGATTTCCGTTACGGGCGGACGCTTTCCGTGGGCACAGTGTAAGCCGCAACCCTCGCTTTCGCGCGGATTGTTGCGTCTTACGTTCTGTGCTGTTCCCGCTGGAGTCGCCGCCCTCCACTCCAATCAACTCGTATCGCTTCTCTTCAGGGCGAAAAAGATTAAAATCATGCATAATTATCGTCCTCCTGAATAAAAAAGGTCATTTAGTTCAACCAATATTTAAATAAATTCAGATGACTACTGCGTTGCTTTCCGCGGGCACTCTGTAAGCCGCAACCCTCGCTTGTGCGCGGATTGGTGTGTCTTATATTTTGTGCTGTCTCGTAGGCGTCATCGTCCGCCACTCCAATTAACTACTAGATACCTTACACCGACAAACGAAAACACCCGCCTACAATGGCGGGTGTTTTTTATGGGCATAATGTCCGAGCGATATTTTCAAAATAGCGTACACCGTAAATAAGGGCATCCTCATCAAGTTTAAAGCGTGGGTGGTGCAACGGATATGCTTCACCAAACTCTTCGTTATGCACCCCTATAAACTGCATAGAAGAAGGGACAACCTCAGAAAAATCTGCAAAATCCTCAGTGCCGAACATTGGTGCAGCTAATTCTTGTACACCCTCTGTTCCAACAATATCGCCAGCTATACGTCGTGATAAAGCCGTTAGCTCCTTATCGTTTGTCACTGAAGGACAGCCAAGCTCCCATTTAATCTCTACTGTTGCTCCGTGCATCGACGCTATACCATTGACAATCTTTTCTAAATGACGACGAGCATCGACACGTACTGTTGCGTCTAGTGAACGTATTGTACCCCCTAGCTCAGCAGTATCAGCAATAATATTTAATGCTGTGCCACAATGGAATTGTGCTACCGTTAAGACCGGTGCATGAATGCTTGGTACTTTACGCGACACGATTGTTTGCAGTGCAACAACCATTTCTGAACCAATTAACAACGGGTCAATCGCTACTTCAGGCATAGATGCATGGCTACCACGTCCATAAATCTTAATCTCAAAATCATCCGCGGCCGCTGTAAATTTCCCATCCTTCATGGCAAACTGACCAACTTTATAATCAGGACTTACATGTAATGCAAATGCATAATCTACATTTTCTGCGATACCTAGAGAAACAAGTTGAGCTGCTCCCCCTGGCGTTACCTCCTCTGCATGTTGGAAAACGAAACGAATTTCACCATTGAAATCTGTTCCACGCTCGGCTAATGCTTTTGCAGCCCCCAATAACATGGCTGGGTGTGCATCATGCCCACAAGCATGCATAACTCCTGGATTTTTTGATTTAAAAGGCAGATCGGTCTCTTCCTCAATCGGCAATGCATCGATGTCAGCACGTAATAAAATTGTATGACCATTACCTTCTGTCTTCGTTCCTTTTAAAAATGCGCACACGCTCGTTTCAGTTAAGCGCTTCACTTCTAAATGTGGGAATGTTATTAATTGATTATAAATATAATTTGCTGTTTCATGTTCTTGATGTGATAACTCTGGATGCATATGTAAATGCTGTCTCCAGGCAATGACTTGTTGTTTTAAATCTTTTGTTTCTATCATTTGCAAATCCTCCTATCATTCTACCAATTTAAAACGGACCGTAATTCATAGTGTGAGCGATAATTAGTAAAATTATAGCTAAAGCTGTTTGAATAGCGAAGTATGGGAACACCCATTTAAACCATTTAGAGAAAGGAATACCTGCGATTGCTAGACCTGCTAACAATACACCACTTGTAGGGATTACCATGTTTGAAATACCGTCTCCAAACTGGAAAGCCAATACCGCTGTCTGTCTTGATACACCAATTAAATCTGCTAACGGTGTCATAATTGGCATTGTCAAAGCCGCTTGTCCACTTCCTGATGGCACTAAGAAGTTTAGGCAAAGCTGTAGTAAGAACATGCCCACAGCGTTAATAGAAGCAGGTAGTACACTTACTGCATTCGCTACAAAATGTAAAATCGTATCAATTAAGCCACCTGATGTAGTAATAACTAAAATAGTTTGAGCAAAGCCAATGATAAGCGCACCCTCTACCATATCTCTAGCTCCTGAAATAAAGCCTTCAGCCATTTTATTCGGGCTCATTTTACAAATTATCGACATAATAATACTGCTTAATAGGAACACGCCACCAATTTCACTGATATACCATTGGAACTTAATAACCCCAACAATTAATGCGACAAAATTCGCCAATAACACAAGCAATGCTAATAAGTGGCGCCCACTCATTTTAAAGTCTAATGATATTTCAACACTTTCTTCTGGCTTAAATTTCCCGTAAATCCCTTTAGACGGATCTTTTTTAACTTTTTTAGCATGTCTAATAATATAGATTACCGTTAAAAGATAAAAAACAAAAAATACGATAATTCTATAGGACATACCTGAATACATTGGCAATTCAGCTATCGTTTGGGCAACCCCGATGTTAAACGGATTTGTAATCCCCGATGTAAATCCAGTAGCCAATGTCCCTAGCATTACTATCGCAAATCCTGTAATTGCGTCCATTCCAAGAGCCATTGTTAACGGGATAATGATTGCAATATATACTAGCGTATCCTCAGCTGAACCGATTAAAGTTCCTAAACTACCAAAGATTAATATAAGAATCGGAATTAATACGTACTCCTTCTTACCAAACTTAGAAGCCATTACTTTAATAAATGAATCAATAGCTCCTGTTTTTTGCATGATACCAAGTGCGCCACCAAATAAAAATACAAATAAAATAATGGAGGCACCTTCTAGCAACCCTAAATGGACACTATTAAATATTTGAAGAAAACCAACTGGACTCGAATCAATATAGTGAAATGATTCAGGATCCACAACCATTCGACCATTACTCTCCACTCGATCGTACTGACCTGCTGGAATAATATAAGTAAGGGCGCTCATTACCAAAATAATGATAAACATTAAAACAAACGCATTGATACCTTTAACTTTCGGCTCTTCTAAATTATTATTTTCCTGTAAATTTGCCATTCTCTCTCCCCTTTACATTCGTAATATAAAACCCTTTCAAAAGTAGAAACTTGTTACACTAGACAAGAAATCCACTTCACCCCTTTTCCGTTACACGGAAATATATTCCGATAAACGGAAATATGTTAGTAAAAATATAAAAAATTAAAACTGAAATGTCAATATTTTTTGATAATTCAGTTTTATAAAGTATTAAATTTTTATTCACAATACAGCGCAAATTTACTACTTTAATCAATTAGAGCATTGTAAATTTATATGAGGTTAGTTTTAGAAAACCGTAATTCTACGCATAGGAAAAATCGTTCGTGTACTAATATCATCCTCTTTTGAATAAACGACATTACTTTATTTTCAGTAACTTTCTATCATAAAAAAGACTGTTCCATTTTCGGAACAGCCTCTTTAGAAGAACCAACTATGTGATAAAGCCTTAAGCTTCTCATTGTATGTTACAGAAGGACAACCCAGCTTATTCAATCTAATTGCAATCTTTTTTTGGACTATATTTTAAATAGATTGATATTAGTAATAAACTAATAAAAAAAGAATCTATTATTCTGACAACAATTATTCCGTAATTCAAAATTGAAACATAGTCTATTACATACCAAATAATAACTAATAACGATGTAACTAGAAATATAGTTGACCAATAAATGAGCTTACACTTAATACAAACATTGGTATTTTCATGTCTTTGAGATAAAGATCTGAAATACATATAACCAATTATCAAAATTATTCCAAATAAAGTACTACCATGTTGTAAAAACTTATACAATGGTATTTCAAAACTGTAAATACTATAGATTTTGGTAAATACTGCAGGGAAATGAAGCACCATATACCCATTTATATGAGTAAAGGAATCCCATACTACATGAGTAAACATGCCAAACAATGCAGAATAAATAAAGACTACTAAATTCAACATTTTATTTGAATCTACTCTTTTGGTATAAGTATCTTGTAGTAAAATAGGCAAATGACTAACTAAGGTTTGATGTATAAAGAAATGATATATAAAGTAGATTAAAGCTACTAAAGGTAGATTTAAAGTAATAAACCCCATAAAAGTATGCCCTATTTCACCCTTAGGTTGACCTCTTAGAAAATATTCAAAATCTGGAGACATGCTACCGAAAACCATTGCAGAAAAATTAATGTATTTGCTTTTTCTGGAGAACAACAAGACGGCAGCAGGATGTGCAAAAGTGAGTGGCATTGTTTTAAACCCCTTTTGTTAATTTATCTTTTGCTGTAAGTTCTCAAAATTTTTTCGATAAACTGTGAAGCTCAGCTCCTTGTTATGCCTACAATCGACAATCAGTATAAGCATGCTAGGATTGAACCTCTTTTTCAAGTAAAAGTATAAATTCTATATTGAGCACTGACAATTAAAAACACATAAATTTGTCAGAAAAGAGATATTACAACGATTGAAGCCACATCCCTGCCACTAAAAGACGTTTAACTGGATTCACTCGGGGAGAACTTTAAATATAAAACGTATAATCCTCTGGTGTTACACGCTTTAAAAACTTCTTCGTCCGCTCCTCTTTTGGACTAACGAATATATCATGTGGGCTTCCCTCTTCCACAACAACTCCACCGTCCATAAAAATAACGCGGTTTGCGACATCCTTTGCAAAACCCATCTCATGCGTTACAACAAGCATTGTTGTGCCTTCTTTCGCAATGTTTTTCATAACGGTCAACACTTCTCCTACTAACTCTGGATCAAGCGCAGAGGTCGGTTCATCAAACAAAATAATATCTGGATTCAAGGCAACTGCACGAGCTATACCAACACGCTGCTGTTGACCACCTGATAACTGACTTGGATAAGCATCATATTTTTCTGACAAACCCACTTTGTCGAGCGCTTTTTTGCCGATTTCAATGGCTTCAGCTTTTGCTATTTTCCGACCAATCACAAGCCCTTCTGTAACATTTTCTAAAGCTGTTTTATTAGTAAAGAGGTTGTAATTTTGAAATACAAAGGCAACACGTTGTCGAATCGCATGGACATCCTTCTTCTTTACATTTTGAAAATCCACATCGATATTTCCAAACGTTGCATGCCCTTGATCGGCCTTCTCTAGAAAGTTAATGCAACGCAATAAAGTTGTTTTACCTGAGCCACTCGGACCTAAAATAACTACGACATCACCTTTATCAATCGATAAGTCTACACCTTTTAAAATTTCATTGTTGCCAAATGATTTGTGAATATTTTTTATTTTTAACATGATAATCGCCCCTTAGGCATTTGCCATTTTGTATTTGCTCAAATGTTTCTCGTATCGCTTAAACAGGTATTCAACCGTACTACACAAAATTAAATACACGATGAAAATATCAAGATATGCTTCGACATAATTGTAGCCGACATTGGCAGCTACTTTTGCCTTCAGTGTAATTTCTGGCAATGACATGGCATATCCCAATGACGTCGCTTTTATTAAGTTCACTGTTGCTGTACAAATATTCGGCATTGCAACGACTAAAGCTTGTGGAATAATAATTCGTCGATAGGCTTGAAAAGTCGTTAAACCGACAGCGTGTGCAGCCTCAAGCTGGCCCTTCTCAATAGTACTTAAAGCCGAGCGGAATACCTCTATTAAAATAGCTGTTGTACTAAAAGCAAAGACAATAAATGCATACCAAATCGGATTGATTTTATATATATCGTAAGCAATATGATATTTTTCAAAAATCATCTTTAGAATGAGTGGAATGCTACTATAAATAATAAATATCTGAATAATAATTGGAGTACCTCGAACAAAGGACACATAAATTTTTGCTAGATGATGAATAATCGGAATTTTATTGATGCGTGTTAGTGCTAATAAAAATCCTAGTGGTAGGGCAACGAGCAACGCAACAACCGTTACAAGGAGTGCAATCGGTACGCCGGATAATGCTACAAAAAAGGTTTCAACTAAAAATTGATAGTTCATGATTACGCCTCCTTACGTCGTTTCTAACGTTCTTTTCCCCTTGCCGAAAAACTTTTCCAACATAGCAAAGAATTTTTCAATAACAATGGATAGTACCCAATAGACAATCGCAAGTGCAATATAAATTTCTAGTGCGTGCGCATTGATATTACTAGCTATAATTAAATTCGCTTTCCCAACAATATCAATTAAGCCGATTGTGTAAGCTAATGCCCCCTCTTGTAATAACGCAATCATGCCATTCCCGAAGTTCGGCAATGCAATAACAAGTGCTTGGGGGAAAATAATACGCCGATAAGCTTGGAATGGCGTTAACCCTACACTGACAGCCGCTTCATACTGTCCTTTGTTAATAGCCAAATAAGCAGATCTAATCACTTCTGACATTATTGCAGCAAACTGCAATGTGAATGTTACGACAACAAAGAACGCTGTATCTATCGCATGAAGATTTAAACCGATGTTTTCTGCTAATGCAGGAACCCCGTAATATACAAGGAATAATAGAACGATAGATGGCGTACAACGCATAATCGTTGTATATAAATTCGCTATTTTTTGTAACACTTTCATTGAACTTAACTTTGCTGCAGCTAATAACAAGCCGAAAAATATACCTAATACAATGGAAGAACCTGCAACTAAAAAGGTTACTTTTAAAAACGGCAATAATAAGGGAATAGCGTTCCAAATGTATGAGGCATCAAAATACTTCTCCATTTCCTCACCAACTTTATCAAATGTCTTCACTAAAGGCTGCTACGAAACAACCCTTTGTTCTCCGTTTATTAAGAAAGACTGCTGAGTATGTTGACTCAGGCAGCCTTAAAAAAATTATCGATTTACGTTTTCTAACACTTCAAATAAATCACGGCCATAAAATTCTTTACTTAATTCACTTGTTTTCTTTTGCTCCTTAATTTGGGCAATAGCTTTATCGTAAGCATCCGCAAATTCTTGCTCTTTTTTGTTGAACAATGGCCATGTTTTAATCACTGCAAATTCGTTGTAAACAACTTCATCTTTTAAGTTATGATAAGCGCCATCATCGGCTAATACTTGCTGTTTAAATGGCCCTTCAATCATGACACCACCATCAACGCGACCTTCATTTACCCATTGCACAACATCCACAGTAAATGCATCACCAGCTTGTAATTTAACTTCGTTAGTTGGATTTGCTTTATTGTACTCATCTATAATTGTATACTGTGCATTGTTTGCAGCGATTGGTGCTAGTGCATAGCCCTTTGTCGCAAAGTCAGCTAATGTTTTTACACCTTCATCTTCTTTACGTAACACTAAACCTGCACTACTTAACCCTAAAAACTCTTTAGGGAAAATAAACTTCTCTGTACGCTCCTGCGTAAAGAATGCATTCTTTACACCTACTTGGTACTTTCCTTGCTCTACACCGATTAGTAAATCATCGCTTGTAGTCCCTACGTATTCAAACTTATATTCTGGTAATAATTCATCTACTAGCTTCATTACTTCCACATCATAACCAGTTGGATTTCCCTTATCATCAATATAGCTAATTGGCTTAGAAGCTTGATCGTAAGCAACCTTTACAGTACGAACTTTAACCCCATCTTCAGTTTCATTTTTAGATGCTTCACCAGAACTGCATCCTGCTAAAATAGCAAGAGAAGCCAACCCGACTGCTGCAAATTGAAATAATTTTTTCTTTTGTTTAAACATATGTCATTTCCCCTTAATCTCAAGTGATTTTAATATTAATGTTCCGTTAGTTTCTGCTGCTCAATAGCAGCTGTTGCTAGTTTCATAATCGTCATATCATCCATTGGCGGGTTATGTAAACCTGCACGGACATTGCGATAATAGCGCTGTAGTGGATTCGTAAGCTGCAAACTTTTTGCTCCAACTACTCGCATCGCCTTATCTACAATATCTATCGCAATATTTGTCACGGTGTGCTTTGCAACCGCCATTTCATTCGTTAAAGTATCGCGTCTAGCTGGATCATCATAAGCTTCCGCTACCCCATATAGCACAAATCGTGCCTGATGGAGCTTTAATTCAATATCACCTAATAGCTGCTGTACATTAGGCAATGTACTAATCGGAGCATTTAAACTATTTGGTTGATGATGATTAGCAAAATGTAACGCGTAGTCTCGGGCTGCCTGTGCAATCCCTAAGTAAGTTGCTGGAATATGTAAAATCCAGCCATTGATTTTGCCACCACTAGGGTGATTCGGCAATTCTACTAAATGGTTTTTAGGGACAACAACATTCTCTAACACCAAATCATGACTGCTTGTGCCACGCATCGCAGACATTTCCCAGTTTTCTACAATCGATAGCCCTGTTACATCTTTATGAATGAGATAGAAGCCAATTTGCCCCTTTTCTTCAATCCAAGCAGACGTTAAAAAATAATCTAGTACAGGGGATGCAGTCGTAAATATTTTACGGCCATTTAATAGCCAGCCATTATCTGTTGAGACTGCAGTTGTTCCAGGGCGACCACCTCGTGTCGGACTACCAGTTGCTAATTCACTGACAGCTCGGTTTATGATGGCACCTTTTTGTACTTCTAAAGCAAACTCTTGGAGAATATCGTCTGCCCACAACTTCTTGTCATATATCTCACCAACAACGCCTAGAGTCCATCCTAGTGAAAGAGAGGCGTTCTCGTCGTAGCTAGCTAGTGTTTCTTGAACGAGTATCATATCGTAAACAGATAGTCCCTCTCCGCCATATTGTTTTGGTAATGTTAGTTTTGGATAGCCGATTTGCAATAATAGCTTATGTGCCTCAAATGGGAAACGCGATTGCTCATCGACTTCTACAGCCTCTGATTTAATTGGTTCCGCAATTGATGCAAGCTGCTCCAACCAGTAATGCTGGCGCTCAGTTTTAATAAATAACTCTTTCAAGAAATCTCCTTCTTCCTAAATTATATAAAACATATATATTTACTAAGAATTAATGTTGTAAAAAAATCTCTATCTACATTAGTAGTGAGATCACTTTAGTACTGAATTTTCAGATTCATTGTCATTATGATACTTTCAACATGTTTAATTGTCAATGGATAATTACAAGTTTTTTTGTAAGAATTATAGGGTTTTGTTTTCTCCTTCTTTCAGATGTTTATTTATTTTGTGCACGAAGCTGTATTTAAAACATATGCTAACACTAAGAAAGAGGTGTATAAATGAACAAAAATATGAATCAGTCTCCAAATACTGTAAACATCACACATATAGCTCCTCAAATTATTCAAACGAAATTTGGAGATATAAACGGTGATGGCTTTTTTGATACAGTTTTTTTAATGGGTATTAAGACGCCGGAAAGTCCCCTATGGCAGAATCTAACACTCGTTGTCTTTTACGGACAAACAAGACAATTCCAACAAATTGGGCTGAAAGAAAACATTGGCTATAACCCTACAATTTTTCTAGGCGATTTTACAGGGGATCATATAGAAGATATTCTTGTTATTTCTGATACCGGTGGCAGTGGTGGCATTATTAATGGCGAGATTTTTTCCTCGATCAATGGGAAATTGCTATCAATATTTGATACGGAGTCATTTAATAATAAATTCACTTATTCTGTAAATTATTTAAATAACTATAAAGCATCTGTCCGTAGCACGAACCCTAAAAAACGGTATATTCTTGATTTAAATTATAAAGGAGCTGATTATTTAGCGGAAATTTATAATAAGGACGGTATATTGAAGCAACCGATTGAAGGCTGGGTTGACCCTATTAGTGGATTATACCCTGTTGATTATGCTCGGGAGGGAACATATCAACTATTAGCCTATCAGAAAATTGCGGGCAGATATCATGCAGATGGATTAGGGTATGTTGAAAACATCTTAAAATGGAATGGTCGAGAATTTGTAGTTGATCGACAATCCGTGTCCATATATGGCGAGGATTTAACATAAAATGTGAATATTGATATAAACTAAAAAAGTCCGCATACATTCCTGCGAACACAGCATAAAACATAAGCCCTGAGAGAAAATAAGGCTGTCCTACGCTATGTTTAACGGAAAGCAAGCGGATTTTTTTAGGACGCTAAAACGACCCTACATGTTATTTTTCAACTAAAGCGAAGTAATTATTTTCGTGGTCAGCAAAGTTAAAGACTCTACCCATTGGCATCATTACTAAGTCTCCCACTTTAATTCCCTTCGTTTGGAAATCTTGGTACATCTCCGTTATATTATCGGCGTAAAACATAATAGAAGGTGTTTCTAAATTTAATTCAGGCTGCATTTTAGCAATCATTTCTTTGTTGTGTAGTACAAATGACGTTTGTGCGTCTTTTGTAGGGGCAATTTCAACCCAACGCATTTCCGCCTCCGTATTATCCGCTACTACTACAAATCCAATTTTTTCTGTCCAAAACGCTACCGCTGCATCTTGATCATTTACATACAACATTACTTGTCCAATTTGCTGAATCATGACAAAGCCCTCCCTTTTGAACAATAGTATACATCAAAACAAAATTTTATATGTCTTTAGCAGTCATTATTTTTAGTGGAATTTTTAGATTTTCTTAATTATCTTAATAAAAGAAAAACTGATAAAGACTTAACTTTTAATTTTTTTTTGTTAAAATGAGCTAGTCATCTATTATTTACCTTCTCGGGAAATGTATAGAACAATAATATTATAGTGAGGATAACCACAAGTGACAAAACTAAGTTTACGAAAAAAGCTCATTTTTTCATTCTTAGCAATACTTCTCATCCCAACATTAATCATTGGGATCATTTCTTACCAAAGTGCAGAGAAGCAAATTTCTAAGGAACAGCATGCAAGTGCTACCGAAAGTATTCGAATGCTTGATACGAATATCACAGGTACTATTAAACCTAAGATTGAAGACATCCAATATTTTACCAAGAAAATTAATCAATCTTATTTACAAGAAAGTAAAGTTCCAGAGCTTAAATCGCTATTACAAGAATACGTAAATATGCACCCAGAAGTTGAGCTCGTCTATCTCGGCACTAGTGAAGGTAAGATTATAGATGAGCCTGCACAACAATACCAAAGTGACTTTGATCCACGTACAAGACCTTGGTATAAGCAAGCGTTAAGTAATAAGGGTCAAATAGCCATTACAGCACCTTATATTTCACAAGCTTCAAGTCATATGGTTATTACGATTACACAAGCTTTACCAGATGGTTCCGGTGTCATTGGTTTAGATCTCAATATATCTACACTAAGTGACATTACCAATGATATTCACATCGGAAAAACAGGCTTTGCCTCACTTTTAGATAACAACAAAACATATATTTCTCAACATGATAAAGAAAGTGGTTCAGAAGCTACTGAAAGCTATATTGCAAAAATATATGAGCAAGACAGCGGTACCATTGTAGAAAAGGATCGACAGCTACAATTTATCACCAATGAACTAACAGGTTGGAAGCTTGTTGGTACAATGTTTTCAGCTGAAGCAACAAAAGCTGCAGCTTCAACATTTAATATCAACTTAATCATTATTGTCATTTCAATTATTATCGGCGTTGTATTTATGCTTCTGATGATCAAATCCATTGTAAATCCGATTAATCGACTAAAGCACAGTGCTATTAAAATTAGCGAAGGCGATTTAACGGAATTTATCGAAATACATTCTAAGGATGAAATTGGACAGCTTGGAGAGGCTTTCGTTTCAATGAAAGTTAATTTGAAAAAGCTTATTCGCAATGTTGATCGAAGCGTCCAACATGTACAAGCATCTGCACATGGATTATCTGCACATGCAGAGCAAAATATTGCTTCTTCAGAGCAAGTTGCACAAGCAATGCAACAAGTAGCAATTAGTGCAGAAAGTCAGACAACGGGTAGTGACCAAAATGCTATCTCTATTGAGGAAATTGCACAAGGCATCGTTGAAGTGGCCGATAGCGCCATGCAAGTTACAGATCTTTCTAGCAACGCTATTGTGCAAGCAGAAGAAGGTGGACAATCTGTTGAGCGGACGGTCAACCAAATGAATTCAATTAATGAATCGGTTGCGCAATCAGACAAAATGATTAAGTCACTTTACGATCGTTCAAAAGAGATTGGTTCCATTTTAGAAATTATAAGTGCTATTTCAGACCAAACGAATTTACTAGCTTTAAACGCTGCAATTGAGGCTGCTAGAGCAGGTGAACATGGTAAAGGTTTTGCCGTAGTGGCCGATGAAGTAAGAAAATTAGCCGAGCAATCACATCAATCTGCAGAGCAAATTTCCTCGCTCATTACAGGTATTCAGCAAGATACCGCCAAATCTGTTGAAACAATGGTTAAAGCATCTTCAGATGTACAAGAAGGTATTTTGTTATCAGAAGACACAAGCAAAAAATTTGCTAGCATTACTGAAAGCTTACGTAATATTGCACCAAAAATGGAGGGTATCTCAGCTTCCGCCCAAGAAATTTCAGCGGTAGTGGAGGAAGTTTCAGCAACTGCGATTGAATTAACCGACCACGCTAAGCTTAATGCAGCGGCTTCAGAGGAAGTTGCCGCTTCAACTGAACAAACATTATCCTCAATGCAAGAAATGACTGCATCTGCCAAAGCTTTACTCGATATGGCTGATGAATTACAAAGCTATGTAAACCGTTTTAAATATTAAAAAATGCACGATGAACAAAGGTTTTCCTCTGCTCATCGTGCTTCTTTATATAATTATTTAGCTTTTTCTTCATGGCTAATCTGCCATTCAATTCCAAACTTATCAGTAAGAGACCCGTAACATTTACTCCAAAATGTTTCTTGTAGCTCCATCGTTACTTTGCCACCTTCTTTAAGTCCTTCAAATGCTTTTTTCAATTGGGCTTCATCATCGGACACAACAGCCAATGTTACGTTGTTGCCAATTGTGAATGGTGAACCTGGGAATGTATCAGAAAACATTACTGTGCTTCCCAAAATCGATAAACGTGTATGCATTACGAGATTTTTTGCTTCTTCTGGTAATGGATAGCTTGGATCACTTGGTGAATCGCCAAATGTCATAATTTCAGCCTTGTCCGAATTAAAAACTTGCTCATAAAATGATACAGCCTCTCGACAATTACCATTAAAAATTAAATACACCTCTACCGCCATTTCCACCACTCCTCTGAATTTTCTGAAACAACTATATTGTACTTAGATTACGAACGATAAGCTAGTCTTATCATGTGAAACTCTGTATAGGTTTACTTTTTCAATTACATATTATACTTATAAAAAGGTTTGCGATTTTCTATATTTTAAACACTTTCTTGTCTCCTCCTACAAATTTTTTATTTATTTTGTTAAAATCTTTGACTTTTACTTAAAAATCATGTAAATTACCAAATGGCGAACAATTTAAAGTAAACATTTAAAAATATTCGTATTTTAGGAGTGTATATAATGGATAACGTATTTGACTATGAGGATATTCAACTAATTCCCGCAAAATGTATCGTAGAAAGTCGTTCAGAATGTGATACATCTGTTACTTTAGGTGGACACAAATTTAAATTACCTGTAGTACCTGCAAACATGCAGACTATAATTGATGAAAATATCGCAGCAAAGCTTGCTGAAAACGGTTACTTTTATATTATGCACCGCTTCAATCCTGAAACACGCATTAATTTCATTAAAGATATGCAAAATCGCGGTTTAATCGCTTCGATTAGTGTTGGGGTAAAAGAAGAGGAATATGCATTTGTAGAAGAGTTAGCAACTGCTGGATTAGTTCCTGAATTTATCACAATTGATATTGCGCATGGTCATTCAAACGCTGTCATTCGTATGATTCAGCATATTAAAAAACATTTACCAAATAGCTTTGTTATTGCTGGTAATGTTGGTACTCCTGAAGCTGTGCGTGAACTTGAAAACGCTGGCGCTGATGCTACTAAAGTTGGTATTGGGCCAGGTAAAGTTTGTATTACAAAAATCAAAACAGGCTTCGGCACAGGTGGCTGGCAGCTAGCAGCATTACGCTGGTGTGCAAAGGCAGCGACTAAACCGATTATTGCTGATGGTGGTATTCGCACAAATGGGGATATTGCTAAATCTGTTCGTTTCGGTGCTTCAATGGTTATGATTGGATCTTTATTTGCAGGTCACGAGGAATCACCAGGTGAAACAATCGAAATCGAAGGTAAATTAGTAAAAGAATACTTCGGCTCTGCTTCTGAATTCCAAAAAGGTGAGAAGAAAAATGTTGAAGGTAAAAAAATGTTTGTGGAACATAAAGGTAGCCTGAAAGATACTTTAATTGAAATGCAACAAGACCTTCAATCATCTATTTCGTATGCCGGTGGCACTAAGCTAGAAGCTATTCGAAATGTAGATTATGTAATCGTAAAGAATTCAATTTTTAACGGCGATAAAGTATATTAAAATTTTAAAAACGACTGTTTTCTAAAGTCGCTCAAATAGACAAAATATCTCGTGAGCTTTCGAGATATTTTGTTTTTTTATTTAGTAGAGAAACGGTGAATATCTCTCAATTATGCTAATAAAAAAAGACTATAGGCAAACTCAAATTGCTTTGAATTTGTCTATAGTCAGAAATAATTTTTACAGCTTGTTGATTACTGCATGTAAAGTTTCTTTTAGTTCTGCATCATGATTAGAAAGCTCAACAAGGTTACCTAAGCGCTCACGTAATACAGGACGTTCAATGACTAATTTCTCGTCAAGTACTTTTACTAATAATTCAATAATAAGACGGTCACGAACATCTAACGCTTCTTCCAAACGCTCTGGTGTAATTTTCGCATCATTTTTTGCTGCATTTGCCATTTAAAAAAACCCCTTTTATTTTATATTCATGCACATCTATTTTAGCATACCGCCTAATTTTTTTAAAAACTTTCTTTTACAATACTATACAGTAATTTACAGTATTACGCATTCCACAATTACGTTGTCATGTTATATTCTATAGTATTAATAAAATACACGAAATAGTAACAATTATTCTGACAGTCACCATTCTCTTTATAAAGTTTTTTTCATATTCTATAAAATAAATATTATTTTTAAATAAGAAAATGGAGGAATAGCATGAACCAAAAGCATTATACGTATATGCAACTTGTGAAAGCTGTGCCAAAAACTTTACAACTGTTTCTCAACGTATGCCTTGTATTGTTAGCACTTATATTAGCCTTCCTACTTATGAAAGAACTAATTGAATTTCTACACATATTATTAGCAGATGGTACTGGTGATTATAAACTTTTCCTCGCGAATATTCTAATTTTCTTTTTGTATTTTGAATTTATTACGATGATTATTAAGTACTTTAAAGAGGATTATCATTTCCCTCTAAGATACTTTATTTATATTGGAATAACTGCCATGATTCGATTAATTATCGTTGAGCACGATCATCCTATTAACACTTTGATCTATTCCCTTATTATTTTAATTTTAATTATTAGCTATTTTATTATCAATATTACCCCATTAGAAAGACCTATTCGTTCATCCATTCTTTTTAAAAAGGAGTAATCCTCTATATGCAGTGTACTTCTCTTAACGCTTAAAAGGCTGTCAAACACATTGGTTTTTCCAAAACAAAGAAAAGTTTGTACAATGCCTGTAAATGCTGGCTATCACTAATCTTTACCTTGCCAAGCATAAATAGATCTTGAACCGTGACAACGCCCATCATTAGTGAAGAAAGCTCTGCAATATCAATAATCATTTCTACATCATAGCTTTCATTTTCTATCATTTCTATATAGCCATCTACTGCCTGTAATATAATGTTTTGGTTGTTTTCTGCTAATAGTGAATCAGTAACAGTAAGCTTAACCGTCAGATTACTATTATTAAAATTATGTGTTTTTAGTTCCTGAAAGAAACCTCTAACATTTATTATTCGATACATTAACCCAATCCCTACAACAGCATTTGCATGAAATACACTTGGAATTAAATGATTGGAGCCATTTCGTACATCACCTAAAAAGAAATGAATATTATCATCCTGTGTATTCCATTCAATTCGGTTTATTTGATCTGCTTGGCTATTTAAAAACGTACTGAGTTCTAGTAAAGCCTCTGGAGTTTCATATATAAATTCTTTTATGACCAAATTATTTAACATAAAATTCGTCTCGCTTTGCTTTTTAAACGAAAACACCACATACCCTTCAATATAATCGTCTTTTTCAACGGCAATAATATAGTTTTGCTTATTTTTAAAAATCGCTGTTAGCTCAGATTGGGTTTTGAAAAACATGCCATGCTTTTTAAGCGCTATTCTGTTATAACAGTCTGCTACCTGCTGCTGATCTTGCTCGCTTACATATTTGATATGCTGTTTTGTTGGCCCCTTAGGAAAACTAGAAGGTTCTACTAAGTACTGGTACATTTTAGGTCCATAGCCAAAGCCCATTTTTTTATAAAAATCAGGTCTAAATGGATATAAAGCAACGATGTGGACTTCTTTCTCTAAAAAAATTTTATAAAAATACTCGATTAGTTCTTTGGCAATTCGCTCTTTTTTATGTAGTAGGTCAACAGCAACTTGACCTACACCGCCAATTGGAATTATTTTCGAAAATAAGTTCATCTCAAAGTCATGGATACGCATACAACCCAGTAAGTCGTTATCCTCCCATAGCCCATAATAATTTATAGAAGGTTCATTACTAAGGTTATGCTTAAAAACTGATATTAATCGTTCTGTTGTTTGTGGGGAAGCTTCCACTACCCCTGGATAGGCACCAATCACAATATTTACATACTTTAAAATGTCATCTTCCTGTAGTAATTTCTTTACAATTCGCATTTACACCCTCCTATTGCCAAAATAATTTTGGTTTAGCCCATTTGCTTTTACATTATTTCACGCATCTATTAATAACATATATTACCACAAGACTTTTAATGCTGTATGATAACAATAAAGCACCATGAAATGATGAGCTTGCGTCTCAAACCGAGAACATTCAAAAACAACAATTATTACTCTCTATAAATTAGCCTACTGTGCAGTATAGAAGATTGCCCCAAAAGATTATGTATCAGTACGTTTAGCTTCTAACGACGGTGTAAGAGCTATATACATTACCTGAGGAGGATGAAAAAGTTGGATCTGATTGATGCCTATATTTATGAAGTGACTAGAAGGATCGCTAAAAACAAGCGAAATGCTATTGAGCTTGAGCTAAAATCTACAATTGAGGATATGTTACCTGACAACTATTCAGAATTAGAGGTAACTGAAGTGTTATTGAAGCTTGGGGACCCTGCAAAGCTTGCTGTGAACTATCAAGATCGACCAAAATATTTAATTGGCCCTGAATTATACGATACTTACATTCAGACAATCAAATTGATTATTCCCTGGGCAATTCTTATAACATTGATTGTTCACCTTGTAAGTAGTATTTTTTCATTTCCAGAACAGGGAATATTTTTGTCTACAATCATCAAAGCCTTTTCTACAACAGTTGCCAGCGTTATTGGAGTAGTATTACAAGTACTTTTTTGGGTTACCGTTGCCTTTATTATAGCGGAGCGCTATAGTGGCACTGAAATGCAAATTCCCTTTATTAAAGGGAGCAAAGAATGGACACCTGAAGAATTAAAAAAAATTACAGCAATCTCCAAAGACAATAACATACCACTAAGTGATATTATATTTAGCTTTTTAGGAATAGCCTTTTTTTCTTTCATTTATTTTAACGCTTCTCATCTTATCGGAATTTACTCATCTGATGACAGAATTGGCTTAAAATTTGTCATGCCAATATTCAATCAAGATACCCTTTTGTCCTTTAAACCTTTTATTTTAAGTTGGATAATATTAAGTTTTGCCTTAACTCTATATAAATGGAAGATTCGGCAATGGTCCATGCCGATCGCCATCATAAGTGCACTTCTTCATTGTTTTGGTACCATTGTTTTTATTGCCATGGCGAACCAGCCTGATTTTATTCATAGTGCTGCTATTCCATATATGGCAGCTATTATGGAAACCACATCTGCAAAGATTATGGTAACATTAGATCGTATACTGTTCGTTTGTATTGCTATTACCATTTTAGCAAGTGCGTTTGATATTTATAGCGGCTTTAAGAAGGCTAAAATTAAATAAAATTGAAACTTTATTTAAAAAATAGGTTAGATAATTGTTTTTTTAGGGTATTAATGTAGTTGTTATTATTTCTCTTTTCATTGACGACTTTCACCTATGGAAAACATAGTCCCCTCTATAATAACGCAAACTTATTACCTAGTAAAATATACCTTAATTTCATTAAAATACCGGTATTCTCTAATATTTTGTATAATAATGATATTAAGAGTATTTTTAATACAATTTATAATCTGCACTTCATCAACGTCCAAGCAGAATAAGGGGTAAAAACTATGACAATTCTTCTTGTAGATGACAATCAAGTCAATCTATTTGTAATTGAAAAAATTTTAAAAAATGCAGGTTATGATAACTGTGTATCTCTTTCATCAGCTTATGAGCTTTTTGACTATCTTCAGTTAGATGCTAAAAATCCAGCGGGTAGTTCAGTAGAGTTAATATTATTAGATATTATGATGCCTGAAGTGGATGGTATTGAAGCTTGTAAACGAATTAAACAAAATGAAAAATTCAACGACATTCAAATTATTTTCGTTACAGCATTAGAAGATAAAAACAAACTCGCAGAAGCACTCGATATTGGAGGGGTCGATTATATTACAAAACCCATTAATAAGACGGAACTTCTTGCAAGAATTCGTGTTGCCCTACGATTGAAGGCCGAATTAGACTGGCATACAAAACAAGAAGCAAAAATCAAATATGAATTAGATTTAGCTACACATGTACAGCGCAGTTTATTAAGTGCACCTTTACATGAAGATAATATTCAAATTGAGGTTTCCTACCTCCCAACCTCTAATTTAGCAGGCGATATGTATTATTGGTACAAAATAAACGATAACCGCTACGCAATCATTTTGCTTGATATGATGGGTCACGGTATTTCAGCTGCACTTGTTTGTATGTTTATCTCGTCCGTCCTAAGAGAAGCTGTTAAACAGCTCGTGGAACCCGAGTTGGTCATAAAGGAACTGAACCGTTATATGACGCTTTTACAGAATGCTAAGGAAGAAAATATTCATTACTTTACAGCTATTTACATAGTGATTGATACTGAACAAAAAACGATTGAATACGTAAACGCCGGTCATCCTTCTGGATACGCACTTGTTGACGAAGAAACATTAGTTCCATTAAACCAAGGAAGTTGTGCTGTCGGTTTCTTTGAGGAAATAAAGGTAGAAAAGCAACTTATCAAATATGAAAAAGATGTCCAAATTGTTTTATATACAGATGGTGTGTTAGAGGCGATGGGCCCATGTGAAATAGAGTCTGAAAAACATTTGCAAACGCTAACATCCAGCAAATGGAATTACACCCAATGTTTGATTGATAACCTGCTTCCTAAAGAAAAGCAAACAAACCAACCTGATGATATGTGTGTATTAATGATTCAAGCACAGGCAAAGTAAATTAGACAGCTATAAAAGCAAAAATCCGCATACACTTCTGCTAATGGCATGCATTAAAGCAATGTCTAAGCAGAAAGTATAGCGGATTTTTATATTTGTTATCGCCTATTAATCTAATTTTTGGTAAATTTTCTCAACGCCTACGATTTCTTTATATTTCGAAATAATTGCTTCACAGCGAAGCGTTTCCTTATCTCCTAAGCATAAAAAGCCATTTTGACTTAGGCTTTCGTAAAATAAATGATGTACTTGGCTTTGTAATACAGGTGAAAAGTAAATTAATACATTTCGGCATATAATTACATGGAATTCATTAAACGATTGATCTGTCACTAAATTATGCTGTGCAAAAATAATGTTTTTTAATAATTCAGGATGGAAATAGGCATATTGATAGTCAGTTTTATAGTATTCTGAAAAAGCATGGCTTCCGCCTGCAAGCATATAATTCGTTGTATATGCTTGCATTTTTTTAATTGAGAAAGCGCCCTTTTTTGCCTTCTCTAGCACATGCTCATTCATATCCGTTGCATAAATCACCGCTCTATCTATTAGTCCCTCTTCCTGTAGTAAAATCGCCATCGAATATACTTCCTCACCTGTTGCACATCCTGCATGCCATATTCGGATCTCGGGGTACTGTTTTAAATAAGGAACGACTTCTTTACGGAAAGCTTTAAAAAAGCTAGGGTTTCGAAACATTTCCGTGACATTAATTGAAAAATCATTTAAAAGCTGCTCTAAAAAATCTTCTTCATGTATAACTTTTTCCAATACACGAGAAATCGTTGGAATATTACTAATCCTCATTCGATTGTATATTCTACGAGAAATAGAAGATTGATTATATTGTCGAAAGTCAAAACCTGATAAACGATAGACTGCTTCGAGTAGTAACTCAATTTCCATATTCGAATGCTTGTTCAATTGTTGCTTGAGCTCAAAATTTTGGAATTGATTATCCATACTTATTTTAACTCCCTTTAGAAACTAGCCATACACGTAACACCGATACTAATTGATCTAAATTTAATGGCTTACTAATATAATCCGAAGCACCAGCCTCTAAAGATTTATCACGATCTGTTTTCATCGCTTTAGCAGTTAAGGCGATAATCGGCAAATCTGTAAGCTTCATTTTTGTTCGAATGATAGACATCGTCTCGTAACCATCCATATTCGGCATCATGATATCCATAAGAATAAGATCTATTTTGTTATTCGTCTCCATAATCTTTAAACATTCTAATCCATCTTTTGCAACGAGAATATTCATGCCTCTATTTTCAAGGGCTGCTTTCAATGCATAAATATTTCGATAATCATCATCTACGATTAATATATTTTTCCCTTGGAACACTTCTACTTCCTGTAGAGAGACAATGTCGCTTTCATTCCCTTGCTCCTGCACCTCTTCAATTATCTCAGGAGCTTCAAGAGTTGCCACTACTTCAACAACTGCGGAATCGATGGTCGTCGCCTCATTTAAGCCATTGGGTAAACTTGGAATAGTAAGAGAGAAGCTACTGCCCTTTCCTTCTTCACTTTGTAATGAAACCCAGCCACCGAGTAATTTTGCAAATTCTCTACAAATGGATAAACCTAACCCTGTTCCACCATATTTTCTTACAGTGGCACCATCTGCTTGCTGGAATGATTCAAAGATTAGCTGATGTTTGTCTTTTGGAATACCTATTCCTGTGTCAGACACTGTAATTTCGAGCCATTCTGAGCTTATATCTTGCATATTATTTGTTAACTGTTCAAGGTCAAGTTGTTTGATATCCACACGCACATAGCCCTGTTCCGTAAATTTCAATGCATTTGATAGTAAATTTTTTAAAACTTGCTGGAATCTCTTTTCATCTGTATAGAAAATATCAGCAACATTTTCTGCCTTCGATATTTGCAACTCTAGATTTTTTTTCTTCGCTACTGGAGCAAAGGTTTGCTCTATTTGTATCGGCATTTCACTCATATTCACTTCATCGAAAATAATTTCGATTTTCCCAGCCTCAACTTTTGATATATCTAAAATATCATTAATTAATACGAGTAAGTCCTCACCAGATGAATGAATGACTCTTGCGAATTCCATCTCTTCTTCAGTTAAATTATTGTTGCCATTCTCCGATAACATTTCAGATAAAATTAAAATGCTATTTAACGGTGTTCGTAATTCATGAGACATATTAGCTAAAAATTGAGATTTATAATTAGAATGTAATACAAGTTGCTCAGCACTGTCTTCTAATTCTTTTTTAGCTTTTTCTAATTCTTGTGTTTTAATTTCAGCATCTTTTGTTCTTTCCTCTAGCTGTTCATTAATCATTGTTAGCTCTTCTGTTTGCATTTGCAATTCTTCAGATTGCGTTTGCAGCTCTTCAGATTGAACTTGTAATTCCTCTGTCATAGCTCTGGATTCGTTTAGTAAACGGACAATTTCCATTCGACCTAAAATACTATTAACCGTTAACCCAAATGTTTCAATTATTTGATTCACTAATTCTTTCTGTAACGCTGTGTAGCTAGTCATTGTCGCTAATTCAACGACAGCTATAACATCATCCTCGAATATGATTGGGAAGATAAAAATACTCTTCGGTGGCACTTCACCTAAGCCTGTTCCTATTACACGATAATCTTTCGAAATATCATCGTTAATGAAAACTCGTTTTTCCTGCGCACATTGGCCAATTATACCTTGTCCAATTTTAAATTTTTCAATCCCAACATTATCTCCAGCATCGGCAAAGGCAGCTTTCTTTACAAAATAGACATCACTATTATGCATTTCCCGAACATAAAAAGCTCCGAATGAAGACCCTGTCTTGTGCGACATTTCTGAAAGGAAAGTTTCGGCCAATTTCGTAATAGCTGAAATCCCTTGATATTTAGTGACAATTTCAGCGATATTAGCCTGCAACCATTCTCTGCGCTCAAATGCATCTAACAACCCATTTGTAGCATCTGCAAGATCATTTATTTCGTCGTTTGTTTTGACATGAATTCTTGTCCGATAGTTACCCTTTGAAGCCGCCATTTCTTTAATTGTTTGTGTAACTTCTTTCATTGTTTTAACGATTGACCGCGAAATCCCACTCGCAATGACGATTGAGATGAGAGATACGAGCACTAGAATGCCAAACAAGCCTGTTGTTAAATTACTGTTTTTTCTATCCAATTGCTTGGCCTTATTTTGCGTTAACGTATTCTCGTCTAAACGGAAAGCATCAAACTGATTTCGCATCGTTTCCATATCTTTACGACCGACGTCCACTTTGAAAAATTCATTTAATGCTTCCGTATTATTTTCTTTTTTTAATCTTATTGTCGGTTCGCCAGCAGTTGCAATCCAATGCTCAATCGTTACTTTAATAGCATCTAACTTCTCTTGTTGGTTTCCCCTATTTTCTAATAGCTGATACAATTCATTAAAATCAATCTTCCAACGTTCTTCGGCATTATTGTATGGATCTAAGTAACTCGAATCACCGGTAATCATATAGCCTCTTTGGCTCGATTCCATATCTAAAATGTATTTTTCAATACGATTGGTAAGTGTTTGAACTTGAGCATCATATTTAATAATGTGATTCCTTTCCTGCTGTAGGGAAGTAATTTGATTGTTTAATATAATCACTGATGCAAGTAAACAAAGAATAATAACTACATAGCCGAGGATAATCTTTGTACGTATACCCATTTTTATCTTTTTATACATTTAATCCCCCTACCTTTTACTGTCCTATAGCTATATTAACAGTATAATGGTGGAATTGAAATTAACAGGTTGACTTTAATTTGTTCAACTCTAGTTATTCCCTAGTATAACCATAGATAAAACCTCACAGCGAAGGGATTTCAGCAAATCGCCTTTATTTTAAATTTTTCTCTATGCGTTCTGCTTTTAAATTCAGAATTGTTTTTGTGCCTGGCACTTATTTATTAATAAGCATTTGATAATTTCATATACATCTTATAGTGAACGATTTTGAAATAAGGGGAGAAAAACTGTGGACATATTTGTTAGACCCGGTGATTCGCTGTGGTATTTCAGCGAGTTATATAAGATACCTCTTCAACTAATTATAGACTCCAACCAAAACATCAACCCTCAACGACTTCAAGTTGGACAACGCGTTCAAATTCCTGGATTTGTTACATCTAGTTATTCAATTAAACAAGGAGACTCTTTGTGGCAAATTGCTCAAAGTCAAAATGTGCAGCTAAATGCCATTTTGCTTGTCAATCCCGATGTTCATCCAAATCGACTGTACATTGGCCAGATTATTCAAGTCCCTCACAGACTCACTTGGCGGCTCGTTAACGGTAAACAAAATTACGACTACAACATTATGATAAATGATATTAAAAAGCTACTAGATGCCTATCCATTTCTTCAAAACACCTCCATTGGCAACTCCATTTTAGAGCGCCAAATGCCCGAGATTCTTATTGGTAAGGGCTCTAAGCGCGTTCATTATAACGGTTCATTTCATGCCAATGAATGGATTACTACGCCGATCATCATGACATTTCTAAATGACTACCTACTCTCACTAACAAATCAAACGACTATTAGAGGGCTCTCCACACTGCCTCTATACGAGCAAACAACACTTTCTATCGTACCGATGGTTAACCCTGATGGTGTGAATTTAGTTCTTCATGGTCCACCAGATAATGAAGCATTAAAAAATAAGCTAATTACATGGAACAATAACAGTACCGATTTTTCTGGATGGAAGGCGAATATCAATGGTGTCGATTTAAACGACCAATTCCCTGCAAAATGGGATCTAGAAAGTGCTCGCAACCCTCAATCACCAGGACCACGAGATTATGGAGGAGAAGCACCGTTGACTCAGCCTGAAGCTATCGCCATGGCCGATTTAACAAGGAGAAGCAATTTTGCTTGGGTTTTAGCGTTCCATACACAAGGCAAAGTAATCTATTGGGGATTTGAAAATCTTGAACCACCTGAATCACAAACGATGGTGGAGGAATTTAGCCGTGTAAGTGGTTATGAGCCTGTTAAATCAGCAGACAGCTATGCTGGCTATAAAGATTGGTTCATACAAGACTGGCGAAGACCAGGGTTCACTGTGGAGCTTGGTAGCGGTACGAACCCGCTTCCAATCAGTCAGTTTGATGACATTTACCAAGAAGCTTTAGGGATTTTTCTAGCAGGATTATATTTGTAACAATCAATACTTCTAGAAAGCCGATAAGGCAGGATCCTCGTCCTGCCTTATCGGCTTTTATATTTGAAATAAGGAATAAAATTTTTCTATAAAGTCCCAAATATTACTTTGACAGATAGAGTAATCTTTGATAATATTACTCCATCAGATAGAGCAATAAAGGTTAAGTAGGTGACTTATGGTTCGAAGTGACATTATCCGCGGACATTTGGATTCAATTATTTTACGGCTAATTTTAGAGAAGGATCGTTATGGGTATGAAATTTCCCAAGAAATAAGCGTACGTACAAATAATCGTTTTCAAATTAAAGAAGCAACTTTATACGCAGTATTTCAACGTTTAGAAAAAAAGGAAGTAATTGAAGCCTATTATGGTGATGTATCACATGGGGGCAAAAGGAAGTACTACCGCATTACCTCATTAGGCAAAGCTTATTTAAGCGAGCTTGTTAAAGAGTGGACAGAAGTGAAGGAAATTATCGACTTATTTATGGAGGGCTTAGAATGAAAAAAATCAAACATCATATCGATGAGCTATTTAAAGACATGCCACGCAATAATGAAACTGAAATGGTGAAGCAGGAAATCATCGAAAATCTGGAAGAAAAGGTATTTTACTTAATAGAGCAAGGAAAAGAAGAAGAGGATGCAATCAATAAGGCAATCGTTGAATTTGGAGATATTGACGATTTAAAAAAAGAATTAGGCGTGAAAGCGCCAGAAAAGAAAAGTATGGCGAAGTTAAATTTAGAATTTTCCTTATGGGGAAGTGGCTTAATAACAGCCTTCTTTATTTTTATCAATCTATACTATACACCAAACACAATTTGGGCGATTTATCCAATTTTCGCCATACTGTGGTGGCCTCTTTCAATGTATTTCGTATGGTCCCGCAAGAAATGGAGTGAGTAAAATGAAGCATTACATTAGTTTTTCTGTTGTCGGTAGTTTGATGACTATGCTGTTTTTAGGAATTGTCAATTATTCAACAACGCCAAACACGATATGGTTTATTTACCCTTGCTTATTGTTGTTGCTATGGCCTATCACTTTATATTACATGTCAAAAAAACTTTATAAACAGTACGCTGTTATTTGCAGCGCCATGGTCATTGCTTTCCTTATCATTGAAAATCTTTTGTATTCACCGCAGCATTTATGGTTCATATACGCCATATATCCGATTATATGGTGGCCTATTCTTATGTTTTTAGAGGAAAAAGCTAAATCCATGAACATAGCACTTATTGGCTGTGCAAGCACAATCATTTATTATTCAATAACAAATTTCATTATGTCCCCCCAATATCCTTGGGCAATCTACCCTGCATTTTTAGTTATATGGTGGCCCTTATCTCTATATCACGCTAAGAAAAAAACATTCGTTGCCTTCTCGGTTTATGCTAGCATACACATCAGTATCTTTTTTATTATCGTCAACATCGTTTCCTCGCCAAGCGTAATTTGGGCTATCTATCCAATCTTCTTAGTTCTATGGTGGCCACTAAGTATGTATTTTTATGTTTATAAAAGAAGAATGTATAAAAGCTCTACAATGTAAGGCATCATGCAAGTGCTCACATAGTAGCCAGCCCCTATTTCAGTAAGGCAAAATACGATTAAAGGGAATATACGTTATGTATAAAAAACAATTAGCCATTCTAAAAATTTTCGCCATGACCTTGCTCATGTTATTCGCTACTGTTAACGGTCTTGTCTTTGCAAACGGTGATGTTACAGATAAAACTCTAGATATTGCTACTATTAATGCGTTTATGGCAAAAGAAATCGATAGGCTGAACATTCCAGGTGCTTCACTTGCTATCGTTAATGAAAATCATGTTGAATATTTACAAGGGTATGGTGTCTCCAGCCCAGATGGCACAAAAATGACACCACAAACACCTATTGTTATTGGATCAGTGAGTAAATCATTTACAGCTCTTGCCATTATGCAACTTGTAGAACAAGGGAAAATTCATTTAGATGATTTAGTTCACAATGTGCTACCGGGATTCCAACTTGCAGATAAAGAGCAATCTAAAAAAATAACTATTCAACACTTACTAAACCAAACGAGCGGTCTTTCTACATATGATGGTCAAGTAGCGATATCGCAAGGAGATAAATCATTAAAAGAACATGTACAAAGCTTAGCAAATATAAATTTGTCATCACCGGTTGGTAAACACTACGAATATTCGAATTTAAATTATAGCATTTTAGGTGCAGTCATAGAGGAAGTGACAAATACCCCCTACAAAGAGTATATAGATGAATTTATATTTAAACCGCTTGAAATGAACAATAGCTATGCTGATCCAAAAGATGATATCAACAATACTATTGCACACGGCTATCAAACTGTATTCGGCATGAAGGTACCAACGGAGCAATTAATCCATGATGGCACCGTTCCTTCTGGTTACATTATTTCTAGCGCAGAAGATATGGCTAATTACATGATGGCACAATTGAATGAAGGTCAATTTAATAGAAAAAGCATTTTGTCAGCAAGCGCAATGAATACGCTGCACCAACCATCCTCGTTCATTTCGCATGATACTTATTATGCCATGGGCTGGGAAGTAAATAATGACGTTATCTCCCATAATGGATGGACAGAAAATACTTATTCAAAAGTGTTGTTAGATAGGAAATACGGTATTAGTCTTCAAATCAATGCTATGGATTATTTTAATTTAAATGAATATGATGCCATAGTTAGTGGCCTTAACAAACTTGTCCATCATGAACAACCTACTATATCTAATAGTAACCCATTTATGAAATATATAATATTTGATTTGATATTCGTAATAATTATTATGCTAATTGCTCGCTCGGTCTATAAAAATTTCAAACGTAACAAACAGAAAATATCAACTTTCCGTACAGTTCTTAATTGGTTGTCTCTAATTATATTTAACTTCCTAATGCCTTTATTTATTTTAATTGGATTCCCCAAATTATTCGGACCACTTTCTACGGTAACAATATTTGCTCCAGGCATTGGACATTTGTTATTTCTAATACCTATACTGCTTTTAATGGTGGGTGTCCTTATATTAGGAAAACTACTGTTAAAGAAACCTAACGTAAGTGTAAAAATCTTGCTTTGATTTTGAGAGTTATTCACTTAACATAAATCATATATTTACTATATAATTTAATTAGTAAATATTTTAATAGGCTGTGATCAATTGTTAAATAATAATCCATTGCAAAACGTAGAAGTTATAATGCGGGAAATGCTTGAAATACAACAAAAATCGATGATGTTTGTTAACCTGCTATCAGAAGGTGAATCATTATCACAGAACCAGCTGATTCTACTTCTTCAGCTAAAAATTAATGGTGGTATGAAAGCAACTGAGATTGCGGATTTCTTTAGCGTAACCCCTGGTGCTGTTACGTCCATGTGCGATAAACTAGAAAAATTAAATTTATTACAACGAGTGAGAGAAAAAGAGGATCGACGCGTCGTAAACATGATATTAACAAATGATGGAGAGACAAAAGTACATGAAATATTTTTGAAGTTTCCACAAGAAAAATTAGCTGATATAGCAAAAGTGTTAATTGATGTAAATAAATTAATGAATAAAATTTTTTAGGATTTCAAGCAAATTGAAATCCTTTTTTTATTGCCCTCTTTATTGCCTAACACAATAGGCATTTTTTGTTCTTGACAAATTAACAGAGTATATACTTTAATTGATATATGTTTTAATAATTAAAATATATATCAATTAAATTAAAGAGGTGATCACCATGTCAAATGAACATATACAAAAGCAACGTAGTATTACGCTTACGAGTGGCACTATTAATGATTTAGCGCCTGACTGTGAACAATTAAAGATTCGCGGTGCTGTTGCTTTTCATCAAGAGGTTCGCTTAAAAACAATCTCTACTCATGGTCATAGCTCGTTCCATTCATGCGTTATTGCGCATGTTTTAAAAAATACAGGCTCTTGTGTTATGAAGGATTATTGTGAAATTAAGGAAGTGACGAATGCGGGGAATTTAAAGATACGCAATGGACAAATCGCGACTATTAATAGCTCAGGGAAATTAACAGTTGAGCAAAATTTACAAGCACAACAGTTTCACGCAATTGGCTTTGTTAAGGCACAAGAAATACATGCAGCACATTTTTACTTAAAATTATCAGGAGCAAGTGAGATTGACCGGTTAATTGCCGAAGATATAACGATAGAGAAAGATAAATTATCGATTTCAATTGTTAGAAAAAAACTTCATTGTATATCGATAACAGGAAAACATTTGCATCTTTCCTATACAAATGCGGAGGTCGTTGAAGGAGATATTATTGTAGTGGGCAGTCATTGTTCAATACAAACGCTTTATTACACAAAAAGCTATACTATTTCTCCCAATGCGAAAGTGCAACAAGTTATACGAAGGGAGCAACTATGAAAATGATACGTGGATTTTTTTGCTCGTTAGCACTAATTGTCCTAACTGTCCTATATGTGGGGCTAGTTGTAAGTGCCTTATTAGCAATACTTGCTGGCATTTTACGAACTGTAGGCATTGACCAAATAAAAATGAGTATTTGGCAAGGTGTTGATCTCCCAGTCGTTTTCAGCATACCTTTAGCACTTGTTGTTTCTGGCTTACTGTTCTATTGTTCACTTTATGTAAAACGTTCCATCACATTTTGTTTTTCGAAGCTAAAAATCTAGAGCCATGAATGCTAAAGAGGTTCAAATCTTCCACACTTTTGCTCGAACCTCTTCTTCCGCTATACTCACACTTTTAAATACTAATTATTATTTTCCTTGATTTGCAAAGCTTGCTTATTTGTTGCTATATGGATAGACATAAAGAGTGCAAATACAAGACCCACTGTACCAAAGATGACTGCTACGAGCTGTAGTGAAAACCAGTCTGCCAATATACCTAAACTAAACGTAAGTACAATTTGTATAACACTTTGAACAAGGCTAACAGAACTACCGAATCGTCCCATTAAATTTGGCGGGATATTTTTTTGATAGACAGTATCGTATCCCGTATTGCTGAATGCCATAAAAATGCCTAATGTGATAAAACAACACGTAGCAAACCAAATATTGCTAGAAGCATAGAAGGCGGTATAGGATACCATCGTACATGTAAGTCCAACTCCTACATAAGTAGCAATTGAAAATTTATGTACTAAAACCATTGCCAATAAACCACCAACAATAGCCCCAACGCCAGCAATACTCACTAGCACACCGTAAAGACTGTCCGAAGCAGATAAAACTTTCTTTATAAAAGTCATTTCTTGTGAATCTAATGCAAAAGCGACCATTAGCGCAATTTGATAGGACATAAAAAATTTTAAGAAATTACGTTGTTGCTGTATAAAGGACCAAACCACTTTAAAATCAGTTATTATTACGCTCATTGTAAGCACTACACGCTTCTCTTCTACTTCCTCTTCTATATTCTGTAAACGTGAAATGACCCACGCACAAACAAAAAATGTCACGCTATTAATCCATATGGCGATACTTATATTAAAAACAGCAATAAGGACACCTGCGATTGCAGGACCTAACATAAAAGAACCTGAATTTAATGTGCCTAATAATGCGTTAAAACGTTGCTTATCTTCATCGCGTACGTATTTCGCAATATAATATGTACTACTTGGACCGAAAAAACTACTCGCTATATTCGCTAAAAATAACAAGCCATAGATGAGCCAGATAGACGTCATAAATGGCATAAGGAAAACAATGATTCCACGTATAACATCCATTGCGATCATTATCTTTCTTTTGTTCGACCTATCAATAATTGAGCCTGCTACAAAATTGGTCAGTATACGTGCAATCGGACCAACAATAAAGATACCCGCAACTGCTGTCGCAGAATAAGTTAAATGCCAAACCATTAAATTTAAAGCGACAAGATAAATCCAATTTCCAAGATAAGAAAAGCCAAATCCGCCTAATAACAGCCCATATTTTCGAATCATCGCCACAGCAATCCCTCCTTTTTAATATTTTACCATTTACTTCTAAATTAGTATTAAGTAAATTAAATTTCATTTTTTATCCTTGCAAAATCGCTACCTTACATACGTGAAATTCATTACAAGATCATATCTAAGAGTTACATAAAATCATTCTATGTTGCTTTTCATTCACTTTTCTTACTATAAAACTATACAAGAAAGGTGGTGCTTCAATCGTGGACGAACAGCTTTTATTCAGTACGGTTTTTATTGCAGGGATACTATCCTTTCTTTCTCCCTGTATAGTCCCTTTACTACCTGTTTACTTTTCAGTACTTTCAACCAATGAAAGTGGTGTCGCTATACAACACAACTTGACCTTAGGTAAATGGCAAGTGAACCCACATTTAATTTTTAAGACGGTTATTTTCGTTTTTGGTCTCTCAACAAGCTTTGTCATCTTAGGGTTTGGCGCCGGTTTTCTTGGTGCGTTTATTAATAAAGACTGGTTTATCGCCATATGCGGTGTAGTGGTAGTGTTACTCGGCCTACATCAAATAGGTCTTTTGAAATTAGCAGTGCTCCATAAAGAAACAAAAGTACAACTGAAAAGAAGCGATAAACGTGATTTACTTGGTACCTATTTATTGGGTCTTACGTTTAGTATGGGCTGGACGCCTTGTATCGGACCTATTTTAGGGGCGGTATTAGGAATATCCGCTAGCGAGGGACAGGCCACTTACGGGGCACTTATGATGTTTTTCTATGCACTCGGTCTATTAATCCCCTTTTTAATTCTTGCTATTTTCTCTGATTTACTATTACGACATGTTAAAAAATTGAATAAGCATATAGGGAAAATCAAAATTGCCGGTGGGATTATCATAATTTTTATGGGAATTGTCTTAATGACAAATAATTTAAATGTCTTACTTACGCTCATTCCACAATAAGAAAGGAGACTTACCATGTACAATTTTAAACTGCTCATTGTCATGTTAGCAGCAGTGTTTCTTTTAGGGGCATGCGCGGGGGATTCTACATCCTCAACGAAAGCAGCAGCTAAAAATGAAGGGACTATCGCTCCAACCTTTGAATTAGTTGATACCAAGGGCGATACTTACAATCTTGCTGACTATAAAGGCAAAAAAGTGTATGTGAAATTTTGGGCATCTTGGTGCTCTATTTGCTTAGCAGGCTTAGAAGAATTAAACACACTAGCTGGGAAAGAGCAGGATTTTGTTGTCTTAAGCATCGTATCACCCAACTTCAATAATGAAAAAAAGAGTGATGCATTTATTAAATGGTTTAATGGTGTTGAAGGAACATCCAATATTAAAGTGCTATTAGATGAAGATGGTGCAATTGCGAAACAATACAATATACGAGCCTATCCAACATCGTCCTATATCGGCTCAGATGGCCGACTCATACAAACGCTGCCCGGCCATATAAGTAATCCACAAATTATTGAGAAATTTAAAAGTATCCAATAATAGAGGGAGGTACATCTAATGAATATAAAACTATTTGGTGTATTATTTAGTGTTTTATTATTTTTATCAGCATGCTCGGTCGATCCTTCTTTGTTAACTAGTCGTGCAAGCACAGCCCAAGCCGAATCTAAATATCCAGCCAACCCAAACGTCAACTTAAATTTTGATACAAATAATTTAAAAGATATTTGGCTTGCAGGTGGTTGTTTCTGGGGCGTAGAAGCATATATGGCACGTGTTTATGGTGTTTATGATGCAGAGTCAGGTTACGCCAATGGAAATACAGAAAATCCCACTTATGAAGATGTTATTTGGAGAAACACAGGGCATGCGGAAACTGTTCATGTCCGCTATGATCCCGAACGAGTTAATTTAGAAAAGCTATTAACACATTTCTTTCAAATTATTGACCCTACATTATTAAATCAGCAAGGAAATGACCGCGGCACACAATATCGTACAGGTATTTACTATACAGATGAAGCAGATAAACCAATTATTGATCAGGTAGTAGCGAACGAACAAGAACGCTATGATGACCCCATTGTTACTGAAGTGGAACCACTTAAAAACTTTACTCTTGCAGAAGAATACCACCAAGATTATCTTGAAAAAAATCCAGATGGCTATTGTCATGTAGAATTTGATTCATTGAAAAATCAAGAAATGCCATCCCTCATTGACCCAGCGCTATATCCAAAGCCACGTGATGAGGAAATTAAAAAAATGTTAACAAAAGAGCAATATCGAGTAACACAAGGGAATGGGACGGAAATGGCTTATTCAAATGAATACTGGGACAACTATGACCCTGGTATTTATGTTGATATTGTAACAGGTGAGCCACTATTTTCATCAGCCGACAAATATGATTCTAGATGCGGTTGGCCAAGCTTTACTAAGCCGATTGATCCAGCCGTAGTGCTTGAGTTTAAGGATACGAGCTTTAATATGATTAGAACCGAAGTAAGAAGCCGTACTGGTGATAGTCACTTAGGCCATGTGTTTAACGATGGTCCTATCGATCGTGGCGGTTTGCGTTACTGTATAAATAGTGCTGCGATTAAGTTTATTCCACAAGCTGAAATGGAATCAGCTGGTTATGGTTACTTAGTACAGCTAACAAAATAACAGTACACCCCTTCATTCAGTGCCAGTCACTAAAACAATTTTGAATCCTCCTTGCACTGCAAGTAGTCATATTTATTACTTACCAAGTAAAAATCCACGAAGACTCCTGTGGGAACGCACGCAACGTAAGACGCAATAGGCGGCGCGTTAGCGACGGTTGCGGCTTACGCTGTGCCCACGGAAAGCGTAGTGGATTTTTACGATTTAGAAATCTTGGTGCCAGTCACTAAAACAATTTTGAATCCTCCTTGTACTGCAAGTAGTCATATTTATTACTTACCAAGTAAAAATCCACGAAGACTCCTGTGGGAACGCACGCAACGTAAGATGCAACAGGCGGCGCGTTAGCGACGGTTGCGGCTTACGCTGTGCCCACGGAAAGCGTAGTGGATTTTTACGATTTAGAAATCTTGGTGCCAGTCACCAAATCCATTTTGAATCCTCCTTGTACTGCAAGTAGTCATATTTATTACTTACCAAGTAAAAATCCACGAAGACTCCTGTGGGAACGCACGCAACGTAAGATG
>NZ_JBIWBS010000005.1:0-98900 GCF_044761135.1 Lysinibacillus sp. NPDC097868 | reverse complement strand
TGCAACAGGCGGCGCGTTAGCGACGGTTGCGGCTTACGCTGTGCCCACGGAAAGCGTAGTGGATTTTTACGATTTAGAATATCTTTTTGCATACTTAGAGCTACTGATAGGACAATACCTTTATGTATTTTCTCAAAGAGGTGATACGATGTACAAATTATTAGTGGTCGATGATGAAGCGATCATCATAAAAGGAATTCGCTCCTTTGTTAACTTTGAGGAGCTTTCCATTTCTGAAGTATTTGAGGCATCAAATGGAGAGACCGCACTTGAAATCTTTAAAAACCATAGTCCTGACCTCGTTTTAGCTGACATCAATATGCCGAAAATGAACGGCCTCGATTTCGCCATTACAGCAAAAACAATTAAACCAAATGTAAAAATCGCTATTATTACAGGCTATGATTATTTTGATTATGCCGTAACTGCATTAAAGGCAGGCATTGATGATTACGTCTTAAAACCCGTTTCTAAAAAAGACATTCAAGAAACGTTAAAAAATCTGATAGCAAAAATTCAAGCAACACAAAGTCAGCATGAGCTATCTCGGCTTGTGAAAGGAATTTTGAATGAAACAAACATAAATAATGACACAGGCTATAAAGCTAAAATTCAAAAAGAAATAGACCGTAACATTGCAAATGTCGATTTTTCTTTAAGCTATTTAGCAAAACAAATGGCACTCAGTAATTCCTATTTAAGTAGCTTGTTTAAGAGCCTATACGGTAAAAACTTTCAAGATTATATGCTATCCATCCGCTTAGATAGAGCGAAAATCTTTTTGCTCAGCACAGATATGAAAGTTTACGAAATTGCAGCTGCTGTAGGCTTTGACGATCCCAATTATTTCAGCGCTACATTCAAAAGGAAATTTGATATTTCTCCAAATCAATTTAGAGAAAAAATGAGAGAATAGCGGATGAAGAAATCAAATATATTGAAAACTTTACGCATGCAAATTGCCCTTCATTATTTAAAAGCGAGTGGGCTTATTTTATTATTAATGGGCGTTATTTTGTATTACAGTATTGCTTCTGTTGTGTTAAGTGAAGCAACATCTAGCACGAAAACGGCAGTTGAAAAGAGCGGTATGTATATTGACCTCTATATCGATCGTCTTAAAGCAGTATCAGGTTTACTCGCTGAAAACCCCCAGCTTGTAACGTATTTTTCAAGTGCAGCGCGAGACCCTACTATAAAGCATAATCTACTGTCTATGATTGAAACAACGATGGCAACGGATCGATTCATTCAATCGGTTGTAATTGTTAGTAAAGATGGACAAGTACTGTCCAATGAAAAGGGATTAATTATGAGTATGTCGAGCAATATGATGAAGGAACAATGGTATGTGGCAGCTGTTAATAATGGCAGCAAGCCTGTGCTGACATCTGCTCGTATGCAGCACTTTTCAATGGATAAAGATAACTGGGTAATCTCCATTAGCCGCGAAATAAAAAATGCTGAAGGTCAAAATATTGGTGTATTGCTTATCGATATCCAATATAAAGTTATCGAAGACTTTTTAGCTAACTTGGATTTAGGAAAGGATGGTTTTTCATTCATTATAAATGACAACGGGGAAGTCGTTTATCATAAGGATACCGCGTATTTCGAAAATTACTTAAAACAACAACAATTACAGCAAATTATCACCAATCAAGCGGGCTATGATAAAGAAAAAAATACGTTAACGCACACCTATAAGCTGAATAATGCCGACTGGACATTTGTTGGGGTCTCCTCACAAGACGGCCTTTTAATGATTAAAAGGCAGCTGCTCGAAATCTTTTTATTAGTAGGCATGATTCTTTTTATTATAGCTGCTGTTAGTGTTGCTTTATTTGCTGGACGAATCACGATACCATTCCAACGTTTGGAAAAAGCGATGCAAAATATCGAACATGGCTTAAAAGAAATACCAATCGATGAAAAAGGATGCTTTGAGGCACAAAGTTTAGCAAAATATTTCAATGGTATGATTGTGCAAATTGAAAAACTAATGCAGGAAATTACAGAAAAGGAAAAACACTTAAGAGCAACAGAAATTTGTGCGCTCCACAGTCAAATTAATCCTCATTTCTTATACAATACATTAGATACAATTGTTTGGATGGCGGAGTTTAATGACAGTGAGAAGGTAATCGAAATAACAAAAGCACTTGCTCAATTTTTCCGCTTATCGCTTAGTGGTGGGAATGAAATGATAACCGTAGAAAATGAATTAGATCATGTTCGTCAATATTTGTTTATTCAAAAAGAACGTTACGGCGATAAATTACATTACAAGATTGTCTGTGATCAATCGATACGAAACGTACGAATGCCAAAAATTCTTCTACAACCAATTGTTGAAAATGCTTTATATCACGGTATTCGAAGTACCCCTGGTAATGGTCATATTCATATTAGTGCGATACCTATTGGAGATGATGTGGAGCTTATAGTTCGAGACAATGGACAAGGCTTTGACGTTAAACAACTAAATAGAGAATCTACAGAGAAGCCAACAAAGCTTGGTGGCGTTGGCATTCAAAATGTAGATCAACGTATTAAATTATACTATGGCCCTAACTATGGAATCACAATCAATTCAAGCTTAGCAATTGGTACGACAGTCACAATTAAAATTCCACAAGAAATGAATTAAAGAAAAGCATTATAGATGAATCGTTTAATTCTACAACAATAATAGGCATCAAGCATGATTTGATGCCTTTTATCAGTCATCCACTCCTGCAGAAAATCTCAAAAGCAGCAGCTATCTTTATTCATTTTAAATAAAAAAGAACTAAGGCTTATACCTTAGTCCTTAACTCAATGAATTGAATAGTTGTCAAATAAAAACTAGTGCCATGCAGTCCGCTCACTTACCGGTTGCTGGTTATTTTTTTTCCCTTGTGCTTCAGGAAAGTTATTTGCTTGAGCTGAAGCTGCATCAAAATCGAAATCAGAGCCAAACTCCTCTTTATAGAGCTTTTTGCCATTTTGATTTACTTCTCGTTTTTTCGCACTATGCTTGTCCCTAATGTTTGCATCGTTACAATTTGTGTTTATATTTGACATAGCCATCCCCCATTGATTTTATTGAAAAGTAATAAAACAGATAATCTGTTCAAATACTTTTCATTTTAAAGTTTGGCCAAGCTAATGAGTTTTTATTTATAAAAAGATTGCATATAAGATGAAACGTTATTAAAACATGTTAGCTAAATAAGATTGCAAAGATTTAGGTAACATTTGAAAGAATAGTCCCTCATATTTAATATCGAGCAGACCCGCAATAATTATGATAATAACGATGAATGCTAAAAAGGGTTTCTTATTTTTAGAAATCCAATTCAAAAGGCTCCCCTCCTTAGAAAAATTACGTTTTAGTCCAAGTTAAGTATATAGTGATTTATGAAAAAAATATATTATTCCTTTTTAATAAATAATTAAGCGAAACATACCTTGTCACCCATAAACGGCTTGTGACATAAATTAAAATGATATGTATTAAAAGATGATTATTTTCGTATTTGTAGACAGAAAGTAATTGATTAAACTTTTTTCAAGAGAGGAATGGGTATGGTAAATTTTAATTTTTTTCAGGGTACCGTTACACAAATAAATGATTTTGCAGTCGGGCAAAACGGTGAAAGTGAAGGGTGTTATACGTTAATGACGGTAGAAAATGGTGCAGGGGGCATTGTTAATTTTGTTATTTCACCTTCTACTTATTTTGTAAATCACGAAGTTGTAAGCCGTGGTGATCGCATTGTTGGCTATTATGATGGGAATGCACCTGTACCTTTAATCTACCCTCCTCAATATCAAGCACTTATCATTGTTAAAGAAAACAGCTATCAAAATGTAAAAGTAGACTTTTTTAATTCTCAATTGTTGAGTAGTGATGGTCAATTACAATTAAATCTTGCACCATACACGCCTATTTTGCTTAGAAATGGGCAGCCTTTTTCAAAAAGCCCTGCAAATCGCACTCTCATTGTTGTTTATGGACCTACGACAAGAAGCATTCCTGCACAAACTACGCCTCATGAAGTCATTGTTTGGTGTTAAGCGCCCTAAAAATATTCAAAATTGTTTGAGTGCCTGGCACTAAATCCACTGTGCTGCATATGAGCACAGTGGATTTTAGCTATTTTAAACAGTTTGAAGTTTATACTTTTTCACTTCAGGAGGAATTGGGCATACATATTCCTCACCATTTCGCTGTTCAATTAATTCTAGCTTCGCTTTTTCAAGGACTTCGGGATTTTGTAGCACTTCAATAGCAGTTGCCGCCATAACTTTACCAGCATGTAGCATACCTTTATGTGCAATTGAAGTTTTTCCTGTTGAAACGACCTGCCAAGTATGAAGCGGTGTTCCAATTGGTTCACATGCTACCATGCATTGTACGGTTGGGACAACCCAGCTAACATCGCCAACATCGCTCGTACCTGGCAATATTCCGTTTGATGGAATAAATGGATCGATAACATGTGCTAAATCTTTGCCTTCTAGTTCTTTATTAGCCTTAATATCTTCTTTTTTATCAGCCTCAGATAAAGTTGCACGAATGTCCTTCGCGAATTGTTGTTCCTTTTCATCATACTGTGGAACACCTAAAGCAACAAAGTTATCATGCATTACTTTCTCTAATGTGTTATTCGGCAATATATCGGAAGCAGCGGAAGCAAAATCAATTTCCACGTGTGTACCAGTCATAAGAGCCGCTCCTCTTGCAACATCACAGATGCGTTGATAAATTTCTTCTGCTTGAGCTACGCGTGGTGCGCGAATAAAATACAATACATCTGCCTTTTCTTGTACAACATTTGGTGAAACACCACCTGTATTTGTTACAGCGTAATGAACCCTTGCTTCAGGAATAATATGTTCTCGTAAATAGTTAACACCTACATTCATTAGTTCAACTGCATCGAGTGCACTTCTACCAAGATGAGGCGTACTAGCAGCATGAGAACTTTTCCCTTTGAATCTAAAGGACACTTCGTAGCAAGCAAGAGATGACATGGACCAAACAGAATTTCGAGACCACGGATGCCAGCATACTGCAAAGTCTACATCATCAAATAGCCCCTCTCTTACCATAAAGGTTTTACCACTACCGATTTCCTCACCAGGGCATCCATAGTAACGAACAGTACCTTCAAGATTGTTTTCTTTCAAATATGCACGGATTGCGATGGCAGCAGCTAATGCTCCTGTACCAAGTAAATTATGTCCACAGCCGTGTCCGTTGCCATTCGTTACTTCTGGATTATACTGAATATCTCCACCCACTTGACTTAATCCAGTTAGTGCATCAAATTCACCTAAAACAGCAATAATCGGCTTCCCTATCCCATAACTACCAATAAAGGCAGTATCAATATTGCCTACTCCCTTCTCTACAGTAAAACCTTCTTCTTCTAAAGTGTTGCATAATAATTCTGCTGATTGGAACTCTTCAAATCCTGTTTCTGCATAACCCCAAATTTGATCACTTACAGAAATTAATTTTTGTCGTTTTTCTTCAATAACCTTTGATAATGTTTTACGATAATCCATTTCTTTCACCCCGTTAGAATAATATTTTTGCTAAAAATTTTTTAATCCAAAATCAAAGCAAATGCAATAAACTTCCCTATTAATTCGCCATCTCAGCTCAGTAAAATGGCGAATATAGAAAAGAGTGAATGCTACATACCGATTTATCTTTGCTATTAAAACGGTCCATAATTAATTGCCTGGGCAATAATTAAAAAAATCACAACAATAACAATTTGAATAGCAACATAAGGGAATACCCATTTAGCCCATTTTGAATAAGGAATGCCCATCATACCTAGAGCTGCTAACAATAAGCCACCTGTCGGAATAATTAAACTAGAAACACCGCCACCCATTACAGTAGCAAACGCAGCTGTTTGTCTTGTTACTCCCACTAGGTCTGCTAATGGTGCCATAATTGGCATTACTAATGATGCATGTCCACTTCCAGACGGCACTAAGAAATGGATAAAGAAATTGACAACTGCCATACCTACTGCTGTTACGCTTGGTGAAAGGCCATTCAGTAAATTAGAAGTAATATGTAATATCGTATCTAATAAGTTGCCTGACGTAAGTACGACAAGAATTGTATTAGCAATCCCAATAATCATCGCACCTGAAATCATTTCAGAGCATCCTTTTAAAAATGCATCCGTCATTTCATTGCCAGAAAGTCTTCCGATAAGTCCCATAATAATTGCACCTAATAAGAAAATCCCTACAATTTCACTGATGTACCAGCCAAGACTAATTACGCCATAAATCAACGCTATAAAGCAGCCTAAGAACACTAAAAGAGAAAGTGCATGTCTTTTACTTAACTTGAAATCGTCATCAAACGTAATTCTTTCATTCGGGTTAAACTTCCCGTATTCAGCTAGTTCAGGATTTTTCTCTATTTTATTTACGTGTCGTAAAATAAAGGCAACCGATAAAATGTAGAAGATAACATAAATAGCGATACGTAAGCCCATACCCGAGTACATTGGAAGCTCAGCAACTGTTTGAGCAACACCAATTGTAAAAGGATTCGTAATACCGGCAGTAAATCCAGCGCCTATCATGCCGAGAAATACTATCGCTACACCTGTGAGCGCATCAAAGCCTAAGGCAATGGTCATTGGAGCAACTATTGTAATATAGACTAACGAGTCTTCCGCCGCTCCAATAAGGGTACCGAGTAACGAGAACAGAAGTACCATCACTGGAATAATTAATTTTTTTCTTTTACCAAATTTTTGTGCAGTAAATCGAATTAAAGCATCAATGGATCCTGTAGCTTGCATAATTCCAAGAGCACCACCAATTAATAGAACAAATAATATAATTGGTGCACCTTTGACCATCCCTTGGTGAAATGCATTAAACATGTCTAGCAAACCTACAGGCGTATTTGTGATGTATTCAAATTTTGTAGGGTCAATAATCGTTCTACCATTTTCCTCATATCTAGCGTATTGACCAGCAGGTATAACATAGGTTAAGAGAGTAAGAACAACAATGATTAAAAACATTAGAACATAAGCATTCAAACCGCCCTTTTTCTTCTTCCTCTTTTCAGTACCTTCTTCTATCTTTATTGGTTTGGCAGTACTCAAACATAACACCCCTTTGTGATTTGTGTAAAAAGCAATCTGTCCTACTATGAATTAACTCAAAAAACAGTCGAGTTTTAATCATCCTCTCGGCTAAAAAATAAAATTAGAAAAATTTAGAAAATACCCAATATTGCTAACGCTTTCATAGGTTTCATTTTATAATGCATTTTAGGTCATTGATATTCTAATAGTGAATATTCAATATTACTATTTTAAATATTTAGGGTTATAATTATATTTCAAAAATTAAATCAGCAATATATAATCATTTTTATTTACTTTATAGCTTCAGAAATTAACAGGAAAGGTTGTTATGTAATTGGAAATTAGACACCTTCAGACTTTTCAAATCGTAGCAGAAGAAAAAAGACTAATTCAAGCAGCAATGCGCCTTAATTATTCACAACCTACTGTTACAAAGCATCTACAGCACTTAGAAGATGAGATTGGTTTACCTCTCTTTGAAAAAGTGGACAATAAAAGGAAACTAACTAAAGCTGGGGAAATTCTTTATGAGCATGCAAAAAATATCTTAAATGAAATGTTTACGATGCAAAGGAGAATCGAAGAATTTCAAGGAGAAAAGCAAGTTATTCGGGTTTGTGCATTAGATGAACATTGTGACCGTTTTTTTCTACCACATATAGTAAATTTCCAGAAAAGGAACCAAGATATTTTAATAGAAATTTACTCTGTAGATAGTAGCGATGAGGCTTTAAAAAAGATAATACAAAATGAGATGGACTTTGCTATTGTAAATGGTAGAACTTTAAACTCAGACATTTCCAATCAATGCATTGACTATGAAAGTTTAGTGCTCTTCGCTTCAAGTAAAGTTGCTAATGACACTTCTCAAATGGAGAGCAAATTAGAAAAATACCCTGTATTGGTTGACCTTAGAGCTCCCTTTATAAAATTCGAAATATTGAACAAAGGAATTCACTTTCCAAATACTATTCACTGCAATAGTGATGAGAGCATAAAAAATGCCGTCCTCAATCACCCCTATCTCGGAGTAATTGGGACAAGCAGAATAAGAAAGGAAATCGTGGATGGGTCGGCTACTATTTTAGAAACCTATACTTCAAACATTCCAGTCAAACTTATTGCCTTAACAAAAAACTTAAGCAATCCGATTTTACAAGACTTTTATAGTTCAATGAGTAAAATGTATCGTCCGCTAAGTAATAACTAGATCGTGAACAAAATCCTAATATTAGATGACCTTAAAGTTAGGTCATCTCTTTTAAACACATACGGAAATTAACTCTATTAAGCAATCGTTGAAAAGTATTCGAAAACAAATTGACGAAATTGGTTAGCCATAGGCGTGAAATAGCGTTTTTCTGACCACGCTAGGCCAATTGTGCGTTGACATGATGGATTAACAATTCGCAGTTTATGAGGAAACTCCTCTGATTTCGGAACCCAAGATAATTCAGAAACGAAAGCGACACCTAATCCTTGTCTAACTAAATCAGAAATAACTGAAGGCTCATCCCCCTCAAAGGCAATATTTTGAACAAACCCAGCCTCCCGGCAAAACTGATCTGTTAAGCTTCGGAAACCAAACCCTGTATTCATACTAATAAACGCTTCATCCTTCACCTCTGCAAGTTGAATACTCTCCCTATCGGCTAATCGATGATTAGGTGGCACAATTAAAAAAATTTCTTCAGTAATAAGTGGTTCCCACCTAATACCCTCGCCTTCAATAGGAACTGAGGAAATACAATAATCCAACTCCCCTTCCATCAACAATTTTTTCATAGATGTAACAGACTTTAGAAACTGTTGAAAACGAGCATCTGGATATTTCGATAAAAATGAACCTAATAAAGCAGGCAATACTCTTGGAATCGTTACTGCCAATGTAATACTCTTTTGATCTTGCTCAGTAAATTGAGCTAGCTCCCTTTGTCCCTCATTCAATTCCGCAAAAGCCCTTTCCACACGGTTTAAAAAAATTCTTCCAGCCTCATTTAAGCTAATTTTCCGATGTTCTCGATCAAACAATGCCACGCCTAAATCTTCCTCCAAGCGGGAAATCGTTTTACTAAGCGATGGCTGTGCAATTTGAAGTTGCTCTGCTGCCTTCGTCATATGTTCGAGACGGGCAACTGTTTGAAAATACTTTAACTGCAAAAGTTCCATATTGGTCCCCCTCTTGTATAGCTTTAAATCTATTATGTAATAACGATTTATGTATTATACAACATTAATATAATAGATTATTATGAAATAATCTTTTAAAAATAGGAAGGTAGGATTATTTTATGAAAGGATTTCAATTAATATTGCAAGACTTAGTAGCTATTTGGAAACATAAGCATGGGCGAACGGCCTTTATTTTTCTAATTCTTGTTCCTTTAATTTACGTTGGGTTCTTTTTAGCAGGATATTGGGATCCATACGGGCAATTGGACAAACTTCCCGTAGCTGTCGTTAATCTCGACGAGGGAGCTAATATAGATAATGAATCTTTACATGTTGGCGATGACTTTATTACCGAACTAAAGGAAGGTAAAGAATTAAACTTCCATTTCGTCTCTGCCAAGACCGCTCAAAAAGGGCTTAAGGCAGGCGACTATTATATGGTCATCACAATTCCAAAGGATTTCTCTAAAAACGTAACCACTTTAATGGAAGAAACTCCAAAAACAGCTAAACTTTCGTATGAAATTAATCCAGGGAAAAACTTTGTAGCTTCTCAAATTACTACAACAGCCGTGGAAAAAATGAAAACTAAAATTAACGCCAGCATAACGAAGTTTTATTCTGAATCTATTCTCACTAAATTCCAAGATGCTTCGACTGGTTTTGCAACAGCAGGAGCTGGGGCGGAAAAGCTTTCTAAGGGAGCGACTGATATACAGAGCGGAACCGACAAGCTAGCGGACGGCATTCAAAGTTTAGATGCAGGAGCTCAAAAGCTTAAAACAGGAAGTTCAAGCCTCTCAGCAGGGCAGGAAAGCTTATCTAATGGCGCACAAGGACTCATAAACGGTTCTGACTCCCTATATAGTGGACTACAGCAACTAACTGGAGCTGAACAAACCCTTCAATCAGGAATAGGGCAAATGAGCGAAAGTATGACAGAATGGTCCTCTAAAAATACAGAGCTAGTTCAAGGTCAACAACAAGCAGCAAAAGCAGCAAGTAATTTGAGCGGGCAATTAGCTCAATATATAAAAGATCATCCCGAAGTAAAGCAAGATTCGGAACTTCAACAATTGGTTGCTTTAGCAGAGACATTATCTGCAACTGAAACTACTTTAACAAATGGACAACAACAAGTAGGCGCAGCTGCTAAAAAAATCGCGGCAGGTCAAGCTACGCTTGAAACTAGCATGAAAACGTTTGGAACAAAGATGACTCAGGCTACTGTGGGGGCAAAACAACTTCAACAAGGTGCGACTGAATTTGCAAGTGGTTTTGCTAAATGGTCGACTGGCTTTACTACGCTTAATACTGGAATTACAGCTCTATCTAGTGGGATTAATGAGGTATCAGGCGGATTTCCAAAACTGCAGAATGGGCTATCCTCTTTAGTAGTGGGATCAAATGAATTAACAGCAAAACTAAATAGCGCGGCAGCAACAACATCTAATCTTCAATATGACGATGCAACAACATCGATGTTTGCCCAACCAATCGAATTGGTAGAATCCGATTTATCTGACGTTCCGAATTATGGTGTTGGTATTGCACCTTATTTCTTGTCACTTGCTTTATTTGTAGGAGGCATTATGGCATCTAATATTCTGCCACTAGGTCGCAGAGAGCTTCTAAAAGTGACTGGCACCGTTCACTTTATTAATAAATTAGGTTTAGTGTACGTAGTTGGTTTAATTCAATCAATTATTGTAGATATCGTTATATTGTTAGGATTTAAATTAGAAGTAGCTAGTGTACCGCTCTTTTTCCTTTCAAGTATGATCGTGTCACTTACTTTTATGACCCTTATCCTAATGCTCATAATTCTATTAGGCAATGTCGGTAAATTTATAGCTGTTACGTTATTAGTATTTCAATTAGCAACCTGTGGCGGAACGTTCCCTGGTGAGCTTGGAAACCCTATACTAGCTAAAATCGGCGGATTTTTGCCGATGGCGCATTCACTAAAAGGTTTCCAAGAAGTGATTACTCTTGGTGGCTGGTCAAACTTAGTTACTCAAGGATCACTTTTACTCATCTATCTTTTACTCGCTTTCATCATTGCTTGGATTTCAAGCCACATCCAGCATAAAGAACAACCTACTGTAGAAATCGCTAAATAAAGCGGTACCTCTTTAGTTATATAGAAAATAAAAGGAGCCTTCCTCAATAGAAAGGCTCCTTTATCTAATTGGCATACTTTATTTACTTGTGATACGGTTCTCCATATAACACCAAATCAAAATTATATCTCCCCCTACATCCAACTAACTGTCTACACAGTCTTATCCTAAAAGTTATAAACTGATTTTAAAATTTTATAAAATTAAATGAACGAATTATTTATTTGGTGCATCTAATCATTAAAGGAGGCATGGAGATGGACGAAATCGAACTTGCCAAACAAGCGATTAATGGAGATGAAGCGGCACAGCTACTGCTTTTACAAATATATAAAGAAGCTATGTATCGTGTTGCCTATAGCTATATGCAAAATGAACATGATGCAAATGATGCACTACAAGAAATGACGTATCAATGCTTAAAAAATATCCATAAAGTGCAGACGCCTCAGTATTTTAAAACATGGCTCGTACGCATTGTTATCAATACATGTTTAATGATGAAACGACAGCAAAAACGTATTGTTGTAACAGATGATATAGTGGAGCAGCCCGAGCAAATGGCGGAACTATTTGAACTCAATGATGTCATTACAAAGCTACCAATTGAGCAACAGGAGCTCATTCATTTGAAGTACTTTAAAGATTTAAAAAACAGCGAAATTGCCACGTTACAAAAAATACCTGAAGGCACGGTTAAATCAAGATTACATAAAACATTAAAGAAGCTTCGTCATTTATTAGGAGAGGGGGGCATTTCATGAGTCAGTTGGATAATGACCAACAACAAAGATATATAGAATTACTTGAATCAGTGCCTATGGAAACATTGCAGTCAAATAAACAGTTCATGGCATACAAGCAATTAAAAAAGAGAACTCGCCATAAACGACTTTTACAATTTGCGGTTACTGCTGCTATTATCATAATTGCCCTTATTAGTTCCATTAGGGTATCGCCCGCTCTTGCATATACGATGGCACAAATTCCAGTATTAAAACCACTTGTTGAAATGATTGCATTAGATAAAGGCATTAAAGATATTATTAACAACGAATATTATGAGCCTATTAATGTGAGTCAAACGATTAATGGTAAAACACTTACGATTACAAGTGTTGTGGCAGATGAATCAGGAATGATCATTTCCTATAAGCTTCAATCAGACGAAGACTTAGCGAATATCACTGGCGTCTCTACAGAGGTCAAACAGCAAGGTGAACAAATCTATGCATCTGTAGGAAGTAGTTGGTCAGCACAGCCAGAAGGAACGTTTGAAGTTGAAAATACAATTGAAGTGGCCGCAAGCCAAGGTATGGATTATTCATCGAAAAATTTTGAAATTATATTGTCTCTTCGAGAGCGTCCAGAAATAGTCTTTGACATACCATTTACATTAAAAAATGATATTAAAGCATCGAAAAAATACCCTATTAATAAACATTTAACTGTCGATGGGCAAAGCTTTACCATTCATGAGTTAATAATTTCTCCGATTAGATCAGAATTGAAAATGTCGATTGATTCATCGAATTCTAAGAAAATATTAAACTTTGATGATATTCGTATATATGATGAACATCAAGAGGAATGGGGCAAAATTCGAAATGGTTATTCTGGATTTGGTAATTATGAAGATAAACAATTTAGCATCATGCTGGAGAGCAATTATTTCCGTATCCCAAAAAGTATTACGATTGAATTTCGAGAAATCGAAGCCATTGATAAAGCTGATGAAATGGTAGTAATTGATTTTGATAAGAAGAATATTATTACTCAGACTAAGAATATTAATATCGAGCTTGAAATAAAGGATAACTTTGAAATTGAATATAAATTATTAACCTATAAAAAAAATGAATTTAAAGGCGTGTTTAATCATTTAATTGACGCAAATGGTGAAATTTATTATGCAAATAGCACGTGGATTTCAGAGAATGAAAACTATATGTTAATTGGACAGCGGTTTGATATGGAAAATGTCGAAAAGCTTCCTGTTAATCCTGTAAAACTTGAGATCGCGCGCTATGAGCAATATTTAAATGGCGTTGGACGTATCCAAGTGGAACTTAAATAAATAGTAATCCTAAAAAAAAGCCGATTCTATTATACACTAGAATCGGCTTTTCACATTATCCTCGTTCATTGCTCGTCATTTAAACGTTGATTTCATAATCCTGTAAGGCATTGCGCAGAAGTGGACTTGGTTCACCTACGCTGTATAGCTGTAAATTATGCATTGCTCTCGTACAGGCTGTGTAGAAAACTCGACGTAAACTTTCATCGCCATATATTTGCTCGGATGCATCATAGATAATGACAGCTTCAAATTCAATTCCTTTGGATAAATAAGAAGGTATGATGACAACCCCTTGCTCGTACTCGGGTGAGCCATTTTTTATAAGCTTAATACCCTCAATAGTAGACAAAGCTTCATAAGCATGCTTGCTCTCCTCGGCGGATTTACATATGATGGCGATACTGTTATAGCCATCACTTCGCAAAGCTTCGACTTTAGTCGTAATACAGTGATGCAGAGCTGTGCGATCAGCTAATTGTGTCAGTACAGGTAGCTCGCCTTCACGTTCAAAAGGAATAATCCGTTCGCCATTAGGTACTAGTCTGCGGGTAAATTCGACAATCTGTTTTGTAGAGCGATAACTACGAGTCATATTGATAACTTCTGTTTCATCCGGTCCATATAAGTTACTAAGAATATTAAAATCAATCATTTCACTCGCATGCGCGAAAATTGCCTGATTAAAATCTCCTAATACTGTCATTTTCGCAAAAGGAAACAATCGCTTTAAAAACTCAAATTGGAATGGCGAATAGTCCTGCGCCTCGTCAACGAGTATGTGCTTAATCGAGCTATTCGTTTGAAAACCTTGAATTAACTCTTTTATAAATAAAAACGGAGTTGCATCTTCGTAAAATAGTTTATCTTCGTCTAGCATTTCCAGCGTCGCATGGCAAATAGTCTCCCACTCCACTGGTGTTTCTCCCTCTATCCACTGTTTTATTTGCATAGGGTCTATAAACAACTGCTTGTAAATTTCCTTAATGTCGATAAACTGCAACGCCCGAATTCGTTTCCGCAATGTCTTCAATTTCTTGGATACAATTAATCGTGCAAGTTTAGCAGGCTCCATCTCATAATCGGCTACTGTCTCTCTTGAAAAGCCCTTTCTTTTAGCTAAATAAACACGTGCCTTATGGTATTCCTCGTTGCTAAGCAGCTCAATTTCTTCTTGTACCCATTCCTTCTTCCATTCGACTTTTTCTATTTCTTTTATTTCCTTTAGAATCCATTCCTTTAACTTTTCCAAGCGATTATGAAACTTAAGTGAAGCGTCACTACTATAAAATTGCTCAGCGATTTGTTGCGCGGTAATAATCGGCTGCCCTCTGAAGTTAATGCCCTTAAATATCATGCCGGAGTACTCCAGCGATTTTCTGTATGCTTTAATGACTTCAAAAAAACGAGTAGATGCTTTGAATCGGATGCTCGCTACTCTAGATTTATATGCTGGACTATTTGCTGCTGTTAAAACATATTCCAATTGCTCGTAAGGATTTTCAACATAAAACTCTTTACTTAATCGGTGATGTAAGTATTCCTGAAATGTAACTTGCTGCATATTTTCTTCACCAAGTTCAGGTAGCACATTGGATACATAGCTATTGAACATTGCATTAGGAGAAAATAAAATAATTTGATCCGCATTTAATCTATCCCGATATTTATAAAGCAAATAAGCTATTCGCTGTAAAGCTGCAGATGTCTTGCCACTACCAGCGGCACCATGAACTATAAGCAACCTCCCATGATCATGACGAATAATTCGGTTTTGCTCCTGTTGAATCGTCGCAACTATACTATGCATATGTTTGTTTGTACCTTGCCCCAAAACTTGCTGTAAAATCTCATCTCCGATAGTGAGACTTGTATCAAACATCGATTGAAGAACACCATCGCGAATAAGATATTGCCACTTTTTCTCCAACTCTCCTTGGATAATGCCTTCAGGTGTCGTGTACTGGGCAGGACCAGGCGAGTAATCGTAGTAAACACTTGAGATAGGAGATCGCCAGTCATAGATAAGGAAATCCTCCCCACTTTTATCCATAAGAGAAGAGATACCTATATAGACCTGTTCCTGAGCTGACGTACCTTCCTCTAAGAAATCAATCCGGCCAAAATAAGGAACCTTCTGCATACGGCGTAACGTAGACAATCTTTTAGACGCATGTTTGTGGGTGCTTTGACTAACAGACAGTGCTTGCGTTTCTTGTCTTAAGCCGATAATCGTCTCAAGATAATCGTCGAAGGTATCCATATTCACCTTTATTTCATCCCAAAAATGTTTGCGAATATTTACAACTTCGTTCTTACGCTGTAAAGTTTCTTTCTCCAACCTACTCAGTTGCTCTGAAATAGTCTCCATTACATTGTCTAATCGTTTTTGCTCCTGCTGAAACTCCGATTTCATCGCATTCACTCCTTAAAAATGTAAGTATAGGGGTTGACTTATAAAAAACAATGCTTTATAATTAAGATAGGGATAATATATCCTTTTTAATAATAAAGTGCCTATCTATATAAATTTAACACATGTTCATGTTTTTATCAATGGATTAAGCATGATTTCTATTTCTATATAAAAAAACATTTAAAATAGCGTAAAAACACTTTGAAATCGGCATCTAGGAGTGTTTTTTTATTTGCAAAAAAGCACCGATCTACAATCTAGAACGGTGCTTTTACTTATTGTATCGTTCACTGCAAGCAATCGATGTTTAGTTAGTTACTTACTTTTTTAGTTTTTGGCACAAACCAAACAACAACAAAAGCAATAATGGCTACAATAAGCATAGAGAAATAAGTCGTGTTAGCTGCGGTAGCATAACCTCCACTTGTGCTAGTTGAAACCTTTGTTAGTTGTATTGTATAAATTGTCACAATAACTGCTGTGCCGATTGCTCCTGCTAATTGACGAATCGTATTATTAACCGCTGAGCCATGTGAAGCTAATTCTTTTGGTAGTGCATTTAAGGCTGCAGTATTTAAAGGCATTGTAATAAAAGCTAACCCAATTCGTAAAATAATTGTGCGGACAAGTAAATACATATACGAAGTAGAAGCAGATAAATCAATTACTGCCCACATCGACAAAACGATTAAACTCATGCCCACTATAAATAATGGCTTTGCACCATATTTGTCATACATTTTCCCAGTTACCGGAGATAAACCTGCATTTATTAATGCCCCCGGTAACAATAAAAGACCAGCTTCAAAAGCAGTAAATCCACGACCATCTTGTAAATAAATTGGTAGTAAAATTAAATCCGCATACATTAATATAGTAATGGCTATATTAACAAGCGTTGTCATTGAAAACATTTTATATTTAAATACCGTCAAATTTAATAATGGGTCAGCTGAAGACATTTGGCGCTGACAAAATAAAAACGTCACAATAATCCCTAAAAGAAGGGATGTAATAACAAGCCAATCGGCCCATCCTCTACTTCCCGCAATACTGAACCCAAAAAGTAAAAATCCAAATCCGATTGTTGAATACCCAACACTTAATCCATCTAATTTTACTTTTGACCCCTCAACTACATTAAATAAATATTTATAGGCAAACAAAATAATTAGCAAAACAAATGGTATCAAGCCAATAAATAGCCATCTCCAAGACAAATATTCAACAAAAAAGCCTGAAACAGTTGGCGCAATTGCTGGAGCGAATATAATGGCAAATCCAACTTTCCCCATAACGGCTCCACGTTCTTCCATAGGATACAAAAAAACAATGACTGTCATCATTAATGGAATAATGATTCCTGCCCCAACTGCCTGGATCATACGTCCTGTCAGTAACATTCCGAAGTTCATTGCACTTGCTGCAACAATAGAACCTATTAATAAAAAAAGCATAGAACTGATAAATAACTGGCGAGTTGAATATCGTTTCATTAAAAAGGCAGTGATTGGGACTAGCACGCCATTCACTAACATAAAGCCTGTCGCTAACCACTGAATGGTTGTAGGGGTTACATCAAAAATAATCATTAAATCACTAAGTGCCACATTTAGTAATGTTTGATTTAATGTAGAAAAGAAGCAACCTGCAATCATTACAAAAAGCAAAAGTTTTTTCGTTCGCGCAGATATTTCATTTTGCATAATAGAACTCCTAACGCTATCATAATTTTATCGACACATTGTCTAAAAAATATCTTAACAAGAAATTTACTAAGTTGACCATGAACAATATCGTATTTACTGTCGACTACTAGACAATTTGAATCAAACTGTATATAAAATCTACTATGATAGACAGGAATGAGAAAAATGACTAAAAAAGAGGATCCACGTGCCATAAGAACACAGGAAATGCTTAAAAGTGCTGCCTTAACCCTCTTAAATGATGGACTATCCATTAATCAATTAACTGTGCTAAAGGTGACACAAAAGGCATTATTAAATCGAACAACATTTTATTTACATTATCAAGATATCGATGCCCTACTTACGGAATTAACACAGGAAATTTTACAGGAGCTAACTGAAAAAATTGAAGCGCTTATTCAAGTTCAGGGCATCGACGAAAAAAAACAATTGATACAATTACTAGATTATCTTTATACACAAAGACATCATTTACTCATTCTTTTTCAACTCGAACAATTTGAAAATCATCTATTCCAATTATTAAAAAAGTTAATCGAAATTCGCAGAAATAAAAATAATAAATCAACTAAAAAAGTCTATGTCGATTCTCAAATCAAAACAGCTTCGATAGTTGGCGTTATAATGTGGTGGTTAAAAAATGGGCTACATTTAAGTTCTGATTATATAGCAGAACAAATTCATCTTATGTATAAATCTTAATAAACATACAAAAATATCAATAAATATGAATACAATTTGGTATGTGTTAAGCATGCTACAATTAATGTATGAAGAACAGTTGGAGTGACGAAAATGAGTAAACGAGAACAACAAAAACAACAACGCCGTCAACATATTATCCAAATTGCAAAAGATTTATTTTTGGAACATGGCGTTCAAAATATACAAATGCAAGATGTCGCGGACGCTTCTGGTGTTGGGATTGCGACAATATTTCGTTATTTCCCTAAAAAAGAGTATTTAGTGATTGCAGCCTCAAATACTATTACTAATGATATGGCGACGCATATAGAGCAGATTGTTGAGCAAACAATACCTGCGTATGAAAAAATCAAACAAATTTTGGATTATTATATAAGTGGAACAAAGGACCCTAAGCTACGGCTAGCAAAGTTTTTTGAGTCCTTTGATTTACATGAAAAAATTGCTACAGAATCATCTGAGCAATATGCAGAATATTTTTTTGCACGAAACAAATTGGCAGGTATTTTATTCACATTGGCTGACCAGGGAAAACAAGACAGCTCATTAAGACATGATGTTGATTTAGATTTATTTATCATGACGATGGTGCAAAATTTTAGTTTATTTACATTTAAATCAAGCCTAACAACCCACGATCCAAACCTCTCCAAGTTGTTATCTACAGACAAGCAACTGGAGTTGATGAAGGATGTATTTTTATCTTTTATTCGACCACAATAAATGACGAACGTTTTGAATTGACATTCGAACGCGAAAGTTGTTAACTAGGAAGTAGAAAAGTGATAGTTAACTATCAAATTTTAATTTTAGGGGGCTTTCTAAATGAGTCGTTTAGCAGGTAAAGTAGCAATAATTACAGGTGCTGCACAAGGTATGGGTGCTGCACACGCAAAATTATTCGTAGAAAACGGTGCAAAAGTTATTTTAACAGATTTAAATGAGGAAAAAGGAAATGCATTCGCAGCTGAATTAGGCGAAAATGCTATTTTCGTTAAACAAAACGTTACTTCTGAAGAAGATTGGGCTACAGTTATCGCGAAAGCAGAAGAAGCTTTCGGTCCAGTAAATGTGTTAGTAAACAATGCTGGTATTACTATGGCGAAAAATATGCTAGAAGTGACATTAGAAGAATACCGACGCATTGTAGACATTAACCAAGTGTCTGTATTTTTAGGTATGAAAACTGTAGCAGGTTCAATGGCGAAAGCTGGTGGCGGTTCAATCGTCAACATTTCTTCAATGAACGGCTTAGTTGCTGGTGCTATTGGTTACACAGATACAAAATTCGCTGTTCGTGGTATGACTAAGGCGGCAGCAATCAATCTAGCACCAATGGGTATTCGCGTAAACTCTGTACACCCAGGCGTTATCGCAACACCAATGGTTGTACAAGCAGATACAAAAGCAGCAGTAGAAGAATTTTCTAAACATATTCCATTAAAACGTGTAGCTCAACCAGAAGAAGTATCTAATATGGTATTATTCCTAGCTTCTGATGATTCTAGCTACTCAACAGGTTCAGAATTCGTTATCGATGGCGGCTTAACTGCACAATAATACTTGAAAATAAGAAGTCCGATTTTCTATTAAAGAAAATTGGGCTTTTTTTTATGAGCGTGCTGTATATCTCCTATTTCCCCCTCATTTAGCATCGTTGAAATAACACCATATGTTTTTATTCCAATTAAAAGGGAATGCATTAAAGTAAGATAACTTTGAGGAGGATTCAAATGGAAAATAAAAAAACTGAACAATTAAAGAAACATATCATTGATAACCAAGGAAAACATGCCTTAACGACGAATCAAGGATTAAAAATGGCAGAGGATGAATTTTCTTTAAAAGCAGGTTTAAGGGGTCCTACCCTTATGGAGGACTTTCATTTCCGTGAGAAAATGACTCATTTCGACCATGAACGTATTCCTGAACGTATTGTTCACGCACGCGGTGTTGGCGCACATGGTATTTTTCAGCTTTATGAATCGTTAGAAGCTTATACGAAGGCAGATTTTCTTACAAATCCCACTAAAATCACACCTGTCTTTGTACGCTTTTCGACAGTACAGGGATCTAGAGGATCAAATGACACAGTGAGGGACGTGCGCGGCTTTTCCACTAAATTTTATACAGACGAAGGTAATTATGATTTAGTCGGTAACAATATGCCTGTTTTCTTTATTCAAGATGCCATTAAGTTCCCTGATTTCGTCCATGCGGTAAAACCTGAGCCACACAATGAAATACCACAAGGTGCTAGTGCTCATGATACTTTTTGGGATTTCATCGGGCAAAATCCTGAAACGGCTCATATGATTATGTGGCATATGAGTGATCGTGCCATTCCTCGTAGCTTACGAATGATGGAAGGCTTCGGAGTTCATACATTCCGACTTATTAATGCTAAAGGACAAGCCCATTTTGTGAAGTTCCACTGGAAGCCTACTCTAGGTGTACATTCATTAGTTTGGGATGAGGCTCAAAAAATTGCAGGGAAAAACCCTGATTTCCATCGACTAGATTTGTATGAAGCGATTGAAAAAGGAGACTTTCCAGAATGGGAGCTCGGTTTACAGGTAATTCCGGAAGAAGATGAGCATGCATTTGATTTTGATATATTAGATCCAACTAAATTATGGCCAGAGGAAGAAGTTCCCGTAAAAATAGTCGGCAAAATGACTCTAAATCGGAATGTAGATAATTTCTTTTCTGAAACAGAACAAGTTGCTTTCCATCCTGGGCATGTTGTACCTGGTATCGATTTCTCAAATGACCCTCTTTTACAAGGACGATTATTCTCTTATACCGATACACAACTTTCTCGATTAGGAGGGCCTAACTTCCATCAGATCCCAATTAATCAACCAGTCTGCCCTTTTCAAAACAATCAACGTGACGGTATGCACCAAATGGCAATTTTCCGAGGACAAACGAGCTATCATCGCAACGGCTTAAATGACAATCAACCAGCTCCTGTTTCTGCCGAAGAAGGAGGCTACGAGCATTATCAAGAAAAAATTGATGGCAATAAGATTAGAGGTCGTAGCGAAAGCTTCTTAGACTTTTATTCACAAGCGAAGCTCTTCTATAACAGTATGGCTCCTTTTGAGAAACAACATATTAAAAATGCCTTTAGTTTCGAACTTGGCAAATGTAAATCGAATGCCGTAAAAACAAATGCAATTGACCTTATAAATCATATAGACCATCAATTAGCTCAAGAAGTAGCCAACAATATTGGAGTGGCATTGCCTAAGACAAATCTTGAAATACAATCAGATAAAAAATCGCCCGCACTTAGCATGGCTAATACTATCTTTAAACCAGATACGAAAAATGTCGCGATTTTATTGAATGGAAAGCCTAAGGAATCCCTTCTAACAGAATGGGTTCAGACTTTGGCTAAACAACATTTAAATTATAGTATCATCGATAAAAAGGTATCTCAATTCGACGATTCCCTTAAAGTAACCGATACTTATGACACAACAGACCCAAGCCTTTTTGATGCTGTTTTAGTCATCAGTAGTGAATCTCCTATTCAAACACCTGTGCTAGAGTTTATAGAAACAACCTATAAACATAATAAGCCTTTAGCCTTTGACCTTAATGATCCTCAAGCATTAAATTCTTGCAGGATAAAACTTGAGGGACCGGGTGTATACAATTTAAAAGACTCTACAATTGAATCCTTTATTGAAGGCATAGCCCAAGGTCGATTCTGGGATCGATAAAACTAAAAACAAAAGAAGGCCTATCCAAAACTCAGTTGTTTGGATAGGCTTTATTCATTAGATGATCTCATTTACTTACATACGTTTGCCCCTTAAATACCCCCTACATTCCGTAAAATCCCTAAAAAAACTTTGACTTTCTAAAAACATTGATGTAAATTGTTAAATACACGAACGTATATTGATATATCAATACACAATGTTCGCATTTTAAAATTCTTCGTATAAAGTTGGAAATACGGTCCAAAAGTCTCTACCAAACTACCGTAAATAGTTTGACTATGAGGAATTACAAAAAACGATATATTATTCTCGTACTGAAAAAACGGTTAGTTTATTCGGTCTATTTACGTTTTTTGTTTTTCTGTATGTCAAACTCTAGTTTATTAACTAGGGTTTTTCTTTTTTCACTCTTATATACGTAATTATTTTAAAAAAGTACTTCACCAAGAGAGGAAAAGAGCATGGAAAACACAGAACAACATCAATCCATATGGCAAGCAATTAAACAGAATTACAGATTATATTTAGGGGCTCTTGTCATCGTTATTATTGCCGAACTGATTGGAGTAAAAAAATTCCAAGTAGGTTCTGCTTTAATCGTTATATACCCAATGCTTTTTGCAATTGTAATAAGTGTTTTACTTGGCCCAGATATTTTTCGATTTTTTAAAGAAAAGGCATCTACAAAGGCTTCATCTCTTGTCCTTGTAGCAATCACACCCTTTATGGCGAAAATAGGGGTACTTGCTGGCTCTAATCTCCCTAAGCTTGTCGATGTAGGCCCAGCATTAGCTTTTCAAGAGCTTGGACATGTCGGCACAATTTTTCTAGCCTTACCGATCGCATTATTGCTAGGAATTAAAAAGGAAGCAATTGGCGCAACAAGCTCTACTTGCCGCGATAAGGATTACGGATTGATTTGTCATTTATATGGCGCCAATTCACCAGAAGCAAGAGGTGCTCTATCTATTTACATCATCGGTTTTTTAATCGGTACCATATATATTGGATTTTTAGCAAGTATCGTAGCTTCGACTAATATTTTTCATCCTTTAGCATTAGCGATGGCTTGCGGAATAGGTAGTGGTGTCATGATGGCGGCCGCATCTAGCACATTGGCAACAATTTACCCAGAATACGGCGATCAAATTATTATGCTAGCAGGTGCAAGTGATACGTTAGCTGCCATTATAGGTATCTACTTTACTTTATTTATCTCTCTTCCTCTTACTAGGAAATTATATTACTTGCTTGAGCCAAGAATCAGTCCAAAACATACACGTGATCCAAAACAAATGAAAAGCATGAAGGTTGGTGATTAATATGACAATGAGCATGCGAGATTGGACAATTTCTCTTTTATTAACGTCTGTTATTACAACCCTTATGGCAAACCTAATTGGTTCTCATGTATCCATTGCAGAATCTATTCCTGGCGTACTGATTTTATCAGCTATAGCATTCGTTGGTATATTTTTAGGAAAAATCATTCCTTTAAAAATCCCAGCAATAATTTATGTTGTTCTAACAGGCTTACTTGTTGCAAGCCCGATTTCACCTATTTCTCAACCAGTCATTGAGTATACATCTAAAATTTCCTTTATGGCTCCTATAACAATCGTTGGTACCCTTGCTGGAATTGGACTTAATTTTAAATCATTTATTAGCCAAAGCTGGAAAATGGTCATTATCGCTTTATTAGTTTTTACAGGTACGTTCATTACACAAGCAGTCTTTGCTCAAATATTTTTAAACCTAACCGATGCGTTAGATTCATTTTAAAACGAAATAGAGAGGCACCCCCTCTCTATTTTTACTTAATTCATTAATGGAGGCATATTATGCAGGATATAGCGTATAACGCTGATTTAATAGTTAAAAATTGTTCTATCTTAACCCCTGATTTTAACATCATTCATGACCAATCGATTGTCATTCAAAATAATAGCATCGTAGCTATTGGAGCTACTGCATCCCTTGCTAATATTTATCAATCAAAAGACATGTTAAACGGGAAAGGCAAACTAGTACTACCAGGCTTAATTGATGCCCATACTCATACATGTCAACAACTTCTCCGTGGAAGAATTACAGATGAATATCCTATGATTTGGACGCGCATAATGGTTCCATTTGAAAGTAATTTGCAGGAACAAGATGTTTATATAAGCTCACAGTTAAGCTGTCTCGAAATGATTAAGTCTGGCACAACATCCTTTATTGATGCTGGTGGCAGACATATGCATCAAGTAGCAAATTCGGTATTAAAATCTGGAATACGAGGTGTTCTAACATGTTCGACTATGGATAGTGGCTTAGACATCCCTCCTACGATGAAATCTAGTATCGAAGAAAATATCCACAATAATCGAGCGTTGTTTAATCAATTCCACGGAGCTGGTGACGAGCGATTACATGTATGGTTTTCTCTTAGATCCATCATTACTTGCACACCAGAATTAATACAGGAAGTTTTCGCAGCAGCAAAAGAATGCTCTACTAGTGTGCAGTCTCATATGAACGAATATCCAAATGAAATTAGCTATTGCTTAGAAAAATTTAAAATGCGTCCATTTGAATATCTTGCTTCCTTAGGTGTCCTTAATGAAGATTTCTTAGGTGCCCATAGCATTTTGCTTTCTGAAAACGAAATGGAAGTTATTAAAACTTATAACAGTAAAGTTGTTCACTGTCCTATTAGTAATTCAGGTAAAGGTGTGCCAAAAACGCCTAGCTTGTTACATAGAGGAGTTGGTGTTGGCTTAGGAACAGATGGAGCAGGTCATTCGGGATTAAGCTTATTTGATCAGATGAAAGTGTTTAAATCATTAATACGTGCATTTTCTGGCGTTCCAATTTTCGATCCGGTAGTGATGCCTTCAAAAAGTATTTTAGAAATGGCAACATTAGGTGGAGCAAAGGCAATGATGCAAGAAAACCAGCTAGGAACATTGGAAGTTGGCAAAAAGGCGGACATGATCATGATTAACATTGATCAGCCCCATATTGCTCCTTCACATAATTTAATAAATACCCTAATTGAATCAGTTAACAGCAATGATGTAACAGATTCGATTGTTAATGGTAAAATATTAATGAAAAACAGAGAAGTTCTAACACTGGATGAAGAAAAAATAAAATACGAAAGTAAGCTTGCAATGAAGAAACTTGCTATTCGTGCAAACATCTAACTCTTTATTTAGAGGGTTAATAATAATTGAGGTCTAAAATATGTTAACAAACACACTGCTTTTAAGTATTGTTTTATGTTCCAATTTAGTTATTGGTATTCTATTAGGGATGTCCGGAATTGCGGGATTTCTTCTCCCGTTAATTTATGTAGGTTTTTTAGAAATACCTGTCCATGATGCACTTGCATTGAGCTTTTTAGCTTTTGCTGTTTCAGGTATACTTGGCGCTTATTCCTATTGGAAATCTAAAAACATGGATTTGAAATTAGCCCTATTTTTAAGCATTGGTAGCCTTCCTGGTGCGTTTTTAGGTGTTCAAATTAATGTGCTCATTTCGGATTTTTTGGCGAAGCTGCTTCTCTACCTATTTATTTTGCTAGCGGGATTGTCGATTATTTTGAAGAAAAACAATGAAAATGCACTTATTAATAAATCGAAAGTATTGAATCAACCATTTATTGTGGTGATTATCGGTTTTTTAACTGCAACGATTTGTGCTTTAACAGGTGCAGGTGGCCCAATTTTATTAGTACCATTACTAGTTAACCTTGGTGTCAATATTCGTGTGGCTGTAGGTGTTAGTCTTTTAAATTCAGTATTTATCGCTATACCATCTATATTTGGATACTTTGCATATGCCAATGTAGAAAGTATTTATAGTTTAGTAATTGCTAGTTTAATCGGCGTAACGATTGGAATTCTCACGGGTACTCGCATTGCGAATAAAGTACCTATGAACTTGTTAAAATTAATGATTGGTGTTATCACTATACTGTCTTCACTTTATATGCTCTTTACGTTGAAGTAAGAGCTGACTCAAACGGAAAAAGAGCCTTTAAACAGGCTCTTTTTTATGTGTTTTTTTTTAAAATGTTGAGTAAATGGATTAGGTGGCACATAATGAGGGAAAAAACCATGCTTAAAGGAGCTGAATAATATGCAGCCATTTACTAAAAATGTGATCACTGTAATACAGCGCATCCCAAGCGGTAAGGTTATGACGTATGGCCAAGTTGCAGCCTGTGCAGGTAGCCCAAGAGGGGCAAGACAAGTTGTAAGAATACTCCATACGATGAGTGAAAAATATCATCTTCCTTGGCATCGTATTGTAAATATGAAAGGGGAAATAACGATTCAGGATGCAGTGCGTCAGAAAGCACTATTAGAAGATGAGGGGATTGTTGTCACGCCCACCTTTACGCTTAACTTAAAGCACTATCAATATAAAATTGACCCTATCGATTTTGATTTCTAAAGAAAAAAATACCCCTAAATTGTTAGCTGTCGTGTCTAATAATTTAGGGTTATTTTACCTGTATATACATATAATAGAATTTAAACTCGTTCATTATCGTCAATTAGATAGAGGATGCTTTCTTATTGTTAATTCCACAATCCTGCTTTTTCTAATTTCTTTTTACCTTTAAAGGCCATTAAAATCGCACCCACATTTAACAGCAACATAATAAAGATAGTATACAATACATACGTGTAACTGCCTGTAAATTGAAAAATAAAACCATATATAGGTAAAGCAACAATACCTGCAATTGCTAATCCTGTTATAGCAAGTCCATAAATTTGACTGAACTCTTTATTACCGAATAGAGCTGTTGTTAACAGTGGCCCTAGTGTTCCAAGAGATGCAACAACGAATCCATATAGACCAGTAGCTAATTTAAATATCATTGGATTTTCAGGTACTAATAAAAGCATTCCTACTGGAACTAACCCTAAAAGCATAGCCGTGATTGCTGTATTTTTCACGCCTATTTTATCACTGAGGTAGCCGAAAAATAATGCTCCAATTACAACACCTACCGACCAAGAGCCCATAGCATTACCCGCAAACTTCACATCATAGCCCAAACCCATTGCGAACGGCGCAACATGTTGGTTAAATGCAGCTATTGATGTTTCACAGAAAAAGAAAAATACTAAAAAATAAAAGGCACTTGATTTTTTAGCTATAGTAGCAGCAACACCACTATTTGTTGCCATTTGAGCATTAACCGTTGTATCATCCTTCACTTCATCCATACCATATGGCTGTAACCCGATTTGTTGTGGAGCTTTTCTAATCGTTAATAACACAATCGGAATAACAATCGCCATTACCCCTACACCTAAGAAAATATACGTATTTCTCCAACCTGCACTAGCAATTAAGTTACCCGCTACTGGTTGAAGGAAAGCACCTATTAAACCACCAGCTCCAACCATAATACCTAAAGCCAAGCCCTTGTGCTTTTTAAACCAATTGTTAATAAGCACAGGTCCTGCTAATTGTGTTACGATTACAGATCCCATTGCCATTGGAATAGCAAACAGATACCAACCCCATACGGAGTTCATAAACCCAAACATTGCATAGGCTCCTGCCTCCAACGTAACAGCTACCACTAAAAGAATTCTAATATTATATTTTGCTATCATCTTACCTGCAACTGGTAAAGATAACATTGTGACAATTGATGCTATGCTAAAGTACAAAGTTAAACTGCCCATTCCAATACCTAAATCTTCTGTAACTGGCGTTAAAAATAAACCACCTGTCGTCGCAATGCCTCCCTTTGCAGCTCCGACCATTACAACTAAACCTAACAATACCCACCAAGCGTAGTGGATTTTTTTCTTTGACTGACTCATAATGTTGTCCCCGATTCGCATGTTGATTTTATTTTTTTATTTACTAGTTCTTTAGATACATAATTTAGTTTAATAATAAACAACCTTCGCAATAGTAACCCGTTATTTATAATGTGTCAAATATATGAACTTTGTTGTTTTACTCCGAAAATAAACACAATATTTGTTGAACTTATGTATGCACCATGCTACAAGCCTATTTACACTGGCTCCCGTGTATCTTATGAGCCCTCAAAATACAAGTGTTTTTATTCTTATATTTTTAAATATTACCTTTCAAAAAAACACCTAAAGCGTTGTCTTTGCCCAACGTTTTAGGTGTTTCTATTTTTTACATTACTTACAGGAGCTAAAGTTTGTTGCAGAAAAGTGTGCCAGTCACTCAAACAATTTATCGCACACTTTAAAACACCTAAAACATTGTCATATCAACGTTCTAGGTGCTCCTTTTTAACTCATTATATTCGTCTTCCTACTAGTCTTCTAACATTTCAATCATTTTTGTATAGCCCATCTCTTTCGCATAATCGAGCGCTGTCTTACCCGAATTGTCACGAAGCTCTTTATTGGCATTGTATGCTAATAATTCTTGTGCAATTTGCTGATACACCACTGAACCGTCCGTTAATGCTACCGCTTCAATTAATGCCGTATAGCCAAAATTATTTTGATGATTGATATTTACTTTACCATCTTCTAATAGTACCTTCACATTGTTTAAATGCCCTTTTTCAGCTGCAGGTATTAAGGTATTGCCACCATAGCGATTAACAATTTTTTGATTTGGTTCCGCATGCTCAATCATATACTTTAAAATTTCTGTTTTTCCTTGTGCCCCTGCATATAAATAGGCGCTATCCTGTATATGATCTTGTTGATTAATATCAGCACCCGCATCAATTAATCGCTTCGCAACCTCAATATAATTTTCATGTGTAGCAATTAATAAAGGCGTTTCCCCTTTATCATTTGTTTCATTAATTGGATATGATGAATTCTGTAAAATTTCTAGCACCTTTTCTACATCATTGTGTTCAACTGCTTGAATAAGATCACCTAATTGTGGCTTCATATGCTTTTCCTCCCCCTTGTCATTACACCCTGTGAGTATGAATAATGCGCTTACTACAATGCTAATAAAATATTTCATGTAAAACCTTCCTTTCACAAGGAGATTTTCAGCTATTAAAGCGATATCCACTGCCCCAAATTGTCTCGATTGGCAGCTCAGATAGTTTTCCCTTTTTTAATTTATCTCGAATGCGACCTACATGAACAACAACTGTAAAAACATCGCCATCTAAGTCATCCATATACCATAATTGACGGAAAAGCTGCTCCTTTGTCCAAACACGATTTGGATGCTCCATAAAAAACACGAGCAGATCAAATTCCTTCGTTGTAAAAATAACTTCCTGGCCTAAAACAAATACTTTGCGTGCGGCTTTATCAACAATAATATTTTTTATCTCTAAATAATTCTGTGTTTGTTCAGTACGTGTCAGCTGCTTGTAACGTTTACTATGCGCTTGTACACGAGCGACGAACTCACTGGGACTAAATGGCTTTGTTATATAATCATCCGCACCTAAGCCAAGTCCTCTTATCTTATCAATATCTTCTTTTTTTGCAGAAACAATTATAAGCGGAATATTTTTCTTTTCACGAATGCGTCGACAAATTTCAAAACCGTTCATTGAAGGGAGCATTAAATCAACGACAATTAAATCAAAAGGCTCATTTAATGCTCGTCTCAATCCTTCAGAACCGTCCGTTATGATTTCTGCCTCTATATCATGAATTTCTAAATAATCTCTTTGTAATTCTGCAATGCTAATATCATCTTCAATGATTAATATTCGTGATGGCATCAGTCATTGACACTTCCTTTAAGCCTTTTCCAAGATTATGGTCACCGTTGTACCAAAATGTAGTTTACTTTGAATTTTTACTTGTCCATTATGCTTTTCAACAATTTGCTTCACAATTGCAAGCCCCAAGCCGCTACCACCTGTCGTCGACGTACGCGCTTCCTCACCACGATAAAAATGATCGAATACATATGGGAGTTGGAGCTCCGAAATTCCTTGTCCGTTATCCTTTACAACAATTTCAACAAACTGCTCAACTACTACTACTTCTAATATCATACATAAAGGTTCATTTGGCTTTTTAAACTTCATACTATTTTCAATTAAATTAGAGATTGCCCGATTCATCTGCATACGATCAATATGAACATAGACATCCTCCACTACATTCAATACCAACTGTACATCTCGATTGTATAATTGAAACTCCTCCAGTATATGTGTAAGGAACTTGCCGATCTGTATACGCTCAAAATGAAGCTGAACGGCCTCTGCATCAAACTTAGAGTAAAGAAAAAGTTCTTCAATTAATCTGTTCAATGCAAGTGATTTAGAGTGGATGGTCTTCAAATACTTTTCCCGCTTTTCAGGCGTTTCGGCAACTCCCTCCTGTAAACCTTCCACATATCCAATAATCGTTGTAATTGGTGTTTTTAAATCATGAGAAATACTTGCGATTAGGTCTTTACGGTTTTTTTCAAGGTTTCGTTGCTCCTGAATAGAATCTAACAGTGCTGATCGCATACTCTCAAAATTAGCTGTCAGCTCTTGTACTTCCCGTGCTGTATTAGCAGGTAATGTCGGTGCCTCTATCATTAAATCGCCCTCTCGTATTTCAGACATAGTCTGTCCTAAATTTTCTAGAGGTTTAATAATTGTCTTGTGTAAAAGTTGATTTAAAAAGAGCATTGCGGCGAACGATACTAGAAGGATAATGAAAATAATAATAATTCCCCATTTAGTAAGGAAATCTAAAAAGCTGTTTTCTTTTTTCAGCACTAAGACGCTACCCTTAGACTTGTCGCTATAATAAAAGTCAAACTTAATATAACGGTACAGTCCCCCTGCATTATCTATTGTGCCCTTCGTTTCAATATTATTCGTATTGAAAGTTGGAAAATGCACGACAAGTGACCGTTCTACTAACCCATGCGAATAATAAACAATTTCCTCTTCATGACGGATGACAACTCCGAGTGACCTTTTCTCAATCTGTTGAAAACTTTTTTGCATATCTTGCACTAAAAGCCTGTCTGGATCCTCCTTGGCAATATTACGTAACTCTACATAAGCAAGCTCCTCTTCCGGGCTCAAGGAGCGTTGCTTTGTAAAAGTTTGATACAATGTTTTAGGTGTCGGAACAGACCCTGTTGTCACATAAAAAACAATGCATAGAATTGAGAGAATAGAGACACTCGCAATCACAATACCCCCGATATAAGAAGTTAAAAATCTATTCTTGATTGTCATATCGATCTCCTTTCCTCAATTTATAAAGGAGAATCCTTACTTTTTCAAGTGATGGACTATATGGTAATTTTAAAAACTAAATGTTGGTTTCAAATCTCCCTTATACGGCTCATGCTCTACGTAGATTGTGATATCATTACCATCTGCATCCTTACCTACACGCTTATAAGTAAACTTGTCATCATTTAATTCCGTAAGTTCCAATGCTGCACCATATTTATTATCACCTATTGATACATGTGCGCGAATTTTATTGTCATGAATGACATTAAAGTAACCGTAATCACCGCGACTTTCTCCTGTTTCTCTATTAAAGAATTCATATTTATTTGTGTCCGCTTCAAACTTTGCGACACTTAAAAAATTCCCATTAAACTCTGTGACATCATTACCTGTTTCATCAAGTACCTTTGTTCCACGCCATAATGTTTTACCAAGGATGTCATCTCCATCTACATTAGTATTAATATCTCCTGTAGTAGTAGTTAACGTTTTGTCTTCGTTAGTGAAGGCTAAATCTTTTTCATATGGTATATGCTCCACAAACACTTCAATGTCATTACCGTTCATATCTTTCCCCATACGTTTGTAAGTAAAGACTTCTTCATCTAATGCAATTATTTCAACAACTGCTTGATATTTCATCGTATCGGAAATTAAAATACGCTTCATACCGTCATTCGTCATAAAGAATGTACCCTCATCGCCACGAGTTTTCCCTGTTTTCGCGTCAAAAAATTCATATCGACCTATTTCAGAATCGTATTTTGCTAAACCGATAAATCCAGCATTCTCCTCAGTTAAATCATTATTATCTTTGTCGTAAACACGCGTACCTTGCCAATTTGTACTGCTTAAAATATTCGCCATTGTTTGGCCCTTTGTCAGTTGCTGCTCAGCTTGATTGGCTTCCGCCTGTTCATTTTGCACGACTGAATTGTCCGTCTCATTTTTCCCAGTATCACTACATGCCGTTAATATTGTGACCGAACTAAAAATAGCGAGTGTTGCGAATTTTAATTTGTTGTTCATATAATATTCTCTCCCTTTTCATTTGCTTATACTCAATTATGAAGTCCAGTTCTAAACTACATATATCGCAAATATAAACAAAATATAAATTCGAGAAAAAAATCTTATCCGTTGTAAGGTGCTTATAAAAAAGTAAAACTCGCCACAGATATTGGCGAGTTTGTTTGTAACTTATTAAATTTTTTTATAATGAAGCATCGCAAGTTGACCTAACTTTTCAACTTTGCTTAAACTATATTTTTGGGTAATATCATCTCCGTTATAAAGCGAGATTCCCTTACCTAAAATAATTGGGGCAATGGCTAGTTGGAATTCATCAATTAAATTTTCTTTAAAAAATTCACGTGCTAAATTCCCCCCACCAATTAGCCATATATCTTTACCAGGCTGTTGCTTTAAATTGTTAATGAAAGCTTCAACATCTTCATTAATAAATGAAGCATATTCATCTGAACCGCTGACAGATTTAGAAAACACATAGTTTTTATAATCACTATAAGGATAGTCCATGTCAAATCCTCGAATGGTATCATATGTTCCCTTACCCATCACAACCGTATCAATTTTATTTAGAAGGGAATTGTAACCCGAATCGCCTTCTACTTCCGTAGACTCCAACCACTCTAATGTACCATTATCATTTGCAATAAAACCATCAATAGAAGTACCTATATACAAAATAACATTACGTCTTTTTTCCATATAAATCCCCATTCCTGTTTCAGAAGATAACATTAAGTATATCAGTAACTGTTATCTAAAATTAATATGTTCTTACCAATAGTGGTGTATAGTTTGCAATAAATTGTTCGATTTCGATAAATGAGTTAGAAAATAACATTGCCTTTTTATCTGCTTCAGTTAAAAAACCGTTTGTTACCATATCATCATAAAATTCTTTTAATTTATCATAGTAGCCACCTACATTGAATAAAATACATGGATTTTGGTGTTGACCAATTCTTGCCCATGAAATTACCTCAGAAATTTCTTCTAAAGTTCCAGGTCCCCCAGGCAGCGCAATATAGCAGTTCCCTAATTCAATCATCTTATTTTTTCGTTCAGACATGGAATTCACAACTTCTAAACGAGTTAAATTAGGATGACTAAGCTCTCGATCAACTAAAAAGGTCGGAATAATGCCGATTACTTTACCGTTATGTAATAAAACTTCATCTGCAATGACACCCATTAGACCAGCTTTTCCTCCGCCATATACTAAAGTATGATCATTTTCGGCAATCCATTTACCAAGTGATTTTGCTGCCTCTTCGTATAAATTATTGTTACCTAGACTTGCACCGCAATAAACTGAAATATTCAAATTCGATTCCTCCTTTATGCTATCATTATAGAAGTATAAGGAGTGATTTTCATTGAATATTTTTGAATATCAAAAGTGGATAACTGAATTTTACAAAAATCGAGGCTGGTACGACTTAAACCCCTTTATTCGTGTCAATTTTTTAACGGAAGAGGTTGGTGAAGTTTCAAAAGCCATTCGAACAATTGAAATTGGGCGTGATCGTCCAGATGAAAAAGCTCTACCAAAAGCACAACAAATTGAGAATTTAAAAGAAGAACTAGGCGATGTTCTTGATAATTTATTTATTTTAGCTGATAAGTACGAAATTGATCTAACTGAAATTATGATAAGCCATAAAGATAAACTAACAAAACGATATCAATAGAAGCCCTTAATTAAAAGTTTTAAACATAATAAAACCACCTAAATCGTTGTCATATCAACGTCTTAGGTGGTTTTCTTCATAATCCACAGTTATTCCGTAACTAGTTACACGGCACCTAAATATAAATCTAACGGTGCCTTAATGGCCTTCATCTAGCTCAAAAAGTTTTATAAGCCTCTGGCATATGCGCTTTTACACATTACTCAAAATCAGCTATTTCCCATTCCACTCTATTAAAAAAGTCTTTTATATTAAAATCTAAATTATGAAGTATATTCCAAAAATTCTATTTATGTTATATACTATACGCTAGAATAATAAAGGGAGTTTACAAATTTGGCAAATACTATTAATTTTGTATTGCGAGTTGTTTTCTTTTGCCATCAAAGACCGGACCGTTCATTCCATTATAAGGGGAAGAAATTCCCTCTATGTGCGAGATGTACTGGTATGGCAGTAGGTTATCTTTTATCCATAATTTTAGTCATACTTTTAGGCATATTTAAGCTATGGATTATTGCCTTATTAATTTTACCAATGGCCGTAGACGGTACAGGTCAATTATTTGGTAAATGGACAAGTAATAATAATAGACGGTTCCTTACCGGATTAACCGGTGGGCTCGGTATTATTTATATTTTCTACACTATTGGTTACCAATTTTTTTTATTTGGTCAATATGTTGGAAGAAACCTATAACAGACTATTGGAGGTTCTATTATGTATTGTAAAAACTGTGGCGAGCATATTTCGGAACATGCAGAAATTTGTATCCACTGTGGTGTTCGTGTAAAAAATGCAGGTAGTGAAGACAAACCAAACTGGGGCGTTAACATCATTACCCTTTGCTGTGTGCCACTTGTTGGATTAATTATGTTCTTCGTTTGGAAAAACGAAAAACCAGTTGCGGCTAAATCAGCTTTAATGTTCTTCTTTATTAACATAGGTATTATCGTATTATTCTATATTGCAATGTTCATTATTGGATTATCCAGTTACTAAAACGAAGGATTACATATGTATTATGTATTGAATTGAATATATTTCCGATTTAGCAGAAATTCGCCCTAAATGTGGCGTACGTCTTTACGTCACAAATCTTCTGTCACATGTGGTTCTAGGATAAATAGTAATCAAGCAATAAAGGTTGGCTTTTACTAATTGCTAAGAGATAACAGCGCAGTGAACAAGGTGATAAAAGGGAATTTTTTTAGTATGTAGGGGGTTTTAATATGTATTGTCCTAATTGTGGTTCTACCATTAACGAGAATGCCGAAATTTGTATCCAGTGTGGTGTCAACGTATTAAAGTTTAACAATCAAGTAACTGTAGCAAAAAATGATAAACCAAATATTTGGGTTAATGTACTTAGCTTATGCTGTTTCCCTCTGCTTGGCATTATTATCTATTTTGTATGGAAAGACACTCAACCTAAAGCAGCAAAGTCTGCTTTAATATTTGCTTTGTTTGGTTTAGCTATTTCAATTATTTTCGCAATTATTTCATTTGTAATAGGGTTTGCTACAGAAATGATGGATGATAGTTATTATTACTGATCAATATGACTACAGGTTGGTTTCCACTCACTCCATCATAAACAATAAAGAAGGGTAGACATTTAGAAAAGTCTCCCTTCTTTTTATCGTATTGCTATAAATAAAAGCAACAAGCTTAAAAAATGTATGTATGAGCCTATCGTTTTTTTTATTTCAATAATTTTGCTTATTAAGATCAATTAAGACTTTATAATATGTCCATCTTTATCAGTAAATTTACCAACGATAATCATAATTAAATCAACTATTGTTTAAATCCCGAATCCACCTAATGTGAAAAATATTTTATAAATAAAAGAGAGAACGACATTAAAGCAAAAGTAGTATATAGATTTGTATAGCGTTACCAAAGAATAAGTCCCCCTTCGAAACATATATTTTTTAAGAAGTGAATTTATAGGGGGTTTTATCATGGTTATCACACCGGGTATTGAGGATCTACCATACGTACTTCAAAAAAATGGGGTAAAGTTTTTTACTTTAGTTGCTGAGGAAATAACGTGGGAATTGGTAGATGGTATCTTTATCAAAGCATGGGGATATAACGGCTCTACACCAGGACCAACAATTCGAGTTTTTCCTGGAGATAAAGTATGTATTAGGGTCATTAATCAATTACCTGTCCATACAAGCGTGCATTGGCATGGATTAATCGTACCCAATGCTATGGATGGTGTCCCCCCAATTGAACCCTCCCCATTTATAGAACCTGGATATTATTTTGATTATCATTTTACAATAGTTAATCCCCCTGGCACGTATATGTATCATTCCCATGTAGATGTTTCTATACAAGACAATGCGGGGTTATTAGGTGGCTTTATTGTTGAAGATCCATTAATGGAGAACCTTCCAAACCACAAAGATTATCTCTGTTTACTTCAAGAATGGGCAATCAATGCTTTACCATGGGGCGATCTAACAAAAGGTACGTATGATTTAACTTTTATTAAACCTGATTTTAATTTTTTTACAATCAACGGACGGTGCTACCCGCTAACTGAACCTTTACTAGTCAAATATGGAGATACGGTTAAAGTACGCTTTGGTAATATTCAAATGAACCACCACCCCATTCATTTACATGGACATCAGTTTAAAGTAGTTGGTGCTGATGGTTTCCCAATTGTCCCTCATACACAAATTTATAAAAACACTATCCTCGTCGCATCTGGTGAAACTTGGGATATTAGCTTCCAAGCCAATAACCCAGGTATTTGGCCAATGCATTGCCACATGCCTCATCACGTTACAAACAACGGTGTAGTTGGCTTAGGTGGTATGTTTACTACAGTTAAATATGAAGAAATGAATAATTGATTGCACATTATGTTTTCCACTATATAAGCTAGCTGGCGTTATTTTCAAATAAACGCCAGCTATTTTTATTTTCCACTGATGTATCTACAACTGCTGTCTTGATAAGATGAATTGAAAAAATTAATGACTTATAGAATGTCATTTCACACTCAAAAGTCCTGTTATTTCATTAAATTACCAGGAAGATAGATTCAATATTACATTAATAAACTAATACTAATTATCAATATTTTAATATTGAGATATTCGAATTACTCCCCTTGTGATAAATTGGAAATACCACACTAAACTGAAAAGTGTGACAATTAAAGCTGAAGGGGGAAATGTGATTTGAAAAAGTTTAAGTTTACGAAGTTCCTAAGTAGTATTCTTGCTTTCGTTATGGTGCTTTCTCTATTGGTTCCATTATCGATTGCTCGTGCTGAAGAGTCGAAACCATTTAAGCAAGATAGCCAAAGTGAAAGTATTATTCAATTAAAGGCGGCTATCGCTGAACAGCAAAGCTTGTCTAAAGATGGTCCAACTCTTCACGAAAGCTTACAAAATGTAGCAGGCAATCAAGATGTTGCGGTCATCGTTCATTTATCTGAAATGCCTGTAGCACTAGAGCAAGGCATGAGCCAAGTCAAAGGCCAGAAATTCTCTAATGCCCGAGCAAATGAAGTTCGTTCAAATGTAAAAGCACAACAAACAAAAGTTAAAAAAGAGTTAGCTACTAAAAAAGTACAGATGACTCAAGGATTCACTTTTGATACTGTTTTAAACGGTTTTGCGGCAACTGTGAAAGCAAATGATCTTCCGAAACTACTTACAGTAGAAGGAATTACATTAATCGAACCTGATGCGATTGTTTATGCATCAGAAGATAATCCGATGAAATCATCGGAACTTCTGAAGGAAGATCAATTAGAAGCTCAAATGAATACAAGTAATTCTTTCCTTGGCATTGAACAGCTTTGGCAGGAAGGTTTTGAAGGACAAGGAATAAAAGTAGCAGTATTAGATACTGGTATTGATGCAGATCACCCTGAGTTTGCTGGCGTTTACAAAGGCGGAAAAAACTTTATTCCAAATTCAGCAACTTACACGAAACCTCGTGCAGATGACGATGCATCGGAAACATTGCCTTCGGAGCGTCCAGCCGGGACACCTGAATTTAATGAAAAGGGAAGCTCGTTCTATACTTCACACGGTACACATGTTGCAGGAACAATTGCGGCAATCGGCGCTAACGAATTCGGTATTCAAGGAATTGCTCCCAAAGTAGACCTTTATGCTTACCGTGTTCTTGGGGCCTACGGAAGTGGCGCTACATCTGGTATTGTTAAAGCAATTGAAACTGCTGTAATAGAAAAAATGGACATTATTAACCTTTCACTTGGCGGTGGAGCTAACTCTGAGACGGATGCTGGTTCATTTGCTATTAATAATGCAATGATGGCTGGAACAATCGGCGTAATAGCAACAGGAAATTCTGGGCCAAATCGTGGAACAATGGGCACGCCCGCAACCGCTCGTTTAGGAATTGCTGTTGGTAACACATCATATCCTGAAACAATGTATAACGGGAAAGTGAATGTTGCAGTTGGCGACTACAACTTAACTAAACAGCTTCCATTAATGGGCACGACTTTTGGGAAAAATTTATCAACCCAGCTTCAAGGAGAGTTTGACCTAGTCGCTGTTCCTGGAAACGGGGAAGTAAAAGATTTTGAAGGAATTGATGTAGTGGGTAAAGTGGCATTAATTGCTCGTGGCGGTATCGCATTCGTTGATAAAATTGCGAATGCAAAGGCAAATGGAGCAGTCGCAACAATTATTCATAACTTTGCTGGTGGAACGAATGCACCGAATATTTCAGGCACATTCCTTGGTGATTCATTTGAGTTTCTGCCGACATTTGATATGTCTCAAACAGATGGCGATGCAATTCGCGCTGCATTGGCAGGCGGAACTGGAAAAGTAAGCTTTAGTCAATTTGCTTCCACAAAGACACTGGGGGATGATGTAAACACTTCAAGTTCACGTGGACCATCTACACCAAACTTTGATATTAAACCAGATGTAAGTGCACCGGGAACAAACATTATGTCATCGATTCCAATGTATAAAAAAGATTTCCCTGATGCTGATTATTCAGAGGCATATGCTCGTAAAACAGGCACTTCTATGGCAACACCGCATATTGCAGGAATTGTTGCATTAGTTAAACAAGCAAATCCTGATTGGGACGCGTTCGATATAAAAGTGGCAATTTCTAATACAGCAAAGGTTATAGATACAACAAAATACGATGTGTTTTCTCAAGGTGCAGGGCGTGTAAATGCTTATGCAGCAGCTCATCCTGAAATCCTTGCCTATGCACTTGATAGCGCAATTATAGATGGATCTGGTGCAGTTGCAGAAAACTTGAAGGGTACAGTTACTTTCGGTCCACAATCTCTTAAAGATCGGGATATTTCTGTAACGAAACAAGTTTTAGTAAAAGATATTAAAGGCAACGGCGGCAACTACAATGTATCTGTTGATGTAACAAAAACATTTGGTGATGCAACTGTTACAGTAGATCAGCCGACATTTAATCTAGTTGGTGAGCAAGTTTTAAATATTACATTAACTGCTTCACAAGCTACGGCACCAAATGGCTCTGAAATACTAGGGTATATTTATATCAGTGATGGAGAAACAGAAATTTCTTTGCCATTCGCAGCCGACTTTAGCGGAGCAGCAGTAACTGAAATAAAAGATTATAAGATTACAGAATCAGACCTATCCTTTAACGGAGATGGCGTGAAAGACTCAGCTGTACTTTCATTCACATTAACTGGAGATGTAACAACTAACTATATTGAGCTTTGGGACATTATGAATCCTGAGGGTGGAGAATACGGAGACGGCTACATTGGTTATCTACATGCAGGTACTGCACTAGGAAAAGGCTCTTATACGCTGAATGTTGGCGGTCAGTACAAACCATGGGGATCAGCACCTGCCACAACGATTCCTGATGGTCTGTATACAATTGACTTCACTGGTCTCGCAGCATCAGGAGTAGTTTCCGATTATGTTGGACCAATTATCGTAAAAACGACTAAACCCGAAATTACTGGTTCAGTAGCTGACGGTGTCGCTACAGGACAGGTAACAGATAAGTATATCGACTATAATGAAGAGTTATATTTATACGGTTTAAATTACAATTTAAATGATAAATTACAAGCTTCCTATATTTCGACGGTAAATGGCGAAGTACAAGCGCCAGTTGCTTTTGAATTAAATCAAGATGGTAGCTTCACATTCCCAGTAACAGCAGAAACGAATGCTGTAACAGTAATAATTAATGACGCTGCAGGTAATGTTGGTGAAGCAATGATATATGAAAAAGAACTTGTAGAACCAGTAGTAACGCTTTCTGTAAATCCAACTGAGTTAAACCTAACAGCTGGAGAAACTGCACAACTTACGGTAACAGAAACGTCAACACCAGCAGAAGGTGATGCAACAGAGGAAGACGTAACTTCAAAAGCTACTTATGTTGTTGGAGATGAAACTGTTGCAACAATCGGCAATGGATTAGTAACTGCAGTAGGTGTAGGCACGACTACAATTACTATTTCATATGGTGATAATGAAGTTACTATAAATGTTACAGTTAAAGCACCTGTTATAGAAGAACCAATAGTAACACTAGAAATCGACCAAGCTCAGGTTGAAACAAGAATAGGTAAAGAAGTTACAGTTAAGATTACTGAAGTAACTACTTTTGATGGTAAAACAACAGAAAAAGATGTTACAAGGCTTTCAACCTACGAAGTAGCGAATGATAAAATAGCTACTGTAAAAGCAGGGGTTGTAAAAGGAAAAGGTCAAGGTAATACGACGATTACGGTAACGTATGGTGAGCACACACTAACATTTGATGTGTTGGTTGTAAAGCCAGGCAATGGCAACGGCAACGGCAATGGTAATGGTAATGGCAACGGTAATGGCAACGGTAACGGTAATGGCAACGGTAACGGTAATGGCAACGGTAACGGTAATGGCAACGGTAACGGTAATGGCAACGGTAACGGCAACGGTAACGGCAACGGCAACGGCAATGGCAACGGTAACGGCAACGGTAACGGCAACGGCAATAATAATGAAGTTACCGAGGTCCAGTTATAATTAATTGCAATTCAATCAAAAAGAGAAATTGCACAACGCAATTTCTCTTTTTATTATTTATTATAAAATAATGCCTTAGTAAGTTTTTATTATATCGTCAAAATATATAAATAATAGTTACTCTTACCATACATAGAAAAATACATAATTTTATATCTTTTCGGTTATTTTAATATTAAATTTCTTAGAATATAGTCAAGTTTAATATTAGCAATATTATTGCAATATAAATGCCATAGTCGTAAACAAATTAACACCTCCCTGTTCTTTTTCTCAGAAAAAACTATGTTACGATTATTTTAAATTAGCAACCAAGAACATGGAGGATAAATAAATGCTTAAAAAAATTATATCAATTGTACCAGTTGCAATGCTCTCTGCAACTTTAGGTGCTAATGCTCAAGCTGCAACAATTACCGTCCAAAAAGGTGATACCCTTTGGGATTTATCACGTGCAAATAATACATCTGTAGAAAATATCCAAAAGTTCAATCATATTAATACTAACCTTATTCACCCTGGGGATGTTCTAACCATACCACAGCAAAAACAATATAACGTTAAGCAAGGTGATACATTATGGGACATAGCCCTAAATCATCAAGTAACCGTTTCGCAAATTAAAGAATGGAACCAATTACATACTGATCTCATTCAACCAGGTTTAAATCTATCCATCTTTGTTGGTTTAGAAACTACTACGGCTGTAACTGAAACAATGCCTGCAACTCATGAAGCAAAGGAAACGACAACTTCAGCAACCACTCCATCAAGTAATTCAACTTCAACGGAGAATAAACCTGAAGCAACTGTTCCTTCAACAAGTAATTCAGCTTCAGAGGAAAGTATGCCTAAAGCAACAGCTCCATCAACAAGTAATTCTACTTCATTGGAGAGTACGCCTAAAGCAACAGCTCCATCAACAAGTAATTCAGCTTCAACGGAGAGTAAACCTGAAGCAACTGTTCCTTCAACAAGTAATTCAGCTTCAACGGAGAGTAAACCTGAAGCAACTGTTCCTTCAACAAGTAATTCAGCTTCAAAGGAAATTATAGTGGAAGCTTCAGCCTATACAGCATCATGTGAGGGATGTTCCGGCATTACCGCTACTGGAATTAACCTTAAAACAAACCCAAATGCAAAGGTCATCTCAGTTGACCCAACTGTTATTCCGCTTGGCAGTAAAGTTTATGTAGAAGGCTATGGTGAAGCGATTGCAGGAGATACTGGAGGAGCCATTAAAGGAAAACGAATCGATGTCTTCTTTCCTTCTCAACAGGATGCAATCAATTTTGGAGTAAAACAATTAAAGGTAACAATATTAAACTAACATACATCAATCCCCATCCTATACTTAGGATTTAATATATATGAACAATAAGGTGACTTGAATCCTTATTTAAAGCAAAAAAAGAACCAGATTAGGTTCTTTTTTTGCTTATTCTTCAGGGTCTCTATGTTTTATTTAAGCATTGTTGCAGTTAAAAATTCCCGAGTTCTCTCCTCTTTCGGATGGTCGAAAAATTGTTCAGGTGTGCCGCGTTCAATAATTTTCCCATCGTGCATATAAACAATCCAATCAGCTACTTCTCTTGCGAATCCCATTTCATGGGTTACAACAACCATTGTCATTCCTTCTTCAGCTAAGTCTTTCATGGTTGTTAAAACCTCTCCCACAAGCTCGGGATCGAGTGCCGATGTTGGCTCATCAAAAAGCATAATGTCTGGTTCCATCGCAAGTGCTCTCGCAATCGCCACCCGTTGCTTTTGCCCCCCTGATAGTTTACTAGGATAGACATCCGCCTTATCTTCCAAACCTACTTTTTTCAGTAATTCTTCTGCTTTGTTGACGGCCTTCTCTTTGTCTACACCCTTTACCATAATAGGTGCTTCAATAATATTTTCCAAAACCGTTTTGTGGGGGAATAAGTTGAAATTTTGAAACACCATTCCTACCTTTTCTCTAATTTTATTAAGGTCATCTGTCCGTGGATTGACTTCATTTCCCTCAATAATAATATTGCCGTTATCCTTTCTTTCTAAAAAGTTTAAACAACGAAGGAGGGTACTTTTCCCTGACCCACTCGATCCTATTAGACAAACAACATCGCTCTCGTAGACTGTCATGTCAATATTTTTTAATACATGTAAATCTCCAAACGATTTATTCAATTGATTTATTTTAATCATTTCCTTGGTGTCCAATTTTTTCAGCTCCTATCTGTCGCTTATTGCTAATTTCATTTCAGTTCGGTTCACTACAAATGTCATCAACGCTACCAGTAATAAATAGTAGACTGCTACGATGAGTAAATAGGTCATTTCGTCAAAATTATTTGATCCAAGTGTTGTCGCCACATTAAACAGCTCATTCATGGAGATAAATGCAGCCAACGAAGAATCTTTTAAACTGATGATAAATTGATTGCCTAAAGGCGGCAACGCTCGACGGAATGCCTGTGGAAGAATAATTCTTCTTAATGTCAGTATCTTTGTCATTCCCAAAGAGCGGCCTGCCTCAACCTGACCTTTATCGACTGACTGAATTGCTCCCCGAAGGATTTCAGAAATATAAGCTCCATTATGTAACGCTAGAGCAAGTGAAGCAGCCCAAAAATCAGGAATAAGGAAAATCCCGCTTATTCCGAAGTAAAGGATAAATATTTGAACGATCAGCGGTGTTCCGCGAACCAAATAGACATATATATCTGAAATAAGTTTTAAAATTTTGATATTAGAAATTTTTAATAAGGCAAAGACAAGTCCGATGACGATTCCAAGTAAGATAGAAACCACCGTCAGCTCTAATGTTAATAGCATTGCGTTGAAAAATATTCCTTTTGTTTCCATTAGTATGTTAAAAAAATGCGAAAAACTTGGCAAAGTACTACTTCCTTTCTTTCTATAGCATTGATTTATTCTGGTTTTTTGGTAATGTCCTCACCAAAATATTTCATACTGATCTGAGTCAGTGTCCCATTTTCCCGGAGTTGTTCCAAAGATTCATTTACTCGCTTCAATAGCTTTGGATTATCCTGGGGCAGCACAATCGCTTGTTCACTGCGATTAATTAATTGCTGTCCTTTAATCTTAAACCCTTCTTTTTCAGCTGTTTTTCCTGTAACAAAATCTGTAATGACCGCATCATGACGTCCGGTACTCAACGCCTTTAAAGCTGTAATATCGCTGTCATATGTTTTTACATTGTCTGTATACTCGGAAGCTGTATCGGCATATGTCGACCCTTTTGCAACAGCTACTTCTTTTCCCTTTAAATCTTCGACAGTCTTAATTTTACTATCCGGTCTGGTGAAAATTTTCGGTCCCGAATAATAATACGGGGTAGAGAAAGAAACATGTTTACTGCGCTGCGGGTTAATCGTGTGACTCGCAACCGCTGCATCCGCTCGGCCTGTTTTTACCCCTTCTACAATCCCTTTGAACTTGATTCGTTTCTGAACCGGCTCAAGGCCCATTTCCTTTGCAATTGCTTCCCCCACCTCAATATCAAAGCCCGACATTGTGAGATCGTCATTCATATAACTAAATGGCTTAAATTCACCAGAAGTAGCAAAAACAAATTGGTTTTTATTTATCAGTTCAGATCCATCCTCAAGCTTCTTCTTCTCTGTACAACCAGTCAAAAAGCAGACTACGATTATACTAAAGACCAATAGTAACTTTTTATTCAACAACATGTTGGCTATGACTCCTTTTCCCTTTCGATTATTCCTACAATGCTTCTTGCTAAATAACTTGCTTATGATGGTTAATACCCTATCTACTCCTGATAAAACAAAAAAGTGTATGGCACTGTTAATAGTACCCGACACTTTTTAATCATTTTTAATTTATATACATCTCTTTCAAGTCTTCTCTTTCCTCAAATATTGATGCTTTTCAAATGCTTTCGTAATCATTATGGAAGACAATTTCATAAGCAAATGGTGTGGTACAAATATGTCTTTGAATCGTTAAACCCTCTTCTCTACAACTGTCTACTAAAAAAGCAGCACCAATATAAAATTGATGCTGCCTTAATTAACCGCACTTACTTGTGGTATGGTTCACCGTTCCACCTTTAATGGAGGTTATTTTCAACATGTTAATTTTCTAAGTCGCTGCTGAGGAAGCAGCCGCATGGTCAGCCTTCACACAATCAATTGCAACAACGAATGCAATAATGATGGCCTCCATCTCCTCATCCAATATTTGAACCTTATAGCTATCTCCCCAAGTGAACCACTCCTTGTTCACTTTACCGATGACTACACCATGCTGTAAGACCTGAAACTCCATATCCCACCAGTTACCATGTATCTCAATGTCTGCTCCATCAATCGTATAACGTGCTTTAAAGAAAGAAAACTCTTTCTTAATCGTTAACACCTCTCGACCATTTACCTCAACAAAAAACTTCGGTAAAAAGCTGAACACCTTTTTCGTAATAAGGGCTACTTCATCTCTTGTTTTATTCATAATGGAGAAAGTCTTTGGAATTTGCATAAAACTACCTTCTACGTAATAAACATCCTCTTCCTGCTGATCCTTTATTGTGAATTTGCCACTTAGACTGAATACCTTTTGCTTTATATAAAGTTGCTTCATTCTACACCTCCTTCGAAATAGCATATCAATATAGCGCAGATTTCATCATAGCTATTAATAATTATCGAAATAGTTTTTTGAAATTTGGACTTGTAAATTTATTTATTCAGAGCATTATATGTAAATACCTTCTTAACAAAAAAGATATGCAAGTAAAGAGATTTGCATATCTTGCTATTCTATTAAACACTTGGTTCTCGTAACAACACTAAAGAAAAGTTTCACTTTTTCATATATAAGTAAATTTTATAAAAAAGGTAGTTCCTTCAGATCCTGTTTGAAATTCAATTTTTGCGTTATGACGGGCAGCAATTGCATAGCATATGCCTAGTCCTAAGCCAGTGCCATTATCTTTGGTCGTATAAAATGGAGTACCCAATTTCTCAACTATCGCAGGACTGATACCTTCTCCTTGATCCCGTACTGCAAGAATTACACAATTTCCATCCCCTTTGTAGGTACTGATGGATAGAACCTTACCTGTTCTCATTGATTCTAAGCCATTACGGTATAGATTTATTATCAATTGTCGTATTTCGTTACGATTTAAAAGTAAATTCGGAATGTCATTCAGATTAAATTGAATATTTTTATTTTGATTAAATGCATCTATCTTTATTAAAGGCGTAATATCTCGAATAATAGAATTTAAATCTAACATCTGTAAATCGGATGTCTTTGTATTACCTATAGAAAGGAATTCAGTAATAATAGAATTGGCACGGTCAAGCTCTTCAATCATGACATTAAAGTAATCATTATATTTTTCGAATTCGCTCTCTTTTTTTAATAGCTGCAAAAATCCTCGTACTGTTGTCATAGGATTTCTAATCTCATGGCTAATACCCGCTGCCATCTGACCTATTAAGTCTAGGTTTGATAATCTTTTCAATTCCTTCTCATATTTCTTTTTTTCAGTTATGTTTTTTAAAAGGCAACAGATTCCCTCATCATATGGGTAAGCAACTGCTTCATACCAAAAATAACCATATGCTGAGGTCATTTCGAAATGTACTGGTATTCGCTCTGACATCGCACGATGAAATTCCTTATACATAACCGTATCTACACACTTCGGGAAAATTTCCCATATATTTTGTCCTAATACATCCTTTGCCGTTTTCCTTTGCGGCAAATATTGATGTTTATTCATGTAAAGAAATTCCCACTCTTTGTTCAATGCAAAGAATCCATCCGTAATACTTTCAATAACACTTGTAACCTTTTCATTAGCAGCAGCTAGTTCCCTTGTTCGCTCCTCTACCATATTTTCAAGTTGGTCCATATATAACAAGTTTGAAATTGTAGGCGCTGTGGCATCGACTATCGATTTTGCTAATTGAATTTGAGATTCATGGAAATTACATGTTTCCCCTCCTAAATTAACAACTGTTATAACCCCTAATACTTCCCCCATTGAAACTAGTGGCATCATAAAAAGACTCATACTATCTATATTTGGAGTGACAATTATACTTTTTGTTTCAATAATCTGTTGAATCATAGCTTCGTAGCTTTGGTTCATTCCAATGCTTTTAAGATTCTCCATCCAATTGGCTTCTGTCCAATCACAGTCTGTATTAAATTTCATGAATGTGATTGTGTTTTTTCCCAATGGATCCAGGATGTGGGCTGCACTTTTTTTGCTACCTAAAACCTTTCCTAAGTAGTAAAAACATTTATCAAGACTTTTCTGCACGGAGGAACACATCGACAAATCACGTGTAACATTGAGTAACAACTGCTTTTCTGCAATAAGGTTTTCCTTTTGCTTTAAATTATTTGCGTTTTGAATTGCAACTGCAGCCATATTTACATATGCTTCAACACTCTGAATTTCTGATTCTGTTAAATTCATCGGCGTTCCATAATCAAATAAAAAAACTAAACCAAATATCTCTTGCTCATATGAGATAGGCAGTGCTAATAAGGACTTAATTTTGAAGGCTTCTACCGATCTCGGGTCCGGTCGATTATCCTTTGAGGTATCAGAGATATAGATAGTTTTTTTAGTTTCAATAACCTCTTTGGCCAGTAAGTCTGTTTCAACATCAATTACCTGAGTATCGAGCGTTATGCCATTCATATCTTCTGGTTTTCCTACAAATCCTCTAAATGTTCCATTTTTTTCTGGTAAATAAATACCCACCGAGTTACATTGCACGATTTCCTCGGATATTGCCTGCGTTACACGCTGTAAAACTTCACGTAGTTCTAACTTTGTATTAATTACTTTAGTTATACTCGCGAGCCTAGAATATCTCGTCTGTTCACTTAACATTCACAATGTCTCCAATCAAAACCTACTAAAATTATAAGTAAAAGTATAATTTCTAGCTAACAGTCTAGTTCTAGATTAGTTTATATTATATATGTATCCTATTATACATGGAAAACCTCTATTACTTATGATACGGTTTACCGTGATAGCGCTAGCCTGTTTCGACCCGATGATAGGAACGACCATAAGGACTTCTAATAACTTCAATTCGCTTTTGTTAGTTCTTAATATCCTTCCATTACCAATCACCTTCAATGGCTCTATCCACTTAATAGACCCTACATATGATACCAATGAATAAGAACTGATTATTGATTCTGTTTGCATGAGCTACATTCTCAGAATGCTTTTTATTGTCATTTGTTCCCTTTTAGCAGTAATATTTAACGCTCGCAAATTTAAAAATAAAAAATATTTGATTCATAAATCTACTATATTCCCATTTTATTCTTATACTCAGTTTGGAGAAAAAGGATTATCCAACAAATTCTTATATGGAAACAGGTATAGAAAAAGAGATCTTTTTCTATACCTGTTTTTTTGTATACTTTTTTAGTAAACACTATTTTAGTTGGTAATTGATTGTAACGGAAGGCGGCGACTCCAGCTGGAATAGTGATATGAACCCGTAAAGTTGTACTTCATTTATGCTGTTTTTTCAAAGTTTTTTCTATACTCAACTGGACTTAAACCAAACCATCCAGTTTTTCTTTTATACGTTTTTTATTATAGAGGAAACCCTGTGTATTCATTTTAACAAACAACAACTGCATTTTTATTTAGTCATGACTTCCAAGGTACTGATATTTTTTCAAACGAAAATCACTTTTCAACATTAGAAGGTGTACAAAAGTGACTACCCTCATTTATTAAAACTAACATTATTGAATATGGATAAATGAAAACCATCTAGAACGCTGACACTACAATATTCTAGGTGGTTCTTTTTATAAGCCACATTTACATATTTCCAAACTTCCTGCAATGTATTTCTAAACAATTCATTTAATATTTTAGTAGGATCCTTCGCTTCAACTTTGAGTGATTTAACATATTCTTCGAGTCGTTCCATTTCACTTTCTACAAAGTCGTTAATCACATGAATACGGGGTTCAATATCTAACTCATCACCTATTAGCTTTCGTTTTAAAAGATGCTCAATTGCATTTTTTAATTCGCCCTCCTGAAGGCTATCTTCCAATAGTTCATGGAAGCTAATTGGAGGTGTCGTATTATATTTCTCTATCCACTTACAAGCCAATATCGGCCGAAGTACATAAAAATATTTTTTTATTCTTACTTCTGGTCCCTGCAGGTACTCACGATAATTGTTTTTTGCCATGTTTAAATAATGGTGAAGCATCGAATTTGGATAAAATACACTCGATTCCAAAGACCGTATGTTATCAACAAATGAGTATTTTTGATAATAGATAATATTGCTTCTTAACCATTCTAAAAGTGGCGGATTATTTTTTCTAAATAGGCGTAGCGCTTTTGTGATTTCCCAACCGCTTATATCTAATAAATCATTAATTGGTTCTTCAATTACATCTCTCTTTACTCCAATTCCTTGTGGATCAATCGAGAGATACCATTCTGAAGGATGAATATAAATAAATCGAACATCATAATCGCTGTCTTTTGAAGGAAAGCCCCATGCTCTACTTCCTGATTCGACAGCATATAAAATCTTTACCTTATATTTCTCTTCTATTTCTAACAATTTCTTTTGAATGATTTCGTTCATTTACATTTCTCCTTTCATTTATTAGCTTAGAAAAACTAGCTTCATTGTTTCTTAATTTCAACTTAACGCTTTAGTAAGAGGATTATCCATTAAATTAAAGAACCCCACATTAACCGCACTTACTTATGATACGGTTCACCCTTCATAATCCTAAAGCTTCGGTAAATTTGTTCAATCAATACAAGCTTCATTAACTGGTGGGGTAATGTCATCTTGCCAAATGATTGTTTTTCGTCAGCACGTTTGAGGACATCTTCGTGCAGGCCGAGGGAACCGCCTATAACAAAGGCAATTTTACTTTTTCCATAGGTCATTAGTGACTCGATATCGGCTGCCATTTCTTCAGAAGATTTCATTTTGCCGTTTATGGCAAGGGCGATAACGTATGTGTCTGGGCTAAGTTTGGAAAGGATGCGTTCGCCTTCTTTTTTCTTCACGATTTCCATTTCTGCATCACTTAGCTGCTCAGGTGCTTTTTCATCAGGTACTTCAATTACGTCCATTTTTGCGTAACCACCTAGGCGTTTTACGTATTCGTCGATCCCCATTTTTAAGTACTTTTCTTTTAGTTTTCCGACTGATACAATTGTTATATTCACACGTTATCCACCTTTACATTTCATTTACAAACAAATTATCCACAAAAGTTATCAACATATCCACAGGCACTTTCTATATATTGTGTAAAGTTATTTACTTGATACAATATATTCTGCTGGCTGTTCACAGTAACTACATTTTGTGGATAACTTTTTTTCCTCTTCTACTTTATCCATAATTGGGAATACTTTTTGCTCCGCGACAAACATGTCTAAAGCGTGATCTATATGCTTTTCACAACTGTATTTTTCCATTTAATAGTCTCTCCTTATTTTCCGAAATTTCCACAAACTTATTCACAATTCGGTCTATGTTATCCACAATCTATTGTAACAAAGGAATAGCGAGTAGGGAAGGAAGGCTTTGCTCCGCTACTCGCTGTGTAAAGTTGTTATTCACAAATATCTACTTATCCACACCTCTATTGAGTCTATTCCCTAAACAAAACTTATCATTAGAAGCATTTCTTACTTTTTTAATTTAAAAAAATCGGTGGTAGATTATACATCTACCACCGATACTGTCCTTACAATGAATCGCTATTTGTTAATGTTAATGTTACTTCAACTAATTTACCTTGACGATAAACTTTCATTGTTAAATTATCACCAATTTTTTTGTCGTTATACAAGTGTTTACGTAAATCAATTGATGTTTCGATTTTTTCTCCATCCATTTCAACAATAACATCATATTGCTGCACGCCTGCTTTTGAAGCTGGTGAGTTGCCAATAACATCTGTAATGACTACGCCTGTTGTAATGTCTTTAGGCAGTTTTAATGTTTGTTGTTGATAGAATGCTGGTACGTCTGTTAAATCAACTAGTGAAATACCCATTGTTGGACGTTTCATTTCTCCGTTGCGTTCTAGTTCCTCAATAATTGGAATTGCTGAGTTAATTGGAATTGAGAAGCCTAAACCTTCAACAGATGATTCAGCAATTTTCATGGAGTTAATGCCTACTAATTCACCAGCTAGGTTAACTAGTGCACCACCACTATTACCAGGGTTAATAGCTGCATCTGTTTGTAAAACTTCTTGTTGCCAATCTGCTACCTTGTCGCCATTTAAATCAACTGGGACAGAACGATCTTTACCTGACACAACACCTGTTGTAACAGAGCCATAAAATTCTAATCCTAGTGGATTCCCGATAGCAATAACTGTTTCACCTTGTTTTAGTACATCAGAGTTACCAAATGTCGCAACTGTTTTAACATTTTTCGAACTGATTGAAATGACTGCTAAGTCTGTCCAAACATCGCTACCGACTAACTGAGCCTCTTCTTTTGAACCATCTTGCATTGTTACTTCTAATTGTTTTGCTCCTTCAATTACGTGGTTATTTGTTACGATAAAGGCTTTATCGCCCTCTACCTTATAAATAACACCTGAGCCGCTTCCTGTTTCTGTATCTTGTGTCGTTTGCTGATCCCAAAAACCGCCGCTTGCCACTTCTTGAATATTGGTAATCCCTACAACAGCACCTGATGCTTTATCAACTGCACTTGTGACATCGGTCGTTACTTCTGTAGCTACTTGATTGATGGTTGTATCATTTTTACCAGTACTACTTGCAGTTGTCCCCGGCATTTGATCGACAAGTCCAGGAAGCATTAGCCAAACGAGTAAAGCACCGATGATTACACCAACTAGACCACTAAAGAAATAGCCACCTTTACCACCGCCACTTCCGTTGCCTCCACCATTCCTTTTCGAACGCTTCTCTTGCATTTCTTTTTCCTCACGTTCAAGTCTCTCTTGTAGAGGTGATTTCTGGATTTCATCATTATTTAGAAAATCACTGTTTTTATCATCTTCATTAAAATAACTCATGTTCCTCATCCTTTCGTGCGACTGCTCTATCTATTAATTCTTGCCTTTATCATACGATTCAAACATTAAAATTACATGAAAAATAAATAAAATGGGTATAAAAAATAGCTGTTCAATGCATTAATAATAAAATGCAATTGAACAGCTTATCTTTTTAACTATATTTACTCTAGTAATTATTCTGCAAAACAAGCAAGAAAACCTTTTATAGCCTTTATGCCAATTCGATGATCATTCTTGTCCCATTTTTAAACCGTTACTAGCTTTGTCGGCTCCTCAGCATCAGTATCTAGTAAATGGACATACTCACCTACAATAATCCCACAAGATTGCAACGTTTGTGAAACGCTCATGCGCGCAAGCTCTTTCATATTATTATCTTTACTTAAATGCGATAAGTAAATATTCGTTGGCTTTTCAAACACAACCTCGCTCATCGCAATAGCTGCATCTTCATTTGATACATGTCCTACATCACTCAAAATACGGCGCTTTATGGACCAAGGATAACGTCCCATTTGTAGCATATTGACATCATGATTACTTTCGAACACAAAGGAATCTGCGCCGCGAATAATACCCTTCATACGGTCGCTAACATAGCCTGTATCGGTAATAATCACAAGTTTACGATCATTTTCATGAAATGTATAAAACATCGGATCTGCTGCATCGTGGGAAACGGCAAAGGATTCAATTGATAGTGTGCCAAAATGCTTCACCGTCTCCATTTCAAACTCAAAACGTTGCTCTACAGGAATATCTCCTACGAGTCCGTCCATTGCCTGCCACGTTTTTGCATTCGCATATATCGGTACATTATATTTACGCGCCAATACGCCTATTCCTTTAATATGATCACTATGTTCGTGAGTAACTAAAATGCCACTGAGCTGTTTCATATTGCGGTCGATTTTTGCAAAGAGCTGCTCCATCTTTTTTCCACTAAAGCCAGCATCGACAATAAATGCATGATTATCGTTCTCTACATAAATTGAATTGCCTGTACTGCCACTTGCTAAAACACTAAATCGCATCATTAAACTCCCCAGTCTTCTTCTTCAACCTCTTGCTTTTCCTCTTTTATTTCAATAATCTTACCTTCCACAGCATCGACAAAATACTCTTCAATTTCACCGTCAGATAATTTTACTCGCACTTCCCATGTTGGCAATAATACTTGTGTTTGCGTTAAATAGACAAGTGTTGAATAGCCCAGCTGCATATGCTCAATACGTGAATCTGGCTTTAAAAGCCCTTTTGCATATAATGCCTGAATAACCTGAATCGGCGGAAGCACACTTTCTTGTTGCTCCACTTCCTCAATATTATCAAGCATCGTTTGCTCATACATGGTTACTTCATTTTCCGCATTCCACTGTATTTTTAACAGACCACTCTTATTGTAATAGAGCATTCGATTATTTGTTTTTTGAAAGAAGATGGCTACACGTTCATCACGGTTGACCTTCCATAATCCGTAGGAACCACCTTCTTTAATATTTGCCTGCACAAACTCTGTGAAGCTTGCATCATCATTCACATTTCTCAATTTTACAGGACTTACTAAAATTACCCGAGCCTCTTTTGGATCGGTAATATTTGCTTGATGATTTGGATCGGTAAAATCAGCAGCCGTAAAAGTGTGGACTTTACCTGAAATATACGTAGCTGATTCGACGCCACTCGGCAGAACACCATACGTAATATTGTCCTCTTTCAAACGAGCATCTGTCGTTTTCTCCCCTGGAACCTCAACACTTTGTGCCTCATTGTAACGATTCACATACAATGAGTATAAGAAAATATTTAAAATTAAAAAGACGACGATAAAAATGGATTTTGTTCTATTCCAATCCATTTTTTACACCCCCAAGCATTTCAGGTGTCAGTAAAACCCATGAACCATTACGAATGATAAACCAGCTCGGCTCTAACGTAAATAATTTTAGATTTTCATCTTGCGTTAAATAATATCCAACGGCAATTTCATCGACGTCTGATAATACAATATTATTAAGCTTATGAATTTTTTCAACTATTTCGGCTCCAGATGGCAGTTCTTTAATCTCTTTTTCCGATATGTCTAAAGAAAAGTAAGGCCGTTTATAACGGAAAATGCGGTTATCTCCCCATACCGTTGAAATACGAGTTGTTGCTTGATCACTATAAACAGGGAACCCTTGTAAATAAAGCTGATAATCTATTTGATTTTTACTCGGGTTGCTTGATACAAATCGGTAATCCGCTGTGAAGCCCCCATGTTCATTAATAAATTCAAAGCTATCCTTAAAGAGCTTCGATGGCTCTACTCGAACATTGCTTTCTGCAGCTGGATATACATATGTTAATGATTTAAACCTTGTATCGACAGTCATAAGGGATAATCCATCTGTATATTTTTCAAATGTCGCACTTTCAACATTGCGTTGTACCACATTTGGCTCTGAGAATAATACATTTTTAAATAGTGCTGGTGATAGTTCATTCATATAATACGTATATTTTACAGACTCTATTTTATCGCTAGGAACGTAAAGGGAAGTATAGCCATCACGCTCTACCTCTTTATACGCACTTTGCAGTTTTGCCGGTTCAATAATATCTTTAGCAAATTCATTGGCATTTGTAATACTTACATGTGAGCGTAACAGTGATTTATTAGAGCTACTAACAAAATACATCTGTACTTCTTTATTTGAGTAATTGGTCCAATCTATAATAATACGATTAAAAGTTGTCTCTGGTAACTCTTTTTCGTCAAAGTTGAAAATCGTACTTAGCTCTGAAAAAGGTATTTCTCCAGCGAAAAATACAGTCATACGATTATTAGCACTTATCATCTCATTGATGTATGTTGGTGAAATATTATTATTCACTCGAACTAGGTCAAGAATGTTCCAGCCATCAAAGATATTCATAATATCTTTCATTGTGCCATTCGATACTGTACCTGTTAATTCATCGTCACTGCTATAAATTGCTTTATATGGCTTTATGACGTCTTCCACTTTCTTTTGTGTGCCAATTAAAATTTCCTTGCCCTCTGTTTGCTCAATTACTTTGTAATCAGGGGTATAGGTCCAAATAATGAAGGTTAGCACAACACTTAGCATGACGAGTAGAAATAAAACAATGGATTTTACCGGTTCTATATATTTCATCCCCACTCACCTGCCTCGTCAAAATCATCTAATTCAAATGGTAGTGTAAAGAAGACTGTTGTACCATATCCCTCTTCACTCTCAGCCCAAATCTTCCCACCATGCGCTTCAATCATTTCCCGTGCAATGGCTAATCCAAGGCCTGTACCCCCCATAGAGCGTGCTCGCGCGCGATCGACTCTATAAAAACGATCAAAAATACGACCTACATTTTCTTTTGGAATACCCATGCCATCATCTGAAATCATTACCTTGAGCATATTTCCTTGTACAGTAAAACCAAAGCGGACATAACCGCCATCAGGAGAATATTTAATGGCATTCGAAATAACATTATCAATGACTTGCGTCACCTTATCCGTATCAATTTCAACGTAATACGATGTCTCCGGAAGTAATCGTTCAAATGTTACATTTTCTGATTTAGACATTTCAAAGCGATCGATAATTCGATTAAAGAATGAATTAAATAATACAATATCCTTATTCAATTTATAATTACTACTATCCATTCGTGATAATTGAAGTAGGTCATTCACTAAACGAATCATACGCTCCGTCTCCGTTTGAGTCACGTTTAAAAATGTTGGTGCAATATTGTCATCCTTCCATGCACCATCCATTAATGCCTCCAAATAACTACGCATCGTTGTTAATGGTGTTCGAAGCTCATGTGATACATTCGATACAAATTCTCTACGCTCCATTTCAATCTTTTCCTGCTCTGTAATATCATGAAGGACCGTAATTAAACCATTAATAAAACCTGTTTCTTTTTGAATAACCGAAAAATTGGCACGTAAAATATAGGGAGCCTCTGACGTACTAAAATCCAAGTTGATTGCATCATTCATATGGATTAAATCCTCAAAGCTATATTCCTGATCAATTCCTAAAACGGATGCGATTGGACGTCCTAACGTAATATCTCTTGAAATATGCAATAACTCTAATGCTGGATCATTAATAAGGATAATACGTCCTTTGCGATCTGTTGCAATAACGCCATCGGTCATATTACTAAGAACAGAATCGAGTTTTCGCCGTTCCGCCTCTGTCGTTGATTGAGACTCTTGCAAACGATTGGTCAGATGGTTAAAGGTAGTGGCAAGCTGCCCAATCTCATCTGTTCCATAAACCCGTACTTTGCGAGAAAAGTTGCCTTTCGCCATTGCTTGCGCTTGTTTACGCATATCAGCAATAGGTTGCGTAATTGTACGTGCCACTAATATTCCTAAGAAAATAGTAACTACTAACGATACGGCTGTACCACCTAGGAAAATACGGTTAATATCACTCATCTGTTCAAAAACAGACTCGATATTTGCTTCAATATAAAGCACCCCAATAATTTCATCATCAGGGCCTGCTCCATCACGGATTGGTGTTGCTAACACCCATACTCGGTTTCTTGTTTTATTATCAAGTTTTATAATATCAAATAATGTTTCTGCCGATATTGCTCGCCGGACAAGGTCTGTATTCGAACGCTGTCCGATTAAACTTTGATTATCTACTTCTGAAGTTGCAAGTATACGCTGTCTACTATCAATTACGCGAATTTCTAAAATATCACCTGTCGATACATCCTTCAATCCTGTTGAAAATTCCTTTACGATGGATTTTAGACTTTCCTCAATTGAAGGCATACTTTCATCGCGTTCTTTCAAAATTTCTTCACGAATGCTATATTGCATCAAATCTACACGCTGAAAAATAGATTCTTGAAAATTACTTTTCAAATTCCGCTCTAATTCCTTTGCGAAATAGATACCTATAATTTGTAATGCTAACATGATCAACAAAATATAAATTAATACAAGCTTGACATGAATTGATTTAAAGAAGCTTACTTTTTGCATTTCCTTTACTCCTGTTCAGGATTTCGTAAATAATACCCTACACCACGGCGAGTGACAATCCATGCCGGATGACTTGGATTATCCTCTATTTTTTCACGAAGTCGACGAATCGTTACATCGACTGTACGTACGTCACCAAAATAATCGTAGCCCCATACTGTTTGTAAAAGATGCTCACGAGTCATCACTTGACCAATATGTTTACCTAAATAATGTAGCAATTCAAACTCTCGATGTGTTAGCTCAATTGCTTCATCACGCTTCATCACTTGATAAGCGTCAGGCTGAATAACAAGAGATCCTACTACAATTTCATTTGATGCTGCTTCTTCTTCCTCAGCTGCAGGAGCCACTACTTGAAGGCGGCGCATATTAGCCTTTACACGTGCAATAAGTTCACGAGTACTAAATGGCTTCGTTACATAATCATCCGCGCCCATTTCTAAGCCTAACACCTTATCAATCTCTGAACCTTTAGCTGTTAGCATAATAATAGGGAAATCATATTTTTTTCGGATTTCTCTACAAACTTCCATACCATCTCTTTTTGGTAGCATTATATCTAAAAGCATTAAATCTGGTTGCTCTTCCTCAACTTTTTCTAATGCTTCATCTCCATCATAAGCACAAATTACTTTGTAGCCTTCTTTAATTAAATTAAACTGTAAAATATCTGCGATTGGTTTCTCATCGTCAACAACTAAAATTGTTTTGCTCATACATTCTCTCCCTTTCGCTATTCATCTATTCTAAACAATGTGTATTTGTAAAGTTACTACTCTTAACTCTAACATGCTTTTAGCTTCCATGCATTATTCATGTCCAGTTTCCCTATTTTGACAATTATTTCTCGGGAAATAACTTAACTATTATGCTTACTATACAAAAAGGCAGCCCACTATTTGGACTGCCATTTACAAAAGATCAATTACGCCTCAGCGTATTTGTATTCAGATTTGAGCTATTTAAAAAGCTCCTCTAAAAATCTGTGACATCCGCTAGGGCCTTTAACTTGATACAGCTTGGGGTTTAACCCCCACTGAATTCAATGCATCTCTGGCATCCCCCACTTATAGAAGTGAAGGATGTTTGCTGAAGCAATTTAATTACTGACCTACATATGATAATGGATTGACAAGCTCTCCATTTTTCTCAACTTCAAAGTGTAAATGTGTACCTGTTGAATTCCCTGTAGAGCCCATAATCCCAATAACAGAACCTTTTTCAACTACTTGTCCAACGCTAACTTTTATAGAAGATAAATGTCCATAAAGCGTCGTATAGCCATTTTTATGATTAATAACAATGCGATTACCATAGCTGCCAGAAACACCAGCCGCTACAACTACACCATTATCTGAAGCTAGTATATTGTAGTTACTAGGACGAGCAATATCAATCCCACGATGGTTGGCACCCCAACGTTGCCCCATTCCACTTGAAATATAGCCTCCTACTGTTGGCCAAGAAAACTCTCCCGTCCCACGAGACGAGATAACTTTTGTTCCTACAACTTCAATTTGATCTACTGGTTGTTGTAGTACTTTTTCTTCTAAAGCTACTTTTGATGTTCTTGTTCCATTTTCAGCAGTGATTAAGTAAGAGGTTTCTTTTTTACCATTAACACCCTGCTGTTTTACAACTGTTTCACCTTTATACATCGTAGGGTCTTCTTCAGTTATTTTTTTAAATGGAATTGTATCTGTAATTTTCTTTTCTTGTTTAACTTCTATCGCTACAAATGGTTTTGCAACTGTAACATTTAATGCTTGTCCAATTTGTAACACTGTATCAACTGTTAGACCAGGATTTAATGCCATTAATTCAGCCGTTGTTAAGTCATGTTTTTTAGCGACTGCTCCTAATACATCACCTGATTGAATTTTATATTCCTCTTGCTTAAGGGAGCCTGTCATTAAATACTTGACTGCCTCTTCAGGTGATACAACGACATTTGGAGCTACCTTTTGTGTTACACCAGAAATACCTTGTTTAAACGTTATATTTAAAAGGCGTGATTCACCAGACTGTAAAGCTGGTAAATTATTTATAGATTGCTGGTTAGCAAGCGAGTCTAACTCTTGTTGTGAAACATATTGAAGCTTTAACATACGAATTGTTTCTTCGTAGGCATCCGCATCTTTTAAATAGGCGATTGGCTTATTATCTACTAATAATGCAAAGGCAGGCGATTGAGCTACTAATGATTGCTCAAGCTTCGCTAAAGTTTCTGCATCCTTGGTTTCATTACTAAACACTTGCTCTGGTATTATTTTCACTGCTGAGTTAGCATCAATTAATAAGTCTTTGTACTGATTACTTGCTTGTTGTTCTTTTGAAGCAATAATTTCATGAACAGCTTTGTCATCAGATACAGCACCCATATATTCATTATCTACATATACATGATAGATTTTATTTAATGCTTCTTTATGATTATTTTCTTTTGTAAAGCCCACGTTTATTGCGAAACTTGCCATTAAAACTGCAATAATTGATACTTTTTTAAAAGAAGAAAAATTGTAGGTGAATCGATTGCTTCCTTCTTTTTTATTCCAAGACGAACTCATTCAATAAAGCCCCTTCCAACTTTAACCTAACATAGGTTTAATTACCCACAAAGAATTTTGCACCACTATAATGTACCATAAAGAAAATGTTGTTTGAATAATTTATCCTTTTTGTAATGAAAATGTATTATTTCTCTACTAATTGTTACATAATCCCTATAATTTACAGCACTCATTTTGCTCCTATTTTTTTCAAAATTAATAAATATTATCCTTTTTATTTTATTTCAAAACAGAATTTGAACTTATTACTTTTTAGTTTTTAAATATTTCGATAAAATAGAGTAAGAGACTAATTGATTGGAGCGATTGAATTGAGTGATTCACAGACCTCATTGAAGGTAGCAAAAGCAAAACAACAAAAAAAGAATACAGTGCGGAAAATTACCACCAGAACTATTATGGTTGCAATAGGTGCTATCATTATGGCAGTAGGACTTGAGCTATTTTTAGTACCCAACCATATTATGGACGGTGGCATCGTTGGTGTTTCCATTATCGCCTCGCATTTATTAAGCTTACCCCTAGGCATATTCATCTTCGTTTTAAACTTACCTTTTATCTTTTTAGGATATAAACAGATCGGTAAAACATTTGCACTTTCTACAGGGCTCGGCATTACAGTGCTCTCTGTAACAACAATCTTCTTACATAATCTTCAACCATTTACAACAGACACATTACTCGCCACAGTATTCGGTGGTATTATTTTGGGCATTGGTGTTGGTATCGTTATACGTTATGGTGGTTCTTTAGATGGTACTGAAATTTTAGCCATTTTATTTAACCGAAAATCCCCCTTCTCGGTCGGAGAAATTATTATGTTTTTTAATCTTCTTATTTTTACAATTGCAGGTTTTGTTTTTACGTGGGAGCAGGCAATGTACTCCATCATGGCTTATTATATAGCCTATAAAATGATCGATATTGTGATACAAGGGATGGAAGAATCAAAATCTGTTTATATTATTAGTGATGAAATTGATGAAATTGGGCAAACAATTATGGATCGACTTGGTCGTGGGGTTACTTTTCTACATGGTGAAGGCGCCTATACTGGGAACGACAAAAAAGTTATTTTTACAGTCATTACGCGATTAGAAGAATCAAAATTAAAATCGATTGTCGCTGAAATTGACGACCATGCATTCCTTGCAATAGGGAATATTGCAGAAGTAAAAGGTGGCCGCTTCAAGAAGAAGGACATTCACTAAAAAGAGCGCGTACCATTTGTGGCACGCGCTTTCTTTATTTTTACTTTACGTTTTTGAAACAATGCGATGACACAATGCTTGTTGATTGGAGTGGAGGGCGGCGACTCCTGCGGGAACGCACAGGACGTAAGACGCAACAAACCGCGCGCTAGCGAGGGTTGTGGCTTACGATGTGCCCGCGGAAAGCGCCGCACGTAACGGAAATCAACGGCCATAGTCTTTGATATTTATTATACTTCCCAAATATCTACTAACACATTTGTTTGTTCACGACCAGGGCCGACAGAGAAAGTAGCAATTTGAATACCAGTTAATTCACTTACACGTTCAACGTAACGGCGTGCGTTCTCTGGTAGCTCTTCTAATGTTCGGCAGCCTGTAATATCTTCTGACCAGCCTGGAAGCTCTTCATAGATAGGTACACATTGTTCAATTATATGAAGATTCGCTGGGTACTCCGTAATTGTTTCATCTTTGTATTTATAAGCTGTACAGATTTTTACTGTCTCTAAGCCAGATAAAACATCAATTGAATTAAGTGATAGATGTGTAATACCACTTACACGACGTGAATGGCGAACTACAACCGTATCAAACCAGCCTACACGACGAGGGCGTCCAGTCGTTGTACCGTATTCGCGACCAACTTCACGGATTTGTTGACCAACATCATCAAATAATTCAGTTGGGAACGGGCCATCTCCTACACGTGAAGTATAGGCTTTACATACACCAATAACACTTGATACTTTAGATGGGCCAATACCTGCACCAATCGCTACACCACCAGCAACAGGGTTTGAAGAAGTAACAAATGGATAAGTCCCTTGATCGACATCAAGTAAAATACCTTGTGCGCCTTCAAATAATACTTTGCCACCCTCATCTAACACATCATTTAAAATTTTTGAAGTATCGGTAACATATTTTGCGATTTCTTGTCCATAACCATAAAATTCTTCGAAAATTTCTTCGAATGTTACACCTTCAACTTCATAAAACTTCTCAAACAATTTATTTTTAATTGCTAAATTATGACGTAGTTTTTCTTCAAATACTTCTTTATCTAATAAATCAGCCATGCGGATACCGATACGTGCAACTTTATCTTGATAGCAAGGACCGATTCCTTTACACGTTGTACCGATTTTATTTTCGCCACGGCTTTCTTCATCTGCGATATCTTGTTTAATATGATATGGCAAAATGACATGGGCACGATTTGAAATGCGAAGATTATCCGTATTAATGCCTCGCTCTTGAAGTCCTTTTAGCTCTGTTACAAGCGACTTCGGATTAATAACCATCCCATTTCCCATTACAGAAGTTTTTTCTTTGTAGAAAATACCTGATGGGATTAAATGGAGTTTATATGTTTCACCATCAATTTTAATGGTATGTCCTGCATTATCGCCACCTGCAAAGCGAGCGATTGCATCTGCCTTTTGTGAAAGAAAATCTGTAATTTTACCTTTTCCTTCGTCTCCCCACTGTGTTCCTACAACTACAACTGATGTCATAATCAGCACCTCCGTTAGATACGTATTGTATCTCATTAATCAAGCCGTAAATTATTGTAACAATGATAGAAACGACTCGTCAACAAAAAACAGTTAAAAACACGAACATAAAATCAATTACTATGATTTAACGTTCGTGTTTAATGACGGAATGGTATGAATATTATCTCTTTTTTAGATAAATATTACTAATCGCGTGGAGGTGGTGGTGGCATTTGTGACCAATCCACGTTTATAAATTTATTGAATTCCTTTTTAAAAGCAAGTGTAACTGTTCCAGTTGGACCGTTACGTTGTTTAGCAATTATAATTTCAATCATATTTTTACTCTCGGACTCTTTATCGTAATAATCATCACGATATAAGAAGGCAACAATATCGGCATCCTGCTCAATACTTCCTGATTCACGTAAGTCACTCATCATTGGTCGCTTATCCTGACGTTGTTCCACGCCACGTGAAAGCTGTGATAATGCAATAACAGGTACCTTTAATTCACGCGCTAATTGTTTTAACGAACGTGAGATTTCTGATACTTCTTGTTGACGGTTTTCACCTGGCTTACCACTACCTTGAATAAGCTGTAAGTAATCGATTAGAATCATTCCAAGTCCATGCTCTTGTGCTAAACGTCTACACTTTGCTCGAATTTCATTGATACGTACACCTGGTGTGTCATCAATAAAAATACCCGAATTCGATAAACTTCCCATTGCCATCGTTAGTTTACCCCAATCTTCGGTTGTTAAAGCACCTGTACGTAAAACTTGTGCATCAATATTTCCCTCCGCACATAGCATACGCATGATTAGTTGCTCTGCACCCATCTCTAATGAGAAGATGGCAACATTTTCACGTGCTTGTACAGCAACACTCTGTGCAACATTTAGCGCAAAAGCTGTTTTCCCTACAGAAGGTCGTGCCGCGACTATAATTAAGTCATTGCGTTGGAAGCCAGCTGTAATATGGTCTAAATCACGGAATCCTGTTGGAATACCCGTTACATCACCTTTACGTGATTGAAGCTGTTCAATATTATCGAATGTCTCTACTAAAACGTCTTTTACATGTTTAAAGTCGCCAGCATTTTTGCGGTTGGCGACCTCCATCATTTTCTTCTCTGCCTCGCCAAGTAATGCCTCTACCTCATCCTCACGTGTGTAGCCATCTTCTACAATTTTTGTAGCTACACGGATTAAACGACGTAAGAGCGCTTTTTCCTCAACGATTTTCGCATAGTGAGCAACGTTTGCTGCCGTAGGGACAGCATTGGCGAGCTCTAGTAAATACGATAGCCCGCCAACATCCTCAATCTCTTTTTTTGCTGATAATTCCTCAGTAACTGTTACAACATCTATCGCTTTTCCTAGATCACTTAAACGCAGCATCGTTTCAAAAATCTTCTTATGTGCGTTTTGGTAAAAATCATCGGCTAGTAATATTTCTGATGCCGTGATTAGTGCCTGTGGTTCTAGAAAAATCGCACCGATAACCGATTGCTCCGCTTCCCGGTTATGCGGTGGAACGCGGTCTATCATCGGTTCGTTCATGGATAGTCGCCCCTTATTCTTCCGTTACTTGTACTTTTAATGTTGCTGATACTTCGTGATGTAGTTTTACAGGTACATTTGTAAAGCCTAGTGCACGGATTCCTTCAGGTAAAGTCATTTTACGTTTATCTATTTTAATGCCATGTACTTTTTGAAGTGCTTCAGCAATTTGTTTTGTAGAAACTGAACCAAATAGGCGACCGCCATCACCTGATTTTGCTTTTAGTTCAACGGTTAATGCTTCTAGCTTTTCTTTTAAAGCTTTTGCTTCTGCTAATTCTGCTGCTGCATTTTTTTGTTCTAATTTCTTTTGACCTTCTAATTGGCTCATTGCTTGAGCATTCGCTTCTGCAGCATAACCATTTTTAATTAGGAAGTTTTGTGCATAGCCATCTGCTACATTTTTAACTTCCCCTTTTTTTCCTTTACCTTTAACATCTTTTAAAAATACTACTTTCATAATTCAGAACTCCCTTCGAGTACCTCATATATGGCCTCTTCTAAATGTTTTTTTACTTCATCAATAGAAAGTGCATCTATTTGGCAAGCTGCATTTGTTAAATGCCCGCCACCTCCAAGCCTTTCCATGATGAGCTGTACGTTTACTTCTCCTAGCGACCTTGCACTAATACCGATTTTGCCATCAGCACGATGCGCAATGACGAACGATGCGTTAACGTCTTTCATCGTTAGTAAAATATCAGCCGTTTGTGCGATTAATACGGAATCATAAATTTTCGCCTCTTCACCGACAGCTACAGCAATGCCCGGCTTTACGAATTTTACCGTTTGCACAATTTTTGAACGTTCGATGTACGTAATGATGTCTTCTTTTAATAGCCTTTGCACTAAAACTGTATCGGCACCATTTGTTCGTAAATATGAAGCTGCCTCAAAAGTACGTGCACCTGTACGAAGTGTAAAACTTTTTGTATCAACAATTATCCCCGCTAATAATGCTGTCGCCTCTAACATATTAATTTTTGCTCGCTTTGGCTGATACTCTAGCAACTCAGTTACAAGCTCTGCTGTGGACGAAGCATAAGGCTCCATATAAACGAGTGTTGGATTTTCAATAAAGTCTTCGCTACGACGATGATGGTCGATAACTACTACCTTTTCGGCAAGCTTTAATAAGTATGGATCGATTACTAAATCGGGCTTATGTGTATCCACAATAATGAGTAAGGACTTTTCAGTCATTTTCGCTGCAACTTCTTCTGGCGTTAAGAAATGCTCATAGAAGTCGGATTTACTTTCAATTTCATGCATTAAACGTGTTACACTTCCGTTTAATTCATCGAAATTAATAACAACATAGCCCTTTACATCATTCATTTGTGCCATTTTGCGGACCCCGACAGATGCGCCTATAGAGTCCATATCAGGGTTTTTATGTCCCATTACAAACACCTGGTCACTGTCTTGTATTAAGTCACGTAACGCATGTGAGATAACACGAGCTCTTACACGAGTACGTTTTTCTACAGGGTTGGTTTTACCACCGTAAAATTTAAGCTTTCCAGTAGGCTGCTTGATGGCTACCTGATCCCCACCTCGACCTAATACAAGGTCCAAGCTTGATTGGGCTAACTCACCAAGCTCCACTAATGAAGAAGAACCTGCTCCAACGCCAATACTAAGCGTTAAGGAAAGATTTTTTTGTGCTGTCTTTTCACGGATTGTATCTAAAATAGCAAATTTCTTCTTTTCTAGTTCCGTTAAAATTGACTCATTTAAAACCGCTAAAAAACGGTCCGATGAAATTCTTTTTACAAAAATACCATGCTCCGCTGCCCAGTCGTTGACAATGGATGTTACCATCGTATTTGTTAAGCTACGTGGTTGATCGTCCATTGCTTGCGTAATTTCATCATAGTTATCAACAAATAAAATAGCAATGACTGTGCGATCTGCAAAATATTGCTTTTCAATAGCGATTTGTTCAGTAATATCGAAGAAGTATAGCAAACGCTCTTCTTCTTTGTAAAAGACACGATATTTCCGATCACGAAGCGTAATTGTAGCTTCCTTTGTCTCCTCGGTCTTCATCAGTACATAGATATCGTCGGATATATTAACGATCCCCTCACCCACTAATGCCTCATTGTCTAACACATTTTGCATATATGGATTGGACCATTCTATTTCATATTCCTCATTCACCAGCAAAATCCCAATGGGCATTTCTAGTAATGCCTCTTCTCCAACCTTTTTCATTCGGAAGGAAATGGATTCAATATGCTTTTCTGTCTCTTCAAAAGTAGCTTTTTCAATTTTCCATGTATAGGCCATTAATATAGCGAAGCCTATTCCATAGCCAATACCAATCCCAATATTCCATATACATAGAAGCATAAACGTCACAATGCCAAAAATGGAAAGAACAAAAAGCGGATAGCGGATTGGTCGTCTTCTAAAAGTCCCCATTACATCAGCCCCTTATTCCTTAGTCTTCCCTTTCACAAGTGAACGCACGTCGAAACCTAAATCGATAATACCGAGTAAAATAATGAATGATGCAAGTGGAATGGCTAAAACAGTAGCAATCCATTTTACAACGCTCGGCATTCCTTTCGTCGCAATGAAATAATGTATAAATGATATCCCTTGAAGGATTAATAAAAGCCACAAAATATAAGATACATTTAATACGATAACATCTAGCATAGAGCCCGATTCTGGATGTATAAATAGATTAATACACAATATAATCATGTAGTACCATAACACAGAGCGTGGAAGTCGCATATTTTCAAACGGTGAGAATTTAGGAACTTTTAAACCTAATCGTTTTAAAATTGGTAAATTCAGTGTAATTACAATAAAAGCTATTGAAAATGCTAAGATTGTCACCGTCGAAGGTATTGTTAGCTCAATAGTTTTAAGCATAACCTCCATTTGTTCAGGTTGTATTGCAACTTGACCAGTTACACTTTTAGCAAGCTCGTTGGATTGCTCATAACTGTCCCGAGCAAGATCCAAACTCATTTCAATCACGTTAATTCCCGCTAATTGCACATAGGCTAGATACACAAGTGCTGACGATAAAAGTACCGCGATACCTGATGACATGAATAAATAAAGTTTGCTCTTCTTCAATTGAATTCCATTACCTATGACTACTCCAAGCAACGCCATAATAAAGGCAAATGGCAGCATAAATAGTCCACTCGTTAAAACTGTTAAAATACAGCCAACAACTGCAACGAGTATTGATGAGGAACGCTTGTAACTTGCGCTATACCAAGCAATCGGTAATGGAGTAAATAATAAGGCTACCATAGAAATGATTGGTACATACGCTGAAGCAATCATTAAGATTGTAAAAATTGCAACCATCATCGAGCCTTGTACAAGCGCCTTTGTTTGATTATTCGGCATTGAAAACCTTCCTTTTTGTCAGTCAAACTTACTAAACTTTATTGTACCATTTTTTCACCTTATTGAACAAAAAACGCTAAGAACGTCTGTATGCTTTATGATAAATTGATGTCAAAAGTAAAGTTTCGTAATCAAAAAAGGTAATCGCATGGCATTTTACTGTTACGGATAAAAGCAAAATAAAGAAGAGTCCGGTGCAATACCGAACTCAAAATACTAAAATTCAATGATTAATGATTTAGCATCGTTTGGGAGTTCAAAAAAATCCCTTCAGAATGCATTCTATATTCTTTATCAACATATTGAGAACTTAAGTGACTATGAGTAGCCATAATGATAGTCGTTTCATTCTCGCATAGCCTTTTAAAAAGGTTAAACACTAACATCGTCGTGTCGTCATCCAATGATCCAGTAGGTTCATCTGCTATTAACAATTTAGGCTTTTTAATTAATGCTCTAATGATCCCTACCCGTTGTCTTTCTCCTCCAGATAACTTGTCGATTTTCTTATCAAGTAAATGGTTAATTTTTAAATACGCACTCAGTTCATCACTATACGCCTTGGTTTGCTTTTTATCATATTTACCTAATAATAACGGTGCTACTATATTTTCTCGAACAGTGAGGTTACGAATCATTGGATTGTATTGTGAAATGTATCCGATTCGACTGCCTCTTATATTCGAAAGTTCGTTAAGATTTTGCTCATGCATTTCTATACTATCCATAACATACTGACCACTATCTGCTTTTTCAAGTCCAGCCAATATATTTAGAAGCGTACTCTTACCGACACCACTTGGTCCTTTAATAGAGATGAATTGATTGTTGGCCACTTCTAAATTAATTTTATTTAATATCGTTTTTTTGTTATATGCCTTTACTATGTTAACTAATGAAATAAAGTTTATAATTTTAATCACCCTTTAACTTTTCAATGACATTCGTTGTTGCTAATAAGTTATTCACTAACATATAAACAACGACATTGATTAACAACCAAACCAAGAACCCGGCAATTATTAAAATGGATATAATCGAAATGTCTTGCATGAATAGAACGGTGCACAACAATGCTAATCCTATACTCATGCCATTGAGAATTGAAAATTCAAGTTGTATATTTTTTTTGATTTTATGATTTGCAACCCCACTCATAATGAACACTAAATACGTATCAAATTGTCTTTTTATAAAGCTTTTAACGAACAAATAGAAGGCACACAAAATAAAAATAAATACAACACCCGATATTGTAAAAATATGTGTTTGATTGGCATCAATCATTTTATATAAGAGATCAACTGATAGCGAATTCGCACCAATAATTTGATAATCAGTGAAATTCGTCGCTTTTTCTATCTCTCCAATTTCCTTTCTTACTTCAAGCGCGTTTAAGTTGGTCATTAAATGACCTCCCATTTTACTTAAAAGAAGTGCCCTAAAGAATACTTCATCTACCTCCGTTTTTCGTAACAATTCAGAAGGCTGTTCAGAAAGCGACATGGAAGGTAATAGAATATAACGATTGAGTACTTGCTGCGGTTCAAGATTAGTGAAAACAAATGAATTTTCCTTTACAAAGCCTACTACTCGCCCAATAAATTTTTCAAAATAATAATGAATCTCTAATTGGTCATGCAACTTATAGTATGGACGATATTCAGAGCCGAGAATGACAGGTATTTCCTTTCTTCCTGCTACGTAGACATAAGCGGAATCCTCAAATGGCTGTCCTTCCATCAGTTCAACGACATTATAATCAAATACGGATTTAGTCACTTGCATCGATTTAGTGGTTTGATAAAACTCACCTTCGTACTCATATATATCATTGTTAGAGCCCCATTCATAATAGGCGGAGAACTTCTTATCAGGAGGATATTCTTTTAAGCCTATTTGTTGCGATACGGCATTATAAAAGACAACTTTACTATTTTTAAATACCCCATTATTAAAATCATTGAGTACATCATAGTTTTTTACATCTTTAAAAAATTCAATTTCTCTTTCACCTATTAAATCATCCGAAATCTGATAGATGTTGTAGTTATGAAATTTACTTGCTGAACGTATTTCTATTTTGGAAATATTTATATTTACTAATAGAACAAATAAAACGAGAGAAAATATAAATGAAAGTAGCACAGTTAACAACGTAAACAATTTTTTATTTTTCAATAAAAGTCTAGTTGTATTCAAAACGATCTTACTCCTTTTTTAATCAAGGACTTTGTTACAAGTAGACAGGCGAAAAAATATCCTATAAATGTTATGAACATATAGAAAACCGATACGTAGTACCAATGATTCCCCCAAATCGCATAGAAATGGTTAACGGCTATTAATACTAAAGATTCCAATAACATTATCACGAATAGCGCAATGAATTCTGATTTAAAAACTTTAACAAATATGATTTGCAATTTCCCGCCTGCTAAATACAATATTTGAACAATTGATTTTTTCCTTTGAATTGAATAATGGACTGTAACAGCTTGAGTGATGATTACAAACAGTAAAGAAATGAGTAAGAACCCTTTCAAAAAAATATTTGACTTCAATATGGAAGTACCTCTATCCTCGGTTTCAAGAAGCTTATAACTCGTATTAGGAAATATTTTTTGCATCAATTTATATGGATTTCCACTTTCTACATTGAGAATAAACTTTGTCCCATTTTGTAAGTTGATTTGTTGAGACTCTGATATATACCAAGCCTCCCTATTCAAATAAGAGCCTGATGTGTCAAATTGGCCAATAATGAGGCTTTTCAAATTTTTTGAAAGTGAACCTTCTGGAAAAACGGAACCTGTAATTATATAGTCTGTTGATAGTGGTTGTTTTTTATAGTTTATAGGTGGCAACTTTACTGATTTGTTAATATAGATATATTTTAATTGTGGATTATCTAGTTTATATTGCATTAACAAATAGGGCTCTTCTAAGTCGATGTCTAGAGAAGACTCTTCTGTATTGATAATGAATTCAACAGCGTTTTTGTCGATATAGCCATTGTTAATCATATTGGTATAGCTAACAGAGTCCATTATATAAAGCAGGGCAGCGGCACTAGCAAACAATAGTGCAGTTAGTAACACAAATTTGCTGGATACTATATATTTTTTCATCATGTTTATTCCTTCATTGCAAGAAAGAGATAATCAATTGATTATCTCTTCATGTATGTTATTTTCCATAGTAAGTTTTCGCAACCCAGTCTAAATCCCCAGGGTGCCAACCGCTAATTGCTTGTGTTGTACCGACAGCCCATTGACGCTTACTATCTGCTTCTGCACGACCTGAAATAGCAGATTCGTAACGAGCTCGAGAATAATGGTATACACCTGGCCAGTCGTGTCTGCAATGACTCGCTCATAAACAGCTGAACCTCTTCTTGTATACTCTTTCGTTGCCCTATGTATAGGGTTACTAGTAGCAAATGAAGAAAACCCGCTATCTTGTCGTACAGTAAAGTAGCCTGTATCTTCACTCCAACCGCCATAAATCGTTGGGTCATCTAGTGTTACTGCATTTGCTGAAGATAAGATTGTGCCGCTTAAACTTAATGTAAGTGCACCTACCAACATCCATTTTGTAGTTTTCAATTTAAACACCCCTTGATTTACAAAATAAATTTGATAATTTTAAACATTATAATAAATCGTTATTTATTTATTTGTCAATATTCAAAATTTAATAGTTTTACACTAAGATTTTTGTTCAAGCATTTATGTAAATCCGCCACTGCTTCTCGAATTGAACCTCTATTTTCAAACAAAATAAAAAAGCACAACAAGGTATAAACCTTGTTGTGCTTAGCAATCTTATTTATCTTCAGATACGAATGGAAGTAATCCCATAATACGAGAAACTTTGATAGCTGAAGTTAATTTACGTTGGTACTTAGCGCTAGTGCCAGTTACGCGACGTGGTAAGATTTTACCGCGCTCAGAAATGAATTTTTTAAGTAAATCCACATCTTTATAGTCGATATGCGTAATGTTATTAGATGTAAAATAGCAAACTTTACGGCGTTTGCGGCCTCCGCGACGTGGTGCCATAGTGATGTCTCCTCCTTATAAGTTTATAGTTTTTGTAGATTGAAGATTAGAATGGAAGATCGTCTTCCGATACTTCAATTGGTCCCTTGCTGTTAGCAAATGGATCTTCATCTACTCGTGTATAGTTCGGCTGATTCATTGGTGGTTGATTTTGCTGATAAGAAGCACCGCCGCCAAATGAACCTTGCTGAGGCATCGCGCCGCCATACTGTTGCTGTGGTTGACCACCGCCATATGACGGTTGGCTATTTGCGTAAGATTGTCCACCGTATTGGTTTGATGCAGGAGCACCTCCACCACTACGAGGCTCTAAAAACTGTACGCTATCTGCCACAACATCAGTTGTATATACACGCTTACCATCTTGTCCTTCAAAGCTACCTGTTTGGATACGACCTTCTACTCCAATCAAACTTCCTTTTTTCATGAAGTTCGCTAAGTTTTCAGCCTGTTTACGCCAAGCAACGCAGCTAATGAAATCTGCTTCTTTTTCACCTTGTTGGTTTGAGAATGTACGATTTACAGCTACTGTAAAACGAGTAGACGCAATACCATTTGGTGTGTAGCGCAGCTCAGGGTCTTTTGTTAGTCTTCCAACTAATACGACACGATTTATCATCAGAATGCAACCTCCTTTTCAGCATTTTGTTTAAAATTATTTTGCTTCTTCACGTACTGCAATGTGACGAATGATATCTTCGCTGATGTTAGCAAGACGTGTGTATTCGTTGATTGCTTCTGAAGGAGCGTTTACTTTTACGATTTGGTAGTAACCTTCGCGGAAGTCTTGGATCTCGTAAGCTAAGCGGCGTTTGCCCCACTCTTTTGCTTCGATGACTTCAGCACCGTTAGAAGTTAAGATTTCGTTGAAACGTTCAACTAAAGCTTTCTTCGCTTCGTCTTCAATGTTCGGACGTACAATGTACATTAATTCGTATTTTCTCATCTGTTTACACCTCCTTATGGACTCAGGCTCTCCTGTTTACAGGGAGCAAGGAGTAAGCAATAAATATTACTCACATCAATGAATTGTAACACATTGGCATCTGTCTTTCAAGTCGCAATCAAATAATTCATTCGATATAATAAAGACCATAATTAATTTTATAAAGGAGAACTATTTCTATGCTACCAGATCAAGAACCTAATGTAATTGAATTAGATATTAAAAAGCTAATGATGGATAGTATCGTTATTACTAGTGGTCTCTCTCTATTATTTATTGCCATACAATATATTTGTTTAAAAGATTTTCAATTTTCGTTATGGAGCATGCTAAGCGGAGTTGTCCTTTTTGTCATACTTTATATTGTGCTTATTATCTTGCATGAAGCTTTTCATTTAATAGGCTTTATGATTTTCGGCGGTGTGCCCTACAAATCGTTAAAGTACGGTGTTAATTTAGAGCTTGGTATTGCCTATGCAACGACTAACCAGCTACTCCCTAATCACGCAATGAAAAAAGCGTTGCTATTACCATTTTGGACAACTGGAATTGTACCAACAATTGCTGGCTTTTATTTTAACAGTACTGTTTTATTACTTGCTGGTGCCTTTTTAATAGCGGGAGCAGTAGGAGATTTCGCCATGTATAAGGAATTACGCAAATATCCAAAAAACGCCCTTGTACAGGACGATCCTCAGTTACCAAAGCTTTATGTTTATTCTCCACAAAAAAAGGAACTATCTCAAAAGTAATCGCTTCTTTTCTATGATTATGGTGTTAAAAATCCATGTTGTGCAGCTGTACATAAATTTCTCCAAATTCGATTAATAGTGGCTGTTTCAATAATAGCGTCCATTCCAAGACTACGAATGATATTATTTGCAATATCCACACATACAGCTGCACTTTCCTTGCTCATTTGCGTAAATTGTTGTAATTCTTGCTCTGTCAATTCAGCCCCAAGTTTATGTTTTTGCCAATAGTCTGTTAGCATAGCGTAAAATTGTTCTTCAACTTGTAAAAAGCGCTTTTTTTGCTGCATAAATAAAAATTGCAGTGCGCCTATACGTTCACTATAAGAGGATTTCTTATTTTTTTGCTCCATTAGGGAAAAAGCTTCATCTAAAAAATTCTCTGTAATTCCGAGACAGACACTTAAAAAAGAAGCCTCTGCAAAAGTAGCGAACGGAAAACTATGAACTACATTATTATATCTATTTTTACTAATGCCTAATTGGAATGTTTTATCGTACGGTATCCATACATCTTGGACACGAATGGTATGGCTTGCTGTAGCTTTTAAACCCATCGCTTGCCAGTCATTTATGATTTCCACTTGCTCACGACTTACCGCACAACTAATGATTTTATCTGTCATAATACCATCTTCTTTAATAAAGCAATTCATTGTAAAGGTTGTCGCATAGTCAGCACCACTACAAAACTTCCATTGCCCTGTTACAGTATAGCCACCATCCTTTTTTACGGCCGTGCCGTTAGGATAGCCACTCCCTGCTATTACAGCATCACTTGGTGAAAAAATCTTTTCTCCTATTCCTTGATTTAACGTAGGAATAAATAGATTACCACCTGTTCCAATCGTCACAAGCCATCCAAAGTTCCCATCAATAGCAGACATACGCTGAAACACTTTTATCCCTTCTAGTAAGTCTAAATCTTTGCCACCTAATTCCTTTGCTATAAACAATTTAAACAATTGTTTCTCATAAATAACCTCTAATATATCTTGTGGCAACTTTCCTAACTGTTCGATTTCTAAAGCACGTTCTTTTATTTCTAATATGTTCATAATATCCCCCTATGGAAATTGAAAATTCTGATATTATATAACCAAAAATAGGCTTTTCCAAACGTCAAAATACTACGCTAGGAGAAGCCTATTTTGTTTGTATAACTATTAGTAAAAATCGCATAGAATACCACAGGAAAGACAACGGCACATTACACGACAGAGAGCACTCGATAACGATGCAACTAACATCTCACCTATGGATAGCACAACGGTTTGTATTTTATTTAGACGTTAAAGCGGAATAACATGATATCGCCGTCTTGTACAATATATTCTTTACCTTCAAGACGTACTTTACCCGCTTCTTTAGCAGCAGCTTGTGAGCCTGCCTCTACTAAATCATTGTAAGCAACTGTTTCTGCACGAATAAATCCGCGCTCAAAGTCAGTATGAATGATACCAGCACATTGTGGTGCTTTCATGCCTTTACGGAATGTCCATGCACGTACTTCTTGTACTCCAGCAGTGAAGTAAGTAGCAAGACCTAATAAATCATAAGAAGTACGGATTAGTTGATCTAGGCCTGATTCTTTAATGCCTAATTCCTCTAGGAACATTGCTTTTTCTTCATCGTCAAGCTCTGAAATTTCTTCTTCGATTTTTGCACAAATTGTAATTACTTGAGCACCTTCAGCCGCTGCATATTCACGTACCTTTTGAACATATTCATTATTATCTGCATCTGCCACTTCGTCCTCTGAAACATTTGCAACGTATAGCATTGGTTTAATAGTTAATAGGTGAAGACCTTTAATGACTTTTAACTCGTCTTCTGAAAGCTCTGCTGCACGAGCAGGTCTGCCGTTTTCTAATTCAGCTTTGATTTTAAGAAGAATTGGTTCTTCAACCATCGCTTCTTTATCTTTTTGCTTCGCCATTTTGCTCACACGTTGTAAACGTTTATCAACTGATTCTAAATCAGCAAGTGCAAGTTCTAAATTAATGACTTCAATATCATCAATTGGATCTACTGCGCCAGATACGTGTGTAATATTTTCGTCTACAAAACAACGTACTACTTGGCAAATTGCATCAACTTCACGGATATGTGCAAGGAATTTGTTTCCTAGCCCTTCTCCTTTAGAAGCGCCTTTTACGATACCAGCAATATCCGTAAATTCAAATGCTGTTGGGACTGTCTTTTTCGGTACTACTAATTCTGTTAGTTTATCTAAACGTGCATCTGGTACTTCCACGATACCTACGTTTGGATCGATTGTTGCGAATGGATAGTTTGCAGCCAAAGCGCCCGCTTTTGTAATTGCGTTAAATAGTGTTGATTTTCCAACGTTAGGTAAACCAACGATTCCAGCTGTTAATGCCATAAATGGACACAACCTTTCTATGATCAGTTCAATTTTGTTGTTTTTATCCCGTATTATTAGGTGCTAAAATTCTTACTTCAAACAGCCAGTCTGCGTAAGCCATCTAAACAGTGCTGTTCAGGCCAATATTCGTTCATTACTTCGACTAAGCCGATTTATTCATCCCTTTGAGGACTTCTGAAGCAAGTTAGAGATTTCTGTATAACCCTATCTATTATATTGATTCGCCCATAAAAAGTCTAATACGCAAAAAGCTAGGCTTCGCTTGCATGCTTAAGGACCTTTTTCATTTTTTTCTCAAATTCTCGACGTGGAATCATCACACTGTGCTGACACCCTTCACATTTAATGCGCACATCCGCACCCATCCGAATAATTTTCCACTCATTTGTGCCACAAGGATGCTGTTTTTTCATTTCGACAATATCATTTAGTTCAAACTTTTTCGCTTCCATATTATTCACTACTCCCATCTTCTTTCCCATTTCCACCATATAACATCATATTAGGATACGCCATAGGAATATTATGTTCCTCAAACAGTTTTGTTACATCACGACGAATTGTTCGTGCCACACCATATTGTTGCTGTGGTAATGTCTCTGCAGCAATACGAATGGTTACTTCGGTACCTTTTACATTTTGCACACCTAAAAAGATAGGTGCTGCTACAAGCTCTTTATGAATTTTTGGAAGCGAATCTAAATACTGTTTAATAAGCGCTTCCGCTTTTTCAAAGTCTGCATCTGTAGTCATTTGTAAATCTATAAAAATTTTCGAGTTATTTATAGAGTAATTAATAACTTCTCCAATTGAACCGTTTGGAATAATAAATTGCTCACCAGTAGAACCTTTAATTTTTGTTGTACGTAATCCAATTTCTACAACAGTTCCTTCTGCTGCGTTTATTTTAATATAATCCCCTACACCAAATTGGTCTTCAAAAATAATAAAGAACCCTGTAATGACATCCTTCACTAAACTTTGTGCACCAAAACCGATAGCTAAACCGACAATTCCAGCCCCTGCAAGCAAACCAGCGACTTTAATGTTTAGCGAAGATAGGATAGCTATAATGGCTGAAAAATAGACAACATAGGAAATAACACTTTGTAGTAATCTTGCAATTGTTCGTTGCCGACGCTCTGAGTGATTTAATGGTGAGCGCATACGTATTAAGAATACTTTTTTGATAAATTTTTTACCTAATCGCACTGTTAACCACGATGCAATAAGGATTATCGTAATCTCAAATGTTGCATCAATTACCTGATCCCAAAATGTCTCGGACGTGACTATATCCCATTTTTTCTTTATCCATCTAGCGTTAAAATCCATTATTACCACCTCTTGAATAACTTGTTAAAAATTTGCGTATACTGCATAAAAATTGAGCACTTCCACCAAATAAAAATGAAAGTGAGTTTTTTTATGAATACTATACCTAATTTAGTACTACCCTATTCTCTTCATCATGAAAGTAAAAATGCCGTGTGGCAATTGAGTACATTATTTTTAGAGTATATCCCTTTCCATCATGAACGTCTTGTTTTTTGCTGTATCGGAAGTGATCGTTGTACTGGCGATACACTTGGACCGTTAACAGGTAGTTTTTTAAAAAAATCTGTTAGTTTTTCCTATGAAGTTGTAGGAACTTTGGAAGATCCATTGCATGCCCTCAACCTAGATACTACAATACAACAGCTACACCATCATACTACGAAACCATTTATCATTGCGATTGATGCATGTCTCGGTAGTGAACAAAATGTTGGTCATATTGCCGTGCAGGATGGACCAATATTGCCTGGGAAAGCTGTAAAAAAAGAATTGCCCCCAATCGGTGACATTTCCGTTAAAGGAATCGTCAATATTGGAGGCTTTATGGAAATGCTTGTTTTACAAAATACTAGGTTGCATATATCTTACGCAATGGCTGAAAAGCTTTCACGCGCTTTACTGCTTGCTGCACATCGTTACTCACTGAAAAGGATAGATGATAGCAACCATAATACCGACAACGACGATACCCGGCAACAAGTTGGCAGCCTTGATCTTTGTTAAGCCAGCTATATTTAAACCTATGGCTAAAATCATAACACCCCCTACAGACGTCATTTCTGTAATGAACATCTGTAGTGCATCATCTGGAATATAAGCACTGATAACACCTGCAAAAATTGCAATAATACCTTGATAAACAAATACTGGAACGGCTGATAATAGTACGCCAATACCTAAAGTAGACGCTAAAATAATCGATGTAAATCCATCAATAATGCCTTTTGTTATTAGGACGTTATGGTCATGACGAAGACCACTATCGAGTGCACCTATTATCGCCATTGATCCAACAACAAATATTAATGAAGCAGTTACAAAGCCTTCTGCAATATTAATTTGATTGTCGCTATTACGTCTTTTACTAAAAAGCGATTCTACCCACTGACCAAGTCGATTCATTTGCTTATCTAAATCTAACCATTCTCCTATCACAGTTCCTACTACTAAACTTACCACTAAAATAATAAAATTATTACTCTCAAAGCCCATTTTTATTCCTAATAGTGCGACTGATAAGCCAATAATCGATAATACAGAAGCCTTCATCGATTCAGGAATATTTTTGAAAATGCGCCCCACCAATGCGCCTACTACTATTAGTAGTGCATTAATTAATGCTCCTAAAATTACCACACAAAGGCCTTCTTTCTCTCTAAAAAATAGAGAGCGCCTAGTATGTCGGCGCTCTAATTTACATTTAATGGTCCCTTAATCGTCTTCTTGAATGTTTAATATTTCCAAAATACGTTCTAAGTCATCTTCTGAGTAAAATTCGATTTCAATTTTACCTTTATTATTCGCCTTTTTAATTTGGACATTTGTACCAAAATAATCTCTTAACTGAGATTCCTTCGCTACAACAAAAATATCCTTCTTCTTCGGCTGCAATGTTTCACGTGAAACTTCTTCATTTAAATTTTGCACTAAAATTTCAACTTGGCGTACGTTTAAACCTTGTTTTATAATCTTGAGTGCAATTTCTGGAATTCTTCGTTTATTTTTCAATCCAAGTAACGCACGTCCTTGCCCCATTGATAATGTACCGTCATTCATTAATGCACGAACATCCTCTGGCAAAGCTAATAATCGAACGTGATTGGCAATATGTGGCCTACTCTTCCCTAATCGCTTGGATAGCTCCTCTTGTGTTAAGTGTAAGTTTTCCATTAAACTTTGATATGCTTCTGCCTCTTCAATAACTGTTAAATCTTCACGCTGAAGGTTTTCTAATATTGCAAGTTCCATCATTTGTGAGTCTGTTAGCTCTTTAACAATGGCTGGTATTATGTCTAGCCCAGCTATTTGTGCTGCTCTAAAACGACGTTCGCCCGCTACAATTTCGAATTTCCGCGCCTTTTTTCGTACAGCAATCGGCTGTAAAATACCATGCTCTTGAATTGAATCTGCTAATTCTTTCAACGCTTCTTCATCAAATATTTTACGAGGCTGAAATGGATTTGCGACTATTAGCTGTAGTTGTATTTCTTCTACTTGTCCGCTTTGTTCTAACGATTCCCCTGGAAATAGAGCACCAATACCTTTTCCTAAACCTTTAGCCATTTTTAATCACTTCCCTCGCCATCTCTAAATAAACTTCAGCTCCTCTTGATTTTGCATCATAAATGATAATAGGCTGTCCATGACTCGGAGCCTCACTTAATCTTACATTACGAGGAATTATTGTTTTATATACTTTATCTTGAAAATATTTTTTTACTTCATCAATTACTTGCAACCCTAAATTGGTTCTTGCATCAAGCATTGTTAATAATACACCATCAATATATAGCTGCTGATTCAAATGCTTCTGCACTAAACGTACAGTGGACAATAATTGGCTTAAACCCTCTAAGGCATAATATTCGCATTGCACAGGAATAATCAACGCGTCCGACGCAGTTAATGCATTAATCGTTAAAAGCCCTAGTGACGGTGGACAATCAATAATAATATAGTCATAGTCTTCTTTCACATCTTGAAGCGCGTGCTTTAAACGTACTTCCCGAGAAATAGTTGAAACCAATTCAATCTCTGCTCCCGCTAGTGAAATGGTTGCAGGAACGATTGATAGATTTTCTACATTTGTTTGTTGCACGACATTTTCAACATTTTCATCATCGATTAGGACATCATAAATACAACTTTGTATTTCACCTTTATTAATGCCAAGTCCACTTGTTGTATTGCCCTGTGGATCTGTATCGATTAATAGCACTTTTTTCCCCAAGTATGCCAGACAAGCGCTCAAATTGACCGATGTCGTTGTTTTACCTACGCCACCCTTTTGATTGGCGATTGCTATAATTCTACCCATTTAAAAGCACCTGCTTTCATCTATCAAAGTTTGCTTTGACAAATCCATTTGTAAAATCATTGTTCAATACCGCTATCTTAATTATCATTCTATCAAAAAAAACGAATAGAGTTGTATAAAATATTAAGAATATATACAAAAAAGGAGGTATCTTAGAAATAATTCTAAGATCCTCCTCTGTACAGAAGATATATTACAGTACAAATTACTTTTTTAGTATAATTAAATATTCATTAAGATTTCTTCTTTTTAGGTATTTTCACTGTAATTTGATAATATTCTTCCGTATCTTCTTCCTCTGTTTTAACCGTTATACCACTTTTCGTCACCATTGATAGCGATTGCTTAATCGTATTCAATGCGATACGAACATCTTTACTTATCGCTTTCCTTTTCGGCTTCAGCTTTTTAGGAACATCTTCTTCTTGATCCACCACTTCAGGATGTAGCAATGTATGAATATGCTCTTCTAGTTGACGCACATTCCAATCATTTTCAATTGCTGCTTGCAAAATTTCTAATTGCAAAGGTTGGTCTTTAATTGCAATTAGTGCACGTGCATGTCTTTCAGAAATTTGACGCTTTAAAATAGCTTGCTGTACTTCTTCAGGAAGCTTTAATAGACGTAATTTATTGGCTACCGTGGATTGTCCTTTTCCTAGACGTTGAGCCAGTGCTTCTTGTGTTAGTTCATGAAGCTCTAATAATTTTTGGTAGGCAACCGCTTCTTCAATTGCCGTTAACTCTTCACGCTGAAGGTTTTCGATTAATGCAATTGATGCTGTTTCCTTATCCGTTAAATTTCGTACAATCGCAGGAACTTCCGTCCATTGTAGCTTTTTCATTGCTCGGTAACGACGCTCACCGGCAATGATTTCATATTGATTGTTTGCTGTGCTACGTACAACAATTGGTTGAATCACACCATGAGTATGAATGGTTCTTGATAATTCTTCAATTTTTTCGTCATCAAAAATAGTACGTGGCTGAAAACGGTTTGGTACAATTTGATCGATTGGAAGCTTAATAACCTCTTCTGTTGTACGAACCGCCTCTGCTTGTTCTACTTCATTTTCCACAATAGGCTCTGCTTTATTTCCGCCTCCAAAAAAACGTGAAAAAGGACTTTTCATCCAAGTGGCACCACCTTTAAGTAACTATCTTGCTCTGTCTCATTCTATTATTATTTATTATATTTCCTAAAATGTATATAGTTCATAGATGTCATTTGCGTGAACCATCCATAACTAGTATGTATGCTCAAACTAGAGAAAATATTTTTCCAGTTCGAGAAGTTTCACATGAAACACTAATTATTGAATAGGTGTTTTATTTGGTACACCAGGTTTACGCGGGTATTTTTTTGGTGTTCCTTTTATTTTATCAAAAACATATAAAGTACGTTCACTTTCTTCAACAGGTAAAGAGAAAGAATATTCTTCTTTTAGTGAAACACCTAACGTAATCAATGCTTTTTTTGCATCTTTTAATTCTTCAGGACCTGCAGAAGCCTTTAATGCTACAAAATAACCACCCTGTTTTGCCAATGGCACACATAATTCTGATAGTACAGACAAGCGAGCTACTGCACGGGCTGTCACAACATCAAATTGCTCACGATATTTTACATTTTGACCAAATTCCTCTGCGCGTGCATGAACAAAATGCATATGGTCTAACTGTAATTCATCACTTAAATGATTTAAAAATGTAATTCGTTTATTTAAAGAGTCTACAATTGTTACTTGTAAATGTGGAAAGCAGATTTTAATTGGAATACTTGGAAAACCAGCTCCTGCTCCTACATCACAAACTGTTGTTACCTTTGTAAAATCAAAATAAAACGAGGCACTAATTGAATCATAGAAATGTTTTAAATAGACCCCTTCAAAATCTGTGATAGCAGTTAGGTTCATCTTTTCATTCCACTCGACAAGCAGTTCAAAATACTTTTTAAACTGTGCAACTTGCTTTTCAGAAAGCTCGATGCCCTTGTCCTTCAATGCCTCAATAAATTGTTGTTCGTTCATGTAAGGTCTCCTTTTAAAAATGGCTCAGTATAGTCTAATTGCTGTTTGTCATGTCTATTAGGAAGCAATCAACCTCGAGGCATAATATAGCCTAAAAATAGGAAGCGGGCACAATGGTATGCCCGCCTCTTATTCACTTTGCTGTTCCTCTATTATTCGCCACTTACACGTGCGATTTTTCCTTGTTCGATGTAAACAAGTAAAATCGAAATGTCTGCAGGGTTTACACCAGAAATTCGAGACGCCTGTGCAATAGAAAGTGGCGTTACTTGTTTTAATTTTTGTCGTGCTTCTGTTGCAAGACCTGAAATGGCGTCATAATCAATGTTTTCTGGAATTTTTTTATTTTCCATTTTATGAAGCTTTTCAACTTGTTGCAATGCCTTTTCAATATATCCTTCATATTTTAGCTGAATTTCGATTTGCTCTTTTATTTCATCCGTAAATTCAATATCAGCTGGTATTAATGAAGAGACTAAATCATAGTGCATTTCCGTACGTTTTAATAAATCTGCGCCACGGATTCCATCTTTCAGTTCACTACCACCTACAGAGCGAATGGTAGATTGCGTTACTTCATTCGGTTTAATAATGACTTCACGAAGGCGTGCAATTTCATTTTCAATTAACGATTTTTTCTCCATGAACTTTTCGTAACGTTGCTCTGATAACATACCCATTTTATAACCATGTTCTACTAAACGTAAATCTGCATTATCATGACGCAGTAGTAAACGATATTCAGCACGAGATGTTAGGAGACGATAAGGCTCATTCGTACCTTTCGTTACTAAATCATCGATTAAGACACCAATATAAGCTTCTGAACGGCTTAAAATCAGTTCTTCTTTACCAAGGGCGTTGGCAGCGGCATTCATCCCTGCCATTAAGCCTTGAGCAGCGGCTTCTTCATAGCCGGATGTTCCGTTAATTTGTCCTGCTGTATATAAACCTTTAATGCGTTTTGTTTCTAACGTTGGCCATAATTGCGTTGGCACAATGGCATCATATTCAATAGCATAGCCTGCACGCATCATTTCAGCTTGTTCTAAACCTGGAATTGATTTTAGCAAACGCTGTTGTACATGCTCAGGTAAGCTTGTCGATAAACCTTGCACATAAACTTCTCGAGTATTGCGTCCTTCTGGCTCTAAGAATATTTGGTGGCGTGGCTTATCATTAAAACGCACGACTTTATCTTCGATTGAAGGACAATAACGCGGGCCAGTTCCTTTAATCATACCTGAGTACATCGGTGAAAGATGTAAATTCGCCTCAATAATTTCATGTGTTTGAGGGCTTGTATATGTTAACCAACAAGGAAGTTGATCCATGATGAATTCAGTTGTTTCAAAACTAAATGCACGTGGGGCATCATCACCTGGTTGTATTTCTGTTTTTGAATAATCAATTGTACGGCTATTTACACGAGGCGGTGTACCTGTTTTAAAGCGTACAAGGTCAAAACCTAATTCTTTTAAATTATCCGCTAAGCGAATTGATGGCTGTTGGTTATTTGGGCCACTTGAATATTTCATGTCCCCTATAATAATTTCACCACGTAGGAATGTACCTGTTGTAACTATTACTGCGTTGGCACGATAAATAGCACCAATTTGTGTAATAACACCTTTTACTTCGTCTTCTTCAATAATCAGCTCTTCTACCATCGCTTGATGTATAGTTAAGTTTTCATTTTCTTCTAATACACGTTTCATTTCTTGTTGGTATAGTACTTTGTCCGCCTGTGCACGTAATGCACGAACAGCTGGACCTTTCCCTGTATTCAACATACGCATTTGAATATGCGTTTTATCAATAACTTTCCCCATGACCCCACCTAGTGCGTCAATTTCACGTACGACAATCCCTTTTGCAGGGCCACCAATGGATGGGTTACATGGCATAAATGCAATCATATCTAAGTTGATTGTTAACATAAGCGTGTTAGCGCCCATTTTAGCAGCAGCATACGCAGCTTCTGCGCCTGCATGACCCGCTCCAATAACAATCACATCAAACGTGCCTGCCTCATATTGTGTTGGCATGCTCGTATCTTCCCTTCTCTAGTAGAATTATTTTCCTAAACAGAACTGTGAAAACAGCTGATTTATTAGGCTTTCTTGCACTGTATCCCCAATAATTTCACCAAGTATTTCCCAAGTTCTTGTTACATCTATTTGCACCATATCAACCGGTACTCCAGCCTGTGCTCCAGCTAATGCGTCCTCTACGGTCGCTTGCGCTTGGTGGAGTAATGCAATATGACGTGCATTTGATACATATGTTAAATCGCCCGCTTCAATTTGACCCTCGAAGAATAATGCAGCAATTGCTTCCTCTAATTCTGTTATTCCTTCTTCTTGTAAAAGAGACGTTGTCACAATACGATGACTACCTGCTAATTCTTTTACACGATCTAAATCGATTTTTTGCGGTAAATCTGTTTTATTGACAATGACGATATAATCCATCGCCTCAATTGTTTCGAAAAGACGTTCATCCTCAATCGTTAATTCATCTGCATAGTTTAATACGAATAAAATTAAATCTGCGCTTTGTAACGCCTCACGAGAACGTTCAACACCAATTCGCTCTACAATATCTTCTGTTTCACGAATGCCGGCCGTATCGACTAAACGAAGAGGTACGCCACGTACATTTACGTACTCTTCTATAATATCACGAGTTGTACCTGCTATATCTGTCACAATCGCTTTATTTTCTTGCACTAAACTATTTAAAAGTGAAGATTTCCCTACGTTCGGTCGTCCTAAAATAACAGTCGATAAGCCTTCACGTAAAATTTTTCCCTGAGATGACGTTTGTAAAAGTTTAATAATTTCATTACGCACCCATGTACATTTTTCAAGCAATACGGGCACTGTCATTTCTTCTACATCATCATACTCTGGATAATCTATATTAACCTCTACTTGCGCTAATGTCTCTAGCAATGCTTGGCGTAAATCACCGATGAGGCGAGATAATTTCCCATCCATTTGACCAAGCGCTACATTCATCGCACGATCTGTCTTCGCTCGAATTAAATCCATCACCGCTTCGGCCTGCGATAAATCAATACGTCCATTTAAAAATGCACGTTTTGTAAATTCACCTGGCTCTGCAAGTCTTGCACCATTCGTTAATACTAATTTTAATACTCGATTAACTGACACAAGTCCTCCGTGACAATTAATCTCGATTACATCCTCACGCGTGAACGTTTTCGGTCCTCGCATTAACGATAGCATGACTTCTTCTACTACCTCATTTGTTTTAGGATCCACTAAATGCCCATAATGAATTGTATGTGAAGCCTGCTTCGTTAAACTTTTCCCACCAGGCGATTTAAATATTTTATCTGCAATGGCTACTGCTTCATCTCCACTTAAGCGAACTATAGCAATAGCACCTTCACCCATAGGTGTGGATATCGCAGCAATTGTATCGAACTCCATTTCATTACCTCCTCAACGTTATCCACATGTGGATAATTAAAACCGATCAACACTTTCTAACATCTTAGACTAACATATTTTCGATAAAATCTAAAGTAAGGATAATTTCCAATTGTGGATAAGCTAGAATTTTTAATCCTTCATCCAGTTTTGAAACTTGCAATATCCGACATATTACGACTTGTTTTATGGGTACACACATTAATTGGCTTATAAGACATTAAAAAACGGCCACTTTATCATAGATAAAATGACCGTTTTTTTTATAGCATATGTCTGTATGCCTTTTCGTAAAGAGAGCCTATGCTTTCTTTACTGGTTCAATAACTAAATAGCGATTCGGTTCTGTTCCTTCTGAAAATGTTTCAATATCAAGGCGATTCGCTAATTGATTATGAATAATTTTTCTTTCGTATGATTGCATCGGCTCAAATGCCACACGTTGATTTAAACGAAGTGCCTTATCAGCCATACGATCCGCCAGTTGCTCTAAGGCTACTTGACGACGTTCTCGGTAGTTTTCAACGTCTAATTTAACCATCAGGAACTGTTTAGCCGTTTTATTTAATACAAGTTGTGTTAATTGCTGTAAGGAATTTAACGTTTGACCGCGTTTCCCTATAAGCAGCGCTGCCTTCTCACTATTCAATTGAAACATCACATATTTACCTTCGCGCTTTGTTTCAATTTCAAGATCTTGAATGTCCAATTGCTTAGCTATACTCACTAGGTAAGCCTTTGCTTCTTCTATTGGATTTATAGAGTGATCTTCTTCCTCTTTTTTCTCTTCTTTAACTACTTGTTGAATAGCTTCAATATCCATTGGTTGTTCTGAAACTTGTGAACTTGATTTTTCAACGTCATCCACTACCTTTTGTTCGTTCAATTGCTCAGTAGCTGTATCGCCTTGCTCAGCTACTCTTTCCATTTCTGTAGTTGGACGAACTTGTACTTCCTTTACAGTCACACGCACTTCTGCAGAACGTGCTCCAAAACCTAAAAATCCTTTTTTACCTTCTTGTAAAACTTCAACATCTACTTGTTCACGGGTTTTGCCAAGTTTCTGTAACGCCAATGAGATCGCTTCTTGTGTTGTTGCGCCTATTTGCGTAAGTTGTTTCACTTTTTAGCCCCTCCATTTTGAGCAGGTTGTGTTTTATTTTTTTGCCAAGGTTTATAAATATACAGGTTTTGAAGAATCGAGATAATATTCCCGATTACCCAATATAGTGATAATGCAGCTGGTAACGCCATACCGAAACCGATAATCATGAATGGCATAATATACATCATTATTTTCATTTGAGGGTTATCCATTGCTGGGCCCGTACGTAAAACGAAAAATTGCATGATACCAGCAATTATTGCCAAAGCAGGTGCAGATTCTGCTAATGGGAAGATAAAGAAATTTCCTAAATCAAAAGCAGGTGTAGCATTCATTCGACTAATCGCATGATAGAAACCAATCAAAATTGGCATTTGAATGACTACTGGTAAACATCCAGCAACTGGGTTTACACCGGACTCACTCATCAGCTTCATCATTTCTTGCTGATACTGTTTCTGTGTTTGTGCATCCTTAGAAGCATACTTCTTCTGCAATTCCTTCAATTTTGGCTGAATTTCTTGCATTTTTTTAGAGCTCTTCGTTTGTTTAATCATCAATGGAAGAATTGCTAAACGAATAATAATTGTTACCGCAATAATCCCCCATGCATACGTACCAAGTAAATCAGCAAAATATTTAATTGCTGATACTAACGGCCAAACAATGAATTCATTCCAGAAGCCTTGGCTTTCTTTGGATATTGGTTCATTAAATTCTGTACATCCAGATAGTAGTAATGCTACTGATACTAGCGACAAAATCACCCAAAGTTGTTTCTTCAACCGTCTTCCCCCTACAATTACTATTCACTTTTCTTAAATCTATATGCGTTGTCTTTATTCAATTTTATAATTACGACTGAATAAAGTTATCAGTTATTTTATCATGCAAATTAGCTTTCACTCTACTAAATATGCCAATAATTATAGGCTCATGCAGTAATGTGTTTACTAAATTAACATAAGTTATCGTGGAATCTTTTATAAGTGTACTTTATCGCCACTTTGGTTGCCGTATGTATTACGATTTCTTCAATACTCTAGCAATTCGTAGTACATGCTGCAAACTTTGTTTCACTTCATGAAAATCCATAGTGGCCGCCGGATGTCTGGCGATAATAACATAGTCCATATTCGGCTTTAGTTCATCTTTTAATTCATGAATACTTTGTCGAATATAACGTTTAATTTGGTTGCGTGTTACCGCATTACCAAGTTTTTTACTAACTGATAAACCTACACGAAATTCTGTTTGTCCCTCTTTTGGGAAAAAATAAACGACAAACTGTCGATTCGCGAAAGATTTACCCTTTTTAAACACCTTTTGAAAATCCTCATTCTTTTTCACTCGTTGGCGTTTTTTCATTACTTTCACCTGCTACTAAATTATACTTTTGATCCTTATCGGCTTCAAAAAATAAAGAAAAAAAAGACCACTGATGTGGCTCAGTGGACTTATTTTATGCTGATAAAACTTTTCTTCCTTTACGACGACGAGCAGCAAGAACTTTGCGACCGTTTTTCGTGCTCATACGTGCGCGGAAACCGTGAACTTTGCTGTGCTTACGTTTCTTTGGTTGGTAAGTACGTTTCATTGTATATAGACACCTCCTGAATGAAAGTTGAATTTTTCAACATACAGACCTGCATATTATATAAAGTAAATAGCTACTTTGTCAATGAATTTTATAAAATTCTTTTAATCCGTCTAATCTATGTTTTTAATTTCTCTCTTTTAAATTATCCACAGAATACTTGTTTTTTTTACACAGACCTGTGTATAGTATTTTTTGCCTTATTTTTTATCCACAACGGTTATCTACAGCTTTTTCACATAAGCAGTCCTTGTGGACAACTCAATAGTGAGTAAATCAAGGTTGTGTGGATAAGTTTCATAAACTATTGAAATAGCTTTGTTTTTCTGATACGATTACTGTGCTTCACTTTGTTGAAAACTAAAACGAACTATTCTTTTATCCACAACTGTTGATATGCTGTGGATAATTTTTATCACAGCCTTTGGTTAAGTATTATCCACAGCTTGTGATTTTGTGGATTAGTCGTAAAATGAACGTATTTACTTATCACATAAATGCACTATATTTTTTTATTGCTGTATATGTATTGAACTGTAAAGGAGAATAGCAGCTTGGAACATTTAGAAGAATTATGGAATAATGTCCTGGCTCAAGTTGAACAAAAAATTTCTAAACCAAGCTTTGAAACGTGGCTAAAGTCTACAAAATTACTTTCTTACAATGGAAGTGGTTCGACAGTGACAATTGCCGCGCCAAATTCGTTTGCTCGAGACTGGCTTGAAAATCATTATATTCATTTGATTACAGGTATATTAACGGAGCTAACAGGCGAAGACTTGCTTATTAAATTTGTTGTTCAAAAAAACCAGGATTCGGACGATTTTGACTTACCAGCGCCGATTATCCAAGCTAAAAATAACGACCATCATGATATTTCACCAGGAATGTTAAATCCGAAATATACATTTGATACGTTCGTTATTGGCTCTGGAAACCGCTTTGCTCATGCTGCATCATTAGCTGTCGCTGAGGCCCCTGCAAAGGCTTATAACCCTTTCTTTATCTATGGGGGAGTAGGGCTTGGCAAAACGCATTTAATGCACGCTATTGGCCATTATGTGTTAGAACATAATCCAAATGCAAAAGTCGTGTACTTATCATCAGAAAAATTTACGAATGAATTTATTAACTCTATTCGTGATAATAAAGCACTCGATTTTCGCAATAAATATCGTAATGTAGATGTTCTGCTAATTGATGATATTCAATTCCTTGCTGGAAAAGAATCAACTCAAGAAGAATTTTTCCATACTTTTAACACATTACATGAGGAATCAAAACAAATTGTCATTTCTAGTGACCGTCCACCAAAGGAAATCCCTACTTTAGAGGATCGCTTACGTTCTCGATTTGAATGGGGGCTTATTACAGATATAGCACCACCAGATTTAGAAACACGTATTGCCATTCTACGAAAAAAAGCTAAAGCGGATGGTTTGGATGTACCAAACGAGGTAATGCTCTATATCGCGAACCAGATTGACTCCAATATCCGGGAGCTTGAAGGTGCGCTTATTCGTGTCGTAGCATACTCATCGCTAGTTAACAAAGATATTAATGCTACATTAGCTGCTGAAGCGTTAAAAGATATTATTCCTAATACGAAGCCAAGAACTGTAACTATTTTAGACATTCAAAATGCTGTAGGAGAGCACTTTAATATTCGTTTAGAAGACTTTACAGCTAAAAAACGAACAAAACTAATCGCCTTTCCTCGACAAATTGCGATGTTTTTATCGCGCGAATTAACAGATTTCTCATTGCCGAAAATTGGCGAAGAATTTGGTGGTCGTGATCATACTACAGTTATTCATGCTCATGAAAAAATATCTTCGATGTTGAAAAATGACACTCAGTTGCAACAAGATATTAAACAAATTCGTAGCATGCTAGGGAAATAATCTTGTGGACAACTCAAATATTTAAACACAAACTTATACACAGTCTATCTACATGTGGATAGACTGATTTTATTCACATAGAAGCACTTATCCACAAATCCACAGGGCCTATTACTATATCTTTTATATTTAAATAAATAAATAATATAAATATGTGAGGGAAAAGAAATGAAATTTGATATTTTACGTGACCGTTTACTAGAAGGTTTAAATGATGTCATGAAAGCAGTAAGTTCAAAAACAACTATTCCAATATTAACGGGGATTAAAATTGATGTGACGAACGAAGGAATTCGTTTAACTGGTAGTGATGCTGATATTACAATTCAAACATTTATTCCAGTAGAAGAAGATGGACAACAAATTATACACATTACAGAAACAGGTTCAATTGTTGTACAAGCACGTATGTTCAATGAAATCGTACGTAAATTACCAACAAATGAGGTAGAAATTCAAGTTACAACAGGTTTCCAAACGCATATTCGCTCAGGTAAATCTGAATTCCATTTAATTGGCTCAGATGCAGCTGAATATCCTTTATTACCCGAATTAACCGAAGATCAAAAATTTACTATACCTGCAGACCTATTAAAATCAATTATCCGTGAAACAGTATTTGCTGTAGCTACTTCAGAAAGCAGACCGGTGTTGACAGGTGTAAACTGGCAGATAAAAAATGAAACATTAATCTGTGTTGCAACAGATAGCCATCGTTTAGCAAGACGTAAAGTACAACTAGAAGATTTACCAGAAGTTGAACATAGCGTCGTAATTCCTGGTAAAAGTTTAAATGAGTTAAACAAAGTGTTAGAAGACTCTACAAACCTTGTCCAAATTGTTATTACAAGTCAGCAAGTATTATTTAAAACAGGAGATGTATTATTCTTCTCTCGCTTGCTTGAAGGAAACTATCCAGATACATCACGTTTAATTCCAGAAGAATATCAAACAAATGTAACGATTAACGGTAAAGCATTGTTACAAGCAATCGATCGTGCATCACTTGTGGCGCGAGGTGATCGTAATAATGTCGTGCGATTTGAAATTTTAGACAGTCAAGCGGTTGAAGTTTCATCGAATTCTCCGGAGATTGGTAAAGTACAAGAAGAAATACTTGTTGAAGCATTAGAAGGGGAAAACTTAAAAATTTCCTTTAGCGCGAAATACATGATGGAAGCATTGAAAGCAATCGATGGCCAAGATGTAGTGATTCAATTTACAGGCGCTATGAGACCGTTTATTTTACGTTCTGTGCACGATGATGCAATTCTACAATTAATTTTACCAGTACGAACATATTGATCATCTAATTTTTATTAGTTGAGCAATGCTGAGAAAAGATATTTGTTTTACGTTTACTTTATTTGGATAAACTTTGGGATAGTCGCTAGTTGCGGCTATCTTTTTTTACTTATGCTGCATTTTTAGGTATGATAGAGAGATAGACATTCTGTATTTGGAGGGTAACACAGCTATGAAAGACATTGAAATCGACGTAGAGTTTGTCACATTAGGGCAACTTTTAAAAATGACCGATGCTATTAGCTCAGGTGGAATGGCAAAATGGTTTTTACACGAAAATGATGTTTACGTAAATGGCGAGGTAGACGATCGCCGTGGTCGCAAATTACGTAACGGAGATGTTGTAAATATCCCTCGATCTGGCCGGTTCCGAATTGTTGGGCCTCTTGGACAATAAATTATGCATATAGAGCAGTTAAAACTTACAAATTACCGTAATTATGACGCATTGACGTTAAATTTCTCTCCAAAAATAAATGTATTTATTGGTGAAAATGCCCAAGGGAAAACAAATGTCATGGAATCTATCTACGTATTAGCGATGGCTAAATCGCATCGTACGACGAACGATAAAGAATTGATACGTTGGGATTCAGACTATGGTAAAATAGAAGGGGCCGTTCAAAAAAGGCATGGTATTTTACCGATAGAGCTTACCATTACGAAAAAGGGCAAAAAAGGTAAGATTAATCATATTGAACAAAGTCGCTTGAGCCATTACATTGGTCAAATGAATGTAGTGATGTTTGCGCCAGAAGATTTGAACGTTGTAAAGGGAAGCCCGCAAATACGACGACGTTTTATCGATATGGAGATTGGTCAAATTTCGCCAGTCTACTTACATGATTTATTAACCTTTCAAAAGATTTTAAAACAACGTAATCATTATTTGAAGATGAATCAGGGCAAGGTAATGACGAACGACGTGATGTATGATGTTTATAATGAGCAGTATATTCACGCAGCTACCCAAATTATTCGAAAAAGATTTCAATTTATGGATTTGTTACAGGAGTGGGCAGAACCAATTCATGCAGGAATTTCACAAGGCAAGGAAACTTTAGTTATTAAATACCGCACCGTAGCAGGTATTGATAAAGGACTTACGACTGGTGAAATTGAAGATCTCTTGCTTAAAAAGCTAATAGAGGTTAAGGACCGTGAATTTGATCGTGGCGTCACTATGGTTGGTCCACATCGAGATGATTTGCAATTTTTGGTGAACGACTATGATGTGCAAACATATGGCTCCCAAGGGCAGCAACGTACAACTGCTTTATCATTAAAGCTTGCCGAAATTGAGTTAATTAAACAAGAAACAAATGAAACACCCATTCTACTTTTAGACGATGTATTGTCGGAACTCGACGATTATCGCCAATCGCATTTATTAAATACCATTCAGGGTGAAGTCCAAACCTTTGTAACGACTACAAGTGTTGATGGAATTCATCATGAGACGATGGAACATGCACAGCTGTTCCACGTGAAACAAGGTGCGATTGAAGAAAGTTAGCCAGGGAGTTTTTTAGATTATAAAAGAATGGTAATAGTCAGCTCGGTTGACTGTTCATTCATTTACACACAAAGATGTTATGAAGGAGTAGATGGAAGCCGTGGCTATAGAAAACGAAGGTTTACAAGATCAAGCGTATGAAGCCGATCAGATACAGGTATTAGAAGGTTTAGAAGCAGTTCGTAAAAGACCAGGGATGTATATCGGTTCAACAAGCTCTAAAGGACTTCACCATTTGGTGTGGGAAATAGTTGATAATAGTATTGATGAAGCACTTGCAGGATTTTGTACGGATATCTCAGTTACGATTGAAAAAGATAACTGGATTCGTGTAGAAGATAATGGGCGAGGAATTCCTGTAAGTATTCAAGAAAAAATGGGTAAACCAGCTGTCGAAGTAATTATGACAGTGCTCCATGCCGGAGGTAAATTCGGCGGTGGGGGTTACAAAGTATCTGGTGGTCTTCATGGTGTAGGGGCGTCGGTTGTAAATGCTTTATCAATCGAGACAATCGTTCAAGTTCACCGTGAGGGACATATCCATGAAATAAAATTCGAACGTGGCCAAACTAAACAGGCATTAACTGTTATTGGTGAAACAGATCATAACGGAACAACTACTCGTTTCAAAGCAGACCCAGAAATTTTCAAAGAAACAACCGTTTATGAATTCGATATTTTAGCACACCGTATTCGCGAACTAGCGTATTTGAATCGCGGTATTCGAATTACAATTGCAGATGAGCGTGAAGATGAGATACGTTCTACTACATATCATTATGAGGGTGGTATTCGTTCTTATGTAGAGCACTTGAATAAATCTAAAGAGCCTATCCATGAACCAATCGATGTTCTTGGTGAAAAGGATGGTATTTCAATTGAAATTGCAATGCAATATAATGCAGGCTTTTCTTCGAATATATTCTCATTCGCTAATAACATCAATACGTACGAGGGTGGTACACATGAGTCTGGCTTTAAAACAGCACTGACTCGTGTTATCAATGATTACGCGCGTAAAAATGGTTTATTAAAAGAAGCAGATGCCAACCTTACAGGTGAAGACGTTCGAGAAGGGTTAACGGCTATTGTATCTATTAAGCATCCTGATCCGCAATTTGAAGGACAAACGAAAACAAAGCTCGGTAACTCAGAAGTAAGCCAAATTACGAATGCATTATTCTCAGATGGATTTGAACGTTTTATGTTAGAAAATCCAACTGTAGCACGTAAAATTATTGATAAAGGCTTAATGGCTGCTCGCGCACGTGTAGCAGCGAAAAAGGCTCGTGAATTTACACGCCGTAAATCAGCGCTTGAAGTATCAAGTTTGCCTGGTAAACTTGCGGACTGTTCTTCTACAAATCCTGCAGAATGTGAAATTTACATTGTAGAGGGTGACTCTGCCGGTGGTTCAGCAAAATCTGGACGTGATCGTCACTTCCAAGCGATTTTACCTTTGCGTGGTAAAATTTTGAACGTTGAAAAAGCACGATTAGATAAAATTTTATCGAATGCAGAAATTCGAGCAATGATTACAGCATTCGGTACTGGTATTGGTGAGGAATTTAATTTAGAAAAAGCCCGTTATCATAAAATCATTATTATGACGGATGCCGACGTAGATGGAGCGCATATCCGTACGTTACTTTTAACATTCTTCTTCCGTTTCCTAAGACCGCTAGTAGATGCTGGCTATATTTATATTGCACAGCCACCACTATATCAAGTGAAGCAAGGTAAGCATGTTGAATATTGCTATGATGATATTGCGCTACAAGAGATTTTAGGAAGATTATCAAGTATGCCAAAGCCTGTCGTTCAACGTTATAAAGGTCTTGGGGAAATGAACGCAGAGCAGCTATGGGATACAACGATGGATCCAGAGCATCGCACATTATTACAAGTAGAATTAGATGATGCAATTAAAGCAAACGAAGCTTTCGAACGCTTAATGGGCGATGAAGTAGAACCTCGTCGTCAATTCATTGAAGAAAATGCAGTATACGCTAATTTAGATATTTAATTTTTCTTGAGGGGAGGTCTACACTTTGTCAGAACAAGAACGCTCCGGAGTAAAAGGAGTTAATATAACAGAAGAAATAGAAACATCCTTCCTCGATTATGCAATGAGTGTAATCGTTTCGCGTGCATTACCAGATGTGCGCGATGGATTAAAACCAGTTCATCGTCGTATTCTGTACGGCATGCAAGAGCTAGGTAATACAGCAGATAAAGCGTATAAAAAATCAGCACGTATCGTTGGGGATGTAATGGGTAAGTACCATCCACATGGTGACTCCTCTATTTATGATGCAATGGTACGTATGGCGCAAGATTTTAGTTATCGTTACATGCTAGTTGATGGTCACGGGAACTTTGGTTCTGTCGATGGCGACGGAGCTGCGGCGATGCGTTATACAGAATCACGTATGTCTCGTATTGCAATGGAAATGCTTCGTGACATAAATAAAAACACAATTGACTACACAGATAACTATGACGGCTCTGAAAAAGAACCAATTGTTTTACCAAGTCGCTATCCAAACTTATTAGTTAATGGTGCGGCGGGGATTGCCGTTGGTATGGCAACAAACATTCCCCCACATAATCTTGGGGAAACGATTGATGGAGTGTTAGCACTATCTGAAAATCCTGCAATTACAACGGAAGAATTGATGGAAATCATTCCAGGCCCGGATTTCCCAACTGGGGGAATAATTTTAGGGCGTAGTGGTATTCGCCGTGCTTATGAAAGCGGCCGTGGCTCAATTATTATTCGAGCTAAAGTAGAAATTGAACAAAAATCTAATGGTAAGGAAACAATTCTAATTCATGAATTACCTTACCAAGTAAATAAAGCAAAACTAATCGAAAAAATCGCTGAGCTAGTACGCGATAAAAAAATCGATGGCATTACAAATTTACGTGATGAATCTGACCGCCGTGGTATGCGAGTAGTTATTGAAGTACGAAAAGATGCAAATGCTAATGTAGTCTTAAATAATCTATATAAACAAACAGCGATGCAATCAAGCTTTGGTGTTAATATGCTGTCGTTAGTAAATGGTCAACCAAAAGTAATGGGCATAAAAGAGATGCTTTATCATTATTTAGAGCATCAAAAAGTCATTATTCGTCGCCGTACTGAATTTGACTTAAAGAAAGCGGAAGATCGTGCGCACATTTTAGAGGGCTTACGTATTGCACTTGACCATATCGACGAAATTATTGCGATTATTCGTGGTTCTCGTAGCGGTGAAGAAGCAAAACCACAATTAATGGAACGATTTAATTTATCTGAACGTCAGGCGCAAGCAATTTTAGATATGCGCTTAGTCCGTTTGAGTGGATTAGAACGAGAAAAAATTGAAGCAGAATATCAAGAGTTACAAGTGCTAATTGCAGAATTAAAAGCAATCTTAGCTGACGAAGCTAAAATTGTTGAGATTATTCGTACTGAAATATTAGAACTTAAAGAGCGCTTCAATGATGCCCGTCGTACAGAAATTACATCTGGCGGTATGGAAATGATTGAAGATGAGGATTTAATTCCTGTAGAAAATTCGGTTGTTACTTTAACGCATAATGGTTATATTAAGCGCTTAGCTGCAAATACATACCGCAGTCAAAAGCGTGGTGGCCGTGGTGTACAAGGAATGGGTACAAACGATGATGATTTCGTAGAACACCTTATGAATACTTCTACGCATGATACTATTTTATTCTTCACAACTAAGGGGAAAGTATTCCGTGCAAAAGGTTACGAAATTCCTGAGTATGGCCGTACAGCTAAAGGTTTACCTATCGTTAACTTACTCAACATCGATAAAGGTGAAAAAGTTACTGCAATGATTCGCGTAGATTCATTTGATAAGGATGCTTATTTTATCTTTACGACGAAAACAGGTATTACGAAGCGTACACCAGTATCGCAATTTGCTAATATCCGTACAAATGGCTTAATTGCTATTAGTTTACGAGAAGATGATGATTTAATTGCTGTTCGTTTAACGGATGGAGTAAAGCAAGTTATTATAGGTACACGGGACGGGATGCTTGTTCGTTTCCAAGAAGATGATATTCGATCAATGGGTCGTACTGCAGGCGGTGTCCGTGGTATTAAACTACGTGACGGCGATGAAGTAGTTGGAATGGAAATCGTTGAACCAGGACAAGAAATTTTAGTTGTTACCGCAAAAGGCTATGGTAAACGTACAACCGAAGAGGAGTATCGTTTACAGAGTCGCGGTGGCGTTGGTTTGAAAACAATTCAAATTACCGACAAAAACGGTCCTATGGTAGCTGTTAAAACTGTCGATGGTTCTGAAGATTTAATGCTTATTACAATCAACGGAATGCTTATACGTATGGATGTAAATGATATTTCATTAATCGGTCGTAGTACTCAAGGAGTTCGTTTAATTCGTTTAGGAGATGACGAACTGGTTGCTACTGTAGCGAAAGTGGAAAAAGAAGACGAAGATGCGTCTGACGAAGATGAAAATGAACAAATAGAAGAATAAAAAAAGGCCGATGACGACAGCTCTAGTTGCTGCTCATCGGTTTTTATTATATATCATGAAAAATAAGTAATAATTTTGAAATTCGTGATAATATATTAATAGACCTTAATTTAAGTAAGTGAAATAGTAAAGAGGTGTTTAATTTCGTGGAAACGGTACATGTCCCAATTTCAGAATTACGTTTAGGAAAAGTTATTTCTGAAGATATTTTTGCTAATACACAATATCCTATTATCTTTAAAGATACAGTAGTATCCCATGAACATTTACAAGTTTTCAGTGCATTTAATATTTCAAGAGCACCTGTATATAAAGATAGTATAAAAGATGTTTTAGTAGAAACCGAAAAAGAAATAGATTTTGCTATACAACCGGAAGCTATCCCAACCTTTAAAAGAGTTTACGACAATTCTGTGGAACAATTTAAAAAGGAGTTCAAAAATTGGGAGGCTGGTGCAAAGGTAGATATTACAAAAGCTCGTACAATTATTTTGCCTTTACTAGATATGGTATTAGAAGATCGTACTATAATTTTTAACTTAAACGAGTATTCTAATCCTAAAGATTATTTATATCATCATTGTGTAGGTACAGCTTTGATTTCTTCCGTTATTGCTCAAAAATTAGGTTATGATAAAGGGTTAACGATTCAAATCGCGATTGGCGGTTTATTAGCAGATTGCGGAATGGCTAAAATTCATCCACGTATTCGTGATAAAAAAACGACTTTAACCGAACAAGAATTTTCAGAGATTTATAAACATCCTATATATAGCTACAACATGATAAAGGATTTAACAATTTTAAAAGATACAGTAAAAGAAGCTATTTTTCAGCATCATGAGCGCTTAAACGGAAGCGGCTATCCTAAAGGTGAGAAAATCGCTAATATATCTATCTTTGCTCAAATTATTGCTGTTGCGGATGTTTTTCATGCTATGACATGTGAGCGTATCTATCGATCTAAACAATCTTCGTTTAAAGTTATAGAAATGATTAATGAGTCAGAGTTTGGAAAATTTGATATTAAAGTAGTAAGAGCACTGATTGATTTAGTGGCAGACCTACCTATTGGTACAATTATTGAGCTTTCAAATCTAGAGCGCGGGGAAGTAATGTTTGTTAACAAATATGCTCCAACTCGACCAATTATTAAATTAAGTATTACTGGTGAGATTTTTGATTTAGGTAAAAATCGTACTTTTTATATTTCACGAATAATTACAAACGAATAGCATGAATAAAGTATTAATAAGGCAGTCATTAAGGTTCTGATTGCCTTATTAACTTGTTGTAATATATGAGTGAATTAATGTTATTAAAAACTATTTTAATTTTTTTAGAGAAAGTGTTGACATAGATTATGATACTTGGTATTATTAATGAGTCGCCAAGAGGTGACACGCAAAATGAAACAAAATGAACCTTGAAAACTGAACAAGCAAAACGTAATCAATATAGTTTTTATTAGCTAACTTCGTTAGTGAACGAAACAAAATTTTGGACATCAAAATTGATGCCAGCAAAACAATTTGAGCTAATCAAATTTCTTTTATGGAGAGTTTGATCCTGGC
>NZ_JBIWBS010000004.1:80040-270311 GCF_044761135.1 Lysinibacillus sp. NPDC097868 | reverse complement strand
AAACTCTCCATAAAAGAAATTTGATTAGCTCAAATTGTTTTGCTGGCATCAATTTTGATGTCCAAAATTTTGTTTCGTTCACTAACATATGTTAGTTAGTAAAAACTATATTGATTACGTTTTGCTTGTTCAGTTTTCAAGGTTCATTTCGTTGCCGTTTGTTTTTAGCAACTTTTACATCTTATCATCAATCATTTATGATGTCAACATTTTTTTAAAATGTTTTTTTGGAGCGGGTGATGAGAATCGAACTCACGACATCAGCTTGGAAGGCTGAGGTTTTACCATTAAACTACACCCGCGAATACTTAAATTTTATTATGGCGCGCCCGGCAGGAGTCGAACCCACAACCTTCTGATCCGTAGTCAGACGCTCTATCCAATTGAGCTACGGGCGCAAGTATTAAATAACCGAACTGACTTGACTTGGTGCGGCCGAGAGGACTTGAACCTCCACGGGGTTGCCCCCACTAGGCCCTCAACCTAGCGCGTCTGCCGTTCCGCCACGACCGCATTCATAAAATAGGAACTTTCTTATTATACTATGATAACTTGAAATATCAACCTTTTTTCTTAAAAAAGATGAGCCATGAAGGACTCGAACCTTCGACCCTCTGATTAAAAGTCAGATGCTCTACCAACTGAGCTAATGGCTCAAATTAAGAAATGAATGGCTGGGGTACCTGGATTCGAACCAGGGCATGACGGAATCAAAATCCGTTGCCTTACCGCTTGGCTATACCCCAATAAGTGGCGGTCCCGACCGGGATCGAACCGGCGATCTCCTGCGTGACAGGCAGGCATGTTAACCGCTACACCACGGGACCAATGTTACAATTATTTATATTTATGAAAAATGACCCCTACGGGATTCGAACCCGTGTTACCGCCGTGAAAGGGCGGTGTCTTAACCGCTTGACCAAGGGGCCATGGCTCCGAAGGCAGGACTCGAACCTGCGACAACCTGATTAACAGTCAGGTGCTACTACCAACTGAGCTACTTCGGAATAATCATATTGTTTTGTCGTCTTTATCTTGTCGACTTTTACTATTATAAGGATAAGCTCAGTAAACGTCAATCTTTTTTTAAAAGTTTTTTTCTTCAACTAACTTTAATGGCCCTGAACACTTGCCGCAGCAGTATCTCTTCACATTTAATCTTATTTTTCTAACATAAATTTGGTGGCATTTTATACAAGTATATTTATATTGAGGACGCTGTTTTCCGTTCCGAGATGTAGGTTTCTGCAACGCTGAACAAAATCGAGGAGCGTTCACTTTTTTTAATAAATCCCGAAAATCCTTATCTCGGTGTTGGTAGCCCTTCCCTTCTATGTGCAAATGATAATGACATAATTCGTGAAGAATTATCCCCTCTACCTCACTGACACCATACATTTCATATGCTTTCGGATTTATTTCAATATGGTGGGATTGTAAAAGATAGCGGCCACCAGTTGAACGCAGTCTTGAGTTAAAGTATGCACGATGCATGAATGGTTTATGAAAACTTTCTAATGAAATGCGGCTTACAAGCTGTTGCAGTTCCTCATTGTTCAACTTCATCACCTCTAACAATAAGAATACCACACTGCGCAGTATAGACAGTGTGGCAATAAATTATTACTACTTTTCAATTGTTTGTTTCTCTGGAGGTAGCATTGTTAACGAAATACGCCCTTTGTTTACCTCTATCTGTTCCACCCAAACTGTGACAATATCACCTAGCGCTACAACTTCTAATGGATGCTTGATACGCTTCTTTTGTAGCTTAGAAATATGCACAAGCCCATCTTGCTTAACACCGATATCAACAAATGCACCGAAATCGACTACATTACGTACAGTGCCTTGTAATTCCATACCCACCTGTAAATCTTCCATTTTCAAAACATCGGTTTTTAGTAGGGGCTGCGGAAAGGCATCGCGTGGATCACGACTTGGCTTCTTCAAGGTATCCACAATATCCTGAATTGTAACGACACCCATTCCTAATGTATTACTTAGTTCTTGAACATTAAGGGAGGCGATTGCTTCCTCTGCCTTTTGCGTTCCTAGTTCTTTTTTATTTATATTTGCTACTTCTAAAATTTGTTCAGCTATATTGTAGCTTTCTGGGTGAATACCTGTAGCATCAAATGGGTTTTTCGCTTCAGGCACACGTAAAAATCCGATTGCTTGCTCATACGTTTTTGCACCAAGTCGTGGGATTTTCTTAAGCTGTGAACGTGTTGTGAATTGTCCATTTTCTTCTCGAACTTTCACAATATTTTCTGCAACGGTTTTCGATAGCCCAGAAACATATTGCATTAATGAAGCTGACGCTGTATTAACATCAACACCGACTTGATTGACTGCAGTTTCTACTATAAATGTTAACGACTCTGATAATTTCTTTTGAGAAACGTCATGTTGATATTGACCTACACCTACTGCCTTTGGCTCAATCTTCACTAATTCTGACAATGGATCTTGTAAACGGCGTGCGATAGAAACGGCGCTTCGCTGCTCTACTTGTAAATCAGGAAATTCAGCACGCGCAATCTCGGACGCTGAATAAACTGATGCACCAGCTTCGTTAACAATCACATATGCTGCATCTGTTTTCACTTCACTCAATACATCAGCAATAAACTGCTCCGTTTCACGTGAGGCAGTACCGTTACCAATCGCGATAATCTTAATAGGATACTTCGCTAAAATTTCTTTCACTACAGCCTTTGATTTTGCCACATCTGGTTTTGGAGGATGTGGATAAATAGCTGTAACTTCTAGCATTTTTCCTGTCTCATCAACAACAGCTAATTTACAGCCAGTTCGATAAGCAGGGTCCACTCCTAATACATATTTGCCCTTTAGCGGTGGCTGTAGCAAGAGGTTACGGAGATTTTCCGAGAAAATGTGAATAGCTTGCGCCTCTGCTTTTTCTGTTAATTCATTGCGTAATTCTCTTTCTATAGATGGCTGAATTAATCGTTTGTAGGAATCTTCTATCGCAAGTTTCACCTCCGCAATAGCAGGCGATGAACCTGTAGCGGGTATCCACTCTTTCCACATAATCATCAGTACCCGATCTATCGGCACTTGTATCGCTACCTTTAAGACATCCTCTTTCTCCCCACGATTCACTGCTAAAATACGGTGAGGAACAATGCGATTAACAGGTTCTTCATATTCGTAATACATTTCAAAAACCTTTTTTTCATCAACTTCTGCATTTTTTAATGTGGTTGTAAGTACACCCTCTTTCCAAGAAAAGGCGCGAATTTTTTGTCTTATACCCGCATCATCCGCAAAGCGCTCTGCCAAAATATCACGTGCCCCAGCTAATGCGTCATCTATTGTTGCAACATTCTCCACGTCAACAAAATTTTGAGCTAACTGGACTAATGCTTCATTACGATATTCTAATAGGAGGTCGGCTAGAGGTTCTAACCCTTTTTCCTTTGCAATTGTCGCCTTCGTACGTCGTTTTTGCTTATATGGACGATATAAATCTTCTACACGCTGTAGAACTGTTGCTATCTGAATCGCATTCTCAAGCTCGGGAGTTAGCTTATCTTGTTCTTGAATTAAACGAAGAACCTCTTCTTTACGTTGTTCAAGTTGCTGTATGTAATGGTAACGATCTTCTACAGCTTTAATTTGTACCTCATCCAGAGAACCAGTAGCTTCTTTTCGATAACGCGCGATAAACGGAACGGTGTTACCTTCATCTAATAATTTTATCACTGCCTCTGCTTGATTTGGTCTGATAGCTACATCCTTTGCAATAAGCTGTAACATTTGTTTTTGTTCCACATTATCACTACCTTTTTTCTTTTCATTTTAACACTACACTTCAATAAAAAACCAAAGATAGTCTACCTGATGGGGAAAACAGACAAAAAATAAGACGCTTATCGCTATTGGACGGAGAAATCCTCTAGTAATAAACGCCTTAGTTTCATCCTCACAGTGGCACACTACCACTAGCGAGAATGACTTCTTGTAATTTCTTAATTGCTTTTCTTTGTATTCGTGATACATGCATTTGAGAAATGCCCAATTGTTCGCCCGCTTCTTTTTGGCTAAGCTGTTCTAAATAAGTAAGCTGAATAACTTGCTTCTCTCGTTCATTTAAAACTTCCATAGCATCAGCAACGATCATCCTTCTATTGGTCATTTCATATCCCATATCTTCTTTACCCATAATATCAGCTAGTGTGACAGTACTTCCGTCATTATCTGATTCTATTGAATGATCCATTGATAGTGCTTGATAACTGCGACTCATCTCCATCGCTTCTAAAACTTCTTCCTCGGGTACCTCTAAACGCTCAGCAATTTCTTGAATGGAAGGTGAACGTTGGAACTCTATCGTTAACGATTCTACAGTCGATTTAATACGTGGCCCTATCTCTTTAATTCGTCTTGGCACATGAACGTCCCATGTTTTATCTCGTAAAAATCGCTTAATCTCTCCAACAATAGTTGGTACAGCAAATGCCTCAAAACTGCGGCCAAAACTTGCATCAAAACGTCTTATTGCACCTAGTAACCCCAACATCCCTACTTGCACGATATCATCATAATAAGATTTACCATATGAATATTTGCGTGCAATGGACTCTACTAAATTCCGATAATGAATTACCAATTTGGTTTGTGCTTCTTCATCCTCTGTTGTTTGGTACTGTGCTATCCACTTTAACACATCTTCTTTTGAAGAAGATTTATGTAGTGATTCTTTCGACATTTTTTTCCACCTGCTCCCTAGCGACATACTTTGTCATGAAAACAGTTACGCCACCATCGTTATTAATCATCACCTCATCCATCAAAGTTTCCATCAAATAAAGTCCTAAACCGCCCTCTCTTAGCCCCGCTATACTATCTTCAGGATGATAAGGCCCAATTTTTGTTTTAACCTCTTCAAAATTAAAACTATTTCCATAGTCTGCAATCATCATTTCCAACTTGTTATCATAAAGGGCGCAACCTATTACAATTTCGCCTTCCTCAGCATCTTTATAAGCATGGTGTACAACATTCGTTACCGCTTCACTAACTGCAATTTTCAAATCCTCGATTTCATCGAAGTTAAATCCAATACGATTAGCTAATCCCGAAACAGTTAAACGAATGACACTGACAAACTGAGGTTTTGCAGGAACCCTTATTTCAATATAATCAAATTCCTTCATTGCTTAATTCCACCTTTTTATCAGTTTCAATATCCATCAGTTCACTTAAGCCAGTAATTTCAAATAATCTTTGTAGTCGTTTAGATAGTCCGACAATCTTTACTTTACCTTCTTCACGTAATGCTCTTTTATAAAAAGCTACAAAAATCCCAAGACCTGTACTATCCATATAATTTACTTTCGATAAATCTAATTCAATTTCAATACCTTTTGTAACCTTTACTGCCTCTAGTTTCTCACGAAGACCTGAGGCTGTATACGTATCAATTTCACCTTCAACAAACCCATATAATTTTGTACCGTCTTTTTTAAAATGCACCACCATATCCATACAGTACACCTCCACCCTATTTATTCGACTTTTTTTCTTTTCCCACATTTATCGGATGTTAAACATGATTAACTATATTTATTATCATAACTTTAATTTTTTTTAGAGTTAACATAAAAGCATCGACATTTTTCTACAAAACTGACAAATCAATATTACTTGCATTTTTTTTCATTCTATTAATACTATTAAATAGTAAATTAACTATATGATAACGTAAAAAATTAAAAAAACATCAGGATAAGTAAAATCCCTGATGCTCTATACACATATGTATATCAAAATTTAACAAGCCCTAAACTAATCATCAACGCTCCATCCACTTTTTCCATCACTGCATGATCGAGCTGGGTAATACGATCAGTCAACCTAGACTTATCGATTGTACGTACTTGCTCAAGCAAAATGACCGAGTCACGTTCAAATCCATACTTCTCAGCATTTATTTCAACATGTGTCGGTAACTTTGCCTTTTGAATCTGTGCAGTAATTGCTGCGATGATGACAGTCGGACTAAATCGATTTCCAATATCATTTTGAATAATCAATACCGGCCTAGTGCCACCTTGTTCGGACCCAACTACCGGCGATAAATCTGCAAAAAAAACGTCACCACGTTTTACATTCAAAGTGTCATCCCCCGCTAACGAGACGCTCCACTGTATGTTGTGCTTCATATTCCGCGTGCAAGCATTCACTTGCAATCATCAGATTAATATGAGACATCTCAACATATCCTTTCATCATAGCTTCCCGTATTTGATTTGGTTGCTCCTGCATTAAATTTTTGCGCGACAAAAAACGCACAAAAGATTCACCTTCAATTACTTCCTTTGTTTGTAGAAACAGTCTATCTTGAACAGCAATTGTAGCTTCTCTTAACTTTTTCTCGTACACAGCAAGCACCTCCAACGGAACCATACACTTTTTCATTACTACTCATTCTACCATTGAAAGATATTGTTGAAAAGACATGAAATGACAAAATATCTGACAAATTGAAGAACAAGTTGTAAAATTTCGTTGGTTGTCGATGGTATATACTGCTTCCATATGTCTCTTTGACATTGGTGCATGTTGCTTAAATTCCTTGTATGCCTACGTTATAACCGAACTGGATAATATTTTCCCATACAATTATTAATTTCGACAAATATTTTCTAACTGCGAAGTATATAGAAAATAATTTTTATTGATGACTGCTATAAATAAAATCAATTACATCTCAGGCGTAATTGCCACTAGACTTTTTAGAGCACACTTGAAAAGCTCTTGGTAAAATCTGAGACATGCACTAGGAACTAATAATATGATTCAGCCTCGTTGTAACCCATACCGAATTCATTACTTATTTAACATTTCTCTCCCACTTATAGAAGTGAAAAACTTTGCTACAACAAGTTAAATGTATACTCGAGGAACTCTGGCTGTAATAATGCATGGTACTTCATAATTAATAGTTTCAAGCCTTGATGCCCATTCATCCATTGAAATAACTTCCTGTCCCTGGCGACCAAGGAGCGTTACTTTCTTACCTATAGCATATGCTTTTGGTAGAGCAACCATACATTGGTCCATACAAATTCGTCCAACTATCGGCATTCTTTGTCCGTCTATAAGTACATCTTGTCCAGCTAACTTACGAATAACCCCGTCCGCATAGCCTACTGGAATAGTTCCGATCCACATATCTGTCTGAGCAATAAATGTTGCTCCGTAACCTACTGAATCCCCTGCTTTTAACTGCTTGACATGCACAAGTTCACTCTCTAGTGAAAAGGCAGGTTTCAATTGAAATGGTAAAATGCCTTCAACGAAAGTAGATGGCGCTAACCCATACATTGAGATACCATAACGTACAGCGTCATAGTGTAAATGATTATCTTTCACTAATGCCGTCGCTGTATTGGATGCATGTACTAATCTAGGTTTTTCAGGCAATGTAGAAATAAGTTTTTCAAATAATTGTACCTGACTATCGAAATAGGCTGTATCCTTCTCATCGGCAGTTGCAAAATGAGTGAAAATGCCATCCAATTCTACATTGTATGTTGAATTGATTGTATGATATACCTCTAACAATTCTTTCTCTGTGCGAACCCCAATTCGCCCCATCCCGCTATCAACCTTTATATGTAGTTGTAAAGGGTTTACTTCACCAGCTATGAACGTTGAAGCTTGCTGTATCCATTCACTAGAAAATACTGTAAGTGTAATGCGCTGTTGCGCTGCATAAGGTGCAAACGCTACTGGTGAGGCTCCTAATATTAGTATGTCTGGTTCTTCGAAATGTGCCCGAATATGTAATGCTTCGTCTGGTGTAGCCACTGCAAGCATCGTTGCACCAGCTTCCAAAGCAGCTTGAGCAACTGCTATATCCCCATGTCCATATGCATTTGCTTTTACGACTGCGATAATTTGTACGTTTGGTTGAAGTAGTTCTTTTAAATTTTTTATATTTTGCTGAATTGCTTGTAAATCTACAATTGCTTTCGTTGGTCTAAAATGCTGCTGTGTCTCCATTAGAATACCCTCTTTTTTATTTATTAAACCGTTATGTATTGAAAAAACTACCAAATAACAATTCAATTATGCCTTAGCTTAGCTTCATTACATCCAGATTTCTCTCAAGCTTTCTAAAAAACTCCTCTAAAAAATCTATGCCATCTTCAAACCTTTAACTCAGCAAGGTTTTGATGATCCCTACTGAATATAATGCATTCATCCTCCACATATCGAAGTAGAGAACTTCCGCAAAAGTTAAAATTTCAGGCGTAATCCTCGTCGCAATTCAAATCAACTTAGCTCTACTTACATAAAAATTTACAGCGCTCGTTACTTAAATTCGACGACACTTCGCCATCTCCCTTTTTTCCCTATAAAAAAACCAGTTCGTTTTTGCAAATTACATAACACTATTCTATAGAAAGTATTATCTACAGAATAGTGTATTATTCAATTAGCATTTTTCACCAATAAGCTACAGCTCTCTTTATATAGAAAGCTGTAGCTTGAAAAAATTATTTCATACTACTTATCGTCATGGAAGCAGCAACTTCCATCATTTCTTCACGAGTTAATTTACTAGAAGCTACAAAGAATGCAACTCCATCTTTTTCCCAGCTAATAGACGTATCGGTAATTGCTCCGATTGTAAATCCTAAGTCGACAGGATCGCCAGGCGAAGTAACTGGTAACATAGACGTCTCTTTCATAACTGGTTGTTGCATAACCGTAAACGCTTTATCACCTTCAAACGTTAAAATAACACGATCCATGCCACCCTCACGAATAGCTTTCTCATCTGTCATTTTAGTGTTCTCAAAATTCACAACCGGATAATGCGTTTGGAATTCTTCATACTCAACCTCTGCACCGACTGCTTCTTTTTCACCATTTTCACCTTTTGCGTCTTTTTCATCTTTAGCATCTTTTCCGTCTTTATTTGTAGGTGCAGCTTGTTCGCCTTTTGAATCATCTGATTCAGTAAATTGCTCAACAGCATACTCTTTTGCAGCATGTTGTACACCTAATTTAATATTATTAAATGTGATACGGATTTGTTCTTCCTTGACATCATTCATAATGACTACAGATGTAGGGAGCATCGTTTTCTTATCAACTGTAATGACTTGGTGAGGCATACTATTTTTATAGCTATTTCTAGTAGCCGCTTCAAATATATATGCTTTGTCCTCTTCTTTCATGACTAAATTTTTATCTTCAGCTAAATCTTCTGCTAGTGCTCCGATTAAATATGCCTGACTATTTTTCTTTGGCCAATCACTTTGGAACTTATACATTTTGTTTAATGTTGGTGTAACAACAAAAACTCCATCTGCATTACGCACAATCATTTGCGAAACATCTTTCCCACTTTCAACTACTTCCACTCGATAGAAATCAGGTTTAGTATGCCATACGGTAACATCATACGCTCTAGGTTCTCCACCTGATTTAATCTCCATCTTAGCGTCTAACTCATAACCATTCGTCTCTGACCATTTACCATTAACTTTCTTTAACACTTTTTCCTGTGAGGCTGTACCACACGCCGACAGAAGTAATATCGCACAAATTAAGACGAGCCAAGTAACTAAACGGTTGCCCACGCTTTCACCCTTTCTTCTTTCAAATCCACTACGACAATATATGAACCGTATGTGTCAGTTATGTCATTTGATGAAAAGGCAATATATTTTATTACAACAGTAATATTACTTGTGCGGCTGCATATTGCTTAGAATGCGTGATACTGACAAAGCCATTTACAAGCTTTCCTTTAAAATATAAAACAGGGTTACCAGCTTCCCCTCTTAATATTTCAATATCTTGTAGTGCACAGTCTTTACCGATACCTGTGCCTAGCGCTTTCGAAAAGGCCTCTTTTGCGGCAAATCGCCCTGCCAAAAATTCTACTTTGCGAGATTCTGTATGCAAAGCAAATAGTGCTCTTTCTTTCTCTGATAAAATCCGGTCTTTAAATTTATCCGTACGTCTCATAGCCTTCACAATACGCTCGGTTTCTACAATGTCGAGACCTATTCCTTTAATCATATGAACTTCTCCTTTTCTTATTTCCAAAAAGCCATGTATAATAATTGTAAATTGAGGTGGAGCTATGTTTAGTAGAACAGAAAATTTTAAGCAATATACAAGTTATTACCCTGTTGTTTCAACATTAATAGCAGTGAATCTAATTCTTTATGTATTAACACTTGTTCCCGTTATAGGGGAACTGCTGTGGAACTATGGGATTCAAGTCAATTTCCTCGTACAAAGCGGTGAATGGTGGCGAGTTTTATCAGCAATGTTTTTGCATGCAAACTTTATGCATGTGCTCTTTAATATGTTTTCCCTGTTTTTATTTGGGCCAGAACTTGAGAAAATTGCAGGTAAAGCACGTTTCATTACGATTTATTTATTATCTGGTATCGTAGGTAACATGGCAACCTTTATGCTTAATGATGGAAGCTATGCAAGCCTTGGAGCAAGTGGCGCAATTTTCGGGATTTTTGGAGCCTTCGGTGCTCTTGTATACTATACACGTCGCACAATGCCAATGCTTCGTAAGCTTATATTACCGATTATCGTCATCAGTGTCATCATGACTTTCTTACAGTCTAATGTAAATGTTTATGCCCATTTAGGCGGTTTAGTGACAGGATTCGTTCTCGGTCTTATTTACTTACATCCCAAAAGAATTTTAAGCTGGCGCAAGCAAAAAATGGCTGGCAAATAGCTAATAAAAAAGAGGAGCTGATCCGTACAGTGATGTCTACATCACTTATGGCTAGTCCTCTTTTTTTACCTCAAAAACTTCGCCTCACTGTCATACTATCGTTGAAATTATAGTACAACATTAGCCTCTTTAGCCATTTTTATTTTTTTCCATTCTGCCGCGGTTATCCCATATACAACTTGATCAACATGATGATCGTATAACCATTCAGCGTCTCTTAATCGTCCTTCTTCATTGAAACCTAACACTTTTGGAATTGTACGACTACGAATATTTCCTACTGCAACCCGTACTTCAATGCGATTTAACTTTAAATAGTCAAAAGCAAAATCGATGAACGCCATCATAGAATTTGTCACAAGCCCCTTGCCAACAAAATCACTTCCAAGCCAATAGCCAATGCTCGTCCATTTATGTTGCCAATTCACTTGATGATAACCAATAACTCCCGCTAACTTACCGTCATAATAAATCCCAGCCTGTATCCCATTATTATCAGCATATTGTTGCATTGCATTTCGTACAAATTGTTCCGTATCCTTGACCGTCTTCACATTATCTACAAAGGGTAACCACTCACGTAAAGTCTCTCTCGAACGATCCGTTAGCGCAAATAATTCATCTACATCACTTAAATCCAACATTTTTAAATATGTGTGTTCATTTATGCTGTATCTAAACATCAATTCCACCCCTTTTCATCGATTTATTCTATTATAAACGCGTTTTTTCTATTATTGTATATAAAAAAAGCCAACCTCTACATTTTCTTGTAAAGATTAGCTTATTTCTATTAATGTTCATACCAGGATAATATGGTTTCTGCATCTCGTTGCTCCAGGCTTGGTACATTACCTGTCATACCAGACATTCCTGACATTACCGTTGCTTTTATAGACATTACTTGCTTGCGCTTTTGGAAATACGTTTGACTACTTTCCATAGATTGTATACGTTTTTTCTCCATAAACAATGTGATACGGCTGAAGATACGATATTGCATTGCGAGTTGCTTTCCGTCAATCATATAACCTGCTGTTTTATGTTGCCAAATGCCGAGCAATACTGATAGTGGAATTAGTAAGAATGACAACAACCCGTATGGATATAAGAAATAACTACAAGCACCTAAAATCGGTACAAGCCACAAAAAATCTATGCGATAAAAGAATGGACGTGCTCGTTTCGGAGCCCTCGTAAATTCAGGTTGCCAATTCATTTCAGGGAAAAGCTGAACTAGTGTTTGTAAACAATCTTGCTTTTTAATTAATGGGAATAACGCAATTTTCTTATCTCGCCCTTTTTCACCGTTGCCACCAGCGCTTTCTACAATAACAGTTGCAAAGCCAAATACTTGTCGCAAAGGATTTTCAACAATTCGGATTGCCTGAATACGATTTAATGGCAGTGTAATTCTTTTCTTCTCCAGTAACCCCTTAGTAATCATTAGCTTTTCATCTTCAATACGAACTGTATAATCGTAATAATTTACAAGTGTTATAACAACCGATACGAACCATGCAATGATAAGTACAAACATGACCATTAAGGCAACTAAAAATGCCCCAACCTTCACAAAATCCGCCAGTTCATGAAAGACTTCTTCATAAGGAATTATATCTGAAAACTGTGAGACTACTGCCACAAGACCAGACAATACGACTCCTATCCCACCAGAAGTCGTCGCTAATACAAGTAAATCCTTCATCGACATATGGTAAATAGCAGGAACCATTACTTCACTTATTTGCTCAGGTGATTGTTCTACGTCAATATGTTGAGCTATTTGCGTTTTTGCACGACGCATTTCCTGTTCAATTACGTCTGCTGCTATTTTCCGGATAGCTGTCAATTCTACCTCTGGCTTACCGCCCTTATTCCCTGCCGTCTCAACTTGCACTTTTACTAAACCGAATAGCCGATGAAAAATACCTTCATGGTAATTTAAGCTTTGAATGCGTTCAAATGGAATATAACGCTTCTTTTTTACGAATAGTCCATACTTCACCCGTAATTCGCCATCCTCAAACCAATAAACAAAGGTACGCCATTTAACGATACCACCAACAAGTGCAAGCACTGCTGCTACACCCCAGACACCAAACAATAAAACTGTTTCAAAAAAATGTTCGCTGCGGAAGTTAAACGAAAAGTTAAAACCGTTACTAATAATAATAATTGCAACAGGTAAAATCATACTTTTTAGCGCTTTGACACTAGAAATAATGGCCGATACTGGGTGCAAACGATACACTTCATTAGACATCATCTTCCGCCACCCTTGCTAATTCCGAAATACGCGCACGAAGTCCATCTGCCTCATCCATGACAAGTGCAGGAATTGTATGTACTGTGGCAGCTGTAGAAATTGAAATATTGCCTAAGCTATATCGTTTTAAAATAGGCCCTTGTGTAGTATCAACATGTTGTACACGTACCATTGGTATAAGTGTGCGTTTTACAACAAATAAACCATGTTGCACTTCAATTTCATGCTCACGCACTTCATATCTCCAACGCTCCCATCGGATTTTAGGAAATAAATACGCCAATAAAAAGGCACTTAGTAAAACAACAGCAATTGCAATGATATAAATAAATGATGGCCAATCAAAATAATAAGTACCGTAACATGCCAATGCTGCGATGATTAACAATAGTAGTGTTTGTAACACACCATATAATCGCCATACAGTTAAGCCTTTACGGGAAATTTGATGAATTGGTTCAGCTCTCATGTTGTTCCTCCTCTTTTAATTACCTATGTATACGTACACTAACACTAATTTGTTTCAATATAAATATAAAAAAACCTTACAGTCGATTTGACTGTAAGGTTGGAAGTTTCAAAATTAATTAGTCTTCATGACGACGTGGTGCACGTGAACGACCTTGTCCACCTTCACGGCGAGCTCCACCTTCACGGCGACCACCTTCACGACGGCCTCCACTGCTGCGACGATCTCCGCCACCACTACCTTCACGACGGTTACCGCTAAAGCTACGTCCGCCACCGCTTCTGTTACGACCGTTACGATCGCCACCGCGGCCACCGCCGCCGCCAGAACGCTCACGGCGCATTGGTAATGGACGTTCTTCTGTAATTGTAACAGGCGAATCATCCGGCTCTTTTGTTAATGAGCGTAATGCAGCAGCTACTACATCGATTGCATCATGGTTTTCAAGCACTTCTGTAGCTAATGTACGATAGTCACCTAAGTTATTATTTGAAATAAGACCTTCAAGCGTCTCAATAGCTAAACGTTGTTGACCTACTAAAGCTTCGTCATTTGTTGGTGGACGAAGTGGTGTCATACGTTTTTTCGTTGTTTCTTCAACGATTCGTAAATAACCCATTTCACGAGGTGTTACAAATGTTACTGCAAGACCTGATTTTCCGGCACGGCCAGTACGACCGATACGGTGAACGTAAGACTCAGGATCTTGAGGAATATCGAAGTTATATACGTGTGTAACGCCTGAAATATCAAGACCACGCGCAGCTACATCCGTTGCAACAAGGATATCAATTTTATTTTCTTTAAATTGGCGTAAAACTGAAATACGTTTTGCTTGGCTTAAATCACCATGAATTCCTTCTGCAAGATATCCACGGATAGATAAAGCTTGTGCTAACTCATCAACGCGACGTTTTGTACGTCCAAAGATAATTGCTAATTCTGGTTGGTGAACATTCAATAGACGAGATAAAACATCGAATTTTTCACGTTCAGCAGCTTTTACAAAATATTGTTCAATGTTATCCACTGTTAATTCTTTTGCTTTAATTTTTACAATTTCAGGATCACGCATAAATGTTTCAGCAATTTTGCGAATTGCCGGTGGCATTGTTGCTGAGAATAATAATGTTTGTCGCTCAGCAGGTACGTTTTCTAAAATCGAATTAATATCATCGATGAAGCCCATGTTTAACATTTCATCTGCTTCGTCCAATACAAGTGTTTGAACATCTTCTAGTTTTAAAGTACGACGATTAATATGATCTAAAATACGACCTGGTGTCCCTACAATAATTTGTGGTTTATTTTTCAGTGCACGAATTTGACGGCCGATTTCTTGACCACCGTAAACTGATAATAATTTCACACGCTTGTCGTAACCGACTTTATATAGTTCTTCTGAAACTTGAATCGCTAATTCACGAGTTGGAGCAATAACTAATGCTTGGATATTAGGGTTTTTAGGATCGATTTTCTCGATAAGTGGAATACCAAAAGCGGCAGTTTTACCAGTACCAGTTTGCGCCTGACCTAATACATCGCGACCTTCAATAGCAAAACGAATAGTACCCTCTTGGATTGGTGTTGCTTCTTCGAATCCCATACGTTTTACTGAACGTAGTGTAGATTCGCTAATATTTAATTCTGAAAAATTTGTCAAACTTCTCAATCTCCTTTTTCCTTTTAAGTTGACAAATGGTTACATTTTCAGATGAAGTTGTCGGCAAATTCGAGCCTGTGTTGTGGAACGTTTCCGTTACTTAAAAATTTTCTCTACAAAGGTTTCATGTAGAGCTCTCTTATATGAAAAGGAAAGCCCGGTCTTTACCGAGCGGTTCGATTCTGCGTAATTATTCACTTAGAATAAAACCGTTATGTTCAAAAAAAAGTACTCTTCAACCAAATTATGAAGAGTCTTCGCACAAAATGTATCCATTGCTTACACTAGTCTATCATGGTAATCAACCGTATGCAACGATAACGCATGAGTCGTAATAATCTGACTACTTTATTGCTCCTTTAAAAACGCTAAAACCTTCGCAAACCAGTCAAAACAATCTTCACAATAACAAATATGGTGTTTACCATTGTCAGAAAAATACAACTTTTTATTTATTGAGGCTAGTTCGTCAAATAAAAATTTGGCGGTATGATACGGCACAATACCATCTAATTTCCCTTGAATAATATAAACGGGCACTTTAATATCTTGATAATACGGTGCAACCTTTTGAACCAGTTTCATGAATTCAATCGTTGCTGATAATGGCACATGATTAAACTTATGGCGATATCTCAAATACAGCTCATTATTAGAAAGATTTCGATGGTATGCCTCAGTCGCTAGCATTTTAAAATCCTTTACAAGTTGCTTAGGACTTACATATTTAGCTGCCGCACTAAGCAGTACGAGCTTCTTTACTTTATAACGCTTTGCTAAATAGAGTGCGATAATCCCACCCATTGAAAAGCCAACGACAATTATTTCATCCACCTTTTTGGAAAGCGCTCGAAAAGCCAACTCTGCATCCATTAACCAATGCAGTGCTGTAAAACCTTTCATGTTTAAATCTTCCCCATGTCCTGATAAAGTAGGCGTCACGATTAACCAATCTGTATTAGCACGTAAATAAGTTGTAAACGGCTCTACTTCGTAAGCGCCACCTGAAAATCCATGTAAACATAAAACACCTATTGCCATTCCTCTCACCTCTAAAAAGTGGACGTTATACGCGCAACATAGCCCGACATAAAGGCATCCTATATTGCCTTTTTTCAATAAAAGGCAAAAATCCGCATATGATGTCTATTGCAGCCAAAGCGGATTTTTACCCTATAGGTACTATTTATTATACTTACACTCGCTCGTAAATTATGAAGTAAATGCTTGTAAAATCGTTTCTAGCTTCATGCCTCGTGAACCTTTTAATAAAACGATGGATTGCTCCGTTGCCTGTTGAAGCTTTGCAATAATAGGTGCAAAATCATCCTGCACATATAGTAAATGATCAGCATTAAAACGGTCTTTTAACACTTCATATAAATATGCCATACGCGGACCATATAAGCACACGTAGTCAATTTCGCCTTCATGAATAGCTAGTGATAAGTCCTCATGGAAGCTTTGTTCATTAGCTCCAAGTTCGAGCATATCACCTAAGACAAGCCACTTTTCTGGTCGAATCGTTGTTGTTGCAATAAACTGAATGGCAGCCTTTACAGATGTAGGTGCAGCATTGTATGCATCATTAATAAATAATGCACCTTGATTGCCTTGTACTTGTTGCATGCGCATATCAGTTAAAGTTACACCTTTTAATGATTCGCGAATTTGTTCATCATTTAATCCTAGTTTTTGTGCGATAAGCATTGCAATCAATGTGTTTTTCACCTGATGCTTACCAAGAACCGAGATAAAGAATTCACCTTCAATTGCACCATGTGTTGTAAAGCTACTTCCATTGGCAGTTGCTTCAATATTTTCAGCATATAACAAATCGCCTGGTTCTAAACCAAATGCCTTCGCATTTAAATTTTGCTCTTTTGCAACGAGTTCTTTTAACAATGGTTCGTCACCGTCATAAAAAAGAACACCATTATCCTGCATACCTTGAATAATTTCAAATTTCGCCTTGGCAATGCCTGCACGAGAGCCTAAATCTTGCATATGCGCCTCACCTATATTTGTTATAACTGTCATATGAGGTCGAGCTAATTTTGTTAAAAATTCTATCTCACCAAAACCACTCATGCCCATTTCAAGTACTGCCACTTCTGTATCCTCATCAAGCTGTAAAATCGTAATCGGTAAACCAAGTTGGTTATTAAAATTACCAATCGTTTTTTGCACTTTAAAAAAAGGAGCAAGCGTACCTGCTAAAATATCCTTCGTTGAAGTTTTACCATTCGACCCTGTAATACCAATAAAAGTCGCTTTATGCTCATGGCGATAAGCACGTGCCATTTGCTGTAAGGCTTGCTCTGGATCTTCAACAAACAATAATGGAACACCCTTCGGTGGATTCGGTTCATCTTTTTGCCAAAGCGAAGCACCTGCGCCTTTTTCAAAAGCTTGTAGAACGAACTTATGACCATTTGCCATTTCACCACGAAATGGTACAAATAAATCTCCTTGATTGATTGTTCTTGTATCAATAGATATACCAGTTACAACCGTCTCTCCGAAAGCCGGCTCCTCATCATTCAACCATGCTGCTAATTGCTTTAATGTCTTTTTCACAATAATCCCACTCAGTCTTTTTTATAGTGAAGCTGTTGTTTTTCTTCATAACGCTCAAGTGCAAGCGCAATCAGACGATTAATAAGCTCTGGATAGCTTACATTTGTGTGTTGCCAAAGAAGTGGATACATACTAACAGGTGTAAAACCTGGCATTGTATTTACTTCATTAATATAAATGTCATGATTTGCTGTGACAAAGAAGTCTGCACGTACTAAACCGCTTCCATCTAAAATTTTAAACGCGCTTTTTGCATGTTCTTTTAAGCTTGTCACAACATCTGTAGGAAGCTCTGCAGGAATAATGAGCGCTGTTGAGCCGTCCTTATATTTCGAGTCATAATCATAAAATTCAGTCATAGGTTTTATTTCACCTGGTACTGAAACTTCTGGAAAATCATTGCCCAATACAGCCAATTCAATTTCACGAGCTACAATTCCTTGCTCTACTACAATTTTACGGTCGAATTGTAAAGCCACTTCGATTGCTTTAATAAGCTCTTGACGATTTGAAGCCTTACTAATACCAACACTTGAACCTAAATTGGCAGGCTTCACAAACATTGGCCAAGTCAATTTTTCTTCACAGCGTGTTAAAATAGCTTCCTGCTCGCTAGCCCATTCACTGCGAATGAAGTACGTATATGGCACTTGTGGTAAACCCGCAATTTCAAACAATTGCTTCATAATTACTTTATCCATACCTGCTGATGACGCCAATACACCATTTCCGACATACGGAAGATTCAATACTTCAAGTAGGCCCTGTACAGTTCCATCTTCCCCATTTGTTCCATGAAGTAAAGGGAAAATAACATCAAATTGTACCGCTGTCCCATTTTTATCAATTAAAAATGCTGTAATATTATTTTCTAAAATAATAGCTTCATCACCAAATTGTAATTCTTCAATCGAATTTGCAGGTTTTTCTAAACGCTCCCCGCGTCGCCATTCCCCATCTTGTGTAATGTAAATCGGATATATCTCATACTCCTCGAAATTCAAAGCTCCAGTGACCGCACACGCTGTCGACAATGACACTTCATGCTCCGCTGATTTTCCGCCGTATAATAAACCGATTCTTTTTTTCATTTTTGTGCCCTCCACATACTTCTTCAGTATTATTAGTTTATCACGAAACGTCTTGACAAATGACATAAAAATCTCACCGTTAAAATTACGGTGAGATTTGAGTGCCTTATTCATTCAAAAGTTGGTCGCCCAAGTAAATGACATACAATCACTCCCTTGGGTTCCCTTCATATTTGGCTGGTGGAATACCTGCTAAATAGAGCTAAATAATTTGAATCAATTCATCGTGTTCGTTTTTCAAAATTGTATTTAAATCATCCCAGACCTCATCTGGGAAGGAATAATCTGATAAGTTACGAATTTCTATACCATATGCTGCTTTCGGCTTCTCGATGCGATACAGTGATAACAATGCACCATCCTTAGCAAAAGAACGATAAGCTCTTAAAAATTCCGGTGTAATACAAGGGATACTCGACTTTACTTTACGTCTCCAAAAACCCGTGCTTCGCTCTTTCTCTCGAATTAAAGAATTAATGACATTTGCAACTAGTAAATCAGAATCACTTAAATGGCGAAAATAAATTTTTGTCATTTTCTCTACATCTGAAGAACAATAAACAAACCGATTTTGCAATTTATTAAAAAATGGTGATGTAATCGGTTCTTTTTTATGGCTAATGTAAAGCAGTTCTCCCTGCTCCATCGCAGTCAGCTGATCTAGCCTCTTTTCATCCATAAAATCTATCCAACACAATTCTTTTGACTCTGTAGCCTTTTTTACAAAATGAGGAACCTCCTCATCAGGTACATAATCAAACTGTGTATGCATATTAAATGATCCATCTTCATAGGAATGCTTAAGTAAAAGTAAGTGATGCAGTGGATCTAAAGCAGCCACAAATTGCGAGAGCTTAAGCCCGCTAAAAATAACAAATTTATCGACATCGTTCATATGAACATATATATGATACATAAAATCTTCAGCTGACTTTAATTTCTTAGCCACATCCATCACCCCATTCTTCACTTCATTATAAAACTAATCATCATTTTTTGAAACATTTTATGCTATTTGTCGTCAGAACAATATACTCAGGCGTAAAATTGTTTTTTGCGTTATAATGTTAATGTTCAACATGCGTATATACGCATCTCTTTAAACTATTTTATTTTAGGTGGCTTTTATGGAAAATAAACGAAATTTCGTGAACCGTTTTGACTGGACGCTCGCTTTTATACTTTTCACTTTTCTTGTCATTAGTTTGTTAGCTATTGCATCTGCGCAAACTTCTGGACAATACGGTATCAACTACGTGCCAAAGCAGTTACAGTGGTATGTAATTGGTGCAGTTATTATCGGTGTCATTATGTTTTTCGAACCCGATCAATATAAAAAAATGGCTTGGTATATGTATGGAGCTGGGATCGCCCTTTTAGTATTACTTATTTTCATGCCGGAAGGAAAAGGTCAGATTGGTGAGCCTGTAAATGGAGCAAAAAGCTGGTTCCATACACCACTCGGCAATATCCAGCCCTCCGAATTTATGAAAACTTTTTATATTTTAGCACTTGCCCGACTTATTAGTAAGCATCACGAAGTCTATTCTTTAAGATCCATAAAATCCGACTTCATTTTACTAGGCAAAATCGCTATAACGTTGATTATACCACTTGGTATTATTATGAAACAGCCAGACCTTGGTTCTGCACTTGTTTTCTTTGCGATTACTGCAGCACTCGTTATTGTAGCGGGAATTTCCTGGAAGATTATATTACCTACTTTTTTAGGTGGCGCAGCGATCGGAGGAAGTCTCCTTTGGATGGCGCTTTATATGCAGGACTTTTTAGAAAAAACATTTGGATTTAAAGCTTACCAGTTTGCCAGAATTTATTCTTGGCTAGATCCTTATTCTTATTCATCTAGTGATGGCTACCATTTAATCACTTCATTAAACGCCATAGGTTCGGGTGAAATTTTCGGTAAAGGTTTCCGTGGTCGCGAAGTGTACGTAGCAGAAAATCATACGGACTTCATATTTACTGTCATTGGTGAGGAATGGGGATTTATTGGCGCAAGTATCGTCATCTGTATTTTCTTTTTGTTAATCTATCATTTAACGAAAACAACACTATTGTTAAAAGATCCTTTTTCAACTTATGTATGTGCAGGAATTATTGCTATGATTACGTTCCACGTATTCGAAAATATCGGTATGACAATTCAATTACTACCAATTACAGGTATTCCGCTTCCGTTCATTAGTTATGGAGGAAGTTCATTAATGGGGAATGCACTTGCCATCGGACTGGTCTTTAGCATGCGTTTCCATTATCGTACTTACATGTTTACAACATATGATGAAGATGATTAAAAACTTGAATAAAAAAAGAATGGATAGTCTTATTTTCAAAGACTATCCATTCTTTTTTTGTAAAACGAGTTAAGCTTGAACTTGCGGAGTTTGCGTTGGTGGTGTGAGCACTTTTAAAAGTTCAAGTCGAGACTTCGTTACAGTGGCAGTCACACCCAACTTCGATAAATTCGAAACAATCTTTTTCAAATCTACTTCCTTTGTCATACATTCCACCTCAATCTTTCCTCGATTTTATATAACGTTTTATTTCCAAAAAAGTTTCAATTTTCTATGTTATAGATGTCAGACAAGTTTATCTTTATCTATCATACCATTTAACTCGCCTTTAATATTTTTCAATTTTGTTACAATGTAAATTATGTTTAATGACCAATTTTTACGGCAAAAAATAAACTGATTTGATATAACTATATTCTTTACATATCTCACTGCTTCTATTCGTAGTTCCTCATTTTTTTTGACATTCAATATGGATATTTGGACACCTGTTAAAACCTCTACCAATGGAGGGAATGGAAGAAGAAATAAATATTGTGGAATAACCGCTAAGCGAAATAAAAATCAATCTAAAAAATCTTTTTACAGTTCCCAATAAAATGCTTTACCTACGTTTCCTTGTAATAGCAAGAACAAGAGAGGTAGAATATACATACTGAAATATTGTAAGAAAGCAGGAAATTAAATGATAAAACCAATTTTACTCTTAATGTCAGTACAATTTCTCGTCTACTTAGGCTTCGGAATTATTATTCCAGTCTTACCAGAAGTCATCGTGCAACACGACTGGCAAAACATTCATGTAGGCGGATTACTGACAGTGTATTCACTTGCAAGTTTTTTTACTGCACCACTTTGGGGAAAGCTATCCGATAAAGTCGGACGAAAGCAGCTTATTTTAACGGGATTGGTTGGATTCAGTCTCAGCTTCGTTATCTTTTCAATGTTTATTGATAATTTAACGATGCTATACGTATCACGTTTAGTTGGCGGCTTATTCTCAGGTGCACTGTATACTGCGGTAACAGGCTTTATCGGTGACATGTCGAGCGAGGAAGATCGTAATAAATACATGGGTTTAATGGGCATGTCCATCGGTCTAGGTTTTATCTTCGGTCCTGCAATTGGTGGCATGCTAGGTCATTATAGCTTGCAACTACCATTTATCGCATCAGCAGTTTTAATTGCGCTATTATTTATTTATGCAATTTTCGTCTTAAAAGAACCAGAAAAACGAAAAGATGTAACAAAACGAGCAATTGTACCAAAAGGTGTTGGCAAAATGCTTCAATACCGAGTTCGTTATTTATTTATGTTCTCTTTTTTAGTCACTTTTATGCTCGCAGGAGTAGAAGCAACATTCCAGCTTTTCCAAATTGATCGCATTCAAATAACACCATTGCAAATTGGTTATTTATTTATGTTTAGTGGTTTTGTGGATGCAGCAATACAAGGCGGTGTTGTTCGTCGTATTAAAAATGGTACGGAAACTTCTTGGCTTATTGGAGCTCAAATCGTTACTGCACTTGGTATGCTTTTATTTACTTTAACAGGCAATCTATTGATGGCAGGATTTGCTCTTTGCGTATTCACAGCTGGAAATGCCCTTGCAAGAACATGCGTTGTATCACTATCCTCCAAAGAATCTGGTGGCCAATACGGAACAGCAGCAGGTCTTTCTTATTCTATGGACAATTTAGGACGTATTCTCGGTCCTCTATTCTTCACATGGTTATTCACAATGGAATCGAATCTTGGCTACTACATTGCTGCAGCAATCGCCATTATCTCAATTAGTTTAATATTTATTTATAAAGCATCAAATAAAACTTTACGCCTTGAATAATTTACTTACAAAATGTCGTACCTTATAGTAACAGACGTTTTTGATTGTGTTAGTTAAAGACATCAATGTTTGAAAGTGTAAACTCGGAGGGCACTGCATGAACAAAACGATAAATTTATCACTACCTAAAGAGCTCTACCCATTACGTTCTGAAATTGAAGATTCGCTTCTTCCAGCGATTATTATTTCGCCATCTAAACGAGCAACTTCATTAACAGAAAGTAAATTTGCCGGTGAACCTTATTTACCATATTATCAAACAGTTCCAAAAGACATTACTGGTGAATCTATGCGTTTATTAGCTCAAATAAATTTTGCAGAAATACCGCTCATACAAGGTTTCCCTACACAAGGTATTTTACAATTTTTTATATCATCTAATATTTTTGCCAATGCAGCGCATTATAAAGAAGACATTTTCCAACAGTTTTATAAGGTACGATTTTACCCGACAGTAGAATCCAAAATAACGATGCCAACACAAAATAACCTATCCCAATTCTCAAATGATTGGTTTCCTATTAATGAGGAATTAGCATTACAATTCCACTACACGCAAGAGCCTGTTTCTGCATTAGATTATCGTGCTGTGCATCATTTACCTAGCCTAATAGCAACACTAAATTATGATGTTAATTTGTATGAAATTTATTTACAGCATTTTTTAGGAGCGGGGGCGAAGATAGGTGGATATGCATATTTTTTAGAAGAGGACATTCGACATGCGTCTCAACTTTTACAAAGATATGATGTACTTTTACTACAAATTGATTCTAATGATGAGTTCGGTATTATGTGGGCGGATAGTGGCGTTGGGAAGTTTTTTATCAATCGTGAAAAGCTTCTACAACAAGATTTTTCCGATATACTATTTCAATGGGAATGTTATTCATAAGCTAGTAAGATGCCCCCTTCTCTTTTGAGGGGCTTATCTACAGTAGTCAAACCGGCAAGCCATACCACAGGGGAGGCTTGCCGGTTTTACGTTATAGTTTGCCCACTGTCCATCCAGCACGAATTTAAGCATCGTTTATTTATACACTTTCATTTATAGAAGCGCTACGGATTACCTCTTCCTATTTTGGGGTAATCTTTTCTATGGTGACAACAAATAGCGGACTCTTCTTTCTTTCCACCCGAAAAGTAAGCTATACTAAGTATTATATGAAAAATAGTAGAGGGGTGCAGGAATGAGCATTTTTACAGATGTAGAATATCTAGTACCTTTAGTATTAATCTTTAACATCTTATCAGCGATGACCATAATTTTTTTAGAGCGTAAAGATGCCACTTCTACATGGGCATGGATTCTTGTCCTATTTTTCTTGCCATTAGTTGGATTTATTTTATATTTACTAGTCGGCAGGCAACTGCGGAAGAAACATTTGTTTCGTTGGGAAGGGCGCAAGGATATTGGGATTGATAATCTGATTAGCTATCAAATTGATACGATTCGAGATGATACATTTGAGTTCCGTATTGAAAATGCTGAAAATTATAAAGAGATGATTTACATGCATTTAAAAACGAATAATTCCGTATTAACACAAGACAACCATATTTCTATTTTCGATGATGGGGCAGACAAATTTGAACAGCTTATAAAAGATATCGAAGCAGCAAAAGATCATATCCACATTCAATATTATATCTTTCGTTTAGACAATTTAGGTACGCGTCTCGTCGACGCAATGATTAAAAAGGCAAAACAAGGAGTTAAAGTGAGGCTCTTGTACGATGAAATGGGCTCACGTAATGTTAAAAGAAGACATTTCAAAGAACTTCTTGAAGCGGGCGGTGAGGTTGAAGTGTTCTTCCCTTCAATATTCCCACTACTTAATCCACGTCTGAATTTCAGAAATCACCGTAAAATCGTAGTAATTGATGGTCGTATTGGTTATATTGGAGGCTTTAATGTAGGAGATGAATACCTTGGACTTCAAAAGAAATTTGGCTATTGGAGAGATACACATTTACGTATCGAAGGTAGTGCCGTCCATCCGTTGCAAACACGCTTTCTGCTAGATTGGAATCAAGCTTGTGCACAGCAAAAAATGGGCTATTCGGATCGCTACTTCCCTGCTATTCCGAAAAAAGGTAATGTAGGCTTACAAATTGTTTCGAGCGGGCCAGACTCTGAGTGGGAACAAATTAAAATTGGTTATTTAAAGCTTATTAATATGGCGAAGAGATATATTTATATTCAAACCCCTTATTTCATTCCAGATGTCAGCTTTTTAGACGCCATTAAAATTGCTACGCTTTCAGGTATTGATGTTCGTATAATGATTCCAAATAAACCGGACCACATGTTTGTTTATTGGGCTACATACTCTTATGTGGGGCAATTACTGCGCGCTGGGGCAAAAGTTTATATTTATGAAAAAGGATTTATTCATGCTAAAGCCATTATTATCGACGACGAGGCTTCTACAGTCGGAACTGCCAATATCGATGTACGAAGTTTCAGTTTAAACTTCGAAGTAAATGCTTTTATTTATGATTCAACGATTTCACATCAGTTAGCGGAGCTATTTGAAAAAGATATTTTTGACTGCACAGAATTAACTTGGGAAATGTATCAAAATCGTTCGAACATGATAAAGTTTAAGGAATCTATTTCACGTTTACTAACACCAGTATTGTAGCTACTTAATTATGTTCAATAGATGCAGAGACAAAAGAAAAAAGTGTTAGATTGACTTCAATCAATCTAACACTTTTTCTATATTGTTGATTTCCGCTACGGTGCTTTTAAACAATCCTCCCATATTTTATGGATAATAAAACAGGATTCCCTTTCAACACGGTCAGTTGATTGGAGAGGAAGTCGGGCGACTCCTGCGGGAACGGACGCATAGTAAGACGCAACAGACCGCGCTTTACGAGGGTTGCGGCTTTCGGTGTGCCCGCGGAAAGCGCCCTCCTGTAGTGGAAATCAACGATAGTAGTCTTCTACTTTTATTTCACGCCTAAATATTCTTCTAAAGTTAGGTTTTGTTCTTTAATTTTTTTCGCAATGTCGACTCCAACGTAACGGTAATGCCATGATTCATACATGTAACCTGTAATGTGTTCTTTGTTTTGAGGGAATCGTAAAATGAAACCAAATTGCGAAGCATTATCAAATAACCATTGCCCAGCTGGAGTTTCTCCAAATTCCTCAGTCAGCCATAAATCATCTTTGCCAACTTCACCAATATCAAATGCTAAGCCTGTTTGATGCTCAGAAAAACCTGGTCGCGCACTATAGCGGTCTGCTGCAGCCTGACCATCACGTTTAACATAGTTGTTATACAACGTTGTTTGATATTCGTATGAACGATATCCACTAAACGCTACTAAGTTAAAACCCTGTTGCTTCGCTTCTGCTATCATCTTATTTAACGCTTGACGAGCCTCTGGACTTTCACCAGGAGCAAATGTTGATGGTAGTGGATATCTTTTATTTGCTAATAAAATACCATCAATATAAGTAGGCTCTGTTGGGATAGTTTGATTTGGGTAATAGCCGTTTTCATCCGGCTGTTCTTGAGGCTCAGGTGTATTATCAGGTGTTTTTGGTTGCTCTTTTGTTGGCTCATCTTCTTTGCCTTTTTGTGCTACTGGTTGTTCCTCATCAGATGCTACATTTACTTGGCTATTTTTATAGTTTATAACTACAAAAATAGAAACGATCAATGCCACTGAAATAACAGCGCCAATAATAAGTGGTAAACGACTTTTTTTCACTTTTTTTGCCCCTTTTGTACAGATACAGGGTTGCTAAACTACCAGACAGGTCGTTTCATCGGGAGTTTGAGCAACCCTAAGACCTTTAATCAATTACGCCTCGGCGTAATGGCGTTCAGATTTTTTTCGAGCCTGCTCGAAAAGCAAATCTAAAAAATCTGTGACATCCGCCGGGACTTTTAACTTGGTTCAGCAAGGGTTTGAACTCCCATAGATTTCACTCAATATTCGGCATTCATCCCCCACTTATTGAAGTGGAGTCTTCTGCTGAAGCAAGTTAAAACATTTTATTTTGATAGTTTTATTTTATCACTGTTCACATTTTTAAGTGAAACTTTTCACTATTATTCTGTAAAAATGATAATAAGAACAACAATTGAAGCTATAGAGAAAAAGATAGACATATACTTCATCCATTTTGCCTCTTTTATATATCCCTGCTCTTTAAAGCTTTTCGCTCTGAAACCATTAGACATGGCAAACATTATTGTCATCGCTAGTACAGCAAAATTGAAGTTTCCTAAAATGATGCATACAATTGCCGCGATACTAAAAATTGCCACAAGAATTGATGATATCCATTTTGTGTTCATTCTGTTTTCCTCCTAAAAAAAATCGAGGCTACACAAGCGCCTCGACATAATTTCTTTTATGATTTTGCTTTTTCGGGATGCTCCGAATAATATTTTCTACCAATATATGTTTGAAGAATTAATAATGCACCGCTGACAGACCAGTAAAGAGGTAGAGCTGCCATAGAGGACATAGAAATAAAGACAATCATAATTGGCGAAATGTAAATAAACATTTTCATTTGCTTTTTTTGTTGCTCAGGTACAGTCCATAAAGATACACGTGCTTGTACTAAATAAACAATCCCTGCAATAATTGTCATAACAATGTCTGGTGAACCTAAGCTAAACCATAAAAACTCATGTGATTTCACATCGGCAGAATATAAAATTGAGAAGTAAAGCCCCATAATGATTGGCATTTGAATTAACATTGGTAAACAACCCATATTCAATGGATTCACACCGTGTTTTGAGTACAATGCCATCATTTCTTGTTGATATTGCATTTGTTCTTCTTTTGTCTTTGCTTCCTTCATTTTTTTCTGAACGGCTTCCATTTCAGGTTTGAAGGCATCCATTTTCGATTTCATCAATTGTTGCTGACGATAGTTTTTCAACATAATCGGCATTAAGACTAAACGGATAAGGACCGTAATGGCGATAATCGCTAAACCATAGCTACCTGAAAAAATATCATTTCCGAAAAACTCCAGTAAAAATTCCATAGGTTTTACAAAAACACTATAGAAAAAGCCTTCTTTGTTCTCAACTGCTTGACAGCCGCTTAATACAAAAACAACAAGACCAAGCATTGATAATAGCTTCAAATTTTTCATTTTTCCACCTACTATTATTTTTCAACTAATGTGAAGTATACCTTATAAAGACTACCTTTATCAAATAGCAAGCGCTACTTATCAATTCTTCCTAGGTGTTATTGTAAGCTTGGAACTATGGCGATCATTTCATACAAAAAAGATGCGCGCTTTAGCATCGCTAATACGATCGCATCTTACAGTATGTTTTTATCTTTAGCGCCAGTCATTCAATGTCCAAGATTAAAATTATACGTTTTGCATCTCAGTCTCGTTCATTTCAAAACGGTAAAATTCATGGTGTAACTCATCACGGAAATGCTTAGGTGTTACACCTGTGTATTTTTTAAAAATACGTGTAAAGTAGCTCTGATTACAAAAATGGAATTGGTCTGAGATTGACGTAATGCTTTTATTTGTATGTCGTAAGTAATATTGTGATTCTTCTACTCGACGAACATTTAAATATTCAACCAATGTTATGCCCACATGTTCTCTAAAAATCCGTGATAAGTGACTAGTACTAATATGGAAGTTATTCGCGATACTTTCTACTGTCAGATCATTTTCTAACTCATCATTTATATACATAATCACTTTGTTGACTGTCTGATGACGGAAAGTCGGTTGTTTTCTATCTGCGATAAAATAAACAAAGAAATCAATTAAATCATCAGCAAATTGCAAAAATTCAGCGTCTTTCATTTGGTTTTCAATCATATCATTACAAGCAATATTAAAAGCAAAGGCTTTCTTTGAAGGTACTTGATTGTCTAGCAATTTACGAGCAACAATCGACGCTAACACAGAAAAATAACCTCTCACAATTTTAATGACTTGCTTGCCAAAACGTATAGAAAGAATATCAATTAATTCATGCAAAGATTTTTTTGCCTTCGCAGATTCTAAATGATAAATTTCAAATATTAACTTTGACTCAATATTAAAAAATTCTTCTACACCGACATATTGGTTAATATTATCGATTTCTTGGAAGTATCTTTTTGATATCGTTTCGGACATAGAATGTTGATGTAGTTGCATAATCTTCCCCATCTTTCCTCAGAGTGCACGAATTACCTTACAATATTTGACATCGAATTACAATTTCTAAATAAGAAAAAAGTATTTACTTATTTATCGTATGAATTGAGTCCTATTACACAATTATATATTGAATATAGCTTAAAAATAACCCATCTTAAACACCATTATTAAAAAAAATATACTTTACAGTGAATTTTACCATATTCTGCGATTTCCTTTCAACCACATTTTGCACATCATTCTAGTTCTTATTTATCATATAAAGATAGTTGAAACCTTGTAAACTTATTAATAGACATTTAAATTTTACCATATACATAATAAAATTAATTAGTAATTAATTACTCTATAATGAATATTATGTAAGCATTTATCCTGCTTTTTATTTTAGCAATCGACATATCTCTATTTTATTCCGAAATCTTCTCTATATAATTTATACGAATATGTAGTAAAATAGATGATAATACTATTTTTAAAAGTTAAAACGAGGTGCTAATAGTGGATCCAAAACAAATAGAAGAAATCATGGAGATTATTAAGGAGTTTTTCCCTGAGAATACTTCAATCGCAATTTCTGATACAAATGAATACTTGTACTACCAACCGAGCAAAAAGGTTGATTTAAAAATTAAGCCAGGTGATCCGATTAAAGAAGGTTCAGCTGCACATAAGGCTTTAAGCTATAATCAAAAAATCAGCACGTATATCGAACCTGATGTATTTGGTGTTGCTTACTATGGTATGAGTATTCCTTTAATGGAAGAAGGCGAAACAAAAGGTGCTATCACAGCCATCTTCCCGCAAAAGCCATCTGCATTTTTAACAAACTATATCACGATTAAAATCGATGATTGTTGGTATCCAATTAAGCATGATCAAGTCATTTATCTTGAAACACAGCTTCGTAAAACATTTGTTAAAACAATGGGACGAGAAGGCTATCACCGTTTAAATTTAAGTGATCTTGAGCTATTTTTAGCACCTGACTCATTTATTAGATGTCACCGTTCTTATATTGTAAACATTGATTACATTGATGAAATTCAACCAGATTCACACTCAACTTTCTTATTAATAATGAAAGATGGTACGCGTATCCCTGTTAGTCAACGTTACGCAAGTTATTTCCGTCGTTCTTTAGGCTTCTAATTTTCTCTAGTACAGCAAGTATCTCTTCTTTAAGATAGCTTGCTGTACTTTTTTATTTAATGCTTGAAACCTCAGCTCTACAATAAAACGTTTTCTCTGTCGAAAAATCAACCTTCCGCTCGTTTTTTCTTTGTTTACTTAATTTAATGCTAATTATAAAGTTTTTGTGACAAATTGGTGATAGTATTAATCAAATGGTTGGAGTCATACTACAACTGAATAAACAGAAAATTCATACAGGTTTTTTCTAGTTTTGTAATCGGTTTCCATCAAAATGATTTAGGGGAGGATTTTTTTATGGATGCAAATATTCAAAAACGCCTAGGTTTAAAAGAACTTGAAAGTAAAATTGTTACTGCTGAAGCAGCAGCAGCACTTATTTCTAACGGTGATGTAGTTGGTATGAGTGGTTTTACTCGTGCTGGGGATGCAAAAGTAGTTCCAATGGCATTAGTTGAGCGTGCAAAAAATGAAGAATTTAAAATTGATGTATACACAGGTGCATCATTAGGGCCAGAAGTAGATAAATACTTAGCTGAAGCTGGTGCAATTCGTAAACGCGGACCATTCCAAGGAGACTCTGGTATCCGTAACTTAATTAACTCTGGCGATGTCCTATATGTAGACGCTCACCTTTCTCATAATGCTGAGTTAGTGCGTCAAGGAATTATCGGGCCAATTAAATATCTAATTCTTGAAGCGGTTGCTATTACAGAAGATGGTTATATTATCCCAACAAACTCTGTAGGTAACTCACCAATCTTTGCTCAATACGCAGAAAATATTATTATTGAGTTAAACATTTCTCATCCTGAAGCTTTAGTAGGTATCCATGATATTTACGTTCCTGGAGAACAAGGTAATCGTGAAGCAATTCCAATGACAGATGCTATGCAACGCATTGGTGAAATCGGTATCAAAGTTGATCCAGCTAAAATTAAAGCAATTGTTATTTCTGAAGAGCCAGATGCGCCTTCATTAATCGTACCACCAGATGAAGAAACACAAACAATGGCTAACATTCTATTAGACTTCTTCCGTGATGAAATTAAAGCGGGTCGTTTAACAAAACAATTAATGCCATTACAATCTGGCGTAGGTTCTGTAGCAAATGCTGTACTTGATGGCTTTGCAGATTCTGAATTCGAAGATTTAGTAGTTGCTTCAGAAGTGCTTCAAGACGCTGTATTTAACTTAATCGACGCTGGTAAAGTTAAATTCGCAGCTGCTACTTCAATTACACTTACTGAAGAATTACAGAAAAAAGTATACGGCAATTTAGAAAAATATGCTGATAAAATTTGCTTACGTCCACAAGAAATTTCTAACCACCCTGAGCTTATCCGTCGATTGGGATTAATTTCAATCAACACTGCTCTTGAGTTAGATATCTACGGTAACGTAAACTCAACTCACGTATCAGGTACTCGTATGATGAATGGTATCGGTGGTTCGGGAGACTTCGCACGTAATGCGCGTCTTGGTATTTTCGTAACAAAATCTTATGCAAAAGGCGGAGCGATTTCTTCAATCGTACCAATGGTTTCTCACGTAGACCATACTGAGCATGATGTAGATGTAATTATCACTGAGCAAGGTATTGCTGACTTACGTGGTTTAGCACCTAAAGAACGTGTACCTTTAATTATTGAAAACTGTGCACACCCAGATTACAAAGAACAATTATGGGATTACTACAACCGTGCTATCGAAGCAACAGGTAACCATCAAACTCCTCATATTTTAGAAGAGGCTCTTTCTTGGCACGTAAACCTTGCGAAAAACAAAACAATGAAAAAAGAAATTGCTAAAGCTTAATATTATCAATTCTCGAATGTCTAATAAGTTCCACTTATTAGGCATTCTTTTTTTGTCGAAAATGGTATAATAAACCCACTATGTCGTAATTTGTAGTGGAGGAGTTATGAAAAAGTTTATCTATTTGATTATATTCTTTTCATTTTTTGACCTATTTACTCAGCTTCCTGTAATGAGTACATATGCAGAATCTTTAGGTGCATCTGCCTTTTTAACCGGCCTTGCCGTTGGTATGTATTCTCTTTCTAATACGTTCGGAAATATTATTTCTGGTTTTTTAACCGATCGTAAGGGACCCTTTATCATTTTAATTATCGGACTTTTAACAACAGGACTCTCGCTAACATTATATAACTTAGTAGAAGCACCACTTGCCTTATTAATAGTCCGTTTTATTCATGGACTAGTTGCTGGTTTTATTGTCCCTGCTGCTTTTACATTTTTAGCTAATGCTACCGAGCAAGAGAAACGGGGCAAAGGCAGTGCCATTTCCGGAGCATTTGTAGGAATTGCAGCCATTATCGGTCCAGCTTTTAGTGGTATCCTAGCAAGTCGTACTAGTGTACCTTTTGTCTTTAATATTACTGCAAGTTTTATGCTACTGTTAGGAATCCTTTCTTTCTTTTTACTTAACTCTAATAAAGTAAAAAAAGAAAAGTCTTCTTCTAAAACCTATATCCCAATTAGTGTATTTTTTAATAATGTAGGTACGTTAAAGGCTTTCACAGGCGCATTCTTTTTAATGTTTTCACAAGGTGTCATTGCCTATTTACTACCTTTAAAGGTTCAATCTTTAGGTTTTGATTCACGTTTAAGCGGTACTTTAATGAGTGCTTTCGGTATTGTTGCTGTACTTGTATTTATTTTGCCGAGTAATCGCATTTTTGATAAAGTAGCGCCCGTTAAAACATTATCGCTTGGTATTGCTTTAATGGGCTTAAGTCAAATACTAATTAGTCAGGCTGATTCGAGTACGTTACTTTATATAGCAATGGCTTGTTACGGCATTGGCTTCGGTTTATTATTCCCGTCTGTGAATTCACTACTAATTGACTCTACGACTGTTGAAATCCGTGGGAAAGCATACGGTTATTTTTATGCCTTCTTCTCATTAGGAGTAGTGTTAGGCTCCTCATTACTCGGATGGTTATCACTTGGTGTAGTCAGCGGATTCATCTTCACAGGAATTGTGTTAATCACGTTCGCTGGTGTCACCCTTATTCCCAATAAAAAGGGGCAACCCCTTAGTTCGCTATAAGCAAACTATTGGACTACCTATTTCGTAAAAGCCCACTTCGCTTCCGTGGGTGCAGTGTAAACCGCATCCCTCACAATAGCGCGGCTTGTTGCGTTTTACGTTCTGTAATGTTTGCAGGAGTCTACGTGGATTTTTAAATTCAGAATTGTTTAAGTGCCTGGCACTTTAAAAAACCTTCTCAAAGCTAAATGAGAAGGTTTTTTATTATTTTTCTTTTTCTTGTATTTCTTCATTGTAGAAATGAACACCTGTATGTCCTCCGCCTTCAGAAACCATCTCGTTTGAAGCTAGCTTTGTAGGCGCTGTCCCTGCTTCTGTTGCTACTTCAGCAGTTACACGTTCCGCAATTCTATCATCCATATTTACATTCGATGTATTCAGAAAAGATTCAAGTTTGGATTTTGCACTGTTGAACATTTCACATGCTTTATCACGGTTTTCTTTTTTACTTAAATAAGATGCTGCAAATCCTGCTAATCCAGCAAGCACAACACCTGTTCCTTTACGCTTTGCCATAATAAATCCCTCCTAAAAATAATATAGAAACTAGCCTTATACTATAGCTATTCCCTATTCGGAGAGGACTAAACATTATTTTTTTGCTTGATATAGCATATCTAAATGTGGCAAGCTATCGTAAATATACTGCTCTGAGACTTGTTGAAAGCCAAAGGAACCATAAAAATTTTTTAAGTATTCCTGTGCCTGAATAAATATTTCAGAACCTGGCCATCGCTGCTCGATTGTTTCTAATGCTAATTGAATCATTTCTTTACCTAGCCCTGTCCCACGCATCTCCTGACTAGTAATAACTCGCCCAATTGAGGCCATTTCAAATTTTTCACCTGGGGGCAATATACGCGAATATGCGCATAATTTTCCATTCTCAACATATGATATATGTATAGAGTTTTGATCATGGTTATCCAAATCCTCATAACATGTTTGTTGCTCAACAATAAAAACATTTACTCGTAGCTGAATAATTTTATACAGTTCTTCCGTCGTTAATTCATCGTACGTCTGTATTTTCCAAGACATTCGCAATCACACTCCTACTCGTTATTATCACATAATTCTAATATTTTTTCGTAATTCTTTATTATTTTGTACTTATATATGATTAGTACTGACAATATGAGGGAAATAATACAATAATACAAACGATAGGAGGATGTCTTTTATGAAAGATTTAGATTTAGTTTATGATTGGGTAGATATGGCTTCGTTAGTTGGGGGAGCAGGTTTCTTAACAGTACTTATTTACAGTGTCCTTTTTTTATAATATGTGCAATGAAAAATTTCTATATTCAACCTAAAAAGCAATCCGCATTATAGCTAGAGGCTATGTAGCAGATTGCTTTATTTTTTATTGTTTTACATCGTTATAAGCATCCGATTTTTCAAATGCCGCGACTACATATGAACAAACAGCCACCATTTTATAATTATTTTCACGAGCATAATCTGCAGCACGATCTAATAATTTTTTTGCTACCCCTTGACCACGAAGCTTATCTGAAACGTAGGTGTGATTCATGACCATTACTTGACCTTCCTGTTTCCATGTAATTTCCGCTAACTGTTCCCCATCCTGCTTATAAACAAAAGCCAGTTTGTTTTCCGTTACATTTTGTAATTGGAATTCCATTTCTCACCACTCCTTTTTTTCATAGTACCATAGCTATTTGCATTTTTACAAAAATAGTAGATATCGTTTCGTATTCACGCACTGACGGAACATCATATTGTTTATATTAAAAAAGACTGTAAACAAAGCCAAATATTTTTGACTTTGTCTACAGTCTGAAGCACTTCTACCTAATGGCAAAGCGCTCTTTCGTTTAGTTAAACCATGTTGAAATTGTATCCTTTAAATTTGCAAAGAAATTTTTTACGCTCGTCCAGAAGCCTTCATCTTCCATCAATGCTCCAAACTTCTCTTGCAATGTATTACTAATATCATTTAGTTGATCGGACCATTTACTAAAATCAATATCTAGGTTACTAATTTTGTCCATCAGGTCAACTAATAGCTGACGATCTTTTTCGCTTAAATTTACTTCTAGCTTATCTAGCTGCTCTTGAACAATTTTTTCAACATCTTCACGTGTTTCCGGCTTTACTTCAGCTATTTGTTTTTTTATTTCTGTTAGTAATTCCGCAACCTTTGCATCATCTACACCAGCAGAATCAGCTAGTTTAGTTGCTACTGATAGTTCTTCATTGGCAACGTCTGTACGGTCTATATCTAACGTTTCGCCTGTTGTTACCTCATAGGCTTTATAAATACCTACAAGCGCAGAGTGGCCTGTTACAGGCTTTGGTGCTGCTACTTGAACCGTTGCATCCTCAATACCCGCTGTCAGCATTGCATTTGCATACATTTCTGAAGTTACTTGTGTAATGTTTGATGGTGTGACAATTTCGATAACTAAGCCTTTTCCAGCATCCTTACGCGTAATTTTTGCAGAAGAATACATACGTGAGCTTGAATTACTATCTTTAATGTATTTAGCTAAGTCATTCCCTGATACTGTTATTTCCTCAACTTCAGGATCTTCATTTACTTTTAACGATTTTTTTACAGATTCTTTTTCGGCTTCAGATAGGTTTGCACCATATACGACAATTGGTACACCTAATTTTTCATCGATTGCTTTCGGTGGTGTATTGTCTGCTGCAAATCCCGTTGTTGGTGCCAGCACACCAAATACTAGCATCGTTGCTACTAGTATTTTCCCCCATATTTTTTTCAAATTGTGTGACCCCTTTCGCTAGAAAAATCATTTAGCCTGTATAATGTATGTCATTATACAATTATTAGTACGAAAAAATGACGAGAAGGTTTCAGGCATGGTTCTCGTCATTTCTATAAATATTTTAAAGAAATTAAATTTCTTCTGTCCAGCCATTTTGCTGTTTCACTTTACCAGCCTTCATAAGTGTACCGAGTGCACGTTTAAATGCTGCTTTACTCATATTAAACATTTCTTTAATTTCATCTGGTGAAGACTTATCACTAAATGGCATTTTACCACCGACATCTTGCAAGTAGCTTAAAATTTGCTGTGCATCTCCTGTGATGCGCTCGTGTTTTCGAGGTAAAAGAGACCCATTCATTGAGCCATCATCTTTTATATCAATAATACGTACCTCTACATCTTGTCCAAGACGTGGTTCCTCATAGCGTTCTGTTTCATGCACGAAAATACGATATGGTTGATCTACCCCTAGTAAAAATGTGCCTACAGGTAATAAACGATATGGACGAGCTGTAATATTTTTATTGTGCATATCTTCAAATGCACCTTCAAATAGCTCCAAAATCTTTTCTTCCGTTACTAAACGACCAAATAAATCTCCATTTCGATCTGTTCGTAATGTCATAAATACATGGTCACCTGGTTCTGGCCATACTTCTTTAACAGCAGGTAAATCCTCTGCTTTAACAAGCACTTCACGCGAAGTACCAATATCTACAAAAGCACCTTCATGCTCTACAACACGAAGAACTCGAGCCCAGCCGTATTCGCCCTGTGCAAATGCTGGAATAGCAGTAGTAGCTGCTAAATCGCCACGTCGATCCGCAAATAAAAACACTTCAAGACGATCCCCTACAGCTAGTGGTTCTGTTACCTCAGAAGCATTTAATGGCAGTTCAACTACCCCATTTGTTAAGATCCATTTCGATGCTTGTTGCTCTAACACTGTTAAAGTAACAACTTCACCTGATTTTAATTCGTTCATAATGTCTTCCTTTCCTTCATACCATCAATTTCGCAAAATATATAATTCCGTACCTAAATGCTTATACTTCAAAGCAACGAGCACAAGTTTACCCAATATTGGTCATATAAGCATCGTCTCTAACATGGAGATTAAATTCTCCTTAGCAGTCGAAGTAACCGCCAAAGATGAATGTGTTATCTTATAGATTGTGCTGTTTTCTTGATGCTTCTAGTTTTTTCGCGATGTCTGGATTTTCTTCCATTACTTGCACAAGTTCCGCAATACGATCAATTGAATTCCAACTCAAATGATGCTCAATTCCTTCTACATCATTGTAAATACGCTCTTCATCTACACCAATGATTCGCAAAAATTGTTCTAGCAGTTCATGTCGCTGCACAAGACGTTTCCCAAGTTGTTCTCCTCTTGGCGTCAATGTAAGTCCACGATATTTTTCATAAACTAAATAACCGTCTTTATCTAATTTTTGAACCATCTTAGTAACAGAAGAAGGAAGAACAGATAATGCTTCAGCAATGTCAGACACTCGAGCATAACCTTTATTAGCGATCAATAAATATATTTGTTCGATGTGGTCCTCCATACTAGGTGTTGGCATATCTTATTCCCTCTCTTTCCTATTCTTACTCTCTAGTTTACTACAAGCTTGCCTTAAAAGTTAACTGAAAATACATATCCAAGATAAACACTTTTTTGAAACATAAAAAAAGCCTACTTCACGATAGAAGTGGGCTCTTTTTAATGTCGAGGATACTTATTTACCACATGTAATGCATGAATAATTTCTCTGTTAATCAACTCGATATTTTCAGGAGTATTCAACGCTTTAAATGCTTCATCTCGCGCTTCCATAGATGTAACATACTTACTAGCCAAAGCATTTAATGCAAGTGCCACTGTATCAAATTCGCAGTTTTGACATTTACAAAATGTTTGATATTCTGGTCCCCGAAGTAGAAAACTTACTAAACCACGCACAATTTCCTCTGTAACATTTACCAAAATAGGTTCTGACATATAAAACTTTCGCCTCATTTATAATGTATTGTTACATTTTTCCTTCATTAATAATAACGTGAATTTTAACACTTTTCAAGAATCGCTAGTAGCATCTATACAACAATAATAAATAAATATTGGAACGATTATTTACCTACAGAGAAAAATCGCGCACATCCTTATACCTATTATTTCCTTGTCTTAATAAGCCTTAATGAATTGAAAACAACAAGTAATGTTGCACCCATATCTGCAAAAATGGCAATCCATAATGTTAACCACCCTGGGATAACGAGTAATAGGGCAATTAACTTTAAAGCTAGTGCAAATATAATGTTTTCTTTAATAATTCGTAATGTTTTTCTGCTTAAAGCTATCGTATACGGTAATTTTGTTAAATCGTCACCCATTAATGCAATATCAGCTGTCTCCAATGCGGCATCTGTACCTGCACCACCCATTGCAATCCCTACATTAGCCGAAGCCAGTGCTGGCGCATCATTCACACCATCTCCGACCATTGCGACAGCTCCGTATTTCGTACGTAATTCTTTAATAGCAGAGAGTTTTTCGGCTGGAAGTAACCCTGCTCTCACATCGCTCATACCTAATGTAGAGGCAATCGCTTCAGCAGTTGATTTGGCATCTCCTGTTAGCATCACAGTATGCTTCACCTTTAAAGCACTTAACTTTTCTAGCACATCCTTACTTTCCGCACGCAATTGATCAGCAATGGCTATTAATCCTATAAACTGACCATCACTAACAGCTGCTACTACAGTCTTACCCTGTTTTTGAAGTTTATTAACCTGTTCCTTTATCGTGTCATCAACTGTCGCTAACGATAAAATCCAATTCATACTACCCACGTAAACTTTCTGACCATCTACCGTTGCATATGCACCCTTACCAGTTACGGATTGAAAATCTGTCGGAACAAGCTCTGTCAGCTCTTTATCATGTAACGCCTTCGATATAGCTTTTGCTAATGGATGCTGTGATTGCTTTTCAACAGCTGCTACAAGCTGTAATACATCATTCTCTAGCAATCCCTTATGTGTAACAATATCTGTTACGACAGGCGTTCCTTTTGTTAATGTCCCTGTTTTATCAAATGCAACTGCATCTATATGACCTAATTGCTCTAAATGGATACCACCTTTTATAAGAACGCCCTGTCTTGCAGCATTCCCGATAGCAGTTACGATTGCCACTGGTGTGGAAACAACAAGCGCACATGGGCAACCAACAACAAGGACTGCCAATCCTTGATAAATCCAGTGTTGCCAATCCCCTACAAATAAAGGTGGAACGATTGCTACAAGAAGCGCCACAAGCATTATTGCTGGTGTATAGTATTTAGCAAAACGATCAACAAATTGTTGTGATGGGGCCTTTTCTGCCTGTGCCTCTTCCACTAAATGAATAATCTTCGCAATCGTTGTATCCTCTACACGTTTCGTTACACGTACCTCTAATGCGCCTTCTTCATTCAACGTTCCTGCAAATACCTCGTCACCGACTGATTTATTGACAGGAATTGATTCACCTGTAATGGCTGCCTGATTAACTGCAGATAACCCCGCGATTACAATGCCATCCATTGCAATTTTTTGACCAGGCTTCACCATTAAAATATCGCCAATTTCAATTTGTTCTGTTGCCAATTCCATCTCGTGGAAGTGCTCACCATGCGCTCGTTTAATAGTGGCAGTTGGCGGAGCAATATCCATTAGCTGACGAATTGATTGACGCGCCTTATCCATTGAATATGCTTCAAGTGCCTCACTCACTGCGAATAAAAAGACAACAACGGCCGCTTCTTCCCACTCACCAATTATTGCAGCGCCAATTATTGCAATGGTCATAAGCGTTTTCATATCAAATTCTAGTCGCGCAAGATTGCGGAAGCCTGTTTTAAAAATCTTTACGCCTCCAACAATAATCGCAATAATAAACATAGCAATCGTCAACAAATCTTCTTCTCCACGAACAGAAGATAATAGATAGCCAACTACAACGAATAGCAGTGAGACACTAGCTAATATGTTCTCCACTTTCTTATAAAAAGGAATTGTTTCTTCACTTGCTTTTGTCGCAGATTGTGAAACTTTAATGCCATCAAATGCCCCTGCTGCTTCAATTTGATCAACACTAACTGCTCCTACAATCATTATTTTAGAAGCTCCAAAGTTCACTTGTGCATCTTGAACGTCAGGAAGAGCTTTTACATTTTTTTCGAATTTAGCTGCACAGCTAGCACAGGATAAGTTTTGTAGACGATACTCTTGCTTACTTGGTATCACTGCCATTGGCAATCCCTTCTTTCGCATGTTCATAGGCAATCGTTACAATTTGGTATACATGCTCGTCGGCTAAAGCGTAATACATTTGCTTCCCCTTACGATGCGATTTCGCTAAACTATGTTCTTTTAAATATCGTAAATGATGTGATGCTGTCGCTACAGATGAACCTATTATTGTCGCAACATCACAAACACACAATTCATCCTCTACCGTTAAGGCATACGCTATTTTGAGTCTTGTTTCATCAGATAATGCCTTTAAAAATTTGGCTACACCTGATAAGTCTGGCATTTGCTGCTGTACCTTTGTGACCGCTTGTTCATTAATATGCGTCACTTCACATACTTCTTTCGTCATTTCCTCACCTCATTCAAATATTCGTTTGATTGTTTTTAATATAGCATAATATTCCATCATATTCAAACAGACATTTGAATGTATATGATTACTATCACGAAAGCAAATTAAATTGTTTGCGTGCCTGGCACTTTACAATCGTAAAAATCCACTTCGCTTTCCGCGGGCACGACGTAAGCTGCAACCCTCGCTAACGCGCGGATTGTTGCGTCTTACGCTACGTGCGTTCCCGCAGGAGTCTACGTGGATTTTTACGCCGATAATCACAAGATTGATTAACATGGTAAATTGTTTGTGTGCCTGGCACCTTCCGCTCAACAAAAAATCAGCGCATAAAAACATGCGCTGATCGATTCTATTATTGAGATTTTAATAATACAGTTTTACCTTTAATTTCATCCTTTTTAACAAACGTTTCGTGATAATTACCATTTGCCCAGTCTATTACTTGATCTTGATACCAATCCGATTTCACATGACCGCTTTGGCCAGGTCCTACAATATGGTAAGCAGAGCTTAAATCACTTACATCAGCAACAAAACGCCATGATGCACCGTGATTAACGTTGCCCGCTAAATCATTATCGGCTGCCTGCACCGTCACCTTCGAGCCACCAACCGGAACTTTCTTAGCATTAAAGTATGCAGCAAGTATCGGCGAAGCACTGCCTAATGTATGATCAAACGTTAGTTGGTGGAAGTCACCCCATTGCCATTTCGATACATTTTTCCCGAACTGATTTTCAATTTGTGTAACAGTGCGCTCTAACGCCTCAAATACTGTGGCATCTACACCACCTTGCTCTTCCATCCAAATACTTCTCTCGCCTGCATATGCTTTACGTAGAAGCTGATCAGTAATATTAAATTTACCGTACATCATTTTATACATATCTTCTGGCATCTGTTCTTTAAACAATACTTCTTGTAATTGCACCATTAACGTATGGAACACTAATGGAGCTCCTAAATCTTTGGCATCCACCATGTTCCAGTCCTCTAACAATGTAATGACTTCCGTATACTTCCCATCGTTATCCATCTTTTTAATAGACGATAATAAATCCGGTAAAAATTCACGTGCATATAGATTATGCTGATCCATTTGCAGATTCATCATATCCTCAACTGTTATTGAATCATTCGCTTCTAGCACTTCCTTAATCCGTTCAAAGCGGTAAGGCTGCGCCCAAAAATCTGTAATATGATATGGATATTCGTCGCCAATAACCTCATTATTTGCTGTTGCAATAAATCCTTCTTCTGGATTGACAACAGTCGGTAACTCATCCCAAGGAATAAAGCCTTCCCAGCCATAATCACTTGAGTCACCAGGTACTGGTAATTGTCCATCCCCTTGCTTTCGCAGTGGAATTTGGCCGTTAGCTTTATAAGCTATCGTGCCATCCTTAGATGCAAAAACAAAGTTTTGTGCGGGGGCTTTAAAATCTTCTAAAGCCTTCTCAAACTCATTCCAAGATTTCGACTTATTAAAACCAAGCACTGCTCGTAATTCAGCAGTTGGTTGAAGTGCTGTCCACTGCATTGAAAATTGGGCTGAGGGCTCAGTTTCCTTAAACACTAAATCTGTCATAATTGGCCCATGGCGTGTAACAATTACTTCAAAGTCTACCGTTTCTCCATCCTTTACCTTTATTGACTCGTCACGTACCTCTGCTTGTTCCCACTCACCGTCATAACGGAATTGTGTTGGATTATCTGGATTCGGAATTTCAATATATAAATCCTGTACATCAGGGCCTACATTCGTTACCCCCCATGCAATTTCTTCGTTATGACCTAAAATAATGCCTGGAATTCCCGCAAATATTACACCACTTACATTTTGATCTGGTGATTGTAAATGCATTTGATACCAAATAGATGGTGTACTTAACCCTAAGTGAGGGTCATCAGCTAAAATTGGCTTTCCTGACTTTGTTTTATCGCCAGATACAACCCAGTTATTACTGCCATTAAATTCATTGGGCAATAACTCAGCATTAAACTGCCCTACCACAGACACTGGATTTTCTTTATTTGCCTCGATAATCGATGATGCATTTTCAGGATACGTAATAAATAATTCCTTTGCCTTTTCTTCATCAAAGTTTTGTAAAGCCCAATGGCGGAAGGCAAGCGTATTCCAATTTCCACCTAAATCATAGGCCATATATTTTCCGATTGTTAAAGAGTCTACAACAGTCCATTCTTCTGGCTCGTAACCTAGTAACGCAAATTCATAGCTTAACGTATTCGTACTCTTTGCCTCTTCCATAAAGGCGTTTACTCCCTCTGCAAACCATTCAAGAACTTGCTTGCTAGCTGGATCATACGCTGCTAATGATTTTTCAGCAGCATTACGAAGACTAAATGTACGAAAATGCTTATCTGTCTCAATCGTCGCCTCGCCAATGATTTCTGACAGGCGGCCACTAGCCTGTCTACGTGCTAAATCCATTTGAAACAGACGATCCTGCGCCTGTACATAGCCTTGTGCGCGATACAAATCCGCATCTGTCTCGGCAAAGATATGAGGAACCCCTTTGTCATCCCTCGTCACAGTCACATCTTGATCGAGCATGCTAACAGCGAGCTCTCCATCAATAATCGGTTTTGATTTATTCATAAACCATGTAAAGACAATAACAGATGTTATTGCGACTACCGCCAACACACCAGCGATTGCCAATAACCACTTTTTCCACTTAAACTTTCTCACCTTACAACCCCCTCTATAAGCAATATATTCTTTATTTGTCTTCTCAAATCCTTTTCTATACTCAGAATAACCTCAAATTTTATCGAATTTTGCTGTATTACGCACTTTTTTTCTACATCGATTTAAGCAATTTTTTATACACACAAAAAACCGTATTTCCTAATGGATAATACGGTTCAACAAAAGTGCCAGGCACTCAAACAATTCAAAAAAAGGCTACACATTCAGTCGAAGTTCAATTGGGCAATGATCACTGCCCATTATATGTGGATGTATTGTAGCTACATCAATTTGTTCCTTTAAACGCTCAGACACAATAAAATAATCAATGCGCCATCCAATATTTCGTTCACGAACTTTATTCATATAAGACCACCACGTATAATGATCGGTCACATCTGGATGCTTGTAGCGGAAAGAATCCACAAACCCACTTGCTAATAAATCTGTCATTTTAGCTCGTTCTTCATATGTAAAACCTGAATTACCAATATTTGATTTTGCATTTTTTAAATCAATATCAGCATGTGCAACATTCAAATCTCCACAATAAATGACTGGTTTTTTAGCATCAAGTTCTTTTAAATACAACGCTAATCGATCCTCCCAGTCTAATCGAAAAGGTAATCTTGCTAAATCCCGTTGCGCATTTGGCGTATAAACATTGACCAAATAAAAGTTTCCATATTCTAATGTAATAATTCTTCCTTCATCCTGCGACTCATCCTCACCCACACCGTAGTGCACAGAAAGAGGGGTATGCTTTGTAAAAATTGCTGTACCTGAATAGCCTTTCTTCTGAGCGTAATTCCAATATTGCTCATACCCTTGTAATGCAAGCTCAACTTGCCCTGATTGGCATTTTGATTCCTGAATACAAAAGAAATCTGCATTTACACTATTAAAAAAATCTAAAAAACCTTTCCCCAAACAAGCTCGTATACCATTCACATTCCATGAAATAAATTTCATTCATTCCCACTCCTCAAAAAAACGCCCTTCGCCAAAGCGAAGAGCGGCATTGTTTTTATAGGTCGTCACCGACTATTTTCACTTCTGTTTCCAAATCAATATCATACTTTTCTTTCACAACTCGTTGTACCATTTTAATAGTTGCAATATAGTCAGTCGCCGTAGCATTTCCTTTATTGACAATAAAACCAGCATGTTTTGTAGAAACTTCCGCTCCACCTACCCCTTTTCCTTGTAGGCCGCTATCCTGAATAAGCTTGCCTGCAAAGTGTCCTGGCGGGCGTTTAAAAACGCTACCAGCTGAAGGATACTCTAGTGGTTGCTTTGATTCACGTTGAAACGTTAAATCAGCAATTTTTGCATCAATTTCTGCCTGTACTCCTGGAGCTAATTGAAACTCAGAAGACAGTACATAATAACCCTTTTTGGCTATACTACTTTGACGGTAACCTAATTCTAGCTCTTCTTTTGATAAAATTAAAATTTCCCCTTCTTTTGTTAAAACTTTCGAAGAAATAATAATATCTTTTATTTCGCCACCATAAGCACCAGCATTCATTGCCATCGCTCCACCAATAGAGCCAGGGATACCACACGCAAATTCAAAACCTGTAAGAGATGCAGCAGCTGCAAGCTTTGATACATCTTTAATGAGTGCGCCACTTTGTGCATAGACATGCTCGCCATTAATATGAATTTCATCTAAGTGTGCGAATGTCACAACAATCCCACGCATGCCTCCATCTCGGACAACCATGTTAGATCCATTTCCTAACATTAATAATGGAATATTATTTAAATGTGCATAGCGAATAACGGCAATTGCTTCTTCCTCTGTTTCAGGAAGAACAAAAACATCCGCTTTACCACCTAATTTTGTCATTGTATATTGCTGTAATAATTCATCTAACTTAATATTGGCCGGATTTATGTTTTGTGCTAAATCCGCAGCCCATTGTTCTTTTGTCATGAGAGCTAATTCCTTTCTAACGTCCTTCTTACTCTACACTAGTATGGATTTAGAACCTCGATTTGACAAGTAAAATGAAGGGTATTTTTCGCGCTTTAACGGGCAGTTTATTGTCCTTTTCAGTTATACTCTGTATTTTTCAGAACATCCGGGACTTTATAACTGCCCGATTTGTTCAACTAATCATCTCAGTAAAATGGCTTTCACTTGATGAAGTTTAAACTATATCGCGCTTTCACACTGACATTATTAACCGCTGAATTATCACAAATAATAGTTTCGAATACTAGAGCCAGTTAGTTGCCCATGATTCAATATTACGAATAGCACCTTCTAATGCTCGACCTTTATCCGTTAAAGAATATTCTACACGCACAGGCACCTCTGAAAATACTTTGCGCTCAACAAGCCCCTCTTTTTCAAGTTCCTTTAAACGTTCAGATAATAAACGGCCACTTACAGGCAATGCTGATTCAATTTCATTGAAACGCTGCGATCCGTCTAATAATTGATATAAAATTAGCCCAGTCCAGCGTTTTCCGATTAAATCCATTGCCTTAGCTAAACGAGGACATAAAGTTGTCTCATTCATATTTTTCACCTCTTATGTATTCTATTGTAACGATTAATTTAGTAAAAGTAAATTTAAAGTAACTTATTTACTTGACGTAATGTGTTTACTATTTTATATTTAATTACAAAAAGTAACTTGTATATTTGGAGGGTTTATTAGCTATGACATTTAAAATTGATGCAAATTTAGAGCTTGAGCATTTACATTTACTCGTACAGTCACTAGAAACCATGACTAGTTTTTATAAAAAGCTTGGACTTCAAGTCCTCAACCAAACAACATCCCAAGTGACATTTTCAATCCCAGGCAATACGAAGCCCATTTTAGTATTATCAACAGAAAAAGGTGTAGCGATTCGTCCACCTCGTACGACTGGTTTATTCCACTTTGCTATTTTAGTTCCTTCTCGAGAGGATTTAGCATATGTGATTGGCAATTTATTAAACACAGGCGTATCTATAACAGGGGCTGGTGATCATATTTATTCAGAAGCCTTTTACTTAAACGATCCTGAAGGTAACGGTATAGAAATCTATCATGATCGCCCTCGTACTGAATGGATTAGCGATGGACATGGTGGGCTTGTAACTGGTACAGAGGCAGTGGATATAGAAAGCGTGATGGCATTATATGACCGTCAGCGCCCTTGGGGAGGTTTCCCTAAAGGAACAGTATTAGGTCACATCCATTTAAATGTGAGCGTTATAAATGAAGCAACAACTTACTTCTATATAGATGCACTCGGTTTTGATATTATGACTAACTTCCACGATAGCGCACTCTTCATTTCTGCTGGTGGTTATCACCATCATATCGCGGTAAATATATGGCAAGGGGTAGGTGCTCCCGTTCCACCAAAACAAACTACGGGTTTACTCAGCTATACATTCGCCCTTTCTTCACATGAAGAACTACAAAGGCTACTGAATAATTTAAAGGAAAAGCAAATTCCGTATACATTCGAAAACGATCAGTTAGTAGTTGTAGATTTCAATGATGATGCAATGATTTTTTACGTTCGTTAATTTATAAAAGAAAAACGGTTTGTAATTTCTGGAATAATTGCTTGTGTTACAAAGCTTTTGTACGTCATAAAAAGGAGAGCTACGATGACTAATCGTGCTCTCCTTTTTTATATACTGCATTATTTAATTAAATATTTACCGAAGCCGCCTTCTGTATCACCAAGATACTCGATATTGCTACCTGCTGGGATGACTTTTTGTGCATCCTTAGCAGAATGGTAAATAATCTTTGTATTAGCTGGGAACGGTACAAATGACCAGTTGTTATCCGCAGCAGGATTAATTGTTTTGTTTGCCATAATGTAGTCAACTACCGCTTGACGATTTTCATAAGCATAGTTTGTTACATTTGTGCCTTCCGCATTTTTAAAGGTTGCTCCATAAGAACCACCAACACGGTAATTATTTGTTATGATAATGAATTCTTGCTCTAGATCAATTGGCTTACCATTGTATTGTACATTTTTAATACGGTTCGCTTTTTCATCGACAAGAATACCACGACGATCATATTTTGCCGGAGATGTTACATCAATTTGATATGTTAAGCCATCTAAAACATCAAAGTTGTAAGAACGTGCTTCAGCATCAATAATATTTTGTTCCTCGGTTTTCGTCGGATCGATTGTTGCGAAAATACCAGCAGCCATCTCTAACCATTCGATAGCTTGTGCACCTGTAACTTTTATCGTTGCGACAGTATTATCGTAATGATAGATGTCCGCCATATTTTTAATAGCAAGTGGACCTACAGGAATGTTTGTGAAGTCCGCAGGGTTGTTACGAGAGCCCGCTTTGAAAGGAGCACCAGCAGAAAGTATTGGTGTGTTTTCATCAGCAGTCCCTTTTAGTTCCTTTTCAATAAACCATTTTTGAGCTTGTGTTACGATTTGAATAGATGGATCATCTTGAACCATTGAGAAGTAGCTGTGAATAGGTGCAGTCGTTTCACCAACAGCTTGGCGAATATACGTTAATGTACCTTCATGTGCTTCTTTAATAGCGTTTAACACTGTTTGCGATGGTTGTAATCCTTCTTGTTTAATAGAACGGATTGAACCTTGTCCATTTACAACAACCCATTCAGAACCTTGTTGTTGTAATTTCAAATCAATTACACCAAGGTGGCTACCATAGCTACCTGCCATAACTGTTGGAACTCCATTAATTGTACCTTTTTCTTGATCAACATTTTTAAGGTCTTTATAGTCACCTGGGAATGTTAAATGCGAGTGACCTGTAATTAAAGCATCAATACCTTCTATTTCCGAAATTTGGTATCCAACATTTTCAGCGCCTTTTACATTCGTATCTTCACCGATACCAGAATGAGAAAGTACAACGATAACATCTGCACCTGCTTTTTGCATTTCCGGTACAACTTCTTTAATTGCCTCTACAGGCTCCTGCATTTCAACTTTACCTTCTAAATGAATAGCATCCCATTCAACAATTTTAGTTGGTACAATACCTGTTACACCCACTTTTAGTGTATGTTTTTTTCCTGTATTGTCCACAACCTCTTTATCGATAATTACAAATGGTGTATACATATGTTCTTTTGTTTTTGCATCGTAAGTGTTCGCATTCACGACTGGATATTGCGCATCATTTAGTACTTCTGTTAAAAATTCTAAACCATAGTTGAATTCATGATTTCCTAAAGTGCCGCCATCATATTTCAGTGCATTTAGAGCAGCAATCGCTGGATGAGTTTCACCTGGTTTTAACACATTTTCTAACGCTTTATAAGAACCTAGTGGTGTTCCTTGAATCAAATCTCCATTATCAAATAATAATGTATTAGGGTTTTCTGTACGTGCTTGCTCAATAAGTGACGCAGTGTTTGCTAGTCCAACATCAGCAGATTCTGCATCTAAATAGTAGTTATAGTTTGCTAAGTTAGTATGAATATCAGTAGTACCTAAAATTTGAAGATCTACTGTTGTCGCAGATGTAGGTACTTTGTATTCAGCTACAAAACGTTCAACAATACTTTGCATTTGATCTGCTGTCACATAGTCACGCGGACGAATTGTATTATCTTCGTATCCTTGTAAAATATTCGCTGCTACAGCATTTGCTAAATCTTGCTTATGTGTCTCAGCAACTTGATCAGCATCTTTGAATTTGTCTAATTCACTAAGTGAAGCATTGTTTGTTACTAATCCACGGGCCGAAATAACAAATGCCTGTTGGCGAGTTAATTTATCATTTGGGCCAAATAAAGTTGCTGTTTTACCTTTAATTAACTTTAGTTCTACCGCTTTTTCCACATAAGGTGCTAAATCCTTAGGGACATCCGTAAAACCAAGTGAAGACCCGTCACCAAGCTCGACATTCAAGCTTTCTACTAGTTCCTTCACGTAATCTCCACGTGTTACATCATTAGATGCAGCATTCGCTGAAAAGCCAAATGGTAATACAGCAAATAGAACAAGTAACGCGGCTAACATTTTAGTTATTATTTTCTTATTCAAGCAATTACCTCCCTATAAATATAATATTTTCCTTCGTTTTCTATTATATTATACTAATCATCAATTTAACTGAATACTTAGTCCTAATTGTATGTACTTTTTAACTAATAGCAGAACACTTTTTAAGTAAATCATATATTATTATCATTTCTTAATTATCGTTATTTATAGTATGTTATTTTATGTAAATGTTTAATAAATGCACAATACCAATATGTCAGACCTTTATACCTCTACCATACCTCTATAAAAACAATAAAAAAAATCCTCTCAATAATGAGAGGACTTTTAGTAAAAAAAAGTTATTTATGCTTTTACAGCTTGTAGAGATTTTGCTACTTCTTTAACAGCTTCTAGACCGTTTGCAATAATTTCTTGTGCTTTATCTGGTGTAGCATTATGACCTTCAATGATAACTTCATTGATAATTTCCATACCGAATACGCCACCAACTACGTTTTTAATGTAGTTTACTGACATTTCCATAGGTTGAGCTTCTGGTGCTGAATAATAACCACCACGAGCATTTAGGATGACAGCTTTTTTATCAGTCATTAAGCTAACTAATTGACCGTTTTCATCATATTTAAAAGTAAAACCAGCTTGGTAAACATAGTCAATGAAAGTTTGTAATGTAGCTGGGATTGTTAAGTTCCATAATGGGAAAGCAAATACAACAACATCTGCTGCAGTTAAAGCATCCATAGCTTTTTGTTTTGCAGCTAAAAGACGTGATTCGATATCAGATAATTCTTCACCGCTTTGAACTTTACCAAATGCGTTGAAAAGATCTTGACCGAAGTATGGCATATCTTCAGCATACACATCGAATGTTGTTACGTTTACATCTTGTACGCTTTCCATGAAAGTGTCATACATTTTTGTTGAAATTCCGTCTGGACGGTTGTTAGCTTTTACTACTAATACGTTCATTATATAAATCTCCCTTAAATATCTTAGTTTAATATCTCGAATTCAAGATATATACTTATAATAAAAAAATCAGGATAAAAAGTCAATGTTCCTAACCTAAGACTTTTGACTGAATAATTTTAGTATGAGCCCCAAACCGTTGCAACGTAATGACGTCCAGATTTTTTTCGAGCCTGCTTGAAAAACTCCTCTAAAAACTTGAGACAGCAGCCGGGGCTTAAGTCCTGCTGTATTAAATTAAATTAAAATTCACAGCTCTCATCTGTACATACACCTGCATCACCAGAGCCTTCCATTTTTAAAGCAGGTTGCAAACCTTCTTCCTCTGCTACTTTGCGTAATGTATTTTCAAACACCTCTTGAGGTTGTGCTCCTGAAATACCGTATTTACGATTTAGCACAAAAAACGGAACGCCTTTCACACCAAGTTGAAGCCCTTCTTGTATATCTGCTTCTACATCAGCTTTAAACTCATTGCTAGCTAGAACCTTTAGAACATCATCACGGTTCATGCCTACTTTTTCTGCTATGCTCACCAACACATCATCATGACTAATGCGCTTTGCTTCTATGAAATGGCCGTGTAACAGTGCCTCAACAAGTGCTGTAGCGTCCCCTTGTTGTTGTTCAGCCCATTTCACAAGTCGATGTGCTTTTAATGTATTTTCTGTCTTCATTTTATCGAAGTTATAGTTTAAACCGACTTCTTTTGCGCGCGCAGTCACACCTTGCGTCATTTCTTTCGCTTTTTCTAATGTCATACTATATTTTTTTGCCAAAGATTCATAGACTGACTCATTCGTATCTTCTGGTGTTGTTGGATCAAGCTGATAGCTTTTATAAACAAGTTCCACCTGTCCCTCAAAGCCTGTATCCTGAATAGCCTTCTCTAATTGCTTTTTGCCAATATAGCAAAATGGACAAACATAATCTGACCAAATTTCAATTTTCATTTATTAAACACGCTCCTTTTGCTACATTGTAACGACACCAGTTCTCTTGAAGCAATTTTTATGCTTCATTGCATAAATTTTCAAACCAATCACCATACTAAGCATAAAAACACTGTGAGGGTTATCTATGACACAATCTCTTTGGCTAGCAACGACCGACTCTGATTCCTTGCCATCTTTGACGGCTTCAACTAAATGTGATGTTTGTATTATTGGAGGGGGGTTGACTGGACTATATACTGCCTATGTTTTAGCAAAAGCAGGTGTTGATGTTGTACTGCTTGAGGCAAATGCTAAGCTTAGTCATGGTACGACTGGTCATTCAACAGGAAAATTAACTGCCCAGCATGGCTTAGTTTATGCGAATCTTATCGAAAAGCTTTCTGTAGATGATGCTCGGCTATACTATCAATTGAATCAGCTTGCTATAGAGAAAGCATTACAGTTACTACCTAAAGAGTCCATTCAGCAAGTGGATTCATTACTTTATTGTCAAACAAAAGAAGGCTACTCGCAATTATTAAAAGAGTGGAACGCCTATAAAGTATTAAATATAAAATCTAAGATCACCTCTGACACAGAGCTCCCATTCCCCGTTACGAAAGCGCTCAGTATATCACAACAGGCGCAAATAAATCCCGTAATGGTTAGCAATTTTCTTATTAAAGAGGCGTTATCAATGGGTGCAAAACTATATGCGAATACCCGTGTTCAGCAACTGCAAATTGCGCAAAATAACTTACATACCGAAAAAAATATATCGGTGCAATATAACAAGTTAATTTTGTGCACACATTATCCAATTGAAGCCTTCAAAGGGCTACAACTTTTAAAGCTTTCGAATAATCGCTCTTATATGGTCGCTAGTAAAATAACTGAGACGTTCCAAGGACAATACTTATCGGTTGATTTCCCTTCCCGTTCTATTCGTACGACAACAATAAATGATGAACATTACTTACTTCTCGGTGGGGCTAATCATATAGCCGGTGAAACGGCAAAAACCGAGCCCTATTATGACGCCATTCAAAATGAAATGAAAGCGCATTTTGGGCAGGAGCCACTTTATAGATGGTCGGCACAGGATATTGAAACACCAGACATGGTACCTTATGTCGGTAGAATTACAAAATCCTTACCTAATGTCTTTATAGCAACAGGGTATCGTAAATGGGGGATTTCTAATTCGTTCGTTGCTGGGGATTTACTGTCATCACTTATTACCGGGACTACAAATGACAACGATGCAAGTGCACTCTATTCGCCAGCACGCACGAAATTTGGTGCACAATTTATGCAAATGCTTAAGGTTGGAGGCTTCGTGGCAAAGGAATTTGTCTCAGGCCATATTAAAAATGGAAACGCGCCAACTTGTACACATTTAGGCTGTAAAACTAAATGGAATGAAGCCGACGAAACGTGGGATTGCCCATGTCACGGCTCTCGTTTTAATTCCCAAGGTGAAGTGCTCGAGGGACCAGCAGTACAACCACTGAAGCTTGACTAAAAAGGATAACCCAAGAACAACGTACTAAAAGCATTACCTCCAGCATGCTAGTTCAGACTGCAGAAGGCTGGGACAACAGAAAAAGTGTTAGATTAACTACAGTCAATCTAACACTTTTTTGCATTGCTGTTGATGGCCACTAACATCAACTAGTACTCTATTTTAACTTTTACGTACTTCATGAAAATTCACAAAAAATTTTGTCCATATTTTTTTAAATTTAAAGTTTTGCCCCAACCTCATTCTTAAGTTAGGGTCATCCCCTATCTTATTTTAATGCTTCAGTTAACACAGGTACGATTTGCTTTTTACGAGAAACAACACCTGGTAATACAACACGACTGTTTGTAAGCTCAGCACCAAATGCTTTTGCTGCAGCTTCTGCAACTTGTCCAATTGCAACAGCTGTTGAATCATTGTTTAAAATATCTGTTACGACAAAGAAGAATAAGTCTAAGCCATTTTCAGCAACATTTTTGTTTAAAAGAATTTCTAATTCCTCTTGTCTACCAAGTACGTCATTAATATCGACAGCATTTACTTGAGCCACTACTGATTTATATTCACCGAATTGGAACTCTTTAGCATCTAATGATAAAAGATCTTCTAATGATTTATCTGAAAGATCAGCGCCTGCTTTCAACATTGCTAACCCATAGTCAGCAGCGTCAACTCCTGCGATTGTTGCTAGCTCTTGTGCAGCTTTTACATCCTGTTCTGTACAAGTGGGCGATTTGAATAATAATGTATCAGAAATAATAGCAGATAACATTAAACCAGCAATATTTGATGGTACTTCAACATCATTTTCTTTAAAAATTTTATTTAAAATAGTTGCCGTACAACCAACTGGCTCTGCACGATAATACAATGGGTCTGCTGTTTGGAAATTTGCAATACGGTGGTGGTCAATTACCTCTGTAACTTGTACTTCTTCAATTCCATCAGCCGATTGTTGGAATTCATTATGGTCTACAAGAATAACTTTTTCCGCTTCCCCTACTACGGAAGTAATTAAACGAGGTGCCTCAAAGCCAAATTTCTCTAGGGCATATTTTGTTTCGTTATTTACTTCACCAAGACGTACTGCTTCAGTATCTACTCCAATTTGTTGTTTTAAATATGCATATACAATTGCAGATGTAATCGTATCTGTATCTGGATTTTTATGTCCGAAAACTAAAACTTTACTCATTAATACTTTTCCTCCTAAATGGCTTCTACATTTTCATTTATTTTAACATAATTTATGACAGAACATGATATAAAGTATAACTTTCATCATCCTGCATTTTCGTTAACTATCTTCTTGTTCATTCACGCTGCGCTGTACTATAATAAAAGCATTCCCCTTCATTTTATAGTTTATCTATTTTTTACCATGGAGTATTTTACTTTTTCTATGTTACGTATAAATTTCCTTATTTTAGATAGATATATAGTTGTGATTTTTATACAAGAAACGATAATTTTATGCTATTATCATGTAGTCAAAATTTTTTAGGAATTACAGGAATGGGGATTATGATGACAAAGAAGATGGAAAAAAAGTATATTCCTTTAGCAAGCTATTTTGACGTAGCTTCGCAAAATGAGATTACATTATCCTTTAGCGCATTAGAAAACATTATGGGACAAGCTTTACCCAATGCTGCATACTTGAATAAGAGCTGGTGGAAAAAAACAAAGCCCCCTCTTACGCACTTTTTATCTTGGACAAATGCAGGTTATTATGTCATTGATGTCAAATTGGGCACGAGTGTCACTTTCTCTCGCACACAAGAGAAAATACCTTCGGACAATATTTCTGAAAATAACGAAAATACTTCTGCGTACATAATCCGAGCGATTGAAGCAACAGATGCTAGAGCATTTATTCTTTTACAAGAAGAAATCCTTCAGCAAACTGACTTTTTGTATAATGTAGAAAATGAGTTAGAGCTAACCGTACAGCAGCTAAGAAAAGACCTAACTTATTGGAAGCAATTAAAAAACCGCACGATTTTACTTTGCATTTTAAATGGCACATTTGCGGGCTATGCTGTTATCCATGGTTATAAGCATTCTAAAGCTAAACACGTTGCATCAATTCACATGGCCGTAAAGAAAGAACACCAACGAAAAGGTATCGGTTCAGCACTTATGAATGCAGTGGAAGACTGGGCTAGCAAAAGAGATATTTCCCGCTTAGAATTATCCGTTATGGAGCATAATGATGCTGCGTTACAGTTATTTAAAAAACATGGGTTTCAGCAAGAAGGAACCCGCGCCAATGCTATTAAACTAAAAGATACCTTTAAGGCCGAATATAGCTTTAGCAAAATTTTATAAATTATTTCCCAAGGATGTCTAATGCCTTATTTGGACATCTTTTTTTACTTCTAATTCGAAATCACCTAGCGCAAAAAACGTATAGATTAGCAGTTGTACCCCAATCTATACGCTGTATTTTATTAAAATACTTGCTTCTCTCTTGCAATATCTAAAAACAATAAATTATTTTCTACTTGTTCATACGATTGTTGATATTGCTCATACCGCTCTTTATCTTGGCTTATCATTTCCTCAATCAATGCATGCATAAAAGAAAACAGTACAGGCACAATGTCCAAAGAAGATTGATTTTTCAAGCCTAATGCAAACAAAGCACTTGCATAATCCCTTATTGGAGACAACGCCGAACCTGTAATAGCAATGATTTTCACCTTTTTCATTTTAGCAATTTCAACAATTGTTTTTACATCATTGGATTGTTTATCACATGAAAAGACGATTAACGTAGTACGTTCGCTCATACTATTTATTTGTTGAACAAGATCATCGGAATCTGTACGCAACTGCTTTATATTTGTTCGTAAAGTTTTCAACGTATACGATAACCAATTTGCAACGGAAGCATCTTGGCGTGCACCTAAAATATAAATAGTATCTGCTTCATGCATCCATTTGGAGCTTTTCTGAAGCATATTATCGTTAATTAGATGTATTGTATCTTGAATGTTTTGCATGTCGCGTTGCATTACCTTACCAAAGCTGGAAGTCCTCTGCTTGCTCGTCATATATGTGGATTGAAGAGGCGTTCCCTCATTTTGAGAGTTTAAATAACTTCTTAATTCCTCCTGCAACTCGACATAACCTGACAAATCCATTGCATAACAAAAACGAATAACGGTTGATTCACTTACATTCGCTTGTCTACCCACTTCAGCCGCCCCATTGGCAATCACAACCGCTGGATTACTCATAACAAATTGCGCGACTTTACGTTGTCCTTTTGACAGCCTTACATACCTTTTCTTTATATCTTCTTTTATACTCATTCCTAACAACCTTTCTTTCAAAGAAATTATCACGAATGGAGATTATTCCCTACTGATTCTAAATTCGATTAAAAATACAGTATCACGATTACAATTTGAATACAATGACTTTTCAGAAAAATCTTTAACACATTAATACACTAATGTGGTAGTTCGTAATAAATTGACATATAATTTATGTATTCGCAACATTGAAAATATTTTTATTAACTTGATAATATAATTGTATACAATATTCAATTCGAAATTTTAACATATTTCAGAAAAATTTGTATAAAAATAAACTCTTATTTTATTTTTTAAATGATGAGCATTTGAAAAAGTCTTGGATTCAGTTAGAATCCAAGACTTTCTTTTTTACTCTAATTCAATTTGTTTTGTTTCTGTCCCTAAAAATATAACGCCAATGACCCCGATAATTATTGCACCACAGAAAATCGCAAAAATAAAGCCGATATCATAGCCTGCTGTTAATAAGGATCCTACTAATAACGGCCCAAAAATACCGCCAATTCTTCCAACCGCTGCTGCCATGCCTGCACCTGTACCGCGAATAACTGCTGGATACTGTTCCGGTGTGTAAGCGTATAGTGCGCCCCATGCACCTAAGTTAAAGAAAGATAAAAACATACCCGATATTAAAAGCACTGCCATCGTTTCTGCATTACCAAAAATGAAAGCACTTACAGCCGTTCCAATTAAATAGGAAACAAGTACAAATTTCCGTCCAAACTTTTCGATAAACCATGCAGCTGTAAAGTATCCTGGCAACTGTGCTAACGTCATAATCAGTACATACTTAAAGCTAGTAATCATATCAAAACCTTTTCCTACCATTACGCTCGGCAACCATAAGAACATTCCGTAATACGAGAATACAACAGTGAACCAAAGCACCCATAACATTAATGTCGAACGTGCATATTTTTTCGACCATACTTCCCGCATATTGAGAAAGACACTGCGCTTTTTAGATTCAGCCTTTGCAGTAAATTGCGGTGAATCTGGCAAATGCCAACGAAGGTAAATAGCGTACACAGCAGGAATGGCTGTTAATAATAAAGCTACTCGCCATCCCCATGTAGGTATGACAAAATAAGATATGAGTGCTGCAATTAGCCAACCTGCTGCCCAAAAACTTTCCAACAATACGACTACTCTTCCACGTTCCTTCGCCTCTACACTCTCAGAAACAAGTGTAGATGCTACTGGTAGTTCTCCGCCGAGTCCCATCCCTACTAAAAAACGTAATGCCATAAATGCTACTAATGTTGTCGTAAATGCGGAAATGCCGCTTGCTACGGAAAATAGAATTAGTGTCCACATAAAAACTTGCTTACGCCCAACTTTATCGGCAAAAATCCCAAATGCAAGTGCTCCTACTGCCATACCAATAGAATTGATGCTACCAATCCAGCCCATTTGACTTTTTGTTAAATCCCAATCTACTGCTAGCGCTGTAATAACGAAAGATAAAATACCGACGTCCATCGCATCAAAGAGCCAGCCAACTCCAGCAACACCTAAGAGCTTGTTACGTGAAATAGATTGTTCTGTCTTTATTGTTGTCATAACAACCACCTGTCTTTACACATGACTTTACATTACGAGTTTACTATACAGTTGTTTCGAGAAAGTGACAAGTAAAATTCAAATGACCGAATTGTTTAGACAATTTAATAATTGCTATTGAAAATATATAGTCATTTGCGTTAAAATGTCTCTTATACAAAAACAACTGTTCTTTCTATGAGAACAAAAGGAGATCGTTACGTTATGTGGAAAGGCCTTATTGAAGAATATAAACAATTTTTACCCGTAACAGAAAATACACCTGCTCTAACATTAAACGAAGGCAATACGCCTCTTATACATTTAGTTAATCTATCAAAACAGCTTGGTATCGAGCTTTATGGTAAAATAGAAGGCGCAAATCCAACCGGCTCTTTTAAGGACCGTGGTATGGTATTTGCGGTAGCAAAGGCTATTGAGGACGGTAGTAAATGTGTAATTTGTGCCTCAACAGGAAATACTTCCGCTGCAGCTGCAGCTTACGCAACTCGCGCAGGTATTCAGTCGATTGTAGTTATTCCTAAAGGGAAAGTAGCCCTTGGTAAACTAGCACAAGCGACAATGTACGGTGCAAAAATTATTGAAATCGATGGCAATTTCGATGATGCTTTAAATATTGTTCGCCAAGTAAGTGAAACGACGCCAGTAGCACTTGTCAATTCAGTTAACCCATACCGTATTGAAGGGCAAAAAACAGCTTCATTTGAAATTGTGGACGCTTTAGGATCTGCTCCAGACTATTTATGCATTCCAGTTGGGAACGCAGGAAACATCACTGCTTACTGGAAAGGCTTTAAAGAATATAACGATGTGAAAGCTTCAGGTTTACCAAAGATGTACGGCTTTGAAGCAGAAGGAGCCGCAGCAATTGTAAAAGGTGAAGCAATCCCTAACCCAGAAACCATTGCAACAGCTATCCGTATTGGTAACCCTGCCAGCTGGCAATTTGCTGAAGCAGCTCGTGATGAGTCTGGCGGTATTATTGATTCTGTAACAGACGAAGAAATTATAGCAGCTTACAAGCTAATCGCAGGAACTGAAGGGATTTTTGTTGAGCCCGGTTCAGCTGCATCATTAGCAGGTGTTATTAAATCTGTTGAAAACGGTAAAATTGCTAAAGGCTCAAAAGTCGTGACTGTATTTACTGGTAACGGGCTAAAAGATCCAGATACTGCAATGAATGTTTCAACAGTAGACGTCGTATCTCTTAAAAATGATGAAGAAGAAATTCGTAAATATATCGAGGGTGTACTATGAGTAAAAAGTGGCAAATTACCGTTCCTGGGAGCACAGCCAATTTAGGTCCTGGCTTTGATTCTATCGGACTCGGCTTGTCTCTTTATTTGAAATTAGATGTTTCCCTTCAGGATAGTTGGGAGATTATACATCTCGATGACAACGGTCCTAGTGAATTTGAGCTAGAACAACATTTACTATACATTATCGCCAAAAAAATTGCTGATCAGTATAATAAACATTTACCTGCTTGCCGTATTAAAATGGCAAGTGAACTACCATTAGCTCGTGGTTTAGGAAGTAGCGCTGCTGTCATTGTAGCGGGTATTGAGCTAGCCAACCAATTATGCGATTTAAAGTTAACTATACAGGATAAACTAAATTTATCTTCTCAAATTGAAGGGCATCCTGATAATGCGACTGCCTCGGTACTCGGCGGCTTGACGATTTCCTCAATGGATGAAAACGGAATAGTAGATACATTCCATGTAAATGATATTAATGCTTCTTTTGTTGTGTATGTACCAGATGTTGAGCTAAAAACGAGTGAGTCTCGCTCCGTTTTACCAAAACAATTGGATCGAGCATATGCAGTACATGCTTCTGCAAACGCTAATATGCTAGCTGCATCTTTAATGTCACGAGATTTTAAACGTGCAGGACACTACATGGAAGCGGATTTGTTCCATGAACCTTTCCGTTCAACATTGATACCTCAATATGCAGAAATCCGTGAAGCTGCAAAAGCACATGGTGCATACGGTACAGCATTAAGTGGAGCAGGTCCGACACTCATTTCCATTATTCCAACTACTATTGCTGATAACTTTGTGACAACAATGCAATCAATGTTCCCAGAACATCAAATTATCTTAACGAAGGCCGATGAGCATGGTGTACAAGTAAAATAAGTGTAGAACGTCTACTTCAAAGTAGGCGTTTTTTCTTGAAGGAGGAAATACAGTGAAACCCATTATATTCTGCGATTTTGATGGCACTATTACAGAAACAGATAATATTGTCTCTCTAATGACGCATTTCGTTCCTGAGCAATCTGAGAAAATTGCAAAGGCAATGATGGCTCAAACAATTAGCTTTAAAGAAGGTATTACTGCTATGTTTGATCTTTTATCGACTAACCAAAAAGATGATATCATTCAATATTTGATGGAGACCGCTGTGATCCGTGAGGGCTTTAGCGAATTTGTCCGCTATGCACAGGAGCACGACATTCCATTTTACATTGTGAGTGGCGGTGTAGATTTTTTCATTCAACCATTGCTTGAAAGATTCGGCCCCTTCTCAGGAATTTATTGCAATAGTGCTGACTTTTCTGGAGAGCAAATTACTGTTGTCTATCCTCATAGCTGCGATGAGCAATGTGCAAAATTTTCAACACAAAGTTGTGGTTGTTGCAAGCCAACCGTCATGCGAGAAATGGCACAGCACGATCAATTTAAAATCGTTATCGGTGACTCTATTTCCGATTTTGAAGCTGCTAAACAAGCAGATTTAGTATTAGCTAGGGAGCAATTAATTGATCGCTGTAAAGATTTACATATCCCCTATAAGCCTTTTAACACTTTTTATGACTGCTTAGAGACAGTTAAAGAATTAATAGAAGCATAATAAAAGGAATCTAGCCGATAAGACTAGATTCCTTTTTTAAATAGCAAGTTAAGCATTTACGCTAATAATACTAAGCTAACAGCCATCACTGCCATTCCAGCAACTAAACCATACATTGATAAATGTGTTTCATCGTACCTCTGTGCGGCTGGTAGTAGCTCATCTAATGATATAAATACCATTATTCCTGCCACACCTGCAAATACAATACCGAACATGACATCCGATAAAAACGGCATTAATAGCAAATAAGCTACTAGCGCACCAACAGGCTCTGCTAACCCCGATAAAAAGGAAAGTTTAAATGCTTTTCTACGATTTCCTGTAGCAAAATAAATAGGAACGGAGACAGCAATTCCTTCAGGGATATTATGAATGGCTACAGCAATTGCAATCGCAATACCGACATTCGGGTCATTCATAGCAGACATAAATGTTGCTATGCCTTCAGGAAAATTGTGAATTCCTATTGCAAGTGCAGTGAATACGCCCATTTTCATTAAGTGGCTTTCATCTACCTGTGGTTTAATAGCATTAACATCTTCCACAAGCTTTACTTCATGAGGATTAGTCGATTTCGGAATAAACTTATCAATCAAAGCTATAAATAACATTCCGCCAAAGAAACCCGCTATCGTCATCCAATAACCATTAGTTGTACCTAAGGCATTGGTTAATGCATCCTTTGCTTTCACAAAAATTTCTACAAGTGACACATAAATCATAACCCCCGCCGAAAAACCAAGAGCTATTGATAAAAATTTAGTATTAGTTCTTGAGGTAAAAAATGCAATTAAACTTCCTACTCCTGTTGCAAGTCCAGCAAAAAGGGTTAACCCTAAAGCAAATAAAATTTGTCCTTCCAATTCCTTCTTCCTTTTCTCTTTTTTTTATTGTACTCATCTTAGCTTAAAAGTTTCCTATAAGCAATTCTTTTTTGTAAGGAAAATATTTAATGGATGTCCCATAAAAATTTTCATAAAAAAGCAGCACCTTGAATAGGTACTGCAGACAAATGGATAATGTGGGCTATCTAAAGCGTAAAAATCCACTTCGCTTTCCGCGCAGGGCATTTTGTAAGACGCAACCGTCGCTGTCGCGGTGCCTGTTGCGTCTTACTTCTAGTGCTGTTCCTGCAGGAGTCTTCGTGGATTTTTATCTTAGCTATATTTAAATAACCTGCTAGCAATGCTATAAGAATTCAGAATTGTTTGGGTGACTGGCACTTAGTTTTTGGGTTTAAACAGTCGCTTACGTCGTTCATACCAAAGAACGCAAATGATGAACCATGTGTAACCTATACTCCACCCAGCTAGCACATCGGAGGCAAAATGACGCGCTCCTGCTACTCGTGATAGACCAATAAGAATTGTTAGCACAATTGCACCTATCCATAGCTGTATTTGGCGTGCCTTAGTGTTATTTTCAGATAATAAATAGGCAACAGTAAATAAATACAGTATGCCCGACATAGCATGTCCGGATGGAAAACTGAATGATATTAATTGATCTTCTATATCAGGGCGCGGACGTTGCACCCATTTTTTCAACATTTGGTTTAACACATTCCCTACGGCAAATGTTAACACTACAAATAACATGCCTCGGTAATTTTTCGCTCTCCATGCTAAATATAAAATTAATATAATAGCGATCCCGACTACAAATTTCGGCTCACCAATATAATGAAAAATCTCTATATACCGATTGCCAAACAGTATTTCTGCCACTTTTTTATCGAAACTTAAAATCATGTCACTCTGGTATGTTACGCGTAACGCAAAAAATACAATAAGTGTTAAAATCGCTAATGGATATGACCATTTTTTTATCAAAATTTCACCTCAAAGCACATTCATGCAATGTTTTTTCACATCATACCATAATTAGGTGAACTTGAGGAAAATATACGACATCTGATTTATAGCATAAAAATGTACTTAATTATATTAGCTAATATAATGGATTCTTCATTCGGCTTATTAAAGTAATTTGAAAGCGCTAATGCTACGATAAATAAAATAGCAACGATAGGTAGTATTTTTCTAAACAACATCAACACTCCCTCACCTTTTATTCTTCCATAGTTCACACTATTTCAATAATACAGGGTCGAATAACCAATCTTTCGGTCCGAAGTTTCGATCCTTTTCCCCTCTAACTTCTCGAGAAATATGATTATTAATAATTAAGTCTCTAAACTTTCTACTGAATATTGTTTTTCTGTAAAGATAGCTGCCATCATGACTCCACTCTGAAGAATAGAATACATCTCCATTTAAATTCATAATATCCTTAGCATCGTAAATATCAGGGCCTAGAATTACACCACTTAACCCACATTTGCAAGGTGGCTGCTCAGTTGCAAAATACAGCTTTATTCTTTCAGCATTACTAAACGGTAGCATTTGTGTAGGTATTATTTGATATGCAGGTTGCTTCCCTACTTCTGATCCACTATGAATTACTTCTAGAAGTTCATAGCCTTCAATATTTGCTTGTTTCATTAATGCTACTAATTCTTCAGAGGCCACCCAGTATCCACTCACATGGACTAAATGACGATCTTTCATTTGCGAAGTATCAATAACTAATGGTGAAAGTTGCTCTTTTTCCATAAGCCCACAATGCTTACAATATGTACTTATTGAAAATAAAGTGCCTCGATCATCTAAAAACATTTCTGGCGAGTTGCCCGTTGAGTTTAACGTAAATAATGGCGTTTGTTCGTATTCGCTGTCTGAAAAGTCAAAATAGAAACGTTCCCCAATAGATACAATGCCCAACTCATGTTCCAACGATTTATATAATGCTGCCACCTGCTCATACGTCACATCTTCATTTAAAGTAAAAATAGGATTAAAAGATGCCTTCAAATTTCTTTTTCTGATTTCAGGCGCACCTACATAAATACCGTAGCGATTATAAACTTTAATGACTTGATCTTGGTTAGATTCATCTATAGAGATTAAATTTTCAAGTTCTACTTTCAAATTATACGCCTACCTTTATTAAAGTTTTTTCGTGAGTATGCTGTCTAGCTAGTAACATCCTTAAAAAATCTACTACATTTTCTACTATATAATTAAATAGTTAAACTGCTTATTTCAACGATATATTCTCTTAAACTATTACTCACTATGGAAAAAATTACTTAACCTCGATTAATCTAAGCGTACCAGTACTTATACCACCATTTCAATGTTGGGTTTACGCCAGTTTTTTGGCGGACTTCGCTATTTTTTTGGCGTGATTTGGCGGTCACGAAAAAAACACCGCCAAAAAGTGGCGGTGTCCATTCGATTTTATAGGCATTTAGTTATATAACAAAAAGAAATTGTCCTGATTAATATTATAGTGTCTTTACACCATCTAAATACTATCCTTTTATAGAAAAATATAACAATTAACTTTCATACTAGCATATAGCTATGCTATAGTAAATTCATTCGTTCAGCAAGATTTACTGCTTCTGTTCGCGAATCTACATTTAGCAAGGAAAACAGTTGTGTTAAATATCTCTCAGTTGTTCGTTGAGGAATGTTTAATTCTATAGCTATCGCTTTATTTGTATGCCCTTCAGCAATCAATCTCAAAATTTTCTTTTCTTTTTCATTTAAATGTATATCGAGCTTAGCATCTTGTAATTTAAATCGATTATCTAGAAAGTCTAAGAAATTTTTTGGCAAAACAATTTCTCCATTTGCAATCGCACGAACCGTCCGTAAGATCTGCTCTTTAGAAGCCGTCTTGGCTAAAATCCCCTCTATTTTCTTTTCTAAAATTAGTGGGTAATAATCTGTAATGTCATCCCCCGTATAAAGGATTATCGAAGCATCTATTTGTATAGCTTTAATATTTCTCGCTAAATGAATGCCATTTTCTAAAGGCATATTGATATCAATTAGATAAATATCATATGGCTTGTCCTTAATTTTTGGTATTACAGAAGTTGCATCACTCTCTGTATCAACTAAAATGTCTTCATTCTCTTTAAATAAATTTTTCGTTCCCTCTAACACAATAGGATGATCATCCACTATGAGCATCGTTATCAAGTGTTTCACTTCCTTCTTTTACTTTAATTCTAATAGACATCCCTTCATTAAGTTGAGTATCAATGTAAAAGTGTCCATCAAATGCTTTTACACGCTCTTGCATACCACGGATTCCCATCGATTCAGCAACAATAATATCATTAACATTACAACCTACTCCATCATCCCTATAGATGATTTCAAATCCATTGTCCATTTCCTTGAGGTAAATTTCAACTGTTGACGCATAGGAATGTTTCAAAGCATTATTGAGTAATTCTTGAAATAGACGATAAATCATTAAATTCATTCGTTCATCCTCTAAATAAAGGCGGTCTATTGTATAAAGTAATAAAAAGTTAGCTCTTTCTGTTACTTTTCGAATGAGCTTTTCTAATGCAGCATTCAGCCCTAATGTGTCTAATAATGGGGGCTTTAGATTCTCGCAATATGCTCTTAAATCATGTAAAGATGCAACCATTTGTTTATGAATCTTGACAAGTTTTTGTTGGATTTCTGTAGTATCCTTTGCATTTATTAAAACATCTACTTCACGAGCAATATGGAGTTGCTCTTGTAAATTAGTATCATGCAACTCTTGAGCTAATTGATATTTCTCCTCTTCAAACCTTAGCCATAACAGCTTATTTAGCCAAGGTAATTGACCTTCATCTGCTTGCTTCATATGCTTTAGTTCCTCTAACAGTTCTTCCACCATTTTTGTATTTTCAATAAAGTTATTTACATATAACAGGAGCAATTCGAGCCATAAAAGCTCTTCATCTTTTAAATGAATTGAATTATTATGCCCCAATACTAAGGCTCTTTTGTAATGAGCATCTTGATGGAGGAAAGCTAGATAGACTTTGTCAATTTTCCGTATTTCTCCTAATTTCAAATCTTCCATTAGTATAGGATTTATCGGAACCTTTCCCTCAACCATTGAAGTAAACTGATTTGTGTCATAGTCATAGGTTAATACAAATACATGCTCAAGCTCTAGGTGCAGCGAAACTTCCTGAGCAAACTTTTCTAGAAGCTCGTCTAATTTAATCGTCTTACCAATTCTATCTACAGCAGTATATAACTGATGTATATAATCCCCTTTAGTAGAAAACAAAATTTTTCGCTTGCGATAATCTACCTTTTCTTTTATGTAGAAAAGAACAATTAACGATAAAAAAGTAAATAACGAAACACCTGACATAATAGTCATAGTTAAAAATTTTCCCGCTATCCAATACAAACCAAAAGTAAACCATGCAGTAAAAATTACAGAAAATATGACATAGTAACGAAGCCTTGTAATATGATACTCAATGTCAAATAATCGTTCCGTTAGTTGTGTAAAAATAAAACTAAAAGGAATCAATAATAAAAATAAAGCACTGATTTCGGCGGAAAGCACGGGATGATGAAAAAGAATATTTGGAAGTGCATAGAGAAATAGGAATGGAAGAAATGGAATCATTACACTATTCAATAAAATTTTTAACTGAGGTGATTTATATTTAAAATAACTAAACAATAAAATAATAAGTATTAAAATAAGTAAAATTAAAAAAGTAGCTAAAACAACATAAGAAAGAAAGTTATGCAAATTATTATTAATAATGCCAACATAACTAAGTAACACCGCCATTATAGGCAATAAATAAAATAATTTAATATTGTTAAAAAGTAACCAATTAGCTTTTAAAAATGAATAATAGTTTCTTAAAAAATGTAACAGTAACACTAAACATAACAACATACTACCTCGATTGGCCATAATTCCTATGATGTCGAGACTACCAGATGCACCAATACTCACATATGCCAAGGAAACAGTTAGCATAAATAAAATGAGCAATCTTAAAAGCGAGTTGTTTTTTTGTTTATAATGCAAATAACATACAACAAATAAGGTAAGAAAATAGTAACATGCAGGGATTAACAATATATAATAAAACCGTTCCGAAAAATCTAAACCACTTGGTTTAATATTAATTATTTCTCCGTTAGACTTTAATATTGTTAGTGAATTTGCAGCCCTAATTGTAAAATCATACTTAATATAAGAAATATCTTCAATTTCAATATTATCTACTTTTAATACAATATCCCCTGCAGATATTTTCTGACCATCCACTATTTGATCATGTGAATGCTCTATTACCCAGTTTCCCTTTTCCTCTATCAAATCTATACCCAAATAAGGCTTGCTATAAGGAACATATAGCAGGTAGACACCTAGCATTATGTAAACACTTATAGCAAGCATAAACCATTTTTGATTATATAAATTTAATTCCAAATAGGGTCTCTTAAGCATAGTACATCTTCGAATGAGTCAAGTATTGCCTGTTGTTCAATTGCAGAAACACCAATTAATGCAACTTTTTGCTCTTTTAACAGTGGTACTAGTGCTGGGTTTTCTTCTAGATACTGAATTACATTAATCATAAAATCTCTCCTCATTTCATTAGTTTTATTAGGTATTCTTTACCTAACTTGTTTATAGCAACTTTTTCAAGATTATTCAATGCTTTTATCTTATAGAGATTTTTAATTGCAACCGCATAACGTATTGCACCACTATTTGTCAACTCAATTTCTGTAACATTATTATCCAAAAATGTAACTATATCTTTATTATAATAGTTTATCACAGATTTTGATACACTATTTTTTTGTGCCATTAGATAAATAATTGGCAATGAATACTTTCTGTTTAAAAGATCATTTTTAGGTCCCCAAGTTTGTAAATCTAGAATATCATTTTTAATTTGTTGGATAATACCTATGTATTTCCCGTACTCCTCTATTTCAGCAGTCACCCTCCCTTTTGCAAGTGCCTCACCAATGACACAACTCATTGCTGTAAGTGACCCTGATTTTTGGTCAATCATTTGTAAGTAGGATTGCTCATCTCGACAAGCATTAAGTACATCTAACTGCTGACCACTAATACTACGTAAAGCATATTGTTCAAGTAAACGAATGGCTATATCTTTATGTTCAAAAGAAGTGTCATGTATTGCTCTAGATGACATTACGAGCAAGGCAAGTGCTGCATTTAAAGAAAGTTCAGGTGTTTTGCTCCAAATATAGTCTGTATCCTTATCCTGCAAATCATCAATAATATCATAGGACAAAATTAGAAGTTCGATAGCTGCAGCAACTTTATATATATCTTCATTCAAACAATCAACAAATGCTTCATAATGCCAAAAACAGAGTTTACCAAATGAATAGCCCATTGCTTTCTTTTCTGCTTTAAAACTTTTAAGCATTGTCTTTAATTCATCACCTAGCACCAAATCATTTTCAATCAGACTGTCTAATGAATCATTAATACGTCCATCTATATCACCCAATAGTCCTCTACTCCCCTAAACATATTGTTAAATATTATACATATTAATGGGAATTAATTCTAGACTTTATGTGTTAAATGAATCACTCTTATTTTCTATTAATCATTATTATAAATACATAAATACCGCCAAAAAATGGCGGTATTCATAGATAGCACGCCATTTTTTTGCTAAGAAATAGTAAAAAAATGGCGGTGTCCCAAAGGTGACCGCCAGTTTTTGGCGTTAACTGACCATTGAAATGGCGTCCTGACTGATGTTACGCTTAAGATAAGTAAAATTTATTAGTATTGTATGTGACTCAATTTCCAATTTAAGCCTTATGATATTTTAAAGTTCTCTATAAAATATTCTCCAACATTAAGGAGTGATTGAAATGACTAATGGAGTAAATGACAACGTGTTAATACTTACAGAAACTTTTTCCTGTACAATTTCTGTCTCTGCAGAAGAAATTACTATTAAAAAGCCTTCTAATGAACAACAATCTATTGAACAATTGATCATTCAAGCTGAACAACGAGCTTATCAAGAAGCTTTAGCAGAGTATAAACATAAGTCTTCTATTTCCTTCATTTGTGATATTCCTGGATTTGAAGATACTTTTCAGCAAAAACTAGACACATATATGGCGCAACATGACATTGTAAAAGTACCAGAAAAAGATTTACCATTATTGTCTTTAGTGAGCCCTTTTACATCTGGTTTGAATATCCATACACCGATGCTCTATAAAACTTCACAATACTGCATTGTTTATGCTAGAGGAACGCAGAATGGTCAAAACAGCAGTAATGTCGTTGAATTAAGCAGCTTTAAAGACTCACCAACTGATTTCCAAAATATAAATCATAATACCTCTTCAAAAATGGTTCATACAGTTACAGAGGAATATGACGCCTATCAGTACTATCCAACCAATATTACAGGATTATTCATTAATAATAGCGGCATCTCCTTCAACATTAACTCAGCATTTAATATTTGGAGCAAAGCTTCCATTAAACATTAAGCAGATATTTTACGTTATGCACAGCTTTAGGTGCTACTTAATTTAAATGAAATTTATTGTTTACCTCAAAATTCACCCTTCTATGTGTGGCGAGGTGTGGCGCAATTTAACTAAAAACTCCTTGCCTTCCGTCCCATCATTTCCTAAAATAATCCTTAACACCAATCCAACAAAAATACTTAGACTTCTAATCAATCAATCGACTATCTCCTAAGTTAATTCCTAACTGTTCAAACCCCAATCGCATTATGTTGCACTATTTAAGAAGTTAGATAACAAAAAAAGAGGTGCCACAATTAACTTGTGAGACACCTCTGATTTTATTAACCTTTTACATAGTAAACATCTTGTCCGCTTTCGATGATATAGTCAGGTTTAGGCTTACCAGCATTAGCTTTATGACCAGCAATATGCTCAGGGCTCTTCTCCCAATTTTTCCATGCTTCTTCTGATTCCCAACGAACCATAATTAGCACTTCTTCATCTCCACGGCGTACTTTTTTTACAAGGATTTGCTTATCGATAAATCCTGGTTGCTGTTCAAGTAATGATGGGCCGTCTTTTTTAGCTCCAAATCGTTCAACAACCTTATCTCCGTTGCCCTCTGTTACGACCATACGTTTAATTTGTACAAACATATTAGTTAAACGCCTTTAAAATATCTTCAGCTTTTGCAGTTTCTGATTGTAAACCGCCACCAGATAGGTACCAATATTCTGGATCAAGGTAATAAATTTTGCCGTTTTTAGCAGCGTTAGTAGCACCAACGATTTCGTTTTCAATAGCAGCTTTAGTACCAGACTCACCTTCTGGGTTAACGGCAGCGTCACGGTCAACTACGAATAAAATATCTGGGTTTGTGTCACGTACATATTCGAATGAAGCGTTAGCACCATGTGTAGAAGCTTCAATTTTATCATCTGCAGCTTTTACGCCAAATACGTCATGAATAACACCGAAACGTGAACCCGGACCATATGCAGATAATGAACCTTCATTCCCTAAAACGATTAATGCTTTGTCTTCAGATGAAGCAGTTTTCGCTTTAAGCTCTTCTACTTTTGCTTCGTATGCAGCGAATGCGTCAGCAGCTTCTTTTTCTTTATTAAAAATTTTACCAGCTAATTCAGTATTTGTTTTAAATGATTCCATGAAATTATTATTATCTACACCAACGAATACAGTAGGCGCAATTTTAGATAATTCTGCGTATGCAGACGCTTGACGACCAGAGATGAAAATGATGTCTGGGCTCATAGAAGAGATTGCTTCAAAGTCAGGCTCTTTTAAAGAACCAACATTTACGTAAGTAGTGTCAGCATATTTGCTTAAATAATTAGGTACTGATTGTTGTGGAACCCCTGCAACTTCAACGCCTAAAGCATCTAAAGTATCAAGGAAACCATAGTCAAATACAACAACATTTTTTGGTTGTTCTTTTAATGTTACATCTTCAAAAGTATTTTCACCAGATGTGCTACCTGGGATTGTAATTGGGTAAGCAGAAGCAGCTTCATTTTGCTCTTCAGCAGGCTTATTATCCGTTGAACCTTTATCATCTTCTTTTGATTCTTCTTTAGAACCACAAGCAGCTAATACTAAAAGCATCATTGCCATTAATACAGTAAGTAATTTCCAATTTTTCATTGTGAAATCTCCTTTAATTGTTTTTATATTTTTAGATAGTAATGACTATCTATTGTTACTAAGAGTTAAAATACACACAAATGCGACAACCATTTTGCTCTTGTACAGGGATATCCATATCATAGATTTCCTTTAGCGCATCTGAGTTAATAATGTCATTAGTAGGACCGTCTTTTACAACACGTCCATTTTTTAAAGCGACGATATGATCAGAATATACGGATGCAAAGTTAATATCATGTAAAACAATGACAACCGTTTTTCCTAGCTCATCCACCAACTTGCGCAGTATTTTCATGATTTGCACGGAATGCTTCATGTCTAAATTGTTGAGTGGCTCGTCTAGTAAAATATAGTCTGTATCTTGTGCAATGACCATTGCAATAAATGCCCGTTGACGCTGACCACCTGATAATTCATCCAGATAACTATGCTGAATATCCGCTAAATTCATATATTGTATTGCCTCATCTACTTTTTGCTCGTCCTCTGGTTTTAGATTTCCTTTTGAATAAGGAAAACGACCAAAGGAAACAAGTTCACGTATTGTTAGGCGCACATTCATGTAATTTGACTGCTTTAAAATCGATACGCGTTTTGCAAAGTCATCAGATTTCCATCGACGCACGTCTGACTTATCGAGTAATACTTCACCAGTGTCTGCATTAAGTAAACGGCTTACCATTGAAAGCAGTGTTGATTTACCTGCACCATTTGGTCCAATAAAGGACGTAATTTTACCTGGCGCAACGTCTACACTAACATCTTGAATGACCGGCTTTTTCCCAAAAAACTTAGAAATTTCTTTTACTTGGATCATCCTGCTGACCTACTTTCCTTCAATAATAGGTAGATGAAATACACACCACCTATAAAGTTTATAATAACGCTTAGTGTTGTATCGAAATTGAAAATTCGCTCGACCATCCACTGACCACCGACTAAAGCAACAATACTCATCACACAAGAACCTGCAATTAACACAGAATGCTTGTACGTCTTGAAAAACTGATACGATAAATTCGCTACGATTAAGCCAAAGAATGTAATTGGACCAACAAGAGCTGTAGAAACGGCGATTAATATTGAAGATAATATGAGCATGCGTTGTACAAGCTTATCATAAGGTACTCCAAGATTTATCGCTGTATCACGACCGAGTGACATAACATCAAGTTGACTCATATGACGCCAGCCATATATAAAAGTACCTACAATTACAAGCCCTGCTAACCATACTAAATCTGAATTCACATTATTAAAGCTTGCAAACATTTTACTTTGTAAGCTTAAGAACTCATTAGGATCAATTAATACTTGGAAGAATGTTGTGACACTTCCCAAAAACGTTCCGACAATCATACCGACTAGCAGCAAGAAGTAAATCGGACGTTTACCTTCTTTAAACAATACTCGATAAAATATTAACGCGAAGATAACCATTGCTGAAACAGCTAGTAAAAAATTGTATTGCGCATTAATAACAAATATTGACATCGAGCCAAAGAAGTAATAAATAATTGTTTGCACCATCATGTATAAAGCATCCAGCCCCATAACACTTGGTGTTAATATACGATTATGTGTAATTGTTTGGAAAACTACTGTTGAATATGCAATGGCAATTCCCGTTAATGTCATCGCTACTACTTTAATAAGGCGACGTGGGAATGCATAATGATAGTTCCCATTAAGTGCATAAAAGACGTACAGTAACATAGCGACTACTGCTAGTCCAATTAATATCAACATTTTGGTACGGTTACGCATATGCTCTCCCCCTAAATAACATAATTAGAAAGATTGCACTTCCGATGACGCCGACCGTCATACTAATCGGAATTTCATAAGGGAAAATCAACACGCGCCCTAAAATATCACAGAATAATAGGAACGACATACCGAGTAAAGCCGTGTGTGGTAATGTCTTTGCAAGGTTATCCCCTTTGAATAGCGATATAATATTTGGAATAATTAAACCAAGAAACGGAATCACACCCACTGTTAGTACCACCGTAGTTGTCACTAGTGCTACTAACACTAAACCTAAATTCACAACGAATTTGTAGGAAAGACCAAGATTTTTTGCAAAATCCTCACCCATTCCAGCCACTGTGAAACGGTTTGCATAAATGTAAGCTAAAATTAGAACAGGTACACTTATGTATAAAAGCTCATAACGACCTTTCATTATCAATGAGAAATCTCCTTGTAACCATGCGGAAATGTTTTGGATAATATCAGCCTTATACGCAAAGAATGTCGTAATAGAAGATAGGATATTTCCGAACATTAAGCCAATAAGCGGTATAAAAATCGCATCTTTGAACTTTATTCGATTTAATATTTGCATAAATATTAAAGTGCCGGCTAAAGCAAATATGAAAGCAAAGGAAATTTTTTGAAAGTACGTGACGTTTGTAAAAAACATCATTGAAATTAGTACACCTAATTTCGTAGCATCTAAAGTTCCTGCTGTAGTTGGTGACACGAACTTATTCCTACTTAAGCTTTGCATAATTAAACCAGCAATACTCATACCTGCACCTGCTAACAAAATTGCCACAAGTCTTGGTATACGACTAATTAAAAATAGTCTAGTTTCTTCTGATCCGAAGTCTAATAAGTCACTTGGTTTAATGTTTACTACACCAATGAATAGTGACACAATAGACAACACAACAGTTGCTGTTAAAAGATATCTTATTTTCATTGTAATCCCCGGTAGATTCATTATTGAGTGTAATTAATAATCAGCTGAAAATGATTATCATTACTCACGATTCTCATTATAAGCATCTTTTTATTATCAGTCAACCTACTATTGAGAATTGTTCTCGCTTTATTTAGAAATACTTAAAAACTATGATTTTTCAACAAAAACACCGACAAAATGAGATGTTTTTCTTTCGAAAGCAGTGCTCTATTTCCTCTGAAATTTCTAGTAAAATAAAAAGGTAATTGAGAATGACATAGCTTGCCCTTCTCAATCACCTTATTAAGCTACTCTTCTTATTCCTCGTAGCCATGCAAAAATTATGGACGCTACTAAAATAAAGCCTAAATAGCCCATTACTGAATATAATTTCGATACGAGTGTCGTAAAGCCCACTAGGCTAGCAAAAAAGCCTAGAACGCCCATAAAAATGACAGCAGCCTTAAAGCTTGGCTTTGTTGGTTTAAAAAACCGTACCGTAAAAGAATAAAACATTCCTACCGCTGTATTGTAGATCATTCCTAATAATGAAAATGACATTAATAAACCTACTATTGGATGAATTTCATTTGCTAATGCGAGCATTGGAATATCCATTCCAACAATAACGTTCATTTTAGCGAGAAGTGAAAAATGTATAAGTAAAATGAGCGCGCCTAATATTAGTCCCCCGATAATTCCACCCATGCCTGCAATTCGTTCATTACGAATAGCGCCACACATCACCGTGAGGAGAGAGAAGCAAACGCCGATATTAAAAGACATATATAGCAAAGCCGTTACCCACCAGCTTTTTGAGGATGTTTGTAATTGTTGTTCAGCAATAACTGCTTGCTCTGCAAATGATAGATCCATCGTAGCTATTGAATAGACGGCAATAATCGTTACAACAGCTAACAAATAAGGCGTCGCAATGGCAATAATATTAATAATACTTTTTACATTCATCATAACTGTCATCATGGTAAGGACAATCATACAAATGCTCCCTAGCCATACTGGTAGTCCAAACATTTGCTCGAAGGTGGCGCCTGCTCCTGCAAACATAATGACCGACACACCAAACAAAAAAAGCGATAGAACAAAGTCCATTATAAAGCCGATAGTTTTACCTGAAATTTGATAAATCAAATCCTTATGAGACGTTGTCCGCAGCCTTGAACTAATTTGCGCTGTACACATTCCCACAAAGGCAAACCAGAGTGTCGCTAAAAGAGCACCTAATATCCCCTTATTGCCATAACTTGTGAAATACTGAATGATTTCTTGCCCTGATGCAAACCCAGCACCGACGATAATTCCTACATAAGCACCGCCGATTTGCAAGCTCTTTTTCAATCACTTCTCTCCTCGACTATTTATCCCGTACTGACAAACAGAAGGAGGAAAAGGCGGCCTCCATCTGTTAAAGCTACTCTGTATAGACTTTCTTGCTAATTGTTAATTTATCAATGACAGTCATATCCGGCTTATAGCCTATGCCAACGCTCTGAGGCACACGAATAACACCATCTTCTACTACGACCTCAGGCATAATAATATCCTCATACCAATAATGGCTTGATCCTGCTGTATCACCAGGTAATATAAAATTGGAGAGTGCTGTTAATGCGATATTATGCGCTCGTCCGATTCCCGCTTCCAACATGCCACCACACCAAACAGGAATATCATGCTCTTGACAATAGTCATGAATTTTCTTAGCCTCTGTTAAACCACCTACACGCCCAATTTTTATATTAATGACACCACAGCTACCTAACTCGATCGCTTTACGGGCATCTTCAAGTGATGTAATACTTTCATCTAAACATATTGGTGTTTCCAACTGCTTTTGAAGCTTAGCATGATCTATTATGTCGTCAGCTGCAAGTGGTTGCTCAATCATTAGAAGGTTAAATGCATCCAACTGTTGTAGCACTTTTATATCTTTTAATGTATACGCTGAGTTTGCATCTGCCATTAATGGCAAATCAGGAAATGTAGCACGGATAGCTCGAATTACTTCGACATCGTACCCAGGTTTTATCTTTACCTTTACTCGTTTATAACCCTTTTCTACATAGACCTTTATCACATCTAAAAGTTTTTCAGTGCTAGCTTGAATTCCTAAACTAATTCCTACATCAATATAATCTTTGCTTCCACCTAACGCATGGGCAAGGGACTGTTTCGTTTGCTGGGCATAAATGTCCCACACAGCCCCTTCAATAGATGCTTTGGCCATACAATTACGCCGAATAGGAGCAAACAAGGCACTAACCTCATCTGGATGCGACAGCTCTTTATGTAGCAAGGTAGGCATTAAAAAGTCCTCTAACATATGCCATGTCGTCTTTAATGTCTCCTCTGTGTACCATGGTGCTACAAAAGCAACTGTCTCTCCCCATCCAATCGTTCCAGACGCATCCCTCGCCTCTAAAAGCAATAGCTCTTTTTCACTCACAGTACCAAAACTTGTTGTGAATGGCGCCTTCATAGGCATTTTTAAATGTCTTATTGTAATTTCTTCTATTCTCACAAAATTCACTCCTTAGCTTTATTATAAAGCCAATAAAGAGCGTCTGACTAACAGATAAAAATGAATATATTCTTTTTGCTTTTTCACCCGAACAATTGCATATTCTTGATCAAAAAAAGTAGTTAATATTGTACGAATCTTATAACGCCAGTCCTCTGCCAGTTTCGGACTTTCCACTTTCATCTTTTGTAAATACTGTGGAATTGGGACTAAATAAGCGTCCTTATAAAATCTTTGGTTACTTTGAAACTCACTATCTTTATCGAGCACAGGTAATCCATCAACCGTCAATGACCACGACACTACTTGTTCTGCCGCTTCTTCCAGCTCATCCAAACTATCATCTGCATGCTTGCGCTCAACCCACCACTCTACTGCAATGCGGTCTGAGGGCAGTCCATCATTAAAATCATCTTGCAACGGACCGTAATAATCTATTTCATACTGATTGCTAAATGCACCTAGCTTTAAAAATGATAAATTTGCCAAACGCGCTTCTAACGGATCAATTAGCCAGCGGACAAGCTGAAACCCATTCTCGCGCGCATATTCTTGCTGGGCATGCTTCAATAACTCTCCTACACCTTGTTCACGATATGTTTTTTCGACGCCAATCATGTGTGAGTGTAGATACATTTTTCCTTCGCGGTAACCTACAAAGCAGTAATTAAACCCAATTAGTCGACCTTCTAAATACGCACCAAGTAGTAATCCGCCATTTTGAACAGCCGCTAGCATTTGATGTGAGGGAATTGCCTGACTTCCCCAAATTTCAACATTTAAGAATTGCACCTCAGCAATTTCCTCAGGTGTCATCATTTTTTTAATAGAAACGTTTTCTAACATTATCTGATGCCTCCTTTATGTTTCGAGTTCTAATGCTCCTAATACAGCGTTTGTAAGAATTTCCACTCCGGTTACAAGTCTTGCCTGCTTAAATTTCATTTTCGGATGGTGTAGTCCTGGTGTTAATCCGCAGCCTAGTCCAAGCATCGTCGATTTTAAATGTGGACGTTGAACTGCATAATGGTGAAAGTCTTCTCCTCCTGGTGTATGCACAGGTTTTCGTAAATTAGATAATCCCGCTGCCTTTACAATGGCTTGCTCCATAACATATTGAGCAGTTGTGTCTACCTCCGCTGCCACAATATTAGCAACTGTACGTAACTCAATTTGCACTTTATGCAAAATTTTCGAAGAATCAATTACACGTTTAACACCTTGAGCGAGTGTATCCATTACATCATTTCGTTGTGCTCTTATATCAATCGTGAAGGCTGCTCTTCCTGGAATAATATTACCTGACTCACCCCCGGCTTGAAATTTTGTCATCTTAACGGATACAGGCACCATAGGATCTGTATGTATGGTGCGTAAATCTTCTATAATTGTTGCACCTACTTCAATTGCATTTACACCAAGGTGCGGTCTTGCTGCATGTGCATCCTCACCGATGATTTCACCTTCGAGTAAACGAGATGCTCCATGAAATAAAGCTGCACAATATGTGCCGTCCTCAAGCTCATGTACGGGTCTTAAATGGACTCCAAATAAAAAATCTAAATCATCAATAACGCCCTCTTTTAGAACGGCTAATGCACCTGTCCCTTTTTCTTCAGCCGGTTGGAAAATAACACGAATTGTGCCTTTGTATGATTGAGACTGCTCTTTCAAAAGTAAAAGAGCACCGATTGCCATTGTCATATGTCCGTCATGACCACAAGAATGATTTGCTTTAAACTCACCATCTACTTCTTGCCATAATGCATCAATATCCGTTCGTAAACCTACTTTTGGGTTTCCATCACCAATATCAACATACAGCCCTGTGCTATTTTTAAAGCGTTGTGGTGAAAATCCTTCACGCGTCAGTAAATCAAAAATATAATTTGTTGTTTCTACCTCTTGCCAGCTTATTTCTGGATTCGCATGTAAATACGTAAAAATCTCCATTAATCTTGGCCTCAAACGATCCAATGCTTCTTTCATGACAACCACCTCCTTAAAAATGTTACTAGTAAGATTATTATAACTAAAAACAGCTCTATTCGACAGAAAATTAAATTATCTTCTAGCTAATAGACTACACAAGAGACAAAAAAGATGCAGGGACATTACTCTAAAGTTTTAAAAGCAAGGCAAAGGTGTATGTAAATTTGCTATTTATTATGAAGAGAAACTTAGCTACCTTTCTTTTGCAAGAGATAAAATTTAGCAGATAATAATAGTTGATGGTAGCGGAGGCGGTGACTCCTGCGGGAACGCACGCATAGTAAGACGCAACAAACCGCGCGTTAGCGAGGGTTGCGACTTACGGTGTGCCCGCGGAAAGCAACCGCCGTAGCGGACATCAACGGCATAGAAAAAAGTGTTAGATTGACTGCAGTCAATCTAACACTTTTTTCTTTTGTCTAGCCTCTTTAACTAATTAATACCACGCATCGCTTTAGAAATAATAGGTGAAAGTACTAATAAGAGTATGCCAATAAGAATTGACAATGATCCTAAGAATCCGAAATACGTGAATTCGCTTACAACTTCATATACCTTTACTAGCTGAGCGTTAATCGCTTGAGCCGCAGCACTCGTTAAGAACCATAGTGACATTGTTTGTGCAGCAAAAGCTTGTGGGGCTAACTTCGTTGTTGCAGACAGACCTACTGGAGACAATAATAATTCCCCAACTACAACTAAGAAGAATGATAATACTAACCACAATGGACTTACTAAAGCTTGTCCACCTGAAAGATGTGCAGGAATCATCATTACTAAAAATGATAGTCCGGCAAAGAATAGTGAATAAGAAAACTTACGTGGTGTCGATGGTTGCTTATCGCCCCATTTTAACCATAGCATCGCAAATAATGGAGACATGGTAATAACGAATAATGGGTTTAGCGATTGGAACCAAGACGATTCCAGACGAAAACCACCTATGTTTAATTGTGTACGCTCATCTGCATACGTTGCTAAAATTGTTGCACCTTGTTCTTGAATTGCCCAGAACATAACCGCTGCTAAAAACAATGGAATGTATGCAAGAAGGCGAGATTTCTCATCTTTTGTCGTTTTCTTACTACGATACATATAAATAAAGAACGCTGCTGGTATTAACACACCAAGAGCAGTAATAATTAAGCTAAAGACATCCATTGTTAGTACACCAGTTTTAATACCAATGCCACCTAAAACAATAATGATTAATGCTACAATACCGAATTGCGTAAAGACTTTTTTACGTTCCTCCGGTTTTAACGGGTTATTTACTTGTAAGCCCGCTAAGCCTAAATATTTTTTCTCTGTTACTTTAAAAACAATTAATCCGACTAGCATACCAACTGCTGCTAAACTGAAGCCTAAATGGAAACTATACTTTTGTCCAATTGTTCCGACAATAAACGGCGCAATGAATGCACCCATATTAATACCCATATAGAAAATCGAGAATCCTGCATCACGACGGCTATCTGTTTCAGCATAAATATCCCCTACAATACTTGAGACATTCGGTTTTAATAAACCAGTACCGATAACAATAAACGCCATAGAAGCAAATAACATTGTTACACCGCCAGGGAATGCTAGCAGTAAGTGGCCAATCATAATTAACACGCCACCATAAAAAATCGTTTTACGTGTCCCTAAAAGTCGATCGGCTATCCAGCCACCAATAATACCTGACATATAAACAAGCGAACCATAGATAGCCATAATTGAATTCGCTGTACCGCGATCAAGACCTAATCCGCCTTCATTTAATTCATAATACATGAAGAAGATTAGAATCGCTCGCATACCGTAGTATGAAAAACGCTCCCAAAATTCTGTGAAAAATAATGTAAAGAGCCCTCTAGGGTGTCCGACAAATCCATTTTGAGGGACAGATTTTACAATTTCATCTTTAGTAGACATACAATTTCCTCTCCCACTTTCATTATTCCTTAAAAATATTGTTCCCCATTGATAAGGATAAAAAACTATGTTTCATCATACTAAAGCGTTTTTATTACTTTCGCAAGAGTTTTAAAAAATGTTGAAAATTTGTCATTTTTCTTTATATTCAGACTGATTAAATAATATTTTATTAAATATATTGAAATATCTACGTTTTCTCACTCTTCCCTATCCTCTATAAATAGTTTTTAAATTTAAAGTTAGAAAATAATGAATAGTAAGATATTTAAACTAAATAAAAAATCAACAGCCATGATTGCTGTTGATTTTTCAAACAATGCTATTCAACTTGATAACCGTAACTGCAAACTAATCCACACATTAATTATCTTATTGCTATTTAACAACGAAATGTTGATATTTTGCGTAATCCGCTTCTTTTGCTTCAAGGTTTAGTAATGTGCCATTTTCTTCATATGCCGTTTCATAAATCGTTGCATTTTCATTTAAATAAGAAACTACATTGCCCTGCTCATATGGGATAAGCATTTTACATGTGACATAATCAGAAAAAATGTGCTGTCGTATAATTTGTAATAGTTCATCTAAACCATTACCCTGCTTTGCAGAAATCCAAATATTATCCCCACTAATGACAGGATACGGAACATTTGCTAAGTCTGCTTTGTTATAGACATATATAGTAGGGATTCCTTCAACACCAACCGCCTTTAACGTTTCGTTTGTAACATCCATCATAAAACCATGCTCTGCATTTGAGACATCCACAACATGAAGCAATAGATCAGCATCACGTGCTTCTTCTAGTGTCGAGCGAAACGCCTTTACTAGATGATGCGGCAATTTACTAACAAAGCCGACTGTATCTGTTAATAAAAATGACTTCTTATCATGTAATTCAATATAACGGACAGACGTTTCAAGTGTTGCAAACAGCATATCCTTTTCAAATACTTGTTTGTGATCTTCTTGACCAATTTTAGCGAGTAGTTGGTTCATAATTGTCGATTTGCCGGCATTCGTATATCCTACAATGGACACCACAGGTACGGCATTTTTCCGACGTTGTTTCCGTTGCGTCTCTCGCTGCTCCTTCACTTGCTCTAGCTCTTTCTTGATTTTTGAAATCTGATCTTCAATTTTACGACGATCTAGCTCAAGTTTCGTTTCACCGGCTCCACGGTTTTTAAAACCGCCTCCAGTGCCACCGCCTTGTCGGCTTAACGAAGCATGCAATCCGACTAATCGAGGTAGCATATATTGAAGTTGCGCCAACTCTACTTGCATTTGCGCTTCACGTGTTTTTGCACGGCGGCCAAAAATATCTAAAATTAACATCGTTCGATCGATTACTTTCGTCTCTAAATCACGCTCTAAATTACGGATTTGTGAAGGTGATAATTCATCATTAAAAATCACCAGATTGGCTTGTGCTTCTTCATAAAAGGTTTTTATCTCTTCGATTTTACCTGTGCCAACATAATGTGAAGGTGTGACACGCTCTAAATTTTGTGTAACTACGCCTAAGACTTCCACATTTAATGCTTCAGCTAAATTTGTTAACTCTTCCATAGAATACTCAAAATGCTTATCATTGCGTAAATTTACGCCAACAAGAATAGCCTTTTCTAGTAAAACATCTACTTCTTTCAATTTTTCCACTCACAATCCTCCCACCAACGCCTTGGTGACGCTACAGCAAATTTTCTTCATCTTACCATATAATGCCCGAATCTGTGTCTTTTAGTCGAGTTCTTTTAATTCCACCAAAGCGCTATTTATTTAATAAAATCACTTTAGCGTTGAATTTTAATTGCTAAAAACAAATGCGCCCTAAAATTGGGCGCATTCGAACTGTAGATAAACTCTTTTTATTTTCTTAACTATTATAATGAATAAATCTACATGAAACTTTTCCACAATATTTTACGGGCTTAACCTGCTTTATATAAGAAACGAACAATATTCACTTTTTAAAGTATTATTCATCATTTCCCTCGTTCTTCTTTTAATAATGATACGCTACGATTGAACTCATCTTCAATCTCTTCATTTCTTTTATATGTCATCATACTAACAATAACGGCTACTACTAAACAAACTAGGAAGCCTGGTACAATTTCGTAAAGAGCAGTTGAAAGTGATTCTATTTTTCCCCAAACAAAGGCTGTTAATGCACCCAACACCATGCCACTCAGCGCTCCGTAATTCGTCAATCTCTTCCAATATAATGATAATAAAATAATTGGTCCAAACGCCGCTCCAAAGCCAGCCCAAGCAAAACCTACTAAATTTAAAATAGAGTTTTCAGGATTCCAAGCTAAAATTGCCGCAATAATTGCTACTACTAATACGGCCATCCGGCCAATAAAAACATAATGTTTATCGGTAGCTGTTTTATTAAACAATGCCTTGTATATATCCTCGACAAGTGCTGAAGAAGTGACAATTAATTGCGATGAAATCGTACTCATAATTGCCGCTAAAATTGCTGCTAACATAATACCTGCAATAAATGGATGGAACAAAATTTGGCCAAGTACAATAAATACTGTTTCAGCGTCCTTTAATTCGCCAGCATTTTGCTGGTAGTATGCAACGCCTACTAATGCGGTTGCAAGTGCACCTGCAAGACTTAAAATCATCCATCCAATACCAATACGACGAGCCTGTTTTGTCTCCTTCACAGAACTAATCGCCATAAAACGAACGATAATATGTGGTTGCCCAAAGTATCCTAGTCCCCAAGCAAGGGAAGAAATAATTGCGGCAGCAGTTGCTGTCGCAGGCAATAAACTTAAATGCTCCGGGTTTACCGCCTTTATGGATTCTACTGTTTCACTAAGTCCACCTGTTAAAAATAACCCGAATAACGGTACTGTTATAAGTGCTAAAAACATAATTAGTCCTTGCAAAAAGTCTGTATAACTCACCGCTAAAAATCCACCAAACAATGTATAGGCAACAACTACGCCTGATACTATTAATAAACCTGTATGGTATTCATAGCCAAATGAACTATCAAAAAACTTGCCTCCAGCTACCATTCCTGAAGATACATAGAATGTAAAAAATATAAGTATGATTAGCCCAGAAGCAATTCGTATTAATTTCGTATTATCACGTAATCGATTATCCAAATAGCTTGGAATTGTAATAGAGTCATTTGAAACTTGCGTATAAACTCGTAATCTCGGTGCGACAAACATCCAATTTAAATAGGCACCGATTGTTAACCCAATTGCAATCCACGCCTCAACAAGTCCTGATACATAAATCGCACCTGGCAACCCCATTAATAGCCAACCAGACATATCCGCAGCACCAGCACTAAGGGCTGTAACAGCAGGTCCTAACGAGCGTCCCCCTAGCATGTAATCCGTTAAATTTGAAGTTTTTACAAATGCATACCATCCGATTCCTAGCATTGTAATCATATAAATAATAATAGCGATTAGCTGATAAGTGTTGTCCGACATAAGTCTTCCTCCTATCCACAATTATTCTTTACCTTCAAAAAACTTTTCACTATAAATATACCGTAAAAATTATTAAAAATAAAATCGTTTATCTGAATATTCGGTATACTTATTGTTTAAAATTGAAAACAACAATGAATTAATAAAGTTGTGTTACACTAATGCCATCTATTACACAACGAAGAAGGCGAAATAAATGACATTTGAAGAAATGAAAGCACAGCTACAAGAGCAATTTTCACAACAACAACTCGTTGCAGCTACAATCAGTCAACCTCGTATGAAGTCTAATGAAGTAAAGCGTATTAAACTAAAGCCCATCATGCTGAAAGATGCTTATCATATACAAATTGAATACCAATATGAACGTATTTTAAAACATGAGAACGTCATACTAGCTGATTTCCCTCCTAAGCTCGAGCTGTTTTTTGCTGACTTCCGTCAAGCACATATCGATTTTATTGACGCAAAAGTACAGGTGCAACTATCGAAAAAGAACAAAGTATTATGGAAGTCTGATAAAGTAGCTACACCAAAGGAAGTAAACTTATCACATAACCGCAAGAAAAACTATTTACTTGATGAGTCCACCCCCTACCCTTTTTTAATTCGCTTAGGTGTACAAAGTGAAGAAGGAAAAGTAAAAAAACAAAAATACGATAAATTCAAGCAAATTAATCGCTTCATTGAATTTATCGACGATGCCTTAGCCTATTTGCCAAAAGATCGCCAAGTGCGTATTTTAGATTTTGGTTCAGGGAAATCCTATTTAACATTTGCCTTATATCATTACTTAAAAATTGAAAAAGGTTTGGATATTCGTGTCACTGGCTTAGATTTAAAAAAAGAGGTTATCGAGGAATGCTCACGTATTGCACAGGATTTAGGCTACGAGCAACTTGAGTTTTTAGTTGGGGATATTAATGACTATAATGATGAATCCAATGTAGACATGGTTGTGACTCTACATGCTTGTGATGTTGCAACAGATATGGCATTATCACGCGCAGTGAAATGGGGTGCAAGTGTTATTTTAAGCGTACCTTGTTGCCAGCATGAGCTAAACCGTCAACTGGATACGCCTGCACTCGATATTATGCTACAGCATGGCCTTGTCCGCGAACGCTTTGCCGCATTGGCTACCGATTCGATTCGCGCAGAGATTTTATCGCTTGTGGGCTATGAAGCACAATTACTGGAATTTATCGACATGGAGAACACACCGAAAAATATTTTAATTCGAGCGTATTATACTGGTAAAAAGCCAAGTGCACAGCAACGTGCTAAGTACGACGCTTTTGTAACACTGTTGAATGCGAAGCCATTTTTGGCAAATGAATTAACATCTTATTTATAAATTATGAGGACCCGAGGCACATTATGTGCCTCGGGTTCTTTTTATAGCTCTTGTCGCAATGCTTGGATAACATCGATTTTTGTTGCTTTACGAGCTGGTCGGTAGCCTGAAATCATAGCGACACCAATACTGATAGCTGACGCAATAATAACGAGCTGCCATGGAATAAGTGAAAATGTAATATCAGACGAACCAAACGTATCTTCACCTGTTGCCGCTTTTAAAATTAACGGTAATATTGCATTTGCTGTAAAGCTAATAGCATACGAAATCACTACGGCAATAATGGTTCCAAAAATGCCGATAAAAGTGCTTTCCATTAAAAATAATCGTTGAATAAGCTTTGGGCTTGCACCGATTGCCTTTAATACGCCAATTTCACGTGTACGCTCTGTAACTGCCATTGTCATCGTATTAAAAATCCCAATAGAGGCAATTAATACGGCTATTGTTCCTACAAAAATTAAACCAATCTTCAATACAAGGAAAAATACATCCATTTGATCTAATTGCTCAGTCACTGAATACACATTGTAGCCTTTGTCTTTTAGCTTTTCTAAAATAGGCTTTACATGCTCTAAACTGTCTGCGTATATATTAAATTCCGAATTAAATACCTCATCTTCTGGTATATCATCTAATGCCGCGAAACTGCTACCTATTGCCTCTTTCTGTTTTGAATCCACATAAACTGTATTGTCAATCATCCAATCATAAGAAGGCTTCTTCGTCACACCGACAATCGTGTATTTCACCTTTTCAGTTTCAGATGCTCCATTTGAATTAGATATTAAAGATAACTCAATCTCTTTACCTATTACAGACTGTTTATATCCCTCTTCATTACCATCATAATACGTTCCCTCTGCCTCAGCCTTTTTACTTTTTTCTTTTATTGTATCGCGATCGGCGTCATTTAATAATGATTGACCGAAATGATATCCAACAATAATCTCATTCGGCTTTGTTGGATACTGTCCTTGCGCAAGTTTCCCAGTTACATCCTTAAAATCTTTCATATTCGTTAAGATTAAGTTTGAATTTGTATCACGATCTTCAAAATATGAGTGCGCACTTGCATTTATCGTAATCGTTTCAAGCACTGTATTAACATTTTCTATCGTCTTTATTTCATCTTTCTGTTGCTCTGTAAATTGTGAGCCATCATATACTTGTATTTTTGTAACATTTTCATCCGAAAGTATTTCGTTACGAATCGAATCCTGTAGTCCAAACCCTACGGATGCCAGGACAATTAAAAACGCACAACCCATTGTTGCAGCCAGCACCGTCATAAATACCCGTAATTTATTTTTCTTTATATGTTGTATAACAAAGTCTAGTTGATCTTTCCATATCATGTTATTCTACCTCCTTTACAAGCTCGCCATCATACATTCTGAAACGTCGATGAGCAATAGTCGCCACTTCTTCATCGTGCGTAATAATGACAAAGGTTAAGCCAAGCTCACGATTTAAACTTTGAATTAAGAGTAAAATATCTTGTTCTGTTTCAGAATCTAAACTCCCCGTTGGTTCATCTGCGAGCAATATTGGAGGATTGGTAATCAATGCTCTTGCAATACTTACACGTTGTTGTTGACCGCCTGATAATTCATTTGGATAATGGTCAGCTACTGCAGTCAATCCAACCTTGTCCATTATCTTCTTCACTTTTTCTTTACGTATAGCTTTGCTAGCACCTTGCAATTTCAAAGGCAATTCAATATTTTCAAATGCTGTTAACCCCGGCATGAGTTGAAAGTTTTGAAAAATAAATCCGAACTGTCTCAATCGAAAAGCTGCACTCTCGGTTTCATTAAGCTTCGCTGTCTCTTGCCCATTCACCTTAATAGAGCCTTGTTCAGCCTTCATAAATCCTGCTAAAGTTTGAAGCAATGTCGATTTTCCCGAGCCACTTTTGCCGACAATTGCGACAATCTCGCCTTTTTTCACCTCAAAATTGACACCCTTTAATACAGGTACATGCTTTTCCTTGCCCTTTTTCCCAATTAAAAATGTATGTTGTAAGTTCTCGACTTGAATCATTTTGTCTTAATGCCCCTTTCTTGTACTTTCTCAATTGTAGAAAATAATTCTTAAAAATATTGAAGGATAAAAATGAAGATATTCTTAAGAAAATAGGGAACACTATGTTAAAGGGATGCTTCTTTACATTGCGTTTACAATTCGATTTATCCAGCAAGTATAATCGAGTGATTGTAAATGCTATATTCTGTACTAAACAGACTATATTTTTCACAAAAATACTTATTATATAGGCATTTTTCTGTACCAATAGTAATAAATACACATGCAACACAGCATATTTGTGAACAAATTGTATATTACAGGATTGTAAAGTTTTATGTAGAGAAGATAAATTTTATGTAGATAAACGAAAGATTTTGTTATGATAGTAAAGTTTAAAGGTTGATTATTTTATATACATCCAGGAGGATTTCATTTACATGCTTAACTCAAAAAAACAAGACCCTTTCTTTATAGCATTGCATAAAATTGCAGAAAACATGAGAGAGGCCGTACATTACGCAAATGATTTTCGTATTACAAGTGTAGCTGACTTAAAAGAGATTAGCATTACAATGAAGAATTACGAAACAGCTGGCGATAAACTCATTCATGAACTTATCGTGATGCTAAACAAATCATTTATGACACCGATTGAGCGCGAGGATATTTTAGAATTCGCAATCCGTATGGACGACGTGTTAGATGGTACGGAGCATTGTATCGCTCACTTTGAAATGTTCTCCTTAACAGAAGTTGATGAAGCGATGCGTATTTTCTTAGGCTATATTTCAAAAAGTGCCGACGAAATTGTTAAAGCTACTGAAGAGTTAAAGAAAAAAAATCTTATCGGCATGCGCCCACATGCAATTTTAATAAAAGACTATGAGCGCGAATGTGACGAAGTACAAAGAACTTCGATTAAGCAATTGTTTTTAAATGAAAAAGATCCAATCCGCATCATTAAGTTTAAAGATATTTATGAACAACTAGAGGATATCGCTGATTATTGTCAAAACGTTGCAAACACAATGGAAACAATTATCATGCGTAACGCGTAATTAGGAGTGGGTCACTTACAATGAATACAATAATTATACTAACCGTATTGGTCGTCATCTTTGCCCTAACATTTGACTTTATCAACGGTTTCCACGATACAGCAAATGCTATCGCAACTTCGGTTTCAACTAGAGCATTGCCCCCACGTGTTGCCATTATTATGGCGGCGACGATGAACTTCATCGGTGCTATTACTTTCGTTGGTGTAGCAAAGGCTCTAACAAAAGATATTGTAGATCCATTCTCTTTAAATGCATTTCAAGGAGATACAACAGGTTCAGTCGTTATTTTAGCCGCATTAATTTCGGCTATTATTTGGAACCTGCTTACTTGGTACTTTGGTATCCCTTCAAGTTCTTCACATACATTAATCGGTTCAATTGCCGGTGCAGCAGTTGCTTCTGCAGGCTTTGGCGTACTTAACTACGGTGGTTTTACGAAAATTATTATGGCTTTAGTATTTTCACCAATCATTGCGATTTGTGCCGGCTTTCTAATGATGTCTCTGTTTAAATTATGGTTTAAAAACTTAAATCTATATCGTACGAACAAAGGCTTCCGTACAATGCAAATTTTTACAGCGGCTATTCAATCGTTTACACACGGTACAAATGACGCGCAAAAAGCAATGGGTATTATGACAATGGCGTTAATAGCTGGAGGCTTACACACTGGGGATGATATTCCTTTTTGGGTTCGAGCGGCTGCAGCAATTGCCATGGGTCTTGGTACTTCTATTGGTGGCTATAAAATCATTAAAACAGTCGGCGGTAAAATCATGAAAATCCGTCCTGTTAATGGCGTTGCAGCGGATTTAGCTTCTGCTACTGTTATTTTCGGTGCGACATTAGTTCACTTACCCGTATCGACAACACACGTTATTTCTTCATCAATCATGGGCGTTGGTTCAGCACAGCGTGTTCGTGGTGTAAACTGGGGAATGGCACGTAAAATTGTGACAACTTGGATTATTACAATGCCAATATCAGCTGTTATGGCATCCGTTATTTACTTTATATTATCTTTATTCTTCTAAATTTTACGGCACTTTCTGCTCACAGAAAGTGCCTTTTTAGGTACCTTTTAAGTGACAGGCACTCACACAATTCTCACACAATCAGGCGCAACCCTTTACAAACATTTTTGATATCCAAGTAACATCTGCGAAGACTCCTGCGTCGTGCCCTCGGAAAGCGCAGTGGATTTTTACGCTTTAGGAAAATTGTCGTTTGAGCAGGAGTTTTTACTTTGTCACACGACAAAAAGCGACACATCCTTTACACTAGTTTAAAAGGGGGATGCTTTATAATTATGAAAACTTTTTCAGCTTTTATCACTGCACATGCGAAAGCTATCGTTGCAATTTGGATTGTTATTTTTATCGCAATGGCTGTGTTTGCTATACAGCTTCCGAGCAAACTGCATGGAGATGGCTTTTTTGTTGAAGCTGATCATACCTATGTCACAAATGAACTAGCAAAAACATTCGACTTACCTGCAGAAACTATAATGGTTGTCTTTGACCAAGTAGACAATAAAAAAATCAAAGACACCTTACACAAACTCGATGACATTCAAGAAATCCATTCAGTCCAGTCACCACTGGATGATTCTTCGCTACAAAAGAATGGCATCGCCTATGCCATGGTACATTTTAAAAATAATATTGAAAATTTGCCCGATACAGTTAAAGAAGTTCGCACATTAATTGAAGAGGAAGGCATTAGTATTACAGGTGGGCCTGTGATTTCTGAAGATATAAATGAAGCTAGCCAAAAAGACTTGGCTTCTGCTGAAGCAATTGGATTGCCAATTGCTATTGTCGTACTATTACTAGCCTTTGGGACCGTTGTAGCTGCAATTTTGCCAATTATAATCGGTGTCGTTACGGTTGTCACAGCATTTGGACTGTTGACACTACTTAGTGGTAGCGTTAACTTATCTATTTTTGTCTTAAACATTGTACCAATGCTAGGACTTGCCCTCAGTATTGACTTCGCTCTACTATTTATTAATCGCTATCGTGAAGAACGTGGCCATTCTACAATTGCCGATGCAATACAAATTGCTATCCAGACAGCTGGTCGTTCAATAATCTTTTCTGCTGTTTGTGTCATGATTGGTCTTGGTGCCATGATCGTAATTGACGTTGAAATATTCCGCAATATTGCGCTAGGTGGCACAATTGTCGTATTGTTCGCAGTGCTGTCAGGCCTCACATTATTACCTGCTACAATGATGGTGTTGGGAGACCGCCTAAATAAGTGGCGCATAATACGCGTAAAGCCAGGTGGGACAAATCGTTGGCGCAGGTTTGCTGGCTTTGTTATGAAACGTCCTGTCTCGATTGTCATTGTTGCATTATTGTTACTTGGTATCGGTATGATTCCATTGAAGGATATTAAACTAGCTATACCTCAAGTGGATTCTTTACCAACTAAATATGATGCACGTGCAGCATACGATAAATTAGATGAAACGTTTGGGCTCGGTGATACTTCGATTTTATATTTACTCGCTGAACGTAAAGAAGGCTGGGAGGATGAGAAGGCAAGAGAGATACTGTTTGATATACAAGAACAGCTGCTTGACGATCCACTCGTTGATCAAGTATCAACTATTTATACGGCTGCTAATATAAAATCGCCAGAGGATTTAACAGCATCTTTGGAAATGCCACAAGTTGCAGAACAATTAAAACCACTTATTCATACCTTTTCGAAGGATACACAATTGTTTATCCCTATTACATTAAATGTTCCTGGTTCGTCCTCTGCCGCACAAAAATTTGCAAGAACATGGATGGACAAAGATTTAAATGTCGATTTCAAACTAGGTGGACAAGGTAAATTCAATCAAGAAATTTTCGATGAAATTGCAAATAAAATAGTATTCGCTGTCTTAATCATTATCGTGTCAACATTCTTTATTTTAATGCTTGCCTTCCGTTCGGTTTTAATCCCTCTCAAGGCAATCATTATGAATATTATTGGGTTATCCTCAGCTTTTGGGATACTCGTATATATATTCCAATATGGACATTTTGGAATAGAGGCTGGCACAATTGTCCTCATCATTCCGGTTATTGTATTTTGCCTTGTATTTGGTTTAAGTATGGACTACGAAGTATTTTTAATATCTCGAATACAAGAGGAATATCAAAAAGGTGCGGATAATACTCGTGCGACAGTGGAGGGACTTACATCTACTAGCCGTATCATTACATCTGCTGCGCTTATTATGATTGTTATTACAGGAGCATTTGCCTTTACCGACGTTATGCCTGTAAAGCAAATCGGTGTTGGTATTGCCATTGCTATCGCGATAGACGCTACAATTATTCGCCTTATGCTTGTCCCAAGTCTTATGAAGCTATTTGGCGACTGGAATTGGTGGCTACCATTTGCTAAGAAGAAGTAATTTCTATTAACAAAAATCCGAGAACGTCAATTTACATCGTTCTCGGATTTTTCGTTTAAAAATATTTACGATACCACTCTCTTGCTGAATCTACTTCAGGCATTGTAAGCTGGTGACCATAGTTAAACCATGCTGTCGTGACATTAGCGCCTGCACCAGATAAAAGTGACTCTAAATCCTCTGATTCCTGCGCAGAACACAGCGGATCATTTGTTCCAGCCGCAATAAATACAGGCGTATTAGTTAACACAGGTAGTTCGATTCCTCGTCGTGGCACCATCGGATGATGTAGAATCGCGCCTGCCAACGCATCTTTAAAATGGAATAATAAACTTGCTGCAATGTTTGCTCCATTTGAGTAACCAATAGCTACAATACGTGTACGATCAAATCCGTATTGCTCTGCTGCTGTTGCCAAAAAGTTTTGTAATTCTTGCGTACGGAAGATTAAATCTTCTATATCAAAAACACCTTCAGCTAAACGACGGAAAAAACGAGGCATACCGTTTTCTAATACATTACCGCGTACACTTAAAACATTAGCCGTTGCATCAATTTCCTTTGCAAGGCTAATTAAAGAATGCTCATCTCCACCTGTACCGTGTAATAACAATAAGGTAGGCTTAGTTTCATCTGTTCCTTTATGAAATATATGTTGCATGAACACATCACCTTTCAATTATCTTGAATTCGAGATAATTGTAGCTTGTGGTAAAATTAAATTCAAACTTTTTGACTTATTAACTTCACGATTTTCGCTATTTGGCTGTTCTTCATTGTTTTTATAGAAATTTTGAATCGTAAAAACTGAAAATAAGCATGCAATTACTAAAACAATAAGTACAACTCCCACCAATTTTTTACCACTCATTGCGCGTTTTCCCCCATATTACTTAGTTCTTTTTACGAAAGCCTTCTTCCAATAAATATTCTTTTGCCGCATCATATGTGCCAAAGGCTTCTTCTAGATTATCTCGATGGTACACATTCCATGAACGTTGTTCAAAGGCAAGCTCTAATTGATCACCTTCACGATTACGCCAAGTCTCAATAATCGGTTCTTCTTCTTCTTGTTCCTCGCCTAAATACGTAATCGCATCTTCAATAATGGCACGCAGCTGTTGCTCATCGTAATCACGAATATTTACTAACCCTTTATCATTTGCCTCGTTTTCGTAGCGCAATAAATCCCCTACAAAGACAAAACCATTCCCGTTTGGATGCAATTTTTCAACGACAATCGTTTTTTCAAACAGACTGTCCATAAAATGATAATTCACTCGTTTCATTGAAATTTCTTTTCGCGTTAATTCAGAAAACGATTCAATTATCGCTTGTTTTTGTTCAAATGTTAGCATGTATATGCTCCTTTTCTTTCATTGTAATTACAAGTATAGCTTATTTTCTACACAAATTAACATATAGACATAAAATGCTCATAAAAATAACTTCAATTCATTTCGAAGTTATCTTTATGAGCATAATTCAGCATGGTACTATTTTTATACACATGCGAGTTGGCACTGATTATTGTCATTCTTCATTGTTTTTCATATGTGTAATCAACTAGCAGGTGTTTACGCTAATCTATCGACTGTACATTGAATTTTTCACAAAATCTATTACATCTGCAACATACAACTCACGATATGGAACAAATTGCGCTGTGCTTACAGGTCTTACTACCCTCGCACGTTGTCCATCTGGAAAATATTCATATCCTTCAATATTCAGCGTGACGGTTTTTCCTAAAAAGAAATCTTCGGCTTCATCAAGCTTTGCTCGAACAACACCGGAAACTTCCTCATATTGCAACTCAAAAGAATCCCAATTGTCTTCAAAAGGGTACAAATAAACATGACAAAATTCATTATCAATCATTTTTTCGGATACGATACTACATGAAGTCATACCCATTTTTACGACTTCATTAATATCGATGGTTAATCCTAATTCTTCTCTTACTTCTCGTATGCCCGCTTCCACTGTCTCAATGGCTAGTAGGTGACCTGCTGCTGTAATATCAAGCAGTCCTGGATAGTCCTTTTTTTGCGCACTACGAATTTGGAAATAAATATAGTTCTCGTTGACAAGCCAGCAGTGAAAAGTCTCATGCCACAAGCCTTTTTCATGTACTTCTGCTCGTGTAGCCGTGCCAATTTGTTCATGCTGCTCATTAAAAACTTTCACAATCTCTTGTTCCATTTTTATTCGACCCCTATACAGACTTCGTAGCCTTTTTCTTTATCGCAATTCGTTTATCATAAATATTCGAAACAATAACCTTTAATACCGCATAAAACGGAACGGCAATTATAATCCCTATGAAGCCTGCTATATTTCCTGCTGCTAAAATAATCGTAATAACCGTTAACGGATGGATATCGAGAGATTTTCCCATTACATTTGGTGTAATGAAGTTACTATCAATCTGCTGTGCAACAAGCGTAACAACACATACCCAAACAACAAGCATCGGATCCTGAATAACTGCTACAATTACCGCTGGTGCAAGGGCTATCCACGGTCCGATAAACGGAATCATATTCATAAAGAAAGCAAAAATAACGAGCAATAATGAATACTCTAAGCCAATGATTAAATATCCAACATACATAATAAGTGCTAATAAAAAACTAATTTGCAGTTGACCTTGAATATAGCTACGTAATACATCATCAATTTCACTTAACGTCTTTTTTATCCATTCCCGACGCTCACCACTAAAATATTTATAAATGGATGGCGCAAATTTTTCATGATCCTTCAACATAAAGACGAAGAAAAACGGAATTAAAATAGCTAATAAGGAAACTGAAACAATGGACTGTATAAAGGATACGAGCCATTTACTTGTCACGACAGCAATACTTTGTACAGAATTAGCAAGATTATCGATAAATTCGGTTATTTGTGGAGGTAAGTTATCCTTATTGCTAAACAAGCTGACCACATAATCAGTTGCATCTTGAATGCTTGATCCAATCATCGGTGCATTTTTCGCAAGATTATTAAGCTGTGTAGCTATCGGATTACCAACAACCCACCCAAAGACAACTACCATGGCAATCAGTCCAACAATAATTGTTAATATACTAGCCCATCTTGGCCATTTTCGCTTTTCTAAAAAACGCTGAATCGGCTCTGTCACATAATACAACACGCCACCAAGTAATAACGGCACAAATATAGCTTTTAAAATAATCGCAAGCGGTGAAAAAATCCAATGAATTTCTATAAAATATTTAAGTATTAGTAGAACTAGTAAAGTGCCTATTCCTACTTGAAACCATACTTTCCTCGTCACGTTCTTCACTTCCTTTTATCACAGTTACTGAAAATACTACTTATATATTAACCATTTCGCAAGTATCCTAGTATTTATTACAAACATAAAAAAAGATAACAGACTAAAAAACAACTTATCTTGGACAATTTTGTATAAAAAACCTTTCCGTGTTCTCCCCCAAAAAAGGCTGGGACATAACATAAAATATTTTAAATGGGCAACGATGTTCATATATTGTAGCAAAGGCGGTGACTCTTGCGGGAACGTACACAGCGTAAGACGCAGGTATTCAGCGCGCTAGCGAGGATTGCGGCTTACGTGTTGTGCCCGCGGAAAGCAACCGCCGTAGCGGACATCAACGGCATAGTAAAAAGTGTTAGATTGGCGGCAGTCAATCTAACACTTTTTAACTGATATATGCTAATTTCCTTCTAGAGTAACTATATTAGCTCTAAAGATTTTATCGCAATCTATAATTTAGTATCATCCACTGAATTTAAATAGTTTTCAATAACACCAATTACTGATTCTACACAGCCATCCTCGAATGGTGAAATTAAGCCAGCTTCTTTCACAAGCTTCGTAAATGACATAGAGCCTCCTAAGCCACATAAATGGATATAGTCTTTCCAAGCAGCCTCAAACTCTTCACGTGAACGTTTCCAGAATTGGAATGCACAAATTTGTGCTAACGTGTAGTCAATATAATAGAATGGGCTTGCATAAATATGTGCCTGACGTTGCCATATACCGCCTGATTCTAAGTAGCTATTCCCATCATAGTCGCGATGTGGTAAATATGTTTCCTCGATTTTTTTCCATGCAGCTTTACGCTCAGCAGGTGTCATCGTAGGGTTTTCATAAATAACATGTTGGAATTCATCAACAGCAACACCGTAAGGAAGAAATAGTAGGCCACTGCTTAAATGTGTAAATTTATATTTCTCTGTATCTTCTTTAAAGAATAATTCCATCCAAGGCCATGTAAAGAATTCCATACTCATAGAATGGATTTCACATGATTCATATGTTGGCCATAAATATTCTGGAATGCCAATATCACGGCTTGAGTATACTTGGAAGGCATGTCCAGCCTCATGTGTTAACACATCAATATCACCTGATGTACCGTTAAAGTTCGAGAAAATAAATGGTGAATGGTAATTTTCTATAAACGTACAATAGCCGCCACTTTCTTTTCCTTTTTTCGCTACTAAGTCCATTAAGTCATGATCAATCATAAAGTTGAAAAATTCACCAGTCTCAGGTGATAGTTCTTCATACATCTTTTTACCGTTAGCGACAATCCAATCTGCATCACCTTTTGGCGTCGCATTTCCTGTTAAAAAGTTTAGAGCTTCGTCATAAAACTTCAAGTCCGAAATACCGATACGCTTAGCTTGACGCTCAAATAATTTTGTTGCAACTGGAACGATTAAATCACGCACTTGGTCACGGAATTTTTTCACCATTTCCGCATTATAATCAATACGGTTCATACGAATATAGCCAAGCTCTACATAATTTTTATAGCCTAACTTTATAGCAATTTCATGGCGTACTTTGACAAGCTCATCATACAACCGATCAAATTCCTCTTCATGCTCAGCAAAAAAGCCAAAGCGAGCTTCTGTAGCCGCTTTACGCATGTCACGATCTGTCGATTCTGCATAAGGTCCTAGCTGAGCTAACGTTAATGTTTCACCATTAAAGTCAATTTGAGCTGAGGCAACTAATTTATTATATTCGGAAACTAGTTTGTTCTCCTTTTGCATTAAATCAATAACTTGCGGAGAGAACCCTTTAATTTGATAGGACGCTAAGTCGAATAACTGTTGGCCCCATTTTTCTTCAAGCTGCTCACGGAATGGCGAAACTATTAATGCTTTATAATATTCTGTTGTTATCTCTTCAAGTTCTGGGCCTACTTCATCAAAATAGTCACGTTCTTCTTGATAAAACGAATCGTTCGTATCAATAGATGCTCGAATATAAACGAGGTTAGCCATTGTCGCATAATCATTACTTAATTCATTTAACTTTTCAATTAGCTCGCTTTGCGCCTCAACAGTTTGCGCTTCTTTAAATTGCTCGATTAAAGCTAATTGCTGCTCTTTCATTGCTGCCACGTTTGGTCGGCTGTATTTATAATCTTTAAACGTTGTCATAGAAGTACCCTCTTTCTGTCGTTTACTCATTATATTTCTATTATATGACAAATATATTAAAGAAAGAAAGTAAATATACCATTAATGACCTATGATATACGTTTTTAACAATGCAGCTCTTTCACGAATCCTTAACTTCGCTTCTACAGATTTTGGCGTTTTTGCAACAACGACATCCGCCTCTAGCTGAAGCTTATTAGCTAAATACTTTGCTCTTTGCAAATGGAAATCATTCGAGACGATCGTAATATGCTTTGTTCCCTCTGGGAGTAATTCTTTTGAAAATAGTAGGTTTTCATATGTCGATGTGGATTGTTCTTCCACTAAAATTCGTTCGGGGTCAATCCCCTTCTCTTGCAAGTACGAAAGCATTGCAGAAGCCTCTGTCCTATCCTCATCCGCCCCCTGACCACCCGATACGATTACCTTCACGTGCGGATACTCATTTAGATAGGCTACAGTTTCTTCCAATCTGTTTTTTAAGGATAGAGATAATATCCCACCAGGCTTAACTTTTGCTCCAAGCACTATGGCATATTGTGCAGTTCCATCAGCAACTGGCTGTGTCCCTCGTTTCATTTCTTGTCCTAACCATATATAGAGGGCACTACCTATACAAACGACAATTGTGATTCCTCCCACCAACCACTTTTTCAATTGCAACACCCCTTTTTACTTACAACGTCCAGAATATAAAAAGGATGCTTGTACAAATGATTGGCTACTGTACAAGCATCTTTATTAACTATCTTATAGTAAAGCGTTGAATCGACTCCTGTAATGCTGAGATTTCGTCTGTTAAATCGTTGGAGGATTCGCTAACAAGTTGTATAGCTCTTTGTTGCTCGTCAACAGATGCTGTTACTTCCTCAGATGCTGCTGCATTTTTTTCACTGATCATAGCGATACTTTCAATCGACTGCATCATATCATCTTTAGAGCTATTTAAATATGTCACACCTGAAGTCATGTCCCCAATAATTGCTATAATTTTTTCAACAGCCAGTTCAATTTCATTAAAAGAAGATTCCATTATACCAACTGAATTATTTTGCTCTCGAACAATAGCACTTGTTTTTTGCATTTCATCGTTCACTAAATTCGTTTCACTTTCAATACCACGTAGCGTTGTGCGTACTAAATCTGTTGCAACGGAAGTTTGGTCTGCTAGTTTTCTTACTTCCTCCGCTACTATTGCAAATCCTTTGCCATGCTCGCCAGCACGTGCCGCTTCAATCGATGCATTTAATGCAAGAAGGTTTGTTTGATCGGAAATCTCATTAATCGTTCCCACAATACCTTCAATTTCTCTTACTTTAACAATTAAGCTATTAAACACTGTTTGTACATTATTAATAAGCGTAGACGATTCCTGTGATTTACCCTTCAAACTATTTAAATTTACAAGCCCTTCTTCATTGGAATGCTTCATAATTTGAGATGCATCTAGCATTAATTCATTTTTATCATGCAGCCCTACAATTTGCTGAGCAAATGCTATAGCTGTGCGATTCGTATCTTCAGCATCTGAAGCTTGCTTAACTGCCCCTCTTGAAACCTCATTAATAGCTTTCACAATTTCATCACCGTACGCATTCGTCTCCTCAGCAACGGCTGTTAAATTAGCCGAAGTGGATTGAATTTCAGCGATTGATTCTTCCACATTTGTAATTAATGTCTTCAATTGATCTACCATATCATTAAACCCTGTATTTAATTGGCCAATCTCATCTGTACGTTGTAGGTTTTCAATTTCCACCGTTAAATTCCCTTGCGCTACTTCACGTACACGAGTCGACAAGTTTTTAACAGGCAAAGCCAAATGTCTCGAAACAAGTATTACGATAACTGTACCGATAATAATGGCTCCTAATAGTGTCAGTCCAATAACTAATAACAACGAATTGGCTTCCTTATTAAAATCTTGCATGTATGTACCCGATGCTATAATCCATCCCCAATGTGGATCTTTTGTAGAGTAAATGATTTTATCAGCTAAAACATCCTGTCCTGGAAGTGCAAATTCATATTGTGTAAAGCCCCCACCCTCTAATGCTCGTTCAGTTACATCGCGAATAAAATACTTGCCACTACTATCCTGTTCATCCCACAAGTTATCCCCTTCACGAGTAGGATGTGTTGTTAGCGTCCCTTTATCGTCTAACACGTATAGATAACCATATTCACCTAAATTACCAGGATAATTAATTGGTCGCTTTCCCTCACTATCCTTTGGACCAAGTAGCGCTTCACGTACTTTTTCCTGCGCAACCTCTAATGGGATGTCGCCTTTTTCTACACTTTCATTTGCCAGTTCGATTAATTGCAAAGTAGACTCAACGCTATTTTGAAGGACTTGTTCACCTAATCCTTCCATCCCATCCTTTGCTTTCCCATAGCTAACTATACCAATGATTAAGCTCGGCACTATTAATAATGCCATTGAAACGATAATTAATTTCCCCTGTATTGAACGTAAAAATTTCATACTTTACACCCCTTTTTACTTCTATCGTTTAATGCATTAATTAATATTATGGAATGGATTTACAGTTTACACAATGGGTATTTCACAATAAATGTGTATATTATTCACCCTTTCGCTTAAATATGCTAATATACACATTTCTTCGCAAACAAAAAAAACTATCTTTCTACAGGGATACGAAGTGTAGAAAAATAGTTTTTTGATATTCTTTATAATTTAAAAGTATTTACTACGATAATATTGCTAACCAAGCAATTAATGCTAGTAATGTAATGAAAAGTGTCGGTATAGTTAGTAAAATACCTATTTTAAAGTACTGTCCCCAGCTTATTTTAATGCCTTTCTGCGCCAATATATGAAGCCATAACAATGTTGCCAATGAACCAATCGGTGTCATTTTCGGACCTAGATTCGTACCTATAACATTGGCGTAAATCAGTCCTTCTTTAATTGTTCCCGTTGCACTTGTTTCAGCAATAGCTAATGCATCAATCATAACGGTCGGCAAATTATTCATAACCGCAGACAAAATTGCTGCAACAAAGCCCATTGTTAATGTCGCTACAAATAAGCCTTGCTGAACAGTAAGCTCTAACAAATCTGCTAATAAACCTGTAAGACCTACATTTTTTAGACCATAAACAACGACATACATACCAATTGAAAAAAACACAATGCTCCATGGTGCACCTTTAATAACCCTCTTCGTATCAATACTTTTGCTTCTCCGTGCCAACCATAAAAAGATAATTGCAACACTACATAAAATAAATGACACTGGAATAGTAAAATACTCGCTCGATAAGAAACCAAGTAATAATATTGCGATAACGTACCAAGAAATATTAAATAACTTTTGATCTCGAATAGCGACATTCGGGTGAACTAATGCTTCCATCGAATACTGAGTCGGAATGATTTTTCTAAAAAAAACATATAGCACGAAAATGCTAGCGATTAAAGAAATGATATTAGGCACGACCATATGCACCGCGTATTCCATAAAACCTATATTAAAATAATCAGCTGACACGATATTTGTTAAATTACTGATTACTAGCGGTAATGACGTTGTATCTGCGATAAAACCACTTGCAATGATAAACGGAAATACCCTTTGCTCTGTTAAGTTTAACTTTCTTACCATTGCTAAGACGATTGGCGTTAATATTAGTGCTGCACCATCATTTGCAAATAATGCAGAAACAATCGCTCCTAAACAGGCTATATAGATAAATAGCCGAATCCCACTACCTCTCGCAAGTCGAGCCATATGCAATGCTGCCCATTCAAAAAATCCGATTTCATCTAAAATGAGCGAAATGATAATAATCCCTATAAACGATAAAGTTGCATTCCAAACAATGTCGGTAACCGCCAAGACATCATTGATTGTTACGACACCTAGCATTAAGGCAAATGCTGCACCTATACATGCAGACCAGCCGATTGATAATTTACGTGGCTGAACAATTACAAAAAATAACGTCACTAAAAATATAACGATAGCTAAAAAAGTTTGCACAATTCTCCTCCTTAAATCTGTGACATCCGAAAGGGCTTTTTAACTTGATTCAGAAGTGGTTTGAACCTCCACGAAAATGTAGTGCCTAGCATTATCCTTCATATTTAGAAGTAGAGGACTTTGCTGAATCAAGTTAAAAACCAGTAGCAAAGGATTGCTACTGGTCTGATTTATAATAAAAAATTATTCACCTAAATCTGCGTTATGGTAAACGTTTTGTACATCATCAAGATCTTCTAATGCATCAATTAATTTTTCAAATTTCGCTACATCATCACCTGTTAATGTAACTTCTGTTTGAGGGAGCATTGTAAGTTCAGCTACTGTAAATTCTTGAACACCTGCTGCCTTCAATGCTTCTTGTGCAGCAAAGAATTGGTCTGGTTCCGCATAAATAATAACAGTCTCTTCTTCTTCAAGAATATCACGTGCATCGACATCTGCTTCCATTAAAATTTCAAGTACTTCATCTGCAGTCTTGCCCTCTAAACCAATAACTGCTGTTGAATCAAACATATAAGCAACTGAACCACTTACACCCATGTTGCCGTTGTTTTTACCAAATGCCGCACGTACATCAGAAGCTGTACGGTTAACATTGTTTGTTAATGCATCAACGATTAGCATTGTTCCAGCTGGTCCGAAACCTTCGTAGCGTAATTCATCGAAGCTTTCGTCGCCGCCACCCTTCGCTTTTTCGATTGCCTTTTCAATAATATGTTTAGGAACACTGTAAGTTTTAGCACGTTCAAGAACAACTTTAAGAGCGCGATTTGATTCAGGATCTGGTTCCCCTGATTTTGCTGCTACATAAATTTCACGACCGAATTTTGCATTCACTCGACTTGTGCTTTGGTCTTTTGACGCCTTCTTTTCTTTAATATTGTTCCACTTACGACCCATTGTTTCCACTCTCTTTCGAAAATAAAGTTTATAAAAATCATAGATGTACAACTGTACATCTGCAAATGGTATTTAAATACTTTTCGTATCTTTACTCTGCAAATAATAACATATTGATGCTTACAAAGCTAGATATACCAATGTTTAAGGTAATGTTTTCAGAACAGGATGTAGCATGAAATATTTTAAATTCAAGGCTCTTAATCGTTCTCACATGTTCATAGCTTTTGCTCATGCTTAATTTTATCTAATAAAGCTCGACAGCCTTCTAGCACTAAATCATAAGTTTCTTGAAAATCCCCTGTATAGTATGGATCAGGTACATCCATTCGATGGTCCGTTAAATCTAAGAAGCGGAAAATTTTTGGTGAATCGGGATTACCAAGCATTGTATAAATGTTACGAATATTATTTTCATCCATTCCAATAATGTAATCGAATTGCTCAAAATCACGCTTATGTAGTTGTCTACTTTGTATTCCTATCATGGAGATACCATATTCTCGTAACTTATCTTGTGTACCTCGATGTGGTGGCTCACCAATATGCCAAGAGCTTGTTGCAGCTGAATCTACTTTAATTTTGTCATTCAACTTTGCTTTTTCTATTAAATCCCGCATGACTGCCTCAGCCATTGGAGAGCGGCAAATATTCCCCAGACAAACAAAAAGTACATTAATCATTAAAAATGCCCCCTACGACAAAGCACCCAAAATCAACTTGATTCTGAGTGCTGTCCGTATTATTTTTTATCCGCTACAATTCGTTTATTTAATTCGTCTGTTAAGGCAACAAGCTCGTGTTCAAGATGTTGGGTAAATTCCTCACGCCCTTCTTTTCCTTTGCCTGTTACATAAAACGGCTCACCATAAATGAGATAACCTTTCCCACGTTTAAACACATCTCCAGCATTTCGCGCTCCAACGTAAGCAGCCGGAACAATTTGTGTTTTAGACAGTTGTGCAATCGTTATAGCACCTTGCTTTAAATCAGATCCTTCTGAGTTTCGAGTACCTGATGGGAAAATCCCAACAATTTTCCCTTCCTTCAGCAACTGCGAAGGAACTTTAATAACACTCGGTCCTGGATTGTCACGGTCAACTGGAAAGGCGTTTAAATGGTTAATAAGCCAGCCAAGTCCCTTAATATCAAACAATTGCTTTTTCGCCATAAAGTGAATTTCACGAGGCAAGACTGCAACACCTAAGTTTAATATATCTACATACCCTGTATGTGTACATGCAATAATAAACCCACCATCCTTCGGTAAGTTTTCCTCATCATATACACGTGCTTTTGAACCCGATAATTTTAATATCAATTTGACAAGATTTGCCGTAAATTTATACACTGTTTTATTCCTACCTTATTCAATAGTTATTACCATTGTAATCGAAAAGAGTTGTATACTGCAATTGTCCAAGTCAAATCTATTTGATTTAGACCCGACCTACTAGGATATCGACATCAATCGTTATTTCATTTACAGTCACTTCTGCATGTTGCGCCTTATGCCAGCCCATCGGCGTCATTTCAAGCAGTGCAGGAACGAGCTCCGAAGCAAGTGGCACCGTATAAGTTATACGCTCTACTGTGACATTTGAAAAACTTTCACGAAAGCGTTCTACAGTTTGCTCATTGGAGTATGTTTCTTTTGCCGAGTCAGCATAAAGTTGTGAACGTAATTGTTGCAAATAGCCACTTTGTGGTACCACTTTCACGACACATCCATTTGATGTAAGTAATCGTTTAAATTCTTCATAATTAGCTGGGGATAAAATATTTAAAATGATATCAAAGCTTGTCTTGGCAAAAGGACTTTTTGCTAAGTCTCCAACACACCAAATTTGCTCTGGATAATGCCGAGCAGCTGCAAGAATACCCTCTTTTGCAATATCAATACCAATGCCGATACCTTGTTTTTGCGACAGTATACGTGCTAAATGTGATCCCTCTCCACAGCCAGTATCAAGCACTGTTTTAGCTTCTCCTATTAGCTCTGCTATTTTCTCCTCTAATGGATCATACAGACCACTATCAATAATCGCTTTACGGGATTCAAAAAGATCTTTACTATATTTAGAAGCTACACTATGTGTCAGCATATTTACATAACCTTGCTTAGCAATATCAAAGGAATGGTTTGCTGAACATGTAAGCCTCCCTTGGTCATAGACCTGGATGGACTCCTGACAAATCGGACAAGCAAATAGCCCGATATTTGCATCTATTAATGCCGCTCCTGCAGCACGTTTAGAAAGTGCCCCCATTTAATTCGCCTCCTTTTGTTCAGTAGGTGAGACAATTGCAAAACGCTCCCACTTTCGACTTTTCCATCTAAAGTATACGATAATGGCACGCATCCATTCATCTGCTGAAATAGCTAACCAAATCCCTACTAGTCCCCAATCTAATACAAATACAAACAAATAGCCAAGTGGCAAACTCATACAGACCATTGATAAAAAGCCAATTTTCACTGGAAACCTTGCATCGCCTGAAGCACGTAATGAATTAATAACAACGATATTCATCGTACGACCTGTTTCTAATAAAATACTTAATGCTAATACAGACCCACCAATGGCTATTATCTCTGCATTATCTGTAAATATGCTCATTAACTGTTTTCTGAAAATCGTCACAACACTTACCATTAGTATTGTAAAAATAAAAGCTGAGCGCACGCTTATCCATAATTGATGATAAGCCTCATCTTTTTTACCCGCGCCTACATAGCGACCTATAATAATAGCTGTCCCCGTACCGATTGCCACCGCAAACAAGTACGTAAACATCGAAATATTCATTGCATATTGTCTTGCTGCAAGCGTTTCAGATCCTATATAAGTTGCATAATAGAGGAAGACAATTTGGCAAAATTGGTAAAGCACTTGCTCAAATGCAGACGGTAACCCGATATTTAAAATTTTTCGAACATACTCTTTTGAAAAAGTGAAATAGTATTCGATTTTCACACGTATCTCCATTACCTGATACAACAGCCATGAAAATACAATAACCGCAAGTCCACGACTAATTATCGAGGATATCGCAGCACCTTTCACACCTAATTCCGGCAATCCAAAATTACCAAAAATCAATCCGTAGTTTAACACGACGTGAACGACATTCATACCGAGTGATACATACATCGTCTGCTTCGTCCAACCATGTACACGAATAATAGCAGCTAATGCATTAATAATAGCTTGTAAGAAAATAAAACTACCAATTATGACTAAATAGCTTTGGGCATATTGTAAGACATCGCCCTTCAGATTCATCATCGTCATTAAATGGCTTGAGCCTAAGAAAAACAGAGCACTCATAATAAATCCAACAATTAAGTTCATCGTAATTGCCAACGCTGAAATCTTTGTAGCCTCTAAAAATCTTTTTGAACCTAAATATTGCGAGACAACTATCGCAGCACCATTACCTACCACTTCAAGAATTAGTATCGCAATATGAATGTATTGATTTGCCGCGCCAACACCTGATACAGCATTATCTGATAAGGCACTTAACATAAATGTATCGGCTAAACCCATTAACATAAATAAAAAAACTTCTAAAAAAATCGGCCATGTTAAATGGAATAGACTAAACTGGTCTGCCGAATGTTTCTCTCTAATCGCATGTCCCAACAACTTCACTTCTCTCTATATTACATAAAAATCTATTGTATCTTATCACAGATTTGCCACTGTAAAGGATAGCGAATACAAAAATATTTTGAATAGCTTACAAAAAAATCCCTCTCACTGACTTACTGTGAAAGGGCGTCCTATTAGCATAAGCAATTTTCTTGTAATTGCTGGCGTTTTTCTGTTGTTAAACCAAACTCTTGCTCTAAAAACACTGTTTTCGAACCATAACGACTATCTATAGCATCAAAGGCTGCTTGCAAATAATCCTCACGTGCAGACATTAATGCATGGAACTGTTGTAGCTCTTGGTTATTAAAAGTATTTTGAATTGCCTGTGCCATTCGTTCTATCATAGGGCGTAAATAAATATTCGTATCTAAATAGTCTTGCATAATGGTTTCCTCGGGTACATCTAATGCGAGCAAAATGAGCGCACCGCCAATTCCCGTTCGATCTTTTCCTACGGCACAGTGATGGACGAGGCCTAAATTATCTGGATTTTGAATTGTAGACATTAATTTTTTAAATGAAGCATTGTTAAATGGCATTTGTGCATAAAAATCGCGGAACATCTCTGGGCTTACAGCCTTATAAAAATTGTGGCCGCCGGTATTTGTCGGCATCTCAAATGCGTGATTGCCCTTTGCAGGAATTTGAATATACTTTGCGCCTTTAAATGTGGGGTTAGGATTATTTAGTGCCTCTTGTTGATCTCGGTAATCGAAAATTGTCTTTACTCCTAGTGCTTCAAAACGCTCCTTGTCCGCCGGCGTCATCTTACCTAGTGCAGCTGAGCGATATAGCAATCCATTCTTAACTACTCTGCCATCTCGCGTCTTATAGCCACCCATATCACGGAAATTCAAGACTGCCTCAAACGGAATAACCTTCATGCCAAACTGTGTCATCCACTACGCCTCCCTTATTTAAGCAAGCATTTATATTTCTATTTTATAGAACAACTGAAGATAATACCAATTATTCACAAAACCTTTTAGAAGGAATCCAGAGAGTCTATGAATTTGTCGGTAAACATGGAAATATCGCCGGTTGAAGTCCGTGAAGTCTGTACGTAGCGGAAAATATCTACCATAGCGGACAACAACGTTCACAGCAAAAAAGTGTTAGATTGAACGCAGTCAATCTAACACTTTATCTCTTTGGCACAAGCTCTAATGAGTGGCTTTCACCATTTATATTTATTTAAATAATTCGGGATAGACTGCTTTTGCTACCATCTCAACAGCTTCACCAATACGTGGACCGGGACGATTTGAAATATCAGTATCAATATAATTTACTGCTTTATCTTGAATAGCAGTAATTGTATTCCATCCATCACGCCCAAGGATTTCTCCTACTGAGTCTTCTACATAGTTTACTGTTGTTAAAATAACTTGAGGATTTTTCGCAATAACATCTTCCTCAGAAACTTTTACCCATCCTGTTTGATCACCAAATACATTGTTCACATTCGCTGCATCAAGAATCTCTTGTTGGAAAGTACCAGCTGCTGTTGTATAAATATCTGGCTTAGGGCTAATTTCTAAGTAAACATTTTTAGGTGTTTCTACACCTTTTACTTTTGCTTGCACATCCGCGATTTTTGCTTTAATATTTTCGTTTAATTGCTCACCTTTATCTTTAACGCCCATCACTTCAGCAATTTGTTGAATATCTCCATATACATCTTCAAATGATGCTGCTGATTGAATAGCAAATACTTTTACGCCTGCATCTTCAAGACCTTTTAGCGCATCTAATGTTTCGGCATTGCCTGTTGAATAAGCTATGACAACATCTGGCTTTAATGCTACAATTCGCTCAGTGTTGAATGTTACAGAATCAGAAACACGTTCAATATCTTTCGCTTCTTCAGGGTACGTATCATATTCAGTTGCACCAATAACTTTATCGCCAACACCTAGTGCAAATAGGATTTCTGTGTTACTCGGTTGTAATGACACAACCGTTTTTGGTACTGCATCAAAGGCTACTTCTACATCGCGATCATCTGTCACTTTGTAGCCTGTTTGCTCAGCTTGTTGTCCTGCTTTTGATGTATCGTCCTTTTTTGCTTCATTTGCTGTGCCGCACCCTGTCAATACAAGTGCTAACATTAACACGGTAAGCCATTGGAAATTAAATAGTTTCTTCACTTTACACATTCTCCTTCTTTTTCTTCATCGGATATGACTTGCTTATAAACGGAATTTCAGCAATTCCAGCCTGTTGATTCATGTATACAGCCATTACAAAAAATACATTAGCCAATAATCCTAAGTAATCGAAAAGGATGGCTGGTACTTCTCTTTCCTCAGAAACTTTATGTAGAACACGGTATGATTTTTTTGCCTCACTACGACATAAATGAAGCGCAGTTGCAGCACCCGTACCTTGTGGTAAAACAAAGTTCTGAATTTCTTCCTTTACATGCCCCACATAAAAATCATAGCGATCGCTAAGCCATAACAAATCTTCTTCCGTTACCGCTAATTTGCCACGTACTGAGCCATTTACATGGTAGGCCATTGGCAAAATAGTCAATAGATCTGTCGCCACTACTTCAACTTCTTCAGCTTTTACAGCCGTCAATGCTACACCGACATGAGTTGTTAAACTATCCGTACGAATCTCAAAATCTACAGTAGATATTTTTTCACGCATGAACGGGTAGCAAGAATAACGGGCATCTTTTTTCATACTTAGTCCCTTCTTTCTTTCATGAACATATTTTGCTTTAAGGTGCATAAAAAAACGCCGCTCCCTAGGGAACGACGAAAATAGCATATATAGTGCCGCCTCACGCGACATTGCCTATGTATTTGCCGTATATCCTCCTAGCTTCCGAAGAGTTTTTATACATTAAATAAAGGTCGGTCTCCTGGCTCGTACAGCTCACTACCCAATGCAGTAGCGATATCATAAAACCTTCCCATCTTGGGACTTTCCCTTTTCGACAGTGGCATTTTTTATGATTCTTGTACTTACAGTTGCGGAAACAGCTTCGGTTTTACACCGAATTCCCGATTATGCTAAAGTTAGCACCATTATTCTGCAAGAATTATTCACTTGATTAGCAGTTTATCATATATTGATTTGAAAGAGTAGTTGTGAGATTGTGGAATATTCGAATATATTTATACAAAACTTAGCACTATTTCTACATAGTGATCAGCTATTTGTTATTCCAGCCTAAAAATTCTGATTAAAATAGCTAGCTATAAAATTTTTTCAATAGCTTGTTCAATATCTAATTGTGAATCTGTTGGTTCAAAGCGCTCAACTGTATTACCTTGATTATCTACTAAAAATTTCGTAAAGTTCCAACGAATGTTACGTCCATCTAAAAAGCTAGGTGCAATTTGGATAATAGCTTCAGCTAACATCTTCTCCTGCATATTCACTTTTCCGAATTCACGAAAATCTACTTCATGCTTTAAATAATTGAATAACGGATGGGTCTTTTCTCCATTAACCTGAACTAGTTCAAAAATCGGGAAAGTTACCCCGTAGTTAATTTGGCAAAGTTTCGTTGTCTCCACTCCATCTTCTGGGTTCTGGTGCCCAAACTGATTACACGGGAAACCTAAAACAACGAAATTCTCCTTGTCGTATTTATTATACATTTTTTGTAAATCTTCAAACTGATATGTAAAATCACATTGGTTGGCGGTGTTGACGATTAACATTGTCTTTCCTCGATACGTCTCCATTGATAAAATTTCACCGTTAGGTTTTTTCACTAAATAATTATAAATCCCCATTTTCTCGACCCTTTCTAATTTACAAAATTATACTGTTATTATGCTATATACAGTTGCATATTTACGTGTTTCCTTTTTATAGATAGTTTCTAGCTCTCACTTATACCATAGCTCACATCAGTATATAAGACCTACAAAACACTGAATCCATCCTCCTATTTTCATTATAATCAATAACTTTCCTTTCTTCAAAACAACACACTTGGGCATAAAAATAGCCATCTCGCTATTTTAACGGATGGCTGTTTTATATTTCTTTTTGTATTTTATATCCTGCTCTTCATCTATTAATCTCTTTGCAATATCCAGTAAGTTTTGATCATTCGTAGCATCAAACAACTTCTTGAAGGAGACAATAATATCATATCGAATACGCGATGGTTGCTTTTCATCGATACATGTTTGGAACCTTTTCGCTAAATACGAAACAATTAGATCCCTTTGAACTTGTCCAGCAAGCCCAATTTGCCAAATTGCTTGAAGAGCATGCCTTGCTGTTACTGTTTTTTCATCATATGTTACTGCCCAAATTTTTAAAAAATCATCCAGAACACGCTCTTCCGGGTCACTTTTTGCTGCTAATGCACATAAAAACTGTGCTGCCCGTGCACGAGCATGTCCATCTGTATATGTAAGGGCTTTAATAAGCTGTTCCCAAACAGCATATGTCCAATCTACTGGTTCTTGCATAATTTTTATCAATTTTCTATACGACTCGTATTCAATCTCACGGTCACGCTCTGTTAAATTACTAAAAAGTTGCAAAATCTCTTTTTCCATGATTTATCCCTACCTTCATTCTTTCAGAACGTTTTCAAATTTTAATTTTTTTATGTTACACTTTACTTAATAATAACGATAAAAGGAGAGCTTATGAATAGAACTATAACTCGAAAGTTGATTATACGAACGCTAGCGATTATATGCCTACTTATAGCCGTATATTTTATCATTCCTGTCTCCGTGCCAATTATTTTAGCAGGTGTTACAGCTTTTTTATTAGAACCTATTGTTATGTTTTTTAAAAGAAAATGGAAAATGTCGCGAAAAATAGCTGTTGCTTTTATATACATAGTAAGCGTTATTTTTATTTCTATTATTTGTTACTTTACTATTACACAACTAATGTCGCAAATTATTTCCATTTCAAAGCAAGCACCTTACTATATCTCTAAATTATCCGAGATGTGGGGTCATATGCAAGAGAATATTTCAAAATATACAGAAGACTTTCCAACTGAAGTGAGTGCTTCACTTCAAAAAACGACAACCGACTTCATTGAGAAAGTTGAAGACTCTTTTTTAAACTTCTTTAATTATACCAAAGTTACGACCTTCTTTTCACAAATTCCAAGCCTCTTTATAAGTCTTCTTGTTTATATGATCGCCCTATTTCTATTTATGCTAGATTTACCAAAATTAAAACAGTCAACTTATAAATATTTAAAGCCTACAACTGAAGAAAAATTGAAAATTATTACTAATCGTTTAAAAGACGCATTTTTCGGTTTTATGAAGGCTCAGATTCTTGTCAGCTTTATTATAGCTGGGGTTACACTTGTAGGTTTACTACTTGTTCAACCGAAATATGTGATAGTAATGACCATTATTATTTGGATTATTGATGTTATCCCTTTCCTTGGTTCAATTATTATTTTAGCACCTTGGGGAACTTATCACCTCCTGATGGGGAATACAGCGATTGCCATTAAGCTCTTTGTTCTTGCAGCTATTTTATTAATTATTCGCCGAACTGTCGAGCCTAAAGTAATGGGTGCACATATCGGTTTACCCCCTCTGCCAACCTTAATTGCGATGTTTATCGGTTTACAATTGTTTGGCGTCATCGGCTTACTCGTAGGACCATTTGTTATCATCTTCCTCTTCGCCTTAAAAGAAACAGGAGTTATCAAATTGAATTTCAAAATTTAATATAAGATTTTAAAAAATATACTGCAGTTAGGGAAATTCTATTTGATGGGCATCACACAAGTATAAATACCAAAAGGCACTCTTTGTTCTTTTTAAACAGAGGGTGCCTTACATTTTTGTCTATTTATGACTACTAGAATATGAAGTTATAAATTGATTAACTCCGCTATCTTTAAGAAGCGTTCGATTATTACCGCTCCTTCTACACGGGTAATGTATGCAGTTGGAGCAATCGTTTTATTCGTGTAATTTCCAAATAAAAAATAGCACCCATTATCGTTACTTGATAATGAATGCTATTTAATAGTTTATTTAACTTTTTTGCTATTAAAATCGTCTAACTAATATAGGCTTATTGAATACGACCGAAGCCTACTAAATATTGGTTCCACCAATCAAGTGACTCAATGACTACCCCTTTATTTTGAGCATCAATCATTGTGTTATTACCAAGGTAAATACCAACATGCGCTACGCCTGAGCCATAGCTGAAGAATACTAAGTCACCAACACGAGCTTCACTTGCTGAAATTCGTTTTGTTGATAAATATTGTTGTGATGCTGTACGAGGTAATGATACACCCGCTTGCTTGTAAGACCATTGTACAAGACCTGAGCAGTCAAAGCCTGTTGTAGGATTACTGCCACCCCAAACATATGAACGACCTAGGAATTGCTTCGCTGTAGAAATAGCATCACCTGAAGATGCAGTACCTGCACCAGATCCAACTATGATTGGTTGAGGTTTGCTACCACCGTTATTTTTACCGCTATTGTTATTATTATTGTTGTTATTGTTGTTGACATGAACTACAGGTGTAGCTGATTGAAGTGCACGTAAACGAGCTGCTTCTTCCTCAGCTGCCTTACGCTCTGCTTCAAGACGTTCTTCTTCTTGCTTCGTTGCAATTTGTGCCTTTAATGCAAGTGATTTTGCTTGGTTTTCAGCTTTTTTCACTTCCATTTCGCTTTCCTTTTGTTGAAGCTCTTGGAATTGTTTTTGAAGCTCTTTTTGTTTCTCGTCTAATGTTGCTTTTTGTTCTTCTAATTTCGCCTTGTCTGCTTCTTGTTGATTTACTAGCTCTTGGTCAGCATCCATTAATGTTTTTACCGCTACGACACGGTCCATTAAATCTGCAAAGCTCTTTGCTTCTAGAACAACGCTTAAGTATACACCCACTGTGTTATCTTGTGCTTGGTATGCGGCCATACGCTCACTTAAAATAGTTGAACGTTGCTCAATACGTTTTTCAGTTTCAACAATACCTGCATCTACTTCTTTTATATCTGCTTGTACTTGGTTAAATACTTTAACTTTTTGATCAATTTCTTGTTGAAGCTGGTCTAACTCTTTTTCTAAATTTTTAACTTCTGCATCAATTTTCGCTTTTTTATCTATCATTTGCTGAGACGTTTCTTCAGCGTGTGCTTCAATCGGTTGAACTGTATTAAATAATAGGCCGCCTGCAAGTGCTAATGCTAGCACCATCGACTTACGCCATTTATTACGCTTACCCATGGGTCTTCATTTCCCTTCATCTATCAATTTCGCTCTTTATTTTCCTATGTAAATACTTGAACGATCAATTTAAATTCTTATGTTTTTATTAGCCTTTTAAAGTTTAGCATTATTGCCGTAACTTTTATACTATTTCCCGCCGTTTTAATAGTTTAGTAAAACTCGAAATATAATTGTAACATTGTAACGAATACGACATTTTTCTACAAAACGCTAATATAACGCTACAAATTACTACAAATTTCTCTAATTAACACCTTCCACCTTGGTTATTTGTAATCTTTTTGTAATATAAAAAGGTAGGAGAATCATCCCCTACCTCAAACTGTATCCAAACTCATAGAATTAAACTACTTCCATTATATTTGTTCGAAACACCTGAATATTGTAGATTGTGAAGACCACAAGGAAATATGCAATTGACGACTTTTAGTTGCTTAACAAGCAATTTATAATAGCATTGTCTTCTCCTACCTCATGGAGCGTAGCGCTTGAATAGATAGTCGTACTAATAAAATTGCACATAAGAACAACCCTAGATAAGCGGCAGTATTCAAATACACTGCATACGGCTGATGAATGAATTGAGAAATTGCTAGTAGTGCAACCGAGATAATACCAAATGTAATACCGACAAGTAATAAAACAAAACGTGCAAATAGCTGGGTAATGAAACGTGAGTTATGGTCATCTGAAAAAATATCATGATGCAATATAATTTTTCCGCTTTCTACTCTTTGAATAAGCTGATCGATACGTCTTGGCATTTTTCGTAAAGTAGGAATCAGCATCGACAGTTCTTCCTGCACTCGATCTTTTGTCGCCATCGGTTCTTTAAATGGTCTTAAAAATGCAGCTCTCATATAAGATGCAGAAAAATCTTTAGCTTCTGTAAAAATATCAAATTGCGAATCAATCACACGTAAAGTCCCATCTAATGTTACTAATGATCGAAGCGCTAAACCAACAGAGGGATAAAACGCAAGACCAAAATCCCGTACGACAGTAAACAACGAATGTATCAATTCTTCAGTTGGAATACGATCTACATAGGATATTTTGAGTAATATTTGGTCCATTGCCTGTTCTACTTTACCACGATCCGCATGGTCCTTATTTTCTACTAGCAGCATTAAGCCATCGTATAAAATACTAGAATCATTTTGTTGAATACCTAATAAAAATAACTTTAAGCCTTCCTGTTGAGTAGCTCCTAAGCGCCCCACGGCTCCGAAATCGAGGAGAATTGGTCCCCCATCTGACTCATCAATATAAATATTTCCCGGGTGCGGATCTGCATGAAAAATTCCTGAAAATAACATTTGTTCAAAAAAGGAATACAAAATTGTTCGAGCAAATTGTCTGCGATCTATATTCAATCGTCTAAATTCGGAAGACCCCTCAGCCACACTTTTACCACGAACGTATTCCATTACAATGATGTCTTCATCACAAAACTCTGTATATATTTTAGGGATACGTACTTTATATTCACTTTTGGCAAGAGCATTCGTTACTTGTAAAGTATTGCGTACTTCAATATCCAAATGAATCTCTTCTCGTAAGCCGTCTGCAAATGCTCCCGCTAATTCTCGGAAGCCTAACGACTCTGCCCAAGTAGACTTGTTTGCAAACCAATTTGCAAATTCCTCTAAAATATCAAGATCATCACGCATAATTCCTTTTACTTCTGGACGCAATAGCTTGACTACGACTTCTTCATAATTTTTCAGTCGTGCCTTATGTACTTGTCCGATAGAAGCTGCTGCCAATGGCTCCATATGAAAGTTTGTAAATACATCATCTACAGACATTGGTAGGGATTCCTCTAAAATCTTTGTAACTTGCTCGTGCGGTAAAGGCTTTACACTTTGCTGTAAATGCTTTAACTCATCAATAATAATAGGAGAAAATAATTCTTTGCGCGTTGAAAGTACTTGCCCGAATTTAATGAATATCCCGCCGCATTGCTCCAAAGTTGTACGTAATGCAACAGCAAGCTCCTTCTCATTTTCCCGCTGCCTTGCATATTTAATCGTTTGCACTATACCATTTGTCACTGCTATTTTTAGCACCTGACGCAATCTCTTCTGCTGTCGCCAGTAGCTACGTAATCTCAACAATATTGATTTTTGCCCATTGCGTCGCTCTCCACCTTTAATCCCTATTGGATCAAACAGTTCGAATACCAGATAGAGCAGCATGGAGATAAGCAACATACTACCTATCCAAATAAGCGTACTTACCTCGGTAACGGTTTGCATCATCGACTCCGATAAAAAATCTCGATGACGCAAATAGGAATACCAATAAACAAAGGACGTAAGCGTAACACTAATAACAACAGATAGTACTCTTCGTACAAAGTTAATATTAGAGCCTATTAAACGACCACTAACAAAATAAATAATTCCTGCAACAAATATAATTTGAATAAGTAACTTCAAGTAAACCAACAAGCGCCACCTCCCGTTGTTTTTCCTAATACTGCTAGTATACCAAATTCATGTACTAACTTTCTTTTCCGAACTACTAGGGACAGCAAGATAAGTTGGAGGCAGTTCCACTATTTTCTCTTATGCATAATAGGACTTCTTATAACGTAAAAATCCACGTCGCTTCTCGCGTGCTTTTCGTAAGCCGCAGGAATCTCCATGGATTTTACTGACAATATTCAGAATTGTTTCGGTGTCTGGCACTTATTTTTAATTCGTAGAAAGCACTTGCGCCCAATCAATCGTGCCATTTTTTACTTGATCACGCTTCTCTTTATCCATTAAGTCGTTCGGACGACCACCTTTTGGCCAGTCTTTATCATGGTTGGCCCATTCAGGACGATCCTGCGATAAAATGTAGGCAGCTAAGTCAGCGGCATCTTGATCAGATAATGTACCACCCGCTCCAACTGGCATATTATTTTTAATGTAGCCAGCCATTTTGGACATACGTGCCATACCCGCACCATCATTAAAGGAATTATCGCCCCATAATGCTGGACCTGTGTTAGCGCCGGTACCAGAGCCATCTGCAGCATGACAAGCAATACAAGATTGCGCGTATACTTCTTCGCCGTTCGCTACATCTGGAACAGGTATGTTTTTCATATTACTTGTACCTGCCCATTCACGCTCTGCTCCAATCGGTACTCCTTGTGAAATATAAGCAAAATAGGCAACCATAGCTTCAAGCTCGTCACTGTTCATTTCAAACTTCTTGCCGTTCATACTTCTTACCATACAGCCATTAATGCGTTCTTCAATCGTCACAATTCCTCCAGAACGAGCGATATATTGTGGATAGTTAGCCATAACGCCAACTAAAGAAGAGGCTTGTTCATCATAGCCTGCACCTGCATGACAGCTTGTGCAAGATAACTGATTTCCTACATATTCATCCGCAGCAACGTGCGTATTATTTACAAGCTCATAACCATATAAAATAGCTTCTTTCATCGGTCCATCAGGTACTTCTTCGATACTCGGTGGAGCGTAGACTACCTGTTGAGAAGCTGCCGTTGTTGGAACTTGTGTCTGTACTGCCGCTTCTTGCGTCTCACCATTCGCATCACCTAAAATTTTGTCACTGATCACTGCCCCAACAAAAAGTGTAGCGGCTAATAAGACTGTTCCCGCTATACCAGTAGCAATTTTCTTCATTACCAATACCCCCTTTGAATGTTAATTTTATTCTAGCAAGATAATATATGGCACGATGTGACTTTTCTCACACTTCACAGTAATAGAACCATAAAGACGATAAAAATGGAATTATCATACAAATTATTTTGTTCTATAACAATAGAAACAATCCTTAATACCTCTTGAAGTACCTTATTTTTTCTGCTAAAACCGTACTGTCTACATTGCAATATCCACTGTTTTCGGTAAAAAACAACAAAAATAGTATGCCAGAAACACTTGGCATACTATTTACTCTAAAATTGCAAAAACCACTTCACTTTCTGGCGTGCACAGTGTAAGTCGCAACGCTCGTTCCGCCTGGTCTATTGCGTCTTACATCTTGTGTTGTTCCTGCTGAAGTGTATGTGGGTTTTTACTAAGATACTTACAATTTAATATTCATAAAAATTCAAAATTGTTCTGGTGCCTGCCACTTTCTTAGTATTTACATTGGTCATCAGCACATGTAGCATCTCCATGTCCAACTAGATTGAAAGTTGGTTTAATGCCTGCAATTTCTGCTGCTTGATGCAATGTACGCACGAATACTTCATTTGGCTCAGCACCTTTAATGCCGTAACGATTTTCAAAGACGAAGAACGGTACGCTTTGTACGCCAATCTGTTGGGCATCATAGCGATCTTTATCCAACTCTTCCATAAAATCTCCTGTATTATTCAGCACTTCTTTTGCTGTTGCTACATTCAAGTTTAGTTCTTTAATAACCGCTAGTAAAACAGCCTCATCATTTAAATCTTTACCTTCTATTAAATGAGCAGCCATTAAAGCTTCCGTATAAGCCGCTTCTTTACCAAATTGTTTCGTCCATTTTGCTAGTCGATGAGCGTTTTCAGTATGCACTTTTTTCATCTCCACAAAATTATATGCAAGATCAACTTCTTTAGCTCGTTCTATCATCCCCGCTGTCATTTGTTGGGCTTCTTCAAACGTCACTTTTTGGTGTGCCATGAAATAATCATAATAATTTTGACCAACCTCTTTGGATGCGCCCGGATCAATTTGGTAAGATTTAAATTCTATTTCTACTTGATTTGTATATCCTGCCTCTTTTATTGCGCGCTCTAATTCCTTTTTCCCGATATAACAAAATGGACATGAGAAATCTGAAAACACTTCAATTTTCATAGTACCCCTCCTATAAAATATCCATCCAAATTTTCACTGCAGTGGCTAAAATCAGGACAGCTAATATTCCTTGTAATACTTTCGTATTCAAACTTTTACCTGCCTTTGCCCCCAATGGTGCTGCTATTAAACTAGCTACAATCATTATAGCCGCTGGGTAATAATCGACTTGACCCGTTATTAGTTTTCCTGTTGTCCCTCCAACAGAGGAGATCAACGTAATAGCTAAACTTGTAGCAATTGTCATACGTGTTGGAATTCTTAGTACAACAAGCATTATCGGTACAAGAAGGAATCCACCAGCTGCCCCCACAATGCCAGAACCAATACCGACTATAAATGCTAAAATAGCTGCTACTGACTTATTAAATGTAACCTCATTCATCGACTTCTCATCAATTTGTTTTTTAGGAATAAACATCATAATTGCAGCAATGAGTGCCAATATTCCATATACAATGTTGATTCCCGCCTCCGATAAATATCGGGAGCCAAAGCTACCTAAAAAGCTACCTGCTAAAATGGCTCCGCCCATATAAATAATAAGTGATTTATTTAAATAGCCACCTTTACGATATGCCCATACCCCCGCAATTGAAGCAAACAAAACTTCTACAGCACTAATACCCGATACCTCATGCGCTGTAAAAGCCGTAAATCCGAGTAAGGAGGGAATATACAGAAGCATAGGGTATTTAATAATGGCTCCTCCAATACCTAGCATACCTGATACAAAAGAACCTACAAAGCCAATTATAAATATTGTAATTACCCACGATATAGCCATTCAGTTTTCCTTCTTTCAAGTCTTTTACACCTTGTCCTCTATTCATAACGAGGTATATCAAGGCAAATATTCCAATGAATTTTAGAATGAAGATGAAAGGTGAGTGTCCTCATTTGAACACTCACCCCTCGCATTACGCTTTTTGAATAAAGAATGTAATGACGCCAGCGTCTTCCGATTTATCTAAGATCGTATGACCTCCCGCATTAGCCCATGCAGGAATATCCGCTAAAGCTCCTTTATCCGTTACTTGTACTTCTAAAACCTCACCTGAATTCAGTGTATCAATTGCCTTTTTCGTTTTCACGATAGGCATTGGGCAAGATAAACCCTTTGCATCTAATTGTAAATTCGCGTTCATGTTATGTTAATCTCCTTTTAAATTGTGTGAGAATCGTGTGGGTGCCTGGCACTCTATCTAACTGCGCAGCGGTTCGGCCCGATTTCCATTTCTGTTTGTTCCTCTAATGCTGGTGTTACTTTCCCCATATTCACTTGGCGAATTTCCTGATACGCATTTGGTTGTGGCGGTAAATTATTTGTTACAATGTTGCGGAATGTCTCATCATCGTCAATATTTAAGCCGTGATTTTCTGCAAATAATTCCCCTAGACGCTTCGCAACAGTACCATCATCATTTAATTCATCAATAATCATAAAATGGGCAGGTAACACAACTAAATCCTCCGATAATTCACGGTAGCGCTTATAAAGCGTTTCTCGTAAATCACCAACCCAGTCTTCTGCTAGTCCTGCCAAATCAGGGCGTCCAATCGAATCGATAAATAAAATGTCACCAGTTAATAAATATTTGCTATCTACAACAAACGATGTCGAGCCAATCGTATGACCCGGTGAATAAAGTGCACCTACATCAATTTTCGATGCACCAATTTGCAAAGTAGTGCCATCTACTAATGGCGTATAATCAAATAAGACCTCTTCTGCATCCTTCGGCGGTAAGTAATAGGCAGCGCCTGTTGCAGCTGCGATATGACGACCACCTGAAATATGATCAGCGTGTAAGTGCGTATCAAAGACATGTTTAATGTTTACGTTTTTCTCTTTTGCAAAGTTTGTAAATACATCTGTGAAACGGACAGCATCAATAATTGCTGCTTCACCTTCCGAAATAACCATATACGATAGACAGCCTTTACCTAAACGGACGAACTGGTATAACTCGCCCCCACCAGTTAAATCGCCTACTTTAATTGGTTCTAAATATTCGCTCCACGTCTTCATACCACCCTCTAAATAAGCAACTGAACGTCCAGCTTCTGATAGCATCTCAGCTACCATCATCGAAGAACCTTCCTTTGCACAAACAACTAATACATCTTTATCCGTTGGGATTTTAGGTAAAATTTCTTCAACACCATCTAAAAGCGCAAAATACGGAATATTTAGGTACTCAAATTTGTGCCCATCAATTTTCCAATCTGCAAATGCATCTTCATTACGTACATCCAAAATAAATAAATCATCATTTTCGATAACTTTTTTCGCTACATCAGCAGCGTTCCATTTTAATACTGACACTAATATTACCCCCTTAGGTATTATATTGCTTATTTTTTAAGCGGAAAGGACATGCCCCTCCGCTCACTTGCTTCATTGAGTAAAATCAATTACGTATCGATTTAATTGCTTTCAAATATTGTCCGAGTGTACTTGAAAAACTCCTCTTATAATCTGTGGCCTTTAACTTGCTTCAGCCGTGATTTGAGCCAGCCCCACTAAATTTTTGTGCATCACTAGCATTCATCTTAAGCAAGTTAAAACGTTAATGATGGTGCTGCATCTTTAGCAAATTCTAAAAATGTAACAGCCCCTCCAACCTCAATACCATCTACGAAATCCTCAATCGATAAGCCCATGACGTCCATCGTCATTTGACACGCAATAAATTTAACGCCTAATTCTTGGGCCATTTCCACTAATTGCGGAATTCCAGGTACATTCGCTTTTGCAAATCCTTCAGCAAAATGCTCTGTTCCAGCAGGCATCGGTAAAGCATGCATCCCTTGCTTATGAATTAAATTTAACCCTTCAAATGTGAAAAAGATTGCTACTTCCTTGTCAGAAGCCGCCGCTGCTGTCGCGATATTGAACACCTTATACGCATCGAAAAGACCACCGTTACTTGCAATAATTGCTACTTTATTTGACATAATAAATTCCTCCAATTTAAAAAGTTTTGAATAATTCGCCCGTCCAAGATGTCATACCTGGTAAGACGTTAAATACTTTTGTAAAACCACTTGCCACAAGTTTTTGTGCCGCTAAGTCACTACGCGCTCCTGTACGGCAAATTACATAAATCTCTTGTTCTTTATCTAGTTCAGAAAGTCGCGCTTCAAGCTCACCCATCGGAATCGATTTAGCACCTTCAATATGACCGAAAGCAAACTCTGCTTCCTCCCGTACATCAAGAATAAGCCCATCTCTTCCTTGAATTTGCTGCAACGCAATTGTGGATTCAAACATTTTTTCACCCACTGCATCTTGTGCACATTTACGTATATAATGTTTTAGCACCGCATCCTCATCTATTGTACCAATGTACTGATGCCCAACAGAGTCAGCCCAAGCAGCAATATCCGCTTTCGAACCTCTATCTGTTGCTGATACTTCTAAAATTTGGCCATCCACTAATTCCGCCATTGCCTTTTTCGTTTTTACGATTGGCATTGGACAAGATAGCCCTTTAGCATCTAGCTGAAAATCTGCTTTAATCGTCATAACTTCCTCCTTATACTTATAGGGGTATTATTTTTAATAAAAAAATATAGAGCAAGCCATTGCATAACCCTCACTACATTTTTTCATCGAACTTCACCTTCCCACGCAAGCATACCACCAACCATATTTGTCACATCGAAGCCTTGGCTTTCTAAAAATTGAGTAGCTCGACCACTACGAGCACCTGATCGGCAAACCATAATATATGATTCATTTTTATTTAACTCATGCGTACGAAACTCCAGCAAGCCTAGTGGAATGTGATTAACACCAGGAATATGACCTTCCTGCACTTCATCTACTTCACGTACGTCAATTAATTTTAAAGTTTGGCCTTGTGCCAAAGCCTCTTGAACTTCTTTTGCTGCTATTTCTTTCACGATTATTGCCTCCTAATAAGCGCTCATGCCACCACGGACATTAGTTACACGCTCATATCCTAGTTTTTTCAATTGCTTGCACGCCTGACTACTACGCATACCACTTTGACAAATAACAACCACTTCTTTGTCCTTCGGTAATTTATCGAATCCAGAGCCAAGAGGGATATTTTTAAATTGCGGAATGTTTCGGCCTTTGTACTCAGCCGTTGTTCTCACATCAATAAATACTTTATCCTTATCATTCAGCATATTTTTTAATTGTGCTATTGAAATTGACTTCACCCCTTTTACCGGCTTCATACGCCAAATTAAAAACCCGATAACAATAGCAATAATAATCCATGTTTCCAAGAATACTACCTCCTATTCATATACTATAAAGGGTATAATGAGACTATCTACTTTTCACAACTAAATCCATCGCTTCTTGGATGGCAGTATTCATTTTCTCTGAATCTCCATCAGCAGTCGTTACACAATCTAACAGGTTTTCACTGACGATAACACCTATCGTCCGATCAACTGCAGAACGCACGGCGGATAGCTGTGTAATCACATCTTTACAGTTTTGACCTTCTTCCATCATGCGTAAAATTCCACGCAATTGGCCTTCCATTCGCTTTATACGATTGGCTGTTTTAGCATCGTACGCCATTATGTGCACGTCTCCCTTCAAATTTAGTAATCCATCTTGCTTACGTGCTTTATCATATACCCCTATAGGTATATTGTCAACACGAAAGTTCTAAATATTGATTTTCTAACTTGATTCCATGAAAAAAACTCTGTTACAAGTGCACAACATGCGACTTATAACAGAGTTAGCTATTATCTTTTAGTTTGCTAATTGCATAGCTGGACCAAAGAATTCATAGTGAATTTTTTCATCTTTTATGCCGATTTCATGGAGATTTTTAATTACTGCTTCCATAAAGCCGATTGGACCACAAATATAAACGTCCGTATTGTTCGTTACTTGCTCAGCTAATAATTCTTTTGTCAGTAACTTGTCCTCATCAGAATAAAGCGCAGTATATGATGCATTTGGAAGCGTATTTACTTTGTCTTTAATGTCATCACTGAAAGCTACTACATTTTCATTACGAGCACATTGAATGAATTTAACTTCATTTGCTGCATTATCTTTTAATGATTGCAGCATACTGTTTAATGGTGTTACACCAATACCTCCACTAACGAATGTAATTGGTGCTGCACTTTCTTGTAGAACAAATAATCCTGCAGGTACGCTTACATCTACTAAATCTCCAACTTGTAACACATTATGAATAAAGTTAGATACTTTACCATTCGGAGTATGCTCGCTTTCACGTTTTACTGAAATACGGTAGCCGTCCTCTGCACTAGCCTGCGAAAGAGTATATTGGCGGTTCAATAAATATTCTTCACCAGGTACTTTCACACGAATGCTAATATATTGGCCAGGTTCGTATTCAGGAAGTGGTGAGCCATCTTCATTAACAAAGTAAATGGAAGTAACAAGGTCGCTCTCAACTTCTTTTTTCGCTACTTTTAATGGTTTAAATAAACGCCATCCACCATTATTTTCAGCTTTTTGATATAGCTCTTCTTCTACTTGAATGAAAACATCAGCAATCACACCATAAGCTTCAGCCCATGCATTGATAATGTCATCTGTAGCTGCATCACCTAGAACTTCTTTAATCGCTTTTAATAAGAACTCACCCACGATTGGGTAATGCTCTGGTAAGATACCTAAACTACGGTGTTTATGAGCTATTAACATAACTGCCGGTAAAATTGCTTCTAAATTTTCAATATGAACTGCCGCTGCATAAACTGTATTTGCTAGCGCAGTTTGTTGACGACCTTTTTCTTGGTTTGTGTGGTTAAAAATATTTAATAATTCTGGATGAGCTTGAAACAAATTTTTATAGAACGTCTTCGTAATTTCTACCCCATGAACTTCTAATACGGGTACTGTCGCTTTAATAATTTGTACTGTTTCTTGTTTTAACATATCGCATACCATCCTTTCGTGATTACAATATAACGCTTTCATTTTCTTAAAGCAATATCAAAAATACATCTTTAACAAAATGGACATATTTGATGTATTTTAAATACATCTTTTAAAAAAGTAATGTATTACTATAAATTATTGTAGAAATGATATAATTATTATAGTGACAATATAGAAAGTAGGGTGTTCCAATGCGATTAACTTTATACACAGATTACTCCCTTCGGACACTCATTTATCTAGGAGCAAAAGAAGAGGGTCAGCTCTCAACCATTCAAGAAATTTCAGATGCCTATAATATATCAAAAAACCATCTAATGAAAGTGACACACCAATTGGGGTTACTTGGTTACATCGAAACAATTCGAGGCAGAGGCGGCGGTATCCGTTTAGCTATTGACCCTAAATCAATTACTATTGGGGAAATTGTACGCCATACAGAAGAAGATTTTCACCTTGTTGAATGCTTCGACAAAGAAAATAACTTATGTAAAATTGCACCAGAATGTCAATTAAAAGGTGTTCTCTATGAAGCCTTACAAGCATATATGGCTGTCCTTGATCGTTACTCCCTTGATGATTTTTTACATTCTAAGGAGAAATTAATGGCATTATTATTCGGCAAATAAAAATACCCGCTCAACAATTGTTGGTCGGGTATTTCTTTATAATTAATACTTTACAATACCTTTTATAATGCCTTTGAAAATATAATCATGTCCAATGCGCGTATACCATTTTCATAAATCGGCTGCGGATAATTACTGAAAAAATCTTTCTCTATGGCTTCCATACGAAAACCGGATTTTTGATAAAAAGCAATGTTATCAATACTAGAATTGGCTGTGCCTACTAAAATATTTTTAAAACCTTGCGCTTTGCAAACCACATAAATTTTGTTCAAAACTTCCTTACCGATACCTTTACCTTGAAATGCGGGCACAACAGCTATATTTTTTAATTCTACTGTCGTATCAGACTGTGCAATAAGTAATGCGACACCTGCCAATTTCTCACCACATTTAATTGCGTATAAATCACCGTCATTCATATATTGACGAACGGCAACTTCACTTTCATCTGCTAGTAATAGATAGGGCATATAACTTTCACGATCACCCTGCACCTTTTCAATAGATGTATGGTATCGAACAAAATCCTTGCGTTCAAAAACATTTAATACACACGGTTGCTTTTCCTTCAGTTCTAACCAAGAATGTTCCTGCGGAAAATCCTTTTCAACCCCAATACGAATAAAAGGCAACTTCTCTTGTGCCTTTTGTGAGCGAATATTGATCTTTCTAGCTCCTGCAAAAACACGTTCAAGTCCTAAATCAAAAAAAGCGATTTCTAAAATTGCCTTTTTCGCTTCCTCATTGTAGCCTTGTCCCCAAAACTCATGACCTAACCAAGACCCAATATGACAGTTTTTATTATCATGATCTATATACATTAATGCTGTTACACCTATGAGTCGTCCTTCCTCATTTAGCACAACGCGAGGAACAGTTTTCCCCTCTTCCTCGTCAACACATTCACGTTTTATAAAGTTAATCGTATCTTCTACTTTCCCAGCAGGTAACCCAAGAGCATCCCGAACCTGTGGCATTGAAGACAATGCATGCATTGCTTCAGCATATTTAATGTCATGCTTCACTAAAGTTACTGCCATACTCTTTTCTCCTTTTTACGCAATTAAGTTTTACTATACCAAACATGCATTGGATTTTTACCTTCATCCTCTACTGGCATATGAATCATTCGAAACTCGCGTTCTTCATCAATTTTCTGTAAATCTGCATAGACCTCGCTTGAGCGGCTTAAACCTACTGCAATGGCATCAGCTAATGAATTTGCAAAATAAGCCTTATCCACTCCGGCCATCGCCATCGCGCCAAAGCACATCGGACAAGGTGCCCCACTTGCATACATCACCGTTCCGCGTAAATCTGTAGAGCCTAGCTTTTCTTGCGCTCGTCTTAAAGCAAGCAGCTCGGCATGGCCCGTACTATCTGGTCGTAGGTGTAGTTCATTTACACCTTCTCCAATGATTTCATTATCCTTTACCAAGACAGCCCCAAATGGTTGACCACCTTGTTCTATATTTTGAAGAGCTAGCTCCACTGCTCGCTCCATCCATAGGTTCATATATACTCCCCCTAATAATTAATTATACGTAAGTTGCCACGATACACCGAAGCGATCCTGAATCCAAGCAAACTGCTTAGAGAAACCGTAATTATCCAATGGCATTAACGCTTGACCACCATCCAATATTTGCTCAACAAGGCTTTCAATTTCTTCCTTTGTCTCACACTCTAAAAAGATTGATATCGCTGGAGTAAATGAAAAGTTATGTTTGATTGGACTGTCATTCAACTTGATTTTCAAACCTTTTAAATCGACTTCTGCCATAGCAACCTGTTGTGTGTTTTCCACATATGTCAAAGTTTCAACCGCTAATTCTGGAAACCATTGCTTGTATTGCTCCAAGGCATCATGAGCTTGTCCTTGAAACATTAAAAATGTAGTAGCACTTTTCATTTGTTCAATTCTCCTTCATATCTATTAATCCATTCCCCAGGAGTCATTTTCGAAACGAGCTCTCCTATTAAATCATAAGGAATATTTTTTGTACTAGTAAAACGAATACAACTTTTCCCCATATTTAACTTTGTTGGCACTCGCTTGGCGTACTCCTCTTGAAACCAAGACAATAAAGCGTTGTCTGCATAAATGCCCATATGATAAACAGCTATATGTCGCTTCTGTGCTGCCAAGCTAATAAATGGTAAGGGAGTATTAGGTGTTACATGATACCCTTTTGGATATGACGCTAACGGAACTACATAACTTATCATGTCGTAATTCATTGTTTGTTCAAATCCAGCAGGAATATTCGTTGCTATAACGTCCGCAAGCTTGGCAAAACTATCACGCCATTTTTCATCTACCAGTTCAATATATGCTTCCATAACTTCCACCCCACTTATTAAAAATGTTTCATTGAACGATTTAAAAATATTCCTTAATAGTAGTATGAAGCTTATTTATTAGCAATAGCGTAAGCTTCTTTGTTACAACAATCGACAAAAGTTTTAATAGATAACTACTACATCTGGAAAATCTTTTATATGTGGCCCTCTGCTTTCGCTTTTCGATAGTGCTCCTTCGTCTTAAAGCCTGCCCTTGTAATTTCACGCATCTCCACTAAACGTGCTAGCTGCGTTTCTTGCTTTTTCGCACTATAAATGTAGCGAGCCCAATCCTTTTGATATCCTGGCGTTAATGCATTATAAAAGGCTAAATCAATTGGATTTCCTGCAAGTTCACCTCGCAATAAGGGGACCATACTTTCATAGTCACTTACACATTGACTACTTGCTGTTCTTTTCTTCCCTCTTCCCATTGTATCCCGTTTAATGCATACAATCGAAAACGTATTATCCAATGACATAAGACTAGAAAATTTATAATCGCTACCCGCAATATATTTTGCCTCGTCCACCTGAATTGCTGGGAAAATGTCATCTCGGTGAATATATTCTTTGTATTTTTTATTATTTTTTTTCGGATAAACAAAAAATAAATAGCCTTGCTCTGCTAACATGTTCTGTTTAAGCGTGCTTTTTAAATACGTTATCATTTCATCAATTGTAAACACAAAAGAAATGACGCGATCGTAAGGTGCGTGTCCTGCATCCGTAATCCCCTCTAATAGCAATTTGTCTGGCAAATTGTGAATTGTAATAGAGAGTCCATCCATTAATTTGAATTTCTTCTGCATACTTTCAGCACCCTTCTGCATTTATTTACACTAAATTTATCACAAAAAATTTAATTTAACTCTAATTGTCCAAAATATATACAAAAAACGCTTGAACATTCTCAAGCGTTTTAGTCTTTCATTAACTTCCAGATTGCATTTTATAGTTTCTATAAATCATACCGTTTGTTTTTGTCATTCCGAATTTTTCATAGTAAGGTACGAGATCATCATCACAGCATAAATCGATCATATAAATATTATTGAGTTCTTTAAGCATTCGTCTTACTAACTCCTTGCCTATACCTTTATTTTTGTATTGTGGTAATACTTCTAACAATGGAATATAGGCAGACAAAACGCCATCACTTATAGCGGTAATAAACCCTATTACTTCGTTCGTATTATCATCAATCGCCAAAACTATTTTGCTACTCTTCTCCAACAAACGTAAATGCGTTTGTGGATTAGGTGGACTCGGCCAGTCTACAAAAAAACCGTTTAACATATTTGATGAAATACCTTCGAGTGAATTCTTATAAATCATTTTCTATCAACTCCTAATATTATATAACTATTAGTTAGCTGCTAGAAATCAAAAGAATAGTAACAAAATGTGACCTCCAGTATTTGTAATTACATAAGTTATTCTACTTACGTCTTCATTCTCCTGCTCAAATCGTTACTTTTTAAAATTCCCAACTTTGGATACGGTTACTTAATCTTCGATGCAGCAATTAAGCCTTTAACAATTGGAATACCTGTGCCAATTAGTACGACTGGCAAGAACCACCAACCTAATCCATCTACCTTTCCTAATGCAACAAGTACAATTTCACAAGAGATGACTGCAAATAAAATTAAGCAAAAGTTTTTTATTTCATTACATAATTTACGACTATTTAAATAAAAGGCCTCGACGTTGCTCTCATTTAAACGAGATGGATAGTTATGCATATATGGTACTTTCTCAAGAAGACCTAAAAATATCCATAAAAAAATTCCGATACCTGGTAAAATGAATACTTCTATTTTCGAACCCCATCGATCCACCTCTCCCGCACCATTAAAATGGGCAGGAATTTCTTCAGGTAAGGTACTCCACTGAGAAATAATAAATATGATGGATACAATAAATAATCCGCCACCAATTATGTCCAAAAATTTTTCATACTTCGTTTTCGGTAATTTCAAGACCGGTCTATACATTGCTCCACATCCTTGTTTATCGTTAATTGTATTTACGTTACTTCCAGCAATTAGGTTTCAAACATTATATAAATCGCGTTTTTCGTGATACCATTTAGTTTCTTCTTCATAATTAAACACCTAGCACATAGTGCTTAAAATGCCACCTATATAAACCCATACTATAACTAAATTCCCTCTTATTTCATATTTTTCACTATGAATAAACTCATAATACTTTTTAAAATACATATAATCTGCTATAAATAAGTATATATACATATTTCACTTTTTTGTAACATTTCTACTAAATTACTAGGAAGGGACTTACAATACATGCGATTTACGATTTACAAAAAATTAATTCTCGGTTTTTTTATTGTTATTTTAGTTTTAATTGGCACTATAGCTTTAAACTTCAAGCAGCTTAATTCAGTAAACGGGACTTATCAAGAGTTACTCGAAGAACAGACGAAAAAATCTATTAGCATTCAAGAGCTAAGAGTAATTGCAAAACAGGAAATTGTAAGTATGCGTGGATATCTTTTACTTGGAGATAAACAAAATCGTGATGGTAATAAATCCGCTCGTGAAGAATTTAAAGTAAAATCCGAAAGTTTAATGGCAACATTAGAATCAAAAAAATCAATTGAATTATTAGAATCCGTTAATAAAAGTGAGCAAAATGTTCAGCAATTTGCTGATCGTATGTTTGCTTTAAAGGATGCTGGCGAAACAGAAAAATACGAGAAATTAGACAGCTCTCAAGGTCGACTTATTCTTAAACAATTCGACGAGCGTGTTGAAAACCTTGCCAACTATCAAAGTGAAGCTGTAGAAGCAAAAATAGCTGCTACCTCAAAAGATATTGATGCTATCAAATTAAACATGATTTCGCTTGGTGTATTTGCCGTCATCATTAGTCTGATAATTGCCATGATTATGGGAACTATTATTTCTAGACCTATTAAAGGGATGGCAAAAGCAGCGCAAAAAATTGCAGAGGGTGATTTAACAGCTGAACAAATTCGCATTAAAAATCGCGATGAAGTTGGCGATTTAGCCCTTGCCTTCAATCAAATGGCACAAAATCTAAAAAGCTTAATTACCAATGTTAGTCAAAACACAGCACAAGTAAGTGCTTCAGCTGCCGAATTAACTGCTAGTGCAGATCAAACAATCCAAGCTACTGAACAAATTACATCCGCTATGCAGGAAGTCGCTAGTGGCTCAGAGGCACAAGGGAAAAATGCTACAGAAAGCTCACAAGCTATGAAAAATATGACTAACGGCATTCAACAATTAGCATCAACAACTGCCGCTGTTTCTGAACTTGCCATTGAAACGAATACAGAGGCAAACAAAGGGAATGAGTCACTACATCGCGTCATTTCACAAATGGATACTATTAATACAGCAGTTTTGGAATCTGCTAACGTTGTTAAAAATTTAGGTAACCATTCTGTTGAGATTGGAAACATTATTAGTATTATTACTGATATTGCTGAGCAAACCAATTTACTAGCATTGAACGCTGCTATTGAAGCTGCTCGAGCAGGTGATCATGGTCGAGGCTTTGCAGTTGTAGCTAACGAAGTGAAAAAATTAGCTGAGCAATCTAAAAAGTCTGCTGAACAAATTGCAGGGTTAATTTCAGAAATTCAACAGGAAACAAACCGTGCTGTTACAGTGATGGATACTGGTACACAAGAGGTTCAAGTTGGTATGCAAGTTGTTAAAGTGGCTGAGGAAGGTTTTTCAAAAATCGTTGACCTTATTGAGCAAGTGTCAAAACAAATACAAGAAGCAACGACTGTTTCTGAGGAAATGTCTTCTAGTGCTGAACAAATCTATGCATCCTTCGATGAAATAGCAACAATTGCACAAACATCATCTTCTAACCTTCAAAATGTAGCTTCTGCTTCAGAAGAGCAGCTTGCGACAATTGAAGAAGTTGCAGCTTCTGCGGCAACTTTATCGACAATGGCTGAAGAATTGCAAACACAAGTTTCTCGCTTTAAAGTGCAATAGCTAAGTGCCTGTACTGTACTGGCTGGTTCTGGCACTTCATATAACTTCTAAGGCCTAAAAACCCACTTCGCTTTCCGCGGGCACATCGTAAGCAGCAGCAGTCGCTAACATGCGGCTTGTTGCGGCATACATCTTGTGCGTTCCCGCAGGAGTTTACGTGGGTTTTTACTTGATTAAAATGTTCAAAATTGTTTGAGTGCCTGGCACTTTAGTATTTCAATTACTGCAGCTTCTTCGCTTGGTACCTGAAATGTGGCAAGCTTGCCTACTGGATGCTCACCAACACAAACACTCGCTAATGCTTTTTCAAACATTGCAGCATCATTTGCATCATTGCCAAACGCGATAAACTGATTTTGTAATACCCCTAATTTCGTTAAGCCTGTCCATTTATCAATCCCACTGGGGCTCATATCTAAAATGTTTTCAGATGCATGTTCATATAACGAAATTGGTAGCTTTCGTAGCTGTACCAAAATATTTTGATGGTGCTCACCAGGGAATAATACAATTTTAACAATGTCTTTTAGTTCCTCCAGTACCACTCGTTTTGCAAGCTGTAGTGGATCTAAGTTTTGATAAATCGGATGTTATTCACTACCTGTGTAGGCGTAATCCCAGTCACCATCTACTAAATACGCTAATTGATAGGTTGTTATAATTTGTTTGATTGCTTCTATAATTTCTCCATCAAATGCTGCGATTTCTTTTATATTACCATTATTAGCTACAAAAGCTCCGTTTCCCCCAACCATTGGAAACGTGCGCATTGACTCTGGCAATACCGGTAACATATCTCGAATCGGGCGAGCTGAAGCAAAAATAACTTCATGTCCATTCTTTAGACAATCCTCTAATGCAGCCGTTATTCCTGCACTTAATGGCTGACCTTTAAAACAAATCGTACCATCTAAATCAAATACAAATTTCACCGTTCTACCTACTTTCTATGTATAAAATCCATCCTCATTATCTCATAAATAAATGCCTTTATTTGTGAAATAGCCATTTTAACATTCCATCTTACTAACTACCGTTAAAACTACAATAATTAAAACTGAAAACAAATAATTTTTAGAATATTGTTGACATACTGACAATATCAACGTATTATAGCTTTCAACAACACATTGTTAAGCAAAGATTGGAAATAGTAAAAATGCCCGTGTACTTGTAGAGAGCCGATGGTTGGTGTAAATCGGTAGGCACACATTTTGAACTCATCCATGAGCTACTCTCCGAACCAAAACGAGTCAGCACAATTCTCCTGCTTCTAAAGCAGTGAGTTGAATGCCGTTTAAAAGTAAGGGATGTCGGTTTCCACCGTTATTGGGATAGACAGTGATAGCTGTCGATAAGGGGGCTTTTTCTTTAAAGGGAAGGTCAATTAGAGTGGTACCGCGAGCAAATAACTCGTCTCTATATTTTTATATAGAGGCGGGTTTTTTTTATTTTATTACAACAAAAGGAGTGTTTGAAAATGGGAAGAAAAATTTGGGTGTTTGATACAACTTTACGTGATGGCGAGCAAGTGCCAGGAGCAAAACTGAACTTATACGAAAAAGTAGAGATTGCACAGCAACTCAAAAAATTAGGCGTCGATATTATCGAAGCTGGTTTCCCGGCTTCTTCACAAGGTGACTTTGATGCGGTAAAAGCTGTCGCACAAAAGGTTGGTAATACGAACGACATTATGATTACAGCATTAGCACGAGCAGTAAAAGCTGATATTGATTCCGTATATAACGCTGTAAAATATGCAGAAAACCCTATGATTCATATGGTGCTTGGCACTTCTGATATACATGTTGAAAAGAAATTTAGTAAATCTAAAGACCAAATACTACAAATTGGCGTAGATGCTGTGAAATATGCAAAAACTCTTTTACCACAAGTGCAATATTCAACAGAAGATGCCTCCCGTTCAGATTTTGAGTACCTATGGAAAACGATTGAAGCCGTTATGAAGGCTGGCGCAACAATGATAAATGTGCCTGACACTGTAGGTTTTGCTGAACCAGAAGAATTCGGCGCTATGATCTATAAGCTAAATGACCGTATGAAAAACTTAAACGATAGTGTTTTATTGAGTGTACACTGCCATAATGACCTTGGTATGGCAACGGCTAACACACTTGCAGCCATTAAAAACGGTGCAGACAAAGTGGAATGTACAATCAACGGTATTGGGGAACGTGCCGGAAATGCTGCACTAGAAGAAGTCGTGATGGCACTAAAAACACGTAGTTCTGTTTACAATGCAGAGACACGCATTAATACAAGAGAAATCATGAACACTTCACGCCTTGTTTCAAGCTTTATGGGCTTAGATGTACAAGTAAACAAAGCCATTACTGGAGACAATGCTTTTGCACACTCTTCAGGAATTCATCAAGATGGTCTACTTAAATCTCGCGATGCCTACGAAATCGTTCATCCAGAAGATGTAGGTCTAGATGATATGGAACTTGTCTTAACAGCTCGTTCAGGTCGCCATGCCGTAAAAAATGCACTTGAAAAGTTAGGCTTTTCTAATCTTTCTACTGAGGAATTTGAAGGCATTTTCGATGGTTTCCTCAAATTAGCTGATGCGAAAAAAGAAGTTTATGACCATGACTTATATGTCATTGTGGAAAGTTATTATGAAAAGCATGACGCAAATCATGCCAATGCTACTCATTATAGCGAGCAATTTTTTGACATTGAAGATTTACAAGTCGTCAGCAACGCGAGCTTCCCTTCTGCTAGTGTAAAAATTCGCAAAGGTGAAGAAGTATTGAAGGCAAGTGCTGTTGGCTCAGGCCCGATTGATGCATTGTATTCTGCCATTGCAGATATTGTAAAAATCGATGTAAAGCTAGTAGAGTATAATATTAACAGCGTATCGCGTGGTAAGGAAGCACTTGGTAAAGTTAAAATAACGATTGAGCATGAGGGCGAAAAATATATCGCAAAAGCTGCAGATACAGATATTTTAAAAGCAAGTGCGCTTGCATACATTAATGCAATCAACAGCATTGTTGTGGCGAAATTAACTCCTGTTATGAACTAACACTTTAACTGCAAGTTAAAAAGCTGTATAACGATAAAGGGCATCAAGAATAAACTTCTTGATGCCTTTTGTTTCGTTAAATGGAACTTAGATCGAGTGCCAGGCACTCACACAATTAATATGCAATACTTGTTGATTGAAGCGCAGGGTGGGCGACTCTTGCGGGAACGCACAAAACGCAAGACGCAACAATCCGCGCACTAGCGAGGGGTGGGGCTTACATTGTGCCCGCGGAAAGCGACCGCTCGTAGCGGAAATCAACGGTGATTACTAAGTGCCAGACACTCACACAACACTCACACAATTAGAATGCGGTACTAGTTGATTGGAGCGCAGGGTGGCGACTCCTTCCGGAACAGCACATAATGTAAGCTGCAACAACCCGCGCACAAGCGTCCGCCCGTAGCAGAACTCAACGGCTGCTAGTGACTGTCATTAACTAACTTCTGATATTCTTCTTCAATTAGTCCCACATCAAGTCGTTCAAATAGTGGTGTCACTTCGCCAATGCTTTTCGGTAGCTCCACTTGCTCATACCACATCAACTCTGTTATGCCTAACATGCCTCGAATTTTCTCTGTAGAGAACGGTAAAAATGGCTGTAACACTTGTCCTAAATTTGCAATCATATAGACACACGTTGCAAGCGTTTGATGACAATCCGCTATATTCTCCTTCACCTGTAACCACGGTTGCTGCTCATCAAAATATCGATTGGCCGCACGGATGTAAGCAAAAATTTCCTCTAATGCTTGCTTAAAATGTCCCGCTTCAATCGCCACACCAACATCACTAAACAACTGTATCGTCTGTTTCCTTACAGTCCCATCTACATCGACCTGTGGCACTTGACTATCAAATGATTTTTCTATAAATTTCAGCGTCCGATTGACAAAATTGCCATAAGCTCCTAGCAATTCTCCATTATGACTATAAATAAATTCTCGCCAAGAAAAATCAGTATCACGATTTTCAGGTGCATTCATTGTTAAAAAATAACGAATAGAATCTGCGTCATAACGACTTAAAATATACGGCACCCAAACCGCCCAATTTTGGCTTGTTGATAATTTTCGTTTTTCCAAAGTCAAATATTCATTGGAGACAATATGTGTTGGTAATGCTTTCGCCCCAATACCCATTAATATCGCTGGCCAAATAACTGTATGGAATGGAATGTTATCCTTGCCATGCACATAATAAGAAATTGTTTCTTCATTCCATAAATCCTCAATTGCAATATGATGTTGTTTTGCCCATTCCATACTTGCTGTTAAATAACCTGCCACGGCTTCAATCCACACATAAATTTTCTTCCCTTCATAGCCCGGAACTGGTACATCAATGCCGTTTGGTAAATCTCGCGTAACAGCACGGTCAGGAACGCCCTCCGCTAAGTAACGTTCGGTCAAGCCTATTGCATTATCTCGCCAGCGCTTATCCGCCTTTGCTTCAGCTACAAAAGTTTCTAGCCTTCCTTGAAATTGACTAAAGGTAAAATAAAAATGCTCCGTTTCTCGAATAACAGGCTCATTGCCACAGATTTTACAACGCTTGTCGATCAATTCAAGTGGATCTAAAATTTTCGAACAATTATCGCACTGATCCCCTCGTGCCTTTGCCCCGCAATTTGGGCAAATACCTTCCACAAAACGGTCAGGTAAAAACTGTTTGTCCGTTTCACAATAAGCCTGCTCAATTTTCTTTTTGTATAAATAATTATTTGCCATCAGCTGTAGAAAAATTGCCTGTACAGCTTCATGGTGATGATGAGCATCCGTTCTCGTATATAAATCGTAAGTAAATCCTAAATCATGAAAACATTGCGTAAATTCTTGATGATACCGATCTGCAATTGCACTTGTCGTCGTATTTTCCTGTGCAGCTCGAATCGATATTGGTGTCCCATTACAATCACTACCTGAAACATACAATACTTTGTCACCTTTTTGTCGGTAATATCTAGCCAAAATATCACCTGGTAATAATGCGGCAATATGCCCTAAATGCAATGAGCCATTGGCATATGGCCAAGCTCCTCCAATTACAATTGTCATCCTAAGTTGCTCCCCTCAATTAATAAAATTCTACTCTTTTAAGCTGTCACGCAAATAAATTGGACAGCTATCAGTGGCATTCTCTTCATTCAGTGGACAATAGAAATATTTCCTCGCATCCATCGTTTTTGAAGATAAAAAAAACGCCCTAATCATGACTGATTAGGACGAGTATACCCGTGTTACCACCTATATTTACAAATAGCTCACACTATTTGCCTCAATCAGTACGTCTTGCATTCATTTAAGAGATACTGCCGCTGTTGTAACGAGTGCCCATCTCGTCGTAATCTACTCACAAAAATGCTTTCGGTACGAAGCTCAAAGGTCATTTTCAAAAGGGTTCATTTACCTCATTTCCACCAACAGAGGCTCTCTATTAAATGCTTGTCCAATTTACTTTTCCTTTTCAACGCTTTGTTATAGTTTGGCACTATTTTACTCTTTCCCCTTATGAAATGCAATGTAAACATTTATATTCGCTTCGTATTATAAGTGAGAAATAGTAGTTAGATGCTTTGAAATATCATGTAGATTATCTATCACGACATGTGCCTTTTGTAATTCAGAGTCCTGCGCAAAATCAAAGCGTACACCTATGGAAAACAGATGATTATCCAGTGCTGCTTGGATATCAGATGCACGATCTCCGACAACAGCTCCGGCTTGAATGTTATTTTCTTCGATTACACTTTTTACTAAATCAGATTTATGACCACTACGGATAGACTGAATACTATACGTCCCTTCTATATAACGTTTGAGATTATATGTATCTACGATTGCTTGCAAATACTCTTTTTGGCCATTGCTCGCAATGTATAAATGATAGTCATTTGCTAACGTAGCTAGTGCTTGCTCTGCATTCGGATATAATGCGCCTTTGCCATTTATTATCAACTCAATAAGCTTGTCATGAAATAGGGCATTACTTGCTTCACGCACCTCTAAAGTATGCATAGGACATAAAGTTTCCCATACAACAGGTAATGAAACACCCATAATTTCACGGTATTGCTCAATCGGTGTGTCCCCCTGCCATAACCCCTTTGTACGTAGCACATCAAAAGTCGCCGTCAGCGCCGGCTCCAATATAAGATTCGTTTGAAATAAAGTACCGTCCATATCGAAAATAATTGCTTTTTTCATAATATAACTCCCTTTGTCATTGTTAATCATTGAAAAATTCCATATGTGTTTTTTCATTTTTATAATACGCTAGGCGATCCTGTAACGTACCTGTATGGAACTCAAATTTATGACCATCTGGATCGGTAAAATAGACGGATTGTTTATCTCGTTCATCTCTTTTCCTGCCCTCTAAAATATTGACCTTGTAATGCATAAGCTTGTCAAAGATTTTCTCAAAATCGTCTTCATCGATAGAAAAAGCAATATGTGTATAGGAGCGATGTATTTCGTTACGTGGAATATCTGCTTCCTCATTTAGTGCAAGCCACAGCCCATTTAAATCGAAATAAGCAGTGCTTTTCCCCTTTACTAAAAGCTTGGCATCAAAAACATTTTGGTAAAATGCTATTGATTGCTCTAGATTGGACACTGAAAATAAAAAATGGTTAATATTTTGTATAGTCATAGTACATCTCCTTAAACGATTAACTCGCTTATCAGATAGCAACTTCGCAACACGATGGCGAAGTTGCCAATAAAAGCTTTTTACCTATTTTTTGCCCTTCTTCATGCCTTTCGCAATTTGCTTCCATTTGCGTTGCTCATTCAGCTTTGCCTGCATATTCGTTTTTCGCTCAATAAAAGCAAGCTCCTTTTGCAATTTAAAATAGCTTTGCAAACGCGATTGTTCAAGTGCTCCATCTATAATAGCTTGTTGTACCGCACAGTGTGGCTCCATATGATGCGTACAATCTCTGTAACGACATGCGGCTGCAAATTCTTCAATATCACGGAAACTAGAAGATAGACTTTCACTTTGATCCCATAATTGCAACTCACGCATTCCTGGGGTATCGATTAAGCAGCCACCACTTGGCAATACAATTAATTCTCGATGCGTTGTCGTATGGCGCCCTTTGGCATCATCCTCCCGAATACTTGAAACTTTCATAAGCTCTTCTCCGCTTAATGCATTCAATAAAGTAGATTTCCCTGCACCCGATGAGCCGAGCAGTGCACCTGTCACCCCTTCTATAAAGAGGTTCTGAATAGCTGATATGCCTTCACCTGATCGTGCGCTAGTTACAAAAACATCCACACCAAAAGCTACAAGCTCAACTTCCCGTACCATGCTCGTAATATCATCACATAAATCAGCTTTTGTCAGTACAATTACTGGCTTCGCACCGGAATCCCAAGCGGCCACTAAATAGCGTTCTAAACGACGAATATTAAAATCTGCATTTAAGCTCATTACAAGTAGCACAATATCAACATTCGATGCTACAATTTGTTCCTTTATTTCCTGTCCTGCAACCTTACGAGAAAAAACGGACTTTCGGTTAAATAATTTATGAATTATCGCCTTTTCTTCCCCCGCCATCTTCTCGACTAATACCCAATCTCCAACTGCTGGATAGTCCTCTCTTGCTACCGATGTATATGCAAAATGTCCAGCGACTGTAGCTAGCCACTCTCCTTCTTCAGCTAGTACACGGTATGAATGCTTATGCTCCAAAGTAACTCTTGCAGGTACACAGTTCGCTAGCTTTGATTCTTTTTTAAACGCAGTTTCTTGCTCTTCAAAATATGTTGAAAATCCTAATGTTGTTAATTTCAATTGTTATTCCTCCTAAATGTGTCTATCGATTACGCCTCTAAATGCGTAACGAACATAAAAAAACCTTGCAACTGCAATTCGGCAGTTTCAAGGTTTCACAGGCACGTTTAAGGGAATACACAAATAGCCATTGTCACATAGTAGTCGTTAACTCTACGGGCAAGGTCAAATTGCATAGTTTAGGCGTGTGAAATTGAACAAACCGAATTGCAGTTCGTTAAAAACGGATCTATTCATCATGTCACATCACCTACTTCCAATTTAGATGTTATCAATATATCTAAATTGTTCAAAATTGTCAAATAAATTTATTGAAGCATGTACGCCCTTCCTAACAGCATACAATGTACGAGACCACTATTTGCAAAGGAGATGTTGTATTGTCAAAAATTATTTCTATCAGCACATATCAACCACCTTACACATTGCAACAGGCGAACGCAGAGGCGTTAACGAAGGAGCTCTTTTATGAAAAAATCCCAAAATTAGAGCGTTATTTAAAAGTATTTGATAATGGTGGCATCGATACTCGCCATTTCTGTGTACCCGCTGAGTGGCACCGCAGTGAGCATACTTTCGAAGAACGTAACAATCTGTATATAGAGCTAGCAACACAATATAGTGTTGAAGTCATTCAAGCCTGTTTACAAAATGAATCCTTTTTAGAAGCACCAATTTCCCCTAAAGATATTGATGCTATTATTTTCGTGAGCAGTACGGGCATATCTACACCAAGCATAGATGCTCGTATCATGAATCAGCTACCTTTTTCTGATAGGCTAAAGCGCATACCATTATGGGGGTTAGGCTGTGCAGGGGGAGCTGCTGGAGTTAGTCGTGCTTATGATTATTGCAAAGCGCATCCTCAAGAAAAGGTACTTGTTGTATGTGTCGAACTTTGTAGCCTAACCTTTCAGCAAAACGATCTTTCTAAAAGTAATTTAATCGGCGCCTCCCTATTTGCTGACGGCGCAGCATGCATACTCGTTTGTGGGGACGATGTTGCAATACCGACAAAAAAAGCCATCCCTTCGATTGTTTCAACTGGTTCTAAATGGATGCCCGATTCAGAAAATGTAATGGGCTGGAATATAAAAAACAATGGTCTTCATGTCGTTTTCCAGAAAAGTATTCCATCCATTATTACCAATTGGCTTGGCCCTTTCATTGAACAATTCTTAGTTGAACAACATCTTTACAGTGAGCAACTGGATCATTTTATTGCGCATCCTGGGGGAAAAAAAGTGTTAAAAGCGTATGAGGATACGTTATATCTTGCTGAACAAAAAACCGACATTTCTCGGGAAATATTACGTCAACACGGTAATATGTCTTCTCCTACTGTTTTGTATGTACTTGAGCAGTTTATGTTAAACGAAGGGCAAATAGATGATATTGGATTGCTTGTCGCCCTCGGTCCAGGCTTCTGTGCAGAGGCTGTATTACTTAAATGGAGGGAGTAATATGCTTTTTTACATTATTTTAATTCTTGTTATTCTACAAAGATTAACAGAGGTATTAATAGCAAAACGTCATGAAAAATGGATGCTCGCAAAAGGAGCCTATGAAGTTGGTGCCTCCCATTATTCATATATGGTTGCTATGCATGTTAGCTTTTTTCTATTTTTAATAGTTGAAGTAGTTTCCAATAAAAATTGTCCATCGGCCTTATTCCCATTATTTTTCTTATTATTTCTTTTGGTGCAAGCTTTGCGTATTTGGTGTATCCAGTCACTAGGGCCATTTTGGAATACAAAAATATTGATTTTGCCTGGTGCAGAAGTTGTACGCAAAGGCCCATATACATTTATGCGCCACCCAAATTATGCCGTTGTTAGCTTGGAAATTCTTCTACTACCAATTATGTTTCAAGCTTATTTCACAGCATTTTGCTTTACGCTCTTAAACATTACAATGCTCTCAGTACGGATTCCCATTGAGGAAAAAGCGTTACGTGATGCGACAAACTATAATCATGTATTTAAAAAGAATCTACCACAAAAGTAATGTGGTAGATTCTTTTTTACGTAAATCGTAAATAAGATCGATTTTCATTATAAATTTAAATTGACTACATTTCGCTAGCGTGACTTAACTCACAATCGCAGCACTACTTTAACTCCATTCCCACTGAAAGGGATCCTCTAGCTTGCCCCATGGCTCTGTATATTCATCAGTCGTCAACAGGCATGCATCTAGCTCCTTAGTAATAGCTTCTTTATCTATATCGATACCTATAATGACTAGCTGTGTCATACGGTCACCGAATTCCTCATCCCAATCCTCCAAAACCTCTGGGCTTTGTAAAAAAACATCCTTTTGCTGCGCTGTTGGTAATGCCGCTACCCAATAGGAAACAGGTTCAATTTTTACAGAGGAACCTGCCTGTGACAATAATAACGCTACTTCCTGATGTTTTGCGCTCCAAATAATACCTTTTGCACGCACAATGGATTGAGGCATATTATCACACCACTCAACAAAACGCATCGGATGGAAGGGCATTTTACGCTTATAAGTGAATGAAGTTATGCCATACTCCTCTGTCTCTGGCGTATGATTTTCATGCCCGAGTTCTAACTCTTTTAACCAGCCAGCAGATTCTGATACGCTCTCAAAATCAAAACGCCCTGTATTTAAAATTTCACTTGGCTCGATTACACCATTAATTGTACGTATTAGCGTTGCCTCAGGTTGTAATGCACGCAAAATACGTTCTAATCGTTCAAGTTCATCTTCTGTCACGAGGTCACACTTGTTCAATACTAAAACATCACAAAATTCAATCTGATCAATCAATAAGTCAGCCACATCTCGTTCATCTAAATCACCAACCGCTTCCTTACGCTCTAACAAGCTTTCGCCTGACTGAAAATCATGCCAAAAACGATGAGCATCTACTACAGTCACCATCGTATCGAGTTGACAAAACTTTGTTAAATCTATGCCAAGCTCCTCATCCAAATAACTGAACGTTTGCGCAACTGGAATAGGTTCACTAATACCCGTCGACTCAATTAAAATATAATCAATATTTCCTAGCTCCGCGAGGCGTTTAACCTCTTGTAATAAATCCTCTCGTAATGTGCAACATATACAGCCATTGGAAAGCTCTACGAATTTTTCCTCCGTTCGAGAAATACCACTTCCACTCGCAATCAGTTCTGCATCAATATTAATTTCACTCATATCATTGACAATAACAGCCACCCGCATATTTTTCTCATTTTGTAGAACATGATTCATCATCGTTGTTTTACCTGAACCTAAATAACCACTTAAAACTGTCACTGGAATTTTCTTTGTCGTCATATTCCAACCTCCTTAAATCGTAATGATTACTATTTACAATTTGTAATTTAATCATAGAAAAGCTGAAAATGCAACGCCTAACTTTTTGTGTAGCTCCATATTGACAATAGAATATAAAAATAATATTGTATAAAGCGTAATGATTACTATTTAAAAGGAGTTGATAGGATGCGTGTTCAAATTATATTAGCCTGTACAGAAACTGGAGATAAAAACTACATTACTACAAAAAACAAACGAAATAATCCAGAAAGACTGGAGTTAAAAAAATATTCTCCTCGTTTAAAGCGCGTAACGTTACACCGAGAAACAAAATAAAAAATATTTATAGTCAGCTAAACAATCCTGACAAAGGTTTTAAAAGTTCCGCTTTCCGCTATGTAAGATAAAAGAAAGCTTCGGTATTTTGCAATCAATAAAGTTTAGAAGTGAATACTAGTTGTTAGGAGCAGACCTGCTCAGAACGTAAGACGCAACAAACCGCAAACTTTCGAGTGTTGCGTCTTACGTTGTGCTGAGCGGAAAGCGCTCGCAGTAGCGAAGCAACAGTTAGTCACAGCAAAAAAGCGCTAGATTGATTGTAGTCAATTTAACACTTTTTCTCTTTATACCATCCTTCTAAACAACCTGTTTTTTTACATAGATCTATTCACATTAATCTCTATAGCGAGCTGAGTCAATTGGTGCTCTAAGTCATCAAGGATACGAACTTTCTTCTCTAGTTGCTCCTCAAAATCATTGGATTGCGCTATTATTTTTTGTATCTTCGCATCTAGATTTAAAAGCACCTTCGAGTTTACAGACGTATTTTCTCCATTTAAGGCTACAGCACTTGTGTTTTTGTTTTTAATATCCATTAACTCAAAGGACAATCTATTTATTTCATTGTCTCTTTCTGCTAACTCCTTAACTAAATAATCATACACATTATTTTCGTCGTTTCTCTGTATGGCTTCAATGATAGCATTCATTTTTTCATTCGCTGCTTTTGTAAATGTACTTAACTGTATTTCGAGACTTTCAATTGCCTGCTTTTCTTCCGCTTCATAATCTCTTTTAATAGTGAGCAGTTCATTATTATTTGCCTTTGTTGTTTGCCGTAATTCTTTATTCTCAGAACGTAAATGCTCAATCTCTCTTAATAATGTATCTATCGAGGAAATGTGTTTTTTTCGTTGAATTTCCCTTCTCTGTATATCCTCATTGTAAGCCTTTAATTCCCTTTCATTCGTTCTTTTTAATTTCATCCGATCCATCGCAAGCTCTTTATTACGTTTCGTCAATTGAACATTTTCCCGCTCTAGTCTAAGTACGAGTGAATAATAATCGCTATCTCTAAGTCTATTTATTTCATTTTTATATTTAGCAAGTTCCGCTCTTAAAAAAATAATCATTTGCTGGAGCTGAATAGGATCGTTATTTTTAACGCTTTGATTATCCACGTTAGTACCTCCTATTACGTTAGCTTTTCAAATAATCTATTATTTCCTCAAATTGCACTTTATTATCAGCTATTAAATCATCAAGTTCTTGTATAAGACGCAATTCAATCTGCCCCGTTATATTCTCTTCTGAGGCGCTCTTGTCGCCAGATAATAAATAGGAAAGCAGTAAATGCAACGTACTTTTTTCAAGAAATGCAAAACTATTATCTCCCTCCTTTCTAAAATCCGTGACATTACTAAGTTGATCCTTCATAAAATGACGAACGATTTGTTCTAAACCCGCCTCTAGTTTTTGTTCTTCTATCTCACTCATCTTGACCCTCCTGTACAACGTTAATTCCATTGAGATTAATAGGATTTAGCACGAAGACACCGTCTTGTAGCTCATCACAATATGTAAAGCCCGATATTGTACCAGCATAGGATAAATTATGGGACCATTTAATTTGGAAATTTGTAAATGAAATCGTCTCATTCGGCTCAATTGTTGTTTTGCCAATTGGTTTAAGCCAAAATTCTGTATTGTTAGAGCTATCATTTATGCGTTCCCAGCTACCCGAAGTTTTTAAATTTTGACTAAAATGCTCATATACATATCTACCTGAGAAGGAAAACGGGGAATCTTCAGGTAGCTTTATGCACAAATAAGGATTTGTGATTGGCTGATTACCTATATTGCGAATATGATAAGAACCAAGACATAGACTCTCCTGTTCTGAATCATAAGAAATATTAAGAGATGTCGTGAAATAACTAATAACACTTACATTTTTTTGAAAATTTTGTTCCGCCACTAGCTTTTTTATTTCACGGACATAAAACGTCGTTTGCTCTTTAAGATTCTTTATTTTTTCTTCTACCGAATCTTTATGAATACTCATAATAAGTGCCCCCTTGCCTATATAATATGTAACAAAAATAAAAAAAAGAGAGGATAATCCTCTCTTTAAGGTATGACATATGTTTATGTGTTAGCACTCTTAACCCATAGTTGGGAAAATAACAGAGCATTGCTTTGGACGAACCGTTGACGGGCATGAGAATGGTAAATCTGCTCTTGGCTCGCAGTAATTTGCTAAGAATTCCACAGTAACTGGGAATGTGGACTGAATACTTTGACAAACTGCTACTGTTATTGTCAACGCAGAGAACGTAATTGTTCCAGTACCAGCAGTAAGCGTACCTGTTGTACACACGAAGCAATCTAAATCAGTATAAAGAATTTCTACATCTGTTCCTTGAGGTGCGCATAATGTAACTTGTTCACAACGTGATACCGGAATCTCACTACTTGTTAATACAGCTCCAGTTGGTAAAGTAACAACAATCGTAAGAATGAAGTTCTTCTGAATATTTAAGTGCTGTAGACAAACTGTTGCTCCATCAATAGAAAATTGACGGTTCTCACGATTTAAAATTACGATTGGGTTTGTCGCAGCCGGAGTTACTCTACATGTGACAGTTGCACCTGTTAAAACCGTCGCCGGTGTTATGCCTGGGAAGGTAATTGCACCAGTTGGAGAAATATCAAATGACATTTCCTTTACAATCCAGTCATATACTTTATCGACGTTTATACAAATCAGTTCGCGCGCCTGGGATGGCATATTATCTTGCATCCTTTTGACACCTCCATAAGTTTTTTATCTTTCGTTTGTAGCATATGATTTTTAGCGTTAAGTGCATGGGCTAACAAATAATTTACCATGATAATTATTCAACAAGTGTTATTGCTATTTACTATTAAAGAACACTTTTCTCCCTTTCGATTAGGATTAAATGATTTGTAACAGAAAGTGGGGGTTTTTAATAAAATACTAATGGACTGAAAGGGGTGAAATGCAATGGAAGATTCAAAGTTGTACTCCACTCAAGACATTGAAAAATTAAAAGAAAAAATCGATAGCTATAAAGAAACGTTAACAACATTAAAAATGGGTACTTCAATCGAAGATTACTTATTTATGAAAAATGAGTTTGAGGATCTAAAAAAACAAATTGTACATTTAGAAGGACTCACAGAAACAATTGATGGCAAACACAGTATGCAAATTAAAGAATATGAAGAGCAAGTCAAGCAGCTTTCGATTCATATTGAATCCCTCAATCAAGCAATTGAGGAAATGAATCAAGAAATTTTAGCCGTATTAAATAAATTAATAACCGTTGAAAACAATATACCAAAAGACAATTTTCCAACAAATGTTGATGAAAGCTCAGTAAAAAGTATAGCCCTTCCTTCAAGAAAACTTTTAGAAAAAATAGAGCAAACTACTGTACAACCACCATTACCTACTACTGAACCAAGTTATAAATTCCTTCAAGATTTGGCTGGTAAAGCTTTTAATATGAACAATGGAATACCATTTGCTCCTAATGATAATCCTGTACAAAAACAAGAAGAACGCCATTTTAACCAGCACTATTTTCAATCCATCAATACACACCCAAGTCAGATTTATAACGGTTTATATAGAAACACCACAGCTGAATCAACTTTTCATTTTAAAAATGCAGCCGACACGCAAGGAATCCCAGTAAGCGTTGTAGAAGCAAATAGTTTAACAGCTCCTATAGCAAATGAGGAGAAAACGGAAGCTATTGCTCCTACTGCTAATGACTTGGGCATAACAGAGGTCTCTGCTCCTACCACAAATGATTTGGACATAACAGAAGCTGCTGCTCCTATCACAAATGGCTTGGACATAACAGAAGCTGCTGCTCCTACTACAAATGAATTAGAGAAAATAGAAGCCTCTACTCCTAACGCAAATGATTTGGAGATTATAGAAGCCTCTGCTCCTACCGCAAATGAATTAGAGATAACAGAAGCCTCTGCTCCTACCGCAAATGAATTAGAGATAACAGAAGCCTCTGCTCCTACCGCAAATGAATTAGAGATAACAGAAACCTCTACTTCTATAGTTCATACATCTTCAATTATTCAGACTGATCCTTCTCCTTTAAGCGTATCGAATGAAAACATAGAACTAGTAAGGGAAGAAAGCATTGCACAAATGGAGTTCAATAACCAAAGTGAAGATATAGATATAAAAGAGGTAGTGGAGGAAGAAGTGAAGAAAGAAAAAAATTCTTTATTTTTCAATCTATTTCGTAGACGGAATTAGCTTGAGACCTCGGAGGAAAAACAATTCAACGGTATAAAATCAACCATCATTATTCCTATAGGTAAATGTCCAATAGGTATTCAAAAATACATATTGGACTTTTTTACGTCCAATCTTTGAATTCTGCTTTCAAGTGCCTTGAAGAACATTTACACATGATGAACGTGTAATAGTGGCTTTAAAATTTTTTTAAGTAGACAATAGACTAATCTGTATCACTTACAGGCATTTTTCTCTTTTTCTTGTATTGTCAAAATAGCTTTATGTATGTAGTTAATAGCCCTTTTTCTTTATTCTTCTATGAATAGAATAATGAAGAAAGGAGGTGTAAATATGTTCTTAAATAATTCTATGTCTAATAGTGGATGTGGTTGCTCATCTAGATCTGGTAATATGGAATGCCAAAATTTCGGCCCATTTTTAGCGATTGATGCTGCATGTATTCCACCACTACAACCAGTTACTGAAGGTTCCATTATCCCATTCTCTTCTGGGGTTACACCTGTTGTGTTAACTTCTTTAGTAACAGGTTTAATCGCTACACCATCCCTTATTGGATTCGGTACTGCAGTTCCTGGTGTTACGCTCGTTGGAGAAACACTTGATTTATCTGGCGTAGTAACGGAAGCATTTACGGTACCACGCGCAGGTAATATTACAGGCCTTTCTGCATCATTCTCTACTACGCTTGCCGTTACTCTAGTTGGTAGTACTACAGTTACTGCTACAATCTATCGTGCACCTGCTGGAAGCACGGTTTATACAGCTACAACTGCAACTGTTAATTTAGCTCCGCCATTTACAGGCATTATAGCACTAGGTACTACAGCATTTGGTTCAGGCAGTTTTGCACCTGTTCCAGTGACTGCTGGTGACAAACTAGTTATGGTGTACTCTATTACTACAGCTGGTGTAGCTGTTGCTCAAGTACTTACTGGTACAGCAAGTGCTGGCATTACAATTCAATAAATTAAATTTTTAACGTCCCAGTTTATTCGGCTAAAAATCCACACACATTTGAATAGTCAAAATAAAATAAGGCGACTTTCCTCAGAAGTGAGGATAAGTCGCCTTTTTTATTTTATTTTGCAAGAGCATTTTGTATATGAGCAAGATGATGCTTTCCATGCCATGCATACAGAGCGAGTGCTTTTTCAAGCGTCATTAGCCCGTTGTCTGGATGCTGAAAAGCCCGTTGTAATTGCTTATCCGTTAAACTTGTCAGCAAATAAACCCATCGTTCATGTAAACTTTCAAGTAACTTATAGGAAGTGGCAACAGGCATATCAGAATCCGGAAGCACTGCCCAATCCTCTTCATTATATGGCTTAATAGTCGGTGTATCTTCGGTTAAAGCTAATTTAAAGCGAATAAAACTATTCATGTGACTATCCGCCAGATGATGGACCAGTTGCGTTACAGTCCAACCATTCTCTCGGTAGGATTTCGCTAATGATTGTTCACTTGCTCCACTTAATGCCTCCGCTAATTGCCTTGGCAATAGACGGATATCATCAATCCATTTCTGTACTTGCTGTGCGGTCACTACTTCTGGAAATTGAAATTGTCCAATCGGATATCGTAAATCGTTCATTTAGCTCGCCCCCGTTTCTCTTTCTAATTTCATTATACTACCAATTTAGAAGTTTCATTTCATTTAAATTTAAAATTCTATCGGCGATTGTGTGAGTTTTATCGGCGTTTTGGCATTTCTATCGCTGATTACTCGACTTTTGCGGGCGATTCTGGCACTTTTACCGGCGATTGCCCTATTTCATAACAAATCCAACTAATGATTGCAATGGATGTTTAATCGCAATGTCGAACTCCTTTTCAAATTGTTGTGCCGCTTCGACCATCGAAAGCTGGGCAACAGAAATTAACCGACCTTCGCCCATTATTTCCCGGAAATATTGCATAATTGCATTATTATACAATTGCTTTTTCCCCTGCATAATAAGTTCAAATGTATTGTCTATTACCTTCGCCTGAACGTTTATCGCTTTATCATGAAGCTTAGCATATTGGTAGAGTCTCTCCATCGTTCCCTCCACCGTTGCAGGGTTTGTAAAAAGTATTATTTGTGGTTGCGTCACTTCGCAAAGTGATTGAAAAAAAGGTTCATCTATTTTTATAATTGGTAAGGATAATGACATTTCTTCTTCCTTTAACAACGCAATATAATTTGTGCATGTAATTAAAATTGCATCGACATTACAGCTTGCTATCCATTCCACTTGCTCCTTCACCTTTAATGACAAACCGCCAGTACCCTTTGCCACATGCTGAATAAGTCCCGGATCAACAAAATGCTCAAGCTCTGTTTCATGATAACTATTAAATGCCTGCTCTATGTAGTCTATATTTGAATAATGTGCGTGCAAACAGCCTATTCTTTTCTTCAAATGCACTCCCCCTAGAGTTTCTTTTCCATTGTTACAATCGGAAGAGAAAAGCCATTACGATTTTCTCCTATCGTTTCTTTAGTGATAACATATCCTAACGAGCGGTATAACTCAATATTACGTGGTACATTCATACGAACTTTACATTCACTAATCCTTTTCCCATGTGCACGTGCATAATTTTCAAGTTCCACTATTAATGCTTTTGCCAAACCTTGCCCCTGCTTTTCAGGAATTACAGATAATCGAAAGAAATAAATGCCTTGATTACTCAACGTAAATCGAACCATCGCTACAGGTTGATCTTCCATATAACTTATAAACGCTTGCTCGCCATTATTTAGTGCCTGTTCAATTGATTCAACTGTTTCACTTAATGCACTGGATGGTGGCGTTGCATGTTCATATTCTTTAAAAGCCTGAAGCATTAATTTATGCACTACTTGTGCATCCTTACTATCTGCCAAAATAATTCCCATTTAAGTCACACCCTTTATGATTGTAAATACATAATATTGTATTTATATCCATAAGTAAACCGCATTACCAAAGATAATGCGGTTACTGAATTAATATTTATTCACAAAACGTATTGCTCTACTCATTACAGTGGGTACGACAGACGCATGATTTTCGTGCAATGCTTCATAAAATTCAATACCCATTACTTGCAATAGCTCATTAGCCATTTGTTGTCCGTCATCTACCATAAAGGTTTCAAGTTCCCCTACACCGATAAATAATTGTTCGTTCACTTGCTTGTACTCTTCCATAAACACGCTTGCCTTCTGGAACAATTCATGTTCATTCCACCAGATGGAAGGGCTTATGGCTATATAACGTTGGAAACTATGTTTTTCATTAAATAATTGCCACAACACAAAATAACCTGCTAAAGAGTGACCAAATAAAGTTTGATGCTGTTCATTCGCATGGAATTGTTGCTGAATTTTTGGCTTTAATTCCTCCTGTAAAAAGCGACTAAAACTCACCGCACCTCCATGCTTATCATATCCATTTCCTTTAAATCTTGCAGGATAGCTATACGTTTCGGCTGGTGCTGTAAAATCATAAAAACGTCGTTCATGCATATCAGCCCCATGTCCTACACCGACGACAATGGCAGGTACTATGCCTGTTTTGGGCGCATTACGACTTTGCAGGCGAATTGCTTCCTTTACTAAATTGAAGTATGACGATCCGTCTAATACATATAAAACAGGAAAGCCACCTTGAGGTATTTCCCCTTGAGGTACATAAATGTTTATCGTATACGTATAATCAGTAAACTTCGAAGTCATTTCATAAGCTATAAAATCTGTTACGTTAATTGCTTGTTCTACAGTCATTTATCTTCCTCCTTTAAAACATCATAGCCATAACATACCGGGGTGTTTGTTGCTGGATCTTCCATAATTCTTGCCGTAATATTAAACACTTTACGCATGACGTCTGCACATAAAATTTCCTGTGGTGTTCCCGTTTCCATCACAACACCTTGACGCATCGCAATTAAATGATCTGAATATCTTGCTGCATGGTTAATATCATGCAAAACCATGACAATCGTACAGCCATGTTGTTCATTTAAATTTTTTACGATATCTAAAACCTCTAACTGATGCGCCATATCTAAATAAGTCGTTGGCTCGTCTAACAACAAAATGCTCGTTTCTTGTGCTAATGCCATTGCTAGCCAAACACGCTGACGTTGACCTCCAGAAAGCTGTGCAAGCTCTCGATTGCGATACTCCAATGTATTTGTGACCGTTAAGGCCCATTCAATCATTTCTCCATCCTTCTTCGTTAAGCGATTGACATTATTACGATGTGGATAACGACCGTATGCAATCAGCTCCTCTACCTTTAACTGTCCTGGTGCAATGGGCGTCTGTGATAAGATTGCTAACTTTTTCGCAATTTCTTTCGTCGACAAATTCTGCATATTTTGTTCCTGTAAATAAACCGTTCCCTGTTGTTTCTTTAAAATGCGTCCTATTGTCTTTAATAAAGTCGATTTTCCACAACCATTAGGACCTATAATAGTTGTCACTTTTCCCTCTTCGATCGTTAAATTCAATCCTTCAAATACACGAACATGCTCATAACCTGAGGACAAATTTTCCATTCTAAATGCAGTTTGCACACTACTTCCTCCTATGCTTTTGACTTCACTAGTAAATACAAGAAGTACGGAATACCAATAATTGAAACAACAATACCAACTGCTAGCTCTGAAGGTGCAAAGACAGTTTTACCGATAAAGTCAGCGAATACAAGCAGGCATGCACCTATTAGGGCACTCACCGGCATTACATAACGATGTTGAATACCGACAAGCTGTTTAGCAATATGTGGCGCCATTAATCCAATAAAACCAATACTTCCGGAGACTGATACACAGGCGCTTACTAAGCCTACACTCGCCAATAATAATTTAATTTTCTCTTTTTCTAGCGCTATGCCTAAGCTTGTAATACTGTCTTCTTCTAATTGAAAATAATCGAGTAAATACGATTTACGATATACATAAAAACCTAGCAATAGGAGCCATGGCAACATCGACACAACAAAAATCCAATTGGCGTTATAAATCGAACCAGCCATCCAAACTGCGGCCGATTCATAATCTTGCGCATTCATTTTCAACGATAGAAACAGCGATAATGCACCAAATCCACTATTAATAGCAATCCCTGTTAAGATCAGTCGTTGCATATCTAGGTGGCCATTTTTCATGGCAAAAGAAAAAATTAAAGCTGCGGCCAACGTACCGCCCACAAAACCGAAAATCGGCATGATTAAAATAGATAACCAGCTACTGACATCCGCCGTCACTACACGGAATTGGAAAAAAAACATAAAAATGACTACTGCTGCACCCGCACCAGCATTAATACCTAAAATCCCTGGATCTGCTAAGCCATTTCGTGTAATGCCCTGTAGCACAACCCCTGCCATGCCTAGCCCCACACCAACAAGTGCTGCTATTACAATTCGAGGTAAACGAAATTCAAAAATGACAAGATCATATTTTGGGTTTGGCTCAATACGTAAGAGTGTTTTTAGTACATCTAATACTGACATATCAAAAACGCCATTGGTAATATGGAGGTAGCTTGCCCCTAAAATAAATAATAGAAGGATAGCAACAGTCGTAATGACTACACGGGAAGTTTTTTTATGCATGCTTTTCACCTCCGTGCTTACGAACTAAGTATAAGAAGAATGGGACTCCAACTAGCGCTGTTAATACACCAATTGGCGTTTCGTATGGATAATTTACATAACGACTGAGCACATCACAAAGTGCTAAGAAAAATGCTCCTATTACCGCTGCACATGGAATAATAAAACGATAATCCACACCTACAAGGAAACGCGTAATATGTGGAATGACTAACCCGACAAAAGCTATTTTTCCGACAAGTGCAACCGCCGTACCTGTTAAACATACAACTGCAAGCATACTAACAATTTTTACTGCTTTTGTTTTTTGTCCAAGACCTAAGGCAATATCATCGCCTAATGCGGTGATTGTAATAGCTCTTGCCGATAATAATGCAAGAATAAGGCCAATTAATCCGAAAGGTATTGAAAGTACGAGCATATCATTGTCTACCGTATGTACCTTAGTGTTATACCAAGCGCTAACCGTTTGCGACACTTGGAAATACATTGCTATTGCTGTCGCGATACTACTCAAAAATGTCCCTATTACTGTTCCAATAATGGCTAGACGAACTGGGGATAGCCCATTTCGGATTAGAGAGCCAAAACCGAAAACGATGCCAGCACCCAATGCAGAGCCAAGCATAGATAGCAATATCATTTGATAATTTGGAAGTCCTGGAAAAAACACAATCGCTAATGTAATAACAAATGCGGAACCATCATTAACGCCCATCAATGACGGAGAAGCTAAATAATTTCGAGTAATACCTTGCATAACCGCACCGGCTACTGCCAAAAACGCACCTACTAATAATACAGCGCAAATTCTAGGAATCCGACTAGTCCTTACAATTTGATGATCAATATTTCCAGCGTCAAATGCCGTAAGTGCTTGCCATACAGTTAAGGAGCTAATATCCTTTGTTCCGTACATGACAGAAATTAAAGCCACAATCGCAATTAAGAAAGGTGAAGCTACTAATATAGAAAATGATACTATGTTTGTTTTTTTCAACTGCCACACCTTTTTCTATTTAATCTTTATCTTATAAAAGGCTGGTAATAGCCCGGTGCTTGCACCAATTCTACTACCAGCCTACTGCTTCTATTTAAGTAATTTTTCCGCTGCAACATCTAGGAATTTCACCTTAGACCAAGCAGTACCACCTTGAGCCAGTGGATCAATTGCATTGACGAAAATCTGTTCATTTTTAGCTGCTTTCAAGCTTGCAAAAATCGGATTCTTTTGTAGATCTTCTAATGCTTTCGGGGCATCTGTATTTTCAGATTCCTCAAACTGTAAGAAAATCGCATCTGGGTCGACCTGTGCTAACGTTTCAAGTGAAAGTTCTGCTTGCGCTTTTGTCGTTGTTAAAATTTCAGGTACTGGTGCACCTAGATCTTCATAAAGAACTGGATTTAAGTAAACGCCTGCAGGATAGATATACATAACACCGCCACGTAAGCGAATAATTAATACTTCCTTGTCTGCTAGTTGCTCTTTAGATTTAACCTGAGCGTCCGCTACTTTGGCTTCATAGTCGGCAATAATTTTTTTAGCATCATCTTCTTTGCCAGTAAGCTGCGCAAGAAGTGTTAAGTTTTCTTTCCAATTTGTTGAAATATGTGAGTAAGGAATCATTGTTTGAATTTTATTTAATTTTTCAGCAGTTTCTTCAGGAAATTTCGAAGTACCGATAATAACATCTGGATCAAGTGCTAAAATTGCCTCTGCATTCGGCTCCATTTTATTTCCGACAAGCGTTGCACCTTCTAAATCTTTTGAAAGATATGATGGAATTTTGCCACCAATATCAAGTACACCAATTGGCTTGATACCAAGCATTGCAGCATCTTCCATTGATTCTAAGCTTGCAGCTACAATGTTTTCCACCTTTGCAGGTAGTTCATACGTTTCACCTAAATATGTAATGCTCTGTGTTTTTGCTTGGTCTGTTTGTGTTTCAGTTGTACTTGTTTCTGCTGCTTCATTTTTGACAGGTGTGGACTCCTCTTTATCTGTACCACACGCCGCAAGGGATAGTGCTAAAAGTGCAGGTGCACACATTTTGATATATTTATTCACAATGAATCTCTCCTCATTATTTTCGTCTACTTATGATAATGATAATCATTTTCATTTATAAGTCAATAGGAATTTGCTATTTAATTGATAGCCATTATCATTTACGAACTCTATCCTACCAAAGAGAAAAATAGTTGTGAATGGACAATTTTATTTTCTATATGGACTTTTGCCGAAATTATTGTAAAAAAAGATGCTGATTCATAAGAAAAAAAGTGTTAGATTGACCGCAATCAATCTAACACTTTTTTTCTATATCGGTGTCGTCAGCTATAGAGGATGCTTTCCTCAGGTTTACCAGCGATTTTTTTATCTTACTGGCGATTTACGAGTTTTTATCGGCGATTTCTCTCGTTACCTTTAAATATATCAAGCTTCTTCCATCATTATTTTTCGATATGCTGTTGGAGACATTCCAGTGCTTTTTTTAAATACCCTGCTAAAGTAAAAGCTATCAACATAGCCTACACATTCTGCAATTTCAGTTACTGTAGAATCGCAATATCGTAGCAAGTCCTTTGCCCGTCGCATGCGATATTCTGTTAAATAGCTACTAGGATTCATACCTGTATGCTGTTCAAAAAGATAGGCAAATCTTCGACGCTCCATACCAAATTCCTGTGCAATTTTAGACACTGATAGTGGTTTCGAATAATGCTCGTGAATGTATTGTATAACCTGCTCCATCATTTCATTTGCTGTATCAAGAACCTTCATTTTTGCCGAAATTAAAATTGTTTCCACTAAATTCATAAATATCGACTTTGATTTAAATGTTGCCATACTACCTGGCATTGCATAACTTTCTATTAGCTGTTGTATGAGATTAATAATTTTTGAGTTTTCTCCTGTATTGATTAAGAAATGCTGTGCTGCTAATGGATTAATAGCCGCCTCTTCTGCAGGTATATGATAATGGACTACCGCATACTCCCACACTTTATCACCGATCGTATGTATCTCTATTGGCATTTGTGGCCCCGCATGAACAACCATTCCTGGCTCCATGAGATAGGGCGTACCATTAAAGCTAAAAGACGCACTGCCTGCTAGTGGAAAGACTAGACCACATTTCCCCGGCGCTGTTGTACGCCCGATATCCTTTCGATCTGGTTCCATTTTATTCGTAAAAATATCAACAAAATTCACTGTTGCCTGTGCATAATAATCAATGATTTGATTTATATTTATCTCCATTCCATCTCACCTATAACATTTTGGACTTGTGAAAAATGATGCAAATCATGTTCTACTAAGCCAGAAAAATAACTGTAAAGTGTAAGCTCAGAGTGCGCGATTTTAAAGCTCTGCTGCCACAATTCATCTGGTAAACGCGAAAGGGCATCTAACAGTAAACGCCTACTATTAAGTAACGCTTGCAATGTTTGCTCCATACTTTGTAAATGACTACTACTCGCTGCTTCAGCATTCATCTGTTCCACATTGGGCCCCTTAGGTAACTGCTCTTTTGAAAATAGAAATGGAATGCGCTCATGCAATACAAATTCATCCCATTGAATTAAATGTCCAATCACTTCGGCAACTGTCCACTTCCCTTGTTGTATTGGTGAACGCCACTGCTTGTCTGTAACATGCGAAAGTTGCTCTAGCCACTGTATAGATTTTTCATAATGCATAAGTATTTGCTTCTTTTCTGGATGCAATTCTTTCAGCTCCTTTAGCTATACTGATGTTACAAATACTAATTTTGGCCAGTTATTATGCCATCGTTTGTTATGTATCCTCTTTTGATAAATGTCATGCAATTGTGTATTTTCATCAAAATAAGGTGTAGGCGCAACAATACCCGACAGCAATTGTTGTATGCCATAAGGCGCTGCAATTTCCAATGCACCTTGTGTAAGCCTTACGCCAATCGCTGTAGGTATTTCAGGAAAGTGTGCAATTCCATCAACAGAGGATTGATACGGATTACAATCGTTTACGACATGCATTCTAGCTTGGTTTTTCACAGACCATGGTTCTTTAGGTAAGAGTTCTAATAATCGCTGCTCATATTGCTTCTCTAGTTGTTCTGAAATATGCTGTTTATCGAAATAAATGACATCAATATCACCTAATGGCGTTCTCTCTTGATAATCATGCATATAATCCCACACCTTTGAACGAATAAATCCAGCACATACCCAACTGTCCGATAATTGTAGTTGCTCGACACAGCGTAATATTTCCATCATCCACGGATCTGACTCTATTAAAGTTATTAAATCTCTTTCTGTTAGTAACCGCTTCATTCAATCAAGCCCCTTGATATATCCCTATTTTAATTGCTTGCTAAAACCGATACTTTTCCGTTGGTAAAATTGTTGAGCGGCATTGCGTTCTTCACGATTACCGCTATTCAAAACAAGTGCAGCCTCACCCTGTTCCGCTGCCCAGTATTCTATCGCTTCGAGCAGCTTATGTCCAATGCCCTTTCTACGATAATTATGATCTACGACAAAGACTTGAATCCGTACATAACATCCATCATGCTCATAAAATAAGCTATGGCACAATCCTGCCATCCCAACTACGTGGCCATCCATTTCAGCAACTAATGTATGATAACTTGGATTTGCTGCTAAAGCTTGCAATCTTAACATCATTTGCTCCTCTGTCGTTGGATACCCACGTTGCTCCATTAACACAGTTAAAGCTCTGATATCATGTATATCAGCGGTCTAATTTGCACCATTGTTGCCTCTCCCATAGGTTTATTATTGCTTATTAACGTTTCCATTTATTACAATAATAACTGTATGCATTTATTTTTCAAAGGGGTGTAAGTATGAAAATTATTTCTGTACGTGAGGAGCCTTACTATGCTGAATTGGCGACCCGCTACATACAAAGCAAATGGGCCAGTGAGGAAAGTATGATGCTCTATGAGGATTGCATTTCACATTGCATCACTGCGCAGGCACCACTTCCGCAGTGGTATTTATTAATGGACAATGATGAAATTATTGGCTGTGCAGGTTTAATAACTAATGATTTTATTAGTCGTATGGATTTATATCCTTGGGTATGTGCGGTTTATATTGAAGAAAGCCATCGCGGGCATGCATATGGAGCATTGCTATTAGAGCAAGCTAAAAAGGATGCCCAGCGACACGGATTTTCACACCTTTATCTTTGTACAGATCATATTGGTTTATATGAACGCTATGGCTATTCTCATATCGGGACTGGCTACCATCCTTGGGGGGAAAGTTCACGCATTTATGCGGCAAAGTTAGAATAATAAGGGTGCGCCTATGCCAACTGCGTTAGCTACTTAAATGTTCGTGAATAAGCTTCCATTCATTATTTACTACAGTAAAAACATTTGTCGCTCTCCCGCTCCCTGATACAAATGTGCCATTATGATACCCTTCGTAATGGTATGTATAAATACAGGTAGCGGTAGTTGCATCCGCAGTAAGCCACTGAACATTTTCCGCACGATAAACTTCATCTTTTATGACATGCCATGCATGATTGAAATAAACCTCTATCTCTTCTAGCGTTGTGCATGTTTGATCAGTAAACCAATAAACTGCTTGTGGGTGTAATAGCGCTTTGACGTTGTTAAAATCATGAGTATTTGTTGCATCAATGTAACATGTTAAAGCTTGTTGATAATCCATTTACATTCCTCCTCTTTTCAGCTCTTCAAAACACTTATTTTGATGCTGGTTGTCTTGATAGATAAAATATTGCAACTAAAATTAATACAAATCCAATTAATTGAACAGAAGTAATAGCTTCTCCTAATAACAAAGAAGATAACGCAATACTACTGATTGGCAAAATGCCCGTTAAAATGCCAGCCATATTTGCTGACACTTTTGCTATCCCAAGATGCATCAAAATAAACGCGATGACAGTTACAACGATTCCAAAATAAAGGATTAAGCCCCATTCAGCAAATGACACTTTTTCATATGCAAACTGCCTACTTTCATATAAAGCAAATGGTAGAAATAATATTGATCCAAAACAGCTAACAATTGTAGAAATAGCTAACGCACTAACACGTTGAGAAATAAATTTTCCAAATATAATAAACAATGACTCGCACATAATTGCACCAAATACAAGTAGATTACCAACTACTGATATATGAGTAGCATTAGAAATACCAAACATCCCAGGAGCATTCATCGTCGTAATTCCCATCATTGCAATGCATATGCCCAATACAACATTCTTTGTTAATTTTTCTTTCAATAAAAATAGTGACAGTAACCCCGTACAGGCAGGGATAGTACTTGTAATTAAACCTGCTTCAGTTGCTGTCGTTTGCGTCAGTCCATAAAGCATAAAAATATTAAATAAAAACACACCTGATAATGCTTGTAAAAATAAGAAGAGATAGTCTTTTTTTCGCATTGAAGGCATACCTTCAACTATTAATAATATCGGTACTAAAATGATTGTTGCGACTAAAAACCTCAGTTCAGAGGCAAGAAATACAGGGAAACTTTGAACAATGAGTTTACCCGCAACAACAGAGCTTCCTACTATACTCATAGCAAGGCAAATATTTATAATAGGAATGATTTGAATCTTCAATAATCTTCACTACTATCTACTAATGATGTACTTAACATGTCCGTTACTGCTAAATATAGGTTCTTCGGGTTTTCGGCAAGACGATGACACAAATATAAATACCAATCATGACCATACGGCAAATATACTTTACAGTTATATCCTTTTTCTTTTAAACTCCGAATTAAATCCGGTCGAATTCCATAAAGCGTCTCAATTTCTACATTAGTTTGCTTAAAATATTGTCGATGTTCCATCACTTGTATAATGGATTCATCATGCGTAGCTATTGAAATAGGATGATTTAATTTTATTAATTGATCTACATATTGAAGATAGCGACTATTCAACTCTTCTGATCGCTTAAATGCAATCGTATTTGGCTCTTGAAAAGCACCTTTCACCATTCGTATCTTCCCAGGATATTGAACAAGCTCCTGTATATCCAACTCAGTTCGGTATAAATGAGCTTGTAACGTGATGCCGATATTGTTGTATTCGGTAGCTATCTTTTTATATATGTTAAGAATATCGTCCGTCTTTGAAGATTCTTCCATACTAATCATTAAAATAATGCCGTATTTTTTTGCCTGCTGAACAAGTTGAAGTAGGTGTTTATAAGCAATCTCTTTGTTTATAGACAATCCAATATGCGATAAATCAAATGATACGGTTTGCTCCATAGCTAAAGTACCAAGCTCTTCGATCAACTCCATAAATTCGTTTGTAGCCTTTTGGCATTCCTCAAGATTCACAGTATTTTCTCCAATAAACTCAAGTGAAATTTGATAATCTTTAGCAAATAAATTTTTTGCTACGGAAATGGCTTCCGCTCTTTCTTCCCCTGCTACATACCGTCTTGCAGCCTTCGATAATAATGGATAAAGTTCTTTCGATTGTTGAAATTCATTTTTCATTTGATTGTTTCTTGCAGCCGATTTCAATACTTGAATAACTAATTCTTCTGGCTTTTTCATTTTTTCAGCTCCTATTCATTATTTAAAGTTACTGTATCATGGTAATATTGGTAAAAATAGAACCACTTACTATACTTTTTAACGGTACCAATTTTAAGAAGGAGACGAATAAACATGCTGTGGATACCAATAAATAGAGCATTAGAAATACCTTTAAATAAACAGGTCTATCAACAAATTCGTGAAAAAATTTTAAATGGAACTTTACAAGGTGGCGAGAGGTTGGCATCAACACGTAAACTCTGTTCCGAGTTAAATGTGTCTAGAAATGTAATATTAGAAGCTTATGATCAACTAATAGCAGAAGGATTTATAGTCTCCTATAGAGGTTCCGGTACATTTGTTGCAGATGGTGCCTTATTAACTCAATCTAACAAAGTTACATTAAAGAACAGAACGGAAGAAAAAAAGGAAGAAACGAAAATTGATTTTCGTTCGGGCATTCCTGCATTAAGTTTATTTCCACGTAAAACATGGGCAAAATTATCTCATAGTATATGGAATGATACGAATCCTACACTTTTTGGTTACGACCTACCTGAAGGTCGATACGAATTAAGGGACGTATTAGCCAACTATTTATTGCGGACAAGGGGTGTCGAATGCCATCCAGATCAAATAGTCATAACTTCTGGTGCTACTCAGGCATTAACCATTATTGCTAGATTATTATTATCAGCAAATGATATCGCTATTATGGAAGACCCGATTACAAATGATATTCAAACAATATTTAAATCTTCTGGCGCTTCTATTTATGCAATTCCAGTTGATAAATCCGGTATGAGAACATCCTTATTACCACATAATCAACAGCCAAAATTCGTCTTTATTACCCCCTCTCATCAGTTTCCATTAGGCGGTACTTTACCAATCCAACGCAGGATTCAGTTAATAAACTATGCAAGACAAAAAGAGTGTTATTTGGTGGAAGATGACTATGATAGCGAATTTAGATATGAAGGCCCTCCTGTAAGCTCTTTACAAGGATTAGACCCTAATCGTGTTCTCTACGTTGGATCTTTTAGTAAAATTCTCTCACCAGCATTAAGAATTGGCTATCTCGTTCTTCCATTAGACCTTGTTGAAAAATGCCGTCAGCTTAAATGGTTTTCAGATTTACATACACCTTCGGTAGATCAGCTTATTCTTGCACGTTTTATTAAAGAAGGATACTTAGAACGACATATTGCAAAAATGAAGAAGTATTATAGGAACAATAGAGATTTTCTTATCGACTGTTTACATACTACCTTTTCAAATAAAATTAGGATTTTGGGCTATTCCACTGGGCTGCACCTCGTGGTAGAACTACAAAACATCAACTTCTCAAAGGCACTACTTGAAAAAATTGAACAATTTGGTGTAAAAGTATATCCAGTAGAAGATCATTCAATTTGTAAAGGAAACCATAACAATCGAATTATTTTAGGATTTGGACATTTAAAGAAAGATGAAATACAAGAAGGCGTGACTCGATTATTCCAAGCAATCTTTCATAACTAAGAGGTCAAATAGCCTTAAATTCAAGGAGGATATTTATGCTAGCTACAATTCAAAAACATCAATCTGGCTATAGCGCTCAATTTACTTGGCCACTTTCACATTCAATTAGTGAAGTTTGGGCGGTATTAACAAAGAATGGCAAACTTCAAAAATGGATGAGCAATTTAGAAATGATTGAGCCTAAGAAAAATGGTAAAATGCGTTTTAATATGAATGACGGAACCGATACCTTTATAGACATCGACATTACGGATTATATTGAGCAGGAGGTACTGGAGTTTGAATGGGGCAAGGATAGTGTACGCTTTGAGCTATCACCGACTAGTGATGGTTCAATATTAGTGTTGCATGAAAAAATCGGTCAGCTGACTGATCATACGCCTAAAGATTTAGCTGGATGGCATATTTGCTTAGAGCTCCTGTCTGATTTGTTAAACGACTCTGTGCATGGGGAATTTCCAATGGAAGCATGGCAAAAATGGTTGGCAGAGTATACGCTACTAATACATGAAGTTGAAAAGTAAACAGGCAAAAAAATTCCCTGAGCGGATTGCCACTCAAGGAATTTTATTTATTGATTAAAAGCTGATGCAATTGCTAGTGCCTTCATTGGGTCCTTTACCGAATCAAGTGTATAGACAAGCTTTCCATCCTGCCATACGATTAAGTTTCCTGATTCATAGACATCTAAATGCACCATGCCGTTTTCATGTGGAATCGGAAGCGTATGGGATTCTAAATATTCTACTGCTTGTTTCGCTAGGTCTACTCCAGCGGCTGAATTATCTGTTCGGGTATGGGTTGCTAAGGCCCATCTCCCCTCATTCCATCCAGTCCATAACGAGCCAGCTCCTGCATCCTGATAGCCATTAATATTGTATCCGAGCGGTACTTGTTGCCCGCCATTTTTACTAAAGTCTTCATAAGCAATCTGGTTGCTTGCCTCATCTATACTGTCAAATAGCTTTACAGTAAGCTTGGCAATCGCTGTTGCATTTGAAGCATTTTTTAGTTTCACATCATTTACAGGAATATACTCTTTACTTTCTAGAAAAAGAACTTCAGCTTGTTTGTCTGAACCTGTTGTTGTTGCCGTTAAAAAATTCCCCTTTGTTAGCGGAAGATTATTTGGCATAACAATCGCTAACTCTGTTCCAAGCTGCTCTTTTATCGTTTTCAATGCTTCTGCCTGTGTTACAGAAGAGACAGTGTCTTCAGAATTTGATTCAGTTGTCGTGCTCTGATTTTCATTTGATTGTTGCTCTTCTTGCGTATGGTCTTGTTGTGTATGGTCTTGCTCGCTCACTTTCTCGTCATCTGTAGTACATGCGCTTAGCATACTAATCGTGAGTAAGCTCGTAAAAAGTAATTTTTTCATGTAGACACCCCTCTTTTGGCCTTGCTTTGGCGTTTTTTCAATCCTGCTCTAAATGCCTGTGACATTAGCCAGGTTTCCCCCTCATTATAAAAGTGGAGAATTTCTGCTGAATCAAGTTTATTTTCCCCACTCTTGTCTCTCTTAAACGTGAAACTAGCGAAGATTATTAATTTGCTTAGTCAAGTCATTAAACTTACGATCAAGCACTGCATATTCCTTATCCTTTGCAGTTAGAAAGCTAAGTTTGCCGAGTATTTCTTGTCTTTCATTTTCAAGCTTTAGTCGTAGTGCACTCGTATCATTTACTTGTGGCGGTGCGCTCTCTCTCCATTTTTTCTCAATGCCTTCATTTTTAAGCTCCCAAACAGTGCTTGTCGTTTTTTCTAAAAAATAGCGATCGTGTGATACAACGAGCAATGTACCTGTATACAGCTCTAATGTTTTCTCCAATTGCTCTCTTGAAGGTAAGTCTAAATGGTTCGTTGGCTCATCTAAAATGAGAACATTTTTTTCCTCTAGTATATATGCCATAAGCTTACACTTCACACGCTCACCCATACTCATATTGCCAATAGGTGCTGTCCAATGACTCGCTGTAAATCCTAAATGTTTCATGATATTGCGGACTTTACCTCTTTCCTCGAAAGTCTCCTTGTAAAAGTATTGCTCTGGTGTAAGTTCAAGAGGCAAATCAAATACATCCTGCGTTAAATAGCCGATGTTGGCAGCAGGTGAAATCCATATATCACCATCCGCTTTTTCTTGTCCTGTCAGTACTTTCAATAATGTCGTTTTCCCGCTACCATTTGGGCCAGTAATAGCAATCTTTTCACCAAACTTGATTACCATATTTATATCTTTAAATATAAGACGATGCTGGAAAGATTTTGTTACATGCTTACACTCTAAAAATCGTTTTCCTACCCGTTGGTTTGTCACTACTGAAAATCGCACTTCATCTTCTTGCTTAAGTTGTTCAACTTTCGTTTTTGCTAGCTCCTTTTCCAAGCGTTTTTTCTTTGATTTTACTTGCGCATCCATTCGTTTAGCCTTTACTCGATAAAACTCTTTAAAACTCTCTTGCTTGGTCGATTGCGCGTGTGCCTTATGCGACCAAGACGAAAGCTCACTCATTTGTGCTTCAATACGTTCAATATTTTTTTGTTGTTTATCATAGGCACGTTGCTGCGCTAACCTTTGTTGCTCTCGTGCCGCTATATAACTTGTATAATGACCACTATGCTCTATCAGTTTTCCGTCTTCCAGTGACCATATTTTCGTAGCAACTTCGTCTAAAAAATAACGGTCATGGGACACGACAATAATTGTACCGCCATATTTTTTTACTTGGGCGATTAGCAGTGCTGTACTTGTTTCATCTAAGTGATTTGTCGGTTCATCCAACAATAGTAATTGCGCATGTTGTGAAAAGCCTCGTGCTAGTCGTCTCTTCAGCTTTTCACCACCACTTAAAGCTACAAACTCTGTGTTTGGCACATGCCATTTAGCGAGTAAATCTGCTTCCTCTGCACTTACTTCCCAATTTTCAATAGCTGCTTGCTCTTGTTCTACATAAGCAATTTTGATTTGCTGTAACCACAATAGCTGCCCTTTTGTAGGAGTTAGTATGCCTTGAATTAGCTGTAACAATGTCGATTTTCCAGCTCCATTTTTACCTATTATGCCAATGACTTCACCCTGTTTTACTGTAGCGGTGGCATTATCAAAAATAACTGTGTCACTCACTTCATACTGTACATTTTGTAATTTTAAAAGTTCTTTCATTACATCCGTTCCTCTCCGTATAGAGGGACAAAAAAATCCCTCCAATTATTTTGGAAGGATTAGTCGCGAAATATCATACATAAAAAAAGCTCCAACGTAGAGCCTTATTTATGAGATGATCCAATACTAAAAAATGCTATCCCCCACTAAAGAACTTCTAGCGGGAAAATATGCGTTTTAAGTATGCGTTTAACGATCGTCGGCGGTTAAACCGATATCGTTGCACTTATGGAAAATGGGCAGACTAATCCTATTTTTGGTTCATTGAAATATACATTTCATGTGCAAAAAATAAGATTAGTTAATCATTAGCCACCCATCGTCCCTTCATCTTTAGTTACAATAATTGTAACATCAATTGCTCAAAAACAGAATATTTATAATAAATTTCTCTCTATATTTTCGAAAAAGGAGCTATGTACACTAAAATAAAAAGGGGATTCATCGCGGTAAATCGACGAATCCCTCGTAAAGGTCCCTTATCTAAAACATTCGAATGCGAGTATGTTATCTCGCAAAATTGTACTGAAACGCCAGCCAGACCTTCTACTCCAGCGGAATCCTGCAATAACGTCCCTACCAATAACCGTCGGGAAAAACCAAAAACTTCTTCCGTTCGTCGTCCATATAAACGTATTCCTAAATAAACATCTTTGAATACCACTAGCTCCTCCATGCCAAGCAGGCATAGCTGGAGAAAAACTTGGTGGAGCACTGGTCGGCATTTGGCCAGTTGATGGCGGACCGTAATTTGGTGGACCGAAATTAGGCGGACCCATATTTGGTGGGCCGAAATTAGGTGGGCCAAAGTTAGGCGGTCCTATATTTGGTGGGCCGAAATTAGGTGGACCAAAGTTAGGTGGACCCATATTTGGTGGGCCAAAGTTAGGTGGTAGACGTCTTTCTCCTAAGTCATCGCTTGGAAATAAATTCAATACAAACTCCCCCTTTAACATAATTCAATATATGTAAAGGGGGCGAAAGCTGATTGAGCCATTAGCCTACTCACCAATTTAGTCTCCACTTGTCCACTACTTTTTCGCACAAAAATACAGTTCATGAATGTTGCATCTTATTACGCTAAATACGATTGCATCACTCGCCAATCCTCCAGCTTTTCATTGAAGGATTTAATATTTCTACCAGGTATTGGGCTAGTCGATGGCATTTTTTGATATGCCCGCCCGTCTAAAACATCAAAGCCAATATGTTTTTTAAACACTTCAAATGCCTTCCCACCATTAAAAAGCACAAGTTCAATATTTGGGTAATGTATAAAAAGTGTTTTAAAGTCATTTGGTTTTTCATTTCGAATGGCTGCATCTAAACTGCCCTTCCGTTCACATGATTCGATTGTATCCCATAGCCCAATGTGATTTTCCATTAACAACTCTATTCGCTGACCATAATCTACAGGTATCGCTCTCTTTAAAATTTCCCCAATGATAGCCCAAAAGTGATTGCGTGGATTGCCATAATATTGTTGCTTCTCTAATGATAGCTTTCCTGGCATTGAACCGACAATGAGCACCTTTGTTGCCACATCAATAACAGGTGGCAGTACATTTTTCACTTCATCTGACACAGCCATCACTCCTTTCTTTTATTGTAGCGTAAAGTTTTAGAACGTTTCCCATAATGATGAGCTTGTTTATCTACTCTCATTTTGTTGAAGATTTATGATAGACTATTTCAAATACGCTCTTTCACGAGGTTTTTATCACTTGAATTTAGAAACAATCGAAAAAATAAACTAACTACATAGAGGTGAAATATGAAAAATTTGTTCCAGTCTCTAACAGTTAAAATGATTTTTTTAATGACTATTCTAATTCTTGTCATATGTGGGCTGTTTATTTATCTTTTGCAAGAACACATTCGAGAAACAACAGAAAAACAAATAGGCGTAGAAGCATTAAATATTGCAAAAACCATTGCCTCAATGGAGGAAATTATTACAGCCTTCGATGAAGAACATCCAAGTGAAACGATTCAGCTAATTGTTGAACCGTTAAGACAGGAGATTGATGCAGCGTTTATTGTCGTTGGTAATGCTGAAGGTGTTCGTTATTCACACCCATCAGAAGATAAAATTGGACATAAAATGGTTGGTGGAGACAATGATGCCGCATTACAAAATAAACAAGCCTATACTTCTAAAACGATAGGGTCATTAGGTGAATCCATTCGAGGGAAAGCTCCTATTATTTTAGACGATAACATTATCGGTGTTGTTTCTGTCGGTTTTTTAACGGCTCATATCGAGACAACCATCAAGGAACATATTTACAAATGGCTACAATATACAATTATGATTCTCTTCATAGGCATACTTGGAGCAATCGCTATATCCATTTATATAAAAGCGTTATTGTTCAATATGGAGCCCAGGCACATCGCTAAGTTGTATCAGCAAAACAAAGTAATTTTAGAGACAACAGAAGAAGGTATACTGGCGGTCAATCATTTAAATCAAATCACTACTATTAATAAAAGTGCATACGAGATGCTAGATTCTACTCATAATCAACCCATTTCCACATGGATGGGGACAAAAATTGAACATCTTTTCACCCCTAAAATTGTTGCACAAGAACATATTCACAATTTAGAACTATCACTAGACGAACATATTATCATCTTAAATAAAGCGCCATTAATTGAAAAGAAAAGAAAAATCGGTTCATTGTATACATTTAGAAAAAAAACGGACATTCAAAAAGTTATCGATGAACTAAAACAGGTAAAGCAATATGCCAATATACAACGTGCCTATACACACGAATTTGCAAATAAGCTTCATATTATTTTAGGTTTGCTTGTTCATAAACACTACGATCAAGCAATCGATTTTATTAAAGAAGAGCGAAACATACAACTTAAAAATCAGGCCTTTTTAAACAGTAATGTAACAGCTCCAATACTACTAGCATTAATTCAAGGGAAAATGGCAGAAGCAGCTGAACTTGGCATTAAACTTGAGCTAAAGGAAATTTCCCCATCTATTCAATTATCTAAACCTCAGGAAGATGCTATCTTAACTGCACTTGGTAATGTCCTTCAAAATGCCATTGATTCTTTAAAAAACTGGCCAGCCTCCGATAAAATGATTCAACTTTCCATCAACGATTTTAAAAATCATTACTTATTTGAAATACAAGATAATGGACCCGGTATCGATAACAATTTGTACGATAAAATTTTTACAAAGGGTGTTTCCACAAAAGAAGGCTTAGATCGTGGACATGGCTTGACGATAAGTAAAAAAGCCCTTGAAAAGATAAATGGAGATATTTTATTAGATTCTGGCGATTTATCGGGAGCATGTTTTTTAATTATAGTTCCTAAAGGAGGTAATCTCGTATGACAGCATGCAAAAGTGTATGGATTATTGAAGATGACTTTAGAGTAGCAAGCATTCACGCAGATTATGTACATACAATAGGAGGTTTTAGTGTTACTGAAAGTTTTCGTACAGGACAAGAGGCGATTAAAAAACTAAACCTAACCTCTAGCTTGCCGGCAATTATTTTAACGGATTTGTATATCCCTGATGTTGAAGGCAGTTCATTAGTACGCCATATACGTCATCACTATCCTTCTATTAAAATAATTATTATTTCAGCTGCTACAGAAAGAAGTTTAATCAAAGACGTCGTGGATTTGGGGATTTTAGATTATTTAATTAAACCGTTTGAACAACAACGACTTCAACAAGCATTTAAAAAATATTTGAATGAACATCATTTATTTCAAAATAGCATGACTATCACGCAATATGACCTTGATTCCTTACTCTATCGTGAATCCATTACTACGGAAGATAAGCTCGTAAAAGGAATCGATTTACATACGTTACAAACTGTTAAAAGTATATTTGAAAATCCTCAAGCGCAGGAGCTTACTGCTTCACAATTAAGTGAGCTTATCGGTTCTAGTCGTTCAACAGCTCGCCGCTATTTAGAATACTTAGTTGGCGAACAATTTTTGCACATAAAGCCCATTTACGGAACGATTGGCAGACCTGAAAGGAAATATATTTATCATGGAACTTATGAACAAAATGAATAGTTTGATTCTTATTTAACATATGGCCATATTATTCCCTTCCCACCAGCACCATGCTAACTTTAAATAGTCAGAATACTCAATTAAAAGGGAGGGGCTTTTTTTGAGCTTAAGTGTAATTGGCTTTTTCACCATTATGATTATTATTGCTCTACTCATCAGTGGTCGTGTATCGCCACTTGTAGCAATGGTTATTCCACCGATAATAGCTGCATTAATCGCTGGTTTTAATTTTGATGAACTAGGCGAATTCTTTAATTCCGGACTAAGCTCTGTGATGAGTGTCGCTGTTATGTTTATCTTTGCAATTATTTTCTTTGGTATTATGCAAGATGTAGGACTGTTTGAACCATTGATCAACAAAATGATTGCGCTTTCAAAAGGAAATATTGTTATCGTTGCTGTTGTTACAGTACTTATTGCTGTAGTAGCTCAATTAGATGGTTCCGGTGCTTCTACGTTTTTAATTACGATCCCTGCATTATTACCTTTATATTTAAGATTACGAATGAATCCATACTTATTACTTTTATTAATTGCTGGAGCTGCAGCCGTTGTAAATATGGTACCTTGGGGAGGTCCGTTAGGTCGTGTTGCATCAGTATTGGAAGTGGATGTTACTGAACTATGGTATCCGTTAATTACAATTCAAATTATTGGTATTGGACTAATGCTAGTTTTAGCACTATACCTAGGCTTTAGAGAAAAAAAACGCATTCTGAAACAGTATGGCACACTCGATGTTACGCACGATGATTCTAATTTAAATCAAGTAGTTGGGTCAGCAGAAGTAGACATAGCCTTACGTCGGCCAAAATTATTATGGGTTAATGCGTTAATTACTATTTTAGTAATAGGGATTTTAGTGGCAGGTATTGTACCAGCAGGATTAGCCTTTTTAATCGGCGTGGCCATCGCTCTGCCAATTAACTATCGTACACCGAATGAACAAATTGAGCGGGTACGAACACATGCCCCAAGTGCTTTAACGATGGCGTCCATTATTATTGCCGCTGGCTTATTTTTAGGCATCCTCAATGGCTCTGGAATGTTAACGGCTATTGCCAACAATGCCGTAACTATTTTACCGTCAGCCCTATCATCGTATTTACATATTATTATCGGTGTATTAGGCGTACCATTTGATTTGTTGTTAAGTACTGATGCCTACTATTTTGCCTTATTCCCTGTAGTTGAACAGATTGGCCTATCTTTCAATATTGATTCCCTTTCAACTGCTTATGCAATGGTTATTGGTAATATTGTAGGTACATTTGTATCGCCACTTGCCCCAGCTGTCTGGTTAGCGTTAGGCTTATCAGGATTAGAAATGGGGAGACACTTAAAATACTCTTTCTTTTGGATGTGGGGGTTAAGTATTGTTTTACTTGGCATTGCTATAGCAATGGATATAATCTCTATCTAAAGACCAAAACCAGTTGTCAATTCAAATATCGACAACTGGTTTTTCGTAGCTATAAAGGAAATGCAGAGCCCGTAAGTATATTTTTTGAACTTTTTTTAAGAAGCTCTTTAGCCGAGTGATTTTCAATATATGTCCTTACAATTTCATAACCAATACAATACCCAATCCAGGGTGGCAGTTTTCCACCATATAAAAATTCAACATGATTATTTAAGCCTTGAACATTAATATTGGGCAAAAACTGAGTCTTCCAAATGGCTAGCATTTTTTCCAATGAATAATTGCTCAACCAAGACGCTAACCATTTAGACCCGTAAATTTCCTCTACTGCACATTCTGCTAAACCTTCTAAAATTAATGAATCTAATAGCGTTACTTCCCGTAACGATTTGTTTAAGTAGTGCAGTCGGCAAACATGATTGTATTCATGTGCAAATAAAGCTTTAAGTTCTTCCTTTTCTAGCTCTCCTATAAATAAAAATAAAGCATCTGGATATGCAACACCATTTTTGTTTGTAATATTTTGCTCCTGTGTTAGTGGGAAAATATAGATTGGTATATCTGGCCCGCCCCAACGTTTCTTTAAATAAAAATATTCTTCCCGAACAATTTCCCAAGTATTTTGATCTTGTAGCTTCTTAATATCAATTTTTTCATGTGCTCGAAATAGCCCTTGTTGCTGTAATTCAAACTGTATTTCATGTGGTGTTCCACCATTAAAATGTTCTACTAATCGGCTACAAAGAATAGTACGTTGCAAATCTTCAAAATCTCTACTGTTGTTTAACTTTTGACTAGTCTTTAACTCGTAAAGCCAATCATCAGTTGATATGACTGACATACGTTCACCCCCTTGCAATAGCTTATGTTTCCAATAGACATTCGGCTAGTGATAGTTGTATCCAACGGCATATATTGTCTTGTAAGGACTAAGAAAGGAGGAGATTCTGTGAATCCAGCTGAATGCTATAATCTTTGCTGTAAATATCACGGTAAACGTGTAAAAATTACTGATACATCTGGGAATGTTCATGTCGGAGAAATAACTAGAGTGGATAGAAGACAGGTATGGATTCTACCTGATAGACAAAACAGAGGATATGGTTTAGGTTTTTGGGGTTGGGGTTTCGGAGGACCAGGGTTTGGCGGGTTTGGCGTTGGAATTGCCCTTGGCGCAATTGCCGGAATTGCATTAGCACCTTTATTATTTTTCTAGTTTAAATACGTAGAATATTCTTTTCTTATAAAGAAAAATAAGCCATTTCAATATATTGAAATGGCTTATTTTTTATTGGATTTTCTCTTGTTGCTGTTTTCTTTCAATTAATTCCGATACAGTTACAAATGTATAGCCCTGTTTTTTTAATGTAGGTATTATTTCTTCTAGGGCTTTAATTGTTTGTGTGCGGTTGCCGCCTCCGTCATGAAATAAAATAACATCCCCTGGCTTTGTTCCATCAAGCACCTTATGGACAATTTTATTTACTCCTGGTTCTTTCCAATCTTGTGTATCTTGATGCCAAGACCACATTACGACCTGATAACCATTTTTTACGGCAGTATTGATTATTTTATCGTTATAATTACCACCTACAGGACGAAATAATACAGGTGAAAAACCAGTAATATTATTAATCATTTCGTTTGTCCGCTGTAGTTCCTCCTGTAATTTAGATACGGAAACTTTGAATGGGTGTGTGTAAGTATGGTTGGCAAGTTCATGACCCTCTTTATAAGTTCTTGAAACAACATCTGGATACTTTTCTGCATTTTGACCAATAATAAAAAAGGTCCCCTTTGCTTCATATTTAGCTAAAATATCTAGCACCTGTGAGGTATACTTCGGATCTGGGCCATCATCAAAGGTTAAGGCAACAATTTTATCCTTTGTGTTAATATCCCACACAACCTCACCAGTCTCCTCATATTCACTACGCCCTTTTTCTGCAGAGGTATTCATTCCTGTAAAACATATAGAAATGAATAAAAAGCAAGCCGTCAAAAACAATACATTTTTACGTATCACAGTATCACCTCCCACATTTTATTGCATATTACAGCTCATCTTACTATTTACGAAACACGTTGAATTATACTTCAAAAAGACTGCCGGATTTTACTTAAACCCTCTATAACATTATATTGAAAAATCATTTAATAAACTGTTTCTCCATACTTTAATAACTTGTTTAATTAAACTTTTTTCAACATCCTTATTTTTAAATAATTTCCACAAACGTAGCGACAATTTTTGAACGAAATGTGAAACCTTTCATTTAACACTTTATTTTTTACAAAATCGGTGTAAAATAAGGTGCATAAACTGATATATAACAACGATAATATATTTGATTACTGTTATATTACAAATTTGCATACAAAGGGGATTTTAAAATGTGGGTTATTACTGTTTTTGAACAAGATTCATACCGTATGTTCGAGTACACTACGCAAGATGAGGCTAAATTAGCGTTAAAAAATATACAACAAACTGCATTGCTTTCTTATACAAAATAAGTGCCAGGCACACAAACAATTCTCAAACAATTAACGTCACACACACTTTTTTAGTGGAAATACCGAACACCTTTTTATCTATTGCCATATGTATAGAGAGAAAAGGAGTGTGATGTTCATGGTGACAATTGAACCTATTATGATTAAAGGTCATTTTTTCACTGCTGTAATTGTACATTTACCAAAAACGACACTACTAACTATTTCGAATGATACGGGCTACATCATGTGTGGTGCATTAGATGTCGGTCTTTTAAATAGTCGCTTATTAGATCGAAAAATCATCGCAGGTCGAGCGGTTGGAGTGAAAACAATAGATGAGCTGTTAACAGCCCCACTTGAATCCGTTACATTTGAGGCAGAGCAACTAGGCATATTCGCAGGAATGACTGGAGTAGAAGCATTGTTAAAAATGATTTAAAACGTTACTAAAGACCAGTCGGGGGGGTGGTATTAAATGTATTACCAACATGCAAATCCACATTCTCTCCCTGCATCGCGAATTATGACTGTAACAGGAAATGGAAAAGTAGTTGCGAATGCAAGTTATGTTCAGCTTCAAATTGAGGTAACTACGCAAGGAGAAAATGTGCAGCAAGCACAGCAGGAAAATGCTAGTATTATGAATCGTGTAATTCAATCTATTGTGGCACTAACTATTCCAAAGGAAAATATACAAACTGCCACCTATACGATTGCGCCTATTTATGATTATGTAGATGGCAAACAGGTATTTAAAGGCTATGAGGTGGCAAATGCTATTACAGTAAAAATACCTGATACAAATCTTGTTGGGGCTGTTATTGATACGGCTGTGGAAAATGGAGCAAATCGTATTTCCTCTATTCAATTTAAAATTGATAATGCGGATGTATATTACCAGCAGGCACTTAGCTTGGCACTTCATAATGCCCAAATGAAAGCTAACACGATAGCACAGACGATGCAATTATCTGTGCATCCTCAGCCGATAGAAATTGTTGAAGAAAACGAAAGTGGTCCTGTGCTATATAAATCGATGGCAATGGCAGATTCGTCAATGGTAACACCTATTGAACAAGGGCAAATCACTATTAGTGCCACTGTTCGCGTTACATTTCAATACTAAATATAGTTTCGGAACGTCAAACAAAGCCAGACTCCATTTATCATAATGTAGTCCGGCTTCTTGTCTTCTATTGTTGTGCGTCCCCAAATACGTTCGATAACCGCTTCGTTATGAATATAGCTTATTTGATAGACATCTGGATTACTTAGCCTGTGCCAAAACTGAAAATCTACATCACTTTGATAACTCTTTAATAGTAAGGATATGAGATTACCATGACTGACGATAACCGTATGTTCAGTTCCTCTCTCAGCCACTTCTTTTACAACGTTCTTGATGCGTTCCATTGCCTCCTGACTGGACTCCCCACCCTCATATTTTAAATCCAAATTAGTAAAAGTTATTTTTAGTTTTTCATACCAATCTGGTAAAGTATCCGTGCTTAATATACGTTCTGAAAGACGTTCATCTAACTCAATTTTTTTGTTTGTTGTTTTACTTAATAGTTCTATCGATTGGATGGCACGTAAAAAAGGACTCGAAATGATTCGGTCGATTTTATAAGTATGAAAAAAGTCAGCTAAACGCTTTGCCTGCTCGTGCCCTTTTTCTGTTAAAGGCGCATTTGAAGATTGCCCTTGTGCTTCGCAATGTCTAATTACGTAAATCCTCTTCATTTCGCTCCCCCTCCCATTTCAAAAAAATCGCTATATTTATTTTACCAGTTATAACAAATATGAGTAAAAGTATTCACTCATGAACTACAAGCAACCATCATATATTTAGTCAGTATAAAAGATGATGCTTAAAGGAGGATATGATGCAAGCGGAAAACAAACGCCTTCGGAAAATTCAACATCTTGCTCATGAAATTATGGATGAGATGAACGCAGGAAAAGAATTGAATGAGCTCGAAACATTAATACCTGTCATTGATAATTTATCTCGTGCAATTGGTGATTTAACAGACGCCTTTGGCAATTATTCATTAGATTATGTAGAGGAAAAGGTCAAAAATGCTCATACCCTATTGTTCAAGAAAGACAAAGTAGATATGTACCAGTTATGACATAAAAAAAGGGTAGCCCCCTAAAGGGTTACCCTAACGCCATTAATGCTCTTCAGGTGTAAATGTTTTGCAATCTGTTTCTTCACTATTGGATGCATGCTGACCTTTTTGACTTACAACGTAAATAGCTTCTGCAGTACATTTGTTACCAGAGCCCCAATACGTGCAGTTATTGACTTCACATAGAATCTGTTGTGCCATCGTATCACACCTCCTCTTTTGTTATCCTTAACAAAAGAGGAGTTTTCAATACTTAACTTAAATATAAAACCTTAAAATAACCTAAAATAACAATGATGCCTCGTTTTTTCTTATTATTTTCTTACAGCGACTAATTTATTTGCTGCGTGACAATGTTTAATATTGTTATCATGCTGATCTTCAAATTGGTAGGAACGATAATATTGAATTGACCAACTATGATATAAATCTTTGATTTCACCTTCTTTACATATTCCTTTAATAAATGGTGCTAAATCTTCTGGAATATCTACTTCGTCTGTAAATACGGTAATAATATTGATGCCCTGTATCTTCGTATGTTTTTGCATGGAATGCATAATGCTATGCCAATCTTCACGCTCTAAAAAGTGGAACAAGCCATGTGAAATAATACAATCATAGGAATGTTTAAACTCATATGTAGTAGCATCTTGCACAATAGCTTGTAAGTTATGTAATTGGTGCAACTCTTTGTATCTATTGATTTTAGCAATACCTGCCTCCGAAATATCGATGGCTTCAACCTCAAACCCAAGCTTTGCTAAATAGACTGCGTGCCTACCATCACCACATCCTATATCTAAAATGCGTGCACCTGCTTGTAACCTATTTGCCCATTCAACCACTTCCTCACTAGGATTACCAAAAGCATAATGCGTATCTGCTAAGTAATCTTTCTCCCAAAATGGTTTCACTTTCTTATCTCCTCTATAGACTAAGTATATAAAACGTGCTTTGACCTATTTCATCAAAGCACGCCTTTAATCTATTCCTTAATAATTAACATATCATTTTCATCGAATTGCCACATATCACCATGTGCAACTTCCCAATAAAAGCCGTTTGGATCTTGGAAATAGCCGCTATAGCCTCCCCAAAACACTGTTTCAGGCTCTTTTACAATATTCGCCCCAGCTTTTTTTGCTAACAAAAATACTTCATCGACTTCTTCTTTAGACTTTCCATTATAGGCAAGTGTAATGCCATTAAAGCCATTGCCTACAGCGGGTGGATTCGCTTCATCAATATCCTTTACTAAGCGCTCAATTGGGAATAAAGATATTTTTGTTCCTGCATTATTGAAAAAAATAACATCTGGATTTGTTTCATCCCCATAGACGACTACTTCAAACCCAAGGCCATCACGATAAAATGCCAACGATTCTACCATATTTTTTACACCCAATGTAATTAAATTTAAACGATTCATCCCATCTGCCCCTTTTCTACATTATCTATTACTTATTCTACTATTTTAGTTAATTTCCCTTTATCTCCACGACCATGGTACACGCTCCATATAAAAGATGACCCTCAACACAAAACATAATGCTGCTACATAAGATACACTAAGATATTAGCTATGGATTGGAGGAATTCTGCTGTATTACAATCCTTATCCGTATTATGTTTATGTAAATCATTATCCAAATTGGGGCATTTCTAATTCGCCTTTACCGCATCATTTGCCGGGACAACTTGCGATGCCCACATCTCCAAACCCTAATCCGTACCCGCCTATTAATACATTGAAGTTGAAGACATCTGCCAAACAAATTCAGCCAATTATGCAGCAGGCCCAATTACTGACAGAGAAAATTGAAGGGTCTGATCAATTTGCACATGATCTTAAGAATGCCGCACAGCTTTCCAAGCAAGATGAAGTGCAAAAACTCATTTCTTCAGCGGGCGTTACGGCGAAGTTTGAAGCGAAATATACGCCAGATAATATTCGAATTGTATTATCAGAAGGTGGGTGCTGTAGTATAGCGGTAATTTTATATTGGTGATAAAGAAGGCTTCTTATTTTTTATAACCGTGCAATCCTATAGAACTTGTAAACTATTTATAATTATGCTAAAGTATTTGGTATTACTATTTCTGAAAATTCATATATTTTTCTTATCAAGAGAGATGGAGGGATTGGCCCTATGAAGTCTCAGCAACCAGTCTTAGGCATGGTGCTAATTCCAATTTGCGAACTTCGCAAAAAGATGAGGAGACTGACTTCAGTTACACGAGGGTCCTCTTCTACAAGTAGGGCTCTTTTTTTATTTTATTTTAAACAAGAGTTAATTTCATAATAGTTTTTATAAGAGAAATCACGAACATTTGAATGGAGCGGAAGCGGAAGGCGGCGACCCATGCGGCTCGGTGCCTGCCTGCAAAAAGCATCCGCCTTTAGCGTAATGATGGGAATAATCATATTTTTTTCTTCAATGTTCGTATTTAATGATGAAATTGATTCACCACTTATCATAAAGAAAGCAGGGAATAAAAATGACAAATGAACTTTTACAAGCATTGCAGCTATTAAAATCTAAGCAATGGGTCGACTTAACACACACATTCGGACCTAACTCGCCTCATTTCTTTATGTTTGAAGATGCCAAATTTGAAACGCTATTTTCGCATAATGACGGCTTCCTTGCTCAACAATTTACGTTTCCCGGGCAATATGGAACACATATCGATCCACCTATCCACTTTGTTTCAGATACACGCTACTTAGACGAATTAGAATTAAAAGAACTTGTCCTACCGCTAATTGTTATTGATAAGTCTAAGGAAGCTGAATTGGACAATGACTTCACGTTACGTGTACAAGATATTTTAGATTTCGAAGCAGAATATGGAGAAATTGAAGCAGGTACATTTGTTGCACTGCGAACTGATTGGAGTAAACGTTGGCCAGATAAGGATTTGTTTAATAATAAAGATAAAGACGGTCATAACCATATTCCAGGTTGGGGATTAGAAGCGTTGCAGTTTTTATTTACAGAACGAAATATCAATGCAATTGGTCACGAAACGTTCGATACAGATTCAGCGGCAGATTTCCGTAAAAACGGTACGCTGGATGGCGAATACTTTGTACTAGATCAGGATACATATCAAATTGAACTAATGACGAATTTAGATAAGCTACCAGCAAAAGGAGCAGTCATTTTCAATATTGTGCCAAAGCCTGAAAAAGCATCTGGATTCCCTGTACGTTCATTTGCGATTTTGCCTTAATTCTATACAAAAATGGTCTGCCTCAAATGCCATTATAAACATTTGTAGCAGACCTACTTTTAACAGGCTGTATTCATTTAATAGTATTTCTTTTTTTAAATAAATAGTACACAATCAGCATTAGTATTATAAATAACAATATTGCGAATAGGCTGTATTGAGATAAATACATACCAACAAAACGCCACTTATTTCCTAGCACTTTCCCTAAAGTAATAAATGTGAAAGTCCATACGATTGCACCTGCATACGCATAAACAGCAAACTTTTTATAAGGATAATTATTAATTGCTGCAATATATGCTGTAAGATGACGAACGCCAGGTATAAAGTATCCAATTAATAATAGTACAGGCCCTATCTTTTCAAACAATTTTTTCGTAAACTCAATTTTTTTTGCAGTTATATGAATTTTCGGCCCATATTTTTGTAATAACGGCAAACCGAATCGACGACCAACAAAGTAGCTGAGAGTGATGCCTCCTGCAGCTCCCACCGCAGCACTTATTAATGCAGGAATATGCTCTAAATTTTCTCGATAAACATTATACCCTACATAGGTTAAAAAAATTTCGTCAGGAAGTGGCAGCCCGACAATCCCTCCAACTAGTATAAGAATAATCCCAAAATACCCGTAATGTTCAATAAGAGATTGCACGTGATGCACCATTTTTTACCCCACCTAAAGCCTTAATTTTCCCATTACCTTAGCTTAACATAAGCCTCTTAAAGTCAATTATTTCCAACAATCACTTTTGCATAGGTTTAATCATTATTGCATGTATATCAATATTGTACAATCATCACAACTTTATTTTTGTTAAATTCAGTTTTCACAAAAAACCCTCTCTACCGTATCTACGTATCTCTTTCAGCGCTAATTTCTATTTATGATGATTCCATATCCCTTACTGTAGCTCAAGTCAAAACGCCTTATTTCATTAGTGACTGATGTGCTGACTAAAAAAACAATACTTACGACAATGGCAACTAGAACATCTACCACAATCATTATCTATAATTTATTCATACAATCTAATAACATTCCTGTCTATCCAACAAAATATAATCAATACTGTGCACATACTATGGCAAAAAGCCATCTATAGCTAGCTAATGTAGACTAATAATCTTTAAATAGACAACAAAAAGAAAAAACGAGAGATATTCTCCAATAGACGTGATTACGATGGCGATATTATTTCATTCTTTATCATATTTATTACCTTAGATAAGCTGTAGCTTACGTAATGCATAATCTATGCCACCCTCATCTGATTTCATCGTGATATAATTAGCGATATTTTTTAATGCGACACTGCCATTTCCCATCGCAATACCATATCCAACTTGCTTTAACATATCAATATCATTATCTCCATCTCCAAAAGCAATTGCCTCTTTCGGAAGTAGGTTGAAATATTTTAGCACTGCTTTAACAGCGATGGACTTTGATACATCGTCTTGTAGCACATTCATAATCGTCGGATGCCATCTTTCAAACTTCAAATGTGGAAATTGTGTTATGTACTTTTTCTCTTCTTGTTCGTCGACATATAAACACATTAAGTAGACTTCCTCGCTTAAAATATTAGTAGTAGGAGGATACTCATCTAAAGATAATGTCTCCTTCATTGCCTTTAGTGTTGCAGGATGGCGAACATTATTCATTGATAGTTGATCAGTGAAAAATGACAGACTATTGTTATTGTCATCAGCAAAAGCTTTTACGCTTTGTACGATTTCTTGTGCGATGGGGATGGTATGGATTAATCGATCACCATGCCGAGTATAAGCACCATTAGCAGTTATAAATGTATCAATCCCTAGTTCTTGCAAATCATGACACATGGATAGTGGTCTTCCTGTTGCAGCAACTAATCGAATACCTTTGTTTCTTAATATTTGTAAAGCGTTCTTCGTACTCCTTTCAATACAACCATTGCCGTAATTGATGAGCGTACCATCCACATCAAAGAAAATAATTTTACAGTCCATTTCAATCTAGCCCCTTTAAATTAAATAGAAAAATATAGTAATTATTATACTTTGAAAATAAAAAAACAATAGCTTTCTACTGCCTAAAATTCCTTATCAATCAACATATTATTGAATAGTAAATTTATCCTATATGTATTATAATAAAACTACTAAAATTTTTTATAAAAATGAGCATTCTAGATATGTCAGACTTAATTTAATAAAGTAAACTAAAACATTTAACTTTTCCCTTTGCACCACCGATAAATACTATTGCCAGTATATTTAAAGCAAGCATTCCCTTTACATAAAAAAATTAATATTTTCTTTTTACTACTTTAATCATATTGAAGGAGTATACCAAAAAACATAGAATTGCTAAAATAGTAGAAAATCCATTAAATATATTGAACGAGTATTCCCCCAATTTAAATAGAACTAAAGAAATGTTAAAAACTCGACACAGAGGAGTTGGTTCATATGGGTTTTAATATTTACTACTACGAAAGTAATGTGGATTGTAAATTTTGCAAAAAACAATATACAACATATAAGGTACGACCAAATCGTTTTAAAATAGTTGAAGAACAAACGGATTTTATGCCTGTTTATGAAGGCTTGAATCCATTACTTTATGAAGTTGCTGTATGCCCGCATTGCGGATATGCTTACCATAAATCGATGACGAGAACGTATGGACCGTTCTTGCTACTGATCGATGAATTGTATATTAAAGAACTACATAAGCCAATGGACATCTGTCGCGAACGCACTATTGACGATGCTATCGTTAGCTATAAATTGGCCTATCTCGTAGCAAAGGCCTCAATGGAAGAGGCACTTTTAATGGCTAATATCGCACTAAAGATAGCTTGGCTGTATCGTTTAAAAAATGAAAGCGAATCTGAAACGCACTACTTATATGCAGCAAGAGACTTTTACAGTAAATCTTTTGCGTCCAATCAAGAAGGTAGCGAACGAATTCAATATTTACATGCCGAATTAAGCCTTCGCCTCGGCGATATTGTAGAAGCCAAAAAAGGCTTCTCGAGATTAATCGCAGATCGCAATGTTTCCAATAAATATCGCAAATTAGCGCGTAATCGTTGGGAAAATTATAAATATGATGAATACCCTAACAATGTCACTGAAAATAAACAAGAAATCATTAAATAATTGAGAAGGGAGAGGAATCGAATGCTGCTGTTCGGAAAAAAAATAGACGCTCGAGAAGAGGATATTTTTTCGGAATTACATCATTTTTTATTAAGAAAAAATAATCGGCACTTAACGAATGATGAAATTGTTGCATTAACAGGCATTTCATCGGACTTACTTTTTAAATGGGTGAAGACAGGAAAATTAAAAACCTCAATCTTCCCTAATCTTGGTGCGCCATGTGAACGATGCGGTAAAATTACACAAGCAAAAATTTGCGTTAACTGTTCCTCATCCATCGTTAATACCTTACAGCAAGAAGAAAAAGATCAAGCATGGTTTAATAAAATTCAACGCAATAATTCAAGAGCTAGCACTTATCATTACAAATAAACCTTTGCACACAAGAATCTACCTCATTGCGTAAGTAGCCGCAACGTCGTAGATTCTCCTTTTTTGCAAGACTACTTTGCCCTTTTGACAATTTCCATCATAATTTTCGTTACATAGTCCTCCTCACGATTTTTAATAACAGCATCATAAATATATTCTTCATACACGTACTGTCCGAGCTCATAGCCGTTTTCATCCATCACCTTAAATAATCGTTCATATGTTTGGCCTAGCGTCGTTGATAATCCTATATGGTAACCAATAATAAAATCTCCTTCAATCGCTTTAAAATAAGGATGCCCTTCTTGAGGATGTGGTTGTTCCATATATAAGTAACAATAATTATCATAGTTACCAGCTAAAACTTGCTCTCTTTTTGTGATGCCCCCAATCGGATAGCCTGTATCAAGCTGCGAGCGATCCAATTCATCGATAAAATCCGAGACAGCCTTTACAAACTGTTCCTCTGTGGAATCTTCGATATTTTTGCTTAAATATAATGTCTCTTCCGGGAAATGCCCGATAGTAATGCTGTCAAAATCTATATGCATCGCTTCTTCTGTTGTCTCGATTTTTACCTCAATAATACTTTCAATCATTTCCAACTCTTGCCGTTTTTTCGCCACAAGTTCCTTTTGCTGACGCATCAAATCTAAAAAATTTTCTGGTGATTTATCTGCCATATACTTTTGAATTTCTTTTAAAGACATACCTAGCGTTTTTAACAATTCAATAACGCTAAAAAAATCATATTGAGCGATGGAATAATAACGATAGTCCTTACTATCTTTCATAATTGGTGATAGAAGGCCAATTTGATCATAGTAAATGAGCGTTTGTTTATTTACCTTACAAAGCTTGGCAAATTCACCTGTTGTAAAATATTTTACGTTTTTATTAAGCATTTTAAGTTTCCTTCCTTGACTATATAGTTACTATATACTTTAGATTGTAGCTATTCACAATAAATTTAGAAAGGTTTTGACATTATGTTCACGGAAATACGTGACATCACAGCTTTAAACAAAGAAGAAGTATTAGCTTTACACATCGCTGACAATCAGCAGGACTTTATTGAAAGTACACAGCAATGCTTAGACGAGGCACAAGAAGATCGACGATTTATTCCAGTTGGTTTGTACAAGGAGGATATCCCGGTAGGCTTCGCAATGTATGGTGTATTTCCTCACGAGGACGATACACAACGCGTTTGGCTAGACCGCTATTTAATTGATGAGCGTTATCAGCATAAAGGGCTTGGAAAGTACTTTTTACAGCAGCTTATCAGTTTCTTACAAACAAAATACAACTGCCAAAAAATATTTTTAAGCGTCTATGACAACAATAAAGTAGCCATTCAGCTCTATAAAAAGTTTGGATTCGCCTTTAACGGTGAACTAGATGAAAAGGGCGAAAAGGTCATGGTAAGAGAGGTAATTACTCATGACGACAATTAATCCAATTGAAACAAGACCGTTAAAGCCACTGTTTTTATCCTACTTATTTCCAGCGATGATTGGTATGCTACTCATGTCAGTAAACATTTTAGTTGATGGTATATTTGTCAGTCATGGGGTTGGCCCAACTGCTCTAGCAGGTGTCAATATTGCTGTTCCAATTTTCTCCATCTTATTATCAATTTCTCTGTGGATTGGTATGGGAGGTGCCACTTTGTACTCCATTTCACTTGGAGAAGGCAATAAAAAACGAGCACATCAGATTTTCACACTCTCATTTACAACGATGCTTGCAGTAGTTTTAACGTTGGTGCTATTACTTTTAGTAAACTTAAAGGAAATTGCCTATATATTTGGGGCAAGTGATGTTACTTATCCTTATGTGCAAGAATACTTGCATGTGATTTTGATATTTGGTGTCTTTTACACAATTGAAAACTTATTAAGTATTTTTATTCGCAATGATGGAAATCCAAAGCTCGCAATGATGGGCTTAATCACTACATCCATTTTAAATATATTATTAAACTACGTATTTATTTTCGTGCTCCATTACGGTGTAAAAGGTTGCGCTTTAGCTACAGCAATCTCTACAATCATTGGCATGTCGGTGCTATGTCTCCATTTCTTCAGAAAACAGTCTGAATTAAAATTTGTATCTTCATTTTTCAGCCTATCCGATTTAAAGAAAATATTTGCCATTGGTTTACCAAGCTTTATCGTAGAAGCTTCTATGGCGATTATCGTTATTTTATATAATGTATCATTTTTGCACTACCTTGGCGCAAACGGTGTAACAGCATATGCAATGGTTAACTATATTCATACAGTATTATTAACTGTATTCCTAGGTATTGGTATGGCTCTACAACCTCTTGTCAGCTACCACCATGGTGCCAGATTAACAAAGCGTTTAACAGCGCTATTGAAAATTGGCTTAGCGACTGCTCTTATTCTAGGATTAAGCATTGCCATTATTGCTATGCTATTCCCTTCACAGTTAATAGCGTTATTCGGCGATAGTACATTTGAAATTCGCCATATAGCAACCCAAGGATTTGTTCAATTTGCAATTGGCTATGTCTTCTTAGGCTTAAACATGGTACTTGCAGAGTTTTTCCAATCTATTGAAAAAATTCGCCTTGCAACAACTATTATGTTACTTCGCAGTATTATTTTATTTATTCCAGCGCTCTTATTGCTACCTAAATTCCTAGGAGCACAAGCAATTTGGTGGACTTTCCCCGTCGCTGAAAGTATTACTGCATTGCTGATTTTCTTATATATCAGAAGAAAGCCACGTGCGGTTTTTTCAAACTAAGCGGGAATACAAAAATAATATCTACTGCCGTTGATTTCTGCTACGTGCGGGCGCTTTTCGCGGCGCATCGTAAGCCGCATCCCTCGCTAACACGCGGAGTGCAGGTGTCTTACATTCTGTGCTGTTCAGAGCAGGAGTCGCCGCCCACTGCTCCAATTAACTAGGAAATTGTTTGAGTGCCTGGCACCCAAAAAAGGAAGCATACGCATAAAGCGATGCTTCCTTTTTTTGATTTTACTTATTTACTTTTATAGCTACAGATTGTTTAGGTTCTCCCTCAGTGGACGTAACACCTAGAACATCGAGCAGGAACATAAACAACGGAATCCCGATAATTAGCCCCCATACCCCGAGAAATTGCTCAGAGAAAAGGATTACGATAAATGTATAAAAAATAGGAAGATTCGTTTTGGCAGACATAAGCTTTGGATTTAAGAAATATGCCTCGATCGCATGTAGCACAACTACAATAATAAGAATGTAGACAATGTACATCGGGCCACCAATACTATAGGCAATAATGCTAAGCGGAAACAATGAAATAATAACCCCTGCTACAGGAATTAAACCTAAGATGAAAAGCATTATTCCGAGTGCAATTAAATGCGGGAAGCCCATGATTGAGAGTGCTATAACAGATAAAACACAATTCACAGCAGCAATTATAAATTGCGCTTCAATTACTTTACCAAAAGAACGAATAAATATTTTAGAGAAATACGTTAACTCATCGTAAAGCGGACCAATTTTACTATCTTTAAATTTTGCAGTAAATTCAATAATTCGTTTCTTCTCCAGAAGAATGAACAAACTCAAAATAAGTGCAATGAAAACGTGCAAAATGACTTTACCAATGTTCGTTAAATTTTTAAGCGTTATGTCTACGCCTTGCTCCAAATATTTACCGAGTTCAATCTTCTCAAATGTCGGAGCTAAATATCTCGCAATCTCGTTATCATTCGGGTTGAGATTAAAAGCTGCAATCAAATCAAAAAGCTGTGTAATCTGTTGGGTCACAACTGGCAAATACTTATAAATGACAGCAATAATCCCGGCAACAAGTAGCAGATAAAGCGTAACTATCATCGCTTTTTCATTGATTGGCGCAATACGTCTAAACTCTTTAGTCGCCTTAGTAGAGAGCTCATTCATTAAGTAGGTCATAATGAATGTGAGAAGAATAAGGTTAATCATACTGCGCATTAAATATAATGCAACAGCGATCCCAGCTAGAATAATAAAACGTTTAAATCCATTACTTCGAAAAAAATTACTCATGCATTCGCTCCTTCCACAAAACAGCTTCGCCTCAACTGCCAACTTACAAAATACGATAATATTAAGCAAGCAGACAACATATTAGTTATCAATATATATAATTTTCATGTCATTATTTGAGCTTAAGGGATAGAAGATTATTTCTATTACCCCATAAAATATAACAATATGGCGTTATCTTGCTCATAACAATCCTTAATCCAAGAGTAAATCCATATACAATAGATTTTTTACTCTTTTCGAATTAATATGAAAGACAATACTATTAATCATAGTGTATTGAAAGCTATACTAGCGTTAAAGCCTGAATTTTATTAATTCTATTATAACCCTATAAACTGCGATATCAAAAGTAACTTCTTTGGTAAACAGCATCTAAATAACGTTTTTATGTTAATTTTCGTACGATATTTTAGAAGTTTCACTAAATTCGTCTAGATAAGGATTGATTAAATGAAAATCTCAAGAAATCCCAAGGAAATTCATCAACCTGTTGCTCCTTACGTTCACCAGATTGAAATAACGGGTCCAAATAAATGGCTAACATTATCAGGTCAAATAGGGATGACAGTGGATGGCACTGTGCCTGAAAATCCAATCGCTCAATTGAAATTAGCACTTAACAATATTAAAAAAAATCTTGAAAGTGCTAGCATGACTGTTGATGATTTAACAAAAGTGGTTTTTTACTTAGTTGGGGATTTTGATTCAACAGAAAGAAAAGAAGTGATGAATGACTTTTTTGGCGATCACGTCCCATGTATGACGATGTTGTATGTAGTAGCACTTGCTGCGCCAGCATTCAAGGTAGAGATTGATGCTTGGGCATGTCAGGAAATGAAATAATAGAGGTAATTGGACGTTGAATTTAACCGATCAAGGAGGATAATTGCTCATGAATGGAGGTACGTTGATTTCTCGTACGCTCCATTCACAAGCGTATTTTCTTTTATCGAATTTTTCGATCTGACTATTTAGGACGTTCTATTTCAAAAAGATCTCCTATTTTAGCATAACTCGATCCAGCAAGCCTGCTAACTGCCTTTAGTGCTCTTGGATCTATCTTTCCTTCACAATAAATCGCGTCATCTAAATGAAATTGTACGACCTCACCGATAAATAAATCACCTGTCTGCTCATTCCCATTTAGTAAGGGGATTGTCTGTACTAAGCGACACTCCATTCGAACTTTCGCCTCTTTAATACCAGGAACGTTAATACAATGACTGTCTATAACTGTAAAGTTGGCTTTTTCAATTTCACTTTCAGTTACAGGCAAAGTAGCCGCTGTTTCATTAACCTGGCTAACATTATCTTCATCTACAATATGCACAACAAATTGCCCTTGATACTGAATATGACGAGCAGTATCTTTTAAGTACCCTTTCGATCTTTGAATTGCTAAAGAAATCATCGGCGGGTTTGATGATACGATATTGAAATAACTAAACGGTGCGCCATTAATAACACCTTGCTCTGACTTTGTCGTCACAAAAGCAATAGGTCTCGGAATAATACTACCAGTTAATAATTTATAGTTTTCACGTTCTGTATTTTTCTTAGGATCAATCGAAATCAAAAGATTCGTCCCCCTTTTTATCAATCTACCGACCGAACTTTAATTGGTATTAATGTTCTTTCCAGTTGTTCACGATGTTGCTCATACTGCAATGGTAACATTAATTGACTACCCATTGTTTCAAGTGTTTCATCATGTGCGAATCCTGGTGGATCTGTCGCAATTTCAAATAAAATTTCACCTGCTTCACGGAAATAAATAGCGTTAAAATAATTACGATCCTTTACTTCCGTTACATGTTGCCCACGATTCATTACATACTCTTGCCACTCTAAGTGATCTGCATTGTCCTTTGCTCTCCAAGCAATATGATGCACTGTTCCGACACCCATTTGACCACGTATGCCCGGTACAGTTTTTAAGTCAATAATATTTCCGATATCGGCACTTGATTGAAAGCGTACATATTCGCCTTCTGTTGCTATTTTTTCAAGCCCCATTACATCTGTTAATACATTCTCGGTTTCTTGTGGACGGCTTGAATAAAGTGTTGCGCCACCAAAGCCTTTGATTGCAACCTCTGGTGTAACCTCGCCAAATGTCCAATTATTTAATTCGCCTTCTGCACGTGCAACTAATTCAATATGAAGTCCATGTGGATCATCAAATTGAACGACTTGCTCTCCAAAGCGTTCGGCTTTTTTGAATGGAATAGAAAATTTCGCAAGCCGATTAATCCAAAAAGGCAATGCCCCCTCTGGTACCACATATGTTGTAACGCCAACTTGCCCATCACCGATGCGTCCTTTATAAGCGTTTGCCCATGGGAAAAATGTAATAATGGTACCTGGTTTCCCAGCATTGTTACCAAAATAAAGATGATATGTTCCTGGGTCGTCAAAGTTGACCGTTTGTTTTACTAAACGTAAACCTAAAATTCCTGTATAAAAATCAACATTCTCCTGTGGATGCCCAACAATTGCTGTGATATGGTGTATACCTTCTGTATGTTTGCTCATAAGACGATTCTCCTTCGTAAATAATTTATTGTTTACTCTTGTTTATATTTTCTAACTATGTGCTACTTCAAACTGCTAACAAAAAACAATTCGTAAAGCTTCGTTATTATCTCGAATTAATTTATCTTGAATTCGAGATAATTATAACACGTTATTTTTTATTTCGTCAATCGTCCTGCTAACAATTGTTTTTCTTGGCATAAAAAAAGCAAAGTTGCAATACATCAACAACTCTGCCTATCATTCATAATTTATTATTTGCTAATGACCATAACCCTCTTCTGCTGCCACTGCATCTGCTTTCGTAGCATGAACAGTTCCGAATGGGTGGTTAGGAGGAGCATAGATTGAAAACAGCTTTAATGGTCCATTTCCTATATTGGTTACATTGTGCCATGTTCCAGCAGGTACCACGATGGCATAATCATCATGAATATTTCTAGTAAAGCTTAAATGATCTTTACTAGCACCCATTTGAGCAACCCCCTGCCCTTGTTCAATATATAAAAACTGATCGACATGTGGATGCATTTCTAAACCAATATCCTCCCCAACATTGAGGCTCATGACCGTAATTTGCATATGATTCCCTGTCCATATAGCAGTGCGGTACATATTGTTGAGCTTAGTTGCCTCCTCCATATCAACAACTAAAGGTTTTTGTCCAAAATCGGTTGTCATTTGATTGTGATTACCATAGCCAGCTTGATTAGGAAGTACTACCTCATGAGGAACTGGCCATTGAATAGGCTGATTGCCATAGCTATACATTGGTACATTTACATAATAAGGAACATAGTACATTTTCTCAATCCTCTCACAGATTATAAAATTATCCTATGCTTCTGTTTGATGAAATGTCCCCCCGTTGTAGGAAGTAAGCAAAGCTACAGTTCTATCTGAGCAAGATAGTTCGAGAACTTGTTTGCTTGGAAATAGGAGAAAAAATAACCTATTATTACGTCCCCAAAAGCTGAACCCAATAAATAATCAAATAAATAGGAAGTGCTATTGAAGTAAGTAAATACATTACCATTTCGCCCTTGGACAGCTTTCTTTGCCATTTCGTTAGTTTCAGTTGTCTTTGATAAATAAAACTTGAAAGTAATATTATTATAAAAGTTACACCTTTTACGTTCTCTATAAAGAGATGCATCTCATTTATCTCATTCTCCTCCTTTATTTTTCAAAAGATACGGTAATATATTAAATGTCTATAAAACCAAAATTAGAATCTATTTTTCGCAAATTAGATTTATGTCTTTATTTTAGAAATAAAAAAGAGCATTGGGAAATTCATCATCCAATGCTTTATATCTGTTTTACTAATTAATTTAAGCATTTATCCTCAATGCTCCGTAATATCTGAGAGCTAACATTAAGGTCGCGAATATTCAATCTCATAGACGTCGTATTTAAGTTTCTAAAAATCTTTAATACTGTTTTAAAGGGGTTATCAGATAAACAAGCTTGATTACTAATTAATTCAAAAAAATCATATGGATTATCTACTAGTTCAGTTTGCTTGTCTACGAAAAATATTGAATCTATTTTACTTACATTGTCATAATATTTCCAACCTGGAACGTCACTAATATGAATTAACTCTGTTGTTAATCCAATGTTTTCAATGTGGAAAGTTGGCATTTCGCTAGGAAGTTTCTCTACTATCTTTTTAAATTTATCTTGATAATACTCTTTTGTAGTATTTCTAAGACCTATAGGTTTTTTAAAAGGGAGAATCTCTCCTGTTTCATTATCAATTACTAATAAGTCATCACTAATTAAAAGGTGACCATATTCCAGTAATTCCATAATTAATGTTGTCTTACCCGAACGGCTCGGACCAAAAATAGCGATTGTTTTATTATTAACTCTAATTGCACATCCATGGAAAAATGAATACTTCTTTCTAAAAAAGGGGACTGTGATTGGAGGTAGAAATGTAGCCTCATCAACCCATCTTTCAAGTGAATTTTCATTAGATCCGTGTAGAATTACTAGTTTATCATTAGATAACATATCACTAACCATTATGTTATAAGAAGAACGATTATCAATTTTAATATAATAATCAATAGATGTTGCTTGATAATCTACATACTCTTTATAAATATAAACTAATTGCTTTAGTAAATAAGAATCGTTACATTTTATATTTATTACATCACCGAAAAAGTTAAAATTTATCTTTAAACTCTCCACCATCTATCGACTCACTCATCACTCTCTAACATATTGTCAAAGTCTCTAATTGTTAACTCAACTTGATTTTCAAAATCTCTAACTTCATTTTCAGGAATTGAGTATTCTTTCATTAACTTATTTTTTATTTCTTCGAGTGATGTTCCATTAATATGCATTTTAATTATTGTTGATGCCGTTTCATTTAAAAATACTGGATCTTTTCCATCAATATCTACTACTGCTGTATTTCCAGTTTCAATATACTCATACTTTTCCATATTAATCCCTCACTTTTTTATTATATAGGCTGTATTAAAGGCGTTTCGCTCTTGCACTAGTCAATACACAAAATCAACAATAACCTTTAACACAGCCATTTCTTAATAACATTAATTTCTTGTAAGCTCCCTATGGTGATCACTACTGCTGCTTGCATATAGTGAAGTTTCAATTGACGACATCCTATTATCAAACTTTTTAACTGATAAAGTTTTTATTTCAGGACTGATCCATTTCTTCATTTGATCACCTCAATTAAATCAACTAATTTTACAAACAAAGTTCTACTTCATTTAGGATGTAAAACTAGTTGCGTGTTAACTCCCCACGGTGTCCTCCGCTTGCGTATAGAGCTGATTCGATTGATAAAATTTTATTATCGAACTTTGTGATTTGTAGCGCGTCCATTTTTGGGCTAATCCATTTTTTCATGTCATTCACCTCCCCTTTAAATGTTAGTAATATTAGTTGCGTGTTAACTCCCCAC
>NZ_JBIWBS010000004.1:0-79942 GCF_044761135.1 Lysinibacillus sp. NPDC097868 | reverse complement strand
ATGTTAGTAATATTAGTTGCGTGTTAACTCCCCACGGTGTCCTCCGCTTGCGTATAGAGCTGATTCGATTGATAAAATTTTATTATCGAACTTTGTAATTTGTAGCGCGTCCATTTTTGGGCTAATCCATTTTTTCATGAGTCTTCACCTCCTTTAAGTGTTTAAATCTATAACTAAAGCATCAATATTTCTGGAGGCTTGTAGTATCGAGTATTAGATTTACTTTTAATGGCGTAGTAATAATCGAAATTAAAATTAATATCAATGTTAAAGTCAGTTTCTATTTTCAACATAGGAATAAGAACCTTTTTATCTGGTGTGGTAATTTGTTTATATATATACTTCTTTCCATAGGTCTTACTACCAATGATCGTTGCATTTTCATCATTTTTGAATTTATCGGTAAATAACTCCGCTGAGCTACATGTCGAATTTGAGACCAGTATATATTTATGAGAAATAGAATATTTCTTACAAATATAAACAAACCACTTATAGTAATTAATCATTTTTTGCAATTCCCCACCGAAATTAACTCTTAAATCTATAACTATATTTCGCTTATAAACTTTTTCATCTATTTCAGGAATTACATCAAAACTAATACATTGTATAAACAAATGATTATTACTAGTAAAATTTTTGTAAATGATCTGATTCCAATCAAAGTCTCCTAGGGTTAAAATCCATTGACTCCCATCATCGAACTCTACTAGGTTTTCACCAACTAACCAGTTGCTAGTAAAATCGGGTGCTTTACCATTTGCTTTAATAATAGTGTGCGAGTTTATCTCTTTTGGTAATGGCGGATAAATATCTATAATAACTATTTTGGAATCACTCTTTTTGATAAAAATTCCGAATTTTTCGAAAAATTTTTCCAAAGTTTCTTCCTTTATTGTGATTACTTTAGTCATTAAGCTACCGACTCCTTATCGACATAACTTGTAAAATCGTATTTTATATCAAATTTGTCGTAGATATCCTCAGGTGTATTATGAGAAACAACGATTATTGTTCTATCTTTTATATTTAAAAGTTCCTCCCAAAATATTTGACTATTCAGACTATCGAGATTAGATGTAGGTTCGTCGAATATTAAAGTGGATCTATCCGACATTAATCCCCTCAATATAAGCAATCTTCTCTTTTCGCCACTAGAGAGTTTTGTTACGTCCTTACTTAAAAGCTTCTCTTCTGATAAGAATTTTTTCATATAATTTAGTTCTTCATCACTATATTCGTCTCGCAATAGAATATTAAATATTGGTGATCCATCAAAAAGGTTGTTATCAGTCATGACGTACATAATGTCTCTGAATGGGTTACTTTCAAACTTAAGACTATTGTTGTCATAACAAATTTCCCCACCGTGGCTGCTCTTCAGCAAACCAAGTATGGATTCCAAAAATATAGATTTCCCTAAACCACTCTGACCTGTAATAATATGTGTGTTGTTTTTTAGGAAAGTTATATCATTGTAATTGAAAACAGTATTATCAAATTTAAATGATAACTTTTTAGTTGAAATAGCGTTCTTATAGCTAATAAACGTTTCTTGATCATCTATATCTTTGTAGAGACTTGAATTAATATCCGTTCTTAGTTTCTTCGTGCTGTTAATATTATTAATGCTTCTTGAAAGTGATAAAATCGGCATACTTAATTGTTCTACCAAACCTAAAAGAGTAATAGTAACACCCGGTGTTATATGACCTTTAATTATTAATAAAACCGAAATAGCTAAAATTAAGAAATGCGATAAATATGATAGCAACGAATAAAAAGTATTTAATGTAACTTTATAATTTTCAGTTTTTAACCCGGCATCTCTTTCTTTATGAATTTGTTCTCTAGATCTATTTCGAAAAAGAACATCAGCATTCAAAATTCTTACGTACTTTAAATTATCCAGTAGATTTTTAAAGAAGTTGAGGTTATCCCCTTTTTGATTTAGAAAGCTTTTTTCAAGATTAGCCAGTTTATCTTTAAATAATTTAGTAACTAATAAAGGTAAAAACATAAAAGCAATTACGATCAAACCAATATAGACATTTATTATAAGTAAAGATACTGTTACGAATACTATTCTTAGTGTTAAATAAAAAGCATCGAAAAAACTTCTATAATAGAGATACTCTAAACTATCGACAACATTAGTTAGCGTATTTAAATTATTTTCATTTTTCATCTTTATATTTGAAAAGTCTTTAGTTTTTATTACATTGTTAATGATTGAATTTTTGAGTTTCGCAAATGTATCTCTAACTAAGTGATTTTCGTATTTCCATTCAATAAAATAGAATAAAACCTCTATTAAAATTAAAACACCGAAAATCATTATATAAGTAGAGACTTTATCTAAATTCTGATCCAGTGCCCCTTGAAATAAATCCCCTTTAATAAATTGAATAATTGTCCCGATAAATGTTGAAACAATTAGAATAGAAATCAAAAGGAATGTATTTCTATTTTTAATTCCAAAAATTACAGATTTTTTCAAATTCATTCCCCTCCTAGTTACTCATTAAATAAATAGAGTAATTACATAGAAAATATCAATCCATCCACCCATCTTACAAAACCTCCTTCCAACTCATATTGAATTTTCAAATCGAATAAACGTTGCTGTTTATAAGCTTGATAATAGAGAATAAACTTGATTTGATGGTAAAATGTATACAAATATATACATTTTAGGAGGTTTTTAAATGTTTGGTCCTACAATTGAAATGATAAGAGAAGGTAAAAATATTAAAATAAAAGATCTTTGTGACGGCATAGTAACTAGAGCTGCTTATCATCGTTTTGCAAGCGGTCAAACTGACACTAGTATTCTTAACCTATCCTTATTTATGGATAGGTTACATATTTCTCCTAATGAATTCTTTTTAATTCATAGTAACTATGCAAGTGATAAGGTAGTTTGCTTTTTAAAGGAACTATCTCGAGCATATAGAATTCAAGACATTCAAGAATTGCGCTCTTTAAGGAGGAAACTAGAGGCGGATTTTACCGGTTTAAAAAATGAGCATATGACCGATCTTCTAAATTTCAGGATTTGTAGATTGTTGGGGCAAGAAATTGATGGCAAAAAAAGTAGTTTATTCAAATATTTAATCAGTACAGAATTTTGGACTCATTATGAGCTTGTACTATTTACAAATAGTATGTATGTTTTTTCATTAGAATTAATTGATGCCATTCTTGTGCGTTGTATTCAAAGGTTTAATAAATATAGTCAAACTAGGCCTTATGGAAACGAAGGCTTTCGACTTGTAGTAAATGCATTAATCTTAGCCTTTGAACAAAAAGATTCATTTTATACAAATAAATGGATTGAATTATTAAACACGATACAACTGAATGATAGCGATTTCTTTGAAAAAGTACTGTTTAAAATATTTAAAGGGTTCTATGACATAAAAATAAGCAATGATCAAAGTTCTATTTTAGAAGTAATAAAGACAATTGAGTTTGTTGGGCATATTGAAGCTCGCGAACATGAAGTGATGTTTAATCGAATGCTGGATTACATACTGGAGCATAGCGGATTAGAGAAAGTTAAAACTTCATAAGAATATTTCAATTGTGATCCTCTCTTATTTAAAAAATTTAAAATTAGAGGTGAATAAAATGTACGAAATGATGCCATATACAAATGTAAGAACAGCAAACCAATCAACTGACGAGGCTTTATTTGATAGTTGGTTTGATAAAAAGCTTTTTATTAGTTCCAGTAGTTTATATCATCAGCTACAAAAGAACGACAATTTTCATAAAGCTACATTAGCTAAAAGAAAATATAAAAATAGATCTAGATATAGAGCAACACCTTTCGGATTATTTTCTTCTGTTAGTTTCAATAAAATGGATGAAAAAAATAATACAAGGAATCAAATGATTATTCAAAACGATTTCAACGTTTATACGAGTGTTGACTCTGAATGGATAAGTAAATTTATTTCAACTATAAAAATAGAGAATTTAGATAGCTTACAAATTAACTGGAATTCTAATGTGGTATATCAAAATTCAAATTTTATATACAATAATTGGACATCAGATGATAATAAAAAGTTTAATACAAATAAAATCCATATAAACAATCTTATTGAAGCAATTCGGGATAGCTCAAAGAAGGCTTTATCTCTTGAAGAACTTTCCAAAAAACTAGCAGAAAGAAATAATATCCTTTTACCATCTAAAATCTTATTAAGTGTAGTAAAACAGTTGGTACTAGGAGGATATTTAATTACTGACCTAGACAATTTAACATTCATTCAAAACTTCAACCTTTTAATTCAGTATCTTGAAGAAAAAAACTATAATTTTCCAAAAGCTACTATAACCAAAGTAAGAAATTTAATAAGGAATCTAAATAATTCAATCAGCAATTTCAACATAGATACTGTCATTGAATTGGAGGAATTACTTTCATCGATTATTATAAGTCAAAATTATCTACGCTTTGATAGTGAAACAAAGGTAATTAATCTTAATTTAAATAAAAGTGCTATAGAAAAATCAGTCTTGCCTTTAATAAATTTTCTATCCTCATATGCAAAACGTGTACCGTTAAGCGATAGATATCAAGCTGATGTGCACTTTTTTAAAGAGAAATATGGAAATACAAAAGTAAAGTTTTTAGATTTCTATAAGAGCTATCAATTAGTCAGAGAGAAAAATTGTTCGCTAGAAAGTACAACTTCCGATCTAGAGAGGAAGTTGAAAACGCAATTATTAGCACTAACTTCTACAGCAGCTAAATTGAATTCTGAATGGATAGATATAGCAAACCTCAGTTTTGAAGATGCAAAAATAGAAAGCGAAATTCCTCCAACAATTCAAACTTGTTTTTATGTAGAGAAAAATGATGAGAAACTAAAATTATTGCTTACACCATATGCCGGAAATAACGGTCTGGGCCGCTTAGAAGGACGTTTTTCTTATTTAGATCAAGAATATTTTACACTGACGAAAAATATTGAGAGAAGAAAATTTTTAGAAGCAAATACAGAGGTAGTCACCGTTAAATATATGCCGAAAAACCAGCACTACTATAATATTATGAACGATTGCTATGTGGGTAACTTAAATCTTCAATTCGGAACTACTGAAGATAATCAATCCGTTTCATTAGAACAACTATTTATTAGCATTCAAAATAACAAATTAACACTTTCTGCATTAATAGATGGAACCGAAAAAATTGTAAAGTTTGAGCAATATAATGTATCTAATATAGAACATTTTTCACCTCATATATTAAATGACTTGTTATTTTGGAGTCACTACTATTATTCAAATATCATGTCCTTACTATTCGATATTCAAAAAATACGGAAAGACTTTATTCATTTCCCAAAGATTCTTTTTAAAGAAATTGAGTTATTTCCTCAATCTTGGTTGATAAAGAATTATATGGAAAATAAACTTTCGCAAGATCAATTTTTTAATAAATTTACGGAAATGAAAAACATTTATGAAATACCTAATTCACTTTTTGTAAGATGCAATGACCAAAAAATATTAATTGATACTAATCATAAAGAAGACTTAGATATTTTATGGGATATTTATAAAACGGATAGTTCTTATAATATATATCTTGAGGAAAATTCAATGAATTTCTCAGATTTAGTTACAATTGACCCTGAAGGAAATCATTATATATCTGAGTTCGTTTTTAACTTTGTATCACAAAAGATACAGCCAAAAAAACTAATCGAACAACCTTTATTTCATAGCAAGGAAGTATTCAATTTAGAGAGAAAAGTTAACTGGCAACATTTTAATATATATTTACCGTATGAACTTCAAGACGATTTCTTAGGAACTTTTTTATATGAACTCGTAAAAGAACTTAAAGGCATTGGAGCGATAAACAATTCATTTTTCATACGTTATTTTGACGATAGGCATCATATAAGATTAAGATTCTCCCCTACTTCCCAAATAAATTTGATAGATGAATACTTAAAAAAAGGTGTTATAACTGGGGATATTATTGAATATAGTGCTGGAAAATATGATCCGGAATACGAAAGGTATGGGGGATTATCTGTCATGACTGAGGCAGAAGATTTTTTCTGTGCTGATAGTACTCTTATTCTCAGTTTGTTAGGCTCATGTTTAGTAAACGAGAAAATAGATAAAGTTGATCATGCAATATTTCTTGTGTTTAAACTACTATCTATTTATACCAGAGATACTAACCAACAATTCCTAATTATGGACGATGGCTATTCAAATAAGGACTTTTCAAAAAACTATCGAGAAAATAGACATAAATATTTGGCTTATTGTGATATTACTGCTTCTTCAAACGAGGATTTAGCAGCAAACCATTTTGTTTTTACCAAAGATCTACTTGCATCTTGGGAAAATGAATTATCCAGCTACTATAACAAATTAAAAATTGAAAAACGGTTTGATTTAAATATTGTTCGGAGTTTAATACATATGACATGTATAAGACTCTTTGGTATTAAATCAGAAGAGGAAGAGTTAGTTGGAAATATGGTTTGGAGAGTACTAAAACAAAAAATTGCTATGGAAAAGAAAACCAATAGTGATAATCTTATTTCAAATTAATAGTACAAACAAACATAATTTAAATGTCTTTTACACTTCTATTTCCATGGAAATAACCATCACTTATTTAGAATGATATTGACGTTGTATGTCCTAAGAAAGTAGAAATACGGTTTCCTCTTTATACACGTAACAAATTTTCACATTTGAGACTGGAGGGATAAATATGGAGGCATTAGCTCTAAAATTAAAAAATGTCCAGATTAGTTTTGGGGAGAAAGAAGTATTTGATACTAAGGAATTAACTGTTTATCAAAATGACCGCATTGGTATTGTAGGCAAAAATGGTCAAGGGAAAACGACTTTATTAAATATAATTGCTGGTATAACTATACCTGATATTGGTAACATTGAAAGATTTGTTGATTTCAATTACTTTGAACAAATGGGTGAATTACAAGAAGAAACAAATGCCGACTATCTAGATTCCCAATTACTTAGCCGTTTGAAAATCCCTAACAATAGTGTAGAGACACTTAGCGGTGGAGAACAATCAAAATTTCGTTTGGTACAGTTGCTTTCTAAATATAAAATGGGCCTTCTTTTAGACGAACCAACTACCCACGTAGATAGAGCTAGCATCGACATAATGATTGAAGAATTAAAGTATTACTACGGTACATTAATATTTGTGAGCCACGATCGCTATTTTATAAATTCAATAGCCACTAAAATATGGGAAGTTGAAAATGGGGTTATAAAGGAATTTAACGGGAATTACGATCAATATATTGAACAAAAAAGACAAGAGAAATTAGAGCTACAAAGAAAATATCAAAAAGTATCAAGAGAAAAAGAGCGTTTACAAGAAGCGGTAGAAGTAAAAAAAATCCAAGCAAAAAAAATTTCTATTGTTAGTGAAAAAAACAAGCAAAGAAGTATTAAACCCAATCGCTTAGCTTCCTCAAAACAAAAAGACACCGTTCAAAAGAGTATGTTGAAAACCGTTAAATCAATAGAGAAAAGACTTGATATGTTAGAGGAAATTCATATTGAAAAAGAACCAAAACAAATTTCTTTTCCGATAGTAAAAGGGCTTGAAATAAATAATCGTTTCCCAATAATAGGACATAATGTTACAGTTAAAGCAGGAGATAACATTTTACTTTCAGACCAGGATTTCCAATTCCCTCTCGGAAAGAAGATTGCTATAGTAGGAGATAATGGAGTAGGTAAATCGACCTTCTTAAATTATATAATGAATAACCATGAAGGAATAACACTGTCCTCAAAAATAGTTTTTTGCACTTACAAGCAAATGGATTATAAATTGATTGGTGACACAAGTATTTTAAATTATCTTATGAAAATGAGTGAATATAAAGAAAGTTTTATTCGTGCTATTCTTAATAATTTAGGTTTTGAAGAAGCCGATATTAGAAAACCGTTGCATTCGTTAAGTGGAGGTGAAGCAACCCGAATATCATTGGCAGCCCTTTTTGCAAAACCTTCTAATATTCTTATTTTAGATGAACCAACAAACTTTATTGACTTGGCTACAATTGAAGCGTTAGAAAAGTTTTTGATTGGTTATAAAGGAACAGTGCTCTTTACTTCTCACGATCAGCTTATTGTAGAGAGAGTAGCTGATCAAATTTGGGAAATTAAGGATAGAACTTTACAACTTATAAAAGAAAAGTAAGCCGTCATTCAATATATATTCTCTTCACATTAAAACCACCCACGATAACGGGTGGTTTATTTTGCCGCATTATTCTTTAAAATTGACATTGTTCACCATTAAATATGTAATACCATCAATTCCTCATCAAAATACTGTCTATTAAATTTAAGGGCATTTCGTTCAACACCGTACACCACGAAGCCTAAAGACATATATAACTTCTTAGCAGAGATATTATTAGAGACAACCGTTAAGTTAATTTGCTCCAAACCATCACAGCTTTTCGCTCTCTTAATTAGTTCACGCATTAGTAATTTGCCTACTCCCCGCCCTCTACCTTCTGGTGCTACATACATGCCAAAAACATTCCCTTTATGGTGGGTTTTCAGGCTGCTTTCGCGCATAAAAGTAACGATACCAACTAACAAACCATTGTCATTAAAAGCACCGAGGACAAATTTATCCTTCGCTGGTTCTAATCGCTCTGCTACAGTTTCTAATGAAAAGTTTACTTCACGCTCATATGTTGAACCAAATGCCTCTGGATTGATTTGTAATGCACTTAATCGAACCTCTTGATACAACTGAGCATCTAATTTATTTAAAATACGAATTTCCATCATGTATCCCCTTACGTCTGTTATTTAAGAAATACTAAATCCATGTATCGAAAACAAATTTTTTAATAACGGTCTCTCCGGTCTCCATATTTTTTACTACATATTGATTTTCCGTAACTTCTTCTTCTCCTAACACAATTACAAATGGAATGTTGTCACGATTCGCTTTATCCATCGCTTTTCTTAATTTTTTTCCATTAAGCTCGACTTCAACACGATACTCTTTCCGCAAAGCCCTTGCTAATACAAGAGACTCCGCTACTGTATTTATTGGAATAATATAAATATCAACTAACGTTTCCTGTTTCTTTTGTTCGCCCAACATCATAGCTGTGAATATAACATCTAAGCCAAATGAAATACCTACTGTGGCAAATCTTTCTGTTCCTCCTAAAAGACCGCCAATTGCATTGTCATAGCGCCCTCCACTACCAATACTTGATGTCATTCGACCATCGCTTACGAAAATCTCATAAATCGTGCCTGTATAAATTTCTAGACCGCGAGCGAGCAATGGATTAAATAAACAACTTTCTGTAATGCCTAGCATATTTAAGTATCGTTCTAGTTCTAACATTTCAGCTAATCCATCTTGAATTAAAGGCTCCTCGTATTGGCCGAAATAAGTAAGTGTATTTTTTCTATTGTCTTGTAAAAAATGTTCGATATTTTTTAATACTGATGCGTCTAAGCCTAATTCCTTTAATTCTGTTAGAACAGCGTTATTTCCCACTTTTTCAATTTTATCTAGTATTAAAATAACTTGACTTTGTACATCGGCATTAACTCCAAAAATACTAAGTAAGCCTACTAATAACTTGCGATTGTTATATTGAATAACAACATCTTGTTCCAGTTTTTCAAATGCATCTAATGCCATCATCATCAATTCTGCCTCTGCTGCTTGTGAATCGACCCCTACAATATCTACGTCACATTGTGTAAACTCGCGAAATCTTCCAGCTTTAATCGGACCATCTCGAAACACTTTGCCAATTTCATAACGTTTAAATGGCATTGGTAATGTAGGATTCAATGCTATTACTTTAGCAAATGGAATCGTTAGATCATAACGTAGTGCCAGTTCACGATCTCCTCTGTCTGATAGCATATACATCTCTTGTAAAATTTCCGCACCCCCAGCGTATTTGGAAGCCATTAAACTTGTATAGTTTAAAATAGGTGTTTCTAGTGGTTTACACCCGTATGCGATAAACGTATCTTCTAATGTGCGGCGAATTTTACGACGAATAAGCTCTTGCTCAGGTAAATAATCTTGTGTTCCTCTAACATTTTGATAATCCATTTTCTTCATCCTCGTCACTCCTTTGTTTTTAAGAAAATAAAAAAACCGTACAAACATAAGCTCCAACTTCGGCTTAGTTATACGATTTCATGAGAAATAGTCTTCCTATTCAATATTAATAAATTAATAAAGATAGCAAGACTAACGGATATGATGATGTGTAGTTGTTAATATTAGGCGATTTAAAATCGGCATAGAATCTCCTCCATTCGATTATTCGTTACTTTAAATCAATTGATGTTTTTTGTCAATTCTTTATTTTCTATCAATACTGACTTTAGTCAAAAATAATAGGTGCAAGCAGATTGCATTGTTAAATTACTTTAAAAAGGAAAAAAGCAGTTACTCTGTATAGCTAACTGCTCGTTAAAACTTGAATTTATAGTAGCTTTTGATAAAGTTCAAATTTATCTAAACCATATTCACTGTACCCTAAATCAACGGTATCAATATACTCAAAATCATATTTTCTATAAAGTTTTATAGCTGGTTTATTTTTTTCATATACATCCAGACGAATAGCTTTTATGTTCATTTCTTTACTATACTGAATAATAAAATCCATAAGTCTTGTTCCAATTCCTTTTTTAATATAAGTAGGATGGACAGCAAAAGTGTTAATAACTAATATTTCTTCATCACCGAAATTATGATACCAATTAGCTTTAGAATAAGCTGCTTCTTGCTCATGTCTTAATATGACAGTGCCAACAATATGATCCCCATCTTTCATCACATATAAATTACCTTCCTGTATGCCATGTACTGCAGTTTCCTTTATAGGATAGACACCTTTTTTCCATCCAGGGTAATTTATATGCGCATCCAGGTAATCATTTAAATCATTATATAAAGATTCAATTTCCTCGATATTATTTTCCGTTCCCTTTCCAATCTTCATAATTTCTTCCTTTTCTATTTAGTTAATTAAGAAACTAAAATTATATGGATATTATACCTTATTAAGTAAACGAATCCTAATGTCAAAAGTTTAAATAAAAACCTTTAATGCTTCGCTTCAGAGGTTGGGAATTTCCACAGAACGGGTATAGGACACTACTGCGAGGAGAGAAAAATTAGCGAAGTTTGAATCAATAATTTTAGTGTCTGCTTGAAAACAATTAAACATCCTGCATAGTTTACGTGAGCGCTATAGGCTCTCAAACTATGCACTGGAATATTACCAGAGAGGATACGTCATTCGTATCCTCATTTTGCTTAAAAAAAAAATTAAATAACACACTTGGAGGAGTTGAATTTATGACATATGTGAATATTGGCTCGAAGTTATTTTTTGGGTTCATTGCTTTATTACTTGTAACGCGTTTGTTGGGTAAAAAAGAAATATCGCAGCTCACCCCCTTTGATTTTATTTATTCCATTGTTCTTGGTGGCATATTAGAAGAAAGCATCTATGATAACAAAATTTCACCGCTTCACGTCTGGTTCGCAGTGACCGTATGGGGCGTAATGTTATTTATTATCGAAATTTCTTCACAGCGCTACGATAAATTAAGGGTTCTACTGAAAGGGGAAACTTCTATTTTAATCAAAAATGGCGAATTCAACTTAAAAGAACTAGAAGCCAATCACTTGGAAATGGAGCAATTACGTATTATGTTACGGCAACAAGGGGTATTCTCACTGCGGGAAGTTTGTGATTTGTACTTAGAGCCTGGTGGTACTGTCAGCTTAAAAAAGTATGCTAAATTCGATATGGTCACACCAGCCATGCTCAATTTAAAGCCAAAAGACGAGGCAATTAATTTCCTGTATGTAGATGAAGGAGAAATTAACGAAGAAATCTTAAAATACACGGGCAAGTCAAAGGAATGGCTATACGATGAACTGCAAAAGGAAGGCTATACTACTATTCAAGATATTTTGTATGCGGAATGGTCAGAAACTGACGGGTTTTTCATCAAAACCTATGCGGATACCAATGACGATATACGAAAGGTGAATTAACAACGGTAGCACACAATCTACAATCCAAACTAAGTCAAAATGAATACTAAAGTCGTTATTTGGATTTGACAATGCCGTAGATTCAATTAAAGTTAATATTATTTAATAAAAACCATCCGTTCATTCAGGTTATTAATCCTCACACAGGGAAACTAGATTTGTTATTTGGAAGATTTAAAGGTAAGTTATATATTGAATATATTTACTAGATGGAAGTTAGAGGGAAATTATGAGAAAAAAAGTTATTATGTCATTAATGTTAATGACATTCCTTTCTGCTGTAGAAGGAACAATTATTAGTACAGCAATTCCTCGTATAACAAGTGATTTATCGGGCGTCGAACTCGTTAGTTGGGTATATGCAATTTATATGCTGGCCACTGCTGTTTCGACTCCAATATACGGGAAACTGGCCGATTTATTCGGTCGAAAAAAAGTTTTACTTATTGGAGCTACAATATTTTTAGTCGGCTCTGCTCTTTGCGGTGTCGTGACATCGATGGAACAGCTTATCGTCTTTCGTGCCCTTCAAGGTCTAGGAGCTGGCGCTATTATGCCAATAACAATGACCATTATTGGTGACTTATATAGCGAAGTGAAAGACCGTGCAAAAGCACAGGGGTGGATTAGTGCAGTTTGGGGTATCTCTGGTGTTATCGGACCACTCGTAGGTGGATTTTTAGTTGATTCTCTTTCTTGGCGCTACATCTTCTTCTTAAACGTTCCATTTGGAATTATCGCTTGTATAATGATTGTCATTTATTACAAAGAATCTATTAAGCCTGCTAAGCATCATATCGACTATCTTGGTGCAACAGTCTTCTCACTAAGTGCAATCGCTCTACTTTACGCGTTATTAACAGGTAGCAGTAAGAACAACTGGGGGGACATGACAATTATAGGTCTGTTACTCTTTGCAGCTGTGTCATTCATTATTTTCATATTTATTGAGAAGAAATCTCCGGAACCATTAATTCCGCTAGCACTTTTCTCTAACCGTACATTATCTGTTATTAATATACTAACACTTATTTCGGGTGCAATGATTATAAGTATTACAATGTATCTTCCAATTTGGAGTCAAGGTGTATTAGGGAAAAATGCGACAGATGCCGGACTCATTTTAATGCCGCTTCCTGTTATGTGGACAGTCGGGACTATTTTTTCAGGTAAATTAGTTGGACGCTTAAATACAAAACAAATCATTCTAATTGGGGTTAGTGTTCTGTCAGTTGCTGCCTTTACATTATTTACATTGTCAACAGATTCACTAGCGTTCCTTATTTATGTTGGAGTCGGATTATTTGGATTAGGAATGGGCCTTGTTTCTCCTATTTACATGGTAACGATTCAAACAGCTGTTTCAAATCAAACGCGTGGGACAGCAATTGGTCTAAATACATTTATCAATACGTTTAGCCAAACATTAGGAGCTGCAGTTTTCGGGGCGCTTTTCAACACGATGATCCATGCACATGGTATTCAACACCTTGATCTTGTTTCATCTGGTGGACATGGAGGAACTACTGCAAATGTAGTAACCAACTCGCAAGAGGCATTAGCTTCTAGTGTACATTTCATTTATATGGGTACTTTTATATTAGCACTAATAACTTTGTTAATTGTTTGGTTCTTTTTAAAGCCAGCCACTCAACTAGTGAGCGATAATAAATAATGAATATAAAAATAAGCTGTAAAGAGATTGCTCTTTATAGCTTATTTTTTAACAGGTTACATCAATATAAAGAAGCAATACAATTAAGCTATCCTTTAAATTCTCTATCAACAAGCGTTTGTTAATATTTGTTGCCTGTTTTTATTGTATGACTTCATCACTTTTGTACTCCAAAATATCACCAGGCTGACAATCTAAAGTCTTACAAATCGCTTCTAATGTGGAAAAACGAACCGCTTTTGCTTTCCCATTTTTTAGAATAGAGAGATTCGCCATAGTGATTCCAACCTTCTCCGAAAGCTCCGTTACGCTCATTTTTCGCTTTGCTAACATTACATCAATATTAATAATAATAGCCATATCATTCACCTCAGACCGTCAAATCATTTTCTGATTTTATGTTAATCGCTTCTTGTAAAAGTCGTTGGAGGATAGCAGCAAAAACGGCAATAACGAACGAAGCAAAAATGATAATAAGTCCTATAAATCCAACAGGAGGATCAACTTTCTTCGCGATAAAAGAGAAGAGTGGCATACCCAATACATACAGACTACTGATTATAATCGCACAGCACTTAATATTCTTTAATGCTTCTACAGATAATTCCGAGAACGCTGTATTCTCCTCAATGTACCGTAAAAGTTTATAGGCCTGATAGAGTGCAAAGTAAAAAGGCACAGCCGCTCCATACATTACGATGAAAATGAGATATTTCATCGGTGAAATATGTGGATACAATTTCGATGCGAAATTCGCTATATGGGGCACTAAAAATATACATAAAGCAAGAACTGCAATTCCAGCCAGAAAAATAATTACCTTTAAAAAAGTGGTTGAACCGCGTTTAACATCATTCATAGTAAGCACCTCAGTAATTTAATGACAAAATAAATTTAACACAAAATTTATCGTTTTACAATAAATATAGATTGTTTTTCGTTGTATTATCCTTGTTATTTAATTGTCCTTTTAATTTTGACATTCATTAAAATAATCGCAATAAAAAAACTCGACCCATGGTTAATGGATCGAGTTATTCTACTCTTCAAGAAAAGCTACGAAACATTGAGTTAACAACATTCGTAGCTTTTTAGTTCATTTTCGAATTCTAGAAATCTAGAGGTGAGATGATTATACTTTTTTACAAACGTTGCAACTTTATTTCAATTCAACATCTCATGTAGCTTTGGAATAAAGATTGATTAAAGAATATCCCTCAATCCTTATCTAATAGCAACTTCAAAAAATCCATTTTGAAAAAAGATTGATAAAAATGGAGTTTCTTTTTTAGATAAGTATGAGAATTTTATAAAAAAGTTTGATCATTTCCAGCTCATTTGTTCAACAATCGCGCCCGATTGTTGAAGAAGCAGCCAAAAGCAACCCCCTTTCAAAATAAATGGGGGGTATAGTTACCTAACTAGTGTTTGAGAACGATAGTAGGTTTACGTTATAAATTCTTGTTGCACTAAAGAACCCAAGTAGAGTTAAAATTATTGTGTTATCTGTTCAATGATTTTACCGTCTGAAGACAAACCTGTAATAGTAGAGCCTATAAGGTCTTCTCCGTTTGTGACTAAAAACCAAAACTTCTCAACATTGTTATATTCGATTAATTTGGCTTTATACTTGTTTCCATTATTAGTTGTAATGTTCACTTCTTCTATTTGAGGATCAAGTATCTTCCCTCTGATTAAATCGGTATAATTTGAAAAATGAAATTTTAAGTTTAAATAACCCCAATCTAATTTGTATCCATGAGAGAGGAGTTCAGCTGAGCTGCTACTAACAAGTTTCCATCCAAGTAGTTTTTTCTTAAAGAGAGCACTTCCAAAATTAAGATTTTCTTGATTACCCCATTCGTAAAAAGCAATTGCTTGATTGTTATCCAAGAATTCAATATGAGCAATGTTCATCATTGGTTGATTTAATGAGTACAAAGTCTTTTTAATTTCTTGTACATTATCTTTTAATGCTAAGTTTATAAAATAGATCCCTATTAAAATTGCAGTTATAGATAAGAAAAACTTAAATTTTTTAGACATAGAAACTATCCCCCAAAAGCATAAATTCGAGTAACAATTATAGGTTTCATTTACCTACATACATTGACTCTATAGTTGAAGTATAACCTTCCAAAAGCGTAGTTCGGTAATATTTAACAAAATAATCTTATTCAACAATATGGCCCTTAAACCGAAAAAGACCCTCTCCTTATTCAAGGAAAGCGCCCTTTAATGGAATAACTGAAATATAATCATAGCTATAAAAATACGTAATACTTCTTGAACTAATGTAATGCACCCCGTTAATTTTAAGTACATAACTTCACAATCTGCTGGTCAAACGATGCCTAAATTATGTATTAAAAAGCAATCAACGTTGTTCGTGTATCATTTTCATCTGTAATATACTCAATATTTTTGTAACCAGCAGTTATTGCCTTAGAGAATAACTGCTTAACGGTTACTTGGTCCTTGGAATAGATTGTTACATAGGAGGAATCGACCAATAGGAGTACAAATGTACATTCACTTTCAACAAATTCTTGATAGGTTTCAATTTCTCTCACTTCTGACTTTTTCGGAAATCCTTTTAAATCAACAAATATAAGATAATAATCTTCTCTTGAAATTTGCTTATATAGTCCTTCCTCATTTAACACGCTGATATTTGGAAATAGTGGGTCCCCTAATGTATTATTTTCAATAAAATATGATTCTCCACCACCAATTTTCAAAGTTAATCCTTTTAAATTGATGCCATCTAATATCTCTAACAAATATTTCCCGTAAGCGTTGGGAATTTCAAAAGATATACCTCTCACTCGTAACCCCCATTTCTCTTTTTTTAATTAACCTGCCCCTATAGTTTAAGTACAATCTTTCACAAAAACCAATCTAGCATTACCATATGTACTCAATTTTTCTTAGGATTCTTCCTCCACTAAATGGCCCTTTAATGAAAACGAGCGCTGATACTTGTTACAGAATCGCGCCCGATTGTTGAAGATTGATATTCACAAAAGCACCTTAGTTACGGAAATATATTAAAAGAAAAGTTTCCATAATAGAACGGTAAGGCCTAAAAAGAATACTCCAAATAAAAAAGAAAGAAATTTAAAAATAACGATATGAAATTTCTTTGGAGCAATTTTTTCAGAAATTAATAATAGAACATTAAATATTAACTCAATCCAAGTTAAAGTATTAAAAGTAAAATCGTCATCTTCTTTATATTTTTTAAAAACAACATAAAAAGCATTTCCTGCAATAAATAATAAAAGTAATGAACTTATTATCACATATATATTCATTCAATAACGTCTCTCCTGATTGGGTTTCTCTTTCAATTCAATTGCATTATACCTTTTATTATGAAGACAAGATTGCAGGGGTGGGGATTTGCAACTGTTCTCTGCATTGTCTTGAAAAAGAGCTTATTTATTACGGTTTTTGGTGCCCCACTCACATAACTTTTCCATAGCAGGTAGTAGAGTATTTGCTTTATTTGTGAGACTGTACTCTACTTTGGGTGGGATTTGAGGATACTCTTTTCTTATAACCATACCGTCTTCTTCTAATTCTTTAAGCTGTGCACTTAATGTTTTATAGGTAATAGCTCCTATTTGTCTTTTCATCTCATTAAAGCGAACAGGTTGATTTTCAGCTAGGAGGTAAAGAATAAGCATTTTCCACTTACCTCCAATCACTGACAATGTATATCCAAAAGGTGTCTCTAGGATACTCCCCTTTTCTTTATAGTCATTCATACTCAAATTGACACTATCCTTTCTGGTAGTAGCTATCAAAAATGTGCGTACTATTTTTTTCTTCATTGTCATTCTATACTTACTTTACATTGAAATAAAGGAGAGAAAAACAATGAAAATTATTAAAACCTACAATCACAACCTATGGGATCATGGGATTACCCAAGGGTACAGCGTCAACGATACCATCTACATTTCGGGGCAATTTTCCCACAATCAGGAGGGAATGTTCGTTGGTGAGGGTGATATTAAAACACAGACCCTACAAACACTTGAAAATCTCGACCGAGTACTCGAGGGATTTGGTGTCACAAAGTCTAACCTTGCTTATGTGGAACTATATTTAACAAATCAGCAAGAGCATTTCGAACAAGTCATGGGACTGTTTAAAGAATATATAGGAGAACATCGTCCAGCTGGTAGCAGTATCGGCGTGACTTACTTGGCTTTCCCTGAACAACTGATTGAAGTAAGAGCTGTCGCACACCTAGATTAAGTAAACATACCTGTTCATAAGCAGTTAAATAACCCCCATTCAATTGAATGGAGGTTATTTATTCCTAACTTTCATTTGTGAACGTTACTTAAAATAGCCTTAGTTTATATTTTTTTATGATTTTTACGTATGTTTTCTTACCTAATTATTATTTCTATTGTAAAAGCGCAATGCGATGTCAATCTCTTCTTTAATAAAACACGTAGGATACTTTTATACTAGCATTTTGCCTGGTTTTTAAACCTTACTTATTAATGAAAATTCTTTTCAACTAAAGCTCTAGTTAGTTAAAGTGCAAATCTTCACACACTCTTTTCTAAATTTTTAATTCTTTTTTCTAATTTCTTCTTTTGAGACAACACACCAACCGTTTACTTTAAGTCTCTCTATATAGTTCTCTATCTCGATTTCTTCCCTTTCTAACTCAAGGGGGCATAGTGAAACCCAACATTCATTTAAAGCATAATTCATTGTAACCTTAACAACTTCATATCCATTATGAAATCCTGGATGGAATCCTGGATCATCTAAAATGTCCCCTTTTACAGGACGAATGTTAGATTCAAATGTTTTTATAACTATTTCTCCGATATTGTTTTCTTTTTGTTCTTTTTTGGATGATATAAAAATCATTAAATTTATTTTCATCATAATCCCCTCTTTACCTTAAATTGTATTATTTAAGTTATCTCTCTCCACAATACTACGAAATGGAGATATTCTCCATAATCTGCTTCGTTAGTTCAATTAGAATTAAACTACTTTATTAAATAACTTTATTATCTCTGAACACCAAGGAGATGATTTGTATACTAATTAATTGAAGTAAAAAGCAGCCAAATTGAGTAGTAGTCAAACAGCTTTATAGAATGTTCCTCAAAATCACGCTCGGTTGTTGAATATCTCTATTTAACTAAAACTTTCGTTACTTTAAGTACAAAATTCAAAGTTCCGACAGTTAAGTTGAATTCGCTTATTTCGCCTATTAGTTGATTAAAATTATAAATACTAGCACGACGATTGATAACGCTATAACACCTGATAGCCATCCAATCTTCACCTTACCTAATAAACGGTCTAAAATAAAGAATGAGATAGCAGAAACTAGACCAAAAATCTGGAATATGGCACCGAAGCTGCAATGTAATAAAAAGGAGATAATTTCACAAGTATAAGTTCTTTTAGTAATTTTCCTACTAAGCCAGTCACTAAAGTAGGAAACAATTACTCCATATGTACTTACAAATATAAAGTTTAAATAATATAAATTAAAATATAAATTTAAAAAACGGTTCTTCTCGAAGCCACCAATTACTGAAAAGATAAGTGCAAATAACATACTACTAAAAATAGCAGTTAATATTTTTCTCTTTAAAATAATAGCAATTCCTCCTACTCATAATTTGTTAATAATAAAATTGTATCTTACAATATCCGCTTAAGCATATGCTCAAAGCGCTTTTAAATTACCCTGCACATTTTCACATAGATATCCATACAGAAATGATTATTAAACAATATTGTCTTTTCATGAAGAAAGACGCATTCCATATTCAAGAAATGCGCCCCAAAGTTGAACATTACATCGATCGATATATTTAATTAGAATTAGTTACTATTTTTAACTATATTCTTAACACCAACGTACGTTGCATAAAAATACGCACCATATATTATTACAAGGAATAAAGAACTTACTATTATACTTTGGTAGTGGAAGCTAAAAATTTCGCTGACTGCACTTATTCCAACTATTGAATGAATAACAGCTAGACCTAATGGCAGCAAAAAGTGGATCATACTTTGTTTTAATATTGCTTTGTTTATTAATTTTTCAGTGACACCGATTTTCTTTAGTGACTTGTATCGTTCCAGGCTATCACTTGCATCAGATAATTGTTGCAATGCCATAGTTGCCGCGCTGGATATGATAAATATGAGACCTAAAAATAGACCAAGAAATACAATTATTGCTGCTAAACCATTTTCTTTATCTTCTATTTGATCTCTTGTACTCCCAATAACTAAAGCTGCGGAGACGTCCTTATATTTATCTTCTGAAAGGTTGTTAAATAGAGTTGAAAACTTTTCTTCCGATTTTTCAGCATAGCGATCATCATATATAACGTTGAAACTTGTGAATTCTAATTGCATGCCTCCATTGAAGTTATCAGGAATGATAAGATAAAAGAATTCGTTGCCACCTGTGTTCTTTATATTCTCTTCTATAGGAGCTTCATTTTTGATGGTGTATGCTTTGCCCTCTATATTGATGATATCTTCATTCTTCATATATTCAGGCAAAGCACTATTTACCCGGCCATAGTTAGATACAACTAAGACTTCATTCTCCTTTAAATTAATAGCCTCTTGTCCCTTAAGTTCGATGATGGAATTATAATCCGATATTTTAATAGCAGATACAGGACCATCCAGGTAATTTAGCTCTAAGTCGATATGCTCCTGATTGCTTAAATACTTTGATAACAAGTCCTCTATCGTAAGATTAAGTTTGTATTCACTATAAAAGGAATGTTTTTCATAATTTTCGAATGTAAAGTTTATTTCATTTAAATATTCTTCTATGTCATTTACCTTTGAGTCTTCAATTTCGTTATCAACAATGAGAAAAGCTGAAGCATCAAAAGTTTTATTTCCCGCTGAATTTCTATCAATCGTTCCCTTTAAATCAAACGCGGTAAATAAAAGTGTAATGGTTAAAAAAAGCATAAGACATATTACAGTCATGGACAGAAAGTTAGTATTGATCTTGTTGTTTATTTGTCTTAATACAAATATATTTATATCTTTTAAATATATTCTTTTGCTCTTTTGGACAATATGGATAAAGAAATTGGAGAGACTGAAAAAGAATAATAGCGTTCCGATAACTCCCATCATAATAGTAACTAACAGTTCAGTATTTTCAGCATCTAATCCTGTATTTAGTATTCTAGTGTAAGCAGTTACTAATAATACCATAGATAAAATAAATATAAGCAATGATACAAAAGAATTCTTTAACTTTACTTCTTCATTTTTCTTTGATGCATTCAGCATATCGATCAACTTGTATTTCGAAATTGTAAACTGATTGAAGAACATCACCAGAAGATAGATTATTCCAAAGTATACAACTGATTTAATCCCAGCACTTAATGAAATAATAAACTTATATTTGTCCAGATTAACTGATAGGATGTTGGCAATAAGTACCGAAAGACCCTGTGATACAATAATCCCGAGCACAATTCCAACTATAAGGGACAGCACACCAATTAAAAGAGTTTCAAAAATCAAGATTTTCGAGATTTTACGTTTTGACATTCCTAATGTCATATATATGCCTAATTCTTTTTTTCGCTTTTTTATTAAGAAATTGTTTGCATATAGTATTAACCCGCCAAGAACAAAGGATACAAATACGGATGTTCCAGCCATAAGCTTATTTAGCGTTAACATAAAGGTCGCATTTTTATTTAATTCTAATATTGAATTTTGGGATTCAACCGAATTAAAACTGTAAAATATACATACCGCAAGTGTCAGTGTAAGGAAATATATTGAATAATCCCTAAAACTCCTTTTTACGTTTTTGATTGCTATTTTAGAGAACATGGCCAACATCGCCTCCAAGCAAAGTCACAACTTCAATAATTTTATTGAAGAATTCCTTTCTCGTATCATTTCCACGTACTAGTTCATTAAAAATCCGGCCATCTTTTATAAACAAAATCCTATTAGCATAGCTGGCCGTAAAAGAGTCATGGGTAACCATCAGTATGGTCGAATGGTAATCCTTATTCAGCTTTTCAAATGAGTCCAAAAGTAATCTTGAGGATTTCGAATCTAAAGCACCAGTGGGCTCATCTGCTAAAATAAGCGAAGGTTCAGTCACGATAGCCCTTGCACATGCGACCCTTTGCTTTTGCCCTCCTGACATTTGAAAAGGAAACTGGCTAAGGATTTCGGTAATTTCAAGTTTTTTTGCAACATTTTTGATCAGTTTATCGATTTCTGTTATTTCCCTCTCTTGTATCGTTAGAGCTAAAGCTATATTTTCGTAGGCAGTGAGCGTGTCAAGAAGGTTAAAGTCTTGAAATATAAAACCCAATTCATCCCGTCTGAATTCTTCCATGCCTTTTGCCTTTAGAGCGGTAATATCTTTGTTATTGATAATAATCTTGCCAGTTGTTACATTATCTATCGTTGAAATACAATTCAACAGGGTAGTCTTGCCACTACCTGAAGGGCCCATTATTCCTACAAATTCCCCTTCATTCACTCGGAAGCTGATATTATTGATTGCTTTTGTAACGTTTCCTTTATTACCATAATATTTTTCAATTTTTTCAACGCTTAATATATTTTGCATTGTATCCCTCCACGACTTTCTATTTTACAAGCTTAAATTGTTTATTTTATAAACCTCTATTTTTTTACATCGAATTCGGCTTTGGTTTCAATAACTTTTGAACCTTTTACATAAATAGTGACACCGTAATGACCTTCTTCAAGCCCTTCTGGAACTGTCAGTTTAGCAGAGAAATATTTCGCTTTGTTAACAATTACTTCTTCCTCAACTAAAAACCTGTTTTCTGTTGCAATTTCACCCTTATACCATACGATCTGTGCTTTATTAATCCAGAATCGGTTCCTCTTTGCAGAAAAATAAGCTGTATCCTCCGGTGCAAACATAGTGGTTACCTCTACAGGTCTCCCACTAGCATCGATTTTTTTTGACATAACACCATCGACAATTTTTGGTTCAGTAACGTATTCATATCCAAAGAAAACTCCAACACCTAAACAAAATACTACGAGTATTGTGATTAATACCTTTTTCAATTCTAATTCCTCCTTAAATTTATTACCTACATGCATCTTATCAGTACTTGTTCGGGAGACATATTTGTTTAGATTTTATTAAAGTTACATTTCTGCAAGGTTACAAAATGGAACTTCAATTAGTGGCGATTTCCCCATACCCCACCGATTGTTAGGTTGAACCAATGGGCTTTTAGTTGTTGATTTACCGCCTACACTTCCCGATTCCCTTAACTTTAAGCTGGAAAGTATTATACCCGCTGCTTCGCTTTCAGTACTTATAAATTACTGCCTTTTAATGCGGCATAAAGAAAAAACGGTTTTATAGCTACCGTAATGTACAATAGCTATAAAACCGTTATTACAAAATAATTAGTGCATTAAGTTAACACTTCCTAATGGAAAAATTATACTAACTTTTGTTCCTTCTCCAGTTTCTGAAGTTAAGATAAGCCCTAATCCAAGCTGCTCCGTAAGTTTTTTACACAAGTAAAGACCTATGCCTGTAGATCCTCCAAACTTTCGCCCATTCTCTCCAGTGAATCCTTTTTCAAAAACATTATTTATATCCTTCTCTAGAATACCGATGCCATTATCCTCTATGGTTAGTACGATATTGTTTTTATTTATAATCGTATTAATGGTTACCCTTCCACCATTTTGTCTGTTGTATTTAACTGCATTTCCGATCAATTGATTTACTACAAACTCCAGCCATTTTGCATCACTATACACTGTCCCTTCTACTGCTTCAATATCGATATTGATACCTTTGCTAATAAAATCTCTCGAATTTCTCTTTATAACACTTCTGACAAGGTCCGCTAAAGAGACCTCCTTAATAAGATAATCCTTACTAACATTATTACTTCTTGAATAATATAAGACCTGTTCTATATACTCTTCAATTTTTTTTATTTCATCTTTAATATTTCGAGTAATGTCGTTTTGATTATTTTCTATTATTAATCGAGTTGATGCAATCGGGGTCTTTATCTCATGTACCCATGTTTCTATATATTCTCTATACTCATTTTCCCTATCTCTATAACTTTTTACATGCTCATGCATGTCCTTATTTGCCTGTCGCAATACATCATATAAGAGCTTACCTTCTACATTTTCTGGTTCCTTCATAATTTCAGTCAGCAGATACTTCTGATCCAAATTATCCATGATACTATTTAACTCGTTATATAGAATTTTCTGTTTAACAAATTCTATAATTATATACGCAAGTAAAGGGAAGAACCAAATACAGAAAATCAGGAGAATTATTTTGCTATTGATGTTAATAAGCAACATAATGCCGCATACGATGATAAAAAATGTAAAATTGATCAGCAGGAATATAACTCTGTCTTTTAAATACTCTTTTATACTCATGGAAGTATATATCCTAATCCACGTCTCGTTTCTATATTTTTCTTCATACCTAACCCTTCAAGTTTTTTTCTTAACCTTGTAACATTCACAGATAAGTTATTATCATCTACAAAAACATCGGCGTTCCACATAAAGTCCATTAAATCATCTCTAGATACAATCTTTCCTTTATTTTTATATAAGCAAGAAAGTATTTTGATTTCATTTTTAGTTAGCTCTGCTATTTTCCCTTTATATGTAACAGAACCATTGGATAAATTAAGTTTTAAATCATTATAAACAAGCGTATCACGAATAGCAGACCCTTGAACTCTTCTTAATATAGTTTCAATCCTCGCCAATAGAATTTGAGTATTGTATGGTTTTGTAATAAAATCATCAGCACCTAAATTCATACTCATAAGTTCGTCCATCTCGTGATCTCTGCTCGTAACCACTATTATTGGTACATCGGAGATTTTTCTAATTTCTCTACAAATATAGTATCCGTCAAATATGGGTAAGTTAATGTCTAAAAGTATTAGATTAGGTTCTTTCCCTAAACTCTCATTAATAATATTTTCAAAATTTGTTGGCGCAACAACCTCATATCCATATCTGATTAAAAATGTTTTAAGCTCCTCTCTTATCTTTTGCGTATCTTCTATAATCACAATTTTTGCCATAGTTTCACTTCCTTTGGAAAACCTTTGGATACCTAATTGCTTTATTCATCCGATATGAAAGTATCTATTTTTTCTAGAAAAGCCTCCAGCTCTTCTAGATATATGCCCAGTCAAAATACAACTCCAATATTGGGCTCCTTTTACACTTATACCACGCTTAATAATATATAACAAACATATGTATAGTTATCACTGATATATCTGTTAATTGGGGACATCTTTTTAATTACACATCAGTTCAGCTAATTAATTCACATCTTTACAAAGTAAATTGCCCGTTTATTTAAGTATTTTCTTCTCAACCATCGCCTATTGCACCATAAATATCCATTCCGTTTTTTAAGTTTTACTCCATAAAATAGCCCTATAACGAAAAAAGCGACCTTCTTATTGAAGAATGGCGTCCGTTTGTGGAATAAGCAAATATCTTATATATCTATACAGGAAGTTGAACAAACATTTTACAAATTATCATTCTTTTTAATAAATGATTAGAATTTTTTCAGAACAAATGGACATCAATATTGGAATTGTAGTAGGAAGATTGATGAAAGATAAATATATAGGTTTTGATAATAAATCATATGAGCAGTTGCGGAGAAAATTTCGAGTATAATTAAACGCTGTTTGATTTAAACACTTAAATAAAACAAGTGTTTATTGTAAAAAAGGAGTGCAGACTTGTAAAGTACATTTGTACAGAGTCTCGCACTTTTTTTAATAAGATGTAGAATCCCACCAATATATGTATTTTACAAAGCTACATTTTGTGTAGGTTTGTAATAAGTTTGAATTAAAATATCTTATAAAACGGTATTTAACGGCATATAAAAGGAATCTACTTTGTAAAAAAGTTTGTTCAAAATAGATTCTGTCTTGCTATTTCCAATTTAGTTTCGTAAAAGTTTGATTGTTGTCAATCATTTTAACCAGCCAGTATGCGAAGGAAACACCCATTCGCTAGCAAAAGGACGACACTCTTTTATCCTTTCGTGAATTCCTTCTATTATACTGTCTCTGTAATGACTTTCCTTTCCACCCCCTACATGTAGATTAAATTAGACTCGAGGTCAAAAGCAATAGGTTGATTTTTTTTATCTGCTCTCTAACAAGATAAGAGCGTTTACAAAAAAGTAATCGCTCTTGTATAAAAATGATTCCTTTCCAACTTACTCTCCTCTACCACTCTTACTTCTCCTCAACAACCTTTCTCTGTTGAACATAGTTCTCTAAATATGATTTAATATCATGGAAATGATGTGATTTAAGTGCCGCTAATCTCTGCACCTTCCATAAAAGAACTGGTTCATTCCTAATTATCATTTCGTCAATTATTATATAACAACGGCGAAGCTGAAACTTTTGAACAGTTTCAGTGATTACAGAAAGTAACCTTTCAGTTCGCGGCAGTTTATCTAAATGTCGTTCTAAATTTGCTAAAATACCCAGGTATCTACCAATTAAAGATTTTGTGATTCGGATGGGCTCCTTTAACTCTAATAATTCTCTATTTAGCCTTTTTATTTTTTTTACATAATCTTGATCTCTTTTGGACCAGTCAACTTTTTTATTAGGTTGCTGCATCTTTATTTTAGAAGGCAAAACATCCATTAGCCATTCTTTATCATGTCTATATAAAAACATATATTGTTTTTTAAATTTCCCCCGTAATTCTGTCCTAGAAATCTGCTTAAATTCATTTATTCCGCGTAAAATCTCTAATTTATATTTCTCAATAGGTACAGTCTTATCTGGAGTATTAATTTCTTGCTGTGTTTTCTCGGTATTCATATACTTTTTAACAGTCTTTGAATCCACACCTAGCTTTTTGGCTGTTGCTCTTATGCTCATATTTTCTTTGGCTAACTCTTCAAGATTTGCCTGCCACACTTCACCAAATGCTTTTACTCGGCCTATCCGATATTGATCTTCCTTTGACATATCGGGTCCTTTTCTTGCATAAATAAATCCACATGCACACGTAAAAGTACCAATAGTATATTTCGTTTTATAATCTCTTGTTACAGCTACTTTTGTAATTACTCGTTGTTTGTAATGTGGTGAAGCTATATTTAAACAAGGGAATGGGCCAACACCAAAAGGACCTTCATCAGTGTTTTGATGAATGAAGTCTTCTATATCAATTTCTAGAAAGTAAAGCATTATTAAATGTCTAAATGGATGTACATGCCTTTTTGAATTACGTGTAATAACTTTGAGCCAACTATACTCATTTTCTATATCCAAACTACACTCAAATTCTTCTAAAAAAGTCGTTGTTAACTTACTTTGAAATGCTTGATATAGTTCTTTTTGACGTAACCGATTAAATACTGTAACTAAATTTATTTCACGTAATAATGTCCGATACTTTAAAGTTACTTCCTCCATTGAGAGTTGATGTAACGGCTGTTGCAAAAGTTTATAGGATTGTTTAGCTAAATGAATCGATATTCCTGCATAAGTATCTACTTCATAAACAGGTGCGAGGTTCATTTTGTCTATCTTAAAACGAATATATTCAATACGGCTAATTATACCTGCTTCATATTTTTGCAAAGGCAATTCATGATGAGGACAATAGTTAATTCCTTGTAATTGATGCTCTCGATGGATATATGGCTCACCGTAGTACTCTACATCTATTTTCGCGCATTCTGCACAATAATAAAGTCCATTTTTCCTACAAATGCCTCCAGCAACCATACCCAGCCTAGTATAAAGCCCTTGTCCACCTGCTGTGACATCTTTAATGATTTCATGATAGCGTTGTTTTGTAAGGAAATTTGAGTAGTATGGGAAAACCGTATGTTGAGCTAAGATACTTTCAACGGTGTAATTGGAGCCAAGATGCTCAGCCAATATACTAAAATGACTACCAATCTCCATACTTGGAATTACAGAACGATTTTGAAATAATTCCTCCATTGTGTCTTTATAATCGATATTTCCACTGTAAAAATGGTAACGTGAAATCGCTGAATATATTAACTCATTTGGATAAGGATTGGTGAAAAATGGGATTATATTAATTCCTCCTAGTTATATGACCTCATTTATATGATGTCAATATAACTAGGTTTTTAGACTCTAAATTACTAAGAGTTTTTTTAAAAATGAACAGTTATTTTTCACAATCTAAACTGGCTATTAAGGAGAGATTAGAAGCCCAACTAATCATAATCATTATTTTTTCTTTAAATTTATGTATTCTTCCAACCATGGCTTAATTTCAATAAAATGTTCCTTTTTAGTTATATTACATTTATTTCTTACCTTCGATAATGAAACAGGTTCATTATTTAATAACATTTTATCTATCAATATTTTACAACGTCGATATTGAAATTCTCTAACTGTCTCTGTAATTTCCGTTAGCAATTCATTTGTTTTTGGCATCTTATGAAGGGAATTCTCAAGACAACTGAGTATCTCTAACCTCCTCCCGATAAATACCATAGAAAATCTTATTGGCTTTTCAGGTTCTTTAAATTCCTCATGAAATTTTTTTATTTTCTCATAGTATTCTTGATCTCGTGATTCCCAATTAACTGTTTCCTTCAGTTGTATTTTGTATCTTCTAGGTGGCATGTTTGTATTAAACCATTCTTTATCATTTAGCCTTAAATAATCATATACTCTAGGTAATTCCTTGTGGATATTAATTCTATTATTATTAGGTAATTTATCTATTATTTCTAAAATTTCTGCTCTATACTTACTAATACGTGGATTTACTTTTTTGACTTCACTTGGAATGAATAGATAATTTTTCACAGTTTTTGGAGTTACATAAAGTAATTCAGCAATTTCTTTTAAATTTAAACCTTCTTCTCTTAATTTATGTAATTTTTTCAACCAAACTTCCCCAAATCTATATAATGGCATATCGTATACTTATCTACTCCATTTATGTCTGGTCCTCTTCTTGAATAGACAAACCCACATGAACAAGAAAAAATACCTACGAACCCTCCAATCCTGCCTTCGAGTGAAATGTTTGTTATGATCTCTTCTCTATAATGTGAAGCTACCTTATTTAAGCATGGCCATGGTCCCTTCCCAAATGGACCATTATCAACCTCTACTTTCATAAAAGATTCTATATCTTCACCTAAAAAGTAAAGTACAAGTAAATGCCGAAATGGATGGACAGTAGGCCCGCCATTTCGGATAAAAAGCTTAAGCCAATTTTCATGATCCTGATAATCTACATTAGATTCATACTTTTCTAAAAACCCTTGTGGAAAACTTTTTAAAAAAGACTTATGCAGCTTTTCTTGGTTTACCTGATTACTAAACCTTATTAAGTTATACTCACGGAAAAGTGCCCTGTATTTTAATTTTACTTCTTCTATTGAAAATTGATTAAGTGGGATTTGAAACAATTGATTAGCCATTTTAGCTAATTTTATTTGAATTTCCTTATATTCGGTTGAATCCTCTTCTCCACTCTCACTTAAATCCAATAGCTGCTCCTCAAACCTTATATATTCAAAACGACTCCGCTTTGATGAATCAATAGCATATTTTCTTAATTTACACTCATGATTTGCACAATAATCAATTCCTTGTAGTTGGTGTTCACGGTGTATAAAAGGTTCTCCATATTTCTCAATGTCTTTTGAAGCACAATTTGAACAATAATAAATTCCACTTTTTCTACAAATACTTCCCGAGACTCTACCTAACCTATCGTGTATTTTTCCTCCGATTCCTTTTACATCTATTAAGATATCTTTCTGGCGTGTTTTCGGGAGAAAATGAGCATAGAAAGGATAAATTGTATGATTAGCCATTAAGCTTTCGACTGAATGATTTGGTCCAATATTTTCAACCAAAATAGCAAATCTACTACCTATCTCTAGGCTAGCGACTACAGTTTTGCTTTGAAACAATTCTTCTAGAGTATCTTTAAAATTCATATTCCCATGATAAAAGTGATATCTTGCAATTGCTGAATAAATTAGCTCATTAGGATATGGGTCAGTAAAAAAAGGTAACATTTTTCCTCCTATTAACTCGCATTAATTTGTTGTCTGTACATTTTTTTAAATAAACCTATATTATATCTAAAGTTTTTTAATATATTTACAAAAACTCTTCAATAGTTGGCTTTATAAATCCTTTCGCTTTTAATAATTCATATGGATGCTTTTTCTTTTCTAATGCTTTGTTCCTTAACGTTAATAACGGCAAAGACTCTTCCTTAGACATGGATTTAAACTTCTGTTCTTTTTTCCTTTGATTTAAAGCCATAGCATTCTCCACAGCGTCAAATTTTAAACTGTTGTATTCACTGTCAATTGGTTGATTCTCCACGATTTTAGATACTAAATTTCGAATATCATTAGGGACTAAATTCTCAAAAATTCCTAGGGATGCAATTTCATAACTGAGACTTTCAATTACCTCTTGTCGCTTATAATGAAGTGTATTAAAGCGCTCCTTCATTGCATCCTTTACCCTGCCTTCGTATTCTGTATTCTGCTTATGACTTATCATAAGTTCGTCTAAATTAATCATAATATCTTCAAATTCGTTCATAGCCTTCATATTGTTTTTACGAATAGCATTCAGCATTGGTTGAATTATTTTCATGTCTTCTTTTGCTGTCTTTTTTAAAACCCTAGATGTTATAATTTCAGATTCATTTGAATCATCAAATAAAACTCTTTCTTGAGCCAAAATAAATAAGTTTACAGCAACAGAAGTGATTCCCTGGCATTCATCATAAAAAGTTTTTTTTATGTCTTCCGTGAGCTCTGAAGATTGCTTTAAACATTGTAATTCCCACAAAGTTTCTAAAAAAAACTGCCACTCCTCACTATCTGGAGCCATACGATCCCATATAATTGCACCATCACTTGCTGCACGGCGAGCTTGACGAAAGTTCCCTTTAAATAATTGTTGTGCTTTTGAAGTACCGATTAAAACGGTTGGAATTCCAACTGTATTAGATAATGTCACAAAAAAATTAAGCATTTCTTCTTGGTCATTTTTAGCGATTAAAAGATGTTGAATCTCGTCAATTACAAGGACACCAATACCATACATACTTGCTAATGAAGTCATATGTAATAGCATTGTTGAAGTCACACGATTTAAATAACCGTATTTCTCTAAATAACGTGTTCCTAATAAGTCATCAATAGCCTTGAAGAAGCTTTTACAGAGTGTAGATAAGCTACCATCATAAGGGCAATCAATTTTGAGCCAGACAATCTGTGTACGGTTGAAGAGTTGCTTTACATACAACTGGTGTTTAATTACTTGGGGATACATTAATAGTAATCGTTCAATAGCGGTCGTCTTCCCGATACCAGAAATTCCAATTATCGATAAGCTATCTGCTGTTGAACGAATATAATTAAGACGTTCATCAATATATTTATGTGCCTCAATTTCGTTTTCTCTTAGTTCATGTAAAACTCGAATACGTTCTAAAAATGTTTTATCTAAGGGATTTCGCGCTAAATAGCCTCTACGTATTAATGTAGATAAACGACGCTCAACTTCAAAGTGGATTGGTAACGGCTGAATGAAATTTTTCACACGCTTCAGCACATGGTACCGAATGTTCGTTTCACTTTGCTTATCTTGTTGCGTAATACGTGGTTTTACCATAAACCTTTCTAATACATCATCTTCGCTGAAAATAGGGGGCAGAGCTTCAATGAAAGGATTTCTATTGTACTCTAACAATATTTGATCCTTATAAATTGCTTCTTCAACTCCTCCCTTAAGAACTGAATTGCAATCATTTTTCATATTCTTCATCTCGCTTCCTCCTTAATTTCTCCATTAAACGCGAGCCATGTTTCATTGGAATTTCCTCTTGCGGATTTTCTTTTACATTTGAATCAATCACATTGGCCTTCATTTGATTAGTCACTGACGTTAAATCAAAATTCTCCCGTTGCCGATTCATTAATTTTTCAGCTTGTCTATTTGCTCGAATATCTTTTAAATATTCTGACTTACTTATATGAATAACTTCCGAATCTTTCTTTTCTTTAGTAGCTTGTTTAATAATTGATTGGATAGCACTATTAGTATTAATCCGATTATCTATTTGTTTACTTTTTTCTTGTGCTTTGGCTTCTTGTTGAAGTTCTTTATAAAACTCAATCTCTTCTAAAAAGTCACCTTTATATTGAACACTTGTTTCAAGTAAATAACACGTTTCATAATTGCAACCATTTGCATATGGAATATAAATTTGATTAATCTGTCGAGGATCATAAACAATCTCTAAACTTTCTCCCCGTTTTTTTAAATACCATTGCTCATTAATTGCTTTTTCTGAGCCATAAGATAATCCTTTAAATCGGATTCCTGCTCGAGTAATTCGTGCCTTAGCTTTAGGAAGTAGATTTAACCTAAATATAATTCGATTATCTACTACTTGTAGACGCCCCTTTTTGTTTTCGATACCCCAGTTCCATAAATTAAGAGGTTTAGCCACTAATTTATCTACTATCATTTTCTTTTCTAATGGATATTTATCAACAATTTTATTATTATGTTCAAGCATCAAATGAATAATAACTTGGGTAAATTCATTTAAGTTTAATGTCGCATCTAATCTGTAATCTCGATCTCCTCGTTCTCGAAACTCCTTTTGAATTGCTCCCGGAGACAGTCTTTTTATCCTTGCGTTTATTGTTCTAAACTGTCTCTCAATAATCCCTTTTAAATCTCCTCGGTAAGGTGAAGTATTTTCGATTTTTAAATTTGAATTGTTTATAAGGTTCTCTACAGAATAACCCTCAAATTCCCCTCGGTCAGCAATAATAATTCCTGGTAAGTGATGAGCAGGCCATTGTCCTTCACCTATATCAATACCATAACGAGCACAAAACCCTTGCTTCTCAGTTATCATATTATCTAATGCCATCATTGCCCCTATCCAAGAAGGACCCTCTAATCCAACATAAATTCCGGTCATTAACCGTGAATAAACATCGACAACACCATAAACAACAGGACGGCCGATTATTAAGTTACGATCGAATGAACTTACTAAATAAATATCAGCAATCGTTGCATCCACTTGGAAACGTGTTCCCGGACCATCAGTTTCTAATGCTGAATTACTTAATAATGGACGGTGATTTAAATTAAATTCCTTATCACTATGCCGTAGTTGGATATCTAGTTTAGGGTCCTCTAATTTTTTAAACCAATAATAAAACTGATCGTATGAAGGTATCCTTGATTCCTCCCATATCCTATATTTCAATACGTTACCTTCATAAAATGAATCTGAATAGTATTCCTTTAATAAATGATCATACGTATCCTGTATTGTTGGCTGATTTTTTTTCCTATAAAACGCTTTTATGACATGTAAAATCTGCTTTTTCACAGAATCCGTAATACTAATCCCTTGTTTGAAACTATGATATTTCTTTTTTCGACCAATATTTGATTGTTCACTTAACTTCTTTTCTTTACCTTTTCCACCAGAATACATATAGTCTGGTAGTAATGCGTTTTTATTTAATCCACGTTGCCAAAAACGCGAGAAGATACGCTTAACCTTAATCCTAGGTATTTCAAATTTCTCAGCTAATTGCTGCAAAGTAGATTCACGAGTTTTCTTATTTAACAACTGATCTTTGTAATTCTCCCAACCGACTGTTGCTACTTTCCAATCCTGTTCACGCTTTTGAATTTGCTTGTCAGTTAAATCCCTATCTGAATAACTTTTTAAAAACGGATCGGGGATTGGCAATAAGAAATCACCATCAATTTCGTTTTCTAAATCCTCAATAAGAATGCTTTTAGGCATAGATGTATCGCCATGTAAATCTACAAAATATACAATAGATGATTCCAATTCAATAATTCGAATACGGCTCTTTTCCTCTTTTTGAGTGTATTGATAAACTTGATTGTAAAAAATCATATTGCCTTCACATTCTCAGAGAAATCTCTATGCACGGCCTTGATATACTGAATCTGATTTAAATCAATTTTGTTCTGTATATCTATTTCTATTACTTTATTAAAAACTAAGTGTTTATAAAATGAAAGTCCACATCCCACCATTAAGCCAAAATCTCTCTCTAGATTCTTTGCAATTTGTTTCAGTGGATATTGATTTTTTAACAACTGACCAACAAAATAAATAGTCATTTCTTCAATTTCACTATTTGAACATTCTCTAAAGCCCTCTATATGAGCAAGATTAGAATAACTCCTTACAAAAGCAATATTATGTGCAATATTTTTTGGAACTTCTATATCCGTAACAATCCCCCAATCAATTCCTTGCTTTTCCCAATAAACTCGCTCAATTTCAAATTTTTTAAGCACTCTCTCTTCTAACAAATCATCTTTATATTTTAGTGTCCGAGCTAGATTTTTTACACCTTCACCCGTATTTACTGTAACTAAAAAGTCAGTTGTCATTACAATATGCTCTTTTGTTTCTGGATGAATTGGATGCTTTATCCCTAATTCTTCAGCTATCACAATTGTCTCCTCTATTGGTAGTAATGGATATTGCTCACGAATATCCACCACTACATCGGAATATTCTAATAGATAAAAATAATTTCTTTCTAAATCTGATAAAAACTCAAATTGCCTAGGTATTTTTATACCCTTTAATCTAGTAGAGCGTCCGGTTGAAGGAACTTCTTGTATTGTTATCCATGGCTTATATTCTGTTCCTATGCCCTGACCGTAACCATCTTTTAGTTTTTTCTCAGTTTTATTTTTACGTTGACGTTTTGACATAAATAATATCTCCTTTTCATTTTCTATTTCACTCGAATTCTCCCATTTTCTCTTCTGTATTCTTCTACCTTTTCACTTCCCCCATTTATCTTCCAGTAAATTTTTAATAATTTATTGAATTTTATAGAGAACAAAAAAACCAAAACTAATAGGGCATAATAAATAAGCGTATTAGCTTATTAATTGCCCCTTAATAGTCTTGGTTATACTTACCAATTTAATTAAGTTCGGAAATAGCAATTGAATTTATGAATCTATACTACAGCTATTATTATTTCAAATTTTTAGATAATTGTAAATAAAAAGATTGTAATGAGAACGGCATGAATCCAGAGAGTCTAACAATTGCAGGAAAGAATAAAAAATACGAACGGTATATTTTTTACTTAATGGTGTCGGTTGAAGGTCGCCTGTCCAAGTAACAACATTTTTATCCCAATCTGCAATAAAATCAGGAAAATCATTTTTCATTGCAACAATTTGTTCAGCTAGTGGTAAAAACAACTTTTTATATGGAATCTTCTTAATCGCCATAAAACGTGTTTCTCTCCATAGCAATTGCTTTTTCTGTTGTTGCTGCAACCAGTAAACCTGAGCCAATTACTGCAAGTCCTTTATTATTTCTTGATTTTTCTATATGTGCAGCTTGTTCTTTGAATGCTTGGTTTGTTACATTCTCACCAAACATTTGCTTTAATTTGTCAGCAATTTCATTCAAACCCTGTAACTCGTTCAATTGCTCCCAGTTAATCTTAAAGGCTTGAATAAATGTTACAAATGAACGAAATAATTCAGGTTTTCCGTCCCATCTTTCACTCAAATCTTCTTTTTCATTACTCGGATTCAATACAACTTATCTTTTATTACTTTGTGATATTAAGGCTGTTATCTGATTTAAAACGTGTGTTAATGTCTCATTAACGGAAGCTTGTCCTTCATATACTTGTCCAGCGAGCGTTGTTAAAACGATACTGATCGGTGCTGAATCAGCGTATTTTTTAAAATAAATATCTCGATATCGCTTGATTAATTGAACAGCCCTTTTTAACGGTGCTTTTCTTTCAACACTTTCATCGTTAGGTAATGGTTCAATATCAGCTCGTACCTCAAAGGATTTTTTAATTATAATAGAACGATCATTTAACCAAGCTGTAAAGCCTTTCGGATTACTATCTTTCCAATCTTCTGCTTTTTGATCAGGAACCTTAACGCATGTATCTTGACCTGGGTTAGCGGGGTGTGCTGGTAGGATATCCATGTGAAATTCATTTGCGTAATTAAGACGAATACAACGATTTTTCCGTTCTACCTTATCCTTATAAATCTCATTAGCTTTTAACCTTTGTTCAATCGTATTTAACAACGTAATAGGGTCCTTTCCATGGTATGACTCATCAATTTCACATACTAAATCTAGGTCGTATTCTTGCCTAGCTAGTGGTTTAACCGTTGTACTAATACTTAATCTGAGGTTAGATGTTTATCTCTGCACCATTAAATAAATCTCCATCTTTCGAAAGCCAAGTTCCAACTGCTTTATAACGATCTTCTGCAAGTTGTCTCTGCGTTTTACTAATTTGCAATTTTTCACCCACACGTTGTAACAAATCATCTACTAAATCATTTTTACCAAAATTTTTAACCATAGATAATTCCTTTCTTTTTTAAATTTTTAACCGAGTAAAAATAGGAAAACACGTTCTTACTCGGATTATATTGCACTACATATAGAAAAGTCAAAAAACATCAAACACAATATATAGTATAAGTTTAATTTTTTCTATCTCCATATTAAAGATGAGCCTAGAATTATTCTCTAAACTCAATTTTTAATGGATTCATATTCTTTTACCCTAAGTGAAATGTCCTTTTTACCTCATTTGAGTTAGTTGAATAACTCACATTCCTTCTTATCTCTAACACAGAACTTGATTAGTGAATTTCCACAAAAACCTTTAAATTACATTTACAATAATCGTAAAAAACTCGACCTATGCTGAATGGATCGAGTTTTAATTATGATTTTATTTTGTTCGATAGCCAAACATATGGTTGAATGTTAGTTCCCTACCTTTATGTTCAGTTCCTGACTTTTTTGTCTTTCAAAAGCCCAGTTGATTCTGCTTCCTTGTAGTTGGTATATTAACAATTCTTTCGGCTGGTAAAAGGTAATGGCGTGAGTGGGGGGCGTAAACCCGTGTAAGGGTCTTTATGGATATCTTTTTTTAACATAGAACCTCCATAGTTTTTATACGAAGAATTTTATCTAATCCAAAAAATTTCAAGTAAAAATGAATAATAATAACATTACTCATATTATAATATAAATTATAGATTTATTTAAATATTTAAACAATTTATTGTATATCCAAAAACATCTTTTGCTTACTTTTCCATGTATTCTTCCTTTCTTTTGAAAATAAAAAAAACACAAGTAAAATAGGATATAAATCCCGATAGTACTTGTGCCTTTAAATCACTTTTAATATGTGCTTCTTCTTACTAAAGAATAATATGTTCTTTATAAAAATAATACTTTCTACTATTATTAATAGATTCAGTCTTTTGATCAAAAACAGAAATTTTTTTAAATCCTGTTCTCCCACCGTTTTTAAAACACTGTTCAACAATAGCTTTGTTATGATTGGTATTTGTTGTAGCAAATATATTAATATGCGTATATTTACGACTATATAAATTAGAATAATTTCGTATTTCATTTACAAAATTAGGATTAAATGTCCTCACACCGTTATATTCGCTGCTTCTTTCAATAATAATTGTGGGTAAATTTCTTTTTACTTGAGGAATTTCTTCAATTTTAGTTTGGTATGTGTCACTTAGAATAAAATTTATTGTATCTGATTCAACTTCAAAATTTGATGTAGTTACATTTACGTCTTCTTCTTTTTCCCTAGCATCAGGATCCACAAGAATCTCCTGAAATGTATCATTGATAATTAATTTATATTGAAGTTGTATAGGTACTTTAATTAACGTAACTTTACCATAACCTAAGATTTTTGAACCTATCCAAAAATGAAAATAAGCAGAGTTAAAATAATTATTTCCAGTATTAAGTAATTTATCTTTGTTCTTATTATTACGGTAAGTCCATAGTGATCCCGTAAGCAAACCACCTAATATAATGGAATTGAATTTGTTATTGTTTGAGATAGATGCTATGAAGATCTTTAATGGGTCTATGTTGAAAAAGAAAGAGAGGAATGTATAAAATAAGTCCTGTAATGGCCAAATTATCCCAGACAATAAAGGGATTAGAATTATAAATAATTGAATATATATCTTTTTCTTCATAAATTACTTAACCTCTTTTCAATTGATCAAATTGATCTTCCCATTCACTTCTGGATAAGTATTTTCTCATAGAAAGTACCCTATAAAAATAACTACAAGTTGTTACTCTTCTAGAACAGCCACAAGGGCATATTAATTTATTTGCTTCTTTTTTAGGTTTACTAAGTATCATTAACATTTGAACTACTTGAGCTATCTCAGATAAATGAAATAGCTCTTGCAAGTCTAAAATAACTCCTTTATTACCATGTTCAGTTTCCCCAAACACAAAACCATTACCCGTTTTATTTTTCAATGTAACACTGTATAAAAACGGAAGAATACAGTTATCAAAAAAGTAAGTTAAACTTGGATTACGTTTCAAAAGAGCATTGATACGAAAGGGAGTGCCAAGACAAAGAGAGCCATCGTAATTAATATGATTCTCTGGCGAGACAGTTATTCTTTTAGACTCTTCAAATACTTGAGGTGCTAATTTAGGATACTCAAAGGGGACAGAGATTAAAAGTGAATAGTCTAATGATACTTCTCCATGTTTTTCGTGTGTTAAATCACGTTTAAAATGACCAACTAGCAGTGTAGCATCTGTTGTAATTTCACGAATCCGAAATTCTGTGTACGTTTCTAGGAAATATTGTATATAACCTAAATTCATTATTTACACCATGGCTTTGCGCTAGGGGTACTAATAGCAATTGGCTTAGGTACTGCACTTTGATACTTATAATGCTGTTGTAATTTCGCTTCATCTACCGCTATGTTAAATCCTTCAGTCAGAATAGTCTTAACTTGTCCAAAGTTATCTGTTTTCATTAATTCAGAAAAATCACGTTTTGCTTGAATTATCCATGTATTAAAGTTCATTTCTAAATACAGACTAGCGTATTGTGGGTCTGCCCATTTGTCTGCAAAGTCCTCTTCAGGTTTAACTGGATTCGGAATTCTAGGCGATTGTGTTTTGATTAAGCCTGGCATTTTATCTAAAATATTTACAATAGCTTCTTCAACACTTGCTTCACCATCATATGCTTGTGCTGCAAGTGTAGTAAGTATGATTGAAATTGGCTTTCCTTCAGCTTTTTGAAGCTGATCAGGATGGAAGAACATATTATCACGATGACGCTTTAACAGTTGAATACAACGTTGTAAAACACTTTTTTTATTATAGAAAGGTATCGATTCTACAGTTGCTCGTTGCTCCAAAACTATAGAGAGTTGCTGATTCATTCTTTCATGGAACCATCGCAGATAACCTTGTGGGTTGCTAATGTGCCAATCCTCTGATATTTCTTCAAAGTTATATCGTTCATTATCTGTAATGTTAACAGCATATTTTGCTACATCTATCGCTAAAGTTTGATCACTAAAATTCTCTAGTAAAACATTTCGATATTCTGTCTCTTTCTCTTGATTTAGTGGAATACATGGAACTATATCTAGATGAAAGGCTACTTCGTCTTTGTAAACTAAACGCAAACATCGCCTTTTTTCTTCAACATCGTTTTGAATATTATTGGCTTTACGATAAGCCTCAATTTCATTTTTAACTAGCTTAATTAACTTTTCTTGGCTATATAGTGTTTTGAAATTTGAGATATTTAGTTTACATCCCATGTCTAAGTCATACTCTTCATTTTCATTTATAGGCTTAATCGTAGTTCCAAGTGCAAATGATCCTTGAGCAAAAATTTCAATATCCACATCTTTTAATATGCTATTTTCACGATTAAACCATGAACTTAATGATTCGTAACGCTTATTAACCTTTTCTTCAATATGCTTTGGTAGATCTAACTCTTCAATCATTTCTTTAAAAATCGGTAATTCTGTTGGTAAATTTAATGTTTTCAAGTTCGTAACCTCTCATCCTAATTTTAATGGGGTTACTGCCTACGCTAACCTTTATACTAAAAGTTTTAATACTTTTATTGAAAAAAAGCATAAATCATGCTATGTTTTTATTAATTTTATTATTTTTTAGTTTAACATCGTTTTTGGCGAAACGATGGTAGGCAGATGGAAATTTCCGTTTCCAATGAAAAATTTTAAGTTATAGCTAATTGCATTGGCGTGCTATGTGCTATAACTTTTTTATTTCCCCATAAAATCACCTCTTATACGGAACGTATATTCTATATTAGTTGTTTTATTATTTTTCTACAAGTATGTAAGAAAATAAATAAATCAACATATAGTATTTTTTAGTGCTTTACGTTTTTAGATTATACTACATATAGTGTACACAAACAACTCTGCATAAATTAAAATTTAAACTAAAGTTCTAAATTATAGTAGATTGTAATTTCTTATTATACTGGACTGTATTCTCAAAAAACAAATTTTTGTGTAGCTTTATGAAAGAAAAAGCTTAGATGTCGAATGAGAATAATTCTCAATACAGAAAGCCTCGGTAAGCTCTCTTTTATATCGTTATTTGTTTAAAAGAGTATCTAAATTCTTTTTGCCATTTAACCCAATAACCGCAATAGCTGCCTTTAAACGTCTGTCAGGATCATCACTATTGATTTCATTTTTAATTATTTGGATGGCTTCATCCCACAATGCTATTAGTTCTAGATCCGGATACAAATCATCCGATTCGACCTCAATTATCGGTTCGCTATTAAGGTACTTATTAAATAATTCTTCGTGCTTAGTAATATCTGCTAATGCTAATCGAGATCTTAAAGATTTTTGAAGTTCCCCTGGTAAATCCTCTCGCCAAATTAATTCTCCACCATGCCATCTCACTTTTCGCTGATGTTCAAAACCTTTTGACCCTGAATCGAAATGGTAATTACTAACTATTTCACCTACGTATACCTCATCTCCATTAGGAACAAGGCATAAATCACCAATTTTCATTTCGTTAACGAACTTATACAATAATCCTGTTTTTAAACTGGCGTCTCTTGCCTCAAGTTTTTTTTGCGCCACCACTTTTGCAACATCCTCTTTAGTCTTACATCCAGTTAAATCCCCAATACCCCAATGTACGGCGATAATCCCCCCCATAAGAAAATCAGTAATTCTTTCTTGACTGCCTGGATTTGAACGAACCATCCATAAACCCATTTACATACTCCCTTTCCTTTTAAATTTAACCAAATATTAACTTAAATAAATTAAATAAGCAAGTGTTTATTGCAAATAAATAACTATTTTCAAAAATTAACTATAAAATAACTTAATTAAAATATTATTTATTCAAAAAAATTCGCCCTATAAATTATTTTGAACTACCGAATATTTTTTTAAAAAAAGTAATCAAATAAGTAATAACGGAATTAAGAATGGTATTTTCAACGCAAACAAACTTTATATCCAACCCTGATGGGCCAATTATCTCAATCTTTTTTAATGTTCAAAGTAGTTCTCCTTTTCCAATGTTACAAAATTTAATGGATAAGCATTGGAATCTTTAAATACTTTGCAGAGAATCCCTTCACAAAACTGTTTACAATCCTCAATACCTATATCTCCCCTTTAGTCGCAAGGAAAGTTTTCCACAAAGTCATTAGGCAATTTAATCACGATCTAAATGCCTCCTTTTAATAAAGCTATCATTGAATTAAAACTACTCCATTAGTTTAGTTGCATTGATTCACAATCTAATCTAAATAAGAATTTTAAGAGATAAAAAAAGTCTAATACCTCCGCAATTTTTACGAGGAATTAGACTGATAAACTTAATAATCGCTTTATGGAATAACTAAACATGATTTCAATAGCACTTTCACAACTCTGAGAAGTATTATAATACTTTTGGTTACTTTTTAGGCTTTTCTTTCAAAATGGAACGTAATTCACTAATATCCTCTTCCGATAAAGAATCTTCCTGGATGAACTGAACTAGCATCGACTTTAGCGTTCCACCATAAATTCGCTTAATAAAAGACTGTGCTTCGGCGCGTTGACATTCATCTTGCGAATAAAGTGGGAAAAAAGTATAGACCCTATAATCTTTATTGACACCTATTACATTTTTATGAACGAGACGGTCCAAAAGAGTACGTACGGTTTTCGGCTTCCAATCCGTTTGCTCCTGCAAGGATAATATTACGTCATTGGCCGTTTGTGGAGCCTTTTGCCATAGAACATTCATTACTTCCCATTCTGATTCTGAAATATTGGGGATTTCCTTTGTCAACCTTATCCTCCTCCTTAAATGCTTCAACTCATTCACATGTTTCCTTTATAGATTCCTTTATCCCTCAAAATGGATAACGTGATTTCCGCAGCCTTGCTTCCATAACTATTATCTACATTTTGTATATTTGTTGCAAAGAAATAAGTATTATCCTTGTTTTCTACATATCCAATGAACCAACCGTTTATATTCTTGCCATTCACATTTCCAGTACCCGTTTTCCCCGAAAGACGAGAACCATTGTATCTTTCTAACGAAAGGGAATCTTTAACAATTTCGATATTAGTGTCCTCGAATCCAAACTGATTTGTATAAAACGCTGAAATTAATTGAACCTGTTCAACTGGAGAAATCTTTAAAGAAGATTCCAGCCAATAGTTTGCCCCTCCTGATAGATCATTATTTCCATAGTTCATCTGTTCCAGATAGCCTTTGATGGTCTCTTCCGGGATAATTTGGTCTAATTTCTGAAAATACCAGGTTACTGAATTTCTTATAGCAGTTGATAAGTTTTGGTCTTTATTCCATAATTCATAAGGATATCTTGCTCCATTCCATTTCATATTGGAATGTTCATTTGTTATTACATGTGACTCTAGTCCAATTAAGGCACTATAAATTTTATAAGTAGAATTTGGGGAAATTCTCAGCGTGCTTTTATCTTTATTATAAATACGATATTGATCAGCTTTCATATCATATAAAACAAAGCTTCCATCGTATCCATCAAAATAATTGTTTAAATCCTCATAAAGCGTGCGTTCATTATTAAAATCATAACGGTTATTAGTAGTTGCCATGGCGGTAACAAATGGAACCTGACTTACTACAAATACACCAATAAGAGTAAAGATTGAAATACTCTTTAGTTTCATCCACTTCGACTCTATTGTATAGGAAGCAATTTTTTTAATTCTTTTTTTTATTTGTTCCTTAGGGCCGTTAAACTGATTGACCCAAGTAAACTCTTTTGAATGTGATGAAAGATCTGCAAAATTAATAATAGCATTCCCATAATCTGCATAACAATGCTCATCTAAAGATGTTAAAACAGCCATATCACAAGCTATCTCACGATCTGTCCTCATCTTTTTAAAAGCAAACCATACAAGCGGGTTAAACCAATACAAAATTTGATAAATGATCATAAGGTAATTCGTTGCTATATCTTTGTATTTATAATGATGCAGTTCATGCATCAAAATATATTTAATATCTTCTATAGACATCCTTTCGTCAAGATCCAGCGGCAGCACAACATATGTTTTAAACAGACCGAATATCATTGGAGATATGGCAAGTGGTGATTCTCCTACAATTAAAGGTTTAGATATCTTTAGCTGATCCTTACATCGTTCAAATACATGTAAAATGTCTCTGTTTTTCAAGATTGTAGTCGTTATTTTAATATTTCTTATTTTGACCCCTGCCTGTAGGAACAGAAAAGCCATAACAAGCATGCCTACAATCCAAATACTGGCTAATCCGACATTCAAGAAATTCAGTTCAAGATGATGAACAGATACCGTAAAGTCCTGCATCCAATTTACATTATCGAGCCTAGAAACTTCAGTGGCCCTGAGAGTAGAGTCGCCAACACTATTGATTTGTTTTACATTGAATAAATTAAAATGATTTTCAAAATGAATCAACTGCTTCGGTATAAATGGAAGCGTCATTGCGATTATCAATAAAAACCATAGATTGTATTGCCATTTTGCTGAAAGTTGCTCAGAGAATAATCTCCTAATAAGCAAAATAACTGCTATAGTAATAGAGGATACAATAAAACTTGTGACAAAATGTGTTAAGAACATACTTCTTTACCTCCATTTTCCGAAGTATCATTGTCATGATTTACTCTCCTAGATTTCCCTCTGTAAGTTACAACTACCTCAATAAAAATAATCACTTACTTATTTTCCTAATCCACTTTACATTTTTATGACATTTCATTTTAACACCTCATTATTAGTTTATCAATTTATTGATTTTTGAAAAAGTGTTGAATCAAACAGCATTGGTGCTGGAGGGTCTTTATGAACTTTCCTAAAAGGAAGTGCAAATATTTTTTAGTTTAAAAGGATTGACATTTTACAGACTACAATTGTAATATTGGATTACAGTTGTAGTCTAATGATTTAGAGGGAGGTATAGATTGGCTATTAAGACTACTTCATCATTGCTAGGTAAAAAGTGGCCAGTTATATATTGGATGAATTAATACTAGAAAGAGGTTTTCAATTTGAACAAAACATATAAACATAAACGCAGCATGCACTACTTTACACGACTTATGATGCTGTTAGTCGCAGTGATGGCACTTTCAGCTTGCGTAGATAAAGACAGTTCGACTAATAATCTGTCAAAAGAGGAGGACGAAGTGAAACAAATTACAAAAACAGATGAAAAATTTGCTGAACTCGAGAATGAGTTTGATGCTCAGATTGGTATTTATGCGATTGATACGGGCACGAATCAGACGATTGAATATCGACCAGAAGAGCGTTTTGCTTTTGCATCTACTTACAAAGCATTAGCTGCAGCCATCTTACTGCAGCAAAACTCTTTGGAAGATCTTAAGGAAGTAATTACCTATACCGAGGATGATTTAGTTCCCTATTCTCCGATTACAGAGAAACACGTGGATACTGGAATGACCCTTTTGGAATTAAGTGAGGCGGCAGTTCGATTCAGTGACAACACAGCAGGAAACCTCTTGTTTGAGGCAATCGGAGGTCCAGAAGGTTTTGAACAAGCATTAAGTCAAATAGGTGATACCGTTACCCAGGCTGATCGCTTTGAACCAGATTTAAATGCATTCACCCCAGGAGATTCTCGAGACACTAGCACACCAAAAGCTCTTGCTACCAGTCTACAGGCTTTTGCACTCAGTGACTTACTTTCCGATGTTAAGCGTGAAATGTTTATCGATTTGCTAAAGGGCAATGCTACAGGGGATACTCTCATTCGTAAAGGCGCACCTGAAGGTTGGGAGGTCGGTGATAAGAGTGGAGCTGGATATTACGGAACTAGAAATGATATCGCAGTTGTTTGGCCACCAAACAAAGAACCCATCGTCATTGCGATTATGTCCCGCCATGATTCGGAGGATGCTAAATTTGATGATGCACTAATTGAGCAGGCTGCCAAGATTGCTCTAAACGTTTTAAAGTAAATATTGATATATTTGAACTTAGTTCTTTATTTTGGAAAATCAAGATTCTAGGAGTCTTTGACAATCGAGTACGAAGACTCCCGTCCTCTCGCACCACCGTAAGTACGGTTCTGTATACGGCAGTTCAATTAAGTTGAATAACGCAAAGTATCATATCGAACTTGCTGACTTTACAGCCCTTGGCTTTTTCAATAGGAATTGCCGAGGGTTTTGTGTAATATGGGGCTATTTGAGATACGCAAGAACCCTTTTCGGGTATTTCCCCACTCATAAGCTTTTCCATACGGAACGTTTAAACGAATGAGGTTTCTGACTCTTATTTGAGTTCTCGACATCTTGTAGATTTAAAAGTCTTATCATCATAGCCTCCCTCCTAATTGTATTAGATCATGATTATTTTACAACTTTTATTCCATTAATGGCCCTTTAATGAAAAATGAACTTTCCTTATTATGGTAAATTGTCAGATTGTTGAATAACTTTATCTACTATTAAGAGTTCCGAATTTTATACATATCTTTACCGTCTATCTTAATCTTATCTCTATACAACTTAACATTTCAGCTCTTAGTTGTAATGCACCTGCTCGATAGCACTGCTAATAATGAAACTCTCCATACGAGTTCTGGTTCTAATAGGACTTTAATGATTGTAGAAAGTATAAGTTCTACCTTGTCAACGACAGTTTCCGGGCACTCGCAATGTCTCACGACTCTCGATTACTTATACCTCAAGTGAATAGTTCCTTTTATTTAAGTATTTTTTATTATTACTATAATTATATTTATAGACAATTAGAAGCTTTAAAATATACATGCTAAGCAATTAAGTGAACAACAGAAAGATGCTGTCTGAATTTTATATAAAATTACGTGGGGGAACTCTCCCTTTTTGTCATTGTTATCAAGATTTAGATTGGTGATTTTGTACCCATACTCTTAAGGAATTAATAATAGATAATAACTCATTTCCTTGTTCGGTTAAGAAGTATTCTACCCTTGGTGGGACAGTATCATCTACCGTCCTTTTCACTATTCCGTCCGCTTCAAGTTCCCTAAGTTGCAAAGTTAGTATTCTTTGTGAAACCCCTGGTATTAATCGTTTAAGTTCATTAAATCTGACCGATTTAGTGGATAAAATATCGATAATTATACCTTTCCATTTTCCACCTATCAGATTTAGAGCCATCTCAATTGGGCAAGCTTTTATAACTTCTTCACTGCAATCGCCATATCCTTTTAACCCATATCCCATATTGCCACCCCTTAATTAAGTTACAAAAATGTGCGTACTTACATGTATCAATCATTTTCACTATATTTAATATATCAGAAATGAAAGGAGTCCATATCAGGGTAACATGTAAAACCTAATCGTCATAATGAGATATTAATGCATGTTGTACATGAATAGTTTAAAGAAAATGAAGAGGGAGGACATTTTATGGATAAATCAAAGATTGTATTAATTACAGGTGGTAACAAAGGTATTGGTTTTGAGACAGCTAGACAATTAGGAAAAATGGGATATGAGATATTATTAGGATCAAGAAATGAAAAAAAGGACTTGAGGCGGTAACGTTATTGGAAAAGGAGGAGATTAAAGCTAAAACAGTGGTTCTTGACGTTACAAACCTCACTTCTGTTGACTCCGCTGTAAAACAAATTGAACAAGAGTATGGATTGCTTGATGTCTTAATTAATAATGCCGGAGTGTTTTTAGAAGGTAATATACCCCCAAGTGAACTGGAACTTGCCGTTCTCAAGAGTACATATGAAACGAACGTTTTCGGCGCATTCTCTATCACTAAAGCTATGCTTCCATTGCTCAGAAACTCTTCTGCAGGAAGAATTGTTAATCTTTCTAGCGGATTAGGTTCCTTATCCTTAAATTCTGACCCAACATCGGAATTTTATAACGTGAATTCGCTCGCCTACAATAGTTCCAAAACGGCTATAAACTCTTTAACCGTTTTCTTTGCTAAAGAATTAAGTGGTTCTCCTATTAAAATCAACTCAGTTTGTCCTGGATTTACAGCTACCGATTTAAACGGTAACAGTGGCTATCGTTCAGTCGAACAAGCAGCTTCCATTGTTGTGAAACTTGCCACAATAAATAGTGATGGTCCAACTGGTGGCTTTTTTGATGATCATGGAGTTGTGCCTTGGTAAAATAGGGGGAAGAAATCTTCCTCCTCAGCCCAGAAAGAATGGATAAAATTCAAACTTATAGTTCTGCTTTAAAACATTAGAATCAAGCATAATTACTCGGTGATCTTTGGCTATATATATCTATTCGAAAAAATATGTTCGAGTCAAATACGATTATAGAATAATACAAAGTCACTAAATTAGAGACTTTGTATTTTTTTACTAGTGCTCTACCGCAGTTGCATAAGTATTTATTTTTCTCAAAATGTGGTCCTATAAGAAAAGAGGCCCTTTTTTGTTTTTCCAACAAATTTTCTATCTTTCTTTCCTGTTTAGAGCTAAATTGTTTGTTTAGTTTACTCAAATAGAAAATTTGTATTGGGGATGATGTGTTGTTTTTTTCTTTTAATTTTGAAGTGGATTTTTATTCCAACCCAATTAAGTATTAAAGGGCTATTTACATATCAGTTTTAGAAGCATAGCAAAGTTCACCACTAACTATAAAACAGCCCTTTCTTTGGAATCAACTTTCCTTTGGGTGAAAACCCCATTGGCTACTCGACTGAGAGGTCGACTATTGGCAATGATACCCTCCAGCTTAAATGCAGGTGTATATGTGATGGCCGCTTCAGCCACATAAATATACGTTTGGATCCTGCCCCATCTTATTCATCTGTTCTTCTGTAAAGAGCCCCCGTGCATTTAGCAAAGGATGCGTTTATCCATTCCGATTAGAGCTTCCATTATACAAGCCTCTCATACAGAAAATGAGCTTAGGTCAGTCAACGTCATGGGAAACTGTTTGAATAATTAACTTCAAGAATCATTCTTTGTTCATTTTAAGGATGCAACAAATTTAAAAGATGTGAAACATTAGAAGATGTAAAACAAGCGATTAAGAGTTATATGACGTGCTATAATCATTATCGAGGCCAGTGGAATTAAAAAAAGCTGCCACCTGCAAAATACAGACAGCAACTTCAACAAGTTGCTTAACCTTTTTCAAAATGTCCTTTACAAAGGGTACACTTTATAACAGCGTTTGTGCCTTTTTTATACAAGTTACTTAAACCGTTGATATAGAGGCTTTTAGGCTTGCTAAGCTTGTTCTTGATCCATTCGTTAAATTACTTCCCCATTCTCCGTTTGGGATTAAATAACTTATAATTCTATCCTCAAGTAGATCACCAAGAATTTCCTCATATTTTTTCCGATAAGGCTTTGGCAATTCTTCCTGTAACCAACTGTCTTTTGTACCTTGCCAGATTTCATAAATCACAAGATCATCCTGCTTTTCAATATCATCGCATATAATAGCATTTATAAAGGTAGGTTCTTTCGACATCACTTCAACAAGTGAATAAAGTGAATTTCGAAAGACTTCCTTTTTACCTGGTTTAACTTTGAAACGAATGTTTAGAACAACTTGATTAGTATTGTTAGTCATCCGTAATATTCCCCCTTTGTAATCTCTGCTGTTAAATTAAACCTGTGCTAGCCCACCGTCTACGAACAATTCAACACCCGTCAAGTAACTGCTTTCGTCTGAAGCAAGGAAAGATACAGCGTTAGCTACTTCTTCAGGTGTCCCTACTTTTCCAGCTGGAACAGTATTTCTGCTATTTTCCAGTACCTCTTCAAGTGCATCACCAAAAAGCTCATCGTATGCAGGTGTAAGAATACCTCCTGGACTAACCACATTTACACGGATTTCAGTACCTTTTAGGTCAAGAATCCAGTTGCGGACTAGTGCTCTTAATGCTGCTTTAGATGCTCCATATACACTAAACGCTGGGTTGCCAATTGATCCAGCAGTAGAGCCCGTTACAATAATAGAACCTACTTTGTCAGGGAATAGTGATAACGCTTTTTGAACAGTAAAGATGGTTCCTTTAACGTTAATGTCAAACGTTCTATCAAACTGCTCTTCAGTAATTTCACCTAATGGAAGGAAGGAACCGGTGCCTGCATTAGCAAAAAGAATGTCCAACTTACCTTTTTCCTGCTTTATAATGTCATATAGTTTGTCTAAGTCTTCAAGCTTAGAAATATCACCTTGAACACCGGTTACATTCTTGCCAATTTGGTTAACAGCTTTATTAAGTTCGTTTTGTCTACGTCCTGTGATATAAACATATGCACCTTCGTTTACAAATTTTTGTGCTGTAGCAAGACCAATCCCACTTGTTCCACCTGTTACAAGCGCTATTTTACCTTCAAATTTCCCCATACTTAACACTCCTTTTGAGTTAATTTTGTTTTATGTCTAGTATCTAGTACCTTTAAGTACTTGAAAAGCACCTTACAAGGTATATTATCATTATCCATCTATAACATATATTATTGGAAGTACCCACTTTTTCGTTATATACTAACTAAAAAGTAACAATATCGTAATAGAGGGGTTTAGACATGAAAAAATTTAGTTGTGGTTTTGAAATGACAATGGAAGTTATTAGCGGAAAATGGAAAGGCCTTGTATTATACTTTTTAATGGGTGGACCAAAGAGAACGAGTGAATTAAAGCGCATTATCCCAAATATAACTCAGAAAATGCTGATTCAAACACTTAGAGAGCTTGAAGCCAGTGCACTTGTGAGCAGAAAAATGTATAATCAAGTACCGCCGAAGGTTGAATATTCACTTACTGAACTTGGAGAATCTCTTAATCCTATCTTGCAGGAGCTCTGTCAATGGGGAACCCATAATGCGGAGCAAGTTTATGCAGATGATGAATTCGAAATCGTACCACCAGAAGAAGCTTCCTTTTAACACCTTATATGTAAGGTGTTTTTTGTGTGCGCCCAGCATGGGGTATCGCCAACATTTCGGTAATTTTGTATGCTAAGATATTCCCAAAAACGAATCTCTCCCTAATTTAAGGGACTTTATTTTTGGGAATGGGTTTTCGGGCTATAAGTGAGCCATTTTTGTAAATCTAAACTGTTATTCAATAAAGCACCATAAACGAACATTATTGGTACTTTTGCTGTTATATCAAGGTTGCTGGTCTTAACGTACAATTTTTCCTTTTTGCTGTCTGTACCCCGTATATAAGAGATTTTTTAAGAAAAAGAGCTTTATAAAAGATATTCCCAAACGTCGGTTTGGGAATATTCTTTAATTAGTATAATAAAGTGGATTTTTAAAAGAAGGAAAGTGCGTTAAAAATGAAACAATTTATTTTAAAGGGGCAAATTGTGAATGTAGATATTCAGAAAACAAAAGAATTATATAAGGAACTTCCTCTAATTTCTGAAAAAGAACATTGTGGCTGTTCAAATTGTGCTTACTATGAAAAGCAATTGTTCATAAAACTCCAGCAATTCAACAGTTTTTTAAACAGTTTGGCATTGACCCAAGGATTGACTTTGACCCTTCATATTTTGGGGCTTATTGACAAAGTATCATCACCAAGAATTGCCAATACTTTTCAACAACATGTGGAAGCGATACATCCAAGGTGGGTAAATGAAATCGAACTTACAACAGCCCTACCGGAATACGCCCGATAATTAAATAACTACCAACCTTTTGGAACCAAGCCTTCAAAAAACACTGAATGCTATGTGGATTCGCTTTAATTTACATCATCCAATGTCAATTCCTGGTCTGGAGTAAAGCTGACATACTCATAAATTTCTTCTCCATTCACTACACTTCGATAGCCCGCCTCTGTTAGATAATAATCAATCGATGCCTTATTCAATAGATCCTGCACGGTCTTGCATTGCTTCAACATTTGTTCTTTTGTCAGGTTCCATTTTTTTATTTCCAGTATAATGAGCATCGGCTTGGGTGTTTTGAACTGCGGCGTCCATGCCTCGGCAACATTGTTGTATACTTCCACATTAGTAGCCACCGAATCAACTTGCGGAACTTTTCCCTGAAGCAGCGTTAAAATATACTGTTCTGCCTCCTCGTTTAACTTTTGGGAAGCCTCCTTGTCTATGTTGGCTTCATGAATAGTATCGCTAAAAACTTCATATGGTTCAAAAGCGGAGACATAAAATGAATAGGTAGTTTCAACTGCGATTAAGTCCTTTTTCACTACTTCAAAACGATACGTGCCATCCGTCCACCCATACCCTACCGAACGCTTAATCTCATAGTCCATATTGGGATATGTTTGCTGCAGAAATGTTTTCAGGCTCTCCTTTGCTTTGTATTTATCCATTGTATTTCCGCTCATTTGCAGGTAAGCGAATACGAGAGCTGCAACTAGTAAAACAGCGAATCCGCTGTATAGCATTTTCTTTTTCATCAATCATTTTCCTCTCTTATTTTAAGAATGCAAAAACCGATCATAATTCCAATAAAGGTAAATATTAAATGAATAATTAAAGTTGTAAGTGCGATGGAAAGGGCTTCCGAAAAACTTTGAGCATAAAATTTACCGAACCAGTCCGTCATATACAGCAGACAGTTCCATATGAAATTCGGTATGCCCGCAAGCAGGACCACAATAACAATTGAACGGTAAAACAGATAAGTAATGGCGCCCAATAAAGCATAGGTTAAGATAAAGCCACTATTATCATTCGTAATCGTCGTACTCATTGCTAATATAAAGGCAATGGCGACAAAGAAAATCTGTATGGTTGTTAACTTCAGCGTGATTTTCCGAATCATATTTTTAGAACCCCCGCTATGTGCTGCTACTTCGGCAGGCAGCGGAATTTGAGACTGTTCTGCAATCTGGCGGCATTGCCGGCAACTTTTCAAGTGTTCCTCGACAAACTGAACTGTCTCTCGCTGAAGCAAATCTTCTTCATATAAAGGTAAAAGGTCTTGTATAATCGCACATTCTTTATTCATAAAGTCACCTCCATTAATTTTTGGATCTTTAATTTCAGCCGGTGAAACGTCACCCGTGCATAGTTTTCTGACTTGCCGATCAAAAGACCAATTTCTGCAAAACTCAGTTCTCCATAAATGCGCAGCAATACGATTTCTCTTGAGGCATCATCCAGTTTCGAAATATGGTGTAAAAGGATTCTTGTGTCTTCATGGATTTCAGCTAATTCTTCCAGTGAATGGATGTTAGTCTCCGGAATCGTTGCGAGTTTTTGCATTAAGCTTTGCTGATACTTGTTTTTCCGGTAATATTTTTTTAATAAATTCGTCGCAATCGAGAACACCCAAGTCGACAAGGTGGATTGTCCGCTAAAAGAGCCGATACTTTTACATGCCTCATACAAGGTATCGTGGCAAAGATCTTGAGCCGTCATCCGATTACCTGTCCTGGAATAAAAAAACGAATAGAGTTTCGGATGGATTTCTTTATATTGTTCCTCAAGCTTATTCATAGCTGCCCTCACTTTCATACTGTTCGTAGTATTAATACCGCGACCTTTTATTTCGTTACAAACTTTTTAAATTTTATTTTCCTCGGGTATTCCCTATTTTGTGATTCCTGATTAATGTCGGAGGTAAAGCCCCCTATAACCGCAAAAAAGAGAACCCGGTTTAGCGCCGAAATCCTCTTTTCCTATTCCACTAGTTTCACACTATCGGTATCCACGGACTTTTTACTATTGTTTTCTATTACGTCATTTCTTATATGGTAAACATGCTAAATTAGCATAAATTATTTCGGATACTGCTTCGCATAAATCTAAAAGAGCTATGCCTATATATTGAAGGATAGGCGTAGCTCTTTGTATATGTTATCTATTTAATTTACGGTATTAATGGAGCATGATCGAGCGGCCATCAACCAAAAATGTTTGACCTGTTATATATTTTGAGTCTTCTGAAGCTAAAAAGACTGCAGCACGTCCGATATCTTGTTCTGGATCAACGAATATACCCATCGGAATACCTGCAAGTACCCCTTGATAATAATCCGGCTGTGCTTTTGCCCATGCCTGTACACCCTCTGAATTGGCGATAGGTGAAATCAAGTTCACTGTAATGCCATCTGCACCAAATTCACTTGCAACAACGCGCGTAATAACATGAATCGCTTCTTTCGCTGTTGCATAGGCAGCTTGTGTTTTATGTCCTTTTAACCCGGCCCCTAATACAAGTTAATAATATTACCATGTGTTTTCTTTAGATGTGGAATCGCTACTTGCATTAAATACCATGTAGGGTAGAAGCCTGTATCCATTGACAATGCCAAATGTTCTGGTGTTGTTTCAAGGAATGGTATTTGTTTAGAAGCGTGTGCATTATTCACTAACACATCTAAACGACCTTACTATTCGACAAATTGTTCCACTACATTTTTTATTTGATCATGCTTTGTTAAATTAAATTCAATAAAGCTAGATTGTGGTGAGTATTGCTGTAAATCTGCCAAAACGTTTGCGCCGGCTTCCGGATTTCGGTCAACTGCCACAACAATTGCTCCCTCTTTTACCATTGCACGCCCCATACCAGCGCCAATACCGTCAGCACCACCTGTAATAATCACTACCTTGTCTTTTAATTCCAACTAAATGTTTCCCTTTCAGAAAAACCACAAATTTAACGTGATTGTTCCTATTATCGTTAATCAGTGTTGTTATTAACAATTTAAATATACAACTTCATCATTTATGAGGCAAATTTTAAAGCGCACTTATGATCGTTTCCCGGACACCATTTCGCCATAAATTATCCAATAAATTCACCTCATATTTAATTATCTATTAACTCATAGCATCTAACTTCTGATGCAAAAGCTTTTCCCGCAAACGTTGGATGTCTTTCATTGGAGATAAGCCAAACTTACGGCTGTATTCCCGGCTGAAATGCGATGGACTTTCATAGCCTACCTGGAATGCCGCTTCAGCCGCTTCCAAGCTTTCAGTTAAAAGTAATTGGCGTGCTTCCTGTAGTCGAAGCTGTTTTTGATACTGGATGGGGCTCATACCTGTGATTTCCTTGAAATGGCTATAGAAGGAGGACGCACTCATCCTCGCCTCTTTCGCTAAGTCGTCCACCTTTAAAGGCTTAGCGAATTCACGTTTCAATAACCCAATTACCTTTGCGATTCGCTGAGCCTGACTCCCTACAAGCGCAAAGTGCTTTAAAGAATAGTTATCATCATTTTGTAAAATCCGGTAAATAATCTCCCGTTTTATACTTGCGGCAAGTACTGGTATATCCTGTGGAGTCTCCAGCAGTCGTATAAGCCGTAATACCGCTTCCAGGAGGGAATCATTGATATGACTGATGACGAGTCCGCGTACTGTGGAATCATCGGAAATCACTTCGCTTGAAGATTGAACGACTTCGAAAATCTGCTGCATATCAAGCTGCAAACTTACAGATAAATACGGTTTTTCAGATGAAGCCATCACAACCTGCCCTGTGATTGGCAAATGAACAGACGCTGTCAAATAACTGACCGAATCGTACTGATAGCTATCTTCACCGAGCATGACCAATTTTGTTCCCTGAGCTACAACGCATAAAGAAGGCTCATAAACTGAGTAAACTGGCTCAGAAATCCGAGAAGTACGAATAAATCGTAGGCCGGGTATAGCTGTTTCATACGTTCCATCCATCATTGCATTTCTCTCAATCAACGCTGCTAATTCTGTGATTTTCTCCATAGGCAGTTCCTCCATTTTTTGCAGTAACACTTAAGGGTTCTTTATTCACTATATTATATTTTATTGGAGTATTAGGCAATTATTATATAAATACCGACTACCTCCCCTTTGCCCTTAAGGTTCATAATGAATTTATGGTCAGACACTTCAATTGGAGGGATAGAATTGATTAATCAGCTAATATGGGCACTTTTGTTCACTCTATTTACATTTCAGTCCTGCCCAAATCCAGGTGCGATCCATTGTTTAATTGTGAAAGGAGATTATGAAATGAAATCAGAATATGTTAATTCTCATCTATACGCAGGTATGTGGGTTACCGCGGACGGCTATATTCGACACGAGCTGCTACCGAACGGGCGATATGATGAGGCCCGTGGAAACCGCAAAAGCGCCTATCAAGGCAGCTATACCATCGAAGGCAACCATATCGAATATGTCGATGATACAGGCTTTACAGCTGATGGTGATTTTGTCGACGGTGTGCTTTATCATGCCGGTATGGTGCTTTATTTGGAAGAAGATCATGAAGGGAGCAAGGAATAATGTCTATACTTAATGGAAAAGTAGTGGTGATTACGGGAGCAAGCAGCGGAATTGGTGAAACAACAGCTCGACTGCTCGCAAGCTTGGGTGTTCATGTGGTCATCGGGGCAAGACGTACAGAAAGACTGGAGGCATTGGCATCTGACATTCAGTCGGATGGTGGTTCTGTAGTCGTTCAACAGCTCGATGTAACCGAACTGACACAGATGGAGGCGATTATGGAAGTAGCCCAAAGTCATTTCGGCCGAGTGGACGCTGTTATTAACAATGCCGGTGTGATGCCCCTCTCTTCACTGGAAGCATTGAAGATCGAGGAATGGAATCGAATGATTGATGTCAATATTCGAGGTGTTCTTCATGGCATTGCCACAGGTCTTCCACTCATGAAAAAGCAAGGTTTCGGACATTTTATCAATATCGCTTCCACCGGTGCCTACGAAGTAACTCCGACAGCAGCTGTCTACTGCGCAACCAAGTATGCCGTACGTGCCATAACAGATGGATTGCGGCAAGAGACAGCAGGGCAAGGCATCCGTGTGACCCTTGTATCGCCGGGCGTAACGGAATCAGAACTAGCTGAGAGCATTACTGATCAAGAGGCAAAAGAAATGATGAGGGAATACCGACGTACCACGCTGCCAGCCATGACGATTGCTCGTGCGATTGTCTATGCACTAGAACAGCCTGAATATGTCGATGTAAGTGAACTGGTCATTAAACCCGCCATGTAGATTCAACACAAAGAAATATATATTAATACCCTCATATCCCATTCAGTGCGGGACTTGAGGGTATTTTGGAACGTTTGTCAGGTGTTTATATTGCATACTTTTTTAAATCCTCGTTACACTAAGCACCCTTTAGCTGGAAAACGCTCTTAAATATTACCTGCGGAAAATTGTTTCTCAAATCTTTATGATAAATTTTATGAGTGATTATCTTCATACAATCGCATACAAAATAATGTCCCCAAATCATGTTTGGTAACGTTCTACCACTTAAAACATAAAGCAATTGAATTATTTTTCTTTCTAACGATTTAGCAAGACTTCAGTACCTTTTGGAGAAGGGTGCTGTTATTGAATAAGGTAAAGTTTTCAGACGTAATTTCCGGTAAACTGATTACATCAAGTACCTGCCGTCTCGCCTCACATAAAGGGCAAAACGGGCTGAAGCAACACTTACGGTCACCATCATACAAGGCACGCTGCTTTTCCTCATTGCATGTTAAAATCGCTTTTTTTTTAGGCTCTAGCTCTACGGGTGATAACTGTTGAACGTATGCTTTAAAACCGCTCACTCTGTTGTAGCAATTACTCATTCATATATTGCTCTTTCGCAATAGCAATCGCCTGTTCAGCTTCATCCGTCACTAATAATACGTGGTCAAATTCAAAGCCAATCAGATCCGCTGCAGGAACGTGTACATTCTTCGTTTCATTCACAAGGACACAATAAAGTAATGCTCTACCTGCACGACGTCCATTGCCTGATAAGCAACACCTTTTTCAGCAGCTGGCGTACACGAAAAATACGTACGCTGCTCCACAAAGCTTTTCGCTGGTGACTTTAACTGCACAATGTAATCAAGTACCTGTTTCATCTTGTTCACCTATTTAAAAGCACTTTCTAACAATGTGCCAAAAATGTGCTCGTTGTCGATATCTACCAAATCACAGTAATAATCCTTTTTAACATTACTATCTCCTAAAGGAAACAAACAAATCTATATTCCCTATATTTCAAAATTATCGATTTATGCTATCTAAAAAGAAGCAGATTCAGGCTGCTTCTTTTCATTTTGCTATTTTTACTTATACACCCTACTCTCAAGCTCCTGATACCACTCCTCATCTTCTAGTTGAATCGCTAAGTTTTGCAAATCCCCTATATCTTCTTCTAATAAACGAACCTTTTCGCGAGACGACAGCTGTTCTACAGGAATCCACTTCATCTCGACTTCTTCCTGTAGTCCAAACTGTACGAGACATTTTCCTTTCTTCATATCTCCCACTAAAACAAAGCCTAGTTTATGCTGAAAGCTCACCCATTCACCAATTGAAAAATCCATACTTTATGCCCCCTTTTTCCCTTCTTTACCACCAAATCAATAATAATAAGCACGAGCTAAGTGCCTGCTCCAACGAAAGACTTGCACCATATAACTCTGCAATTTCCTTTAATTTTTTACGCTCCATTAAACTTCCTCCTTTTTAGACATAATAAAAAAGCTACCAATAATGCAGTAACTTTTAATATCACACTTACGCGACATAAACCGTTTCACCGTTTTCATTTGACCATACTGACTGAGTTGCCGGTCTGTGGGAAGCATGGAAAAATTCAAATCGCAAAAAATTCATTCTGTACTATTCTTACGACTGAAGCGAACTCATTAGTAAGAGAAAATCTTAATAGGATGCCTGACATATTAACAAGATATGATTAAAAGGAATGGTTAAACCCTTACTTGCACCAGAAAGATATATTAAAGAGGATGTTAATGCATTTGATGCTGCATTGGTCGATGCGCATATCCTGTTTCCAGTGAGGTCAATTCACCGAAGAACAACCATATTGGCTTGTTAAATTCGTTATAAACCAACATACAGAAAATCATAGCCCCTCTTTTGAACAAATATTTGTCAAAAAAGGGGCTATTTTTCATATCAGTTCATTTTATAAAAAAGAATGTATACTTCATAAAGCGAATGTTTAACTAAAGCACCCGTTCATATTATAAAGTTTACCACAAACTAATATGAATAATTAATGTAAATAATTATTTAAAAGACTATTGATTGATTTATTTATTTCATTAATGTTGGGGTTTTCTACTTTCGTATCGTTAATGCTATATTTCCTTTTTAGTTGAATTATTCTTTCTATACTTTCATTTAATTTTTGTTCAGAAATTTCTCCATTTTTAACAGCATCTTTTAAAGAGGAGATAATCTTTACAACATTATTATAGTCATGCCCTACTAAAATAATATCGCTTCCAGCCTTAACTGATTCTACAGATGCTTTACCAATATCAAAATGTCCCGTTATGGCTCCCATTGTCATATCGTCAGTCATGATTACACCTGTAAAGCCTAGTTGTTTTCTAAGAAGATTCGTCATTACAGCTTTTGACATGGTCCCTGGATTCGTTTTATCTAATTGAGGCAATAAGATATGAGCCACCATCACAACATCTGCTCCTTGATTAATCGCACGTTCAAACGGGATTAACTCTAGTTCTTTAAGTTGATTTAGGCTTTTATTTACAATTGGAATGTCCAGATGAGAATCAACTGATGTATCTCCGTGACCAGGAAAATGCTTAATTGTCGTGATGACGTTTTGAGACTGTATCCCTTTCATTGTTTGAATCCCAAGTTTACTTACGATTTCTGGATTGTTCCCAAATGATCGATCCCCGATTACTGGGTTATTTGGATTGCTGTTAATATCAAGAACAGGCGCAAAATCGAGATTTAAACCAAATTCTTTTAATTCATGGCCTAAGAGTTTTCCGACTTTATAAGAAAAATCAGGATTGTTTACTTGTCCAATCTGTTTATTTGGTGGAAAGTTTTCAAGTTCACCTGGCAATCTTGTCACACGTCCACCCTCTTGATCAACACCTAGTATAAGCGGAAGATTCGAACTATTTTTAGCTTTCAGCTGATTCACAAGTTTAATGGTTTGTGCAGGTGTGTCAAAATTATATTTGTAGAGAATAATTCCCCCGACATGGAGTTGGTTTATTAATTGTTTTGCGTTTGCATCCATTGTAGTCCCGGAAACCCCAGCAAGAATCATTTGCCCAATTTTATCTTCTAAGCTCATTTTAGATATTACTTCTGAAATGCTTTGATTTTCTTGGAGATTCGTTTGTTTCCCTACTCCTGCTTGTTGATTTGTGCTCTTTTCATCTTGGGCTTGTTTTGGTGTTTTTTCAACCTGACTATAGAGTGATATATGGTGAACTTTAGGATTTGGCTCCAGTTCTGTTTTTACTGGTAAAACCCACAATAAGTCAGTAGAGGCCGTTGCATGATAGACAAGGATCATTTGGTCAACAGTTGAATCTTTATAGTATCGAATCGCATCGGGTTCTCCACCAATTTTCGTAATTTTATTAAAAGGAATATTTTGTAGTTCAGAATCATAAGAACGTATGTCATTTACAGTCTGATCGGTATAACCGATTGTAGAATGATGACTTTTGTATTCTTCATACCTGCCTTTAGCAGTTTCCGAAATATGGTCTGATTTTCCCCACTCTTTGTTTACTTCCTTCTGTTCTGTTTTACCGGAAGCAAAAGGAATATTGGGAACCTTACATTCCTTAGACAAAGAGAAAGTTTCTGCTACTAATTTCTCAAGATTTAAATTCTGATCATCCTTCGAATCCACTGTATTTTTATTTGAAGGTTGAGTAATAGTTGGACTTACTTTACCTTGCGTCGTCTGTTCGCTTCTATTTTCTTTGATTGCATAATAAATAACGCCAATGATTAAGGCAAAAATTAAAAATAGAATCGCAAAAATAAGTAGTTTATTTCGAGATTTTCTTTGTCTTTTCATACTCCCTTTTCCCTTTCTATCTTTTCGTTATAAGCTTTTATGAAGTTTTTTTCACACTTTTTCAAGTATTATGTTAGGAACATATTGTTCTGCTATAAAATGAGGATTAAGTTCCTTCTGTTCAATTGGAATAAAATTCATAAAGATAAAATGACTTTGAATGTCTAATGGCAATATTAGCCTAAGTACAAGCAGAACCCAAATATTATAATGAAGCTTCGCACTAAGTTTTGTATAAAAATATCATTATTAGAAAATATTACCAATTATAAAATACTACCCATAATCGAAAGTAATAAGACTTCTTTAAATATTGCAGATAAATCTATACATCAATCCCTGCCTTTTACTTGTTATTTTCTTTATTAAGCAATCGTTCCAGTTCTTTTATTTACTTCTCAGAAATCTTCTCTTCCTTTATAAAATTGGCGAGCATAAGGTCGATAGAACCATCAAATACCTTTTGAATAAACGATCTTGTTTCATCCAATATACAGTATCTTTTATCTACCAAAGGATAATATTCATAAAGAGGCTTCTCCTTATTTACACCTAAGGCTCCTTTTTTTACAAGTCTATTTATTAATGAATGAATTGTTTTCGGACTCCATTACTTATGAAAACTTACTGCCTTACTAACTCTATTACCTTCGCAGAAGTTAATGGAGCTTCTTCCCACAAAACCTTCATTACGATCCACTCTGCATCCGATATTTTACAATCTACTTTCTTCATCTTGCTCCTCCATCCTCCAAGTGTAATCCTATTTTAGATTATACTTGTAAGATGGAGGCGTCAAATCCTTTTTTCTAACTTTAAATAACCCACAATGTTTGAGCTAAAAAATAAAAAGGAAAATCTAATGCAATTTATTCGTTTAATAATGGAAGGAAAAATGATTAATACATACAATACATTTTCAAAACAAAAAAAAGGCATAGGCTCCAATTACTTTACCTATGCCTTCCTTCTCATTTAACATTTGCAGTAACCGTTAATGAAATGTCTTTTTTATTAAGGCACTGCACTGTAAGTAATTCAAAGAAATACCAGTTACGTAAAATGAAATATTTTAAATCCGTCTCAAATGCATTCTGCCCCCGCGTTATTATAAGGTACAACTTTATGACTATAAGAACGTTCGATTGTATATTCACTTAATATCTCATCGTTTCCAACGTTTTTAAATTCAGAGCCATAATTTTTTACATTTCCTAAGGATATTTAACATACTTAAAAGCACCTGAACTAAAGCTGCTTTTTTTCTCCGACGCTATACCCATTAATTTCAATCAACAAATATAATTGGTTACATTAGTACTCATACGGTTCAAATATAAATCTCAAAATAACAATGAAGGTTCGTAATTTAGTATCTTCATTGATTACTTTAAGAATAGTAGTTATAGAGAAACAGATTCAGTAGTTTTCAAGAATTGAACGAGTTCTGCGTTGAACTCTCCGGCATGTGTGACATTGAAACCATGAGGACCACCTTTAATTACCACAAGCTGACTGCTCGGAATACGTTCATGCGCCTTTTGCCCGCTGACTTCCAATGGAACGACGGCATCTGAATCACCGTGAATAACTAATGTTGGTACGTTGAACTTATCTAAGTCAGCACGGAAGTCTGTTTTACTAAATGCTGCGATACAGTCTATTGTACCCTTTGGGGAAGCAAATGCTCCAATGTCACGATTAAATAATCGGAATTCTTCGCTTACTAGATCCGTTCTATCTCCAGATGCAAAGAAGTTCTTCGTAAAGTTATCAAGGAATGCAATTCGATCTGCCTTTACTCCATCTTGTAAGCCTTTGATTATTGCATCATCAAATCCACCGTCCGGATTATCGTCAGTTTTGTAAAGATACGGAGGTACTGCCCCTGCTAGTACAGCTCTTGATACACGCTCTGTTCCGTAAGTACCGATATAACGGGAAACCTCTCCTCCTCCCATTGAGAAGCCAACCAATGTTACGTCACGAAGATCAAGATGTTCTAGTATTTTGTGTAGGTCTGCCGCAAACGTATCATATTCATACCCATTCCATGGCTGTGAAGACTGCCCGAATCCACGACGATCATACGTAATTACTCGGTAACCAGCCTCAATTAATGCTGGTACTTGTTTTTCCCATGATCTCCCACTAAGTGGCCAACCATGGATTAACACTACTGGTTTTCCAGATCCTACATCCTCAATGTGAAGCTCAATTGGTGCACCATTTTCAAATCCTACTGTAATTTTGCTCACTTTAAATTCCTCCATTTTTTCATTTTATATTTTGCGAAATTTTATTTTGCAAAACTTATTTTACGAGTTTATCTTACCTTCGTTTAAAAGTATTTTCAACAATTAAATTTTGCAAAATACTTTTTATTATTTAGGAGGTATGTTAAATTATTATTGATAGAAATACTAATCATTAGAGGTGCAACCATGGAGAATAACCTGAATAATTTTGAATTAGAGGATCACTTATGTTTCTCATTGTATGCCTGTTCACGGGCTATCTTACGACTTTATCGCCCTTACCTAGATAAACTTCAGCTCACTTATCCTCAGTATCTAGTCCTAGTTACCCTGTGGGAGAAGCCACAAAGAACAATTAAAGAGTTGGGTGAAGTGCTTAATCTTGATACAGGTACACTGACTCCGCTACTCAAACGTATGGAAGCTGCCGGTCTCATCGAGCGCCGCCGAGACACAGTGGACGAACGAGTCATGAACATTCATATTACACAAGCTGGCAAAGCACTACAGGCGAAGGCATCGTGTGTTCCGCACTCCTTATTTGCCGCCACTGGCATGAATAAAAAGGAATTGGATGAAATAAACGAAAGAATTATGCACCTTTTACATCAGCTGAAGGGAACAGCTGAGAAATAGAAGCAATAGAAAAAAACCACTCCAAGAGTGGGTTTTTTCCTTGTTAATTAAAACGCTCATAAGTTGTGAAGAAAAGAGACACTTATTCATAATTGGGCCTGATTGTGGTGTATGTTATTCCACTAAATCATAATAATTGTTCTATGACGTCCTAAGAAGAGTCGCTATGTTAATTACCAATAGTAAATCCTATATACTACTATTTCAATAAATGGAGGTTATTATTTAAATGGGTATTTATAATTATTTAATGCATAAGCCGAACGGAGATATTCTCTCTATGCAAACTTATAAAGATAAAGTAATGCTAATTTGCAACACCGCAAGTCAATGTCAGTTTACATATCAGTACGAAGACTTACAGAAGTTATATGAAAAGTACCTACAAGATGGGTTTACAGTTCTTTCTTTTCCATGTGATCAATTTGGCAATCAGAATCCGGAAAACGGTTTAGAGACAGCTGCCCAATGTAAGGGACAATTTGGTGTTAGTTATCCGGTTTTTGATAAAATCTATGTGAATGGCGATAATACTTATCCTTTATTTAATTATTTAAAACATGAAGTTGATGCACCGGAATTTGAAAAAAATACAATGCAACAAAAAATGTTATTCAATGGAATTCAAGAACATTATCCAGATTATTTGATTGGTAATAATATTCGTTGGAACTTTACAAAGTTTTTAGTGGATCGTAAAGGGAATGTTGTTGCTCGTTTTGAGCCATATGTTTCTATAATTGATATCGAGCAATCAATTCGGTCTTTACTATAAGTAGTATATAAATAAAGCCCAACAAGTTTGAGCTCAAAATGAACTTCATGCAAGTGTTGGGCTTAATTTATGCTGATATCTAGTACTATAAATATAAATCGGCACTTACTTGTTTAAAAGTTCTCCCCGATTCATTTACTGATATTAGGTACTATTGTTTTAGGTTTCGGTCAATCATTTTTATTTCCTAAAGAGTTAATAAATGGTAGTTTAGTTATAAAATTACATAATATGAGGTTGCTGCTTACCCCAGCAATATAAAGACAAATGAACGATTTCTAAATAAATCTTTCATATTTTTCAATCCCTCATTCATCACCTTCAGTCCAACTTTAATTATCTAAACTTAAGTAGCTGGTTAAAGCACTGTTAAATTTGTTTAGTGCTATATTTCTCAAGCTGTACCTTTCTCTGCCTTAGGTATAGACGTGTACACGGACTAATCCAGCTGTTCGAAGATTAACCATATGATAATGAACTGTACTTTTGGCTAATCCTATATATTAAACAACTCTTTTAAAACTTTTTTCTCCATACTGTAAAGATAGTAATTGAACAATATTGAACGCCATTCATTAATATACGCAAGTCATTTGTCTCTTCATGAGTCCAAGTAGAAACTTGCTCAAATATATCTTCCCAACTGATACATCCCAAATCCACTCTAAAAAACCATGCATACTATCTTTTTTAGAACATGCTAATAAAAGCAAGTTCAGAATGCTCTCCTTTAATTCTATATTTGCTATAAATTCCAATGTGGTTTCACTCAGTTTATCTTTTACATTCCTCACCCAGCTATAGAAATAATCTGAAACTTTAGATTTATAGGTTGCAATTTTAAAAAAAGGAAATATAATTAGTTTATAAATTATAATTTATCGATAAAAATATATTAATTAAAGATTCAAAAGGAGACGATAAAATGAATTATGAAATGATTATTGAAACAACGGAGCAGCTGCATGCCCTATCCCATCCACTAAGACAGCGTATTTTAACCATTCTTACGTTTGATGAAATGACAAATAAGGAAATTTCAAATGCCCTTAAAGAGTCTGCACCTAAAGTGCACTTTCACGTAAAGGAACTCCAGAACGCTGGCATTATTCGACTTACAAGAGAAGAAGTAAAAGGATCCATCATCGAAAAATATTATACGGCTTCAGCCCGTTCATTCCGACTTTCTCCTTCTCTTGAATTGGCCAAATCCGATGAACATATGCTCTACGAATCTACTTTTCATGAAACTTACCGGAATCTCATCGAAAGTGTCGATTATCATGAAGGTTTCCTTCCAAACTCATTCATCACTCAGGAACACGCGTGGTTAACAGACGAAGAAATAGCTTCTATTAAGGAGCATTTATCTGCTATCGATCAAATTATGAATAATTCTTCCATGAAACAAACACCTACAGATAATCGGAAATTCTACACGCTCAGCAGTTTTTTTCATATAGTTTCTCCAAAATCTAAGAAAAGAGAAACAGAACAATGAGAAGACTATTTAAAAACAGCCTATTCTCTAATAAGAATTTCGCCTATTTTTTCTTTGGACAGTCCTTCTCGACAATAGGAGATGGATTCCAGCAGATCGCCCTGATTTACTTGATTTTTGAGATGGGTGGAAGCGGCAGTCAAATGGCTCTTTCCCTATTTTTTTCGGTCTTTCCCCGTATTCTTCTATTGCTGGTAGGAGGCGTTGCAGTTGATCGGTTAAGTGCGAAACACGTTATTTGGATTTCAGACTTCGCTCGGTTTGTGATTTTGACCGTTTTGATTTCATTTTTATTCTTTGATGCCTTGTCATTTCCACTGCTTTACCTCTTACTTTCTTTATCTGGTGTGGCAAGCGGCTTTTTCTTTCCGGCATTTAATACCATCGTTCCTTCCATCGTAGAAACAAGGGATTTAGAAAATGCCAATGCATGGGTTCAATCAATCTCTCAAACCGCCATCTTCATTGGTCCTCCTCTTGCTGGATTAGTGGTGGGGCTCTACGGAATAGAGGCTGGTTTTCTCATAAATGCCATGTCTTATTTGATTGGCGCTATCACCGGGATTAAAGTCAGCGTTAACAAGGAAAGCTCACCTAAAGTGGAAGACTCGCGTATTGTGAAAGATTTCGTCGATGGGTTTCAGCAAGTGTGGACAACCAAGTGGCTCCGTACAGTACTGTTGGTAGATTTAGTGGGCGGACTGGTAGTAGTCGGTCCAATGCAGATCGCATTACCGCTATATTCAAAGGAAAGCTTCGATCTGGCACCTTCACAGATGGGATTCGTCTTGGCTGCCTTTGGAGCTGGTTCGGTCATAGGCATGATGTTTGTTACCAAATTACACCAAAAATATAAAACACTTCGTTCGTTTTACTGGCTCGAACTTATACAGGGACTGCTCTTGTTTTTGGTAGCTATTCCTTCCATATGGGTCGTGTTGCTATCTTTAGCGGCCATAGGGATTTTGAATGGTATATCAAGTGTCATCATCATTTCAAAGATTCAGGCCCATGTTCCAAGGGCAAGGCTCGGCAGAACGATGAGTATCGTTTCGCTAGCGGCTTTCGGGGCAGTTCCAATTTCTCAGTTGTTGACAGGCTGGCTGTCGGAAACCATTCCCTATGCGTTTGTTTTTGTTTTGGCTTCCACTTTACTATTCCTCAGCGGCGTAATGGGATTAATAGTTTATAACAGACAAAGCAGTAAAGAAACGGTTGTTTAAGAGGGAATTGTTTGAAATGACTATGGTTTTGTAATATGTACCTATGTCAGAAATAAGCATGAAATTCACGGCTTTTAAGAATAAAACCTCTTCTGTACAGACTAATTTGAAGAGGTGAAATCCATGCCAAAAATTCGAAACAAGAACCAATCAGTTGACCAAATAAAACAACAAATTCAGCAGGCTGAAACTAACAAAAGCCGTTTTTTAAATCAAAGTTTAATGAACTCAACTAACAACGTAGAATTCAGAACTGAAGCTGACGTGAAGCAAGTAAGACAACAAATCGAAAAGGCTGAAGCTAACAAAAGTCAAGCTTCTAGTACAAATACAAGTAAAGATTATTGTAATAACTCAAATTAATTTTGTATCCGGCAGATTTTTTCTGCCGGTTTTACATTTTATTCACTTCTTTATACTCAGTCTGATTACCTTCACATAAAAATTATTCCACAATTTGGACCGTTTGTTGAATAAAGCTAGGAAAATATTACCAGCTAATATTTTCTCGGCTTACGTGGCATATAAATGGATTTTCATGATGTGTGGGATATAAATCTGCTTATTCCTTGTGGAGATAGAACTGTGACATAGGCTGTGTTGTTCATGGTCAATTACTTGATTGTTCCATCAACCTATACGAATCGCCATTCTTCCAATACTGAATTCTAACAATACTATGCCTTTGTCCAGCCATTTGGATTTAATGTTCGAATTCTTTATAGCCATATTCATCATGTTTTAGCTCTGATACAATATTATCTTCAGCCTGCCGTTCACGCAGTGGTTACACATATTCAGGTAGCATCACCGCTGTCTGTCCATTTAATCGTACCACGATCTCGGTTTCTTTTTATATCCGTTTCATCATCAATTGAATAAGAACGCTTGTTTCTGCTTTATATAGGGATGATTAAAAAAGTATAGCAATGACATTTATCAATTTTTTTGTTAATGAAAATTTCTAAATTTCTTCCAACTAATGAATGTGGATTTATGTCAATATTAATTATAAATAGCTTATGTAGTTTTATAATTATTTTTATAATTTATGACTATTATGAATAGGTCAATAAGAAAAAAGAAAACCTTGATACAGCAAGCATTCTAGCTGTATCAAGGTAATAATTGATGACACTTTCAATTATAATTATGTGACTAAATTAATTATAAGTTGTGACAAGGTTAATTATAACTCACAAATTTATTCATAAACACTAAAAAACCCCTTGCAAATATTTTATTGGCAGGAGGTTTTTTATCAGTCTTTTTTACGTATTATCAATCTCTTTCGCTTATTATCAATCTTTTTTACGTATTATCAATCTTTTTTTCAGGTCTACATCTCAACACAACAGCTCTCCAGACTTACTCCACTGTTACTGATTTAGCCAAGTTACGAGGTTTATCAACGTCGCAGCGGCGGTGTAATGCGGCATAGTAGCTAATTAACTGTAAAGGTACTACTGAAACGAGTGGTGTTAAGTATTCATTGACATGCGGAATGATTAAACGGTCGCCGTCTTCGTCTACGCCTGCCATTGCGATAATGCATGGATAAGCCCCACGTGCAGCTACTTCTTTAACATTGCCGCGAATATTCAATGCTACCGCTTCCTGTGTTACAAGGGCGAATACTGGTGTCCCTTCTTCAATTAAGGCAATTGTACCGTGTTTTAGTTCGCCACCTGCAAAGCCTTCTGCTTGAATATATGAGATTTCTTTAAGTTTTAAAGCTCCTTCAAGACTTACGCAGAAATCGATATTACGACCGATGAAGAATGCATTGCGTGCAATTTTTAAATAGTCTTCTGCGATATCTTCTAATACATCTTTTGAATCGATGATTGTTTGAATACCGTTTGCCGCAATCGCAAGCTCTTGTTTCAAATCAAATTCTAAGCCTTTACCGCTTGCTTTTGCTGTCACATATGCTGTTACTGCAAGTACTGCGACTTGAGCTACATATGCTTTTGTAGAAGCTACTGCGATTTCAGGACCCGCATGTAATAATAGCGTATGGTCTGCTTCACGTGACAACGTCGAACCTGGTACGTTCGTAATTGTTAATGTTGGGTAACCAAGCTCTTTAATTTTCACAAGTACTTGGCGGCTATCCGCTGTTTCACCTGATTGTGTAATAAAGATGAATAGCGGCTTTTCTGATAGTAATGGCATATTGTAGCCAAACTCACTTGAAATATGCACTTCAACAGGAATGCCAGCCATTTTCTCGAAATATTGTTTACCTATTAAACCTGCATGATAGCTTGTGCCCGCAGCGATAATGTATAAACGGTCTGCAGCTTGCAATGCTTGTAAAATATCTGCATCAATTGTTAAATCGCCATTTTCGCCTTCGTATGCTTGAATGATTTTACGGATTACCGTTGGCTGTTCATCCATTTCTTTTAACATATAGTGAGGGTACGTACCTTTTTCAATATCGCTCATATCAAGCTCTGCTGTGTATGGTGCACGCTCTACTACTGTGCCATCTAATTTTGTAATTTCCACACTGCCTTTGTGTACGATAACAACTTCTTTATCGTGTAATTCCACAAATTGATCTGTTACTTGTAGCATTGCCATCGCATCTGATGCAACTACGTTAAAGCCCTCACCTACACCTACAAGAAGTGGTGATTTGTTTTTCGCTACAAAAATTGTGTCGGCCGCTTCAGCATCTAATAATGCAAGTGCGTAAGAGCCGTGTAATAGTGATAATGTTTTGCGGAATGCTTCTGCTGTTTGCAGACCATCCTTCACAAATAGCTCAACTAACTGCACGATAACTTCTGTATCTGTGTCAGACTTCATTGGAATACCTTTTAAATATGTTTTTTGTAATAAATGATAGTTTTCGATTACACCATTATGCACAATCGTAAAACGACCTGATGCACTTTGATGAGGGTGTGCGTTTAAGCGGTTTGGCACACCGTGAGTAGCCCAACGTGTATGACCGATGCCAACTTTTGCAGCAACGTCCTCGTCTACTGCTTCACGTAAGTCAGCGATACGTCCTTTTTCTTTGAAAATCGTTACGCCCTCTTCATTGCGTACAGCAATACCTGCTGAGTCATAGCCACGGTATTCAAGCTTTTCTAACCCTTTTAATAAAATTTCCTTTGCATCTGATCCACCAATATATCCTACAATTCCACACATAATTACTTTTCCTCCGATATTGTCATATTAACGCAATGACAAACTAGACCTCAGCCTATCGAAATTTTTTCAGTGGGCGTAAACCGTACTACTTATTTTCATCTCAAAAATAAGCATACTTATGCGCGCACATCCTCGTACTATTTCAGCCATCTAAAATAGTGCTTTGCTTCGATATGTGAAGTTTTCCTATTTATCTATTGCTTTACTTATACCTTCTCCATTTTCTGTACATTCAATCACTTAAATGCTTTCAAAATGAAAAATGACAATCGGGTATGTCGATCGGGAGGCATCCGCCGAATTTTCGATAAACCTCCACCTCGTCTGCTGAAGATGTCTTCGTCCAATTTCCTCAGCTCAGGCGCTATAATTGTTTTCCGATTTATGTGCTGTCTTTCCTCCTTTTGCACTTGCTAAGCGGACAAGTTCTAGCCAAGCCGTCAGCTTCTCCATAATACTCAATCATATGCTATTCGTCAAATTTTCGTTATAAAAACTTCTTTTTTTTTCTCCTTTTTTAAGGCGATTTTAGAGCAAAGACGTAAAAAATAGGCTTCGCCAAGATTCTATCAGTATTACAAACCTCATACTAATGAATAAGATTCTTTAGAAGCAATACAAAACGTAAGACGCAACATGTTTCACACAGGTTGCATCTTACGTTTTGATTATTTAGAGTGCCTTATAATTAGCTCTCTTTACTTGCAAGTAATTTCACAATTTCTCGATTAAAAGCTGGTAAGTCTTTCGGCGTACGACTTGTTACTAATTGCTTTTGACAAACAAATACTTCTTCATCATGGAAATTAGCACCTGCGTTTTCTAAATCCACCTTTATGGATTTATAGCCTGTCGCATCACGCCCGTTTAAAGTCTTCGCTGTAATTAGAAGCTGTGGCCCATGACAAATCGCAAAGGTTGGCTTCATGTCATCCATAAACGTTTTGACGAAAGCTACAATACGATCATCTGCACGTAAGATATCTGGTGAAAACCCACCTGGAATGAACAATGCATCAAATTCTGACGCTTTGACTTCATCAATACCTTTATCGATTTTTACTTTCTCCCCATGTTTACCTTTTACTTCTTTTCCAGCCTCAGTATCAATTGTTACTAGCTCATGACCTGCTGCTTCTAACGCTTCCTTTGGACTTGTATACTCCACATCTTCAAACATATCTGTTATTACTGTTGCAATTTTAGCCATATCAATAAAACACCCCTTGTTATTGTGACTCAATAGTATTCTTCCCTCTCCCCTCTATTTCAAACATAAAAAACTCAATCTCTCAATAATGAGAGATCGAGTTACATGACAATTATTCTGTTAAACCCATTTCACTACGTACTACATTTGCAATACGTTCTACATAACGTTCACAGTCCGCTTCTGTAGCAGCTTCTACCATTACACGAACTAGTGGTTCTGTACCTGAAGGGCGAACTAAAATGCGACCGTTTCCAGCCATATCAGATTCCACTTCCGCAATTACGGCAGCAACTTTTGCATTTTCCGTCACTGCATGCTTGTCTGTTACACGTACATTTACTAAACGTTGTGGAAAAATCGTCATTTCTGCCGCAAGCTCAGATAGTTTTTTCCCAGTAGCCTTCATAATATTGACAAGTTGAATACCTGTTAACAGGCCATCACCTGTTGTATTGAAGTCTAAGAAAACAATATGACCTGATTGTTCGCCACCTAGGTTGTATTCATTGGTACGCATTTCTTCTACAACGTAACGATCACCTACAGCAGTTTGTACACTGTGCATATCGTTTTCTTCAACAGCCTTGTAGAAGCCCATATTACTCATCACAGTAGATACAATCGTTTGCTTTTTCAAACGACCGACTGCATTTAAGTGCTTACCAATGATAAACATAATTTGATCGCCATCAACGATTTTACCTTTTTCATCTACTGCGATTAGGCGGTCCCCATCACCATCGAATGCTAAACCAACATCTGCACCCTTTTCAGTCACAAATGTAGCAAGACCTTCTGGATGTGTTGAACCAACTCCGTCATTAATGTTAAGACCTGTTGGTGAAGCACCCATTGTAGAAATGTCTGCTTCTAAGTCAGCAAATAAATGAGTCGCTAGTGATGATGTTGCACCATGTGCGCAATCTAGTGCTACATGAATACCATCAAATTCTTCATCTACCGTTTGCTTTAAGTATTGAATATACTTTTGTCCGCCTTCGAAGTAGTCACTTACAATACCTAAATCTGCACCAATTGGACGTGGCAATGTATCTTCTGGTGCATCAAGAATTGCTTCGATTTCTGCTTCTTGTGCATCAGTTAGTTTGAAACCATCCGGACCGAAAAATTTAATGCCATTGTCGGCAACTGGGTTATGTGAAGCTGAAATCATGACGCCTGCATCTGCACTCATAATTCGGGAAAGATAAGCAACACCTGGTGTAGAAATTACACCTAGACGCATTACCTCTACGCCGATCGATAATAGTCCGGCTACCAATGCACCTTCAAGCATTTCGCCTGAAATACGTGTGTCACGACCAATTAATACCTTTGGACGCCCTGTTGCATCCTTCGTTAAAACATAGCCACCTACGCGGCCTAGTTTAAATGCAAATTCCGGTGTTAATTCACTATTCGCGACGCCACGGACGCCATCTGTTCCAAAATATTTACCCATTTTAATTGTTCTCTCCTTCAATGCAAGACGACCGCATCATGCTGTTTCCTGTGAACAATCGGACGGCTCGTCTGCTTACTTTTGGAAAAGTCTTTTTTTCATTCATGTAGTAGTAGGCCTCTTAACTATCTTTCAGAGGCTCTACAGCTCCAAGTTATTAGCGCTCAGGCGTTGTACGTTTAATCTAACTAAATCACACTTGTACTAATGCTAGCCTGAGCCTCACTTGTTCGTAGCATTTTTATATATGCTAGAAAGCACGATTTGTTGAGACAGGAATCTCTAATGAATCAAGTTAAAATTATAGTCAGTTATTGTTTAAGAATCAATATCTTCTTCTGTGACAGAATCAGGATTTATTTCTTCTGGTTTCGTTTCAGCATTTGTAGGCGTTTCTTTTTCTACTTTTTCTACCTTTTCTACCTTGTCGGCTTTCTCTACCTTTGTAACATCTGCTTTAATTTTAATTTTTTGTTCAGATACTTTAGTCGCACCATCTGGTAATTTGACATCAAATTCATACGTTTTTGATTCGGTAATTTTTGATAAATCGATTTCAACAGGTACTTCGGTTAAAACATCAATAATCGATTTTTTCCCAAATAGCTTCAGCGTATGCGTTGCCAGGGTTAATTGATTTATAGTAATACCTTCTGCTGCTTTACCAGTTTCCTTTATCGAGACAGGTAGTTCTTTGCTATATTCTGCAATATCTACCCGCACTTTCACTTTTTCCGGTTCTATCGTCACATCTAATTTATTTAAATCGCGATCTAATACTTTAACTGCCGCTTCTTGAGAGAAGGATTGTTTCAAACCTTGTTCACCCGTTACAGTTGCTTTCACGTAACTAATGCTCTCAATAGCACTTTTTGCCCCTGTTACAAACACAGTCGCTGGGTTGGCAGACATTCCTTTTAGGTAATATCCTTCATCAATTAAACGGTTATTCATTTCAGGATCCACTCGAAATTCTTGCGTGACTTTTTCCTCAATATTCACATTCACTGTCGCTGGGTCGAGTGTCACTTGCAATTTATCAGAAATATTCTCGTATTGTAGTTTGACGTTATGTTGACCTATTAATAAATCATTTAGGTCAACAAATATTGAGAAATCCTTCACTAGCTTTGTATTTAAAGCAATTTGCTTTGGTCCTTTAATCGTAACATTAACTGTTTTTGGTATACCCGTTACAATAAGATTATCGTCATCATAATAAACCTCAACTGGAACATCTTGAATCACTTCCATCTGTTCATTCATCGCCGTCTTATCTGTAGAAGATAATTCGGTCCGAACTGAGAAAAATAGTAAGCACGCTAGAAAAAGCGCAATGATTCGCAATACCCAAGGGCTATCCATCATTTTATCCATTCTTTTTCCCCCTCCAAGTCAACTTAGAGGCTGCATTAGATTCTTGTACTGAGCCGAACCACATTTTACGTAATAGTGTTTCGAATTCCTCTAGAGAAAGATTGCGATGTAGATTACCATTTAACGTAATACTAATTGCTCCAGTTTCCTCAGATACGACAATCGTAATGGCATCTGTTACTTCACTGAGCCCAAGAGCTGCACGATGTCGTGTTCCAAGCTCTTTCGAAATAAACGGACTTTCAGAAAGCGGTAAATAGCAAGCAGCTGCTGTGACCTTATCTTTCTGCATAATGACAGCCCCATCATGAAGTGGTGTATTCGGTATGAAAATATTTATAAGTAATTCAGATGAAACCTCCGCGTTTAAAGCGATTCCCGTTTCAATATATTCATTTAGGCCTGTGTCTTTTTCAATAGAAATTAACGCACCAATACGGCGTTTAGCCATATAACTAACAGATTTCTTCATAGCCTCAATCAGTCTAGTTTGCTCTTCTTCTTCTTGACTTGTTGAACGTTGGAACAGCTTGCCTCGGCCAATTTGCTCAAGACCACGTCTGATTTCAGGCTGGAAGATGATTATGATGGCCAAGAAACCAAACTCGATTACTTGTTTCAGCATCCATCCTAATGTTTCTAACCCCAAAAAGTCTGTTGCAATGCGTGCAATAATAATGACGAAAATGCCTTTTAATAATTGGACAGCCTTCGTCCCTTTAATGAGGGTTAAAATTTTATAAACAACGTACCAAACGAGCAGTACATCTATGAAGTTAATAACAATATTCACTGGTGTTAAATCCGTGAATTGTTCGATAATTTGCACGTGGCATCCCCCACTTTTCATTGCGAATCCATACACATTTAAGTATAGCACATTCTTTTCAAATGTAACTTTTTTCAAAAGAAAAGTCTACCCAGATGAGTAGACTTTTCATCCTCTCCCGTGCACTACCATGTAGGACGTATAGAGTTCTATTTAGTTTCTTTTTCCTCAAATGTCATTGCAGTCTTAACGGAATTTTTGATGGTATACCATAGCCATTCAAACGCTTCGTCTATTTCCTCTATTTTACCTGAAACGACTGCAGAAGATGCCATATACTGGCCGTTAATAATCGTTACATTGCCATCTACTTCACCCTCAACAATTAAGTCGCCATTTTTAACGACAATATCGCCCTTTACAACTTCACCTTTTGGTACTATAACCGTTTGTCCTTCAACAACTAGGTTTGGTTGTTTTGTAACAGAGAAATGCTGATCATCCATAAAGTTACCCAATAAAGTAGCACTCATAAATAAACAGAAAACTGCTGCCGCAACAAAGAACGGGTGACGGCGAATCCATTTTTGCATACCTACACGACTTTTGGGTTTTGGTAAACGAGCCATCACCGCAGCTTCAAAATCTGGAGGTGCTGTAATATGGGAAGCACTCTTCACAAAGGCAATCGTTTCACTCAATTCCTGCATCAATTGCTTGCAATCACCGCATGAATGCAAATGTTGTTTCAACTCTTGTTCATGCTCACGACTAATGTCACCATCTAAATAATCATGCATATAATCTATGATATGCTTTGGACAAATATTCATGACGCTCCCCCTCCTACAGATTGTTTAATTGCTTTCGTAATGCTTCACGTCCGCGGTGAATTCTCGTTTTCACTGTCCCAAGAGGCATATCCAAAATTTCACTGATTTCTTGTAACGATAATTCTTCAATATATTTCAATACTATAACTGAACGATATTTATCCGGCAAACGTCCAATCTCATATTGAATGCGATCTTGTAGCTCCATCTGCTCTAACTGATCTTCTGGTAACTGGTCATCTGCTGCAATTTGAGAATACATATCCAGTCCTTCTGTACCAGCTACCTCCGCATCTAAGTAATAATCCGGCTTTTTCTTTCTAATACGGTCTATGCAGAGGTTCGTCGCAATTCGATAAAGCCACGTCGAAAATTTTCTTTTTTGATCAAAAGTATGCAAATTCATATAAGCGCGAACAAACGCTTCTTGTGCAATATCCTCAGATTCTTGCTTGTTTCCTAACATTCGGTAGCATACTTGGTACAGTTTGTGCTGATAGAGACTCACAATATCGGCAAATGCGTTTTGATCGCCTTTAAGCACTTGTTTTATTCTCTTATTTACTAACGCATCCATTGTGTTTATTTCTCCACCTTTACAACTGTCTTATACTATACGGCCCGACTATAAGAAAAGTTTCAATTTATATTCAATTATAACAAAAGATTTTTATTCAATGTGGAGATAAACAATATTTTCACAATTTGGAATTAAACTAGTGTCTCACCAAATAAAGAACCTATTAATGCCACAGCCACATCTGCAGTTTTATTTTTTTCGTCTAATATTGGATTTACCTCAACAAACTCAGCAGATGTTAGCATTCCTGATTCTTGTAGCATTTCCATCGCTAAGTGGCTTTCTCGATATGTTATACCTCCAGGCACTGGCGTACCTACTCCTGGTGTATAAAGTGGATCTAGACCATCTAAGTCTAACGATAAATGTAAGCCATCTACTTTACGTTCTTGTAAATAAGCAATAGCATCTTCCATTACTCGCGTCATTCCAAGGCGATCTACCTCATGCATTGTATATACTTTAATTCCTTGCTGGCGAATTAGCTCACGTTCACCAGGATCTACTGAACGTGCCCCAATAATAATTACATTTTCAGGTTTAACCTTTGGTGCATAGTTACGGATTTGCACAAGGCGTTCATGCCCTAAACCAATACTAACAGCGAGTGGCATACCATGGATATTACCTGATGGTGTAGTTTCAGGTGTATTTAGATCCGCATGTGCATCAAACCAAATAACGCCTAAGTTTTTGAAATGCCCACCTAGTCCTGCAAGTGTACCGATTGCAATACTATGATCTCCACCAAATACAAGTGGGAATTTATTTTGCTCTAATGCTTCATGTACTTGATTTGCTAACGATGTACTAACATCTACAACTTCTTCTAAATTTAATAGCTGCTTATCAATTTCATTACTCTCTTGTACTTGGCTAACAAGAATATCTCCCTGATCCTCTACCTTGTGACCAATTGCTTCTAATCGATCGACAACGCCCGCATAACGGATTGCGCTGGGCCCCATGTCGACTCCTCTTCGTGTTTGTCCGTAATCTGTTGGAACTCCAATAATTGATACTTGATGTTTATTCATTATTTTATACCCCCTTTTTTTAATAAGACTATTGTAAAGCCTACAATGTACTTGGCTCAACCCAACAAAAAACTGTATATTTATACATTTTAAAATAGCAAAAAAAATCTCCTGCTGTTTTCAGCAAGAGATTAGTATCTGTAGTTAATGTTACACTTTTGAATTTGAATTATAGAAAAGTGAGCCATGAAGGACTCGAACCTTCGACCCTCTGATTAAAAGTCAGATGCTCTACCAACTGAGCTAATGGCTCAAATTAAGAAATGAATGGCTGGGGTACCTGGATTCGAACCAGGGCATGACGGAATCAAAATCCGTTGCCTTACCGCTTGGCTATACCCCATTCATTTGTATAAATAAAACTGGTGGAGGGGGACGGATTCGAACCGCCGAACCCTAAGGAGCGGATTTACAGTCCGCCGCGTTTAGCCACTTCGCTACCCCTCCGAAAAAACACTATATGGTGGAGGATGACGGGCTCGAACCGCCGACCCTCTGCTTGTAAGGCAGATGCTCTCCCAGCTGAGCTAATCCTCCATAGAAACAGGTGTTTATTTCTTCACAGTTTATTTATCTTTTTAAGCCTATGCATTACTACGATGCTTAGAAAATGGTGACCCCTACGGGATTCGAACCCGTGTTACCGCCGTGAAAGGGCGGTGTCTTAACCGCTTGACCAAGGGGCCATTTATTATGTCTCAAACAAGACAAGATTTATATTAACATCATTTTCAATATGATGCAAGTCTTTTTTAATAATTTCTTTTTTAAAAAAACTTTTAATTAAAAAAGGGCAAAAAAATGGCTCCGAAGGCAGGACTCGAACCTGCGACAACCTGATTAACAGTCAGGTGCTACTACCAACTGAGCTACTTCGGAACAATACTATTCAATTCGGTTTTAACAACCTCTTAAGTACATTTATTATTATAGCAAGCATTCTAAATTATGCAATACTTTTTCGAAAAAATTATTTAATTTATTGCATAATTTTTAATTTTTAGGTACTAAAGCACAATAGTTCTCTATTAAATCTAATATTTCTATTTTGTGCACCAAATATTCTTGCTGTATATTATTGTAATTGCTAAAATAAAAATAGTTTTAAGAATTTTCTATTAAATTTGTTTTGGGGAGGAATGTTCATATATGGTAACTAATGATTTAATTGCACCAGAACTTTACAACATCACAGAGGAATTAGAGAAGTTTTCTCAAGATAGTGATCGTCAAGCAATAAGATGGTTAGATACAAAGCAAAATCGTCGTACAATTTCTTATGCCGACCTTATTCAAAAAATGAATCAATACGCGAATGCCTTTACAGAACAGGGACTTCAAAAGGGTGATCGTGTTTTAGTCATTATTCCACGTCTACCAGAAGCATATTTTGTTTTCCTAGGTTGTTTAAAGGCGGGTATCGTTCCTATCTCTTGTTCAGAGATGTTACGTGCAAGTGATTTAGAATATCGTATGGAACACTCTTCTGCTAAGGCAGTTATTGCCTACGAGGCTTTTACTGGCGAGGTCGATCAAATTACTTCTTCCGTAACGGCTTTAACAAATAAATTAGTCATTGGCAATGCTTCAAACAATTGGGTATCTTTAGATGCATTAGCTGAAAAGCAATCAACAAGCTTTAAGGCTGTTGCTACTAAACGTGATGATATGGCGTTTCTTTCTTATACTTCAGGAACAACGGGCAAACCTAAAGGAGTAGTTCACTCTCATGGCTGGGGTTATGCACATATTCGAACAGCAGCTTCCAAGTGGCTGTGCGTACGTGAAGGTGACCTAGTATGGGCTACAGCAGCACCAGGTTGGCAAAAGTGGATTTGGAGTCCATTTTTATCGACAATTATGTTAGGGGCAACTGCTTTCGTCTATCATGGTAGTTTTGATCCTCATACTTATCTTCAGCTTCTACAGGACGAAAAAGTAAATGTACTTTGCTGTACACCTACTGAATATCGTATTATGGCAAAGATTGATAATCTAAAAGATTACAATTTAGCTGCATTAAGAAGTGCCGTTTCTGCAGGTGAGCCGTTAAATCGCCCAGTAATCGAAACATTTATGAAAAATTTTGGCCTTAAAGTACGCGATGGCTATGGACAAACGGAAAATACATTATTAATTGGTACACTTGAAAACACCGAATTACGACCTGGCTCCATGGGTGTTCCTACTCCAGGAAATATTGTGCGTATTGTTGACCATGAGGGCAATGAGGCACCTGTAGGAGAAGTTGGAGATATCGCTGTCCATAAATCATCTCCAGCGTTATTCAAGGAGTATTATCGTGAACCTGAACGCACACAAGCTGCTTTTAGAGGTGATTGGTATATTACTGGTGACCAAGCAAAATGTGATGAAGATGGTTACTTCTGGTTTGAAGGACGGGGAGATGACATTATTATTTCATCCGGCTATACAATTGGTCCATTTGAAGTAGAGGATGCTTTAAATAAGCATGACGCTGTACAAGAATGTGCTGTTGTCGCGGCACCAGATGAAATTAGAGGTCATATTGTTAAAGCATTTGTAATCCTACGTGAGAGCTTCCGTGATCGTGATGAGGAAGAATTAACGAAAGAGCTGCAGGAGCACGTTAAAGCCTTAACAGCGCCTTATAAATACCCTCGTAGTATTGTCTTTATTGATGAACTACCGAAAACAACATCAGGTAAAATCCGACGTGTGGAATTGCGCGCAATAACTGTTTAAATAATTAAGAGACATTTCGCCTATCCTTGGTGAAATGTCTCTTTTTTTTGTTCTATTAAATTCTGATAAATTGTTTTTATAGAAATAAAAAAAAGCCACTACTGAGTGTATCAGCAGCGACTTTTTGCGCCTAGCGACGTCCTACTCTCACAGGGGGAAGCCCCCAACTACCATCGGCGCTAAAGAGCTTAACTTCCGTGTTCGGTATGGGAACGGGTGTGAC
>NZ_JBIWBS010000003.1:274921-418029 GCF_044761135.1 Lysinibacillus sp. NPDC097868 | reverse complement strand
AGAGGTCACACCCGTTCCCATACCGAACACGGAAGTTAAGCTCTTTAGCGCCGATGGTAGTTGGGGGCTTCCCCCTGTGAGAGTAGGACGTCGCTTCGCTTTATTTTTTATGGGGAGGATTAGCTCAGCTGGGAGAGCATCTGCCTTACAAGCAGAGGGTCGGCGGTTCGAGCCCGTCATCCTCCACCATTTTATAAATTTAAAGTAATATTGTCGCGGGGTGGAGCAGTGGTAGCTCGTCGGGCTCATAACCCGAAGGTCACAGGTTCAAATCCTGTCTCCGCAACCAAATTAAGGTCCCGTGGTGTAGCGGTTAACATGCCTGCCTGTCACGCAGGAGATCGCCGGTTCGATCCCGGTCGGGACCGTCTTTGTATGCCGGTGTAGCTCAGTTGGTAGAGCAACTGACTTGTAATCAGTAGGTCGTGGGTTCGACTCCTATCGCCGGCATCAGCCCTTGGAGGGGTAGCGAAGTGGCTAAACGCGGCGGACTGTAAATCCGCTCCTTAGGGTTCGGCGGTTCGAATCCGTCCCCCTCCACCAGTTTTTACTTATAGGGGCATAGTTCAACGGTAGAATAGAGGTCTCCAAAACCTTTGGTGTGGGTTCGATTCCTACTGCCCCTGCCAATTTTTTTAGGTTAAGCTACTGTTATATTTAATATGGCGGTTGTGGCGAAGTGGTTAACGCATCGGATTGTGGTTCCGACATTCGTGGGTTCGATTCCCATCAGTCGCCCCATATAAAACTATTGGGGTATAGCCAAGCGGTAAGGCAACGGATTTTGATTCCGTCATGCCCTGGTTCGAATCCAGGTACCCCAGCCATTTTTTATTCATAATATGAGCCATTAGCTCAGTTGGTAGAGCATCTGACTTTTAATCAGAGGGTCGAAGGTTCGAGTCCTTCATGGCTCATCATATTTGCGGGTGTGGCGGAATTGGCAGACGCACTAGACTTAGGATCTAGCGCCGCGAGGCGTGGGGGTTCGACTCCCTTCACCCGCACCATTTATTTCAATTTCATAATTGCCAGGATAAATAATCTTATGCACATGCGGAAGTAGTTCAGTGGTAGAACACCACCTTGCCAAGGTGGGGGTCGCGAGTTCGAACCTCGTCTTCCGCTCCAAATGTGCCGGGGTGGCGGAACTGGCAGACGCACAGGACTTAAAATCCTGCGGTAGGTGACTACCGTGCCGGTTCGATTCCGGCCCTCGGCACCATTTTTTAATATTAAGCGCCCGTAGCTCAATTGGATAGAGCGTCTGACTACGGATCAGAAGGTTGTGGGTTCGACTCCTGCCGGGCGCGCCATAAAAAGATAAGATAGACAGTAACGGAATGTAGCTCAGCTTGGTAGAGCACTTGGTTTGGGACCAAGGGGTCGTAGGTTCGAATCCTGTCATTCCGATCATCTTTTAAAATTGGGGCCTTAGCTCAGCTGGGAGAGCGCCTGCCTTGCACGCAGGAGGTCAGCGGTTCGATCCCGCTAGGCTCCACCATATTTATTTGTTTCCGGAGGTATACCCAAGTCTGGCTGAAGGGATCGGTCTTGAAAACCGACAGGCGGGTAACACCGCGCGGGGGTTCGAATCCCTCTACCTCCTCCATTTTGTTTTTCCGGGTCAGTAGCTCAGTTGGTAGAGCATTAGATTGAAGCTCTAAGTGTCGGCGGTTCGATTCCGTCCTGACCCATCTTTTTTTGCGGGTGTAGTTTAATGGTAAAACCTCAGCCTTCCAAGCTGATGTCGTGAGTTCGATTCTCATCACCCGCTCCAAAGAGGGCCTATAGCTCAGCTGGTTAGAGCGCACGCCTGATAAGCGTGAGGTCGATGGTTCGAGTCCATTTAGGCCCATTATAAACTTATTCCGAAGTAGCTCAGTTGGTAGTAGCACCTGACTGTTAATCAGGTTGTCGCAGGTTCGAGTCCTGCCTTCGGAGCCATGGCCCCTTGGTCAAGCGGTTAAGACACCGCCCTTTCACGGCGGTAACACGGGTTCGAATCCCGTAGGGGTCATCTAGTAAAGCATGTAGCATATTGTTGCTACATGCTTTTTCTTTGTAATTTTTCAAGTTATTTACTTAGTTATTATAAAATTTTGATGAAGAATTTTCGACTGTCGCTTTAAATTTGAACAAAGTATTTCATATATAAAAGATGTATGTTTTCTGATGGATTTTTTCATGGTGAATTTATTTCTATTCATCTAATATGAGGTTAGATGGAGGAAAACGACATGAAACTACAAGAGATACAACGTTTTTTAACACTTTATCAAATGGAACAAAATGAGTCTGCACAATGGCTAACAAATAGATTACAGCAAGTTGAAAAAGAGGGAGTATATATTCCTTCAACAGAGGAGCTTACTTTTGGCGCACGAGTAGCCTGGCGTAATAGTAATAAATGTATCGGAAGATTATTTTGGCACTCACTGCATGTGGAGGATGCACGCGATGTTTTAGATGAGCAAGGCATATTTGAGAAGTTGCTATATCATATTCGATATGCGACAAATGATGGTAAAATCCGTCCAACGATAACGGTATTTGCATCTGGAAGAGTAAAGATTTGGAATCATCAGCTCATACGTTATGCAGGCTATGAGACAGAAGCTGGCATCGTTGGTGATCCACATTCTGTGCCATTTACAAAAGTATGCGAATCACTAGGTTGGCAGGGGGAAGGAACGGCATTTGATGTACTACCACTCGTTATACAGGTGGATAATCGTAAGCCGCAATTATTTACAATTCCACGTGAAGATGTATTGGAAGTTGCAATTCGCCATCCTGAGCATCCACAGGTGGAGAAACTAGCATTGAAATGGTATGCAGTGCCGATTATTTCAAGCATGCGCTTTCAAATGGCAGGTATTGATTTTCAGGCCGCACCTTTTAATGGCTGGTATATGGGAACAGAAATTGGGGCACGTAATTTAGCTGATCATGATCGTTATGATATGTTACCGAAGATCGCTGAAATTTTTGGTCTCGATACAACAAAGCAGGCATCACTTTGGCGTGATCGTGCATTAGTTGAATTAAATATTGCTGTACTCCATTCCTTTAAAGAAGATGGTGTAAGTATAGTCGATCATCATACTGCTGCACAGCAATTTAAGCTATTTGAAGAAGCTGAACAGAAGGCAGGCCGTGACTTAACAGGCAACTGGACTTGGTTGATTCCGCCATTATCTCCTGCAACGACACATATTTTTCATAAGCCATATGTCAATGTTTATAATACACCCAATTATTTTTATCAGAAACCGCCTTACTAAAGGTAAAGAGGCAGCTCATAGTATGATGAGCTGCCTTTTTTTTAATTTATATATTCATTTCTAGAAGCTCTAAACGAGCAGAAGAATAGTAATGCCGCAACGACAACAAATAGCCAGCCAGCTGTATCCCAGCCGCCAAATAAATCATGTAAGTAACCAAATAAAATAGGACCTACTGCGGCTAATAAATAGCCTAATGATTGTGCAAAGCCAGATAAATCAGCGGCCTCAAATGCCGTCCGTGTACGAAGTGTAAAGAACATCATTGCAAGTGAAAATGATGCGCCGCCTGCTAAGCCTAGCAATATCATCCACAATACAGCAAGACTAGTCCATTCCATGACAAGGCCAGTAAAGCCGATGAAATAAAAGGCAGTAAACATTAAAACGAGAGGTCGCTGTGATGTCATTTTACTAGCGATAATCGGTACAGCTAAAGCCATAGGTACTTGTGAAATTTGCATGATGGAAAACATCCAACCTGCTCGATCTGCGGCTATTCCTTGTGCAATATAGATTTCAGGAATCCAAGCTGCGGTTGTATAAAATAATAATGATTGTAAACCCATCGCGCCAGTGACTGCCCAAGTAACTGGTGATTTCCACAATGGTATACGTGCTTTCGTAGTGGCTACAGTTGGTTCAGGCTTATTAAATTTTAACTGTGGGATCCAAATCAAAATAGTCACTACGACAAGAGCTAGAGCGATTGCAAGTGCACCTTGCCAGCCAAGAGATGCATTGGCAATGGGATAACTAATACCAGCGCCAATTCCAGCTGTTAAGTTCATGGACATGGTGAAAAATGCCATCAGTAATCCAACATGATAAGGGAATTTCATTTTAAGTAGCCCTGGAATAAGGACGTTACCAAATGAAATAGCTACACCTATTATCATTGTACCAAATACGAGTAATCCAGTTGTTCCAAGTGAGCGCAGCACAATTCCTAGTGCTAATAAAATTGTTGATATAAATAATGTTAATTCAAGACCCAGTTTTCTTGCTATTACTGGGGCAATAGGTGACACTAGCGCGAATGCAAGCAATGGAATGGTTGTTAGAAAGCCTGCAAGAACGTTAGATATACCGAGATCCTCACGAATGAAGGAAATAATTGGTCCTACAACCGTTAATGGCATACGTAATGTCGAAGCAAGAAAAATTACACCGATGACTAATAAGAGAGTTGTGCCCTTCCAGTTAATCTTTCTGCTAAGATAAGTAGATTCCTCGTTAGTTGTCAAAATAAGTACCTCCCTAATAGAACAATTATAATTCGAACCACTATAACACTTTAACACAATAATAAAAATAGTAGAATATTCATAAAATACAGAACATTAATCGTTTTATTGAAATGTCTTAGGTCGTATGTTAAACTAAGACACATCATAAATTTAATAATTATATGCCTCATGTTTGTATTGAGGTAGAGGTCGCGGTATTTATAAGTAAGCTAATGGAGATGACAAGCATTAAAGATGTTAGCTGAAAGGAAATATTGCCGAAGTGTGAGGGGACTTGAAAACCTCATGCTGGGGCTGTCTCCGAAAGGAACAGAACTGTCACGTTGGACAACGTGTTGTGCTATCATTTTTAAGAAACAGAGGATTTACTTAGCCATCACAACGTTCATGTGATGGCATTTTTTTGCCTCTTAGAAAAGGAAGGAAGCTTTAACGTGAGTGAGATAAAAACTAATCAGCTCGGTCATAAAGCACCAGAGTTGAAAAAAGAATTAAAAAGCCGCCATATAACAATGATTTCGTTAGGCGGTACTATCGGAACTGGGCTATTTTTAGCAAGTGGTGGTGCTATAGCACAGGCTGGACCAGGTGGTGCACTTCTTGCTTATGCATTAATCGGCATTATGGTGTACTTCTTAATGACGAGCTTAGGTGAAATGGCAGCTTATATGCCGTCATCAGGTTCATTTAGTACGTATGCAACAAAATTTGTAGATCCAGCGCTTGGCTTTGCACTTGGCTGGAACTACTGGTATAACTGGGCGATTACAATTGCCGCTGAAATTGCAGCAGTTTCTCTTATAATGAAATACTGGTTCCCAGACAGCTCTTCAGCACTATGGACAGTCATATTTATTGCGATTGTACTAACATTCAATTTACTATCTGTAAAAAGCTATGGTGAAAGTGAATATTGGTTTGCAATGATAAAAGTTGCGACTGTTATTGTCTTCATTATTGTCAGCCTATTGATGATTTTTGGTATTTTAGGTGGGCAAGCTCCTGTAGGCTTTACGAATTTCTTTATAAGTGATGGACCATTCCACGGTGGCTTCCTTGCTACATTCGGAATATTTCTAGCAGCAGGCTTCTCGTTCCAAGGGACAGAACTATTAGGGATAACGGCTGGGGAAACGGATGATCCTGGTAAAAATATCCCGAAGGCTGTTAAGTCCGTTTTCTGGCGTATTATTTTATTTTACATTTTAGCCATTGCAGCGATTGGGATGTTAATTCCATTTACAGATGCTCGTTTATTATCTGAAGATATTGCTGTTTCACCATTCACATTAGTGTTTGACCGCTTAGGAATTGCCTTTGCTGCTTCATTAATGAATGCCATTATTTTAACGGCGATGTTATCTGCAGGTAATTCTGGATTATATGCATCATCACGTATGTTATGGCAATTAGCAGTAGATGGACATGCACCTAAGATTTTCGCTAAGCTAAGCCGTCGCGGAATTCCGATTTACGCATTGCTGTTGACATTAGCAGTAGGTTGCTTAGCATTTTTAGCATCATTCTTTGGTGATGGCGTTGTCTATATGTGGCTTTTAAACGCATCTGGGATGTCAGGCTTCATTGCATGGCTTGGTATAGCCTTTAGTCATTACCGCTTCCGTAGAGCTTTTGAAGCTCAAGGCTTAGATTCAAAATTACTACCATATAAAGCAAAGTTATATCCATTCGGGCCACTCTTTGCATTTACAGTGTGTATGATTGTTGTAGTTGGTCAAAACTATACAGCTTTCACAGGCCATTCAATTGACTGGTATGGTGTCCTTGTTTCATACATCGGTATACCACTGTTTATCGCCTTGTGGTTGGGCTATAAAATAAAACATAAAACAAAAATGATTCCACTGCAAAAGTGTGATTTAAAAGTAGAAAAATAGAAATAAAAGCTGTCCTATTAGTTATAGGGCAGCTTTTATTTATTTGGCGTTGATTTCCGTTGCGTACGGCGCAGGAGTCTAATTAGCTTGGAAAATTGTTTGAGAATTGTTTGAGTGCCAGGCACTTTTAAAAAAACCTATGGTAAGCTATATAGAGACAGGATAAAAATGTAAAACTGTTAAAGCAAATGGGAATTAAAGATAATGCTTTATTGAAAAGAGGTGCCTAAACATGCAAAAACGTATATTACTAGTTGAAGATGATGAAACCATACGAGAAATGGTCGACAAGTTTTTAACAATGGAGGGCTTTGCTGTTACATCCGTTACAAATGGTGAAGAAGCAGTGCAAATTTGTTTATGCAAAACGTTTGATTTAGTTATTTTGGATATTATGATGCCTAAACTAGATGGATTAGAAGTATTAAAAATAATTCGAGAAAAAGAAGCACTACCTATTATTATGATGTCAGCAAAAGACAGTGATGTTGATAAAGCATTAGGTCTTGGATTAGGTGCGGATGATTATATTGCAAAGCCATTTTCAATGTTGGAATTTTCAGCGCGTGTGAAGGCTGCAATACGAAGGGCCACACAATATTCAAGCCCGATGGAGGAAAAGAAGGGGACAGTGACAATTGGTAACTTAGTGATTGATGTCGTTAATTTCTCAGTTGAAAAAGACCAACAACAGGTGAAACTAACTTCAAAGGAATTTGCTATTTTAAAGCTATTTATCACAAATCGGAATCGCGTATTTACCAAACAGCAAATCTATCAACTCATTTGGAATGATGAATATTATGGTGATGAAAATATTATTAATGTGCATATTAGAAGATTGCGAGAAAAAATTGAAGATGACCCTTCCAACCCTCAGTATATTAAAACACTTTGGGGAATTGGCTATAAATTAGAGGGCTAGGCGTATGACGCTATTTTTATCTACCATTATTCTTTTTCTCTTAGCAATCATTCTTTTTCAGTTGAAAAGAAAACGTGAGCAAAACGTTACGCTCAGATACATGCACACCAAACTACAAGCTATTATGAACGAACAATCCAACGAGAAAATTTTAGTTGCTACTTCGAATCAAGAACTACAGCAACTGCTTACTACTATAAATGCATTACTGAATGATACGCACAAAATATTAGCCAAACATCGAAAAACAGAAAGTTCAATGAAAAAGATGCTTGCCAATATTTCGCATGATCTAAAAACACCGTTAACTGTTGTGCTAGGCTATACAGAAATGTTGCAGCTACAACAGTCGTTAAAAGATACAGAACACAATCGCTTACTTTCAGGAATCCATTTAAAAACGGAGGAAGTATTGAAGCTTATTCATACATTTTTTGATTTGGCAAAAATTGAAGCGGGCGATACAGAATACCCAATAACAAAAGTAAACGTAAGTGAAATATGCCGAAAAAATATTTTATCATTTTACGATATGGTGATGTCGATGGGCCTTCATATTGACATTCACATACCTGAAACACCGATGTATGCTCTAGGCAACGAAGATGCGTTAGATAGAGTATTGAACAATTTAATCGCCAATGCGATTGCTTACGGGGCAGAAGGACATGTAATTGGGCTAACAGTTAGGAATGACGCTACCGATGTTTATATTGATGTTTGGGATTGTGGGAAAGGTATTGATGAATATCATATAGACAGCGTATTTGAAAGGATGTATACGCTTGAAGACTCAAGAAATAAATCATTTCAAGGTAGTGGGCTGGGTCTAACGATAACAAAGCGACTTGTAGAAATAATGAATGGTACAATCCAACTGAAAAGCATCCCTTATGAAAAGACGGTTTTTACGATTTCATTAAAAAGAATGATGTACTAATCTAGCCCTGCCTGTAGAGCTAAAAAAGCTCTACAGGCTTTTCTTCTTCTCTTAAGGAATTTGTAAGAATCAAGTAATAAAATAGAGAGTTTTACTTCTTATAATAAAGGAAGCCACATATAAGGGAGAGGTTTAAATGGCGTATATTGTGAAAACAAATCAGCTTACAAAAGTCTATGATGGAAACGAAGTGGTTTCCACAGTCAATATGCATGTTAAGAGAGGAGAGATATATGGTTTTTTGGGTCCAAATGGAGCGGGGAAAACAACGATTATGAAAATGTTAACTAATCTGGCCAAACCGACAAGTGGGGATATTGAAATCTTCGGTGAAAAATTAACAGATCGGTCGTACGAAGTACTAAAAAGAATGGGTACAATCATTGAATACCCCATTTTCTATGAAAAGTTAACAGCACAAGAAAACCTCGAATTACATTGCGAATATATGGGTTATTACAATAAAAACGAAATCGGCCATGTGCTTGATTTAGTAAAGCTAACCAATGTGGATGGTAAAAGAGTAAAGGATTTTTCGTTAGGGATGAAACAACGTTTAGGTATTGCACGTGCGATAATGACTAAACCAGAGTTGCTAATTTTAGATGAACCTATTAATGGTCTTGATCCAGTTGGTATAAGAGAGTTAAGAGAATTATTCAAGATGTTAAGTAAAGAATATGGCATTACTATTATTGTTTCCAGTCATATTTTAGCTGAAATTGAGCAAATGGCTGATACAATTGGGGTCATTAATAATGGCAGGTTAATTGCTGAAGTTTCGATGGAGCATGTAAGGCATAGTCAAACAGATTTTATTGAATTAATTGTCAGTGAGGGGAAAAGAGCTGCCTTTATTTTAGATAGTCAATTACGCATCACCAATTTTAAATGCATTGATGAGCGCTGTATTCGAATATACGATATGTCCATTTCACAAAAAATACTATCTAAAACGTTAATAGAACATGATATTGAAATTGAAGAGATTAGTAGGAAAACAAGTTCTTTAGAGGATTATTTCTTGAAATTAATCAATGGAGGTGGAATCCATGCTTAATTTAATGCGTTTAGAAATGAAAAAAAACCATTTAGGCTCGTATGTGACAGCTGCTATTATCGCAAATGTCGCTATATTAGGTTTTATGTTTTTAATTTTAGTCATCTCAAAAATTGAAGGTGACGCTGGTTTAGAAAACTATCCTATCGCTTTGACTGTCATTGATTCTTTTGTAAGATGTGTATTTATTATTTTTGCGGCTACATTAATTGCCAAACTTATTATTGGCGAATATAAAAATAAAACAATAATAACTGCATTTATGTATCCTATAAATAGAAAAAAACTAATCGCAGCAAAGCTTGCCATTGTTATATTATTTACATTTAGCGCTATTATCCTTTCAAATATTTTTATTACAGTAATTTTCCTTATAATTAGCGAGAACTTTCAATTAATCCCAGATACATTAACAAATGCAATGGTTATGCAGCGCATTCCTACAGTATTAATGAATGCTGTAGCGGCATCCAGTATGGCTCTTATTCCATTGTATTTTGGTATGAAAAAATACTCCGTGCCAACAACAATACTGTCATCTCTTTTAATTGTGATGGTTGTTTCATCAAATACGGGCACATTTTCATTGAATGATATTATTGTAATTCCGATAACTTTAGCAATTATAGGTATAGTGATTGCCTATTTAGCAATTCGCAACATTGAAAAGGTAGATGTTTAATAACATAAGGGAAGCCCCTGTGCGAAAATACCATACAGGGGCTTTTAAAAGGCCTGGGGAAGCCTGACGAACCTTATTTATTAATTATTCTCAGTTACATTAGACGTTGCATAGACGTCTACAGAAAGCTTAGCAGGTGCCGTTAATTTAGCAAAGCTAATATACAATAGGAAAGAAACCGCACCACCAACAATCCAAGCAATATCCAATCCATCTAGCATTTTTGCAATAGGGCCTACATATAACTCCGTATTAATAAATGGAATTTGAATAAAGATGGTTAACAAGTAAATAATCATTGTTGGTATATTGATTTTCCCGAAAATGCCATCCTTTTTGTTGAACTCATCTGGAGGATAATGTACTCTCTTTAAAATATAAAAATCAGTTAATGTAATCATACTCCACGGAATGATAAAGAATAATATAAATCCTAAGTATAATTGGAAATTAGCCATAAAATTGCTAGAGCTCCAAGTGGCAATAAGCGCAATAATGACACCAATTGCAATGGAAGTAATTGTGCGCAGTCTAGCAGATGTTTTAAACGTTAAAAAGTTACTCGCAATCGATAAAATAATAATACCTGCTCCATAAATATTTAAGGAGTTAATAACGAGGACACCAAGAGATAACAGTAATGCAATGATAAAACCTAATGAGCCCATATCTTTAATTTGTGCCATAACATTACCATTCACAACCATAGTGGCAATGGCAGCACCTAAAACCATCAACCAAACTGAACTTGCAAAGCTTCCAAGATAACTATAAGTAAATACCTTTTTAGATTGTGATGGATGGATAAATCTCGAATGGTCAGATACATACGGACCATACGTAATTTGCCATGTTACACAAATGGAAGTCATTAATAAAAACTGGCTGAAAGAAAAATTACCTGCATTTAAAAGATCCATGGAAACATTCGCTAAAATCATAATAGATAAAATTATAAATACCACTGTAAAGCCAATTGTATAGATTTTCATCGACTTTTGAAGTAAGCCTTGTCCAAAAATAGCTAGAAGAACCATTGGAATAAGACTTACGATAACCGTTACATTCATATTAAGGCCGAGTGTTTCTTGCATGCCTTGTCCGACTAACACGGTATTTGTTGCGCCGTAGCCCAAATACATGATGAGAATGATTAACATAGGCAAGATAGCCCCGAAGTAGCCGAATTGTGCTCTACTTTGTACTACTTGTGGTAGACCTGCTTTAGGACCAGTAGCAGAATGGAGTGCCATAATTGCAGCTCCAATGCCATGTCCTAATAGGATAGCAACAAGTGACCACCAAAAATTTAACCCTAATACGATAGCTAGAGATCCTGTTACAAGTGTTGTAGAAACTGTACTTGCGGCAAACCATGTGAAAAATAGCTCTTTAGCAGTGCCATTACGCTGTTCCAAAGGAATATGTTCATAACTAATTTCCTCGATAGAATTGCTCATAGATACCCTCCCTCTTATTAATTATTTTCAATATATTTATAGTGTTTTAAATTTAAACAGTTACTTTTAATGATGGCCAGTAAGCAGATTGAATTGAAATAACTTCATTGATTGCTTTCTTTTCTACTTCGTTTACAAAATCCGGATACCCTTGGGAATCTTGGAATGGATCTTCTACATCACTTTTCACACCACATAATTCTTCAATAATGCGCAATGTACAAAATGGAACATAAGCATTACTGTAACCACCTTCATGACAAAAGACGATTTTTCCATCGGTATGCTTGTGTGCTAAGTTCATCATGATTTTCGTTAAATCTGCAAAGCCTTCAGCAGTCATGTTCATACGTCCAAGTGGATCGAACATACCTGGATCTTGTCCAGCAGAAATAATGATTAGCTCTGGTTTATAATCGTTCACGATTGGCTCCACAATAGACTTAAATGCTTCAATATAGCCTGCATTTCCTGTACCAGGAGGAAGCGGAATGTTCACGTTAAATCCTTTTCCATCAGCCTCACCTACGTTCTCTGCATAACCCGTATTATTAGGGAAACTTAAATGCTGATGAACTGAGAAGAATAAAACACCATCAGTATCATAGAATGCACTTTCTGTTCCATTACCATGGTGAACGTCCCAATCTAACACCATAACTCTTTCTAAATTGTATTTTTGCTTTGCATATTTGGCAGCAATGGCAACGTTATTGAAAATACAGAAGCCGATGCCTTTTGCAGCTTCTGCATGATGGCCAGGTGGACGAGTTAATGCATAAACATTATCGACTTCACCGTTCATCACAACATCAACAGCTTTTAAAGCGCCACCCGTTGAAAGTAAAGCAATTTCATAAGAACCTCTACCAACAATTGCATGATCTCCAGCGTCTCCACCAGTTGTATCACTTAAATGCTTAACTTTATCTACATATTCCTTAGTGTGGAACATTTCAATTTCCTCACGTGTTGCAGAACGTGGCTCAATTTGTTCTAATTCTTTCATTAGGCCACAACGATTAAGTAAATTATTAATTCGTCTTTTTGTTGAAGGATGTTCGACAAACACATCTGTTTCTAAGTAACCACCCGAAGGTAAATATAATGTTCCGCTTCCGTTGTCATGCCAGAAATAACTTTCGTCAAAAATATAACCTGTTTTCATCATCAATTCCGCCCCTTTGATTAAAAAATAATACCGATTTGCACCTTGTAACACCCCTTGTCAAGGTGGAAAATGGTACTTACAGTTATGAAAATACTAGTTGAGGGAGATTTTTTCTTAAAATGAATTTCAGTCATCTTCCTTGGGATAAAATTTAAATGAATCTCGTTCATTTGTCAAACTAATTTTTAAAAATTATCAAAATTAAATAAATTTTTCAGGTCCATTATAGGAAATAATAATTTTTGGATAAAAGAAAGAGGTTGAATTCTATTTTTGTTTAGATTACAATTTTTAAAAATTCATGATTTTTTAGGGGGCGCATAATGGATAAGGAAAAACGTATCGTAACCTCTGCTATTCAATTGTTTAAAGAACAAGGTATCGACAAAATAAAAATAGCTGATATTGTAAAAAGGGCGGGTATTGCACAAGGAACTTTTTATTTGTACTTCCCTTCAAAAATGTCACTTATGCCCGCAATTGCGAAGGTTATGGTCGACAATATGTTTGAAGCAATACAAAAAAATGTGGATGATCAAGCGCCACTAATTGAAAAATTTAATCAATTAGTAGATACAATATTTATGATGACGAGAGAGCATAAGGAACTTGTAGCAATCATTTATGCTGGGTTGTCGGCTTCTGATTATTTGAAAGACTGGGTAAATGCGTATACACCTTACTATAATTGGCTAAGAAATGAGCTGGACAGCGCAAAGTCAAAGGGTGAAATTTTAATAGCCGTTGATTCTTACGCAACGTCAAAGATGGTGTTTGGATTAATCGAGTCTGCTGCTGAACGTGCATACTTATTTGATTCCAAGGATGAAGAGCTTATCAATGAGGATAAAAAAGATTTATTAGAATTTATTTGTAATGCGTTAGTCTTAAACAAGGCTGTTGCAAAATAAGCGAACAGAGATAAAACATATTACAATGAACTTTGATATATAGGTGGAAATCTATAAACGGTCTTGTTTATAGTAATACGTTGCTATAAACAAGAAAATTAACGTTCGAAATCCAGATTAAAAAGCGGATTTTTACTAAAATTTCTGGTGAGTTCTTTTTTACAGTAAAAATGAATGAAGTTCAGTCATTATTAACGGAGGGTTTTTTTATGGGAAAAGCTTGGTTGTATGTGGGGTTAACTAGTTTTTTTGAATTAATATGGATTTATGGTTTCAATGTGGCTTCTCATTGGTGGGAATGGCTATTGATCGTTATATTTATAGGGCTCGATTTGCACTTTTTATCAAAGGCATGCGAGAAATTACCAACAGGAACAGTGTACGCAATATTTGCAGCAATTGGCACAATGGGGACGACCTTAATGGATATTTTAATTTTTAATCAAGTAGTCAGTATCGGTAAGCTTCTCTTTATTTTTATATTGATAGTAGGTGTTATTGGCTTAAAAGTTTCTGATACCGTTGAAGAGAATAAACGATCAAAAGAGGTGATATAGTATGGGATGGTTTTTTGTTTTTTTAGCTGCATCGAGTGAACTTGTATCTGTCATTGGTCTGAAAAAATATAGCACGAAAAAGGGATTTATCAGCATGTTGCTCTATGTAGGAGGATTTGCTGCGTCACTTAGCTTTTTATATAAATCATTTGAATTTTTACAAACGAGTACGGCTTATGCAGTATGGATAGGCATTGGTACAGCAGGGGCAGTCTTAATCAATATGATGTTTTTTGGTGAGTCAAAAAGTAAAGGCCGCTTAGCAAGTGTATGCTGTATCATCATCGGAGTCGTAGGGTTAAAGGCACTTTCTTAAAAACTAGAGTCTGAGACAAAGAGAAAAAGTGATAGATTGACTGCCATCAATCTATCACTTTTTTGCTATGCCGTTTATGTTCGCTACAGTGAGTGTAATTGTTTTAGTGCCTGGCACTCAGCATAAATACCTAGCATACTATCGGCTTCTAAATCGTAAAAATCCACTTCGCTTTCCGCGGGCGATGTAAGCTGCAACCCTCGCTAACGAGTGGTTTGTTGCGTCTTACGCTGCGTGCGTTCCCACAGGAGTCTACGTGGATTTTTACTTAGGTAAGTTTAAAATACAAGGCTAGCAAGGAAATTGGATGAGTGCCTGGCACCCTGTTTCTAAAAAATTTATTGTTTTGTCCCAACATTCTTTTTTAAGCAAATAACGTTTCCCATAATAAGTAGATATTTAACGCAACTACTATTACAACGACAAACCAACCAAGAATTGTTGTGATACGGTGATTGACCAGGCTACCCATTATGTTCTTTTTACTTGTAAACATCACAAGCGGGATAAGCGCAAAAGCAATACCGAATGACAAGATTACTTGACTTAACACAAGTGCATAGGTTGCATTGACACCTGCTGCAATAATAGCCAAAGGTGGAATCATTGTAATCGCTCTACGTAAATATAAAGGGATTTTTCGCTGGATGAAGCCTTGCATAACAACGTCGCCTGCTAATGTACCAACAGAAGAGCTTGCAAGCCCTGCAATGAGTAATCCAAGTCCGAAAGACACAGCTGCCATAGGTCCAAGAGCTTCTCGTAATCCGGTATAGGCGATATCTAAATCCTCGACTACTAAGCCTTGCGTATGGAACACTGCAGCTGCAATGATTAGCATACTCATGTTAATCGCACCAGCAATAATCATTGCTATCACGATATCGATAAACTCAAAGCGGAAAATACGTCGTTTTTCGTTGTCATTACGACCAACCACACGATTTTGTGTTAAGGAAGAATGTAGATAGATTGCGTGTGGCATAACAGTAGCTCCTAATATACCCGTTGCAAGTAAGAGTGAATCGACACCGTCAAATTGTGGTGTCAGCATTCCTAATGTCACTTCGCCCCAATTTGGTTGGGCTAAAAATGTCTGGAACGCAAATGCTAGCACAACAATGAGCACCATACCCGAAATGCCCGCTTCAAAAGCTCTAAATCCTCTGCGCTGTAGCTCTAAAATTGCAAATGAGCCAATTGCAGTAATAAGTGCGGCGGGTAGCATCGGAATATCAAATAATAAATATAGACCGAGGGCAGCACCGATAAATTCAGCGAGGTCGGTTGCAATGATTACAAGTTCAGCCTGTATCCATAAAAATATAGAAGTTTTTTTAGAAAAATTTTCTCTTGCTACTTCTGGCAAGTTTTTTCCGGTAGCAATACCAAGTTTGGCTGATAAAGATTGAATCAGTACAGCCATTAAATTTGAAAAGGCAATTACCCAAAGTAGTAAATACCCATACTGCGAGCCAGCAGTAATATTTGTGGCAAAGTTGCCGGGATCTATATAGGCAACAGCTGCAATAAATGCCGGACCTAGAAAGGGTAAAATGCGTCGCCAGCCTTTTATGTCTCCATCTAAAACTGCTTGGGCTGCCGGTTTTGTAATTTGTTTATAGGCCATCTTGTTCCCTCGTTTCAAAAAGTATCGTAAATGAAATAAAGTTTCCTATGGGAAAATAATAATACTACTATTCTATAGCTAGAACTAAAAAATGTGAAGAAGTTTGCTCATAATTTTTTTAGTAAATTTTGAAAATCGCCCGTAAAACAGTAAAAATCGCCGATAAATCACGCCGAATCGCCGATAGACAGCTGATAAAAGCTTGTCTCTAAGAATAAGAAAAAATTTATGAAAAACCGGGCAATATCTTCTTTACTTTTTTTATTTACAGGCGTAATATGACATCATTATAAAAGTTTCAAATTTCTAAATCGCTGAAGCAATTAAACGCGGGGGACCCAATTTTGATGGATTGTTTAAACAATTCTTGGGGTGAATCTCTTTTTAAAGAGTAGGGCTACTCAGGTCCGAATCCGACAGCTAACCTCGTAAGCGTTAAGAGCAGAAAAGTTGGAGCTTGTCAGACGTTAGAGCGTCTACAAGTCGTATTTAGTGATGACTTGTAGACGTTTTTTTTGATGGCATTCGATACGAAAAAGCCCCAGTAGATATAAAGAGACCGATTATGCGAAAGGTGTAATCGATTTAGAAATGCGAAACACACTCTATGAATCTAGAAGGTGTTAAGGATGAAATCCTCATTCAAACGTTATGTTATCGGTAAACCATTGAAATCCGATGCATTAGGGGAACAAAAGCTTAGTAAAACAAAGGCACTGGCCATATTATCTTCTGACGCATTGTCATCAGTTGCATACGGTCCAGAGCAAATTTTAATTGTGCTCATGACTGTCAGTACGGTTGCCTTTTGGTATTCGTTACCGATTGCGGCAGGGGTAGTGGTGCTCCTTGTGGCACTAACTTTATCGTATCGACAAGTTATATTCGCATATCCACATGGTGGTGGGGCATATGTAGTGTCCCGCGAAAATTTAGGTGTGAATGCAGGTCTTGTAGCGGGTGGGTCATTACTCGTTGATTATATTTTAACTGTAGCAGTAAGTGTATCAGCAGGGACAGATGCTATTACTTCAGCATTCCCAAGTTTGCATGCTTACAACGTTCCGATTGCTGTTTTTTTTGTTATTTGTTTAACGATATTAAATTTACGAGGGGTTACTGAATCAGCGTCTATTTTAGCGTACCCTGTTTATTTATTCGTCTTTGTGATGTTAATGCTCATTGGCATGGGAGTCTATAACGTAGCAACAGGGCAAGTGCCGGCTGATTTACATCCCAAAATTGGAACGCCTGTTGCGGGCATTAGTTTGTTTTTATTATTAAAGGCATTTGCCTCAGGAAGCTCGGCATTAACTGGTGTAGAGGCAATTTCTAATGCAATTCCAAATTTCAAAAGTCCTGCACCGGTTAATGCAGCAAAAACGCTATTAGCGATGGGTAGTATTTTAGCAGTACTATTTATTGGTATTGTAAGCCTAGCTTATTTCTACGGAGTCGCTCCAAATGCACAAGCAACGGTTGTTTCGCAAATTGCCGAAGCGAGTGTGGGACGCAATGTATTTTATTATATTGTGCAAGGAACAACAGCAATGATTTTAGTGCTTGCTGCGAATACAGGCTATTCAGCTTTTCCTTTATTAGCAGTCAATTTATCGAAAGACGGCTTTATTCCAAGAATATTTCAAATCCGTGGTGATCGACTTGGCTATTCAAATGGGATAATGATGCTCGGGCTAGCAGCTATTGTGCTTATTATTTTGTTTGATGGCACAACTGAGCATTTAATTCCACTCTATGCGGTAGGTGTATTTATTCCATTTACATTAGCGCAGTCTGGTATGATGCGTAAATGGTGGCGTGAAAAGCCTAATGGCTGGGTTATGAAATTTGTTATCAATACAATAGGGGCAATCATTTCTTTTGTAGTGGCGATGATGTTTTTTGTCACAAAATTACCTCAAGTATGGCCGGTATTTATCTTTTTACCGCTTATTATTTGGATGTTTCATCGCATTAAGCATCATTACAATGCAGTCGGGGAACAACTACGACTTAATGGAGAAGCTTTACCGAAAGTAGAGGGAAATGTCTTTGTCGTACCAGTAGCGGGTATTACGAAAGTGGTGGAAAATTCACTGCATTATGCGCAATCTTTGAATGTTGATAAAATAATAGCTTTTTATGTAGCATTCGATCAAGCGGATGCAAAAGCCTTTGAAGAAAAATGGAAGGCGTGGCAACCAGATGTACGACTTGTCACTTACTATTCGCCATATCGTAGCATTACACAGCCTTTGAAAAAGTTTATCGATAAAGTGGAACACCAATATGCGAAAACGGACTATCAAGTAACAGTCGTTATTCCACAGTTTTTACCGAAGAAAGGTTGGCAGCATATGCTACACAATCAATCTAGTCTATTAATTCGAACATCGCTGTTATTTCACAAAAATGTCGTCATTATGACTGTACCTTTCCATTTATCGAAATAATGACTAGCAAGGTCGAAAATAGTCTGATATAATCAGAGCATTGATTGAAAACACGAACGTTTACGCCAAAAAAATGCGTAAATACCATTAAATTCCGAAAATTTAAACTTTTCCCGGTGGTAGATATATGCCTCTGCCGAATGAAGTAACGTATCAGCTTATTATGCATATTCATATTGAAATTATAAAAATGGATATTTATAATAAGGAAGTTCATACAGCTTAATACTATTTCACTCATATAATAGCGAGAATATGGCTCGTAAGTTTCTACCGATTTACCGTAAATGAATCGACTATGGGTAGCATTGTTTTAGAAAATTCATACTAGAGATGATGTTTTCTATTTTATTTCGACGTTTATGCGCTGAATGCCTTGCTCCACTCGTAGATGAATGGAATCAAAGTATTTAGCGCTTTTTTTATTATTATAAGAAAGAAGGAAAACAGCAATGAAGTTATTACACGACAAAATTAAACAGGAAGGTAAAGTTTTATCTTCGTCTGTATTAAAAGTTGACTCTTTTTTAAACCACCAAATTGATCCACTACTTATGAAAGAGATTGGGCATGAGTTTGCAAATCGCTTCTCTGATGACATTATTACAAAAGTATTAACAATCGAGTCTTCAGGTATTGCACCTTCTGTAATGCTAGGACTTGAAATCGGTGCACCAGTAGTTTTTGCACGTAAACGTAAATCTTTAACATTATCAGACAATCTTTATTCTTCAAAAGTACATTCTTTCACAAAAAACGAAACAAATGAAATTTCAGTATCTTGTAATTTCTTAAATAAAGATGACAATATTTTAATCGTCGACGATTTCTTAGCAAATGGTGAAGCGGTAAAAGGCTTACTTGATATTGCAGCCCAAGCAGGTGCAACTGTCGTTGGTGTCGGCATTGTCATTGAAAAAGGCTTCCAAGACGGCGGGAAATTATTACGTGAGCAAGGTGTTCGTGTAGAATCATTAGCAATTGTGGATTCTTTAGAAGATGGTAAAGTAACGTTTGCCACGGAGGATCGTGCATAATGAATGCCTTTAAGTCAACTACGCTAGCTATTCAACATTTACTTGCGATGTATGCAGGTGCTATTTTAGTACCGCTTATTATCGGTGGGGCTTTAGGTTTTGATTCAAAGCAAATGACTTATTTAGTAGCAATTGACATAATGATGTGTGGTATCGCAACATTACTTCAAGTGTATTCAGGCAAATTTATAGGTATTGGTTTACCAGTAGTTTTAGGTTGTACTTTTACAGCGGTTAGTCCAATTATTGCAATTGGGACAAACCCTGAACAAGGCATTACAGACATCTATGGTTCTATCATTGCATCAGGTTTAATTGTCATGGTAATCGCAGGCTTCTTCGGTAAGCTTGTGAAATTTTTCCCTCCAGTTGTAACAGGTTCTGTCGTATCAATTATCGGTATTTCTTTATTACCTGTTGCATTAAACAATATGGCGGGTGGACAAGGTGCAGCAGATTTCGCATCGGGTTCTAATGTTGCGCTAGCATTTATTACTTTAGTTATTATTCTAGTCGTTTATCGCTTTACAACAGGCTTTGCTCGTGCAATTTCAATTTTAATTGGATTAGTTGCAGGGACGGTGTTAGGCGCATTTATGGGCAAAGTGGATTTCACACCCGTTTCAGATGCTGGCGTATTCCACATGGTGCAGCCATTCTATTTTGGAATGCCAACATTTGATGCGACAGCAATTCTTACAATGACGCTTGTAGCAATGGTTTCTTTAGTAGAATCATCAGGTGTTTATTTTGCACTTAGCGATATTTGTAATAAAAAATTAGATTCAAAAGATTTAGCACGTGGATATCGTTCAGAAGGTCTTGCTTCTGTTATCGGAGGTATTTTCAATGCCTTCCCATACACAACATTCTCACAAAACGTAGGACTTACGCGTATGTCAGGCGTAAAAGATCGCAAAGTTATCTACCTAACAGGTGCCTTCCTTGTAGCACTTGGATTCCTACCAAAAATCGCAGCACTAACAACAATCATTCCAACACCAGTACTTGGTGCGGCAATGTTAGCGATGTTCGGTATGGTAATAACTCAAGGTATGGGCATGCTTGTACCTGTTATGAATGAATCAGCGGAAAATGCGATGATTGCAGCGATTGCAGTTGGTCTTGGTGTCGGTGTATCAGTAGTTCCAGATATTTTCGCATCATTACCACCAGGCGTAGCAATCTTAACGTCTAACGGTATCGTCTGTGGTTCGGTAACAGCGATTATCTTAAATATCTTATTTAACATGATTGGGCCAAAGCATAAAAATGACCCGATGCATGGATAAAAATTAAATATACGTTCATGAAAATTCGATGAACAAAGCGTTGTCACCTTCCTTATCTATTAACTTAGATTGAGGAGGTGGCATTTTTTTATGAGGGGGAGGGGATGTTATACGTACGTCTTTAGAGACAAGATAAGGGAAATTGAACAAGAGTCTAACTCTCGTTTAATTTCCCTTGTCTTGAAGAAATGATAGCGTACACAGTCACTCAAATCACTCATTCAGTTATCCACTCAGCTTGACATTGTTTTAAGAGCTATTTTATCAACCTGGTTGTGGTGTCGTCCAATTGGCACGACTGATGGAGAATTTGAAACTGGGTCTTCGATAACCATACACTCGAGTGCGAATATATCTTTAATTAAACCATTTGTAATAATGTCAGATGGTGTACCTTCTGCTACTAGCTTACCTTCATGTAGGGCAAAAATATAATCTGCATAACGTGCTGATAAGTTAATATCATGTAACACCATGACAATTGTCGTGCCATACTTACGATTTAAATCTGTCAGTAAATCTAAAATTTCTACTTGGTACGTAATGTCTAAATACGTTGTAGGCTCATCCAAAAATAAAATATCGGTCTGCTGCGCTAATGCCATCGCAATCCATACACGCTGTCTTTGGCCACCTGATAATTCATCAATATGGCGATCAGCAAATTCCGTAATGTTCATCATTTCCATCGCTTCTGCTACAGCCTCATAATCCTTTTTTGACCAACCTTTTAAAAAGCTATGATGAGGAAATCTACCTCTACCAACTAAATCTGCAACCGTAATTCCCTCTGGAACGATAGGTGATTGTGGTAATAAACCTAGTACTTTAGCAAGTTGCTTCGGGGGCATTTTTTGAATTGGTTGCCCATCTAACGTTACTTGTCCGGAAGTCGGCTTAATTAATCGTGCCATCGTTTTCAAAAGCGTAGATTTTCCGCAGCCGTTCGCACCAATAATAATACTAATTTTATTGCTAGGAATCGTTACACTCACATCTTGTAAAATCGTTTTATTTTCGTAACCGGCAGTAATTTGTTCAGCCCGAAATGTATGTGTCGGCTTCATATTATAAATCTCCTTTTCGATTGATACGAATTAATAAATAAATTAAATATGGTGCACCGATAATCCCTGTAATTACGCCAACAGGATATCTGGTTTCAAATGCGAACTGACCTATTAAATCTGCAGCTAATACTAAAATAACTCCAACCAAGCCAGCAGGAAGGATATTTGAAAAGCCTACGCCCACGATTTTTTTGGCAATTGGACCTGCTAGAAATGCAACAAACGCAATCGGACCGGCAGCTGCTGTAGCCAACGCAATCATTAAAACCGAGCTAAGTAAGAGCACCAATCTCGTTTTGTTCGTATCAACCCCAAGTGATGTAGCAGCTTGCTCACCGAGCTCTAATATTTCTAATCTACTAGCAAAATAAATAACAATTGGTGTACAAATACAAACTGTCATGATTAATGGATAAAGGTTCTCCATTTTTGCACCATTCAAACTGCCACTTAACCAACGCATAGCTGAAGGGAGGTCATGCGTATTACCAATGACCATTAAGTAGGAAATAAAAGCATTTAACATCGCTTGAATACCGATACCGATTAAAATTAATCGACCGATTGAGAACGAGCTACTTTTCGACAATACAAAAATAACGATAGCGGTTAAAAGTCCGCCAACTACAGATGCAATCGATACGAATGCATTACTTGCATGCAGGACAATAATGCAAAAGACAGCCGCAGCGCTAGATCCAGCTGTAATCCCAATTACGTTAGGATTAGCTAATGGATTTCGTAACATCGTTTGGAAAACGTATCCACCAACACCGAATGCAAAGCCTGAAAATAGTCCAACTATCATCCGTGGTAATCTGATTGTACCTACAGCAAAGGACGCACCTTTGACATCCTCACCTAATAGTACGCCTACAACATCCTTTACTGGATAAATTGTATTGCCAAGCATAAGCATCAAACTCATAAGTACGATAGAAATAACTGTTAGCAAGCACGTCATGAGTAGGAAACGACGTTTTCGTTTCATTCTTGAGCTATAAATAGAATTCATTGTTTCATTCATCATAATGCACGCATTTTCGCTTTCATTGTAATAAAAATTAATAGAGGAGCTCCAATGAAGGCCGTAACAATACCTACTTCAAGCTCACTCGGACTCCCTACTAGTCTTCCGCACACATCAGCAATTGTTAAAATAATAGCCCCAGCTAATGCAGAAAGCGGAATAACAAAACGTACATCTGGACCGATAATTAATCGAATTAAATGCGTCGATAACAATCCAATAAACCCGATTGGGCCAGCTAATGCCGTTGCCACACCGCATAATAAAACGCCACCAAATGAAGCAAGAAGTCGGATTGTCCCCGTTTTTACACCTAAGCCAGTCGCCACTTCATCTCCTAGTGCTAGAGCATTTAATGCAGGTGCAGAGAAGATAGCTATACAAAGACCAATTATTAAAAAAGGAATAAACAGTGTGATATTATCCCAGCTACCTGAACCTACACTGCCAACTTGCCAAAATCTAAATTGATCCATAACATTTGTACGTGGAATCATAACGGCCACTACTAATGATGATAATATTGCACTCGTAGCAGCTCCTGCTAAGACGAGCTTTATCGGTGTTGCTCCTCCACTACCAATTGAACCAACAGTAAATACAAAAATAGCGGTAATCATTGCACCCACTATTGCCAGCCAAATATATTGATTTGCAGAACTAATATTAAAAAAGGCAATCCCACAAACAACAAATAAAGATGCCCCTGTATTCACTCCTAATATACTTGGATCCGCAATAGGATTACGTGTTACAGACTGCATTAAGGCACCTGAAACACCTAAAGCAGCACCACACATAAAACAAAAAATCGTTCGAACAATTCTTTGTCGAACAACATTTGCCTCATGAGAAGCAACTTCTGAATGGAATAAACCATCCAGAAGTTGAGTCCAAGTAATCATCCGAGAACCAAATACAAGCGATGCGATTATACTAAGGCAAAGTAATATGGCAAGCAAAATCATAAGCTTGCCAAAGTTACGTGGCATCAATATATGCTTATTTTCTGAAACGGATGTATTCATCATATTATTTCAGCTTTTTCGCAACATCAGAGATTAATGATAAGTACTCGTCAATTGTATATTGAATTGATAATGGGTTTGGGTTACCTGCTGCAGCTAATGGCGTATTATCAGTTATCACTACTACTGACCCATTTTGGATTGCTGGCACTTTTCCTAAAATTGGATCAGCTTGTAATGCAGCTAATGTTTTATCGTCACCATAAGTGATAAAAATTTCAGCATCCTTTAAAGCATCTGCATTCTCAGCACTTAATTCGATATAGAAGCTAGATTTATCTGTAATTTGATCTTTAATACTTTGTGGATACTCCATACCCAATTCCTCTAAAAACTCCCCTCGAGGATCTTCTGGCGTATAAATATAAAACTTAGATAAATCTGTTGCATTGAACATAGCAAAAGCAGCTTTTTTACCTTTTAATTCTGGTTTTTCACTTGCCTTTGTAGCAATTAACTTTTCAGTATCAGCAATTAGTTGCTTACCTTCTTTTTCCATACCCATACCTTTTGAATTGTATAGGATTTGGTCACGCCATGAAATCACCCATGGAATTTCTGGGTATGCCACAACTGGCGCAATTTGACTTAAAGTATCGTATTCCTCTTGTGTAATTCCTGAATAAGCAGCTAAGATTACATCTGGATTTGAGTCAGAAATTGCCTCAAAATCTAAACCATCAGTATCTTGGTATATATTTGGATTTGTTTCTCCTAAATCTTTTAACTTTTCAGCTGTCCATGGTAGCATGCCGCTATCATCTTGTACTCCATAGTTTGCAGCTGAGAAGCCAACTGGAACAACATCAAGCGCTAATGCAACGTCATGGTTTGCCCATGCAATAGTTGCAACACGCTCTGGTTTCTTTTCGATCACAGTTTCCCCAAATGCATGCTTAATTACGATTGGATACTGTGTGTCAGTAGCCTCTGAATCCGACTTTTCCGTTGAACCTTTTGAATCTGTAGACGCAGTGTCAGATTCTTTATCAGCGCATCCCGCTAAAGCAAAAGCAAAAACAGCTATTAATAACATTGCAAATAATGAATAAAAACGCTTTGAATTCATGTTAGAATTACACTCCTATTAAAAAAATAATTGATAATGATTATCACTATCGATAGTAGTATATAACCATTACCTATATATTTCAATAGTTTATTTTTTATATTAAAAATTTCGAATACTAAGCATTTTTTTATTTGCTTGTATTATAGTAGATTTTTTTCGTCCTATTGCTCTGAAAACATAATTGGTTTGCATAATAGTTGAATGAATGAATACGTTGATTTAATACTGTGATGGGTTGTTTGAAGTGATAGTATGAAGAAGGAGAAGTGGTTCTAATTCGGAAAATGGGGGGCTTCCATGTCAGAAAAAGAACGAGAAAATTTAAAAGCAAAAGAACAGCGAAAAAACCCTGGTGGTGTGTTGAACAGTGCAGCGGCTCAAGCTCATACAGGTACACCTAGCAGCGGTTGTTTAATCAATATTGGTTCGATTGTCATTATAATAGTTATTATTTTGTTGGTAAGAGCGTGTTCAAATTAAGATGAAATTTTTAACCTCCCTATTTCTCTATACAGGGAGGTTAGTTTTTTGGATATTATACGTTTTGATGTAAAAAGGTTTTTGGTGCTTGGTGATGCCTTCTACTGTTAATTAAAGTAATACAGTAAGCCAATCGTTCAATCCCGAGTTTGATTTGGCTTTCACTCACTTGAGAAATACGTAACCGCAAAATATTTTCCCTTTTATATTCTGGTAAAAACATTCTAAAGGCATCGTCCACATAGACTTGTTGCTCGTTTAACAAATGAACGATTTGCTTGGCAGTGACATTTTTGCCCGGTAACCATTATTTTCTTATTGTATTTTTTATCCTCCCTACACTTAAACAACGAATGAGCATTTAAATATGTTTACACTTAATTTATTTTAAATAAGATATCTTGGTATATGTGTAAATGTAAAGAAACTTAATCGGGGTGTTTTGTGAAAATACTTTTATTTTTACATATAGTAAAGACCAAAACATGTTCAATTCAATTTTTTCATACTATAAGTACATGCTTAGTTTCGGAGGGGGGTTGTATGTTTTTTCTGAAGAAGGGCTTGGTCATCATTATAGGTAGTATCTGTATTTCCTTAGGCATTAATCTATTCTTAACACCCTATCAAATACTAGATGGGGGCGTTGTAGGGGTAGCGCTCATTTTGTACTATTTGTATAAACTGAAAATCGGGCTAATGATTATTATTTTAAGCATTCCGATATTCATCATTGCTTGGTTTAAATACAGATCCTATTTTTACAATAGTGTGCATGGGTTAATTGGCTCGTCTTTTATCATTGACCTTTTGAAGCCTTTAAGAAATTTGGTTCAAATCGATGCCATTTATAGCGCGATATTAGGAGGGATTTTAGTTGGTTTTGGCATTGGTTTAATGCTTCGATTTCAGACAAGCACTGGTGGGACAGATCTTGTTGCACAGTTTTTATGTGATAAAACAGGCATAAATGTAGGGGTTCTTATTTTTTTTATTGATTCAATTGTTATTGTTTTAGGAGGGCTTCTTTTGTCTTCGAATACATTAATCCTTTCGATCATTACCGTATTAGTAGTCGGTATTACTACAAGTATGATAACCAGTCATCCAAAATAAAAAATAGCTTCAGCATAAACTGAAACTATTTGTAGGGAAGCATTATTGTCAGTTATTCATTATCCGTTTTTTTGGATAGGCGGGCTTCACTTCAGCAATTAAAATAGCTAGTAAAATTAATACTGCTCCTATAACCATTCGGCTTGTTAGTACTTCATGTAAAAATATTACCGATAACACCATTCCGAAAAAGGATTCTGTTGACAGGATAATGGCTGCCTTTGTAGCAGACGTATATTGGTTTGCCACGTTTTGAAAAAGGTAAGCAATAGTAGTTGAAAAAATACCTAAATAAATGAGTGAATAGATAGCTTCTTTTTCAAGAGAAGCGGGAATATCACCTTGACTGACAACGACTAAAATACCTATAACGGAGGCCGTAATAAATTGAATAATTGTTAGAGCTATTGCATCTTCTTTTTGAACAAAAAGGTTTGTACAAAAGATATCAAAAGCAAAGGCAACAGCACAAGCTAAAGAAAGCGCATCGCCTATATTCATCGTTAAGGAGCCTTGTAATGATAAACAGCCGATTCCGACAATGGCTATGATGGAGCCGATGATTTCGTAACCATCGATACGGCGTTTATAAACAGCATAGGCAATGAGCGGAACGACAATCACATTGACAGCAGTTAAAAATGCATTTTTAGAGGGAGTTGTATATTGTAAACCAACCGTTTGGAGTGCGAAGGCAATATACAAAATCGTTCCTAATAAAACACCTTTCCAAACAACTGATTTTGTTGCTTTTTTTAATTTGTATCCAAATATTACAGTTAGTATAATCGAAGCTAATAAAAACCTTCCTGCCATTACTTGATAGGCAGTCAAATATTCTAGTGCAATGGCCGTTATAACAAATCCACTGCCCCAAACGACAGCGGTTGTCAGTAGCATGCCATCAGCTATGTATTGTTTCATCTTTCTTCCTCCTTACTCCAATAAGAATAGCATGAGAAGAAAGAAAATAATTTGACTTTGATTCTAAAATTTCAGGCGTTTTTTTGTACTTATTCCAAAGCTCTATTCAATCTGCTATTTTGCTATGTAATAAGTACAATTTAACGGCTGCAGATAAGCGTTCATAAAATACATAATCATTATCTAACGGCGCTACTAGTTGGCGTATTTTTGTCATGCGATATCGTATAGTATTTGGATGGCAAAAGTGTGCTACCGCTACTTCTTTAATATTACCTTTTTTCGAAATATAAGTGATTGCAGTGTTGATTAAATCTGCATCTGCTTTTTCATCAAGTAATGGTCCTAGATAGGCATTTACATAGTTCATAACGAAATGTGGATCTTTCCGATGTAATTCAATAAGTAGAATATCTGATCCAAGACGATTGTAGTGACAAGTGGGGGTCATATCCATTTCAGCCACTATACGGGCGAAGAAAGCTTCTCGCACAGCAAGGTGAAGCTCATTTTGTGTGACATGTACTTGACTATAACCAACAATCAGCTCGTCTGTTGATATATCATACATTGTGAGCCATTCATTAAGTAGTTTTTCAAATTGAAAATGCTGTGATTGATTGGTCACTAAAATGAAGATGCTATTTTTATATTTACAAATAACGCCTGATTTTAATAGTAGCTCTAATTGTAAAAATGGTTGCATCCATTCGGCATTTGTTAATGACTTCATCTGAAGATTCGCTACGAAAATATATTTTTCAAACGGCTTGTTCAATTGTTGTAAAAATGATGTAATTTGTTCATCAGAAACTTCTTCATTAATAAGGCGTTTCATAATAGTTTCTAAAAAGAATGCATAGTCTTGTGTTTTTGCATATGCCATTGTTTCTAAAATGATTTTTTCGAAAAATTCATCTCCACCAAATCGCAATATCGGAAAATGATGTGCGTTCGCTAAAGCGAGTACCTCCTCTGGTAGATCATTATAAATAACGGGTTTATAAGCTAAGGCACTAGCTCCTAGCTGAATAAGACTTTTCACAGCATTTAATAAATAATCAGGTTGTTGTTTTGCAAATAATAAACTGCTGAGTATTACACTATTTGGTGTGAATATCGTTTCTCGAACAGTTTCAATATCAGGTGAAAATTCAAAATCTAGAATTTCAACATTTTGGACAGGTTTATGTAAACCGTTGCTACCTGCAACTACTGTAAAATCCTTTGTAATAGGCAATTGCAAAAAGTTTTTTACGTTCATTAGGGAATCTAGCAACCTTTCCAGTAATTTATTATTAAGTATCGTACCATCATTTGAGGATAAATGAATATAGTTGTTGGTTTTTATTTGCGCAATGAATAAAAATAACCGCCCACGAATGGACGGCTACATACTATTTAAATGTTAGCAAAAAGATTAGGCTTTCGATTTTTTAATGGATTCGTTTGTTCAATCGCATAGCCTACGTTTAGGATACGGCCTTCGTTAAATGCTGGTCCAATAATTTGTAAGCCGATTGGCAAATTCCCTTTAAATCCACATGGAACAGAAAGTGCTGGTAATCCAGTTAAGTTACTTGGTCCAGTGAAGCGAATAATATTGTCAATTAAGTCGACCTTTTCGCCGTTTAGCTCTGCAAAGTTATCACCAATTGTATTCGCAACAATTGGTAATGTCGGTGAAATTAAGACATCAACTTGATTGAATATTTGCGTAAACTCTTGTTTAATTTGTCTACGTACTTGTTGAGCTTGTAAATAATCAACAGCTGAAGGTAATTCACCTAGCTCAAATAACAGACGAATATCATCACCGAAATCTTGTGGTCTCTTTTGTAAATCTGAGTGATGGATAGCAGACGCTTCAGATAGGGAAGTAACGAGCTCTGCCCATTCTGCATATTGCAAGGATGGGATTTTGACTACCTCCACCTTTGCTCCTTGGTCTACTAGATTTTGAATACTTGCGCGAACCGCACGTTCAACGTCTGAGTCAACGCGGTTAAAGAAATAATCCTCATTAACACCAATGACTAAATCTTTCACATTGCCAGAAAGCTGATTTAAATAATTATCTACGGGTACATCTACACATGTAGGGTCTCGATGATCGAAGCCTGAAATAATCTCGAGCATAGCTGCGGCGTCTTTTACCGTTTTTGTCATAGGTCCAATATGATCTAAACTCCAAGCAAGCGGGTAACAACCAAATTTACTTACACGACCATGAGTAGGTTTTAAGCCAACAATACCACACGCTGAAGAAGGGATGCGGATAGAACCTGCTGTATCTGTTCCTAATGAAGCTACACTTGCACCTGCCGCTACGGCTGCTCCTGAACCACCACTTGAGCCGCCAGGAATTTTATCAAGATCCCATGGGTTACGTACAGGTCCGTAATGAGGATTATTATTTGTAATGCCCCATGCGTATTCATGCATACTTAATTTCCCTGTGAAAATAACACCTGCATCCCGAAGCTTTTCAACAACGGTCGCATCATAATTTGAGACGAAATCTTTATGGATTTTTGAAGACATCGTCGTTATTTTATCTTTAAAGTATAAATTATCTTTTAGTGCCATCGGAATTCCATGGTACATTCCTCGGTAATCTCCATTTAAAATTTCCTGCTCTGCCAATTTGGCATTCTCGATAGCCTCTTCGTGGTAAAAGGCCATGTAAGAATTAATTTTTGGCTGGCTTTCTTCAGCAAAGTTTAAAATTTCTTTCGTCAATTCGACAGGAGAAAGTGTTTTATTTTCGATTAATGGCGCCAGTTCTTCTACAGATTTTAAATGTAAATCAGTTTTCAATGTGGTCACCTCCAGGTATATTGCGAATAGCAATATCCGCATCGTCAATTGCAATTCCTTCTAAATTGCTGCGAAGTGATTGCATACTTTCCCACCGTGTTTTTAGTAGTTCAAGGTGTTCAGATTTTGCTGTAATTCCTTTGTTCTCCAATAGTTGTTGAATAGACAAGCTCATTAACATGATCCTCCCTTGAAAAATAATTTATCTTAATAGGTTGTCCTATAAAGACCTAAGAAAAAAATCTACTAGCAAACTATAATTTTCAGAAAAGAAAGAAAAATGCTGCTACTATAATCATAAATTATCAAAAAAATTTGTCAATTAAAAAGAGGGTGCCAGTCACTCAAACAATTCAGAATTTTGACAGTGCGAAAGTGCCAGTCACTCAAACAATTTGCCCGCGGAAAGCGAAGTCCATTTTTACGATGCCTGAAAATCAACTTTGTTCTTTTTACAACAACTTCACAGCACATTTACAAAGAAAGCTTACAATAGAACTAATAACCAATTTAAGAGGTGTGAAATGGAGTCTGCTGTGAGACAAAACGTAAAAACAAACAGTTTCTTTTTATATTTAAATCATTTATATGAACAGCATCAAAACAATACTTTATATATAAAACGTTTAAAAACATTGAAAAAAATTATAGAGACAAAAGATTTACATACCTATTTTCAACCAATTCTGAACTTACAAACGAAAGAAACAATGGGATTTGAGGCGCTGAATCGTCCGACGCCTTCCAACTTATTTAGTAGTGTCGACCAATTTTATGAATTTGTAGGGCAAACAGATTGCGTGTTTTTATTTGAATGCTTTTGTCGTAACCTTTCATTGCAACGTTTCAAAGAGCGTCTTCATGGAGAAATGCTGAATAAAGATTTTATGCTCTTTCTCAATATCCATCCGAACGTATTACTAGATAAGAAATATAATAGTGGTGAGACATTACAATTATTAAAAGAACTAGGCATTAAGCCGCAGCAAGTAGTGTTTGAGTTAACAGAGCGCAGTGCTGTGTTAGATTTTGTGGAGTTTGAACGAGTATTATCACATTATCGTTCACAGGGCTATCGTATTGCGGTGGATGATATGGGTTCTGGCTACAATAGCTTAAAAACACTTATTTATTTAAAGCCCGAATTTATTAAGTTGGATCGCTCATTAATTCAATTTATCGATAAAAACAGTGAGCAACAACAGCTTGTTACCTTACTTATGACATACGCTGAGCAAGCAGAAACGAAAATTATTGCAGAAGGCATTGAACGGCAAGAGGAGCTCGATTATTTACAAGACATTGGCATCCATTATGCACAGGGATATGCAATAGGGAAGCCATCAAAAGACATACATTTTGGGGAAATAAGGGTGGATGACTATGCAGATAGGGGAAGTCATAGAAAACGTTCTTAGTATTGATGAATTTGTAAAAAACAAAGAAGTAGATCTACTTTTTACGAGCAATCCATCATTGCGCAGTGTTGTTGTTGTAAGAGATGGCAAACCAATTGGACATATTACACGCACACATTTCTATCAAAAAATTGGTACACGTTATGGTTATAATTTATTTATGGGTCGGCAAAATCAACTTATTATGAAAGAAAATCCGTTAATTGTAGATTGTAGTACACCTATTATTGAAGTGAGTACAGAGGCGATGGACCGACGAGCAGAAGACCTATATGATGATGTCATTGTTATTCAAAAAGGTTTATATTTGGGTGTTGTTAGTATTAGAGAACTACTGTTAAAGCTGGTAGAGACACAAGTAGCTATTGCAAGCTTTTTAAATCCTCTTACAAGCTTACCTGGCAATAAATTAATTGAAGAAAAACTAGAAAAGGCACTACAGCTTGAAAAATATAGCCTAATTTATTTTGATTTGGATCATTTTAAAACTTATAATGACACCTATGGTTTTAATAGAGGAGATAAGATTTTGCTCTATTTAACAGATATCCTTAATAGAAACATTACAGGAATAGAAGATTTTTTAGGACATATAGGTGGCGATGATTTTGTTGCAATTCTCCCACATTATGAAGTAGCAAGCATTTGCCAAACGATTATTGAAGAGTTTGATGCCCAAATAATTGACTTTTATGAGCTTGAAGATTTGTTGCAATTACAAGTCCCGAACAGAGTTGGGAAATTAGAGCGTTTTACATGTACATCGTTGTCCATTGCTATTATTACAAATGAGTATCAGCAATTTATTTCAGTTGATCAATTGTCAGATGCAGTAACACGTTTAAAAAAAGAATGTAAAAAAATATATGGAAGCTGTTATTTAATGAATGATAAAAAAACCTACCTCGTTCACTAAACGAAGTAGGTTTTTATTATGAGGTACTATTTTAATAGAAATCTTAATAAGCGCTCCAACCAGCATCAGCAGCTAAAGCCACACCATTAATAAGAGCAGAATCTTCAGAAGCTAAAAATAGAGCAATATTTGCAATGTCTGAAACCTGACCTGCTTTAGGCATAAGTTGAACGCCACGCACAGATTGTTGCATACCAAATGGGTCTACATTAGTCATCGTTGCTGCAAAACCTGTTTCTACATGTGCTGGTGCAATCGCGTTGCAACGGATGTTTTGTGATCCGTAGTGAGAAGCAATATTTTTTGTCATACCAACAACTGCATGTTTAGCAGTTGTATATGCTAGTCCACCGCGACCGCCCGTTAATCCAGCGATAGAAGCCATATTAACAATCGTTCCTCCACCATTTTCAATAAAAGTTGGTAATACATGTCGAATTGCACGCATTACACCGCTCACATTAATATCCATGACACGTTGCCATACAGCATCTTCAACATTTGCTGCTGCCTGCATATTGTCACCAACTCCAGCGTTATTGACTAAAATATCTATACGACCAAAATGAGCTACGGTATTAGTAATCATTTTTTGGATATCCTCTTCTATAGCAACATTTACTTTGACACCAAATGCCTCAAACCCAGCATGATTAAATTCCGTAACGGTTGCATTTAATGCATCCTCATTGAAGTCAGCAATAACAACCTTTGCACCTTCTTGTGCATATTTACGCGCTATTTCTTTACCGATTCCTGCTCCACTACCTGTAATAATCGCCACTTTACCTTGTAATTTTCCCATGAATATTATCCTCCCGGAAATCAGTTTACTTTTAAACTAATTTGATTGTATTCCTTTTCAGCCGTTTAATCAAAATAAATAAACCGCTTACATTTATAAAATTATTAATCTTAATAAAACATACTTGAATAATAGGGATTATAGGTATATAATTCGGTTTACATTATTATAAAACATCTTAGGAGGCCTTCTATTGTCAACTTTACAAGTTATTCTTAACGTAGCGCTGTTACTTGTGTGCGTTGGGATTTTAGTTATTATGAACAAAAAACACGTGAAATTTTCAAATCGTGTTTTTGCTGGTCTAGGTTTAGGTATTGCACTTGGTCTAGGACTTCAATTATTTTATGGTATTGATTCGGAAGTTTTAGCCGAAACAACGCCATGGTACAACATCATCGGTACGGGTTATGTAAAACTGCTACAAATGGTGGCAATGCCATTAGTGTTTATTTCTATTTTGATTGCCTTTACGAAAATGACAATCGGCAAAAACTTTGGGAAAATGGCTGCATTAATTTTAGCAATTTTAATTGGTACTACAGCTGTATCTGCAGCAGTAGGGATTCTTTCGGCAACAATATTTGATTTAGATGCTACTCAAATTATGCAAGGGGATGCTGAAACAGAGCGTGGAGCATACCTAGAAGAAAAAACAACGGGAATGGCTGCACCAGATTTACCAACACAAATTATTGAATTATTCCCAGCGAATCCATTCCTTGATTTAACGGGTGCTCGTTCTACATCTACAATTGCAGTTGTAATATTCGCAGCATTTTTAGGTTTTGCCTATTTACGTGTCGCGCGCAAAGATGGAGAGATGGCAGCTACCATTAAAAAAGGTATAGATGCTATACACGCGTTAATAATGGGTGTTGTTACAATTGTTTTACGTTTAACACCTTATGGTATTTTAGCAATTATGGCACGTACAGTAGCAACATCGGATTTTGGGGCAATTTACAACTTAGGTAAATTTGTTATTGCTTCTTATGTTGCATTAATTATTATGTTCCTTGTTCATTTACTAATTCTTTCATTAAGTGGTTTAAATCCATTTACGTACTTAAAAAAATCGCTTGAAACATTATTATTTGCCTTCACTTCACGTTCAAGTGCGGGAACTTTACCGATGAATATTAAAACGCAAACAGGTAGACTTGGTGTGCCAGAAGGTATAGCGAACTTCGCAGGCTCATTCGGTTTATCGATTGGTCAAAATGGCTGTGCGGGTGTTTATCCAGCAATGTTAGCTATAATGATTGCACCAACTGTTGGCATTAATCCACTAGATCCTGTTTTCATCATTACTGTAATTGCAGTAGTAGCGATTAGCTCGTTCGGTGTAGCAGGTGTTGGTGGTGGTGCGACATTTGCAGCGATTCTTGTGCTATCAGCGCTTCACTTACCCGTTGCACTTGCAGGTATTTTAATTTCAGTTGAGCCATTAATCGATATGGGTCGTACTGCACTAAATGTAAGTGGTTCAATGACGGCAGGTGTCACTACTGCGCGAGTAACGAAAGAATTAGATACAGAAGTGTATAATAATAAAGCAGTTAGTGCACAAGTTGCTGATTTATAGTTTTTTATAAGTGGAAAAAGTATGCTAAGTTGATTCTTAGCATACTTTTTTTTGTAGAATTAAATTGCAAGGAAAGTAGGGAGGGGCTTAAGCAATTTCTATAATGCGAACCGTCTAAAGATATTTGTGGTTTTCTAAAGCGTAAAAATCCACTGCGCTGTCCGCGGGCAAGTTGTAAGACGCAACCGTCGCTGTTGCGCAGTCTGATTCGTCTTATGTTACGTGCGTTCTCGAAGGAGTCTTCGTGGATTTTTACTTAGTTATGACCTAGCTGTGCTATAAGATTCTAAATTGTTTGAGTGACTGGCACTATAGTATAGACACCTAACAGAATATCGGCTTCTCAAAGCGTAAAAATACATAAAATTGTGTGAGTGACTGGCACTTGTAAGGCGCTAGGTGCGTTTCTGTGGCATTCTCCATACGCACCCGATAAAAAGTATCATTATTGCCTTATAAAGCGTCCCTGGGCTTGAAATTAACAGCTAGGTAAGAAAAGAGAGTACGGGAACGTTATTACGTTCTCGTACTCTCTATTTTTTCAAAACACCTTAATAAGTATTTTTTATATTTTCGGTGCTCTTAGCTGTATCATTAATGTATTTTGCGATGCTATGGTTATCAGCTGTGATGTTTTCAATCGATGCATTCATTTGTTGTAATGTTGCAGTTGCTTCCTCGATAATCGCAGCAAAATCATTTGTCGACGTGTCGACATTTTGGCTGTTAACAGCTACCTCGTTTGATAAATGCTCAAATTCATTAAATTTAGTTTTTAATGAATGTAAAATTTCACTTAATTGTATAAAGTTTGTGTTTACTAGCTTTGTAGACTCTACACTTTGATGTAATGTATCACTACTTTTATTCATGTTTATTTGAGCTAATTTATTCGTTGTATTGACATCAGTTAAATTCTCTGTGATTTTGACAGTAATATTATTCGTTAAATCTGCTAAATTTCTTATTTCTTGGGCTACAACAGAGAATCCTTTTCCAGCATCCCCGGCCCGAGCCGCCTCGATAGAAGCATTCAAGGCTAATAAATTTGTTTGTTCAGTTATTTGTTGAATATCATTGGCAAACTGATTTGTTTCTTCTATTTTCCCAGTTAAAGTTTTGAAGTTATCACTTAAGTTCGAAATAACATCTTGAAGACTATTCATTTCAGTTGTAAGATGATTGATTTTATTTTGGCCTTCATCTGCTAGGGTGCTAGATTGAACAGAGTCATCTATTAAACGGGCAGTTATTTCATTCATTGAATGGATTGCCGTTAAGTTATTTTGTGCACTGTCTGCTATTTTAGAAATTTGTTCACTTTGTATCATACTACCTGTTGAAACTTCATTCATAGCTATTTGAATTTCTTCTTGCGATCTTAAATTTAACTGAACTTTATCGTTAATTTTACTAATACTTTCAGCAATCACGCCAATTTCACGTTCCAAATGAATTTTATGTTCTTCTTTTGTTTTAGCATCAGCTTCTGCAATTTCACTGTACTCTTGTAGTTTTTTAAACTGGTTTTGATTCATACGAATTAATATTGTTAACAAGAAACCAGTGAAGAGATAAATGATAACAAATGAACTTATATTTCCAGAATAATACTCAAAGGAAGGAGAAGGGAAAAGATAAACTAAAATAAGCGTTACTAACCCTAAAATATACCCAATACCAAAGATTTTGTTATTAAATTGAACAGCAGAAAATACAGCAAAGAAAAATATAGAAAGAGCAGTGGATAGGTCCCCACCATAAATCATTACTAAACATATGTTAAAGATATTCATAATGATAACTATTAAATACGGGAAAGCAATTTCTTTCTTATAACGGTTACTAACTATGTATATCAAAGGATAAAAAATGATTTGCACGCTATAAAAAAGGATAATCCAAAAATCAGGTTTTAAAGATATTGAGCCTACTAAACCTAGAATCGTGGAAGCTAAATAAGTGAAAAGCATTAGTTTATTTTTATTTTTCAAGTCCATTAACTTTAATTGCTCAATCATGTTGCACTAAAGACCTCCTATAAATTTATTATTTTAAAATAGTTATTAATCACTAATAAAGGAAATGATTTCCCGTTAAACTAATGATTAAGATTGATTATATTAATTTTAGTAGGAAGTAGTAAAGACTTATTTTTGAATTTCGCTGATGTTAGTTAGAACTACCTAGTAAAAAATAGCAAAAAAAAGGGCGGAAAATAAAACCTAAAAAATTCAAAAAAAGGTTTTGTCAAGTGTTTTTTAATTAATAAATAAATATTCTGTGAAATTAATTAATTTAATATTAAACAGTTTAGTGTTAAAATAAATTGCAGGTCACAAAAGTTTCACAATTATTGGAGGTGTTTATGTGGGGAGAAAGCAAGATAAAGTCTAATGTAGCGCGGTTTTAAAGGTTAAATGATCGACTGCGAAATTGCTTGCAGAAATGTCAAAAGTAAGCTACCGCAGATCTAAATAAAAAGAGTGTAGGAGCATTTTGAGATAGTCAGTGCGCAAGGATTCCACTTCATTTAATCAATTTAAAGGAAGCCGTAAATTCTTTTTATAAAGTAGATCTTACTTAAATGTTGTGCATATAGCTTAGTCTAATGGTACAAGTTAAGTAATGTAAATATACAACAAATTATCTATCGTATCATTGCATAAACGCCAAATTATAACCGAAAGGCGAAATTTGTAGTTTTATGTAAAATAAAGTCTTTTAAATAAAAGGAGAAATAGGGAAATGAGTGCTAATAAGAAAAAGTTTCACTTTGCATGGCTAGTTTTACTAGGTTTATGTATTACAGTTGGTTTAGCTAAGTCTGGACTAAACAGTTCAGCAGGACTATTCTTACCATCAGTATCGGAAGACATTGGTGTAGGTCTAGGAAATTTAACGTTATATCTAAGTATTTCATCAATCGTGACGATGATCTTCTTACCAATTGGCGGGAAGTTAATGGCCAAGTATGATACTCGTATTTTACTTGTTGTTGCGATTATTTTACAAGCAGGTTCATTTGCTCTATTCGGTATGATGAGCTCTGTGTGGGGCTGGTATATCCTTGCGATTCCTCTAGCTGTTGGTGGTGTATTAATCACAGTTTTAGCAGGTCCGGTATTAATCAATCAATGGTTTAAACAACGCAGTGGATTAGCTTTAGGTATTATTACTGCGTCAGGTGGTTTAATTGGAGCTTTCTCATCTCCGATAATTGGTAACTTAATTGCTAATCAAGGGTGGAGAAGTGCTTATATTATGGTAGGTGTTGCAGCTATCGTAATTATTGTTCCGACAATTATTTTCTTTTTAAGAAAATCACCTCAAGAAAAAGGTTTATTACCTTATGGTGCTGATGACAATATCAATAGTGAGAAAAAAGTAGAAAAAGATACTAGCAATTCTGGTATTTCATTCGCAGATGCTAAAAAATCATTATCATTTGCATTATTACTTTTGTTCTTCTTTATTATTACGTCTGTTGCAAGTTTTTCAATTCACATTCCAACATACCTTGTGAATCAAGGATTTAGTGTGAAATTTGCTGGTAATGTTATGTCTGCTTTAATGGTCGGCGTACTTTTAGGTTCTATTCTCTTTGGTTATTTAATTGATAAAATTGGTGCTAAAAGCACGACAATTATCGCTATGTTAATCGGATTAGTTGCTATGTTATTATTACTATTCTTTGTACAAAGTACAATTGCAATTGTGGCAGCTGTTGGCCTATTTGGTTTCGTATCAGCTTGTATCGGAACATTAGCTCCTGCTATTACTTCTGCATTATTTGGTAATAAAGATTACAGTCAAATCTATTCTACAGTTTCTATCGGCTTGGCAGTAGCAGGTATTATCGCACTACCAGCATATGGCTATATTTTTGACTTTACAGGAAGCTACACACCTGTGTTATACATCATTGTAGTCATGTTAATTATTAATATTATTGCTGTATTAGTTGCTTTCGGTAATAAAGAAAAAATGGTGAAAGCCGGCTTGTGGAAATAAGTTCTATCATCATTAAGTGAATAAATTGTTCTAAAACTACACCTCACTTGTTGGACAAGGAGAGGTGTAGTTTTTACTTTTGGAAGACTAGTTTTAAGAAAAATTGACTCATAGGTTACTTTTTATGCATAGCATAGGACTACGACTTCCTATATAGTAAAACTTCGCTATGTTTTCCGCTGGAACAGTGTAAGCCGCAGGAGTTTACGTAGATGTTTACTTGGAGAATTCAAAATTGTTTGAGTGCCTGGCACTTAAAAGGCACTTAAATAATTTTTACGTAAAAATCTTTACCATTTATAATGTCCGTTAATTCAATATCGTAATGAGCTTTATAGTAGTCATAAATATTACGTGCTAAACCGGAGTGTCCATTTAAATAAGTTCCCTTTTTAATCTCTTTACGTGGATTATGGAAATCAAAATATAAGCGTGAATCGTGGCACATTGCATTTAAAATGGCGTTGAACTCTTGTTCCTCAATATGAATCCCCCGCGTATATTGGCACTCGCGACGATACGTATCGTGTGAAATATTCACAGGAGAAGGCTCTAGAATCATTTCGATTTTTCTATTCAAATGTCAACAGCTCCTTTCATAATTACAAGTACTATTCCTTCTATTATAAAATTGTCAGAAAATTATATCAATATTTATTATATTAAAGGTTTTTGTATATCTAACTTGTAGGGGGAGATATTCGATTATCTACCAATCCTGCTGTTGCTGTTGTATTTCCTCTGCTATTACCTGAAGATCGAAGGAGTTGATTGTTAGAATAGTATAGTCGTGATTTTCCATATATTTTTCGGCTAAACGCTTCATATATTTCGGAGAGCCCTCATTTTCTTCATCATAAACTAGTAGCAAGCCGTCTGTGTTTTGAATAATAAATTTATCTTTTTCAGTAAACTGCCAAGGAGCCTCATACGGCTTTTTTGTCACACTTGTTACAAAGTCTGCCTGAGCAACTAGTGACTGGTATTTTTCTTGTTTTATTTCTTGCCAGTTCTTTTCTTGTTCTAAAAATGGTGTGATGATTGCATATTTTAAATTAGGAAATTCCTCTTTTAACGTTAAGACAACCTCTGCACCCCATGTTTCAACACCTTGCTGACCACTAATAATGACCCATTCCAAACCTTCATCCAATAAGGCTCTTAAGCGGCTTTCTAAAGCTTTTTTAATAATGGGGATACCGGGATGCTTGTCGTTAAAAATACCAAGTTCGTGTGGTTTATAGCCTGTAATAATAATTCGCTGTAACACTAAAACGCCCCCTAAGCTTTTTTATGTATCAACAGTATACAGCAGAGGGCGAATGAAAACGAATAGAATAAGGCAATGAAACGCGATAGATTATTACGAATAGTATTAGTGTACAAATACAAAAAAATGCGAAAAAATTTATTGAATTTGCATAATGGAACAGTTAATGTCAGTTCGCATGTGCGAATGGTTCCGTCTTTGTTTTCAATTTTAAAACCAATAAAAGAGTTTAAGGTATTTGTAGAAGGGGTCATGTTTATTGCATTTAACCGTTGCGATTTTAGCGACTTATTTATCTATGCTTTGCAGAAACCTCTGGAAATGCCCAATGTAAAACCCCGATTAGTTATACTAATCGGGGTTTTTATATGGTTATTTTATTTTTTGCATTGTTCTGATGGCTGACCCATTTTCACATAGCGCCACAGATTATTGGCAATATCGCGTGCTTCAGCTGCATGTTCGGTTCCGACAAAAGCTTTTCTGAAAGGAGTAAGAAGAGATTCAATAATAAAAAGTTTTGGCTTCGGATTTTGAAGTTCTTCTAGAAGGAATGTTGCAAATTCAAAACCTTCCATCGTTTCTTCCTCTGTTAGCCCCTTTGTAAAGCCTAACAATTGCTCAATCACGACATCTTTACTTATTTGTTGATAATTTATTACGTTTTGTATAGCGTTAAACATTTCAGCGGTAATAATGACTTCTTTTGATTCAAGCATGGCAGGTATAATTATGCTTATATTGCGTAATGCTACCCGTACAATTGCTTCGCGGTTTATATATTTATAGTCAGCTATTAAAACTGCACGTAAGGAAAGGTTAACCATCCCGAGTGTTTGTACAGCACATTCATAGCTCATCGGTCTAATTTCTTCACCAAAAACCTGTACAAGTCGATTTGCAAGCCATTCCAATTCTTGTAAGTGATAATTCAAAAGGATTTTCTTAAGTTCACTGTCACGTGAATGGAAAATTGATTCGAAAATTTGTACTAGGTTATGCTCACGGTTAACATGCATCAATACAGCAACTTGCTGTGTTAATATTTCTAAATCGGTAGGGTCTTTTCCATAAAGAAGCTCATGTCGACGATTGCTAGCTTCTTCACGCCCCTCATCTAAAATGGCAATTAAGCAGTCATTTTTGGAAATAAAATGATTATAAAAAGTCCCCTTTGAAACTTTGGCTGCACTAATAATATCGTTAATGGATGTATCTAAAAATCCTTTTTCTATAAAAAGCTCCCGAGCTGCAGTGATAATTTGTCGTTTTTTTTTGTTCATGACCTCACCTTTTTAAATTATTATACTCGTATTCTACAATGTAAACGCTTATATATCAACGTTTTAAAATTTTTTAATCTTAATTCTTGAAAAAAGTAGACTGCGAGTATAAAATAAGTTTTATCGCAAAACAACAAGAAAGAATAGAGGGATATAAATGAATAATGACTTAACAATGAAAAAGCCCCCTTATGGCATGATTGCTATTTTGTTCGTGGGTGCTTTTGTTGCTTTTCTTAACAACACATTGTTAAATGTTGCGTTGCCAACAATCATGAAAGATTTTGGTATTACGTATGCAAAGGTACAATGGCTTGCAACTGGTTATATGCTTGTAAGTGGTATTTTAGTACCTGCTTCAGCATTCTTTGTGACACGCTTTAAAAATAGACATTTATTTATTACTGCCATGTCTATTTTTACAATAGGTACTATTATGGCTGGCTTTGCTCCAAACTTTAGTATGTTACTTGCAGGACGTATGGTGCAAGCAGCAGGGGCTGCTAGTATGTCACCATTATTAATGAACGTAATGCTGACTAGCTTCCCGAAAGAAAAACGTGGAGCAGCAATGGGTATTTTCGGTTTAGTTATGATTGCTGCACCGGCGATTGGCCCGACTTTATCGGGTTATATCGTGGAACATCATGATTGGCGTATGCTGTTCCAAATGATTATACCATTTGCGATTATTAGTCTGCTATTTGGTATTTGGAAATTAGATAATGTTATGGAAACACGTAAAGTGCACTTAGATGTTCCTTCCGTACTATTATCAACAGTAGCATTTGGTGGTATTTTATACGGTTTCAGTACTGCAGGTGACAAAGGATGGTCTAGTCCTTGGGTTTACGGTACGATTTCAGTCGGGTTTATTTCCTTACTTATCTTCATCTTTAAACAATTACGTATGGATCAGCCTTTACTAGAGTTACGTATTTACAAATATCCGATGTTTGCATTAGGTTCTGCTATCTCAGTAATCATTTCAATGGCGATGTTCTCTGGGATGATTTTAACACCTGCGTATGTGCAATCAATTCGTGGTATTGAACCATTTGAAGCTGGTTTAATGATGCTTCCTGGGGCACTTGTAATGGGGATTATGTCACCTATTACTGGTAAACTTTTCGATAAATTCGGACCACGTATCTTGGCAATCATTGGTTTAACAATTACAACAATCGCAACATTTGGATTAACAAAATTAGCACTTGATTCTAGCTATACATTCATCGTATCGATGTATACAATTCGTATGTTCGGTATGTCAATGGTTATGATGCCTATTATGACAAATGGTTTAAATCAATTACCACAAATGATGAATCCACATGGTACTGCGATTAATAATACATTACAACAAGTAGCAGGAGCTATTGGTAGTGCTGTATTAGTTACATTTATGAATAACCGTACAAAATCAACAGCTGCAGACTTAATTGCAGATGCTAAGGCACAAGCAGCGCAATCAGGTGCTGTACCTACAGCAGAGCAAATGCAACAAATGCAAGATCAAATTATGCAAACAGCATTATTAGATGGTATTACACATTCGTTCTTAATCGCGGCATTCGTTACCGTTCTCGCATTAATACTTGCGTTCTTCTTAAAACGTGTAAAAGTTGAAAGTGCAGCTGCTACAATGGATTTAAAAAAACCAACAAACTCATAACATAAAAAAGAATCCCACCAATAAGCTATTCCAGAGCTTGTCGGTGGGATTTGTACTGTAGACTAAACTCAAATGTCTATAGTCTTTTTTTTATGAAAAATTAATATAGGTGACTGTTGCTATTCATTTCTTCTACATGCGGATATGCGGTCTACTGTCCGCGTAGCGTGCTGGGCGACCTTCCTAAAGCGGAAAAATCCACTGCGCTTTCTGGCGGGCACGTTGTAAGCCAAAACAATCTCTAGCGCGCCGTTTGTTGCGTATAACGTCCTGTGCGTCCCGCAGGAGTCTACGTGGATTTTTCCTTATGTCGTAGTAAACAGGAACGAGTTAATAGTTTTAGCAACTTGCAAGGAAAAGGTAGTATGCTATGGATAACGTTAAGAGGGCTAAAAATTTTTCAAGTAGGCAATGCAAATTGCAATTAACAAAAAAACGACTACTTGAATATGGCAAGTAGCTTAATAGAGAGGCAATGCCTGAAAAGTACATTTAATATAGTAGGGAATGCTCTTTTCTAATTATAAAAATAACAAAAGGCATCAAGATTGATGCCTTTTGTAAAATCATTTAAAGAGTTAATTCCCTTTTTTAAATAGGGCTCCTGGCCAAAATGCATATTTGCCAAGCACTGTTGTAATGGCTGGTACAAGTAAAGGTCGCACGATAAACGTATCGAGCAATATACCAATAGCCGTCACAACCCCAAACTGTACAAGTACTTGAATTGGTAGTGTAGCAAGCACTGCGAACGTACCTGCTAAAATAAGCCCTGCAGATGTAATGACACTACCTGTATGCACAACGCCTTCTTCTACCGCTGTTAAATGATCCTTCGTTTTTCGTTTCTTCCAAATCTCTGAAATCATGAAGATATTATAATCCTCACCAAGTGCTACTAAAAATACAAAGGCATATAGCGGAATAGAGCCTGCAATCGCATCTGCCCCCATGACATAATGCAAAATAAGCCAACCTGCACCAAGTGCACCGAAATAAGAAATAATGACTGTAGCAAGCAGATATACAGTTGCTGTTACTGAACGTAAATAGACAAATAATAATAAAGCTATTAAAGCAATCATTGTCGGCATGATGACAGATTCATCACGCTCAGTAACTTGTTTTGTATCATATTGACTTGCTGTTTCTCCACCAATCCATACGTGCGTATCAGCGTCTTTAATACCAGTGTCTTTAAGTAACTGAACTACTTCAGCCTTCAATTCTGGAATATGTTCTAAAGACTCTTTTGCATAAGGATTTGCATTTAATGATAATTCATATAATTGAATAGAGTTATTTTTCGTACCAATTTGTACATCAGAAACATTATCAATATATGAAATGTTTGCAAGCTGTTGTTGTAAATTGATATCAGCACCTTGCGTGTCGATGACTAGCTGAACAGGTGCCAGCTCACCAGGCGAAAAATTTTCTTCTATTAAAGTGAAGCCTTCACGTGACGGCATATCTTCTGGGAATGAAGACAATAAGTCAAATGTATATTGAATGCGTGGTACAAATGATGCTAATCCGCCAAGAAGCAGGAGAGTGATAGCAATAACAATCCATGGCTTATGTGTTACAAAACGTCCAATTTTATGACTAACTTTATGTGAAGATTTATGTTGTTTTTTGCCTTTTTTCTTTGCCATTTCCTCTGTGCGTGGAGTGAATGGGAAAAAGGCAACTCGCCCTATAACAACGAGAATCGCTGGCAATACAACAAGTGCAGCAATTCCCATTACTAACACGCCAAAGCTAAATGGAACTGCGAAGCGTTGGAAAGAGCCATAATGGGCAAGACTAAGGGTAGCTAAACCTATAACAACCGTTAGGGCACTCATCATAATAGCGCCACCCGATTCCTTAACAGCGAGCTTCATCGCTGCAGCTTTATCCTCAACTTCAAATAAAATTTCACGGTATTTTGAAATTAAAAATAAGCAATAATCTGTTCCTGCACCAAATAATAAAACTGTCATAATCGATACAGCTTGTGAATCTTTATCAATCCATCCTTGTTCTGCAAAGAAACCAAGTGTGGGGCTAATTACACCGTAAGCAAGCCCAACAACAATTAGTGGGATGATGGCAAGTAATGGAGAACGATAAATTAAAATTAGTAACACTAATACAAGAAGCACTGTCGCTATCATTAATTTCACATCAGCTTGTGAGAATAAACTAACAGCATCTGTTGCAATACCAACAGGACCAGAATAACGAACATGGAGAGCGTCACTTGTTAGGTCTTTATCCAATTGCACATTATTTGAGTCCATTGTTTTCGTTAAGGAATCTAGGCTCTCTTGTAACATATCTGTTGCAACACCTTTTTCAAAGAACACAGGTGTGACAATAGTGGAGCCATTGTCAGATGTAGATGCAGAAAAAGCCTGTGGAGGCATTGCATCATAAGGTGGTATGAGCGTTTGATGCTCTAAAGGATTTGTTTTAAGCTCTGCGTAAACCTTTTGGATAGCTGCAAAATCATCATTTGTTAGGCCGTTTTCTCTATGCCAAACGAGTAATAATGGTGTTCCTGCATCATTAGGAAATTCTTCAGCAATAATTGCTGCTGCTTGCTCAGACATCTCAGTATCAGGTAAATTTTTACCCGATTCACTTTCAATACTGTTGATTTGTGGCCAAGCAAACGAGAGGACAACAACAAGTAAAACCCAGCATCCGAGTGCTAAAAATCGCCCTTTTTTACTTGCTACCATTGAGCCCCATTGCTCAAGAGGGTGTTTTTTCATGAGAAAACCTCCGTTTCGTGTAATTGTTATTAATTATATATACTAGAAGGTTAATTAATCAATAAAGAAGTTTCGATATGTTATAATATGTTTAAAAGAACACATTATAAGGAGGCGATCTTGTTGAAACAATCACCGCGTGTTCTAGGAAGACCTCGCCATGATGATAAGTCTAAACCTACAAAAGATATTGTCTTAGAAACAGCAACGATGCTATTTATTAAAGAGGGATACAAAAATGTATCCATGGATGATGTTGCGAAAGCCTGTAATGTTACGAAAGCAACGATCTATTACTATTACCCAACTAAAGGGGATTTATATACATCGGCATTAGTTGAAATGATGCATAGAATTAGGCTGCATATTGAACGAATTTTAGAACAGCCGATTTCCTTCAAAATGCGATTAGAACAACTAATTGAAGTACATTTATCGGCAACTGTTGATATTGATATGAAGAATTTTATGCGCGAAGCTACAATTAATTTATCAAATACTCAATTAAAAGAGGTCCATACATCAGAAAATGAAATGTATAAAACGATTGAGCACTCGATGCAAAAGGAAATGGAAAAAGGGACGATTCGCAACGGGAATGCTGAATTTTTTGCTCATACATTTATGGCATTGATGTCAGTGGGCTATTTTAAAGATGGTGAAGGAAAAAGATTATTTCAAACTGTGCCTTTAGCTGCGAAAGAGATAATTGATTTCTTTTGGTTATCTGTCGAAAAGTGAGAATATTTGTAGGCAATAACATATTTTATAGGGTATTGGTTTTTAAAGGGGATTTATTTTTTGGATTTTTTTACTAAAACAAACAAATAAAGAGCGCGGATAACTAAAAATGGTTTACAAATAAACTATTTTTTAAAGATTGTGCTGTAGTTGATTGAAATAATGCGTAAACAGTCTTATAATGGATGTTGTAATATCACCAAGATAAGAGATAAGGATGGAATTGTGATGCGCTTTGTGCAAAATGCAGTAAATATTGTAATAATAGATCATGAAACTCGCTTTCCAGCCCTTGTGACTGGTGTGTAAGATATCCGCTGTAAGGACTGTTAAGAAGATCGCTTAATGGTCTTTTTTACATGGATGCAATATAAAAAAATAGTATTAGTGACGGCAAAGGAGAGTTCAAAATGTCAGAAACGAATAACCAAGCACAGTCTGAACAATTAACTGTGAGTCAAGAGCAACTAGATGTACTAGACCAACTATTAAAGCCTGAGGTGCAAGAATCTCTAACAACTTTAGTTGAGCAGTTACCAAAGCTAACTGAAATGATGACGTTATTAACTAAATCATATGAGTTTGCTCAAGCTGTTGCAACAGATGATGTACTAAAAAGTGATACTGTTGGCGCTGTAACAGAAATGGCTGCACCAGTAGTAGGATCAGCTAAACAACTTGCTGCAACTGCTATTGAAGCAAAAGATCGTGCTTCTGAAAGCAATGAAGTAATTGGTTTATTTGGTCTTGTAAAAATGATCAAAGACCCACAAGTTCAAAATGTTTTCCGTTTTGTAAATGCATTTTTACAAGTAAACGCTGAACGTAAATCTAAATAAGGCCGAGATATATTCAATTCGTAAGGACGGAGGATTAATTAATCATGTCAAAAGAAATCGTCATCTTAGGTGCTGGTTACGCGGGTGTATTAACTGCATTAACAGCACGTAAGTATTTATCAGCTGATGAAGCTAAAATCACTGTAGTAAACCAATTCCCAACTCACCAAATCATCACTGAACTTCACCGTTTAGCTGGTGGTACTATTGCAGAAGGTGCAGTAGCTTTACCGCTTAAAAAAATCTTTAAAGGTTTAGATATTGATTTACAAATCGCTAAAGTAACTAAATTCAATGTGGATACTAAAAAGGTTGATCTAGATAATGGTTACACTTTATCTTATGATACATTAGTTGTTTCTTTAGGTAGCCAAACAGGATTCTTCGGTATCCCAGGATTAGAAGAAAATTCAATGGTACTTAAATCAGTTAACGATGCAAACAAAATTAACCGACACATTGAAGATCGTATTAAAGCGTATTCACAGTCAAAAGACGAAGCAGATGCAACGATCGTTATCGGTGGCGGCGGTTTAACAGGTGTTGAGCTTGTTGGTGAAATCGTGGACAACTTCCCGAAAATCGCAGCTAAACACGGCGTAAACTTTGCAGATCTAAAAATTAAACTAGTTGAAGCTGGTCCTAAAATTTTACCAGTACTTCCAGATGTACTTATTGAACGTGCAACTGAAAGTTTAGCAAAACGTGGTGTTGAGTTCATTACTGGTACTCCAGTAACAGGTGTTGAAGGTAACGTTATTTCACTTAAAGACCGTGAGCCAATCGTTGCTAATACATTTATCTGGACTGGTGGAGTAGCTGCACTTCCAATGGTAGCTGAATCAGGTCTTGCTGCTGATCGTGGCAAAGCAACAATCAATGAATTCCTACAATCTACATCACATGAAGATGTATTTGTAATTGGGGATGCTTCTGTTGCATTACCAGGTGATGGTGGACGTCCACTTTACGCTCCAACTGCACAAGTTGCTTGGCAAATGGGCGAGTGCGCTGGTTACAACTTATTCGCACAATACAAAAACCAAGAGATGAAAACATTCTCTGCGGTTAACTCTGGTACTCTTGCAAGCTTAGGCCGTAAAGATGCAGTTGCTACTATCGGTGCTAGCAACACACAACTTAAAGGTCTTCCTGCAACACTTATGAAAGAAGCGTCTAACATTCGCTATCTTACACACATCAAAGCGCTATTCGGCTTAGTGTATTAATTTTCAATAAATAACTAAATTAATGCCCCGTAGATGTTAATGTGAAAACGAACATTTAACGGGGTGTTTTTATTGCTAAGTTTGCCCAAAAAGCTACTTTTAAACGAATGTCTCGTTTTAAAGTAGCTTTTTTTAAAATGGAAAAATGAAAGATTAGTTTTGAAGATAAGTTTTGAGAGCTGTTAATATAGTCTGACAGGTGAAAATGGATTCTAACGTATTGTTCGCTATTTCGAGTGAGTGGTTTGCATTTGCTGCTATAGTAAGCTGATGGGAAGGTAGCTGATTCAGCCTTTCATGGGTGAAATGTGGGTCATCAGTTCCGATAGCTATAAAGCTATGTCGATCTACTAAATTTTGCATGATATGTTCAAAGGATAGTGGAGGTGTTAATAGAATATAGCGAGAAGGAATAATGGCTTCCTGTTGCATATAATAGTCGATGATTGGAAATACTCCGAGTGACTTTCCAATGAAAACAGCTTCGTTGTAAGCATTTGAGCGTAAATAATATGTAACGATAGATTCAACACTGTTATAAACCATTTCTGAAATAGCTTCCGGTGGCTGATCGAACTGATGTTGCTCAAATGTATAACAAACTTGGACAACATCATAGCCTAAGTCAAGCATTAGTGAAGTAGCGTAATGTAGTAGCGGTTTATCATAGTTATAGCCTGTACCCGAGAACATAAAGCAAATTTTATTACTATTCATATCAAAAAAATTGTAAGCGATATCGTTGTAAGTTTCTTTACTAGGTTTGATTGACATCATAATCCCCCTTAAATAAGTAAAATGTAAATATGTAACTTTTTTATATGAAGTTAGTTATAATTTTACTATAACAGGAAGGAGGTAAATTATGAAGGTTGTTACAATAAATGAATTTGGGCCGCCATCCGTACTAACACTTGTGGACTGTCCAAAACCGATGATTGCAAAAGGGGAAGTTCTAATACGTACATCTTATACAAGTGTAAATTTTGCTGATGTTAAAAACAGAACTGGAAATAAAGCGAAAGCTAATTTTCCTATGATACTTGGTTTAGATGTAGCTGGTATTATAGAAGAGGTTTTTGATAATAGCAGTGATTTTAAAAAAGGAGACCACGTTATTGCTTTTCCAAAGAACGGTGCATATGCACAATATGTTGTAGCAAATGAACAGCTAGTCTTTCGCATTCCGAATGGTGTACCTCTTGAAAAGGTAGCCGCTATACCGACTGTTTTATTTTTATCCTATATGTTAACACATCAAATTACACAAATAGGGACAGAGGATAGCGTTTTAATTCATGCCACGTCAGGTGGAGTAGGGACAATGCTTATACAAATGGCAAAGAAGTGTGGCGTCAAAAAAATTATAGGTACTGTTAGCTCTATCGAAAAGGCAACCATTGCTTATGAGTTAGGCGCACATCATGTTGTGACATATGAAAAATTTAGTGCCGAAGTTAATGAATTTACGGACGGACTTGGTGTCGATGTTGTTTTCGACTCGATTGCAGGAACGATTACAGAAGAAAGTTTAAAATGTTTAGCGCCATACGGTACTCTTGTGCAGTTTGGTAATAGTAGCGGTAAAGCAGGCAATATTAAAACATCTGATTTACATAGTAGTTGCCGCAATGTAAAAGGCTTTAGCTTAGGAACGACTCGGGCGTTAAAGCCGGAACTATTACAACAAGTAGCTCCAGATATTTTTACAATATTACAGGATGAAAGTTTCCAAGTGCCGATTGCAGCAGTGTTTGACTTAGAGGACATAGAAAAGGCGCATGAGTTGATGGAGAGCCGCCAGCATCAAGGGAAGATATTAATTAAAATTGTGTGAGTGACTGGCACTTAGCTACGCAGCACATTGTAAGCCGCAACCGTCGCTGTCGCGCCGCCTGTTGCGGCTTACATTACGTGCGTTTCCTCAGGTGAATATAAATTGTTTGAGAATTGTGTGAGTGACTGGCACTACTTTAGTTTTTCGTATATTCTTCTTTTTCGGTAAAGCATGATTCCTGTTTCTGCTACATCTTGCATCATGCCTTTGTTAGCGTATGCTCCGAAAATCATACCTGCTATCGGAACCATTTGGAAAAGCTTTTTCCAGCCCATTTGATCACGATATGTGAAGAAAACTTCCTGCCAACCTTGAAGCTGTGAAATCATCTTTTCCGATACGTTATTATTGTCGTGCATGGATGAAATTTCTTCTAAAATAGCTTCTTTACCTACAATATCAGCGGAGGTAAATTGTAGGCACTTCACAATGAAAATACGTTCCATTTTATCATTAGGATCAAAACCATGAATAATTGCAATTTCTTGCAGCGTTTTTAAAGCCATTCCTAATATAATTGGGATATCAATCGCCAATGTGAAAATACCTCCAAAACCAGTAGAAGCACCTTGAACTGTTGCCAATTTCACGCGTTCTTTTTGAAGCTTATCACTTAGAGCAATCATCTCCTCTAAAGGAATGTTACCGATATCTGAGATGGCAAAAATATTTTGATACGAAGAATGGTTACGGATTTTTTGAATCATCGTTTGCTCATTGATTAAATATTTACCACCTGATTGAACATAGCTCCCAAGCTCATCAACAAGTAAAGCTAGTTTTTGTTGAATAAAGGTAGGGGTCATCTTATCTAAAATTTTAAAAGGAATACGCCCTAATCTTTCCCAAAACCATAATCCTTTTTGGTCTTTTTCCCACGCTTCAATTTCTTGTAAATAAGTTTGTAATTGCTCCTGATTCTCCATTTATCTATTCCCCTTGTGAGTGCATTTAGTTACAATACGTAAACTAATTTAAAAAGTTTCAAGTTCATACATGTCTATTGCCACACAGAAGCAAGTAAGGTAATGCCCTCATCAATTTGATCCAGTGATAATCCTCCATAACCAATGATAATCATGCCATGTTCAGTTGGGTGTTGAAATGAAGTAGAACAAGGATAGACATTGACTCCTACTGCATGAGCAAGCTGGATAGCATCATGCTCTGACAATCTTTTTGGTAATTTCACAATAATATGTAGTCCTGCATTTTCGCCGATAATTTCAAATTCCTCAGAGAAATGACTACGAATAGCTGCTAGTAGTGTTTGTTGCTTTTTTCGATAAATGGTGCGCATCTTTGCTAAATGTTTATCGAACAATCCTTGCGCAAGAAAGTCTGCTAACACAAGCTGCTGCATTTTTGAGACGACTGATTTTTGTTCCTGATGAAAGAAAGTAAAATCCTCCACTAGTGACTTAGGCAAAATCATATAGCTAACACGTAGAGAAGAAAGCAATGTTTTTGAAAAGGTACCAAAATAAATAACCCGCTGTAACTGATCTATGTTCGCAAGAGAGGGGATGGGGAGGCCCTTATAACGAAACTCTGAATCATAATCATCCTCTATAATAAATGCCTCACTTAAGGCCGCCCATTGTAACAGTGCTGCACGACGTTCAATCGACATTACCATTCCAAGTGGAAATTGATGTGCTGGTGTTGTGTATAACATGTGAATAGCTTTTTTAGGTATGGTAACACCTGAGTTATCAACAGGAATAGGGTGGGATGGTAAACCGCATTGCTGTAACGTAGCCCTTACTCGTTTAAAGCCTGGTTCTTCTAAACCAACTTGAGTTTGTGGCCCGAAGTAATGGCATAGAGCTTGCAGCTGACTTTGTGTACCGCTATAGACAAATACTTGGGATGCGTCACATTTTACCCCTCGAGAGCGTCCTACATACTTGGCAATTTCCTGCCGTAAAGCAACCTCTCCCTGCCATGGACTTGTTGATAAAATGTTTATAGTAAAATGCTTTTTCATCAACTTATGAAAGGTTTGAAGTGGGAAAGTAGCTTTATCCACATGACCGATGTAAAAATCAATTTTCACCGTATGGTCGTTCGTGGGAAAGGAAATTGTATCTTCTGTTTGAACCTGCTGCAGCCATTCAAACTCAAATGGCGCAATATAGTAGCCTGAGCGTTCTTTACTATAAATATAACCTTCTGCAAGCAATTGCTCATAGGCTACTTTAATTGTATGAACGCTGACATTTAATGTTGTTGCAAGCAGACGTTTTGAAGGTAATTGTTCATGTGCTAAAAGTTTCTGCAAAAGGATAGCTTGTTTAATGCTTTCATAAACCTGTACATATTTAGGAATATGTCCTGTGAACGAAATTGCAAGTTCCATCATTCATCAACTCCTTGGTATGGTCTAAATTTTAGAAATTGGTTATGTTCATCATATCAAAATTACCGTTTAATAATGAAAAAGGAGTGAAGGTCAATGAATTTCAGTGCTTTAGAAAATGAAGTCGTATTATTAAAACCACTAGAAAAAGAGGATGTACAAGGGCTACTTGCAGCAGGTAGTTATCCAGAGATTTGGGCGTATCTGTCCACAACGATTGAAGATGAAAGGGATGTGCATAACTTTGTGGAAAAGGCATTGTCTAGCAAAATGCAAAAGGAGGAGTTTCCATTTGTCATTGTGGATAAACGTTCGGGACAGATTATAGGCTCAACAAGGTATATGGACATTGAAAGCAAGCATAAACGTCTAGAAATAGGCAATACATGGCTTACCCCTACCTTTTGGCGTACTGCTGTGAATACAAATTGTAAATATTTGTTACTTAGCTATTGTTTTGAAGTAATCGGTCTACAACGGGTCCAAATTAAAACAGATCATGAAAATACACGCTCTCAAAAGGCAATCGAACGTATAGGGGCAACAAAAGAGGGAGTTCTACGCAATCATATGGTACGTAAAGACGGTTCTACTCGTCATACGGTGATGTATAGTATTACGATAGAAGAATGGCCCGAAGTAAAAGCTCGAATCGAACAGTTATTGGTATTGGACTAATTAAAGGTTTCTCTCCATTAGCTTTACTTACTAAAAACAAGTAAAAAAATGGTTATTTTTTAGTCTTATAATCTAGTTTTTGTCAAATTATGTGTGATTACTGGCATTCAGGGGTAGATAACTTAAAATCTATTTTTGAAAAGTGGGGGAAAAGTATGTTAAAGCCGAAATTAACATTACGACAAATTTACGGAGATAATGCTGTGTATACACCTCGTACACCATATAGCGATAACCCGTGGATGATGGATGACTGTCATAAACTAGATGCATTAACCGCAAGGGAAGTCGCCATCGCGGATATTCCTGTTTTAGTGCACCGTGCGACACAAACGGCGAAGGCTAAAAAAATACATGAATTAGCGGGTTTAACATGGGTAGAGCAGCCGTATACGTATGAAACACAAGAAGAATATTTAGCGCAACTAGATGCATGGTGTGAAGAAGGGAAAACGATTGTTTGTCAGTATTTACATGACGCAGAGCATATGAACCGTAACTGCTATTGGATGGATGCCGCCAAATTTAATGAGCTAAATACAAAAGCATATATTGATCATTTAATTGATAGTAAATATGTACCAAGCCGTTTGAATATCGAACTATATAGATTATCGGATGCAATGAAAAATTGGAAGCCACCTGTTGTCCTCAAGCCTGGAGATGATTCGCCCACTTCTGGTGGATATGGCGTCATCATATGCCAAAATCAAGATGAGTTAACAGAGGGTTTACGTCAATTTCGTATGAATGGAACGGAAAGTATTATTATTGAAGAGTTATTACAGGCAAAAGATAATTATAGTTGTCAGTTCGTTTATTCTGAAGAGCTTGGTATACAGTATTTAGGTGCTTCTCAACAAATGACAGATGACAATGGAATTTATGAGGGGAATGTCATTGTAGAAAAAGTACCTGATAAAGTGATTGAAGTAGGTCGCCATATAATGGAGCGTGGTGTGGCAGAAGGCTTTGTTGGTGTAGCGGGGTTTGATTTAATTGTAACAGAGGCAGGAGATGTGCAGGCGATTGATTTAAACTTCCGCCAAAACGGCTCTACCTCTATGTTAATGTTTCATGAAGCATTAGGTAAACCTGTTAATAAATTTGCTTCCTATGCATCAAAAGGTGTTGAGGATAATGAAGCATTTTATCAAAAGATTGAACAATTTATAAAACAAGAAGTTCTATTCCCATTAGCTTATTATGATGGGGAATATTTTGAAAACAAAGTAGCATCGCGATTTGTTGGTATTTGGTATGCGGATACATTAGAAGAAATCGAAGAACTTGAACAACAATTGCTTTAATGTTAGGAAAGAGTGGTCGTTACTTTGCATTTAATTGTCGTTGATGTTCGCTTCGGGCGGGCGCTTTCCGTTGCAATCAACTAGTATAATTGTTTGAGTGCCTGTCACTTTTTAACTACGCTTTCTGCGGGCACTCTGTAAGCCGCAACCCTTGCTGTCGAAATGATCAAGTTGCGTCTTACTCTGCGTGCGTTTTAAGCAGGAGGCTATGGGGATTCTTCCATGACAAATTATAAACTGCATGACTTGTGTGGAAATTGTTTGAGTGCCTGTCACCCTGTACTACACTATATGCTTATTAATCTACCATTCTTTTTTTATAAACAAATCCAGTAACAATCCAAGCTGCTGCTGACCAAGCAATAATCGTAACGATAGGAATAATGTAATCCATAGCTGAGTAGTTACCTTCCAAAGCCTCTGCTAGAAGTACTAGTTGTGCGCTTGGAAGCCACTTTGCAATTTCTAACACTGGATAGACAGAAGCTAAAGTTAAGGCAAACGGTCCAAATGAGAAAATAAACATAACAGGCAACACGATAATAGATGCTTCCATAATTGTTTTTGCAAATAATCCACATAATGTTCCTAAGGCGATGTAGAATACGATAGAAAGTAATAGGGCGATAGCTAATATGAAAAGATTTGCTGGCTCGTAACCAACAAGGAAAATCGACAAACCTACCACAACAATCGTCACAATGGAGACGAACAAGCTTTTACCTATTAAAATATCTCCAAGTGAAGCAGGAGAAAGCATTAAACTCCGGAGTGTATTTTTCTCCTTTTCTTCTGCAATTAAACAACATTGTACATAGGCAGTAACAACTGCAAATACTAAATTTATTGGTAAAAAATAAGCGTCGATACTATTTGTTCCGATTTTATTATAAGCAAAAGCTAAAATAAGGGGTAAAAAAATCATAACAGATACTGCGTAATTTCTTGAAAATTCTTTGTAGTCCTTCATAAAAATAGCTTGAATACGTGTTATTGATATGTTCATATTAGATCACTCCCTGTTATTTGCATAAAAATATCGCCTAAAGTTGGCTCGTTTGTGTATATACGTGCAACTGCATTTTTTTGCATCCAATGAAATAGTTTCTGCGCATCCTGATCGCCATTTTGAATCGTTTCAGATTGGCCATTTTTCAATTCTACAGTAATCGTTTCATCTCCAAATTCTTTTTTTAATTGCTTCGGTGAACCGATTGCGCGAATTTTTCCTTGATGTAAAAAGGCAACACGATCACAAAGTATTTCTGCCTCACTCATATCGTGTGTTGTTAGAAAGATTGTTGTTCCCAGTTCATTTAATTTCCGTAAGCCGTTATAAATATGCTGCGTGTTCACTGGGTCAAGAGCAGATGTTGGCTCATCTAAAAATAACAATTCAGGTTTATGCATAATGGCACGAGCTAGTGTGACACGTTGAATCATGCCTTTAGATAGCTGACTAACTTTCTTTTTACGTTCTGCATAAAGATTAACAAAATCTAATGCCTCTTTTACTGCTGTATTAGGTAATTGATACAAATTACTGTATAGTAATAAATTCTCTTCAACTGAAAGCCGTGTATACAGCCCGCTATTATCCGTTAAGATACCAAAGCGCTGACGATTTTGGCTATATTTCATTTCACTGGCAGGACGATTAAATAATAATACATCTCCCGCAGTTTTTTCTGTTTGTGCGGTTAATATTTTAATAGTAGTTGTTTTACCCGAGCCGCTTGGACCAAGGAAACCAAATATTTCTCCTTTTTTAATAGTGAAGGAAACATCCTGTAATGCAGCCTCACTATTAAAGACCTTTTTTAAATGTTGAACATCAATTACTGTCTCCATGTGTAAACCTCCTGTGGTTGTTGATACCCTAACTTTAAAGCTCAATGGAGATGTAAACATTAAATTACAGGTGAATGGCGGAAAAATGAGCTTCAATGGAGTAATATTTAGCTGACAGGAGTCGTTTATTTCCTGGGAAATCTACTATATTCCGAGTATTTCTTTTAAATCTGCTAGTTTGTTTTTCGACAAGGGTACAATTGTTTTTTCATTGCTATTTAAAGCAAGACTGTAGCTATTACGGGTCCAAGTAATAATCTCACGTACTTTTTGCAGGTTAACGATATAAGAGCGATGACTTCTAAAAAAGCCGAATGGTGTCAATTTTTGTTCTAAATCATTCAGGGACAATGTGCATGGATAGGCTTCATTAGCAACATAAACGCTCACAACACCTTCCACACTTTCAATGTAATCTATTTCTGGTGGATTAAATAAAATGATTTTGTCATTTTTCTTTGTTGGGATTTTATCAAGTCGTATAGGTGCATTTTCGTTAGGTGTGGGAACTGTTTCGATTTCATCCTCTTTTACATCGAGTGCATGCAAACCTAATGCATCTAATCTATATATTTCGTCGCACGAAATAATTAAATCCTCTAAATTGTTTGAAAGTAAAACAACGGATTTTTCTTGTTTTTGAAGTGCCATCAAAAGCTTGAGAACATTTTGTTTTGAAAATTCATCTAAGTTTTGAAGGGGTTCTTCGATTATTTGAGTAGGTGCTAAATTTAGATATGTATGTAACAATTTTAAACGCTGTTTTTCCCCATGTTGAAGTTTAAGTATTTTATTATTCCTTTGATCAGACAAAGAAAACAGCTTTAAAATTTCCTCTTTATTGTGTAAAGGCGCTGTAAAAAGTTTCATAGAAAAATGGATATACTCGCCTACTGTCAGTCGTTCGTATAATGCACTTTCACGAATATGCGTATATGTCTTTTCTTGCTTTGTGAACCATTGCATCAAAGTATTGATCTTCGTTACATCTGTGTAGATGCCTATAATAGCTCCTATATTTAATGGAAGTTGAAAGCTTGGGTAAATGACATTTCCTGATTCCGTGTAAGGGTCGATTTCTAAAAGCTGTTGTTGATTCAAAGTGATAGCCTCCACCTCATAAAAGATTTATAAAAATTGTTTTATATACGTCTGCGCCAGCATAGCACTTTCTTGATGAAATGAAGCGTTATAACGATCCATAAATCCATGTTTCCCTGGAAATTGAATAGTTTGTACAAAGTATCGATGCTTTAGTGCATGATTCAATTCTTCGACATTGAAACTCACCTCATGAATAGGTAGAAGAATCAGTGTCGGGCAATTTGGTTGCAAGTCAAGATATTGGCGAATACGTGAGCCGTAAACGCAAACAACACGATATAACGGCAGCGTAGCAAGTCGCCAAGCAAGGGTTGCGCCTACACTATAACCGATTACAATAACTTTTTCATATTGTTGTATGGCAGCACTTAGTAGTGTGAAAAGTATTTCCAAAGGAGTATCGAAGCCAATTTCATTAGTGAAATACTGGTAAGCTTCTTTTTCCTGATGATAAGTAAAGCTTATTTCATCTCTGTAAAGTTGAACACATTCTACCTCGGTTTGCTTATCCATAAAGGCACATGCCTGTTCTCGAATAAAATCATTTACTCCATAAATTTCATGTAAAATAAATATTTTTCTATTTTTCCTATTCAATTGAGACTCCTTTTCTGCTTTTTCAAATAGTGTATCAAAAAGTAATTATATCGTACATTTAATCCATTAAAAGTAAATTAATGGTTTGGTAATTCATGTAATAAAAAATTTTATATCTATAAGTAAATTTCTCACATGACCTAAATGTTTATAGTTGGAAATGTAATTAATAGCAATTGTTTTAATGCATTTAGGGAATGGAAAATTGGGAAAAATAATGGATTTTAATTATTTCAAAATAATATTTTGTGATAAAAGTTAGAGAGTGTTTTTCAAATGCAGGTTTAAAAAAAGAGTAACGTAAGTGTTAGTATAAGAAAATTTTTTTGACTTTTTTGAAATAACAATGTAAAAATAACTTTATCTTTATTCGGCGAATGTTTAGGTGAGGAGATGGGTGAAAGTTCACCTTCACAACGGGATTCAGAACGCCGCATGATTTATATGAGGAGGATGATGGAAATGGAATACCAAACAATTGAAGTGAATGGTAGTGCATTACATTTTGCAGATTATCCAGGTGAGAAAGGGACTATTATTGCCGTACACGGTTTAACCGGCAACCATATGCAAATGCATTATTATGCTGAGCTTTTGAAAGGCGACTATCGTTTTATTTCGGTTGACTTAAAAGGGCGTGGTAATAGTGCACCAGCACCTGCAAATACAGGTATTGAGTTACATACACAAGATATATTAGCTTTGCTTGATGCGTTAAACATTGATAGCCCGATATTAATGGGTTACTCAATGGGGGCATTTATCATGGCAAATGTTGCTAGTAAACGAAACGATGTAAAAGGGGTTATTTTACTTGATGGAGCAGCAACTTGTACAGATCATCAACGCCAAATTGTTGAACCATCACTAGGTCGAATTAGCAAGCCGTATGAATCAGCAGACGCGTACATCGAGGAAATAAAAGCAATTTATGGTCGTCTAGGCGTTGAATGGACAGATCATTTAGCAGGTGTAGGTCGTTATGAAATTGCAATACAAGATGAGCATTGGGAAAATAAGTCTGACGAAGATAAAATTCGTTTGGATTTCCAAAGTTTTTATGACTACAAGCCTGCAGAGGTTTTTGAAAAAGTGGAATGTCCAATACTTTTAATTCATTCAACTGGTGGTATTGGAGCAATGCCCGCATTATTTTTAGCAGAATCTTATACAGAAACACTTAAATATGCCAAAAATATTTGGAAATTCACATCAAATAGTAATCATTACACTTTGGTTTTTGAAGAAAGAAAAGATGTTAACCGAGTAATACTGCGTTTTTTAGAGAGTTTCTAAAAAAAGAGTTGCAGTTTTTAAATTTTTATGCGAATAATTAAATAACAAATATTAAATGCCTATCAAGCAGCTTTAGAAAAACGACCTTTTTCTACTTTCCCTGCTTGACTGTTGGCTACACTTTTCTAAACGTACGGTACATGCCGTCTTTTGGGGAAGTGTGGCCTTTTTTTATTCAAATTTAACAAAAAGGGGATTTATTGGATGTCTACAGGATTAGAGTATTTTAAAAAAGTTTATGATGTAGTACCTGAATGGGTGCAAAAAATGCATGATTATAATCCAGCAATGCTAGACCACTATACAGCACTTCGTGGAGCAGCAATGGCACCCGGTGTACTTTCTGTAAAGGACAAGGACATATTGTTGGTTGGCATGAATGCTGCAAGACATTATGCACGTAGCATGGTGTACCATACAAAAGGCGCCATGGATGGTGGTGCTACACTCGAAGAATTGATTGAGTACTTACTCGTAGCATTTAACTATGGTGGGGAAAAAGCATTACAGATTGGCTTACAGTCTTTTGAATATGCGTTAGAGCTAACGAATACGAGTGCTGACAAAATTTCACATGATGCTTCAGCAAGTGATATTGTGCGCTATTACAGTACGTTTGCTTCGACCGATAAAAGTAAGGCGCATTTTGAGAAATTGTTAAGTTTCATTGATGCAAAAGATGAAAACGCTTTAAAAGTTGCTTTGCTTGATAGCAATGTTGTATCAACGCAAATGAAACATATCCTGATGACAGGAATTTACACAACAGTATTGAAAAATGAGGAAACAGATTATTGGGCTAAACAATCACGTGAAATAGGTGTTGCAGAAGCAGAATTGGCAGAGCTAGGCTATATTTGCCTATTAACAGCTGGCATTCCTTCTTGGTTTGAAATTAGCGATGCGCTTATCCAAAAATAATGGAGTGAATACAATGAAAATTTATGAATCTGTAGAACAGGCTTTATCTTGCGTTGAAAGTGGTCAAACGATAATGGTCGGTGGCTTTGGTTTAGTAGGGGGGCCACTCACTTTAATAGATGCACTAGTAGAGTTAGATGTTAATGACCTAACAATCATTAGCAATAACTTAGGAGAAAAAGGTAAGGGTCTTGGTAAATTGCTAGAGCAAAAGAAAGTAAAAAAGGCAATTGGCTCTTACTTTACTGGCAATCGAGATGTTGGCGAAGCATTTCAACGTGGAGAACTTGAAATTGAATTATTACCCCAAGGTACATTAGCTGAATCGATTCGAGCTGGTGGTGCAGGGATTGGTGGTTATTATACAAAAACTTCTTTTGGAACAGACTTGGCGAAAGGTAAAGAAACAAAAATTATTAATGGTGAAGAATACGTTTTTGAGGAAGCGTTAAAGGCAGATGTTGCAATTATTCGTGCATATAAAGCAGATAGACTTGGAAATTTAGTGTATTACAAAACTGCGCGGAATTTTAATCCGATTATGGCAACTGCGGCGAAGACAGTCATTGTTGAGGTAGATGAAATTGTAGAAGCAGGCGAGCTAAGCAGTGATGATATCATTACTCCGCATTTATTCATTGATCGAGTGATTGTAGCACAGAAGATTTTAACGAAAGAAGGCGTTGTGGATCATGGCTAATCCAATTCAGGAGCTAATAGCAAAAAGAGCTGCAAAAGAAGTTGCAAATGGACAAATTATTAATTTAGGAATTGGTATCCCTACACTTGTTGCAAAGTATGTAGAAAATGACAATGTTCACTTTCATACAGAGAACGGCATGCTCGGAGTAGTAGGTGTAGATGAGGAGGATATTGATCCGAATGTAGTGAATGCTGGAAAAATGCCAGTTGGAGAAGCCATTGGATCATCCTTTTTTAATAGTGCAGAATCATTTGGCATGATTCGAGGGGGTCATGTGGATGTAGCCATTTTAGGCGTACTACAAGTAGATGAGCAAGCGCGTATCGCCAATTGGGCAGTACCAGGGAAAAATATTATTGGTGTTGGCGGTGCAATGGATTTATTAATTGGTGCACAAAAGGTCATTGTCACGATGACGCATACATCAAAAGATGGAAAAAGTAAGATTATAAAAAATTGCACTTATCCAATTACCTCAACACGTAGCGTGGATACGATTATTACTGAATTGGCTGTTTTTAACTTTGTAGATGGACAGTTACATTTGGTTGAATTAATGCCTGAAGTTACATTACAGCAAGTAGAGGCTAGCACCGAAGCAAGTTTTGTCAATGCGTTGAAATAGGAGGGAAATAGCATGAAAGAAGTAGTTATTGTAGAAGGTGTTCGAACAGCTATAGGTAAGTTAGGGGGCTCATTAATCAATGAGACAGCAGATATTCTTGGTTCAACAGTTATACGTGAACTCCTAAATCGTACACAGCTGGATCCCACTCTAATTGATGAAGTGATTTTGGGACAAGCAAAACAAAGTGCAGATCAATCCAATGTTGCACGCCTTGCATCTCTACGTGCCGAGCTACCAATTACCGTTCCAGGTTATACAGTACATCGTCAATGTGGTTCGGGACTACAATCCATTAATAATGCGGCACAGCAAATTGCTCTTGGCTATAGCGATATTATTATCGCAGGGGGAACAGAATCCATGAGTACAGCCCCATATTACTTACGAAATGCTCGTTATGGATATGGCGTTGGAAATGCTGTCATGTTAGACCCGAATACAGAAAGTCAACCAGGTTCACAACCGTTTGAAGTTTATGGCATTTCAACGATGGGTGAAACAGCAGAAAATTTAGCCGAAAAATATTCAATTTCTCGTGAAGAGCAAGATGTATTTGCGCATCTTAGTCAAGAACGTACAGCAAAGGCCATACAAGAAGGTTATTTTGACAAACAAATTGTACCTTACGAAGTGAAAAAACGAAAATCAATAGAAATTTTTGAAAAAGATGAGCATCCATTTTTAACGAGTAAAGAGAAGTTAAGTACGTTAAAGCCTGTATTTCGTAAAGGTGGAACAGTAACAGCAGGCAATAGTAGTGGGCGTAATGACGGTGCGGCTGCATTGTTAGTCATGTCGAATGAAAAAGCTTTAGAACTAGGCTATAAGCCTAAGGTGAAAATACTTGCTCAAGCAGCCGCAGGTGTAGATCCATCTATAATGGGAATCGGTCCAGTTCCAGCTACATTAAAAGCATTGAAGCAGGCAAATTTATCAATTCAAGATATTGATGTTATTGAGCTAAATGAAGCCTTTGCAGCCCAATCTATCGCAGTTATCAATGAACTTGGGTTAGATATAAATCGAGTAAATCCAAACGGTGGTGCTATTGCAATGGGCCATCCTATTGGGGCAACTGGTGCCATTTTAATGACAAAACTTATTCATGAGCTTGAACGAACAGGCAAGCGTTATGGCTTAGTAACATTATGTATCGCAGGGGGACTTGGTGTTTCAACTATTGTTGAAAACTGCCAAGCATAGTGAACACCGAGTACATGACTCGGTGAAGGTGCTTAGCTATCTTTTTGAATTTTTTCAAGGTATCTTTTTTGCGCAGACTTTAGAGCTACTACGACTGAACCACTTGATGGGGCATAATAGTGCTCATCTACACGAGCAATTAATTCATCAATATTGGCCGTAAGATCAAAGCCAATCAGCATACGTTTAAAGAAATCTTGTGCAAGATCAGTAACGAATGTAAATTCTGCATCAATAATTTTATGACTTTGTTGATCGATTTCTAACACAATACCAGCATGTTTGTACATCTCGTACATAGACGTGCCTTGGGGTGCCTTAGCATAAGCGGTCACTAAAATACTAGTTAATTTTTGCAAGAAAATGCCCTCCAACATGTAAAGATTGTGATTATATTTTATCATGTTTACACGTTAAAGAGCTAATTCCAAAAATTACTTAGGAGAACACATCAAGGGGGAAATTGTATGGAAAAGTTAACGAATTTTTTCACAAATGTAATGAAAAAATATTTACCAGATCCATTTGTATTTGCAATTGGACTTACATTATTAACGTTTGTATTGGCTCTACTAATTGAAGATATTAGTTTTGTGGACCTAACAACTGCCTGGGGTGGTGGCTTTTGGGATTTACTAGCATTTACAACACAAATGGCCGTTATTCTTGCAATGGGTTATGTATTAGCTACAGCACCTATAACTGATAAGTTATTAAATAAAATAGCAAGTATGGTTCATACGCCAAAAATGGCAATTATCGTGGCAACACTTGTTGGGGGTATCGGTAGTTATTTAAACTGGGGATTTGGTTTAGTAATTGGTGGGATTATCGCCAAAAAACTAGCGTTAAAAGTTAAAGGGGTCCATTATCCGCTAATCATTGCAGCTGCATATTCTGGATTCACTTTTTATGGATTAGGTTTATCTGCTTCTATTCCAATTTTAATTTCAACTCCAGGTCACTTCTTAGAAGATGCTATGGGATTAGTTACATTATCAGAAACAATTTTTAGCTTACCAATGATTATTACAACAGTTGTTTTGTTAATTACATTACCTTTATTTAATGCGATGCTACATCCAAAAGATCCTAAAAATGTTGTGGAGATTGATCCAGCATTATATGCAGACAAACCAAAAGCAAAATTAAACCTTTTGGAAGACAATACATTAGCAAGTAAATTAAATAACAGCCGCATTCTAGCTTACGCAATTGGTGTGTTAGGGCTGATTTATATAGTAATCTATTTCACAAATGGTAATTCATTAAACTTAAATATTTTAAACTTTATTATTTTATTCGTAGGAATTATTTTACTAGGCACACCTGCACGTTATGCTGAGCACTTAGCTGACGGGGTTAAAACAATTTCAGGAATCATACTGCAATTTCCATTCTACGCGGGGATTATGGCTATCATGGCCGCTTCTGGTTTAGTGGACACAATTGCCAAAATATTCGTTGACTTATCAAACGAGCATACCCTACCGTTTTGGGGGTTAATTAGCTCCTTCTTCATTAACTTCTTTGCACCATCTGCAGGAGGACACTGGACAGTACAAGGTCCATTTATGATTGAGGCAGCAAAAGAATTAGGTGCTTCTTTATCAGAAACATCAATGTCCGTTATGTTAGGGAATGCCTGGAACGATTTAGTACAACCATTCTGGATTTTACCAGCTCTGGCACTCTCTCGCTTAAAGTTAAAAGATATTATGGGCTTCCTTGTTATGATCATGTTCTTCGTGGGTGTTATTTATATTATTGCAACATTAGCTTGGTCATTTTTACTTTAGAAATTAAAGAGTAAGGATTAAAGGATTTCAGCAAAAAATTCGCTAAACTTCTGTGGAAAAGCGAGCCAAGCGAGCCTCCGCAGATGCTTTAGCATTTGAGAGGATTGCGGTTCGTCCATAGAAAGAGAGCGAATTTTTTGCATTAATAGAAGCTCATGAATCACCGGTAAGACAGTGAAAATCGCCGGTAAACCTTCGGAAAGCACCCGCCATAGCGGACAGCAACGTATGTCAAATAGTCATCCTTTTATATACAAGGGGGAAATATAAATGTCCAGCATGTATCAAGCACTTCTAGCAGAAGGTACTTTAGCCAAAAGAGAAAAAACATTGTTACTTGTAGGTTTATTTGCAGCAAGACGTGAGGAAAAACAAATGCTTTATTTCGTAAGGCAAGCAGTTGAAGCGGGCAATTCCGTCGCAGAAATTGCAGAACTAATTGCATCAGCCATTATTTCTAGAGGTATTCCTACTTGGTTATCTGGGATAGAAGCTATTTCTTACGCAATTCAGCTATCAGGAGAAGCACAGGCCATTGAAATGGGGAAAGAGGTTGATACATTTTCTTCACAGCAGGAATGTATTGATTATTATCAAGGCGAGTTTGATGTATTACCTACATGGATTCAATATTTAGTAGATTATGCACCGGATACTTTATTAAAATATAGCAATTTGCGAACAACTTCTTTACGGGATGGGTCAGTGTCTAGATTACTAAAGGAATTATTACTGTATGCTATAAACGTTTGTGATGCCTATGAAAAAGGCATTCTAATTCATAAAGGAAATGCCATTTCACTTGGAGCAAGTGTTGATGTTTTAGTTGAGGTGAAAGCATTATGTATTTATGCAGTAGGCATACAAGTAATTTGGAATGATGAGGATGGTAAAGCTTAAAGAAGGAGAACTAACAATGCAAAAAGTACTAATAATAGGCGGAGGCTTTATGGGATCGGCTATCGCGAAATATTTAAACCAATATAACGTGAATGTCTATTTATATGAGCCTAATATAGAAAGATTACAGCAATTGAAGGAGCAATCAGATTTACAACAAATCACTTTTTTACAGCAACTAGAACAAATTGATGGTTTAACATTTGTCTTTGAAGCGATTGTTGAAAATTTGCAAGCTAAACAAGCTTTATTCGAACAACTGGATTCATTTTATGAAAAAGAAGTTACGTTTTGTACCAATACATCGAGTTATCTAATTAGCGATATTGCAGTAAAAATGTTGCATAAAGAACGCTTAATCGGGACACATTTCTTTTCTCCCGCACATATTACCCCTTTAATAGAAGTAGTTCCTAGCACTTTTACATCACAGGAACGAGCAAATGCTACTATGGAATTTTTACAAAGTGTTTGTAAAAAGCCTATCTTATTGAAACGGGAAATCGAGGGCTTTGTAGCAAACAGATTGCAAAGTGCACTTGCAAGAGAAGCGATGTCTTTAGTTGAGAAGGGAATTGTAACGGCTGAAGAGTTAGACTTTATTGCTAAAATGAGTCTAGGTGTGCGATTAGCCAATACAGGGCCACTTGAGCAACGGGATATAAATGGTTTAGATACGCATTATGCCATTGTCGATCATGTATACCCAACTTTAGAGAATGGTACGAAACCACTTGCGATACATCATGCGAAAATAGAAGCAAAACAATATGGTATGAAAACCAATCAAGGCTTTTACGATTGGTCATCCATCGATAAACAACAATATTTAGCGCAAAAAGAAAAGACTTTAATAGATATTATTAAATTGGTTCAGTAGAGGGTCAATTTAAAGGCAGCAAATATGAAATGAGAATAGGAGTAGATATAGCGATGGAATATCAAGCATTAGTAAAGTGTTCAACAAAGAAACACGATGTTCAGTTTAAAACCTATTCTGTCCCTGAGTTAAATAGTAATGAATGTTTACTAAAGGTAAATGCCGTTGGTATTTGTGGGAGCGACTTGCATATGTATGATGGGCATGGTGGCTATGACTGGGTCACTTACCCACTTGTGCTGGGGCATGAAGTAACTGGAACAGTAATAGCTATGGGGACTGCCGGTGATCAAGCATTTTTAAATAAAAGAGTGGTTATTAACCCATATAAAAGCTGTGGTGTATGTGATTATTGTCAACGTGGCGAAACGAATTGCTGTGATTTTAATGATTATAAATTGATAAAAACACCGACGGAGGCCCTTCGATATGGATTTCGTGAGGCCGGTGGCATGGCACAGTATATGGTAGTCGATGTTAATAATATTATTGAAATTGACGACGCCGTAAGTGATGAAGTGGCAGCTATTTCAGAAGCTTTAGCAGTGAGTTATACGGCAGTTTTAAAAGTAGCTGATTACAAGAAAAAGTCTATTTTAGTAATTGGGCCTGGACCAATAGGGTTAGGGGTAGCTGCAATCTTAGTAGGGGCAGGTAATGAAGAAACACATATGCTAGGAGTCCCACAAGATCAAAGTCGTTTGCAGTTAGCAAAAGAGATAGGTGTACATGCTACATTTGTTGCTACGGAGGAACTTATCCACGATAATTTTTCAGGCTATGATGCAATTATTGACTGCTCTGGACATCCAACTATTCCGAAAGAAGCTATTCGTTTACTGAAACGTGGTGGTCAGCTTGTATTAGTCGGTATCAATTCTGCTGAGTTTACTGTTCCAATGGATCAAATTGTACGTGGTGAAATAATGATTAAAGGCAGTTATGGCATTACACAGGCTAATTATGAAGCGGTTTTACAAATGGCTGCGGATACAAAATATCCATTTAATAAGTTAATCGCACATACGGTCCCATTTAAAGATAGTCTTCATGGTTTTGAAAGTGCGCTTAATAAAGTAAATGGAAAAGTTGTGATTCATTTTAAGGAGGAAAAATAAATGAAAATTATTGATTTAACATTAGAAATTTATGATGGCTTAGTTTCTTATACATCACATCCACCGATTGCTATACAAGAAGAATCCACTTTTGATAATTCCGGTCATCGTTACGTAGCACCATGTGAAGGATTTGAATCTCGCTTTTTACGTATGTCCGATCATAGCGGGACACATATTGACGCGCCACTTCACTTTATAAGAGGTGGGGAATCTACGGCTGAAATGGATTTAACAAAAACTTATGGAGATGCTGTCTTACTTGATGTATCCCCTTTCAAAGATCCGTTTGAACCTGTTACAGCAGAGATGCTTTCACTGGCTGAGCAAGGACAAGGAATCACTGTACAGCAAGGTGATATTGTATTAGTACGAACACGCACAGCAAAGTGGGGACAAGGGGACTTTTTTGAAGAGCACGCTTTTGCTACTTGTGCAGGTGATTGGTTATTTGAGAAACAAGTAAAATGCATTGGTCTTGATTTAGCGAATATAGATGTTCATGACAATATGAAACGCGAAGTGCATCTAAAGCTGCTAAGTGTTCCTATTTATATAGTAGAAAACCTAGTCAACCTTGAACAGCTACCTTTAAATGACCGTTTTACTTTTATGGCACTGCCGCTTAAATTGAAAAACTCCACTGCATCTCCAGTAAGAGCTGTCGCATATGTGAAGTAACGTGAATAACAGGAAGAGAGGGCATATAAGCCTTCTCTTTTTTTGTGTGATCTAAAACTATTCAAATTTCAAAAACTAGACTCCTGCTCCTAAAAAGCCTAAGCTGCGGTGAGTTTAATATCAATATTCCTGGTTTTAACCATAAAAATAGTAAAAGAACATTGCCTCGAAATTTCTTCTAGTGTTAAATTATTTGAGCAGTAAGAAGACATCTGCATGTCACTTAAAATATGTATATTTTTACATGAGCAAAATCTAACATAGCTTTTTCTTTTTTGGACAACCTAATTTAGAAATAATAGCATGAGGTGATGATCATGATTGTGGAGAGGTCGTCCGATTGGCAAGAAGGCTTTTTAAATAGGCTAGAAAATCATGAAAAATGGCATAGTTGGACTTTGTACAAAATGAACTATGAAATTGTAAAAATGAATTTAATTCCGGAATTTACTGGTTTACAAGCACCTAAAGTTTTACCGAAGCTAACACCACTTGCCCATCAGCTAGAAGCAGCGCAAACCGTTATAGAACGAATGAACGGGAAAGCGATACTTGCCGATGAGGTGGGGCTTGGTAAAACAATTGAAGCAGGCTTAATACTAAAGGAATACATGATAAGAGGGCTTGTGAAAAAAGCTCTGATTTTAGCACCTGCTTCTCTTATCAATCAATGGATTGAAGAATTGAATCAAAAATTTCACATTCCAGCTGTAGCGTATAAAAAAAATTGCCCGATAGAGCGTTACGATATTGTTATTATGAGCATGGATACGGCAAAAAAAAGCCCACATAAAGAACTAATTTATGCGCAAAATTATGACATGATTATTATTGACGAGGCACATAAATTAAAAAACCATAAAACACAAATTTATGAATTTGTGCAAGGACTAAAGAAGAAGTTTTGCTTATTATTAACGGCTACACCGATTCAAAATGATGTTTTTGAGCTTTATTATCTTATTTCTTTACTGAAGCCAGGTCACCTTGGCAATTATGAGACATTCCAATCTGCGTTTTCAGCAAGCAAGCACGATTTACAGCACGATGACTATTTAAAAGAACTAGTCAACCAGGTGATGGTAAGAAATCGAAGAGAGGACACAGGCATTGAGTGGACCAATAGACGTGTTCAAATTGTCCCTATCCATTTTAGCCCTGAGGAAATGGAGGTTTATCATTTACTTGGTTCGCTTACGTCTACAGGTTCCTTTTCATTAATTACTTTGCAAAAAGAAATGTGTAGCAGCAAAGAGGCAACGGCTTTAACACTGTCTAAAATGCTAGAAAATAGTTCGGAACGCGATGAGCTAGAAGCAATTCTAGCAAAGGTTATGGCTTTAGAAGTGAATTCTAAGGCTGAGAAGACGCTTGAAATTATTGAACAGGCTAAAGACAAAGTCATTATTTTTACTGAATACCGTGCAACTCAAATTTATTTACAATGGTATTTACATTCGCATGGTATTACGAGTGTTTTGTTTAATGGTAAGTTCAATAAAAATAAGCGCGATTACATGAAGCATATATTTAAGGAAAAAGCACAAGTATTGATTGCAACAGAGGCAGGCGGAGAAGGGATCAACCTTCAATTTTGCCATCATGTTATTAACTACGATTTGCCTTGGAATCCAATGAAGCTTGAGCAACGCATAGGTCGTGTTCACCGTTTAGGACAAGAACATGATGTTCATATTTATAATCTTGCTGTAGAAGATACGATTGAAAAGGATATTCTGGCACTACTGCATACAAAAATTGATGTCTTTGAAAAGGTAGTAGGAGACTTAGATGCAATCTTAACGAATTTCAAAAAATCTGTTTAACCTGCTTCAGTAAAAAACCTTAATTAAGTTAAATGTTGCAGCGGATGACACAGATTTTAAGAGGAGCTTTTCGAGCAGGCATGGAAAAATGTGGACGCCATTACGCTGAGGTGTAATTGATATTGAAAGGGGAGTGGGGCATGTATCCACAACAGGTTCACAGTTATTTACGACAATTTTTCTTTGAAAATGAATGCGATATAGTAGGTGATAGTGACCATTACCTAACAGTACAATTAACGATTGCTATTGATAAAAGAATTATGAATCGCCCCTTTTACTGGCAATACGTAGAAGCAACGAATGGCGAACCTAACCCTGCACAAGTTACCTTTATAACAGATCAAAGTGCACTATCAGAAAAAATAATCGGGGAGGTCGTGCATTTTGGTTCTCCAAGGCTAAATCAATTGTTTCAAGCTACGAGAGAGCTAGGAACTTTTGTTCAAATGTTTCAAAAAATAGATGCAGGTACAGGGCAAGTCATGCTTACGCCTTGGCTTGGGGTAAATTATAAAGTATCGTATTGTTGCGATCGAACGAAAGAAATGATGTACTCTTTTGGGATTAATTTACTGACAGGGACGATAAATGATAATTTCCATGAAACAATAAATCATATTGACTGGGATATTACGCAGTCAGAAGATGCCTTTTATGTACAATATATAATTAAGCCTTTACGGGCACTTCAACGCTTGGATGAAGCTATTGATGCAATTATCCAACAGGATGATCATACATGGGCTGAGCAAGCAAAAAAGAGATGGCAACGAGATCAACGTGTATTAGATTATTTTTATGAAGATGTGGAAGAAAAGCCAGAGTGTTATGAAGTTGAGAAAAAAGCTTTAGAAGAACAATACGATGCAAAAATTAAGATTGAAATTATAAATGGTGGATTATTTTATATGAGATAAGAAAGTAAGCCGCAACGATTGCTAATGCAAATTGTTGCGGCCTATTTTTGCTGCTGTCATAGAAATTGTGCTAGTCTTTTTCAATAATGTTTTGTAATTGTGCCAGCTTATTATCCCAAAATAAATGAAAGTATTGTAACCAATCTTCAATTTCTTTTAAGCGATTGATGTGTAAAGTGTAAATTTTTTCCCGGCCTTTCTTTTGGGCTGATACTAGCTTGGCTTGTTCTAATATGTGTAAATGTTTAACGACAGCAGTTCTGCTAATCGTAAAATGCTCTGAAATAACAGCAATTGGTTTATCGCTTTCGGCTAGCAGTTGTAGTACATGACGTCTTGTTGGATCAGCAATTGCTTGGAAAACATCATACTGTTCTGCAAGCTGTGTCATTGTGTTTCTACAATCTCTTTTAATTTTTTACCAACAAGCATTGTCCAACCGCCATCCATATTTTGACGAACAGCTTCCGCAGGCATATTAGCTTTTGGAATAATATGAGATGCTTCTTTCCAGCCACCATGAGTTAATGTAAATTCTGTTTGCTCCCCAGCTTGCTTTAACTCAAATGTGACAAACCAACCATCAGTATCCCATGCAAAACGTACAAAATGAGGTGCATCTACCTTTTCCACTTTACATGGCGATGGTCCAAATGGAGATTGTAGTGTAAATTCATGCCCTTCCACTGGTTTAAAATCATTTGGCATAAACCACGAGCCAAGCTTTTCGGCATTTGTAACCGTTTCCCATGCCTTCTCGATAGGCGCATTAAGTGTAACTGTTTTAACAATATTTTGTAATTGCTCAAGCATTTTATAGTCTCCTCTTTTTTAAAAATATAACCATAAGGTGTTATGAATATATAACACCTTATGGTTATATGTCAATCGTAAAGGATATGGAAAGTTTTTTTAAGTGGTATCTTTTTCAGACCGGTTACGTATGGTAGAATTATTTTTATAATTTTCAGACGAATTGGAGGCGATTGGCATGGAGAATATTCCGATGTTTTTATTGATGTGTATTTTATTAATCATTTTACCTGGACCCGATACTGCGATAGCGACGAAAAATACTTTAACAGTTAATAAAAAGGGTGGCTTACAAACAATACTTGGCTCATGCTGCGGATTATTTATTCATACATTAGCTGCGGTTATCGGACTCTCTGCAATTATTGTAAAGTCAGCCTATATATTTGCTATTTTAAAATACGTTGGAGCGGTGTATTTATGCTATTTAGGTGTGAAGACATTATGGACTTTAAAAACAATTCGCACGCAGTCTCCAGTCGTAAATGATGACACTCAAATTGACATTAAGTATGGGAATCAATCATGCTTTAAGCAAGGATTCTTAACAAATGTTTCAAATCCAAAGGTAGCAGTGTTTTTTTTAACGTTCTTACCACAATTTGTAGATGGCTCAAACAGTACATTTTTCCCTTTTCTGCTGATGGGACTTATTTATACCGCCTTAACGGCTTTATGGTTTATCTTCTATGTATATTTATTAGATAAAATTAGTGCTTTTATGAAGAAGCCTATGACGAAAGCAGTAATCGAGGGCCTAACAGGAACAGTTCTAATTGGCTTTGGCATTAAATTAGCGTTAGAGAAGGCTTAGGTGCCAGGCACTCAAACAATTTCCTACGCAAATGATGCATTCTATAACTATCCAAGGAAAAATCCACGAAGACTCCTGCGGGAACAGCACATTGTAAGACGCAACAGACCGCGCGATAGCGAGGGTTGCGGCTTACAATGTGCCCGCGGAAAGCGAAGTGGATTTTTCTGATTTAGGACCAGTATTATGCGAAGTATTTTTGCGAGGTGTCAGGCACTCAAACAATTTATTTAAAAAAAAGACTGCAGACAGTTCCAAATTTCTTTGGAGTTTATCTACAGCCTGAGACAACGAGAATATAAGTCTCGATATCTTTATTAACATTTTAATACTAATTGTACGTGCAAACCTTTTTAATCAGCTAAAAAGGTTATTATTTTTGTTGGTTTGCAGCCCAAACATTTGTATCTGCAATAGTTGGGTTAGCAATGTAATGGCCACCTTCAATTTGAAGAGTTTGACCAGTCATAAATTTAGATTCATCAGAAGCTAAGAATACTACTGCGTAACCGATATCATCTGCTTCACCATTGTATGGTAGGGCATTGTATTTTGTGAAAATTTCTAGTAAATCTTTTGGTAAATTGTTTTTAGCTGCAGGAGTTAAAATTAATCCTGGTGCTACAGCATTACAACGGATTTTATCTTTACCGTATTGAGTTGCAATATATTTAGTTAAGTGAACTACGCCAGCTTTTGTTGTACCGTAAGCTGTACGAATTTGGTCACTTGCAAATCCACCCATAGAAGCAGTGTTAATGATAGAACCACCACCAGCTTTTTGCATATGTGGAATAGCGAAACGGCTACCAAGTAATACTGATTTTAAGTTGATATTTACTAGGCGATCAAATTCTTCTAAATCCATGTTTACTACATCTAAATCTTTTTGTAAGTTTGTTGAACCTACATTGTTATATAGTACTGTTAAAGAACCGAATTGCTCAACAGTGAATTCTACTGCTGCTTTGATTGAATCAGCATCGCCAGCATCTAAAAATACTGCAGCTGCTTCATAGCCTTCTTTTACTAATGCTGCAGCAATCTCTTTTGCCCCTTCAAGATTATAGTCAGCAATAACAACTTTTGCTCCTTCTTTCGCTAACAAAGTTGCTGCTGATAAACCGATACCTGACGCTCCGCCAGTAACAAGTGCTACTTTATTTTCAACACGTTTCATAATAATATTCCTCCTAGTTTGAGTGATAAACTGAGTATTGACAGTTAAACATAAATCATACTCATTACTACTTCATTTAATTGACAATAGATAGTTTACCACTAAACTAAAAAGATTTGAAATAAAAAGCATAGATTGTTCTCTTTTTTTCGCTTATGTAGAAGGGCTAAAATTAGAATTAGGCCTAGCGCGAGTATCATCTTACGTTAAATTCCGCGTATGTTATGTAGTATAGAAATATTATTTTATAGTTGCTTAGAATTCGTAAAAATAAGCTTTTTTAATCGTTCCTCCATAATCTTTTTCTTTTCTAGGCGGTCCTTTCTGATATAAAACATTCTTCGTAACAAGAATACTCCTAATATAATGGCACAAAAAATAATTAAAAAAATTAGCATCCGTAAAATCCTTCTTTATTTTATTTAATAGAACAGTGGCGCTAGTGTGATAGCAGTTATCTCCTAACTTTTATGGAATTGCGACAAAATACTTATATGTTAATAGTAAGATAAAGTCTTAAAAGCGCCCAACTAGTCAAATATATAGATTTTTGAAGGAATTATCCATAAATAAATCTTTTGAATGAAACAAAATTCCTGCATTGATGTTTCCGATTTTCATTGCGAAATGCTAAAAGGCTATATCGGTTTGAAGGATTCATATGAAAACCTTCACGTTCTTAGTTTTATTGGGTTGCGTTTTCAAAGAAGGATTAAAGGATTATTAAGAGAATTTATTACTAATTAATACTTTAATGAATTTTTCCATAACAAATTAGAATAAATAAGGGGTTTTCATATGGAGCTACGAGATTTAAAGGCGTTTATGGCAGTAGTAGAACATGGAAGTTTTACGAAAGCAGCGAGTGAAAGTTTTGTATCACAGCCCTCATTAAGTAAAAGCATTAAAAAATTAGAAGATAATCTACATGTTGAGTTATTAAATCGTTCTACACGACATGTTGAGTTAACGGATGCTGGCAATATCGTTTATCAACAAGGTCAAAAAATTATGCGTTCTGTCCATGATTTGCACATATTGCTAGACGATTTAGTAAACATCAAAACGGGGTCTATTAAATTGGGCATCCCTCCGCTAATTGGCACTTTGTTTTTCCCTGAAATTGCCCGTAAGTTTCATCAACAATATCCAAATGTCCATTTAGAGCTAGTCGAGCGTGGAGCAAAATTAGTTGGTACTTTAGTGGAAAGTGGAGAAGTGGATATGGGCATAGTTGTGTTACCTACCGACGAGCGGAAATTTATTGTCCAATCTTTCGTTGAAGATCAATTTTTTGTTTTCATTAATGAACAACACCCATTAGCGAAGCAAGATCACATTTTATTGCAAGAGTTAAAAAATGAATCATTTATTATTTTTACAGAGGAATTTTCATTACATGATTATGTTATTAAATCATGTAAAAGTGCAGGGTTTACACCAATAATTGGTTACAAAAGCTCTCAATGGGATTTAATTGTTGAGCTAGTATCCTCAAATTTAGGCGTGACCCTTTTGCCTTATTCTATTGCAGCAAAGCAAACTAATCGGAATGTGAAGATTATTCCATTACTGAACTTTTATATGCCGTGGCGTCTCGGTGTAATTACGAAAAAAAATACATATCAATCTTATGCTTTAAAGCAATTATTAAAGACAATTCGAACGGAAGAAGATTAGCATCCTTTGATTTATGCAGAATAAGCATAAATGCCATTCCAATTAATTCCTTTACTTATAAAACAAGAATGATGTAGAATTTTCCTTAATAAACGAGCAATTTTAGGGGGTTTCGATATGAGGAACGGGAAAGTATGGAATTCGTTTGAGGAAGCCGTTGCGGATATAAATGATGGTGCTACGTTAGCAGTAGGGGGATTCGGTTTAAGTGGTATTCCTGAAAAGGCTATTGCCGCGTTACAACAAAAGGGAACAAAGGATTTAACCGTGATTAGTAATAACTGCGGTGTAGATAATTGGGGATTAGGGTTATTACTAGCGAATAAACAAATAAAAAAAATGATCGCTTCCTATGTTGGAGAAAATAAAATTTTTGAACAGCAATTTTTAAGTGGTGAGCTAGAAGTTGAACTTGCACCACAAGGAACATTGGCAGAGCGTTTGCGAGCTGGAGGAGCGGGTATTCCAGGTTTTTATACAGCTACAGGGGTTGGAACGCCAATTGCTGAAGGCAAAGAAGTAAAAGTTTTCGATGGCAAGGAATATATTTTAGAAGAAGGAATTGTTGCAGACTTTGCTCTTGTCAAAGCGTGGAAGGCAGACAAGCTAGGCAATTTAATTTATCGAAAAACATCGCGTAATTTTAATCCGTTAGCAGCAATGGCAGGCAAAATTACAATTGCGGAAGTGGAAGAAATTGTAGAAGTGGGCGAACTAGATCCAGATCATATCCACACACCAGGTGTCTTCGTGCAACGTGTTTTACTCGGTGAAAACTATGAAAAACGTATTGAACGTTTGACTGTTAAAAAGGAGGAAGCATGATGGTGGATACAAGATATAAAATTGTGAATAGAGCTGTCCGAGAAATTCAAAATGGCATGAATGTCAATTTAGGTATCGGTATTCCAACACTTATTGCGAATGCCATTCCTGCTAATTATGAGGTGCTTTTACAATCCGAAAATGGCCTCCTTGGAATTGGCCCTTATCCAGAGGAAAGCGCAGTAGATGCTGACCTCATAAATGCTGGGAAAGAAACAGTGACAGCTGTTCCAGGAGCATCCTTTTTTGATAGCGCTGAGTCCTTTGCAATGATTCGTGGTGGGCATATTGATCTTGCTATTTTAGGTGGTATGGAAGTTTCCGAAACAGGTGATCTTGCCAATTGGATGATTCCAGGGAAAATGGTGAAGGGCATGGGAGGCGCCATGGATCTTGTTGTCGGCGCGAAAAGAGTTATTGTTGTGATGGAGCATGTGAACAAAAACGGAGAGTCAAAAATTAAAAAGCAGTGTGAGTTACCGTTAACAGGTAAAGGTGTTGTGCACAGATTAATAACGGACTTAGCTGTTTTTGATTTTACAGCTACAGGAATGCAACTAATCGAATTAGCAGAGGGTGTAACATTGGAGGAAGTAAAGGCAAAAACTGCTGCTTCATTTGATGTTGCGTTATCCTAATAATTTAAAAGAGACCAGTTTACTTTGTGGGAAGTAAGCTGGTTACTTTTAATTTTACAGTATCGTTTAGGAGAGTGGGAAATTGCTTGGGATGCATCAGTTTTTAACCGAAATAATAAAACAGTTTAATAGTCCAGATAGAGAAGAAAGACCATTCATTGTTGCAATTGATGGATTAGGTGGGGCAGGAAAAACAACCTTTGTAAATAAGCTAGCTAGCGCATTGGAAAATGATTGCATGATTAATGTTCTGCAAATAGATGATTACATTGTAGAAAGTGAAAAACGATACAATACAGGCAATGAAGAATGGTTTGAATATTATTATTTACAATGGGATATAAAATTCATAAAACAATGCTTTTTAAAAATACATAATGGTCATCAAGAGTTAATACTCCCTTTTTATAATCGCGCAATGAATACAGTCATAAATATTAAAAAGCTACTTGTACCAAATAGTATTCTTTTAATAGAAGGAGTCTTTCTGCAGCGCAAAGAATGGAGGGGATTTTATGATTATACGATATTTTTAGAATGTCCAAGACATGTTAGGGAAGACAGAGTTTTAAAGCGTGATTCGTATATAGGGGATGTATCAGCAATAAGGAAGAAGTATGAAAACAGATATTGGGTAGCGGAAGAGTATTACTTAAAAAAGGAAGTACCATTACAAAAAGCGGATATAATATGGCACGCGCAATAGAACTCAGACTATTGACTGTTCTCCTCTCAGGTTTTCCCATTATATAATCGACCTAGAAGGAGAGATGGCGATGAAAGAACAATGGGCAAAGGAAGTTGTACAAGTTCGTATTGCAAGACCGACTCATCAATTAAAGGCAATAGAAAGGTTTTATTGTGAGGGTGTAGGTTTAGACAAAATAGGCTCATTTAAAGGGCATCGTGGCTACGATGGGATTATGATTGGTCTGCCGAATGCAAATTATCATTTGGAATTTACTGAGCACGTTGATGGAAGCCCATGTCCTGCACCGACAAAAGATAATCTTTTTGTGCTTTACATGCCAAACATTGAAGCAATCCAACGCATTGGGCAACGACTGTCGCAGATGGGCTATCCAGCAGTAGAGCCAGAAAATCTTTATTGGGCAGAAAAAGGTGTAACAATTGAAGACCCGGATGGCTGGCGTCTCGTATTAATGAATACTGAGGGCATATAAATTTTATATTGGTAAAGAACAACATGTGTCATCTTTACTTTAATATCGAGGGAAGCCATACATATATCGACTATTAAAAGAAGTTGGGACAGTAGGAAAAAGCGATAGATTGACTGCCATCAATCTATCGCTTTATGCTCTACCGTTGTTGTCCGCTCCGGCGGTCGCTTTCCGTGGGCACAACGTAAGCCGCAACCCTCGCTAACGCGCGGCCTGTTGCGTCTTACGTTTTGTGCGTTCCCGCAGGAGTCGCCGCCTCCGCTCCCAACAACTAGGGCTCTCTTCTAAATTTTAATTTTTGCAAAAGAAAGAAAATCTAGCTTTCATTTTACATGGCGAAAATTTACAAATACCTTTGTCCCAATATCTCTTTGATTTGTTAATCTCCTAAAGCTGGGTTTTCTTTATATTCAGTGGCAATGGATTCTATATTTAATTGTGAATAGTCGGCCCAATTGACGGTTCTAAAATCTTCTTCATCAAAATAAACGCTTAATACTTTCGTCATTTCTTCATTACTATTAGCACCTGTTAATGGGGCAAACCAAATAATCGAAGGTGTTTTCACATTTTTTAGTTTCGAAAGCTCAGCAAATATTCTCCCAGAATCTTTCAGCATCTGATTTTTCGACCCTTCTCGTACATCTGTATCTTGAATCGATATAGTAACAATTCCTTTTGTTTCTTCTACAGTGAATTTATTTTTAACCACTGCCCCCACGATATCCTTTATAGATGTGTCTTGATCGACTGCTACTTCCTTCGGTTCTGCATTTTTCCCACAGGCTGATAGTAATAATGTGAATAATACTAAGAAATAAAGTAGTTTTTTCATGTTCATGCCTCCCTTGTTACTCCATATATGTTCAAATTGCGTATGAATTATACAAGGGGAAAGGGAGTTAGATTATTTTTTCTAACGAATGAAAGAAAATCATCTTCCGTGCATTGCTAACTACCCGAAAGTGAAAGGCATGCGTAACGTATGTTATCCATTTCTTATTAATTGGACAATAAATAAAACAATAAATAATAAACACATCGCTATGCCCATATACAAACATTTGTAAAAAGCTTTATTGTCCGTTCCTTTGTAATCAAAACCACGATTTAATATGACGAGTCCAAAAAGGACCATGATTAAATTTAAAAATAGTGGATTGAATCCAGCAGGAACGACAAGTGAAAACATCGAAATTATTAACATGAGATGTATGTACTTTCTTATAGGATGGATAAATTTAATCTTTTTAAAAGGTTTCAAAATATCACTCCTTAAAAAACATAAGATTTAGCATAAATAGATAGAGATACAACAAAAATTATACAATATTATTTAACTCTTATACTAAAAACGAAAGACGAACTTCCTTTGTCCCATCTGCTGGAAACAGAGTAAATATAGATACCTTTTTCTTGAGGTGCAGAAAAAACATCGCCTTCTACTTTTACTAGTGGACTCTCGCTATTATTCATCCATTTTTCTACTTCTATTTCATCAATGGGTGGCTTTTTAAAATGGATTTTTATTTGGCTATTAGGGGGCACAGAAATGGGCGTGATTTTTTTATTTTCTAGTAGTTCTGGAGGCGAAATTTTATCAACACATTCATATCCAACGATCTTATTCCAACAATATGAACCTTGTACTAGTGTTATTTTTTTCCCCTCTGCCGATACAATTGGCTTAGCAGGACCGGAGTTAAGTGAAATAATCATTAATGTAATTCCAACAATAAATAGGATGCTTATTATTCCCTTTAAACTTCTAATAGTAATTCCTCCTGACTTGTATGGACATCTATTATGACAATCGGACATAAATAAAAATAATATCAACCGAAAACAAAAGGATGTTGTTTCTAGTTGATATTATTTCATCAAGTTCTATTTATTTGCTTACTACATCAAGGCACCAGGAGAAATTATCCCATGCTGAATACCAACCGTTGAAAACTTCTGATGAATCATCCCAACGAACTTCGAACTTTTTATGACCTTCGATATCTAGTAAATATAAAGCTAACGTATCATCCGCTTTAGAGACAGCTATTTTCATACCGTTTTGAAGTTCTTCTTCAGTGAATGGTACATCCGAAACCGAACGTAGTTGCGCTTGTTCAAATACTTGTTTGTTAATAATTCTGTAATTCATAATAAACCTCCAATAAAACTTTCTTGAATTTTAAATTTAAATTTTACGTGCCAATAACAGGACTATAAAAGTATATCCTATATTCATTCAGTAAAGAAAACAAAATAATAATTAACCAGGCTTTTTTTTGTCTAAATTGTTGCTTATAGTGTATCAGTGATTGAATGAAGAAACCTAAAAACAATTTGTTCTTAATCCAATGTTACAAGGAGCCAATAAAAAAGTCCAGAGACTCACAAAATCGAGCAGTCCTGGACTTATTTATCATATAAAGTTACTTTGAGATAGTATTTTGGTAAAAATCATTGAAAGGAACGGATACCTTACTTATTTTTTATTTGGATACGTACCCTTTAAAGTGTACTCTGCTAAAACGTGCCCATCAATAGCATGATACAGTTCATTCATTAAAAATCCATTTTTTAAATCGACGGTAGTATCCAATGCATAGACATGAATCTCATAAGTATGAGGTTTATCAGGAGGAGCCATTCCCCCATAAAAGCTAGAGAGTTCTACACTTTGACTGCCCCCTTGAGGACTTATCCAACTATTTACGCCTTGGACAAAATCAGTCGCTGTTTGACTTTCATTTTCTTTTAGCTCATCTTTTTGAATATTTGCTGCTGTCCAATGAATCCAAGAGAATCCTTGACTAATAGGGAAAGCGTCTTTATCTTCTAACACTAACGCATAGGATACAGTTCCTTCAGGTGCATGTTCAAATTTTAATGGCAATGAATAAGTAGGCATGCCATGCTCATTAAACGAATCTCCCAATTGCCCGTACTTATCTTGAATAACCCCATTTACTATACCTGTACTTGTTACGACAAATGTTTTTTCCTTTGTTGCTTTTGTAGTGTTTTCATTTTGATTACTACATCCTGCTATTACACCTATAGCTAGCAGTGAAATAATTGATAGGAATAATAAAAATTTTTTCTTCATAGTTATTACCTCCATCTTTTGTTCTTGAGGTCATAATAACATGGAGAAAAAATAATCGTAAATTACCCACTTTTTTGTAAGGGTACTACATTTGTTTTATTCCTATTATTTGTTTCTCCTCTATATATTGGATTCCTAATTGTTGCAAAATCTCTAAAGATTTCAGAACCTCTTTTCCCTTTGGACTAAGTCTATATTCTACTCGAAGTGGATATGTGGAAAGGTATTCTTCTTTATTTACTAATTGAAATTCCATTAGCTCTTTTAATTGTTCTAACAACATTTTTTCAGTTATTCCTTTAATATCACGTCTAAGTTTTGATGGAGATGTGGGACCAAGCCGTAATCGCCAAATTATAATACATTTCCATTTTCCTTTGATCATGTCTTGAACTAGCTCCAACGGACAAGTATATTCTTCTCGTAATTTGATGATAATCTCCTCCTGCTCTGGTCTTTTTTTAGTTTTATACCACAAACATAAAAAATGGACAACTGTTGTAGTTTTTCTAAATCGGAAGAATTAATTTATTCATCTATGCAGAATATGCCCCAAAAATAGAGATATAAAAGGGCGATTATTCAATGAGAGCAATCGTCTCTTTAAATTTTATTAAAATAAATGAAACGATTTTGAGAAATAAAAGTCAAATTTAGAAAAAGGAGGATGCACATTGAAAAAGTTATTTGTAATGGTTGTTGGCTTGATTGCGCTTTTAATAGCGGGTTGTTCGAATGATGTAAATAAAACTCACCACGAAGCAGAGCACAATAAGGAAAGTTTCCCTCCAACTTATGCAGGCTGGATTCATGTTAATGGGAAGAAGTATGAAATGGAAGCGGGCGGTTATCAATGGGAAAGGAAAAAAGGGCTAACAACTGAGACTGTTCAAACTGATCATGCATCTCCAAACCAAGTAGCTGAAAAACTACAGGCGATTCAGTTAGAACCAAATATGAACATGGGTATTAAGGTTGAAGAAAATCCAGAAATCTTTGTTTATCTTTGGAATGAACACGGAAGAGATAAGGAAATTATGTTAAAAAACAATGAGATGGCGGCGCCAACAAACAAAGGTCGATATATCTTTGAAGTATTAGCTCGATGGACAAATGGTGAGGTATCTTACACATTTGTAGTTGAAGTTAACTAATTGGTCAACGGCATTTCATTGTAGTGATTGAATCTAAGGTTGGGAAGTTAGATTAATTAAAAATTGACAACGTTCAAAAAGACTTTTATTATTATGTAGACCGTTCGTTATAATTTTTTTAAGGGAGGTAATCCTATGTCTAATAAAAAAACATCGCGAGAGAAAATCTTAGAAGCTGCAACAGAGCTTTTTCATTTAAAAGGATATCACGCTACAGGCTTGAGTCAAATAATTCAAGAGAGTGGCGCGCCAAAAGGTTCTTTATATTATCATTTTCCTGATGGTAAGGAACAATTAGCTGTTGAAGCGATCAACTTATCAGCAAATAGAATTGCAGCAGAAATTGAGCAAAATCTAGCGGCTTACGAAGATCCAGCTAAGGCATTCCAATATCATATAGAAAATATTTCGGGAATTTTTCATGACATAGATCCAATATCAAAATTAAAAAACGTTCCAATGGGATTACTCGCAATGGAAACAGCATTTGTAAATGAGAATTTACGTCAGGCTTGTGAAGAAACCTTTGAAATATGGGGAAATCTTTACTTTGAGAAATTAAGAATTAGTGGTTATAGTGAAGAACGAGCTTACTTAATTAGCAAAACAATAAGTGCATTAATTGAAGGTGGGATTACATTAAGTGTAACCAAAAAATCAAGTGAGCCTTTAATTCAAATTAACAAAATGATTCCTTTATTGCTTTCTAAGTAAATAGGGGCTTCATTTTTATGCTTATTATATAGACCGGTCTAATTAATCATAGAGAAAGAAAGGAAGTATTTTATTTATGGCTTCATCTTTGCAAGTTGTGCCAGTACGAAAACCTAAAAGCATGGCTTTTGTGCTTATGTTTGCAGCATTTATAGGGCTGTTTAGTGAGACTGCTTTAAATATGGCTCTGACAAATATTATGTCCGATTTCACTGTTTCAGCTGGGACAGCACAGTGGCTTACTACAGGCTATCTATTAACAATAGGTATTTTAGTGCCTGTTTCATCTCTTCTAATTCAATGGTTTACGACAAAACAGTTAGTTGTTGGATCATTAGTATTTTCGATTGTAGGAACGATTTTAGCAGCTTTAGCACCAAGCTTTCCGATTTTACTGCTAGGTCGTATCATTCAAGCGTTTGGAACGGGTATTATTTTACCGCTCATGATGAATGTAATTTTATTAATTTTCCCGATTCAAAAGCGTGGGGCGGTAATGGGGTTAATGGGGCTTGTTATTACGACAGCTCCTGCGATTGGGCCAACATTGGCAGGCTTAATAGTGGACTCGTTGGATTGGTCGTTTATTTTCTGGATAAGCCTTGTCTTTTATGCAGGATTAGTCGTAGCGGGGCTTAAACAAATCGATAATGTATCTACTATAACGAAGCCAGCTATTGATGTTGTTTCAATTATTTTATCGACGCTTGGCTTTGGCGGCTTTATTTACAGTTTAAGCACTATTGCCGAAAAATCCTTTGCTTCTGCAGGGGTATATATTCCATTTATTGTTGGCTTAGTTTCGATTGCGTTATTTGTAATTCGTCAATTTAAAATGGCGCAGCCTATGATTAATTTACGAACGTTTAAATATCCTATGTTTACGTTAGGGACGGTATTGTTATTTAGCGGTATGCTTTTAATTTTATCAACAGCTATACTATTACCTATGTACTTAAAAGGTTCTTTACTATTCAGTGCTACAGTTGCAGGTCTTATTCTTTTGCCTGGTAGTGCCATGAATGCTGTTTTATCACCAGTAGTAGGAAAGATGTTCGATCAATTTGGAGCAAAGAAATTTTTACCCCTGGGTTTTCTTTTTACATTAATTGCAAGTTTACTTTTTGTCTTTACGATTTCCGCACATACACCCGTTTGGCAGATTATTTTAGCTAACACAATATTCTTTATAGGGATTTCTATGATTATTATGCCTGCGCAAACAAATGGTTTAAATCAGTTGCCACGTGAATTATACGCAGATGGTGCAGCTGTTATGAGTACATTACAACAAATTGCAGGTGGGACAGGGACAGCATTGGCTATTACATTAATGGTCAGTGGACAAAACAAGCATTTCGAGAAATTCCAAAATGCTTTACCATTTGAGTTAATTGCTGAAGGAACAAAGTATGCATTCTTCTTTATTTCAGCCCTTGCTCTTATTGGGCTTGTGTTATCAGTTTTTGTTAACGGAAAACGTGTTGAGAACAATTAAGTTGGGTCTATTTAAATAGCTGAAACAACAAAATAATGACACCCCAATCGTTAGTGTTTAGACTACTTTTGGGGTGTCGTTTCATTTTTAGTGACTGTTCTTTTTTATTTAGTAATTTTTACATTATTAAATCTGTAATCAGTCCAGTTAGCACGAATTAAAATGTTTATTGAATCCGAATCAACAGGTGCATAGAAAATAACATCTTGCGCAGTGACACCAGGCTCAATATATGTATCAGCGTGAGGGACATTTTCTTTTTTATACCATCTTTTGAAATTAAAATCTGAACTATAGCTGTATTGTTTACCATTTGCCACTATTTTAGATAAATCGCTGCCGTTACTAATTTTATCATTTGTATTATTAATATATGTTACATAAATTTTTAGCGAATCAGAATCTTGCACTACTTTATCGATTGTAACAGTTACGTTTTTTATTGTTTTTGAAAGTTGATCCTCGGTTGTTTCTTTATTTTGATTCGTATTAGAGAGGGCCTTTACTTTTTCTTCTAATGATTTGATTTTTTCATTCAGTTCTTTAATCTTTTGGTCTTTTTCCTTTAATTGCTTTTTTAAAATAGTGACTTCATCTTCTTTAGTAGTTGCTATTGATACAGTTGGGCTATAAGAGTAGACGGATATTGCAAATATAGAAATTAAAAATACATAAAAGAGTTTCTTCATCGTGTTCCTCCATTCTTAATTTCCTTAATTATACTATTATTATATCGATTTGAAAGTTTTACATTTCGACACTAATCGACTAATACTGCAAATTAGTTTGATAAAAAAACTAGCCCTTTGCTGACTAGCATCGGTAAGAAGAAGAATTTTGGCCAGAGCATTACATCAAATATAGAAAAATTTTTGCGTATTAAGGAAAATGAAAAACTCGTATGTTGATTTATGTTTTATCAACATGCGAGTTTTCCCTTATCTATTGGATATTCTATATTCTCGGCAACAGTCGTTGTAATTTTGACTGTTAAATGTCATTTGAGCAATGTAAGAGTCGTTGCGATTGCATTGTCAATAAAAGAACGTTGAGGGCGAGATTTCATCATTACCGTTAGACCGATTAATGCGACAATAAGTGCTTGTGCTAAAGATTTTGCGTCTGTGTTGGCTTCCAGCTCACCTGATTGTATTCCCTGTTCAATCGTTTCTTGAAAGATGACAGTTAAATACATTTGATGTTCTCTAGTCAAGATTTCAAATCTCTCATCATGAGGTGCTAGTTCAACCATTGTATTAATACAAAAACAACCTTTACTAAGTTCTTCTGCGTATTCGTCATTGATGACATCCGTAAAGAAAATAGCAAATGCCTTTTTTACAGAGGCGTGTCTTTGAAGTCTAGTGCGAATATCGGATGCCCGAGACATTGTATATTTTCGAAGGGCAGCTTCGAATAATGCCTTCTTATCGCCAAAAGTTGAATAAATACTAGGGCGTTGAATACCCATTCTAGAAGTAAGATCACTCAACGAAGTAGCCTCATATCCCTTTTCCCAAAATAACTGCATTGCAGCATCTAAAACTTTATCCTCATCAAATTCACGGGTTCGAGCCATTAAGATTTCTCCCTTCAAATTTTAATTTTTATTAATTACATTATGACATGTATGTAGGTAATTGCAATTATTTTTTACTTATCGGTATTTAATTTTCATATTATTAGCCATTTTAGTAGTCAAAATGTAAAAGTTATTTCGTGTTAAATTTACAGTGATAAAAATATTAAGTTGACATTACAATTATTTTTAAGTTATATTTAGCAACAATTATAATGTACCATTCGGTATGTTATTATTAATAATCAAAGGGATTGGAGATTAAGATGTGTACAAAGCAGATTCGAATCTAGAAAATGACCCACTTTATTCTAAGGTGAATAGTCCATCTCCTGAAACTAAACCTCATGGGCATCAGCATTCATCCATGTCTCGCTCTTTGACATTATTGTTTGCGACTGCCTGTGGAATGTCAGTGGCCAATATTTATTTTGCCCAGCCATTGCTCGATCGATTATCGAATGATTTTGGTATTGATCATTCTGTTATTGGTGTAGTAATAACTATCACACAAATTTTTTATGGATTGGGTTTATTACTACTCGTTCCGCTTGGAGATTTATTAAATCAACGGCGTCTTATTGTCGGTCAGATGCTATTATCCACAATAGCTTTGATTATTGTGGGGACAGCTTTCTCTAGCGTTGTACTTTTCATAGGTATGGCTTTAGTAGGTCTTCTTGCAGTTGTGACCCAAACGCTTGTGGCTTTTGCAGCAAATATCGCTTCTCCTACAGAACGAGGGCGTGTAGTTGGTATTGTAACAAGTGGAATAGTTATCGGCATACTGCTCGCACGGACTTTTGCCGGTATACTAACTGATCTAGCAGGTTGGCGTTCCGTATATATTGTCTCTGCAGCACTCATGCTTTTGCTAGCTAGTTTGTTTTTTAAAGTACTGCCAGTTGTTGAGCGCGAGGTGAAATCAATAACTTATCTCCAGTTGATTAGGTCAACGCTTACATTATTTATTCAAGAGCGAACTTTACGCGTTCGTTCAGTTTTAGCACTCTTGATTTTTGCTGATTTTAGTATTTTATGGACTTCGCTAGTTTTACCACTTAGCGCACCCCCGTTTGCTTTATCTTATAGTGCAATTGGAGCTTTCGGTCTTGTTGGTGTAGCAGGAGCATTAGCTGCAGCAAGTGCAGGAAAACTTGCAGATCGAGGGTACGGGCAACGGACGACTGGTATTGCTTTATTATTATTGTTAATCTCATGGTTGTTTATCAGTTATCTACAACAAACATTTGTTGCATTAGTTGTCGGTATTGTTCTACTTGATTTGGCTGTACAGGCAATACATGTCACGAATCAAACGATGATTCTTCCGTTGCATCCAGAAGCAAGGAGTCGACTTACTGCTGGATATATGATGTTCTATTCTATCGGCAGTGCGAGTGGTTCAATTGCCTCGACTCAAATATATGCACATTTCGGCTGGGGAGGCGTTTCTTTGCTTGGCGCTTCGGTCAGTGCTTTTGCTCTGCTGTTTTGGGCTTTAAGTATTCGAGTAAAGATTTCAAAATAACTTCGTGATAGTACTACTACGAGTAACACCATATTTATTCTTATAATTTAATTGGACTAGGAGAGATTTAAATGGAAATAGGTAGTACATCTTTTGTAGAAACGAAACCGGATGTTTATAATGGCGAAGTGATTAGTCATGCCCAACGTCTACGTGAAGTGGTCGAAGAAATTATCCTTGCTGATCAAGTAGGGCTGGATGTGTTTGGAGTTGGTGAACATCATAGGAAGGATTATGCAGCATCATCTCCAGCGATGGTTCTCTCAGCGGCTGCACCCCAAACGAAAAGTATACGACTTACAAGCGCGGTAACTGTGCTTTCTTCAGCTGATCCTGTGCGCGTTTTTCAAGATTTTTCTACACTAGATGGGATTTCAAATGGACGTGCGGAAATAATGGCGGGGCGAGGTTCTTTTATCGAGTCATTTCCGTTGTTTGGCTATAATTTAAATGACTATGACGCACTGTTTGAAGAACATTTGGAGTTGCTGCTTAAAATTCGTCAATCGGAAAATGTAATGTGGGAGGGCAGACATCGACCAGCAATAAATAATTTAGGTGTCTATCCAAGACCTGTTCAAGATTCTTTACCTATATGGGTCGGTAGTGGTGGAAATCAGGATTCTGCTATTCGTGCAGGCCTGCTGGGATTGCCACTGATGCTGGCGATAATTGGTGGTAGCCCGATGCAATTTGCACCAATTGTACAGTTATATAAAAAAGCAGCGGCTCATGCAGGTCATGATGTCTCAAAACTGAAGGTGGGATCTCATTCGATAGGTTTTGTAGGGGAGAATAGGGAACTGGCAGCAGATACATTTTTCCCACCCACTCAAGCGGGTATGAATAAACTTGGCAAGGAGCGGGGCTGGGCTTATTATGATCGTTCAAGCTTTGATGCTGCAAGAAGTTTTGAAGGGGCATTGTATGTTGGTGATCCAGATACAGTCGCTGAAAAAATCATCCATTTGCGTAAGCATGTAGGGATTACACGTTTTATGTTGTATGTGCCGTTAAGTACAATGCCACATAATCAAGTGATGCGTGCCATTGAATTGCTTGGGAAAGAAGTTGCCCCTCGTGTTAGAGAGGAAATTGCTAAATGGGAAGCTAATGGTGAACGGGATATATGATGATTTAGGAACTAGAAATCTAGTTTAAGTTTCTTAATAAGGTGATATGACATATTTAATGAAAAAAGACTAGCTGTTTTAGCTAGTCTTTTTCTTCATCTTTATAGATAAGAAAAATCCCGATAATTATGAGATTAATACTGTTAAATGTTAAAAAATAGTTGGCACCATACCGCCATCCAAAAAAAGGCGTTTTGGAAGAGAAGCATTATTTCGATCTTGTATATAGACTAGCTGATGATATTTAGGAATTTATTGACCGAAATCCAAATCGTTAATACGTTAAGTTATAACGGTAATTAGCATTAATTTTTGCATCAAATTTGCATCAACGCTTGTTTTTAATAAAAAAACTCACCCTCCAATAAATGAAGGGTGAGTCGCTTTGAAGCCTTAAGGCTCTAATGTAAAATTTAAAAGCCGCGTATGCCGTATTTCTTATAGAAAGTTTTAAACCACCACTCCTCAAATGAGTTGTCGAAGGTAATTTATTTATAAATAATCACAATAAATGTTGTTATTCAAAGCTTTTGTAAATGTTATTATCATCCATTATCATTAATTGCTATTATTTATAAACAATTTTAACCCCAGTTTAACCCCAATTTGACCCCAGGGGTTAAGATTGTTTTTTCACTCTAAAGAACCCATCCAGCTTATCAGCAGCAGCACGATCAGCAGACTTGAAAGCATGACCATAAGTATTCATTGTTACTGATATATCAGAGTGTCCTAGACGTTCACTAATTAGTTTAGCATGTACGCCTTGTGCAATTAATAATGATGCTGATGTATGACGTAAATCATGAAGGCGAATGTATTTAAATTTATGTTCATTAATAAATTTGTGCCAATGTTTTGAAGGGCTTGTTGGATAGAGGTGTGTACCATCAAATGAATGGAATAACCATTCTCTATCTTGTTCAATCCATTTATCACCTTTTTTCAACTTCTCCTTAGCCCAATGTATACGATATGCTTTTAATTCTTCCATAACAGATTCAGGTAATGTTACATAGCGTTTCGATTTTCTTGTTTTTGTAGATTTAATATGTGGGCCTTGTTTAGTTAAAACGATTGATTGGTGAATGTATATTTGTTGGTTTTCAAAGTCTACATCTTTCCACTCTAAACCTAAAAGTTCGCCTTTTCTTAATCCAGCAGCTAATGCTAAAGTGAACATAATTCTCCATAACTCTGTTTCGCTTTGTAACATACGCATTAACGTTTCAATTTCATCTTCTTCATAGATTTGCATTTCCTTACCCACATCATCAGTATCACTTGGGCGTGGCTTTTCAATTCCGTCCATTGGATTGTTAGATAATACACCCCATTTTACAGCGTACTTAAATATACTTTTAAGAGTTCTATATACATCTTGCTTGCTATGATAAGTAACAGGATCGTCTTTGCCATCATAACGCTTCATATCACGTACGACAGTCATCAGATGGAATTGATTTATTTGATCCATACGCATGTGGCCAATAACAGGGATAATATGCAATTCCAACTTTCGTTGGTGATTCCCAAATGTCGTTAGGGCAAGAGTAGATGCAAAATCCTTTTCCCATTGTTCGGCAAAATCTTTAAAAAGTATTCTTTCAGTTTGCACATAGTTACCTGATAAGACTTCATCCTTAAATTTTAGATATTCACGATCCAAAAATTCCTTTAGTTGCTTTGGTGACATTTTTTCTTCAATAATTATTGATTTGCGTTTTTTAGGATATTTCCCTTGAGCATCTTTAGGTAAATAAACAGTAAAACGAAATGAATTTTCTCCACGCTTTTCAATGTTAGCCATTATAAACTTCTCCTTTCGATATGGAGGATTTCCACCGTCTAAATTTAACTATCACCACCTTTAATGGGAATGTATGTACTTTTTAGGGTAAAATTTTTTTACCATCTACGCTTTTTAAAGAAAGTAGCTCAATCGGAACTCCTTTTTCTTCTATAGCATCATAGATGGTAAAACCTGAACAACATTGTTCAGTAAATAATTCATCAGGTAACAATAACTCGACAGCGAATGTATTCGCTTCTATTTCTAACTTATCTGTAGAAAATAATGTATTTTTCTTTAGAAATACAGTATTCGCTTCTGGATGTTGAACAACGTGTCCGAGTTCATGAGCAGCGGTTAATAGTTGTTTTTTAGATGGTAAATTCTCATTGATATGAATTACTTTTGTACGGTGGGATCTACTATAATAGCCGTATATAGACCCTAATGGCTCGTAAATAATAACTACACCTAGTAGATCAGCCAACTTAAAAGGATCCCTTGTATCGTATTTTTCAACTAACTGTGCCACAATCTTTTTAATATCCACCACAAACACCACCGTACTTTAATCTCTATATTTTTTAGGTGTAAATTTCTGTTTCGCTATACGTTTAGTTAAGCGTAAAGTATTTTCCCATGAAGCGATTAATAACTCTCTGTCTTCTTCATCTAAATCTTCTAAAACTCTCCCATCAAAGGCTGCGAATGCATTATCTACGTCCTCACCATTAATTCTTTTTTTAAGTTCTCTTTGTATAGTAAGTTCGTCTTTTTCAGTTAGGTCATAGTAACGTCTTTTATCAGTACGACCTAATAGGTAGTCAGTGCTAACATCGAAATAATTAGCTACTTTTTCTACATTTTCTATTTTAGGTGAAGACGTATCCCATCTTCGGATTTGTCCATTAGAAATGCCAACTTTCCTTTCAACTTCAGCAAAAGTAATTTTTCTCTCATTACACAGATATTTTATTCTTTCCACTAAACTCACTTATATCAACCTTTCTGAAGCCTATGAAAAAATACTTTAGCATTTACGCTATTTTATAGTTGACTAATAGTGTAAATATTAATATACTGTGTTCATAAGCTAATTAATTGGCTAAAAAGACAATAAAAAATACGACCTATTTATAAACATTTTTCGTTGGGGAACGGTTTAAATGTTGGTTTAAAGGCTTTTAAAAAGTCTTATTTAGCTATGCGTTTATAATAGCATGTACGCTAATTTAGGTCAACATATTAGCGAATAATTTAGCTTAAATTTTTCCAATTCAGTAAAGTGCTGTGATACCGAGCCAATGACGGTATGGATTTTCAAAGAAATGAGGTGTCCTTATGGAAGGGGATTTAGCGGTAAGAGTTCGATCTGAGCTTTTTAAAAGAAAGATGAACCAAAAGAAATTAGCTGAAATGGTGGGGATTTCAAATGCCTATCTATCAGACATAATTCGTGGCCGAAAAGATGGTCCGAAAGCCCAGGAACATATAAAGCATATCCGAAAAATTTTAAATATTTAAGTTGAGGTGATTCATATGGCGAAAATGACAATGTCAGTAGATGAGGTTGCAAATGAATTAGGTGTTAGTAAAACAACTATTTACACAATGGCACGCCAGAAAGAAATTCCTCATACGAAAGTTAGAGGGCGCATTTTATTCCACCGACCTACAATTGAGCATTGGTTAATCACTAATACCGAAGGTGGTGAATTAAATTGAACATTAAACCAGTACCAGTTGTATTAGTTGGTGAAGCCTTAGCAAGTATTACGCCATTGTATGAGCTACACCAAATTGCTTGCGAGTTACCAATATCAGTTTTAGTAGATGTTAAGCAGCGTATAGGTGACTGGCTAGCATGTGGTGGGAAAGAAACTGATCCATACATTAAGCAACAATTAGCTTATGCTCAGAAAGTTTACGAGGCAATGAAAGATGGTGATAGAGGATGAAACTACAACCTGCAGATGAAATGAAAAAAGTTGCTGGAAGTAATTTTAGTAAGTTGAAAGCAGATGCATTGGAAAGCGAAGAATTTAAAAAACTTATTAAAGGAATTGAAACGCAAGCTGAAAAAGGGCTTTGTGAGTACACATATTACCACAACACAGACAAGCAAATTGTATCAATTTTCCAATCGGTGCTACTAGAGAATGGATATGATGCAAGAACACATTTATCAGGACTTGGATTAAATATTAAATGGTAGGAGGAAATCAAATGAAATCAACAGGTATTGTACGCAAAATTGACGATTTAGGTCGTGTAGTAATTCCAAAGGAAATACGTAGAACACTTGGTATCGAAGAAGGAGATTCATTAGAAATTTACACTAACGGTAATCAAGTGGTCCTTCAAAAATATCAGCCAAATACTGAAAAAGATGAGGTTGTTGCTTCTCTGAAAATGATGGCTGCTAGTGCTAAAAATCCTAATGTACTCGAGACAATTAATCGTGCAATTAAATTAATTCGGTAGGTGATTATTTCATAAAACACAACTTGGCCAATAAGGGTTGGCAATTTCACGAGTTTGTTGCTGAGTGGCAGCGCGGAACTATTGTAATGGAAAAGAGGTGAGTATCATGTCTAGAAATCCTTATGATTTTTACATTACAGATGAAGAATATGCATTGGCATTAAGTAATGGGATAAGTCGCAAAACTTTAGAATATCGCATTAGGAATTCAGGATGGCCGAAACTAAAAGCAATTACTGAACCAGTATTGAAACAACGTAAATATCCTGAATGGGCGCTTGAATTAGCTAATATGAATGGTATTTCCTACGGAACGTTTAAAGATCGTATTCATAGAGGATGGGATTTTAAGAAGGCTGCAACTGTGAGTGTAAAAAAAGGGCCTAAAAGAAAGCGGAAATATCCAATTGAAGTTATTCAAATGGCTCAAAAAAACGGGATACCTTACAAAACATTTCAAGCAAGAGTTACTCGTTCAAAATGGTGTTTAATTCAAGCAGCTACAACACCTCTTATTCCAAATGATGAAGTGTTAACAAGAGCACGTGAAAAAAGTTCTTTTAAGCTTGGGATTGAAACATTTTGGAAAATAAAAAAGGCCACTCTGCAAAGTGACCTAAATGTTAACCGAAATCTTATTTAAACCATTATAGCATGAAATTAATTAAACAGTAATGGAGGAAATGAAAAGTGGAAATTAAATTCAATCAATTAACCTTGCAGAATTTTAAAAGCCACAAGGATCTTGTAGTTAAGTTTGGCGACATGACTAAGATCCTCGCGGATAATGCAAAAGGTAAAAGCTCCATTGGTGAAGCAATTACATTCTTATTATATGGTACTGATCTGGTGGGGAGCAAACTTGATCCATCACCAGTAACGTACCAGGCAGAGAATACACTGGTGACATTGTTATTAAGTGTTGAAGATGGAGAGCTGCTACTTGGCCGTGAGATTGTTAAAGGGCGCAATAAGTTCTATGTAAATGAAGTACCTTCTAAAGCTACTGAGTTTAATGAGGTAATTGATAAGCTTTTTGATAAAGATTTATTCTTATCACTCTTTAATCCAAGCTATTTTTTCACATTGCATTGGGAAAAGCAGCGTCAAATGATTTTACAATATACAACTGCACCTGCTAATAAAGAGGTTTTAAAAGAGTTACCTAAACCACAATCGGACAAGTTGGCCACATTAGTTAAAAAACATTCTTTAGAGGATTTAGATAAAATCCATCGATCTAATAAAACCAAGCTTGATAAGCAGTATATAGCTGCTATGAGCCGCGCCAAGACGTTAAGAGAGCAGTTAGAACAAAATGCTCCAACAGTTCCATTAGACTCACTAAATGTGGAACTGAAACAGCTTGTTAAGGAAAGAAACGCTATAGAAGAAGTGACTGACAAAGCTCAAACGGTGAATGGAAGAATTAATATACTAAACAACCAAATTAATATTTTGTCACAAGAACGTGACGACATTAAAGACCATTTTAATCAGCTCAAAGGAGAGCAAATTCAAGACACTTGCCGCGTTTGTAATCAAACACTACAAAATGAAGCTATCGATGCTGTAAAGGCAGAAAAAGATCAGCGTATTCAACAGGTTAAAGTGAAGTTCCAACAAGCTGTAGATAAACGAATAATGTTAGAAGAAGAACTTAAAACGCTTGAATATGTGGACGTATCTGAACAACTGGATAAAGCGCGTTTACTTCAAGAAAAGATAAATCCAATAGAATATGAGATTTCAAAGCATAAGCAGTTTGAAGGATTGAGAGAGCAAGTTGTTGCTGCAGAAGCTAATGAAAAAGAAACACTTGAATCACTTAATGAATCAATCTTTATCCTGGATGCTATTAAGGATTTCAAGGCAAAAGAAGCAGAATTACAAGTCAAAAAGGTTCAAGACTTGTTCAAAAATTTATCAATAAAACTCTTTGAAGAAGTAAAAACAACAGGTGAAAGTAAACCAACTTTCATTGTCCAAATGGATGGTAAAGACTATATGAAACTTTCATTTAGTGAGCAAACTAGAGCAGGGCTTGAAATTCGTGATGTGTTGTCAGAGCAAAGTGATCTTATCGTTCCTTGTTTTGTGGACAATGCTGAAACAATTACTAAGTTTAAAGAACCTAATGGACAATTAATAATTAGCCGTGTTGTTGCAGATAAAGAATTGGAGGTTGTTGCTGAATGAGCGTTAAAGAAATCACAGTTGGTTACACATATACAAAAAATCTAGGAAACTTTGAAAACGTGAAAGTTGATGCTGCAGTAACTATATCTGTAGAGCCTGGGCAAAACGAAGAAGAACTATATAACAAAGCATTTGAAAGTATGAAAAAACAGGTCAAAAATGGCCTTAATAAATTTACGGAGGCACGTTAATTATGAATGGAAACCTACCAACTTTAACACCTGAAATTACAGAAGCTTTTCAACCTGCAGTATTAGAGGTCATTCGCAACTCAATTGCACCTACAGCTAATGACCAAGAATTTCTTTTATTCGCTCACAAGGCAGCATCTTATGGCTTAGATCCATTCAAAAATGAAATTTTCTTTATCAAATATGGTAGCCAGGCACGTATTCAATTTGCAGCTGAGGCTTATCTTTCAAAAGCGCGCGAACAAGAAGGCTTTATTCCACCAGATACACAAATGGTGCACGAAAATGATGAATTTAAAATAGCTATGAACAAAGAAACAAAGCAAATGGAAGTGGTACAACACGAAATAGGGTTCCCACGTGGAAAGATAATTGGAGCTTATTCAGTTGCATACCGCGAAGGCTATCCACCTGTAACAGTCATTATGGACATTGATGAAGTTGCTCATATGTTCACAGGGCAAAATAAGGATAACTGGAACAAATGGACAAGTGACATGTTCGGGAAACATGTTCAGCAACGTGCATTGAAAAAACAATACGGATTGTCATTTGATGATGAAACAATTACCCATCAACAGGGTGGTGTAGTTCCTGAGAATCAACCAAAGGAACGAAAAGACATAACACCACACCAAGAGACAATTGAGGCACCTAAACCAACTGATAATATGCAGCCGAGTCCTACAGATAAATTACGCAATGAAATAAATACAAAATTTAAGGCATTGGGCATTACTACTAGTGAAGCAGTTAAAGAGTACCTGATTAAAAATGCACCAAATATTGATCCTGCTACAGCAACCGAAGCTGAAATGATTGGCTTGATTGAGCTACTAAATATGAATATCGAAATGCTGGCTTCACAACCAATCAATGATGGCGATTCACTTGAATAACAACTATGAAACTACCACAAACAATAGTTTATGAGCGCAATAAGGACTGTGAGCTATGTGGAGAAGAAATGAACAGAAATGATTACAACTTATACCGTGGGTTAGAAATATGCCCACGGTGCCATAAGGAGTTGGAGGTTAGAAAATGAAAGTTGACATCTTAGCGAGTGGTTCAAGTGGAAACTGTATAGCTTTAACAACCAATGAAACTACCATCCTAATCGATGCAGGTATTGCTAAAACAAAAATAGAGAAACGGCTGTTGGAAGTTGGGATCACACCAAATAGCGTAAAAGCAATCTTTGTCACACATGCCCATAGTGACCACATTAAAGGTCTACCATTGGCCAATAAATACAAAATTCCTGTTTATGCTGGTGAACGTGAATGGAAAAACATCACCACCGTTGAAGATGAATTAATTAGACCAATTGGAGTTGGAGGCCTTTTCGGTTGTGGCCACTTCATAGTAAACGCCTTTAATGTTCATCACGACGCAATAGATCCGAGGGGTTATGTTGTAAGGACGTTAGACAATTTAAAAGTTTCCATCTGTTTAGACACTGGCCAGGTAGATAAAAGCATGTTAAATGAAATGAGGAATAGCAATATTTATATCATTGAAGCCAACCATGAACCACGAATGGTTGAAGCCTCTGATTATCCTAATAGCGTTAAGGCGAGAATATTGAGTCATGTTGGCCACTTATCAAATGAACAAACAGCAACAGCCCTAAAAGAGCTTGTAAGAGGCAAAGGCGAACGAATCTATCTAACTCATTTAAGCAGCAAAAACAACCTTCCTACGCTTGCAGAAATGACCGTTAAAAGAGAGTTATTGAAGAAAGGTTTCCATGCAGGTAATCACTATGAATTGGAGGTAGTTTAATGCATCCATATACTTTAATTTTAGCTGCTTTTGAATTGCTGAAAAAAGAAAACGCCGAGCTAAAACAACAGATAGAAATCATGAAGCTACAAAATATTTCACCTACTGTTGCAAATCAAATTGATGAATGGTTAAGCAGACCTTACCAGGGCGCAGATGAACGTCAGGACATTGAAATATTTGCAAAGGAAATTGTTAAGTACATCCACGGCCAAATGAAAGCATGAATAGGGTGAGTAATCATGGCAAGTCCACAACTCAAAAATGGGCATACACGGATTGCCAATGAAATCTTCGATCATATCATGAAGACCAATCTCAATGGCACACAATTCCGTATAGTGTTGGCCATTTGGAGATATACGTATGGTTTTCAGCGTAAAACGAATGAAATGTCTACAAGCTTTTTAACAAACGCAATTAATGCTAATAGGACTCAAATAAATAGAGAACTAACAACATTGATTGATAGAAACATAATCTCAGTTATTGGAATTGGTTCAAAAGGAGCGAAAATAATGGGGTTTAATAAAAATTACAAAGAGTGGGATGAACAGACGCCATCTAATGAGGTAGATTCTGAAATCTCTGCTCCAACTAAACAAGCAAAAAAACTAAAATACGACGAAGAAAACAGCTATTACAAAATGGCAGTCTACTTTCATGAAAAAGTTGCTGCAGTTGCAAATGAGGCTGGAATATCTCATTTAATTAAAAAGTCTAACATGCAAACATGGGCCGATTATATGCGAAAGCTAATTGAAATAGATCAGGTTGATAAGCACTTGGCCAAACAAGTTATGGATTGGGTAACACAGGATTCATTTTGGCGCACCAATGTTTTATCAGCAAAAAAACTTAGAGATAAGTTTATGGAATTGGCCATAAAAATGAATGCTGAAATGAAACCAGTACAACCAAAGCAAAAGCCACATTATGATCCAAGAGATAAAGAAATAGAGTTCCAACGTTGGGTACAAGATGGGAATGATCCAAATGGCTTTGATTGGAGCAACTAACTATGAACTTGATGCAGAAATGTCGGTTTTGGGTGCTATATTCCTTGAACCTGACGTAATTAATGACATTGTTTTTTTAGAAGCTAGAGACTTCATTAGTGCACGCCACCAACAAATTTTTAGAGTAATGAAATGGTTGGATGATAAAAACCAGCCAATAGACATTACAACAGTTATTGAGCTGTATATGCAGCATAACAAGATGGACGAGGTAAGCATTTCTTATTTAACCGAATTAGCTGTATCTTGTCCAACTGCATCTAATGTTGTGCATTATGCAAATATTGTTCGTTCAAGAGCCATTCGGAGACGGGGAACAGATATTGGGCAAAAAATTATGAATCTTGTACATGAGGATTATGAAACGGATGATGATTATTTTGCAGAAATTGAAAGACTAGCCTCAGAAGTAAGACCCCAAAATGATGGGAAAATGCAAAGTTTGAAAGACACAAGGCAAGGATATTTCGAACATCTATTAAAGCGCGCTGAATTTATTCCTACTGGATTTAATTCATATGACAAATGGGCTCATGGTCTTTGGAGAGGGTGGTTGTTTGTTAGTGCTGGACGTCCTAGCGTTGGTAAAACTGCTATGCTGCTTCAAAGGATTATGGGAGTTGCCAAAAGTGGGCCAGTGATTGTTTTCAGTCAGGAAATGGACAAATACCAGCTATATGATCGTATGATTGCAAGCTCAACAGGCATTGCTTATGGTCGTATAAAAAACAAAGAACTAAAAGTGGAAGAATTAGGGGTAATTGAGTATGCGTATAAAGAGCTGGAGAAGCTACCTATTTTCGTACAAGATTCAAGTGGTGTCACGATAGAGGAAGTGAGAGCCACAGCAAGACGCTTTAAAAAACGCTATGGACAAATAGCAATGATTGCTGTTGACTACTTACAAATTATGAGCATTCCACAACGTAAAAACGAGACAAGGGCGCAAGCAATCGGAAATGTAACTACCACAGCCAAGCAGATAGCACGCGACATGAATTGTTGTTTTATGATGTTATCGCAAATGACCAGGGAAAGCGACAATGTTAAAAAGCCGCAGCTATCACACTTGAAAGAATCATCATCCATCGAACAAGACGCAGATGTTGTTGAGTTTTTATGGCATGATCCAGCTGACAAAATGCAACAAGGCAAGGTCATACAGCAGTTTTTTGCAAAAGGCCGAGACATCGGCATGAATGAGTTTAAATTGCTTTTTATGGGGTGGAAACAGAAGTTTATTGAACTGGATAAACAGTAGGGGGATTTTGCTAAGAGAAGAAAGGTGGATGGCATGAAAATTCCTTGGCATAAAAGAATTTACGCTTTATATAAAGGTGAACAGTTTATTACAGAAGGAACGATACGAGAAATTAGTAAAGCAACAGGTAAAACAATTGATTTCTTGAAATATATGACTTATCCAATTTATGAGAAAAGAAGCGAAAACGGTAAACGTCGATTGAAAATGATTTCGCTAGATGATTGAAAAATTAGGCGAAACAAAAGATTTGGGGGGCATTATGAGATTCATCGGTTTAGATCCATCAACTAAAACAGGATTTGTTGCAATAGATGAAAATGGACAGGTGCTTAGAGCCAAAGAATTAACAGGCATAGGCGATAAAGATCCTTTTCGAATGATTACCCTTATTGATGAAGTGATGGCCCATATGCAAAAAGGTGACATCATTGTGATAGAAGGATTTGGATTTGCAACACAGCAAGGAATACAACTTGGTGGTATTGGTTGGGGTATGCGAATGTCTCTAACTAGACGAGGGTTTAAGTATTATGAAGTTGCACCTAATGCTGTTAAGAAGTTTGTAAATGTTACTGGCTTTACTGGTGAAGTAGGAAACAAAAATCGTCTTGCTGGTGCAGAAAAGAAAAAGGCTGTTATGAATGCAGTTAAAGATCATTATGGCTTTTCACATAAAAGCGACAACGTTGTTGATGCATATATATTAGCTCAAATTGCAAGAATCATGTACCAGTTTAATAGACCTGAATTTATTGGTTGTCCTGTCTATCAAGCAGAAGTAGTTAAATCGATATTAGGAAATAAAACAATTGAAATGGAGTGTGTGAAGAATGGGTAAAGTTGAATTAGATGTCCTTTTTAAAAAGATACAAAAGGATGATAAAAAGGAAGTTTTAGAGTTTCATATCCTGGGTGATGATGTTAAATATAAATCAGAATTAATCGGTATGGCAGGCAGCATTGTATTAATTGAAATTGGTGATGTTAAATTATCAGCAGAATTTAAATCTATTCAGCGTGATAGCAAGAAAGTCGTACTCAAATTTGAAGCTAAAGGCGATAGTGAAGAAAAAACTATTCAACTGTATCCAAAGGCTGGTTTTAACATCAAATTATTGCTTGAACAAAGCCAAATGAGTATTGAGGACCTTGATGATGGGGAAGGTCATGAGGGCGTTAAATATACCGTAAACGGTGACGGTACTACCGAAGTGGTAGAGCAATTGAACATGGAAGACATTGCTCAAGACAAAAATGGGGATGACCTACTAGATTAATATATACTGCCCTAGTTAATTCTAGGGCATTCCTTTTGAACAGAAGGAGGAAAGACTTTGGCATTTGAATTACCTGAATTAGATAGAAAAGCAACGCAAGCAGCTGTTGAGCGTGAACTAGTAAGATACCGTATATTTAAATACTTAACATTTGAGGAAAAGGAAGCTGCAACTACTTCCAAATTAGATGACATAGGTGGTGGCAAGAGCAATTTAACAAGTGACCAAACAGGTTCAGTTGCCATTTACAACGTGGATGAACAAAGTGAGAGACGCAAATATTGTGATCGTGTAGAACGTGCTGTAAAAAGATTGCCACCAATGGAACGCTTCTTAATTGAAACCAGGTACATGGCTGATGATGCCGAATACTTAACAGACATGAAAGTCTATTGCTTTAAGTTTCAACCACCAATCTCACCACCTACTTACGATAAAATACGGTGGAAAGCCTTTTACAAACTAGCTTTAGATTTAAATATTGCACGTACAATGTAGAAAATATTTTAAAAAGAATTTCAAAGTGTTTTCAAAGCATTTTTAAGCATTTGGTTTTATACATGTTAAAGTAATATCATCGGGAATTGATTAAGGGAAACCTTAGTTGATTCCTTTTTCATTTTCACGATGTAGACTGTCGCGGATTAGCGTCACCTCTTATGTCGCTAATTAGCGTCAGTTTTGTCGCGGATTAGCGTCTAGTAATGTCGCTAATTAGCGTCTAGTGAAACGAGTTCCTTCATATAATGCAAAATCTCTAAAGAAAACAATAAAGAAAACAATAAAGAAAACTAACTAGCAAATGCTTTTTGCTAGGAAGAAATCAATTTTTAAGATTAGAAAGATAAGAAAAGGTTTCTATAAAAGGAGAATGTTTGTTCCAGAATGTTTGTTTGTGTTAAAGTTGTTATATTAATGCAAATGGGGTGGGGCAATGAGTTTTGTTTCTTTATTTTTAACAAGGGATTTTATCGTTGTAACTAGCGATGGGCAATTAACTAATATGGAAACAATGAAAGCAGAAAACAATAATTTTAAAAAGTTTGAACAACTAACACCTTATCAGTATTTAGCATTTACAGGTGATCTGGCTTTAGCAAAAATAGTATTTAATCGTTGTAAAAAGAAAATTAGAAATAACAGTACCTATTGTAATCTTAAAGAATTATCAATATTTATTAAAAGAATTTTAGATAATTACAAAGAGGAAGCACAATGTTGTTTTGCATTATGTGGATTTGATAAAAAAAATAACCCAGAATATTATATTATTCATTCTTCTGCCAGTCATATTGATAGTCAAATTTTATATAATGATAAATTTATAGGTAGAGTTTTAACCAGCGACTATTTAAATATTGAAACGCATGAAATTTCGATGGATTTGTATACCTATTTTGAGAAGGAAGATTTCAAAAATCAAGAAATCGTAATCACAAAACTTAATGATACTAATTCTTTAGTATCTCAACATGATACTACCGTAAACGATACGTTTTACTATCATGTATTTAATAGAAAGTATAGTTTGAAAGAAGTTATTTTAGATCTAATCGACAAGTTAAGAAAAGATATAGCTAAGTCACGCTCATTCTGAGATGTGGCTTTTTATTATGGCCAAAAGGTGGTGAGTACATTGCTAAAGAGTTGCACTTATTGTGGTGGTATTCATAAGCGTGGTCAACGATGTACATCTAAGCCAGTAGCTAATAAGAATACTACATACATTGATAGATTCAGATGGAGTAGAGCATGGAAGAATAAGCGAGCACACATTGCAAATCGTGACAAACATCTATGCCAAGTATGTTTGCTTAACTTATACAATACTCAGATGCAATATAACTTCACAGACTTAGAGGTGCATCACATAGAACGTATAGCAGATGCCTGGGATAAGAGGCTAGATGATTGCAATCTCATATCATTGTGTCGTTATCATCATGAGCTAGCAGAGAAGGGGACAATACCTGCAAAAGAATTAAAAAATATTATTTTGGAGAGCACCCCCCTGGTATTCGGTGAAAAATCTTGAGATTCCTGTACACCGACTGCCCCCATTTGCTCTAAAAAAATTCCCTAAATGAAAATTTTTAAGGAGGTGAGGAAGTTGGCTAGACCGTCAAAAAGTGTGAAAACAATGAGTAAGAATTTAACGAAAGAAGAAATCTCTATTCGTTCTCAAACAGAAGAAAAATTAAAAGGTGCTGCCGATGAAATCTTGCCTCCTACACACTTGAATGCAAGGCAAAAGAAAATTTTCAATTTCATTGTGAAGGAGTTACAGGCAAGTGGGATTCTTGGGAATCTCGATATTTATATTCTAAGCACCTGTGCGGTAGCTATTGACCGCGTGCAACAAATTGAACGAATTATTAACAGGGATATTGAAAGGCTTTTAGATCGGAACTTATTGAGTGCTAAAGATAAGTATTCAAAAGAGTTTTTCCGTTGCTGTAATGAATTAAGCCTGTCGCCTCAAAGTCGAGCAAAGTTAGGAAATATTAATTTTCAAGTTCGAGTTGAAGAAGATGATCCGCTGTTAAAAGTATTGAGTGGTGGTAAAAAATGATATTTGAAAAGGCGGTAAATTACGCTGAAAGAGTTGTAAAAGGCAAAGAAATTACAACAAAAGAGGTCATTATTCAGTGTAATTGGTTTTTAAGAGACCTAGAAAAGCAGTATGAAGATGATTTTGATTACTATTTTGACATGGACGAAATAGAAAAGATCGAAGGACTATTGGAATTACTTAATTTTGCTACAGGTTTAGGTGTTTCAGGCAAAACAATATTAGAGGGCTTGGAAGGATTCCAGGCTTTTTTTCTTGTCAATATATTCGGTTGGCGCTTTAAAAACGATAAAGAAAAGTTTAGATACCGTGATATTACATTGTTCATTCCACGTAAGAATGCAAAGACGTTCATTTGTGCCTTAATCATCATTATCTTAATGCTTACAGAGGATGATTATTCAGAGTTTTATTCTATTTGTTTGGATCGTGAGCTTGCAGGTGAAGTTAAAAAGGCTATGACGCAAATTATCATGGCAAGCCCTGGTGTAGCTAAATACTTTGTTATTCCAAAAACATTGAGTGGCCGTATCGTCTGCACATTAACAAATAGTTTTTACCAGGCACGTACTGCAGAGGCAAATAGAAACAACTCAATTCGTCCATCTGCTTTTATCGCTGATGAAGTGGGAGCCTTTAAGGATTACAAGAATATAAACGCCATGAAATCAGGGCAATTAAATGTTAAAAATCCATTGCGTTTTAAATTAACAACTGCCTACGCTGAGGATAAATCGATTATGTTGGAAGAATTGGCGTATGCAAAGAAAGTCTTTAATGGATTTATTGAAGATGATCGCATGTTTGCGCTGCTTTATTATGCTGAGGACGAGCATTTATGGGATGATACAGGGCTATTACAAGCGAATCCGTTGAGAGTTGAGGAAAACTATAACGAGATACGAGACAGCCGTAAATCAGCCATAGAAAAGCCCTCAGAGCGTGAAGAATATCTTTGTAAACATATGAATCACTTTTTACCTTCTAATAGTGGTGAGGCTTATGTAAATGTGGAAAACTTGCGGAAATGTAAAATGGATAATTTCGATTGGTCGGGCCGTCAAGTATGGCTAGGTTTAGACTTGGCCATGACAAATGATAACTGTTCATTCTCGATGGTGACAGAGGAAGACATGCAAATATATGCTGATTCCTACGCGTTTGTACCGACTGAGCGTATCCCTGATAAAAACCGTGTGGAAAAGATTAATTACTACGATCACATTAAGTCAGGGAAATGTTTTTCTTGTGGTGATATGACTGTTGATTATGGCTTTATCGAACAAATGATATTGGAAGTAGAAGAAAAATTCGGTGTTATTGTAATGGGTGTAGCGTATGACCGTTATAACTGCCTTTCTACTGCTCAGAAACTAGAAAAAGAGGGTTTAGTCACAGTGGAAGTAAAACAGCATTCAAGCGTATTACACCCAGCTACAAAGCTATTACGTGAAAAGATTATGAACAAGGAATTTCACTATACCGAAAATGAATTGCTAGAAGAAAACTTTCAAAACGCCAAAGTCACTGAGGACACAAATAAAAACATTTACGTTAATAAGAAAAAATCAACTGGCAAGGTTGATATGGTTGTAAGTCTAATCAATGCAATCTATTTACTGCAGCATGATGTCATCTTTAATCCTGATGCTGATTGGGGCGCACAAGTCATTTAAGGAGGTGAGATTGTGGGATTAATTAAAGAATGGCGTGAATGGCGTGATTATAGACGTATTCAGGAGTTTCGCGAGAGCGGAATGGATGAATTGTTGCTGCAAGCAGGTTTAACAAGTGCAGTTTTAACAAAAGAAGAAGCGCTAAGTATACCTAGTGTTGGCACCTGTGTAGATTTGATTTCTGATATTATTGCAACTTTACCTATCAAATTGCACAAAGAAACCAACGGTAAAGTCGAAGAAGTAGAAGATGATAGACGTGTTTTTCTACTTAATGACGAGACACTAGATACGTTAGACGGCTTCCAGTTTAAAAAGGCCCTAGTAACTGATTACTTGATGGAGGGTGCAGGGTATGCATATATCAACCGAAGAAGAAACAATGTCGAAAGTATTCACTATGTAGAAAATCGAAACGTATCGGTGCTAGTTGGTATTGATCCGATATTTAAAAGCTATGATATATCCGTTAACGGTGTGAATTATCGAGAATTTGAGTTTATTAAAATTGCTAGAAATTCAAAGGATGGCGTAACAGGTAATGGAATCATAAAAGATCACAATAAAATTTTATCGGTTGCGTACAATACGCTTGTTTTTGAGGAATCACTTGTTAAAACTGGCGGTAATAAAAAAGGTTTCTTAAAGTCATTGGGCCGATTGTCAAAGGATGCGATTGCGGAATTAAAAACAGCCTGGAACAATTTATACAAGAACAATACAGAGAATATTGTTGTATTAAATAATGGCTTAGATTTCAAAGAGGCGTCGAGTACATCGGTTGAAATGCAGCTGAATGAAAACAAAAAGTCCAATTCAAGCGAAATAAATAAACTCTTTAAAGTACCTGATAGCATTTTGGATGGCTCGGCCAATGAAGAAGTGCATACAAACTTTATTAAAAATTGCATACTGCCGATTATTCGAGCAATTGAAACGGCATTGAACAAGGACTTGCTTCTTCCATCGGAAAAAGATCAGTCTTTTTATTTTGCTTTTGATATGAAGGAGCTAATCAAAGGTGACATTGAAAAACGCTATAAAGCTTATGAAATTGCCATTAAAACTGGTTGGATGCAGATAGACGAGGTTCGATATTTAGAAGATCAACCACCACTTGGTTTAGATTTCATTAAGCTGGGCTTGCAAGATGTCTTATATGATCCAAAAACTAAGACGATTTATACGCCAAATACAAATAAAACCGCTGATATTTCAGAAGGTGGCCAGGTATCCGAGAAAGGAGGTGAAGAAATTGAGGATTGAAATTAGAGAAAATCAAGTGTTGCTTGATGGTTATGTAAATGCTGTTGAGCGTGAAAGTCGTGTTTTACCTTCACCAAGAGGCCGTTTTAAAGAAAAAATTCGTGCTAAAACGTTCGAAAGAGCTTTGGATAAGGCTGAAAACGTTGATCTATTATTCAATCACGACAAAAACCGTAAGCTTGGATCATTACAAGAGGGCAATTTGCAACTGTATGAGGATAACATCGGTTTACGTGCTATTGCTCATGTATCTGATGAAGAAATCATTCAAAAGGCGAAAGACGGCAAACTAAAAGGCTGGTCATTTGGTTTTGTTGATAACAAACCATCGTGGGAAGACGGAGAAGATGGCATTCAGAAACGTACTTTAGAAGACATCGAGCTTTTAGAGGTGTCTATTTTAGATAAAACGCCAGCTTATGTTGCTACTTCAATTGAAGCTCGCGGGGAAGAACAGGCGATTTCAGAAACTCGCGGAGCAGATTTTAAAGCCGAAATTGAAAATCGTTCAGAAGAAACACGTTCTAAAAAAGATATTGATTACTCATTGTATGAAAAACAAATTGAGCTTTTAAAATTGAAAGGTGGAAACTAACATGAAAAAAGATATTAAGAAATTTATTGAAACGCGATCTATGCCAACACTAGTTGAGCAACGAAACAATTTGTTAGATGAAATGGACAATTTACTAAAGGGTGCTAAAGAAGAAACGCGCGCACTAACTGACCAAGAATCAACTCGTTTTGATGAAATCAAAAGCCAAATTGCAGGACTAGATAAAACAATCGCTGCATTGGATGAAGCACGTTCTTTAGATAAAAAATTACCTGCTAAACAGGCTGAAACGCGTACACAGGAAGAAGCTGAAACACGTGCATTTGATAATTATATCCGTGGGTTAGTGGAAGAACGAGCAGATGTAAATTTAACTGTAGGTGCAAACGGGGCCGTAATTCCTTCTAGTATCGCCAACAAGATCATTCAAAAGGTAAAAGATATTTCGCCGATTTATCAATTAGCAACTCGATATAATGTCGGTGGTACGTTAAATATTCCATACTATGACGAATCTGCAGGAACAATTGAAATGGCGTATGCTGATGAATTTGCAGAACTGGAATCTACTAGCGGTAAACTAGGTTCAATTGAGTTAAAAGGTTTCTTGGCTGGTGCATTAAGCAAAGTATCTAAATCACTTGTTAATAATTCACAATTCGATATAGTTTCATTCGTAGTTACTAAAATGGCAGAAGCAATTTCTACATGGATTGAAAGAGAATTATTAAATGGTACGTTAAATAAAGTCGAGGGGCTTTCTACTGTAAAACAAACTGTAATTGCAGCAGCGACAGAAGTTTTAACAGCTGATGAATTGATCGATGTACAAGAAGAAGTACCCGATGTTTTCCAGGGTAACGCCATTTGGATCATGAATAAAACAACACGTAAAGCTATTCGAAAATTAAAAGATGGACAAGGCAACTACCTATTAAACCGAGATGCAACAGCGCGTTGGGGCTACACGTTGTTAGGTAAAGATGTGTACACATCTGACAATATGTCAGGAATGAAGGCAGGTAAAACAGCTATTTATTATGGTGATATGTCTGGCCTTGCGGTAAAACTTGCAGAAGATGTTTCTATTCAAATTCTACGCGAAAAATTCGCTACTCAACACGCAATCGGTGTAGTTGGCTGGATTGAAATTGATTCTAAGATTGAAAATGCTCAAAAAATCTCTAAATTAGTAATGAAATCAGCGTAGGGGCTATACTCTACGCTTCTTTTATTGGAGGTGACAAGATGAAAGTAAAAGCACTTGTAAGCTTTTCGGGTAGCGTCACAATGTCTAAAGATGAAGTTAAAGTGTTATCTAAAGAAGTTGCTGAGGACTTGTTACAGGCTGGCCATGTTGAGGAAGTTGTTACGAAAAAGCAGGTGAAAACTGATGCAGGTTAGTGCAATTACACCAGGAGAACTGGCAAAATATGCGCGAGAGGATGAAACTGATTCAGATGTCCTTTCAACTTTTACACTTATTTTATCTGCTGTAAAAGCTTATATAAAAGGCTATACAGGGTTATCAGATGAACAACTGGACACCAAAGAGGATATTTCAATAGCTGTATTTGTTCTTGCGAATGAAATGTATGAAAATCGGATCTTTACGGTGAAGGATAACAACGTAAATAAGGTTGTTCAAACCATTTTAGATATGCACTCTATTAATTTAATTTGAGGTGGATTTATGAATCCTGGAGATTTAAGACACAGAATTGAAATCCTCAATAATCAAAAGGCAAAAAACGAATTGGAAGAAACCATTTATAAATTTCTACCTGTAAAAAAAGTATGGGCAGCAATCATTCCTCAAACTGGCTCATTACAAAAACAGGTTGCTGACACAATCCTAACTAATGTCACCCACAAAATCATGGTGCGATATAACGCTGGCAAAGACATCACGAAGGATATGCGTATCAAATATAAGGATCATGAATTTGAAATCAAATATGTTCTCAATCCTTACTTTAAGAATGAAACTCTTGAAATCTTTGTCCAGGAGGTGTTGAAGTGAGTATTCAAATGAATGGTTTAACCGACTTCCAACGTGATTTATTTGATGTAGCAACGAAAGATTTGCCTAATGAAGCTCCAAAACTGATGCGTAAAATTGGTTCAAAAGCAAGAACTAACGTAGCTAAGAAATCTCGAAGCCTGGTAAAAAAGAAAACAGGTGGGTATCACAAGAAGTGGAAACGAGGAAAAGTCTTTGTTGGTTTTCATGGTGAATTAGTTGTTCGTGTTTATAATTCTTCACCGCATGCACATTTAGTTGAGGATGGCCATTGGATGGTTGACAAAGATGGCAATAAAACAGGCGATTTTGTCCAAGGTAAAAAGCCATTAGATAAGGGGATGCGTGAATTTGAATCATCGGGAGATGTAGAAAAAGAAACGGTAAAATGGCTAGATGAATTGTTGAGGAAAAAGAAATTATGATTACGTTTAAGCAAATTAAAGCGACAATAAACAAGAAATTACAAACGAAATTTATTGATATTGATGTTTCTAGTAAATCAGCAAATGAAGGCTTTACAAGGCCGTCATTCAAAGTGGAATTAGATAATGTGAAGCGTGAGGGCTATTTAACACAAGTTGAAAAGTCGTGCACGGTTCGCATTTTTTATTTTCCTACAGATGAAAATGATAACGCGGTTGAATTGTTAGATGTTCAAGATGCACTAGGTAATTTATTTGATATTAAATTTCCTATAGAAGACCGCCACTTAGATGTAGTCGAACCAAATTTCGATGAAATAGATGGTGTGCTGCAATTTGAATTTGACCTTCAATTCTTTGATGGTCGTGAATATGGTGAAGGCAGTTCAGGCAATAACATCGAAGATGAAATTAAAAATGGCAAAGAATTTTATGAAAAATATCCAATTGAGCTTATGGGTGTATTGGATGACGAGGAAGGGGATTAAACAATGGGCCTACCGCAAATTATTATTGAGTTTAATGGGAAAGCAGTTACAGCTATTAAGCGAAGCCAGCTAGGTATTGTTGCATTGATTTTAAAGGATGATGTGCAAACGAATGATACAGTGATTTACAAAAGCATCGAGGATGTGCCAACAGATGGATGGTCACCTGCTAACTTAGATTATATTCAAAAAACGTTTATGGGTACACCAAGCAAAATCATTATTGAACGTTTGCCAAATGATACAGTTGATTACAATGCAGCATTAACACGCTTAAATAACAAGCGATTTAATTACTTGGCCATTCCAGGTATTGAAGATAAAGACACAACAATTATTGCATCCTGGATTAAGACTAAGCGTGACAATAATAAGAAAACATTTAAGGCAGTTTTACCAAACTGTGATGCAGATCATGAAGGAATCATTAATTTCACAACAACAGGAATTAAAGTTGGCGAGAAGGATTATAAAACTGCAGAATACACAGCGCGGATTGCTGGCATCCTGGCAGGGTTGCCGTTTACCCGTTCATCTACTTATTACGAGTTGAACGAGATTGATGCTATTACAGAAATTGAAGATCCTGACACAGCTGTTGATAATGGTGAACTAATCCTTATTAATGATGGTGAAAACATTAAAATTGGCCGTGGTGTTAACAGCTTAACGACAACAACAGGCAAAAAGACTGAGGACTTTAAATCAATTCGCATCATGGAAGTACAGGATATGATAAAAGACGATATTCGGACAACTTTTGATAAGCATTATATTGGTAAACACAACAATATCTATGATAATCAAGTTTTGTTTATACGATCAGTCAATGCTTACTTTGATGGTTTAGAAGATGAAGAAATACTTGATCCAAATTATGATAATAAATCGGAAATTAATGTCCGAAAACAACGATTAGCGTGGGAAGGTATCGGACAAGATACGTCAGATTGGGACGATCAAAAAGTAAAAGAAATGTCCTTTAAACGCAATGTTTTTGTAGGTGGCAACATTAAGATTGTTGATGCTATTGAGGACTTAGATATGGATATTGCAATTTAAGGAGGGATTGACACATGCCGAAATTAAAATCTAATCGAGTTATTAACGGCACTTATGGCAGCGTGTGGGTGAACAATGAAAAATGGCTAGATATTGAGGAATTCGAAGCTAAAGTAACCATTGATTATGAAGATGTAAATATGGCCGAAGATCCAGCGACACACAAAAAGCAGACAGGTTGGTCTGGTGAAGGAAATTTGAAAACAAAAAAAGTATATAGCCGAGGGGCAAAGCTATTAGCAGAAGCAGTTAAAAAGGGAATTACACCTGAAGTTAGTATTGTGGGAAAATTAGCCGATCCAGATGCATTTGGCGCTGAACGAATGGCTATTAGTGAAGTAACATTCAACGAATTTATGTTAATGCAATTCGCACAAAAGACTATTGGAACAGAGGAATTACCATTCAATTTTGCTGATTATGATTTCATCGATTATATTTCAGCCTAAAACTTATAATATGGAGGGAAATTTAAATGGCTAATAAAGAAACTAAACGTTTATCAGTTGCAGATTTAATGAAAGAGAAAGAAAAATATCAGGTGAAAGATGATGTCACTGAGTCAGTGATTGTAGAGAGATTAAATGCTGAGGTTGTTATTCGTAAACCTGAAAAATCTCTTTGTGTAGATACAATGAAAATGGCACGTGATGAAAATAACGATACTGATGCAGATGAATATATGGTTTATAACACGGTTGTTGAACCAAATTTAAAAGATAAAGAATTACAAAAAGAATTTGGCTGTAAATTACCAACAGACATTGTAGCGAAAATTTTTGAGCCTGGTGAAATTGCTCAATTATCCGAAGTAGCATTCGAGCTTGCTGGATATAAAAAAGGCGGAGTTAAGGCTATAAAAAACTAATTGATAGTGATGATGATTTTTACTTGCTTCATCACTATATTCAACGTGGTTTTAATCCTGAATATCTTCTTAATCTTGACTATGATACAAAGCTATTAATGATGGCCAGCATAGAAAAATATTTTGAGGAAAAAGATAAAGAAATGGAAATGAAAGCTAGAGCGCGAATGCTTTAGCTTTTTTCTTTTGTATAGGCGGTGAGGAGTTGGGAAAACGGGTTATATCCGCAGTCTTATCATTACAAGATCGTGATTTTTCGCGCAATTTAAGGCGTGCTGGTGAACGTTCAGATGATTTTGGCCGAGGCATTGTTAGAGTAGGAAATCAGATAGAACGATTTGGAAAAGGTGCTACTAGAGTCTTTAAATCGGTTGCAAAAGGTGTTGGTGCAATAGGTGCTGTAGGCGTGGCTGCCTTAGGTGCAGGAGTTGCGAAAACCATCTTTGATATGGATGATGCTTTTTCTATGTTACAAGCCCAAACAGGTGCAACAGCCTCAGAAATGGAACAGTACGGAAGTGCCGCAAAAGAAGTATTTACTAAAGGGTACGGCGAAAACATCGATGAAGTAACAAATGCTTTAGCACGTGTAAAACAAAACATGAAGAATATTGATAACGGAGAACTAAGCAAAGTTACTTCTAATGCAATGTTTTTAGCTAAAACTTTTGATGGTGATGTTAACGAAGTCACACGTGGCACGAATAACATGATGGAAGCTTTCGGTATCTCTGCAGACAAGGCCTTTGATTTATTTACTGCAGGTGGACAACGAGGACTAAACTTTTCAAATGAAATGTTTGATAATGTCGCTGAGTATTCGTCCTTATTTGGCACAATGGGCTATAGTGCAGAAGAATATTTCGGTATCTTGGAAAGAGGCGCAAAAGCTGGCGTTTATAACTTAGATTATGTAAATGATGTGATGAAAGAGTTCCAAATTCGTGTGAAAGACGGCTCGAAAGGCACAAGCGATGCTATGGGCGATCTATCACAAGGTACTCAGAAAGTTTGGAAAGATTTTTTAGATGGAAAAGGAACAGTTTCAGATGTCGCAAGCCAAGTTGTTGGTGAATTAAAAGGGATGGAAGACCAGGTAGCAGCTAATCAAATTGGTGTGGGGCTATTCGGTACAAAATGGGAAGACCTTGAATCGGGAGCTATGTACGCAATGCTTGGTTCTAAAGAGGCTATGAAAGATTTTGAAGGAGCAACGGATGCTGCTTCTTCTAAAGTGGAAGGTAGCCTTAAAAATAGATTAATTTCATCTTGGAGAGAGCTACAAGTTGGTATTGCTGACGTTGTAAACGGTGCAGGAGCGCAGGAATTTTTACAAGCTGTTGCTCAAAAAGCTGATGAATTAGTGCCTAAAATTCAAGGTATTGTGGAAAAGGCCTTTGAGTTTGGTAATACAGTGAGAGAGAATTGGGGGCCAATTAAAGAAATTCTCATTGGAGTGGGTACAGCTGCAGGAGTTTTGGCAGTTGGAATGGGCGTTTTAAAAGTAATTTCCGTAGTTACCACAATGGTGCACGGTTTTAGAACGGCTATGGCACTTGCTACAGCTGGACAATGGGCAATGAATACGGCCATGCTTGCGAATCCTCTTACTTGGGTAGTAGTAGGAATCGCTGCAGTAGTTGCTGGAGCTGTTTTATTGTATCGAAATTGGGATCTCGTAAAACAAAAAGCAAGTGAATTATGGCAGAGATTACTCGACAATCCATTGCTGGCCCTTGTAGCTGGCCCATTCGGAGCAATCATTGCTGCAGGAATAACGTTATACAAGCATTTTGACGATGTAAAAAGAGTGTTTAATAATTTTAAAGATGCAATTACAAGCTTTAAAGTACCAGGATGGGTTTCGAAAATTGGCGGTGCAATCAGTAATGCAGCTGGTGCAGTGGGGAATTTCATTTCAGGTTCACATGCTAGTGGTTTAAATCGCGTTCCTTTCGATGGCTATATTGCTGAATTGCATAAAGATGAAATGGTTATTCCTGCCCGACAGTCTGAAAGGATTCGTGCAGCTGGTGGATCAATCGACAATGTGGATCAAATGGTGCAATCAACACCTGTTGCTGTAACTACACCAACCTCTGCAGGAAGTTCACCTCAGCCGTCTACTGCTAATAACGGTAGTGTACAAGTAATAATTCAAAACTTAAATGCTAAAGGTGTTACAGCAATGGAAGTGGCGAATGAACTTGTGCCTATGCTGCAATTACGATTGGCCAATTTATAGGAGGTTGAATAAATGGATATATTTCTAAGCACGATGGATCGTAAACAGATTATTCAACTACCTATAGTGCCATCTGATTTTAAAATACCTAGTCCTGTGAATAATGAAGTGTTTACAACGATTAATCAAGGCGATATTAAGTTACTTGGTCATAGAGGTTTGAAATCAATTTCAATTGACTCTTTCTTCCCCTCTAAGGCTTATTCATTTTCAAGAAATAATAAATACTTTGGATGGGAGTATTACGAAATCATTGAGGGGTGGATAGACAAACGAATGCCAATTAGACTAATTATGTCTAACACACCTATTAATATACTAATGACAATCGAAAGTTTTGAGGCTGGGCTACAAGACGGTTCAGGTGATGTTTATTATTCACTGGCCTTATCTGAGTTTAAAGAGATTATTTTAGAGACAAAGAAGGTGAAATGAATGGCACATGAATTATGGCTAATTAAAGGTGAAAACATGACCAATATAACCCCTTTGCTTGGAACATTAACCTGGCGTAGTAACATGGAGGAATTAGGGGATGAAATTAATTTCAGTATTGCTTTTAATGATACGAATTACTTCCCAAAAAATCCATGTGATATAGGCGATATGGTGGCTCTAAACAACAATGGCAAAGAAATAACGCGTGCTATTATAGTGGATGAGGTGAAAAACGGCTTTTCTCCAATTGCCTACATTGCTTTCGATTTTGCCTTTTATCTAAATAAATCAACAGCTGTATATCAGTTTAACAAACTATCTGCAGATGCTTGTATTAAGAAAATAGCTAAAGACTTTAATATCTCAATTGGTAATATCGTTCCCATTTCTAAAGCTATTACAAAAATATTCAATGATAAAAAGGTAAGTGAAATTATCAAAGAAATCCTAACTACCGCAGAACAATCATTAGGTGTGAAATACCTCATGGAAATGCGTCAGGGTAAGCTATACATCGAAAAACAGGGTGATGTAGTGGTAACTGGTACATTTCAATTGTTTGAAGGCGGTACAGAGTATGATATTCATTCAGCCCTTATGAATCCTTCTAAAAGGCGGAGCATTACAGAAATGGCCAATACAATTCAGGTTGTTGGGAACAATGACAAAATAGTTTTAACTAAGTCTGACAATAAAATGGCTGAAAAATACGGACGTATTACTAAAGTGGTAAAGTTAGATCAGAATGAAAAGAAAAGCGCTAAACAGGTGGCTGAAAACGAATTAAAACAGCTTTCAAAAGTGACAGAGGAAAACAGCGTGGATTTGATGGGCCATGATGATTTTAGGGCTGGTCGATTGTTTAAATTAGAAGAACCAATCACTGGTATTAACGGTACTTTCCTGATTAAAGATGTGTTGCACACAATTAGTAAAGGCATTCACACAATGAAGCCAAGTTTAGAGGTGAAGTAAATGGATGCAATAACAAATCTCGCAAAAATGCTTCATGAAAACAAAAATCCTAAACCAGTATCAATGTCGACAGGTATTGTTATTTCTCCACCGCCTAATGCTCAAATACGGTTAAATGAAACAATTATTCTATACAATAATCAATTAGTATTTGCAGCACATGTACTTGATGATTATGAACGTGAAATGGAGCTAGAAGGAGAAATAAGATTTAGTGATAGTCCATTTCAGTCTTATGAGGCAAAAGAAGTAAAAGCAAAAACAAAAGATACACTCAAAGAAGGTGACGAAGTAATATTGTTACCGACTGCAGATGAACAATTATATTTTGTTGTAGGTAAGGCGGTGAGGTTCGAATAATGTTACCTAAGATTACCCAACTAGAATTTGATACGCAGGAAATTAAAACGGACTTACCGCCACTTGGTAAGTCTTTTTTGTATGACTTTGTTAAAGGTGATTTTGTCATTAAAAACGGAAAAATGGTTGAGGTTCATGGACTCGAAACATTGAAACAATGGATCTTAAAAGTACTTAAAACTGAGCGCTTTAGATTTAGGATTTACAAAGACATTCCTTATGGGGTGACGTTGGAGGATTTAATCGGCTCTAGCTTACCACGTGCTTTTATTGAGGCAGAAATAAAACGAGAAGTCTCAGCCTCCTTAATGGAGCATACACACATTCAAGAAATTCAGGAATGGCAGTTTAGCCATGATGGAAAATGGATGCGTATAAAATTTAGAGTCGTCACTGTAGAAGGTGCATTCGATATTGACGAGCCATTGAAAGGGGGGGCGTAGATGGAAAATGAAAAAATCATTCATGAACGAATGATGGTCAACATTAGCAATGATTACGATAAATCAAAAGGTAACTTTGTCTATGATGTTACGAAGCCAGTTGCGGTAGAATTTGCCGAACAACAAAAGAAGATTGCTGTAGTACAAGAAAAGTTAGATGTTGAAAAATTAACAGGTGACGAGCTAACAAGAACAGTTTATCAGCGCACAGGGCAAGTAAGAAAACCTGCTACGCAAGCCACAACAACGGTCATTGTTTCGGGCACAGCGAATACACCTGTTAAAGTTGGTGAGCTAGTAGGCACCGATACGATTTTATACACAGTCATTGAAGAAGCTGTGCTTAATGAAAGTGGACTTGCTCATGTTCGTGTGCAATGTAATGAGTTTGGCCAAATAGGAAACGTGCCAGCCAACGCAATTATAAATTTCCCTGCATCTATCAATGGCCTTGTGAATGTGTACAATCCTGAGCCTGTTACCGATGGCTACGATGAAGAAACAGATAACGATTTACGCCAGCGCTATTATGATAAATTACAGCGTCCAGGTAAATCAGGAAATGCATATCATTACCGTGAATGGGCCTTAGAGGTCACAGGAACAGGCGATGCAAAAATATTTAAAAGATATAACGGCCCATTAACAATGAAGATCGTTGTTATCGATGCGAATAAACTGCCTGCACCGAATGAGCTAGTAGAAGATGTTAGAAAGCATATTGAACAGGAAATGCCATTTGGCGTTGAGGATCTGCTTGTTATGTCTGCAGTAGCGTTATTACTTAATTTATCAGTGGCCCTTACATTAATGCCTGGTTACACAGAGGAAGTAGTCAAAACAAATATTAAAAAGAACATTACAACGCATTTGAAAGAAATTGCCTTTAAAACATCATTTGTAAGCTTTGCAAAGATTGGAGCGCTCATTATCGATAGTGATGGGGTTTTAGATTATCAGGATCTCTTAATTAATGGATCAACTGCTAATGTGGTTATTCCTGATGATGGGGTGCCTGTAATGGGAGGTATAAACGAATGAATCACATGACAGTATATTTAAAAAATAAGGTTCTAACAGACAATTTAAGAACAATGCCAGTCTTTGTTGCCTTGTTTAATGGTGACATAGAAGTAAATGCAGCAAGCTATTCGCGACAATCTGCAAGCTTTACAGCGCCAACGGATGGCCAAACGTCAAATAGCGCTGATATTCTGTTTCCTATTGCTGCAGAGGCATGGGGAGATATTACACACATTGGAATCTATGATGCAAAATCAGGAGGTAATTTGCTTTTTAAATCGCAAGCAGAATTTACAAAGAATATCGATATATCAAGCCAATACAAGATTCCTAAAAACTATTTAATTGTCCGTTTAAGGTAGGTGAGGACAAGTGCATGCAATACAACAATCTGAGTGGGGCCAGGTATCAGTCTTTACCTGGGGAGAGCTAACACCGCACCAATGGGAATGTTTTCGACTTGCATTGATGATTACCGATACAGAGCTGCAGACGCAAGGCGTTTCAATTGCTTCAACAGGTGCAAATAATGAGGTAATCACTGAGCAGCTTTCACACGGTGTGAAGGTAGTACAATCACCTATCGTCATGCAAACAAGAGCTGAAATGATTACAAGCATTGTAGTTTCAACAAAAGATTACCTATCAGACATGATGAAGTATTTGCCCTTGTATGAGCGTAAATCCAATACCTTTAGAACGATATTAACAGCTGATGATAGGGAGCTACGGAATACAGAGCAACAACTTGAAATTGTTGATCGTAACATTTTTATCGATACGGCCATTGAAGCCCTACCTATTTACGAACGAGATCTTGGTATTAAATCAAATGGAACACTACGTTATGACCAACGTAGAGAACAAATAGCTTCACGAAATCGAGCAAGCTTTGACCAAACAACAAAAGAAACAATAAAGGCTGTAACAGCTGCTTATAGTAATGGTGAAGTAGAAATAAATAAAACAAATACACCTGGTGTATATGAAATCAAATTTATTGGTACTAAGGGTATTCCTAATAATTTGGATGGCCTCATGCAAGCGATAGAAATTATTGTGCCCGCCCATTTAGAGTTTGGCTATGCCTATAGCTTTAACGTTTGGGAATTTGTAAGCAATAGAACGTGGGGAAGTGTAACCAATATTACTTGGGATGATATACGAATATGGAATGAGGTGAGCTAATGGAACATACACCAAATTTTGGCCTGAAAAAGCCAGGATTAACAGATAATATTTTAATCTCAGACATTAACGAAAATATGGATGTCTTAGATGCTGCAGTTAGTGAACTAAAGGAAGGTACAGCATCTATTCCTGATTTAGAGACAGTAGATAAAACATTGGCAGGGGCCATTAATGAGGTCAAACAAGAATCAAGCGCAGTGAAACAAGAACTTGATACACATTCGGGAGATATGGCCAAACATAATCAATTCATTGAAGGAAATAAAAAATATCAAGTAATTCTAGGTTGGGATACAACTTCAAATTGCCCAACTATGGATTATGTGGAGGTGGTCGAATAATGCCTTATAAGTTGCCGAGTTTTGAAATACAAGCACTGATAAAAACGGCTGTTGATTCAATTAAAACAGTAGTGGATAGTATCAAAACTACTACTGACTCAACAAAGACAAGTGTGGATCAAGTTAAGCAGGATGTAGCTAACGTCAGCACACAAATAGCAAATAAAAACGCAAGCAAAGTTTTAAAGTCAAAAGTTTATACAACAAATGGCACTTTCACAGTACCAGCAGGCGTTACTGAAGTTTATATTACTGGCGGTGGTGCTGGTGGCGGGGGCGGCGGTGCTGGTAACGCAGGTGGGAACTCTGGGAGTGCTGGCGGTGTCTCTAGTTTTGGTAACTTGCTGACACTCAATGGAGGGAGTGGAGGCTATGCTGTCGGAGGGGGAGGCAACCCTTTGTCTACACCATCGGGTGGCCCTGGTGGAAGTTGGGGTTCCAATGCTTTTAACAGCTCACATCCCCCAAATGGCGGTAATGGTGGGTGGTTCTCTGGTGGGTATGGGAGCGGTAGTGGTTCTGGTACAAACATAAAAGCTGGTGACGGGGCTTACTGCTCTGGTGGTGGTGCAGCAGGTGCTAATGGAGGAGGCGCTGGTGATTTCATTATCAAAAAAGAAATTACTGTGACACCAAATACGTCATATATCATATCAGTTGGTATTGGAGGGAAAGGCGGTGTGGGAAATAGTTCTGGGGGAGCACTGTCTACTGGGGGCAACGGTGGAAATGGCTTACTAATTATAGAATGGTGGGTGTGATTAGATGAAATTCGCACAAATCTTATACGATAAAGCACATTGGATTTTTGAAGCAGACGAAAAACCCGAGTTTGCACCAAATATTATTTTAGTTGATATTACAGAAAAGAACGAAGTACAAGAAGGTTGGGATTACAATAGCAAAACAGGCGAGTTTACAGCACCTAACATTCCAGAGCCTATTCCTGTAGAACCTCAACCAACGTTAGAAGAAATGCAGGCACAAACGTTATTAAATACTGAAATGCTATTACTACAAAAAGAAATTGGATTATAGGAGGAATATACATGATTTACAAGGCAGCGAAAATTGTTATTAACTCAGGTAACTATATTTACGAATCGTTAGAGTCGGATTTAAGTTTATTTTTGATGATGAAGAAAATTTCACAAGAAGAATATGTGGAACTAATTAGCATAATGGACGCACAGAAAACGCAAGCATAGGCTTAGCGTTATTTTTATGCCTTCCACTTTGTGGAGGGCTTTTATTTTAGCGAAAGCAGGTGTTCTATGAGTATAGAAATGTCCTTGTTGTTTGGCGCTATCGGTACTATATTAGGGGTGCTTGGCGCAATTATAACAATGAAAAGGGATAGTAAAAATCAAGGTGCATCGGAAGCCAGCATTACATCTAAAGTCGATTACATAGCGCGCGGTGTCGATGATATTAAACTTGATTTTAAAGACCAGGCACGAAAAATTGAATCACAAAACGAGCGATTAATACGTGTTGAAGAATCAGCAAAACAAGCGCATAAACGAATTGATAAAGTGGAGGGAAACAGTCATGAAGATTAATTGGAAAGTACGTTTACAACATAAGCAATTTTGGGTGTCGCTAATTGCATTACTACTTGTGCTTGCGAATCAGATCGCAGGCATTTTTTATTTCGATATTACAATTTACAACGATCAAATTACGGCTATTTCTGAAACGATTCTAAGTATTTTAGGTTTGCTTGGTATTATCATTGATCCAACTACAAAAGGGGCGTCAGATAGCACGCAGGCTATGAATTACGATAAACCAAAGGATGGTGTACAGTAATGGTAACAGTACGTAAAAAGCTAGTATCAGATTCGCAAGCAGCGAAAGTTACAAACGGTAAAGGTAACACTAAAAAATTTATTGTGGTACACGAAACAGACAATATGCGTTCGGGTGCCGATGCTGATGCTCACGCTCGCTTACAAGCAAATGGGAATAGCAGAGCCGCAAGTTGGCAATGGACAGTAGATGATAAAGAAGCTGTGCAATCATTTGAGCATACTTGGAAATGTTGGGCTGCTGGAACTGCTAATGGTAACAATCAAGGTATCCATATTGAAATGTGTGTTAATTCAGATGGTAATTATGCAAAGGCTGTACAAAATACAGCAGAGTTAGTTGCAAAGATTATGAAAGATGAAGGAATTCCAATTACAAATGTGGTTCAACACAATTATTTTAGCGGTAAAAATTGCCCTCGAAATGTGCGTGATGGGAAAATTAGTTGGAGCCTGTTTCTTGAAAAAGTTTCAGCATGTCAAGGAACTGCACAGCAACCAGGTATTATTACTGACACAAACAAATACCGTGTAATGACAGGCACCTACAGCACTTTGCAGGCTGCTGAAAATGTCTTAGATGTATTAAAACACCGTTTTGGTTGGGTTGCTTACATTGAACAAGACGGCACATCATGGCGTGTGAAAACAGGTACATTTACAGGAATGGATGCTGCACAAGCAGGAGTAAATAAAATAAAGACAGCTAAACTAGCACAAGTTGCAAATGTTGTAGCTGCATAACGACAAAGACCAGGTTTCACTTAATGTGAGCCTGGTCTTTTTTTGTTTCCAAAAATTATTACTTGTTAAAATGCAAACGTTCGTTCTATAATTATACAAACGAATGTTCTTATTGAGAGGTGCAGAATGATGAGGGAACAACTGATAAAAGCAATGCAGCGTAACCAATTTTTAAATATGATGTACTTAGCCAAAGACGGCACAGTGTCAAAAAGGCGTATCAAGATTATTAAAATTGTTGGTAATTCGTTTGAAGCATATTGTTTTAAAAGGAAAGCCAAACGTATATTTATGATTGATAGTGTATTGGCGGTTGTTCCAGTCATTCAAAGTGAGCGTTCAGTTGTATGATAAGTTTTGAACAAAGGCGACTACTTCATAAATACGTAGTTTATGATATGGCAGTACAGACATTACAGCGTGATTATAAAGTGATTGAAAGTCTTAAAATGAGTAAGGTATATTTGCCAATACTCGATAAGCTTTTAGACGACATTTCGCAAGAATGTTACAACTCTAAAAGATTGTTGGCAAAAGATAAAATAAGAGTAATACGGTGGGAAAAGACTAATGAATATTTTAGCGATTTAATTGTTGCCACAGCTGGTGAGGATTTAGTCTTAACTTATGCAAATATGGCTTTGAAAACACAGGTTGAAAAATTATTATTAAGTCACCAAAATAAAGACCAGGCGCTCACATGAGTACCTGGTCTTTATCGTCTATTCATCATATGGTCTATACTTTGATTGAAGTCCTTTAGCTGTATCTTTTCGACTTTCAATGTCTTCTTTTAAGAATAATCGATCGCGACTTAATTCCTTTACAGGAACTAACTTACCGCGCTTTACAAGTGAATTTAATGCCTGGCGAGATATTTGCAATTCCTCTATAACCTCTGAGGTATTTAATATTTCTGATTGTACCAATTTAATAAATTCTTCTTTATTCGCTGCTTTGTATTCAGTCAATCCACTAACCTCTTTTCTTTTTAAAAAATACAATGATATTAATAATAACCAAGATAAAGCATATTGAGTAAATGACTATCATTGAGTAATCAAAAAACTTTGGTTCTTTCCAGTTAACCATGTCCGTTAAAATGTACAAGGCAAATACCAACGCAACAATATATCCGATGTTTTTCATAATTATTAGGATATGATAAGATTATAGGGAAGGAGGCGCTAACCTCCTTCTAAGAGTTACTTGCGACGTTTTCCTTTGGTAGAGGGGCGTCGCTTTTCTTTTTTCTTACTTTTCATATCGCTTATGTTTTTCGCTGAACTTGTAAGTAAGTTTGCGATTGTTGCGATAGCTACTAAGTAAGCAAGAACCTTATCATAATCCATTTTGTTCACCTCCTTTCTATACTTTTATTATACTATATCTATTTACTAACGTCAACAGATTTAATTAATTTATTTACTCTTTTGTTAAATCTTTTTATAAAAAAAGCCACTCATTTTGAGTGACTAGATTCCTAATAATTGCTTTTTCTTCGCGTCAAATTCTTCTTGTGTTAGTATTCCATCATCTAATAAATCCTTTAATTCTCGAATTTCATCGGCAACATTAAACATATCTTTTTCCTCTTTAGCTACAGGAATAGATGCTGTTTTAGACAACGTTTTTAGGTTCTCGATGCCTGCTTTAATTTCAAGTGCAATATGGGCTGGTACATCATCAATGATAGCCTTATTACCAGTAGATACTATTTCAATGGTAGAGTAAACAAGCTTATTAGAAATGTTGATACTACTAATAGAGGCTAAAGGAATGCTTCTTTCATCATTGGAAACAATGCCTTTGATTTCATGTAGAATGATACGATTATCAGTTACATAAAGCTGTTTCGTACCTTTTACAGATGCACATACAGCTAGAAGTGTTTCACCTTGGTCGGTTAGTCTATCATCAAACATTTGAATCTGTTTAGCCATTGCTTTTTTCTTTCCAAAGCCTGCAAATTTTATAGTTTCCGCGATTGTATCCATATCATGCCCTCCTTAGATAATTGTAATTACATTCTATAGAAAATCCTTCCAATAGTACATATAAAAAAGCAGATAACCCTTTAGTTATCTGCTTTATCTATCACTCTGACTTCAATTTTTAGTGTAGAATTAATAACATTTTTCTTTTTTGTGGTAGCAGTATCATATTTGATTTCTAAATCATCTAAAGAATAGCCTTCATTTAATCGATATTGAATAGCTTCTTTAATAGCCTTATTCTGCTTAGCGGCTATTTTTCTTATTAAATCTTTAACTTCCATTTTTAACACCCCACAATTAGTTATCAGTTTTAAATCTTTCGACCATCTTCTAATACAAAATTAGCCTCATATTTCACTTCCAACACTTGTGCAATGTGAGTTAATTCATTTTCGTTGAAATTGTCACGTTTTAGTTTGTTAGAAAGGTTAGGTTGAGAGGTACCCATTTTTTCAGCAAGTTCGGAAATCGTTAAATCCTTTTCAACCATAAGTATTTTGATTTTTTTCGCCATTCCCATATAAACACCATCTTTCGTTTTTCTTCTTATAACTATAATACACCAAATGATAATTAAAAATAAATAAAATATCACTAAAAAATTATAAAATACTTTACAATATAATTTTAGTGGTATATATTATCATTAATTAGTTATAAAAATAATGAAAGTGAGGCGAAAACGATGGCATTTGAATACTTAGCAACTTACAAAACATTTGATTCAATAGCAGATATGGACACAGCTGTAGAAGAACACATGGCAGCACATTATTATGATTTGACTGAATCAGAACGTGCCATCGTTTTCAAACTTGCTAGTCATGCTTTGGAGCATCCAGGAGCTTGTCATTTGAAAGCTGCTACAATTGCTGCAGCATTGGAGATCAGCACAAAGACAGTTTATCGAGCAATTACAAAACTGGAATCCTTGGAAATCATTAAGAAAGAAACAACAGTAAAAAGCAAAGGTGGACAAGGAGCAAGTATTTATATCATTAGGCCTTACAATGTCTCACCGTCAATGTCTGAGCGTGTAAATGATGAAAAGCCTTGTGAGAGTAAGATTGATGCGCAACAATCTGAAAACCTATCTTTAAACTCTTTTAATCTTTTAAGTTCTAAACAAGCAATTAATATTATGAGTCTTGAAAATGAATTGGCTTTGCAAGCTGAAAAGAAAAAAGAATATATGAACGAGTATCAAGTGATGCTATTCGATTTCATGCATTCATTGCCATTACATGATGAATTAAAAGACCAACTGCATAATTGCATATTAGCAACAGAAATTAACGATATACGTGATTTTGTGAACGTTAAAGATGTTTTAGCTAACATAATCCGTGATATTGCCAACGGTACATTGACTATTACTAGTACATTAAGAGCTGTATTTGTAGGAGCATACAATAAGGCTATTGAACGTTTAAAAAGCAAGTCGAGTAGATCATCTACTTTAGAAGAAACTGCTAACAGAGAACGTCCAGTACCTTTTTATAACTGGCTAAATGAACGTGATGTTCGTACACAAATAAATAGCAAACCGAATATAAATAATTGGTTGGTAAGGTAGAGAGAAAGTGGAAAGTAGGTGTTCACATAGTTATTACTAAATCCTCACACATTAAATTTAATAAAGATTGGAGGTTCTATAATGAAATTCATTTTTAAAAGTTTTTTTCTTTTATTAACCTTAGTTTTATCCTTTTCAACATTAATTCATGCAGAAGAAAATAAACAAGAAAAAGAAGAAAAAAATGAAGGAACGGTAATATATCATGTTAAATACGATTATGAGGCAATATGTAATTTCTTAGGGATGAGCATGGAGGAATATAATCACAATTGGAATGAAGGTCTTTCTATATCTGAAATGGCCAAGAAAAAAGGTATTGAAAGAAAAGAGGTGGAAGGATATTTTTATAATTTCCATTATGAAGAAATGCAAATATGGAGAAAAAAAGGCGTTATGACAGAGAGGGATTATTTCGATCTTGTATATAGACTAGCTGATGAAATTGAGGAATTTATTGATCGAAATCCCAATCGTTAATCAATATTTGTAAAATGACTACCTATGGGTGGTCTTTTGTTGTTTGTTAAATCATCTCTTTGAGAATTCTGGGTACTAAAATAATAATCAGATTGGAAGTAAGAGGTATTTATCTATTTGACAAAAAAACAAGAATGCAGTTAAATCAACATTCTTGTTTTTATAGAAGTATTTTATTGGCAGGTAGAACTAAAAATGTTTATATTAGATAAGTTGTAATTGTTTACCTTTTTTTTTACGCTCAGCTGCTCTTTTTTGATATTGGTTGTAGGACTCCATGAATTCAGGAGTGATTTCAGGTTCAGGAGGCATACTCTCAGAAACACTTTTGATGAATTGTTCATCTTTAAGTTTCTTAACCATATTACCGAATACATTGACCATATTATCTCCCCCTAAATTATAGTTAATATTAATATACCCATTAAATCAAAAAAAAGACATCCTTTTTTGAATTAAATTAAAAAAAAGACAACTTTTTTGTAAAAAAGGTGTCTTTTGATAAAGTTTTAACAAAAAATGGAGGTAAACTAAGAATTTACTTTTTGGATAAACAATTTATATTCGTCGAAACTAACAGGCTTTAATGCTCTATGCTCTTTTATTGCGAAGGGAATAATGTCCTTATTTGCATGAAACTCTTTAGAATTATTGAACATGATTGCTTCGTCAAACCGTGGAAATAACTTGTGAAAAGTTTTGGCTGAGTCTACATTGGTTAGTTTTATTACATCCTCTGGTACAGCACGTCCAGTCTTCAGCGCACGTGTTATTGCTCTTCTTAAAGCAATATTAACATCTATATCAACGTATAAGGCACTAATATTAAATTGAGAATCCTTTAATTTAGTAATTAATTTGTCATATCTATCATAGTTGGACATTGTACCATCATATATAAAAGAATAGTTTTTGGAGACACAAAATTCTAAAAGCGAATCAGCAATATGCCCACTTTCCTTGTGAACAATATCTGCAGCATCTAAATTCTTTTCTTTCACAGCTTCTACATATTCAGGTAATTCTTCTTTTATATTATCAGAGTCTATTAAAACATAGTCTTCATCTGATGAATTCAAGAATAGCTTTTCTATAAAATGGGATTTACCAGCGCCAGACCCTCCAGCTGTTAAAACAGCAGATGCAGGGTATTTGGATATGCGATCTTCTGTTTTCTTACAAATTATTAAGTTATGACGATTTTTTCTCTCCTGAACATATTCAGAATTTATTTGATACATTGCTGCAGTAGTGATTAGATTCATAATTTATATTTTAACCTCCATGTTCGTACGAATATTTATTATTTATAGATTATAACATGTAAATCATGGAATGTTAGGAAACAAAAATGCGAAAAAACATTCATCTAAAATATTTAGCAAATAATTACTAGAACTTATCCGTAAACACGGTTTATTATTATTTATCATCATTTACAAAGAAGTTTAACCCCAATTTAACCCCATCGGTTATTTTGGTATGAAAAAAGCACCTTAACCAAATTGGCTAAGATGCTATATAAAGCTTGATATAACAACATTTAAAGTAAAAGCCGCGTATGCCGTATGTCTTATAGAAAGTTTTAAACCACCACTCCTCAAAGTGGGTGTTCGCAGAAGTTTTCCTGCTTATCCTCATGCACCTAGGTGTGAGGCCCGTCATTCCAACTCCAATAATAAAACTCCCTTTTACAGCTTAAAGGTTAAAACTTAATATTATACGAACAATGCAGCCTTTAAGGATATAATACGGCATGATAAACAAACTTGCAAGCAAGATGGTTTATGAAAAAAAGTCAATGGGCACATGCTATAAAACATGGAATTTATACATATAAAACGCTTGGATTATATGGAATAGCTTCATATATTTTTCACAAATACGAACAAAAAATGCGAACAACCTTTGCGAAATTATAGTAAGTGTGTAAAGATAGGAGCGTAATCATTTACCTAACGAAAATTAAAGGGAGGAAGCGGAAATGGCAACATATCCAAATTGTCCGAAATGTAATTCTGAATACACATATGAGGATGGCGCAAACTTTGTATGTCCAGAATGTGCGCATGAATGGAGCAATAGTGCAACAGAGCAGGAGTCAGATGCACTTATCGTAAAAGATGCAAATGGTAACTTGTTAGCAGATGGTGATGCAGTAACAGTTATTAAAGACTTAAAAGTAAAGGGAAGCTCTTCGACTTTAAAAATTGGCACAAAGGTTAAAAGTATTCGCCTTGTTGAAGGTGACCACAATATTGATTGTAAAATTGACGGCTTCGGTGCAATGAAACTAAAATCAGAGTTCGTGAAAAAAGCCTAATAGCTGGAATGATAAGGAGCATCTTTCATACGAGAGATGCTTTTTCATTTAAAACCTTCGTAAAATAATAGCAAAGGCAGAGCCAAGCAAGGCGAAAATCGTATGTAATAGAGCTATATAGCTAGCGCCAATGATAAGTGCACTTATATCCATAAAGGAGAGGCCCTGAATATAGAGTGGATTGCTAAAATTATTAATGATTGCCCATACAAAAACAGGTATAGAGCTTATTGCGAAGACTATCCAAATGTTTTTATAGAATAGATAAGTAAGACAGCCAAAAAGGGCGTATAACGCGACAAAGCTTTTATGATCACCAAGTAAGGATGAGTTGAGTGCAAACATAAAAGATAGCACGATAAAAACGAGGTGGAAAAATGTTAATGTACTTTTCATTGATAAGTTTTGATTAGATGAAAGCTTCGTTGCGGCCAATTGCTGACAGTATTTACATGTAGCTAAATGCTGTTCAACAAATTCAGTTGTATCTGCTTGTAGACCTTTAGTTTTATATAAAGGTAGTAGATCTTCTACTATTGAACATTCATGTGACAAAATTTTCCCTCCCATCACTCCTATTATACGACTTTTTTTAGGAAATAAAAAAAGCCTTCCGTCGATCAATTCATCGGAAAACTTGTACATGCACGTTATTTGTTTGTGTTTAATACTTCATTCGTTAGCGTTTGAATATCAATATGTGTTTTCTCCTTAACAGCATCTTTCAATATTTCAGTACGGAAATATTGGACTGTTGCTGGAAGGGGAATAGCTAAAAGCTTCGACAGCGCTGTTTGGTACATATAGACGAATTCCATATCAGTATTACCGCGCTTTAATTCTGCAAATGCTTCATAAAATTGATCTAGTTTATCTGCGAATTCAAGCAAACGTCCTTCTAGTGTTGCATCTTTGCCTTCTTTCATACGCTCGAAAAAGATGTCCTGGAAATCTTTTGGGATTTCATTAATAATGAATTTTTCCATCATTTTTTCTTCCACATGTGCGAGCATTTGTTTAAGCTCAGGACTAGCATGCTTAACAGGAGTTTTTATATCACCGATAAATACTTCAGCGAAATCATGATTGATGGTTTTTTCATATAACGACTTCCAGTTTACTGTAGCGCCATTCATTTCTTCAAGTGTAGCAAAAAACATGGCATATTGTGAAACTTTCCAAGAATGGGCAGCTACATTATGCTCTTCGAATTTGAAGCGGCCAGGGCAACGAATAATACGTTCTAGATCATTAAGACTTGTAAAAAATTGATGAATTCCTATAAGAATCACTCCTTTTTGTTCTATAAGTGCATGTTACTATAATCAATACCCTCATTGTGTAGATTTCAAACAATTTTACAATGATTCACGCTACGTTTACAAAGGATTCACATTTAGAATGAGAGAACATAATGAGGAATGCTATAATTAGTAAGACTTATTAAAGGGAGAGTATGCATTATGATATCGATTTATACACTTCTTCTATATATACATATTTTAAGTGCTATCCTTTCGATTGGGCCATTGTTCGTAGTTTTAGCAATAGTAAAGAAAATGCGTACAGCTGCGCATGAGGAAATGCCACCGTATATCCAAGTATTTCAGGGTGCGATTACGATTGTTAAACATGCTGGACATGTTCTAGTTGCCTCGGGCATTTTATTAATGTGGCGTGGAGGATATCCATGGACAACATCTTGGGTACTTTTAACATTTCTTGTTATGGCAGGTTCCATCGTCTTTTTGGCGCGAGCGTTTAAACCGACGATTAGAACATTTAATACGCCAGCATACAATCAGCAAAAATTTTCCTCACTGTTACATCGAAAGGCATGGATGTATATTGTATTACTGCTCATTATGCTATGGCTAATGGTAGCTAAGCCCGTAATATGGTAATCGATGCATACAAAATAACAGCCTGTTAAATCGTAAAAATTGTGTGAGTGCCTGTCACTTCGCTTCTGAAATCGTAAAAATCCACTGCGCTTTCCGCGGGGACACCGTAAGCCGCAATCGTCGCTGTTGCGCCGCCTATAGCGTCTTACGTTTTGTGCTATTCCCGCAGGAGACTCCGTGGATTTTTCTTTGATTAAACATAAATTGTGTGAGTGCCTGTCACTATTTTGGGATGTTGAAGGTGATTGTTGTGCCTTCATTCGGTGTACTTTTAATTTGCAACCTTTGCCCATAAATTCTTTTAAGGCGTAGGTCAGTATTGCGTAAGCCAATGCCTCTACTTGTTGTATTAGTATCGGAAAGCAATTGTGCTAATGTACTGGCTTCTATACCAATACCGTCATCAATAACACTTACGGCTACATAATCTGAATACTCTTTGATTCGAATACAAACAGTCCCGCCGTTCTTTTGTTTCAATACGCCATGGCGTAAAGCATTTTCTACTAAAGTTTGCAATGAAATAGGGGGTATCTCAATTTGAATTTGTTCATCGATATCCCATTCAATTTGTAATAGCTCCCCAAAACGTTCCTGTTCGATATATAGGTACGAACGGACGAGTTCTAGTTCATCACCAAGTGGTACAACTCTTTGTAAATTCCTCACATCAAAACTCGCATGTAGATACTTACCAAAATGGTGCATTAAGTCAATCATTCGATTTGGATCAATTGTACTAAGTGAGGCAATTGTATTAAGCGTATTATATAAAAAATGAGGCTGTATTTGTGCCTGAAGCCAAGCGGTTTCCAAATGTAGTTGCTGATTAATGCTGTATTTTAAATCGATTAAAGCCAGACACCGTACTTTTAGTTCCAGCGCATTAATAGGTTTTGTTACATAATCATTTGCACCGTGAGCAAATCCAGTATAAACATCTTCGGGATTACTTCTAGCAGTTAACAATAATATTGGTAGCTCGAGTAAGGAATAATGCTCGCGAATATTTTCGATTAAAGCATACCCAGAAATATAAGGTAGCATAGCATCAATAATAACTAAATCCCACCTTTTCGTAGGCAACAATTCCATTACCTTTTCGCTACTTGTGATTGTTGTAATGTCATATTCTATAGCGGAAAATAAACTTCGCATCATTGTTAAATTAACAGGATCATCATCAACCATTAAAATTTTAAACTGTTTTTCAGAAGGTGTGGCATCTAAGTTTGTAGTACTTGCTGATAAAAGTATCTTCTCTTGTTGTTCATCATTCATCTGTTCCTCATTTTCCGTCTCATCGGCAATTGGTATGGTGAAAAATAAATCAAAGCCTTTATTCGGACTAGAATAGATTAGTAATGACCCTCCATGTAAATCAATTAGTTGCTTAGAAACCAGTAAACTTAGATGCATTCTATCATTATCTTCCTTCCCTGGATCAGAAGAAAATAGATAATCCTGAAGTATCATATCCTTTTTTTCTATTCCAGAGCCTGTATCTTTAATATGAATAACGGCCATATTTTTTTCAATTGTTGCGCTAATTTCTATTAAGTCAGCGTTCGTATATTTAATAGCGCTGTGTAGGAGATTGAAAAGTATTTGAATTAGTCGTTTTTCATCCGCTAGTACACGAGGGAAGTCCCGTGCAATGGCAGAAGTCATTTGAATTTGTTTTCCAGCTGAGATAAAACGTAGCATATCAAAAATACCTGAAACAATTCCTTGAATACGCACATTTTTCTTATGGAGATGTAAATTCCCATCTTTTAAGCGTGTATAATCCAATATATCATTTAGCGTAAACGACATGCTTCGTCCAATATCAATTAAATATTTTAAATTCTGCTTATCCTCTGTGACGAAACTATTGTTTGGATTATCATAGATTGTTTGCCCTAGGGTAATCATTTTATTCATAGGATCCCATAATTTCTGTGCATTGCTTAATAGAAATTCATCCTTTAATTCCCCGTCTCTTTGCAATTGAGCAACTAATAGATTAATTTGTTGTTGGTTTTCATAAAAACGTTTAAACCAATAACCTGAAAAGCCAAGTGCAATCATTAAATAGTCGAACGGATAGAACGGAATAGTTAATACAAAATACAGTTTTATAAGGCCCCAGATAATACCGTTTGTTGTGCCAATGGCTGTAAACGCGATAAAAGCTGAACTTTCCTGATTACCTATGTACTCCTTCAAGGCAAGTGTTAAGACATATAAAAAGGAAACAATATAGAGCATAAAAAACACTAGGTTTGCTGTGTATAGCCATTGATTAGGCAATAGCACAATGAGAAGTGCTCCTATGGTATATAACATTGAGAACAATTGAAAATATTTTGCTTGTTGATATTTAACTAACAAGATGCGAATAAATTGCACAAAGAAAAATGAAGCACCGAGATAAATAATATTTGATAGCTTCATTGACCATACATAATCTAAGTGAAACCAATCCAGAATTGAACGGTTGTTTGTAATGAGTTCATCAGCCAAAGGTAAAAGAAAGCCTACTGTAAACAGCAATACTATTTTTTTGCGATAAATAAAGAGAAAGACAAGAATGCTAAACAATGCAAATAAAATAAGTAACATTGAAATCGCTACGAGTGATAATTCCGTAATGAGTTGATAGTGCGTCATAGCTGATGCTGAACTAAATGAAATTCGTTTCGTTATAAGTACATTCGATGGCGTATCAAAATTGGATACTTGTAAAATGACATCAATTTCGGGCTGCTCTTCTGTAAAATATACAGTGTAAGGAGCGGCCTGCCCTTTATGCTTACTAGCATTTGTTGATACTTCGCCTGACTGTCCTACAAGTTTGCCGTTAATATACAATGCTGAGGCTGTTGAGATTTCTGGAACTTGAATTGCATATCGGTAATCTGAACCTTCATAAGCATTTAACAAAATTTTTAAACGATAAGTGCCATAGTGTTGTGTCTCTACTGCTGTCTCTTGCATAGGAATAGTTCTAATAGTTTGTTCTAGATGAGGGGTGTTAGTCGTATCTAACAATACGTCAGGATAATAAATCCATTCCCCATTCATTTGAAAAACTTCATTTTCTGATAAAGAGTAGTTGCGCATATCTAAAATACCAGCTTGTGCAGTTGGTTGGTCATTAGAAGGCATAAAATATACTAGCCAAAGTATGCGGAAGATAGTAAGGACGATAAAAATCAAAGCGATAATTAGTAAATGGCGTACGATGGTTTTTTTCAACGCTACATAGAGCCTCCTGTAAGCAAAATAATTTATTGTATTGTTTTACCATGCCATGGAATTAACAAAAAGAAAACGTACTTTTCTATAAAAGAAAACTTTATGTAACTAAAAAGAAGTTTTTTAGTTCTTTTTGAGTAATTAACTTCTTCGGAAACAGGTTAAAACTATTAGTTGTTAAGTATTTTTTAAGAGGTATGACGTATGATGATAAATAAAAACTTTTAATATTGAAATCGTATATAGCTTTTGCAAAATATCATCTCAATGGGAGAAATGATCTATTGTGGAGAAACTCAAGTTAAATTTATCGTTTGTCATTATTAGTATGATGATTATTGTTGTACTCGTTACATCTAGTATCAGTATTTGGATTAGTTATCAAGGCTTTAACGAAATGCTCGTACAATCTAAACTTGCCATGCAGGAAGAGTATATAGCAGAAGTTTCGGATATAGCTGAAAAATATGTACAAGAGAGATTACAAAATGCTGAAACAGAAGCTTTAACAAAAGACAAGTTTAAACAAGCCGTAAATCAGGTGCAAAAGGAAGAAGTTAACTCTATAAGTATGTTCTTAAAAAAAGTATTATTGCCTTTAATATTAATGTTTGTAATCGTTTTCATATTGGTATTGTGGCTAACTTTGAAAATTACCCGACCTCTACATGAAATTTCTAAAAGCGGACGGAATGGTAATAAAATCAGCTCTTTACAATCAGTTGATGACTGGTATGTAGAGGCGAGTAACCTGAAAAATGTCATGTTAAAATCAATAGCAGACTCACAAAATACAATTGATGAATTGACAGACCAGTTGAAATTAGATTCATTAACTGGGATTCCAAATCGTCGAAGTATGGATCATGTATTAAACAAATTGATTACAGAAAAAGTGCCACATGCCATAATATTAATTGATTTAGATGATTTTAAAAATGTGAACGATACATATGGTCATACAGTGGGCGATGAAGTTTTAAAAGCATTTGCAAGCAAAATGAAGGAAAGTGTGCATCAGCAGGGGAGCTGTTTTAGATATGGAGGAGAGGAGTTTATGGTTATTTTACCGAATACTGCAATCGAAGATGCTGTCAATTTAGCAGAAGATTTACGGATTAAACAAGCGTTAGCAGAAAATCCTAGCGGACGCCCGGTTACTTTATCTGCAGGAGTAACAGTTTTTGCTTCCACTTTTAGCAGCCCAAATCAGTTAATTGCTATTGCTGACCAAGCATTATATGAAGCAAAACAATCAGGAAGAAATTGTATACGTATAGTTGAAGATTTATCGAATGTTGTTAATCAATGAACTCAAAAGAAATGTAGCTGACTCTGAAAAACGATTGTTTGGAGGCAGCTACATCATTTTTATTCTTGCGCTATAGTATCATATAACGCAATTGTCTCTGGATTGGGTAGAATACCAAGGTCTGCATACAGGTTTTTCTTAAAGGTATTGTATACTCTTACTGCATTTGCCCGATTATCTTCTTCAATATAGTGTTGAATAAGCTGTTGGATAGTATTATCAGCATAAGGATTATAATCGATCATCAATAATAAAGTTTGCTCTCTTTTTTTTGCATTATGTTTTGTTGTATAATGCTCGACTAAATAACTAAGTAAAAGTGTCAGTTGGTTATGAATAAAATTTGCTTTACTATGAATCCAAGAGTAATCTAGTGTCGCCATGTACTCTCCGTGATAATTTTGAATAAATAATTCTGCTTTTTCTATATCAAGTTCCCCAAACGCTTCTTTGTTTTTTAACAGTTGCTCCAATTCCAGAACATCACAATGGAAATTTTCTAATTGTAAAATATAACACCCATTTGCATATTGCAATACGTTGAAATAGCCTAAAGATGAAAGCGTTGTGCGTAAATAAGAAACCGTTGTATGCAGTTGTACTCTAGCTTTTTTGTATTCTGTTTCAGCCCATAAGGCGTCAATGATTGTATCACGTGGTATATGACTGTTGAGATTAGATAAGAGAAAGGCAAATAACTCTTTTGTTTTAACAGTTCTCCAATGTACGATGTTCTTGTTGTGGAAGACGGTGAATCCACCTAAGCAATGGATGCTAAGGGAAGGCTCAATCTGTTGTACTTGTTTTGAGACTGTTGTTTCTATTTGGAAGAGTTCCTGTATTCTATTAATAGTAGTCTCAAGGCGAGATTTAGAAATGGGCTTTAATAAATAGTCCAGAGAATTAATCTCAAAAGCCTGAACAGCATAATCTCGATACGCGGTCACAAATACAATACGGACATCCTTTTTCCATTTTTTTAATATTTGAGCAATCTCCAAACCGTTCATACCTGGCATTTCCACATCTAAAAAGGCAACATGAAAATCTAATGTCGGTGCCTCATCCAACAAGTCGTGAATCGTTGAATATGCTTTAACAACTTCTACTGAATCAAATTCTTCTAACTTTTTTTCCATGTTTAAAAGAGCTAACGGCTCATCGTCTGCTATAATTACCCGAATCAAAGAAGGACACCAACTTTCAGATTAGTATACATATACAACCTCACTATGTTGCACTGTAGATATTACTAACAATATTTGATTTGTTATTATTAGGTTAATTAATATTTATTTTACAATTATAGAGATATTAAAAACTATAAGTATGTTTAGCAACATAATTGACCAACTTCCTATTCTCCGTTTAGTACTAGCTGTACTACCCCATAAGCAATTTCTACTTTATAAGATTGAATCTATTAGATATCCCCTTTACTTTATTATCGGTTAAATAAGCTGTATTTCCATTATATAAAATATGCAAATGGTTAGTAGTAATACGAGCTATATTTTCCATTTAAATGTTTAATTTGCTAAAAAAATGATTGGATTTGTATAAAATCTTGTTTAAATAGTAATAATTTGTAATATCAGGTCCGATGTCCTGTGAAATTTAGAAACATTCTACAATATTGCGTGCATATTTAAGAGCCTAATTCTCTAGTGTGCTAGCAACAGAATGCAGAAAAATTAAACAACTGGAGGTATTACTTATTATGAAGAAAAAAGCGATAGCATTAGCTGTAGCATTGACTCTTGGCATGGGGATGTTCGGGAGTACCACTTCCGCTAAGGCAGCATATACTGGTCAGATTGGCGAGACACTGTGGGGATTACCCAATATTTTTAATCTGAGTTTAGCCGATTTGAAGGAATTAGATGAAATTGATTCCATATGGGTTGATCCAGAACAAACCTTGAGTATCGAAAGGATTCTAAAAGAGGATACGGCCGACGAGACGCATCATATTGAGGCTGGAGACACATTATTCAGCCTTGCAAAAGTTTATAATGTGAAAGTTGAAGATTTACAAGAATGGAATAACCTTTCAACTGATCTAATTTTAGTTGGAGACACTTTAGCTGTTAAGGCATCAGCAGCAAAACCTAAAACAGAAAAGAGTGTAGCAAGTACTTCGAGTTCTTCGAGTACTGTGAAGAAAACTACACCAAAACCGGTAACAACAGCTGCGAGTGCGCCATCTAACCAAGATGGCCAAACATATACTATGCGTGCTACAGCTTATACGGCTTATTGTACAGGTTGCTCAGGTATTACAGCGAACGGTACTGATATACGCTCTAATCCAAATTTAAAAGTAATTGCTGTTGACCCACGAGTTATTCCACTTGGAACAAAGGTATGGGTTGAAGGTTATGGTGAAGCGATTGCTGCTGATACTGGCGGTGCAATAAAAGGTAATAAAATTGATGTTTTTATTCCCTCAGACGGACAAGCCCGTAATTGGGGTGTAAGAACAGTTACAGTGAAAATTTTAAATTAATTAAAATAGGGATTTCTCAGTGTTTTTTCTGAGAAATCCCTATTTTTGCTATGAGGATAAATGCCTAGTTATTAGTTGCACAAGTATTTAGACAGGTGATAAACTATAAAAAAAGGAGGTAATTTAATGAAACTGACAACTTTATTGATTATTTCTTTAGGTGTATTTTTGGTTGGATGTGCTAGTAATAAGGAGGAAGCTAACGCCCCTTTAACAGCAAAAGCAAAAGTAATAGGCTCTAATAATGAAAGCTATGGAGATGCCTATTTTGAAGAGCAGGATAATGGTGTTAAGGTGACATTAAATTTAAGTGGTTTTCCTGCAGAGGCAAAAGGATTACATGGCATGCATATACATGAAACTGGAAAATGTGAAGGTCCAGATTTTGGAACAGCCGGTGGCCACTTCAACCCAACTTTTAAAGAGCATGGGAAGGATAATCCGAACGGACACCACCTTGGAGACTTGCCGAATTTAGAAATAGCTGAGGATGGCACGGCTAAAATGACTGTTATGGCAGAAGGTGTCACTTTAAAAAAAGATGCAGAGTATTCTTTACTAGATGGAGAGGGCACTGCGATCGTTATTCATGAATCAGCGGACGACTACATGACTGATCCTACTGGTGAATCTGGTGGAAGAATTGCTTGTGGCGTAATTCAATCATAATAGAGAAGGACTATATCTTATATAGATATAGTCCTTTTTCATTGAAAATAACAGCTGCCGTTGATTTCCGAAAATCACTCTGTCAGTAGCAACCCTCGCTAGCACGTGCTTTGTTTTTAGAGCAATGCCTGCTATAAAGGGAGCGACTTGAACAGTAATCATCGGAGTAGCATTACTTAATACAAAGCCATTTAGATGCAGAAGTTATTATATTACCTTTTGATAAGTGATGAGAAATCACCAATACATATTGCATAAGTAGTGGGTGAGATGGGTACCATCAGAAATAGAGGAGGTAATAACATGAAAAAAATATCTATATTAATTATTTCTTTGACCGTATTTGTCGGAGGATGCAGCTTCTTTGATAAAAAAGAGGATAAAGTAGCGGTAAACGCTACAAAATCATCTTTAACGGCAACTGCAAAAGTAATTGGTTCTAACAACGAAAGCTATGGAAATGCCTATTTTGAAGAAGAGGACAATGGGGTCAAAGTGACATTAGCTTTAAGTGGCATACCAGCAGGAACACATGGTATTCATATTCATTCTGTAGGAAAGTGTGAACCACCAACGTTTGAATCAGCGGGTCCTCACTTTAATCCGACAAATAAAGAGCATGGTACATTAAATCCAAAGGGCTATCACTTAGGTGACTTACCAAATTTAGAAATTGGGGAAGATGGTACTGTAGATTTAAATTTCGTAGCTGAAGGTGTCTCTTTACAAAAAAATGTAGAAAATTCCTTACTTGATGGAGAGGGTACAGCGTTAGTTATTCATGAATCGGCGGACGACTATAAAACAGATCCTTCTGGTAATTCTGGTGCAAGAATTGCATGTGGCGTTATTGAATAAGAGAGCTAGAAAGACTGTATCTATGGGAAATATAGATACAGTCTTTTCTTTGTAATAATGACCATTGGAAAGGGGTGTAATGTTACTTTTATACAGAATGTATACATTTTAAATTAATTGTATTTTCTGATAAAATATAATTTAATAGTTTATTAGAGAAAAATAAAGGGTAAATAAGAAGTTGTTTGAAAATAGTGATTATTGAAGAATGGGACGAAAAGTATAAATATAATTATCTGAATTTACTATAAATAGATTGACATAATTATACTTAATTTGATAATTTTAAATAGATTCTTATAATATTTCCGAAGGGGGAAGATTAATATGAAGAAAAAGAAATTTAAACTATTAATGCTATTAAGTGCCATTGCGTTATTAATTTTAGCTGCCTGTGGAACTGATAGTGGTACTGGCTCGAATGATAAGGAAAATACGAATGGTGATGCAGCTAGCTCTGAAAAGCCAAAATTTTTAAGTTTATTAACAGGTGGAACGCAAGGTACTTACTATGCATTAGGTGGTACATTTGCTGATTTAATAACAACAGAAACAGGCATTAAAACAACTGCTGAAGTTTCTCAAGCATCTGCAGCTAACATGACTGCCTTGCAAGAGGGTAAAGGTGAGATTGCGTTTGTACAAACGGATATTGCTTACTATGCAACTGAAGGAAAATTAATGTTTGATGGTAAAAAAATTGATACGATTGCCGCTTTAGGTGCACTTTACCCAGAGACTGTGCAATTAGTAACAACTGAAGCTTCAGGTATTAAAACATATGCTGACTTAAAAGGTAAAAAAGTTTCTGTAGGTGCTCCTGGTTCTGGTACTTATGCGAATGCTGAACAATTACTTGAAATTCATGGTTTAACAATGGATGACATTAAAGCACAAAATCTTGATTTTGGTGAGTCTACTGATGGTCTTCAATCAGGACAAATTGATGCTGCATTTATAACTGCCGGTACACCAACAGGAGCTGTAGAGGCGTTAAATGCAACAACAAAAGTAAATATTATTGGTGTAGATGCTGGTAAAGCGGATGAGCTCATTGCCAAATACCCTTACTATGCAAAAGACACAGTAAAAGCTGGTACTTACGGTATTGCCAATGATACAGAGACAGTTTCTGTACTTGCAATGTTAGCAGTAAATAAAGATCTTTCAGACGATGTTGTTTACGAAATGACGAAAGCTATTTATGACAACACGAATAAGATTTCACATGCAAAAGGTGCATTTATTAAAAAGGAAACAGCTTTAGATGGTATTAGCATTGATATTCACCCAGGTGCACAAAAATACTTTGATGAAAAGAAATAAAAAACGCAAGTTCCAAGCTAATGAGGAATTTCTAGTTGGACTATGTGATGTGAATATTTTAGAAATTGAATAACCATTTTCCTAAACAGACAAAGGGGCTCGGATTGCGTAAAGCTTCGTGCCCTTTTTGTTTCGTTTAGGTAAAGTGAAAAAGCGGATAGTTTTTAAAGTGGGGGAACAGATGTGATGCGAAAGAGGAAAATCGTTTTTGTTATAGCCGTATGTTGTATATGTTTTGGCATAATTATTTTTCTTCCTCTTCAAAAGGTATTCGCATTTACAGAAACACGTATAGACAATCCGAAAGTGCATTATATACCATTCGCTGCTGATGATGCTTTCCGTATAAGGTACACACATTCAATCCATAAATCTGATGTGCTTGAATATTATCGATGCGTAGAGGAGAAGCGTATTCAAATGTTAGGAATGGAGTATGAAGACTTAGCGATTGGCATGCCGGGTTACGCGGAAGAAAATCAAACATTAACACAACGAGATGGTAAATATTTTCTACAATTTGACAAGGAAGTCATTGATAATTTCACAATTTTTATTGGGGATTTAGACTTAGATCTTGTGTTTGTTTACAAAAATGATGAATATGATTTAAAAAAAGATTTACAAAGGGGTAAATCCTATTTATTTGAGGTGAAGCGAATATCTCTTTATGAAAGATGGAAAGGAGTTAGGTTAAAATGACAAAACTGAAGGAACGCAACAATGAAGTAAAAGAAGAATTTGAACAAATATCGGCAGAAGAGCAACAAGCAATACTTGAAAAGTACGATATTGAATCAAATGTGCGTACGATTTCAGGAATCATGAAGCATGTAATTTTCTTTGGATTATTAGCATTTTCATTGTTTCAATTATATACTGCTATTTTCGGGCAATTTACAGCACCGATTCAAAGGACTGTCCACTTAGGGTTTGGGTTAGCACTTATTTTCTTATTATTCCCAGCTCGAAGAAAAGCGCCAAAGCATAAAATTGCATGGTTTGATTATATTTTATCGTTATTATCTGTAGTTGTAGGTTCGTATTGGGCATTGAATTATACGGAGCTTGTTAATCGTAATGGTACTATCACACAGTTGGACTTTTTAGTAGGTTTAATTGCTGTTGTTCTCGTGCTTGAGGCTGCTCGTCGAGCGGTAGGTTTGCCTATTATGATTATCGCAACATGTTTCTTAATTTATGCTTATTTTGGTCCTTATTTCCCTGCCTTTATGGCGCATAGAGGGCAAGATTTTGAAAGCATTGTTAATCTTATGTATTTCACAACAGATGGTATTTTAGGAACACCGATTAGTGTATCGGCTACGTTTATTTTTGTGTTCTTATTATTTGGTGCATTCCTAGTAAAAACAGGGGTTGGGCAGTATTTTAATGATTTAGCCGTAGCTTTCGCTGGAAAATTAATTGGTGGTCCAGCAAAAGTAGCTGTTTTCTCAAGTGCTCTACAAGGGATGATTTCAGGAAGTTCTGTAGCCAATGTTGTAACATCAGGTTCGTACACAATCCCGATGATGAAAAAGCTTGGATATCGTAAAGAATTTGCTGGCGCAGTAGAAGCAGCTGCTTCTACTGGTGGTCAGTTAATGCCTCCGATTATGGGTGCCGCGGCGTTTCTAATGGTAGAATTTATAGGACGCGGCATTACATATTGGGATATTGCAAAAGCAGCCGCAATTCCTGCGTTGCTTTATTTTACAGGCATTTGGATTATGACGCATTTTGAAGCAAAACGGGTCGGCTTAAGAGGCTTACGTGATGATCAAATGCCTAATCGTAAAGAAGTATTCAAGAAGATATATTTGTTACTACCTATTATTGCTATTATTGTCTTGATGTTAACTGGAACACCTGTTATGCATGCAGCACTTTACGGAATTGTTATTTCAATTGCTGTAACAATGTTCAACAAAGATACTCGTTTAAAGCCAAAAGATATTGTTGATGCTTTAGTGGAGGGCGCTCGTACGGCATTAGGTGTTGTAGCAGCAACAGCTTGTGCAGGTATTATTGTCGGAGTAGTTGTCAAAACAGGACTAGGCTTAAGTTTAGCTAATAGTTTAGTAGCATTAGCTGGAGGAAGCATTATTTTAACGCTTGTTTTCGTTATGATTGCATCACTAATTTTAGGAATGGGTGCCCCAACAACTGCAAACTACGTTATTACGTCAACGATAGCAGCACCTGCAATTGTGGCATTATTATCACCAAATACACCACAAGACTTAGTGCCTGTTGTTATTTTATTATCGGCACATTTCTTTGTATTCTACTTTGGTATCATTGCCGATATTACACCACCTGTAGCACTCGCCGCATTTGCTGCTTCTGGTATTTCAGGTGGAGATCCAATAAAGACTGGCGTTAACTCTGCAAAGCTTGCTATTGCAGCATTTATTATTCCATATATGATTGTTTTCTCACCTGCTTTATTAATGATTGATACGACGATACCGCAAATTTTATGGGTAGTATTTACCGCTGTTACGGGAATGGTTGCAATCGGTGCAGGTGTAATAGGGTTCTGGTACCGTAAAGTTTTATGGATTGAGCGTTTATTTGCTATCATAGCTGGTCTATTGCTTATCTATCCTGAAAAGTTTTCAGATTGGGCAGGTCTTGGAATTTTTATTGTACTTGTAGTGATTCAAATTTTAACACAGCACAAATATGGTGGAAATGGTGCTGATAATGACAACAGTCATAATAAAAGTGTGACTGCTTAATTAAAATAATAAAATTTCGACCAGTATTATAAAATAAAAGCAAAAGTCCATGGTAGCGAAGGCGAGTGACTCCTGCGGGAACAGCACAAGACGAAAGCCACAACAGGCGGCGCGACAGCGACCCGTTGTGGCTTACGATGTGCCCGCGGAAAGCCTGCGCCATAGCGGACATCAAGACGTGGCGAAAAAGTGTTGGATTAATGGCATTTTTCCGCTATGAAATAAAAATGA